>JAXGPA010000002.1:0-370110 GCA_040767195.1 Syntrophales bacterium
GAGTCGAACCCGCGTCCGAAAACATTCCACTGCACTTTCTACGTACGTAGCCTTTGTACTGAGTTTCGCCCCTCACCCCTCCCAAAGGCAGGATGGGTGAACGGCTATCCCGCTCGATCTCGCCGGTCCCCCCGCGGGCCCTGGGTCCCGGCCAGCCTGACTTCGTTTCGCCCTCTCCCCTCCGCCAGGCGGGAGGGGGAAGACGTCAACCGCTTAAGCGGCTAAGGCGTAATCGTAATTGTTTGCGTTTACGTTTTTCCTACCTGTTTAACGAGGCCTGTAGGAACCTCGGTACGCTTATACAGCTTCAACTGTCCCCGTCGAAACCGTTTCGCCCCCTTTCTCTATTTTATATACGTAATATAACCCTTTTTCGATCCCTCGTCAATGAACCCGTCAAAAAAAGCCCGTCGGCTGATTTTTCTTCCTTTGGCCGTCTTCCCGCCGCGACTACCGGGACCGGTCCTTGAAGGCCCGTTCCATGTCCCTCTGATCCGCCTTGCGTTTCAGGTCCTCCCGCCGGTCGTGGAGTTTCTTTCCCTTGGAAAGACCGATCTCCATCTTTACTTTCCCGTTTTTGAAATACAATTTGAGGGGAATCAGGGCGAGCCCCCGCTCCCGGGTTTTTCCGTAAAGCCGCTTGATCTCCTGCCTGTGAAGGAGGAGTTTGCGGACCCGCAGCGGGTCGTGGTTGGCCCGGTTTCCGTGGGAATAAGGGCTGATGTGGAGATCGTAGACGAAGACCTCGCCGTCCTTCACCCGGGCGTAGCTGTCCTTCAGGTTCGCCCGGCCCTCCCGGAGGGACTTCACCTCCGTTCCCTGGAGGACGATGCCCGCCTCGTAGACGTCCTCGATGGCGTAGTTTCTCCAGGCGGGCTTGTTCTGGCAGATGAGTTTTTCCCCTTTTTTTTCCCTTGCCATGATATCAGAACGTTCCCGGCAGATTTTTCCGTTTCAGGTCCCGCTTCCGGATCCGGAGTCCTTCCAGCCCCGTCCCGACTTTCCTTCCGAGAAGATACTCGGGCTTCACGTGCTGGAGGGCCAGAAAGACGTTTTCCCGAACGTTTCTGTTTTCCTTTTCCAGGTCGTCGAGGAGCCTCTTGACGAAAAGGCGCTTCGACGTCCCGCTCGACGGGCAGCGGTTCTCCATGACCGGGAAGTTTCGCTCCCGGGCGTATTTCTTTACCAGGGACTCCCGTATGTAGGCCAGCGGCCGGATGAGATGGAATTCCCCGTTGAAGAAAGACAGGCTCGGCGTCATCCCGCTGATCTCCCGGGCGAAAAAAATGTTGAGCAGAAGGGTCTCGATCATGTCGTCCCGGTGATGGGCCAGGGCCACCTTGTTGCAGCCCCGTTCCTTGGCCATCTCGAAGAGCTTCTTCCTCCGCAGTTTCGAGCAGAGGAAGCAGGGCTTCTTCCGGTTTTCCGGGCTGTGGGCATAAACGCCGATGTCCGTTTTCTCCATGACGTATTCAAGTCCCCGGTCCTTCAGGAAACCTTCGAGGATCCCGTAGTCCCCGTAAGCGGTATCGAACCCGAGATCGACGTGGGCCGCCACGACGGTGAAGGGGGGGAGGTAAACCATGGGCGTCGTCAGAAGATCCAGGAGCACGAGGCTGTCGGACCCCCCGGAGACGCCCACGAGGACCCGGTCGCCCTCCTGGAACATGGCGTAATCCAGGGCGGCGATTTCCAGCCATTTCTTGAGATGATAAAAGAGCCTCGTTCTTTTCTCCGCCATGGGAAGACGTTCAGGACCCCTTTTCTTCCCGCTCTGGAAGCCGGATCTTCCGTTTTTCCGGATCCCGGTGCCTCCGGTAGAGGATGGCCGTGTGCCCGATGACGCCTGCCGCTTCGACGCCCGCTTCTTCCTCGATCCGCCGGAGCAGGGCGTCCTTCTCCTCCCGGCCCTTCTCCGACAGGAACCGGATCTTCACGAGTTCCTGCCGGTCGAGGGTCTCGTCCAGTTCCCGGATGACCTGGGCCGTCACGCCGCCCTGGCCGACCAGAACGACGGGCTTCATCCCATGGGCCAGCCCCCTGAGATATTTCTTCTGAAACCCCGCAAGGGGCGTTTTCCTGTCCTCCATGTCACAAACCCCCGAGGGCTCAGCGAATGATCGTCCCCTTGTCTCCCTGGGACGTGGGCAGGATGATCCGGGAGGATTCTTCCTGCTCCCGTTTCTTGGCCTCCTCAACCATCCGGTTCACGGTATCCTGCAGGGCCGTGGGAAAGGCGTCCAGGGCTTCCTTGAGATTTTTCGCCGGTATGGAAAAGTTGATGGGAAGCATCCCTTTTTCCGTCACAAGCTGGGTAAAGCCCATAAAGACCGTTTTTCTCTTGTGGTCCTGCGACCCGTCGGGGTTCACCGGAACCATCCGCCGGATCGTCGCCGCCCGGATATCGGTGAAGACATCTTCCCGGTACAGGTTTTCCGAATCCACCCGGGCTCCCATTTCAGGCTGCCGTTCCATATCGCTCATTCGTCATGCCTCCCGCGAAGAAAAGCCCGGGTATGACCGGGGTCTTCCTTCCCTTTCGTGTATTTCAAAAAATTTCTTATATCATCGAAACAGTCCGTTCGGAAAGGTTTTCTTTCGAAAAGACCCATGGTATGATCCCACGGGTAAAATCATGTCCCGTTGAACGCCTGAAAAATCCGGCAATCCTGATTTACGATGAAAGCGACGGGCCGGGCGGCGCCGGATTTTCACCGGGAGCCGTTCCCCCTCATTGGAAAAGGAGGCATCATGAAGGCTTATCGGGTCGATCACTGCATCATCGTCGCCGACATTCCCGAGGAAGCCCGGGAATTCTTCATCCGCGAGATCGCGGGAAGAATCCCCGAGATCGTGGAAGAACTGGCGTACTCCCATGAAATTCTCTGCGCAGACGGCGCGGTGAGGACCGTCAAAACCATCATCAACACCGAGCTTGACCGGAGAAACGAGTGGTTGAGGCTGGGGGTTCCCTGCGAGCTCCACTGGCCGTTTCTCATAGAAACGAAAAAAGGGGAAGAACAATGACCATCCAGTTCGATGGTAAGGTGGCCGTGGTCACGGGAGCGGGTGGCGGCCTGGGGCGGAGCTACGCCCTGGCCCTGGCCGCCCGGGGAGCGAAGGTGCTGGTCAACGATCCCGGCGGAAGGATGGACGGGACGGGCGGTTCGGACCAGCCGGCGACGCTGGTCTGCGAAGAAATACGGAACCAGGGGGGAGAGGCCCTCGAAAACTTCGAGGATATCTCCTCACCGGAGGGGGCGGGGAGGATCGTCGGGGAAGCGGTGGACCGGTTCGGCACCGTGGACATCCTCATCAACAACGCCGGGATTCTCCGGGACAAGACCTTCGCCAAGATGGACCCCGCCGATTTCCGTAAGGTCGTGGAGGTCCATCTTTTCGGAACGGTGAACATGACCCGGGCCGTCTATCCCGTCATGCAGCAGAAAGGATACGGCCGCATCGTCTTCGTCACCTCCTCGGCGGGTCTTTTCGGCAATTTCGGCCAGACGAACTACAGCGCGGCGAAACTTGGAATCGTCGGGTTCATGAACGCCCTCAAGCTCGAGGCGGGCAAGTTCAACATCCACACCAACGCGGTGGCCCCCATCGCCGCCACCCGCATGGGGGAACAGGTGTTCCCGCCGGACATCCTTCCCCTTCTCGACCCCGTCCAGGTCGTTCCCCTGGTCCTGTATCTGGCCAGCGACGCCTGTTCGTTCACGGGAAAAATCCTCACGGCGGCGGGCGGGCGTTTCGGCGCCGTCCAGGTCGTGGAGGGCCCGGGACACCGATTTCCCGCCGGTAGACCCATCGCCCCCGAGGACATCGAGGAAAACATAGACGCCATCCTGGACATGAAAGAGGCGAAACCCTACGGTTCGGCCATGGAGGAAGTCCTGGACATCCTCACGGCACTCCAGAACCCCCCTGAGGAATAGAGGAACGGACGAACCGGGGCAGCGATCGGGTGACGAACCCGTATTAAAATTGGCAACGTGATTTCGCCGTGAACGATTCTTTCAACATATCCGGCAATATCGTCGATGTGCTGCACCGGGAAATCATCCCGGGCACGATAACCGTCGCCGGCGGGAAAATCACCGGGATCCGGAGGGACCGGAAGACATACAGGACCTTCATTGTTCCCGGTCTCGTGGACGCCCACGTTCACGTGGAAAGTTCCATGCTCCCGCCCTCGGAATTCGCCCGGGTCGCGGCGGTCCACGGGACCGTGGCCACCGTCTCGGACCCCCACGAGATCGCGAATGTCCTGGGTGTCGACGGGGTGAACTACATGATCGAAGACGGGACACGGGTCCCTTTCAAGTTTTATTTCAGTGCCCCGTCCTGCGTTCCCGCGAGCCCCTTTGAAACCTCGGGGGCCGTTCTCGACGGGGCGGCCGTCGGAGAACTCCTGGAACGCCGGGAGATCCGCTTCCTTGGGGAAATGATGAACTACCCCGGGGTTCTGCACGGCGACCCGGTTGTCATGGACAAGATCGGCCGGGCGAAAAAGAACGGCAAAGCCGTGGACGGCCACGCCCCGGGCCTCCGGGGAGCGGACCTGGAAACCTATGTCCGTGCGGGTATCACGACAAACCACGAAAGCCTCTCTTACGAAGAGTCCCGGGAGGACCTGGACCGCGGCCTGTATCTCCAGATCCGTCACGGCTCGGCGGCAACCCTTTTCGAGGACTGCCTCCCCCTTCTCCGGACCCGTTCCCGGGCCTGCATGCTGTGCAGTGACGACAAGCATCCCCACGATCTCGTCCGGGGGCACATCAACGAAATGGTCGCCCGGGCCTGCCGGGCGGGGATCGACATCATGGACGTCCTTACCGCCGCGTCGGTCAACCCCGTCCGCCACTACGGGCTGGACGTGGGCCTTCTCCAACCCGGCGACGACGCCGATTTTCTCGAAGTGGACCTTCACGACGATTTCCGGATTCTCAGAACCTTCATCCGGGGTGTCCCGGTGGCGGAAAGGGGCCGTCCCCTGATTCGGCGGCAGCCCGCCCGTCTGGTCAACCGCTTTCGTTGCGCCAGGAAGACCCCCGGGGCGTTCGCCGTTCCCGCCGGAAAGGGTCTTCTCCGGGTGATCCAGGCCCTGGAGGGCCAGGTCTACACCGAAAGCGTGACCCTGGAGCCCGCTTCGGACAGGGGAGCGGCCGTCCCGGACATGGGGAGAGACCTTCTGAAGATCGCCGTGGTGAACCGGTACGAGGACAGGCCGCCGGCCGTCGGTTTCGTCCGGGGTTTCGGCCTGGAGGAGGGGGCCATCGCCTCGAGCGTGGCCCATGACTCCCACAACATCGTCGCCGTCGGGGCCTCCGACGAGGCCATCTGCCGGGCCGTCAATCTCCTGGTGGCCACGAGGGGGGGTCTCGCCGCAACCGGGAAAGGCCGGGAGGCGGTCTTCCCCCTTCCCGTGGCCGGTCTCATGAGCGATCAACCTTTCGAAAAGGCGGCGGCGGCCTATCTCGCCCTGGACCGCATGGCCCGGGACCTGGGGTCCCCCCTGAGCGCCCCCTTCATGACCCTGTCCTTCATGGCCCTCACCGTGATTCCGCGGCTCAAGCTCTCGGACCGGGGTCTTTTCGACGGGGACCGTTTCACCTTCACCGGCCTGTTCACGGAAGACGGCCCCCCGGACACAGGCCGAAAGAGCCCGTGACGGCTATGGATCAACCCATTTTTTAACGTTCGCGACCCATGAAGCAGGACAATTCACCGAAGGGAAAAAACAGGCTCGAAAAGGAAAAGAGCCCCTATCTCCTCCAGCACGGGGACAACCCCGTGGACTGGTATCCCTGGGGTGAGGAGGCCTTCGCCCGGGCCAGGGCGGAAGACCGGCCCGTTTTCCTCTCCATCGGCTACGCCACGTGTCACTGGTGCCACGTCATGGCCCGTGAGTCCTTCGAAGACCCCGCCGTGGCCCGGCTCATGAACGAAACATTCATCTCCGTGAAGGTCGACCGGGAGGAACGGCCTGACATCGACAAATACTACATGTCCGTGTGCCAGATGATCACGGGAAGCGGCGGCTGGCCGCTCACCGTCGTCATGACCCCCGACAGGAAACCTTTCTACGCCGCCACATACCTTCCCCGGGAGAGCCGTTACGGACGAATCGGAATGATGGATCTTGTCCCCAAACTGGGAGAGCTCTGGAAAACCAGGCGGACCGAGCTGAACCGGGCGGCCTCGGAAATAACGGGCGCCCTGAACCGGGAAGAGACTGCCGGCGGCCCGGGGGCCCCGGGTCCGGACCTTCATGACCGGGCCTTCGAGAACCTTGAAAGCCTCTACGACAGGGAGAACGGCGGTTTCTGGACGGCCCCCAAGTTTCCCATGCCCCATCACCTGCTCTTCCTTCTCCGGTACTGGAGCCGGACGAAGAGGGAAAAAGCCCTGTCCATGACGGAACACACCCTCACGGCGATGCGGCTCGGCGGCATTTACGACCACGCCGGCGGGGGCTTTCACCGGTATGCCACGGACGACAAGTGGACCGTCCCCCATTTCGAAAAAATGCTCTACGACCAGGCCCTTCTGGCCATGGCCTACACGGAGGCGTTCCAGGCGACCGGTAACCCCCTTTTCGGCGAGACGGCCCGGGCGGTTCTCCGGTATGTCCTCCGTGACCTGGCCGCCCCAGACGGCGGGTTCTGCTGCGGCGAGGACGCCGACAGCGAGGGGGAGGAAGGCAGGTTCTACCTCTGGACCCATGAAGAGCTCATGAACCATTTCCCAAAGGAGGCGTTCGGCCTTTTCAGATCCCTTTTCGCCGTCGAGGAAAGGGGCAATTTCACCGACGAGGCCACGGGAAAAAAGCGCCGGGAGAACATTCTTTTCGCCCGGCGGGCCGAGGACGGCGAAACCCCTCTTTTACGTCTTCGGGGCCGGGAAAAACAACGGCTGGCGGAGCTCCTGGACAGCCTCCGCCGAAAGAGAGAAGAACGGGAGAGACCCCGCCGGGACGACAAGGTCCTCACGGACTGGAACGGCCTCATGATCGCCGCCCTCGCCCTGGGAGGCAGGGTTTTCGATGAAAACGCCTTCACCGCGGCCGCCCGGGACGGCGCCGCCTTCATCCTCGAGGTCCTTTCCCCGGCGCCTGGGCGGCTCCTTCACCGGTACCGGGATGGGGAATCGGCCATCGCGGGTCTTCTCGATGACTACGCCTTTTTCGGCTGGGGGCTCCTGGAGCTTTACGAAACGACCTACGACCCGCTGTATCTTCGGGAAGCCATCCGGCTCACCGACACCGTCCTGAGGGATTTCCGTGACACCGGGCGGGGGGACTTTTATTTCAATTCCCTGGAAAAATCGGATCTTCCGGCGCGACAGAAGGACGCCGCCGACGGGGCCCTGCCTTCCGGGACGGCTGTAACGATTCTCAACCTGGCGCGCCTGGGTCTCCTCCTGGGAAGAACGGATCTCCTCGACGGGGCCAACGGGGCCCTGTCCGCCCTGTCGGGAACCCTCGGCCGGTCTCCCGTGGGCCACACCATGAGTCTCGCGGCCATGGGAAGCCTTCTTTTCCCCTCTTTCCAGGCCGTCGTGGCGGGCCGGCGGCGAAACGACCGGGAGGTGGAGGCGTTCCTCCGGCCGCTTCGAAGCCGCTTCCTGCCCCACGGCGCGGTTCTTTTCCTGTCCCCGGAAAAGCCTTTCCGGGATGTCACCGCCGTCGCTCCCTGGCTCTCACAAATGGCCCCTCCCGGGGAGGGCGCGGTGCTCTACCCCTGTTCCGGGGGCGCCTGCCGGTTCCCCATCCATTCTGTCCCGGAACTGGAAGCGTTCCTTGAAGCGGAAGGACGCCCCGACGGCACATCCCTGTAGGAGAAGGACGACGTGTTTGAAGTCTTTTTCGACTCGGATCTTTTCAAGTGGGTTCTTCTCCCGCTTCTCATCGTCCTGTCCCGTGTCGTCGACGTCACCCTCGGGACGATCCGGATCATCTACATCGCCCGGGGAATGCGCTACCTGGCGCCTTTCTTCGGGTTTTTCGAAATTCTCGTCTGGCTTCTCGCCATCGGGCAGATCATGCGGAACCTCACCAACCCGCTCTATTACCTGGCCTATGCCGTAGGCTTCACCCTGGGCAATTTCGTCGGCATTCTCGTGGAGGAAAGGCTGGCCATCGGAAGTGTCGTGATCCGCATCATCACCCAGAAGGACTCGGACACCCTCGTCGACCGCCTTCGAGGCCAGGGATACGGGGTCACGGTGCTGAACGCCATCGGATCGACAGGCATGGTGAAAGTGATTTTTACCATCGTGAAGCGAAAAAACCTTGAGGAAGTCATCGATGAAGTGAGACAATACAACCCGAGGGCTTTTTTCTCCGTCGAGGATGTCCGGACGGCGAGGGAAGGGATCTTCCCCCCGGCCCGGGAGGGGCGGGGCTTCCTGCGAAGCATCCAGAAAGGGCAGCGAAAAGGCAAATGAGGAGTCAGTCAAGGAGGGCCTCATGAAAATGGAGAAATCTTATTTCGAGACAAAAAAGGGGCTGGGGATTCTTGCCACGGCGGACAGATCGGGACGGGTCGACCTTGCCCTTTACGCGCGGCCCCACGTGGTGGATTCCGAAACGGTCGTCTTCGTCATGACGGGCCGCAGGACCCATGAAAACCTGAAAATCAACCCGTACGCCGCTTACCTGTTCAAGGAAGAGGGCGAAGGATACCAGGGGGTCCGGTTCTATCTCACGAAAATAAGGGAGGAGACCGATCCCGAGAAAATCGAGGCCTACCGGAGGCGAACGCTTCATTATCCCCATGTGGAGAAGGAGCTTTACCTCGTCTATTTCCGGGTGAACGAGATCCGTCCACTCGTTGGATTGGAACCGGAGGGAAGGGAGGCCTCCGGCCCGGTCTTCTTCGAGTGAAAAGAGCCCGTAACGGGCCGGCACAGAGCGGTTCTTCATGGAACTTCCCATACTGAAGGACATCCTGATCATCTTCGGCCTTTCCACCGCCGTCCTGTTTGTCTGCCTTCGCCTGAACATCCCGACGATCGTGGGGTTTCTTCTCACCGGGATGCTTGCCGGGCCCCACGGGCTCGGGCTCATCGATGGAATCCACGAAGTCGACGCGATGGCGGAAATCGGCGTGGTTCTCCTTCTTTTCACCATCGGCATCGAATTTTCCCTGAGAGACCTTTTCAGAATCCGAAAGACCCTTCTCGTCGGCGGCTCCCTGCAGGTGTTTCTCACCATCATCGTCTTCACCATGGTCGATCTCGCCATGAAGGAACCCCTGAACCGGGCCGTTTTCATGGGGTTTCTCATCTCTCTCAGCAGCACCGCCATCGTCCTCAGGCTTCTCCAGGAAAGAGCGGAAATCGACAGCCCCCATGGCCGCACCACCCTGGGAATCCTCATCTACCAGGACCTGATGATCGTTCCCATGATGCTTCTCGTCCCTTTTCTGGCAGGCGCCGCCGGGGACGCCACACCTTCCGTCCCTCTGCTTCTGCTGAAAGGGACGGCGGTCCTGCTCATCGTCATCGGAAGCGCCCGCTGGCTCATCCCGGAAGTCCTCTACCGGATCACCCGGACACGGAACCGGGAGATTTTTCTCCTCGCCATCGTCGTCATCGGCTTGGCCGTCGCGTGGCTCACCAGCACCCTCGGCCTGTCCCTGGCCCTGGGGGCCTTTTTCGCCGGGCTCATCATTTCCGAATCGGAATACAGCGAGGAGGCCCTGGGACACATCCTGCCCTTCCGGGATCTCTTTATCAGCTTCTTCTTCGTTTCCATCGGCATGCTCCTGGACACGAACTTCGTGTTCGGGCATCCCGGCGAGGTCCTGTTTTTCACCTGTCTCGTCCTCTTCGGAAAAACCCTGATCGGCGCCCTCACCACCTATGTCCTCCGCTATCCCCTGAAAACGATGCTTCTCGTGGGGTTCTCCCTGAGCCAGGTGGGGGAGTTCTCCTTCGTCCTCTCCCGGGCGGGACTCAAGGAGGGGCTCATCCCGGAATACAACTACCAGCTGTTCCTGGGCGTCTCCGTCCTCACCATGATCGCCACCCCCTTCGTCATCAACCTGGCGAACCGGCTGGGACAGGCGGTCGGCCGTCTGCCTCTGCCCCATCGCCTGACGGCGGGACTCCAAGTTTCCGGTTACCCCGACAGGACGCCCCGCAAGGACCACCTGGTGATCGTCGGTTACGGTGTCGGCGGGCGGCATGTGTCCCAGGCGGCCAAAAGCACGGGAATCCCCTATGTGATCATTGAAATGAACCCGGAAACCGTCCGGGCGGAAAGCAGAAAGGGGGAACCCATTTTCTACGGGGACGCCACCCACGAGGCCGTCCTCAGGCACGCGGGAATCCAGAGCGCCCGCATCCTGGTGATCACCATCCCCCACGCCGCCGCCACCCGGGCCACCACCGCCCTGGCGAAAAGAATCAACCCCCTCCTCCACGTGGTGGCGAGAACCCGTTATGTCCAGGAGGTGGAACATCTCTACGAACTGGGGGCCAACGAGGTGGTGCCGGAAGAATTCGAAACCTCGGTGGAAATCTTTGCGCGGGTTTTGAGAAACTACCTCGTCCCGAAAGAGGAAATCGAACAGTTCATCGGAGACATCCGGGCGGGCGGTTACGAAATGCTCCGGACCCTTTCCCCTGAGGCCGCTTCGTGCTATGATTTGAGGCATTGTCTCCCCGGTGTCCACATCGACACGATCCGGGTGGAAAAAAACGCCGCCGTCGCCGGGAAAACCCTGGGGTCCACGGAGATGCGCAAGCGCTATGGCGTCACCGTTCTTGCCGTACAGCGAAAAGGATTCGTGAACCCGAACCCTTCGGTGGACCAGGTTTTCGAGGAAGGCGATCTCGTATTTCTCATGGGAGCACCGGACAAGCTGTCGGCGGTGATCCCCCTTTTCGAGTCGCCGGGGAAATTCCAGACCGTCCTGGAAAAGACGTAAAACCCTTCGGAGGTTCGTTCATGCAGGTTCTCATCGTTTACGCGTCAAAAACGGGAAACACGAAAAAGCTCGCCGAAGCCATTGCCGGCGGCGCGGAAGAGGTTCCAGGGGTTAAAAGTGTGCTCAAACCGGTTTCCCAGGTCACCCGGGAAGACCTCCTCCAGTCCCGGGGCCTCATCGCCGGTTCCCCCGTTTATTTCGGGTCCATGACGGCGGAGATGAAAGAATTTTTCGATAAGTACGTGGGCCTTCGCAAGAAGATGGAAAACAAGGTCGGGGCAGCCTTCGCCACATCCGCCGATCCGTCGGGGGGCAAGGAAACCACCATGATTTCCATCCTTCAGGCAATGCTCATCTACGGGATGATCGTCGTCGGAGACCCCATCGAGGCCACGGGCCATTACGGGGTCGCCTGCGTCGGGGCCCCCGACGAGAATGCCCGGTACAACGGGGCAAAGCTGGGAAAGCGGGTGGCCGCCCTGGCGCTCAAGCTTTCCGAAGGCTGAGAGAAAGGAAAAAGCATGAAAACAAAAACGAGATGCTTGTGGAATGCTGCGGGAATCGCCGGGCTCCTTCTTCTTTCGATGATTTTCATGCCCGTCGCCGTCGAGGCCCATCCTCCCGCAACCATCGTCCTGGCCTACGAGGCCGGGGCCGGAAAGCTCACCGTCACCGTCACCCACCGGGTGTCCAATCCCGAGCGTCACTACGTCGAATCGATCCGGATCTGGAAAAACGGGGTCCCTTCGGGCGCGTTTTCCTACAAGAGCCAGCCTGAAAAGGAAGGCGGTTCCTACACGTACGACATTCCCGCCAATGAGGGCGACGTCCTGAAAGTGGAAGGCACCTGCAATGTTTATGGCAAACGGTCCGCGGAACTGAGGGTGACGGCGGCGGAAAGCGGACCCGGGGGGAGCGCCCCCGTCACGGGGAAATAGGCGCCTCGACCCGGAAGTGAGGGTTTCATGTTTCTGTATCATGCGGGATTCATGACCGCGGGATTTCTTGTCCTCCTGGCGGGCGGTGCAGTCGCCCGGTATGCGAAGAGGCGTCGCTGGTGGCTGAGGGCCCATCGGGGCCTCGGCTGGGGAGGCGTCGCCCTGGTCCTGGCGGGCTTCGCCGCCATTTTCATGGGCAAGGAAGAAGGCCCTTTCCAGGTTCCCCACGGGTGGCTCGGCGCGGTCGTCGTTCTCCTGGCCGTCGTGACACCGATCCTGGGACACCTCTCCTTCATCATGAGGGAAAAGTCGGCGACATTAAGGATGGTTCACCGCTGGTCGGGCCGGACGACCCTCGCCCTCATGGGGCTGAACATCCTCTTCGGGCTTTTCATCACCGGGATTCTCTAAATACCGATTATTGGAAAAGGTGCCGCCATGCTGGAACCGGAAAACACATTTCTTCTCGTCATCGACATTCAGGGTAACCTCTTTCTTTCCATGGACGGCCGGGAGGAGCTTCTCGGGAACCTCGTCCGGATGATCCAGGGCGCCGCGCTCTTCGACCTCCCCATCGTGGTGACGGAACAGACCCCGGAAAAACTGGGGCCGACCATACCGGAAATCGCCGGCCTGTTCCCGTCCTTCGACCCCGCCGCCAAGTCCGCCTTCAGCTGCTGCCGGGATGAGGGATTTAAGAAGCACCTCCGGTCTCTCAGGCAAAAACAGGTTCTCATCACGGGCATCGAGTCCCACGTGTGCGTCTACCAGACGGCCGCGGATCTGCTTCGGCTGGGATACGAGGTCCACGTGGTGGAAGACGCCGTGGCGTCGCGGACACCGGAAAACCGCAGAATTGGGATCGAGAAACTGGTCGAGGCGGGCGCCCTTCGGACGAGCGTGGAAATGGCCCTCTTCGAACTCATGGGGATCGCCGAGGGAGAGCGGTTCCGGAAAATGGTCCGCATCGTCAAGTGAACCCCGTTCCCGCCGGAACGCCGGCAAAATGCAGAAGAGAGGAGATAAAATCATGCGCGTTCTAGTCCTTTTCTACTCCATGTACGGGCACATATACCGGATGGCCGAGGCCGTCGCCGAGGGCGTCCGCGAGGTGGAAGGGGCCGAGGCGATCCTGAAGCAGGTGCCGGAAACCCTGTCCGAGGACATCCTGAAAAAAATGGGGGCCCTGGAGACAAAAAAAACGTTTTCCCACATCCCCGTGGCCACGGTCGGTAACCTGGAAGCCGCCGACGCCGTCTTTTTCGGAACACCCACCCGGTTCGGCAACATGTGCGGCCAGATGCGCCAGTTCCTCGACGCCACGGGCTCCCTGTGGGCAAAGGGCGCCCTGGTGGGCAAGGTGGGAAGCGTTTTCACCAGTTCCGGAACCCCTCACGGAGGACAAGAATCGACCATACTCAGTTTTCACCTGACCCTTCTCCATCATGGGATGGTCATCACGGGGCTTCCGTACACGTTCGCGGGACAGAGCCGGACGGACAAGGTCTCGGGCTGCTCTCCCTACGGGGCGTCCACCATCGCCGGCCCGAAGGGGGAACTGGTTCCCACGGAAATCGACCTCGAGGGGGCCCGGTACCAGGGAAAATTCGGGACCGCCATCGCCGCGAAGCTCGCCAGGACCTGACAATCCATGGGAAACCCCGTCTACCTGGACTACAACGCCACGACCCCTGTCGACCCCGAGGTTGCGAAAGCCATGATCCCCTTCCTGGGAGAGGAATTCGGGAATCCCTCCAGCGCCTACGGGTATGGGATCCGGGCGAAGCGGGCCGTCGAGGACGCCCGGGGCCTGGTGGCGGCCTTCCTGCGCTGCAAGCCCGGGGAAGTCGTTTTCACCAGCGGCGGCACCGAGTCGAACAACCATGCCGTCCGGGGCGTCGCCTGGGCGAACCGGCACCGGGGAAACCACATCATCACCTCGGCCATAGAGCATCCCGCGGTCCTGGAAGTCTGCCGGCACCTGGAGCAATTCGGTTTCGTCACCACGTACCTTCCCGTGGACGGCGGGGGTCTCGTCGACCCGGAAGACGTCGCGGCGGCGGTTACGGAGAGAACCATTCTCATCACGGTCATGCACGCCAACAACGAGGTGGGAACGATCGAGCCGCTGGCGGAGATTTCGAATATCGCCCGCCGGCTCGGCATCGTCTTTCACACCGATGCCGCCCAGTCGGCGGGAAAGATCGAAACGGACGTGGACGCTCTCGGCGTGGATCTCCTCTCCCTGGCGGGTCACAAGATCTATGCCCCCAAGGGGGTGGGGGCCCTCTATGTCCGGGAGGGAACCCCCGTGGAAAAGTTCATGCACGGCGCGGGGCAGGAGCGGGGCTTTCGTCCGGGAACGGAAAACGTCCTCGGCATCGTCGGACTGGGCAAGGCCTGCGACATCGCCCGCCGGGATCTGGAAAAGAACAGGGAAACTATGATAAGAAGCCGGGAAAGGCTTTTTTCGATCCTGTCGGCCGCCTTGGGCGACACGGTAAGGCTGAACGGCCACAAGGAGCGGCGCCTCCCCAACACGGCGAGCCTCGGATTCCGAAACCGGGATGCCCAAATCCTTCTGGCGGGGCTCTTCGACAGGGTGGCCGTCTCCGCGGGCGCGGCCTGCCATTCCGGGGAAACAACCGTTTCCCCGGTCCTCGCGGCGATGGAGGTTCCCCCGGAATTCGCCCGGGGTACCCTTCGCTTTTCCACGGGGCGGTTCACCACGGAAGATGAGGCCGAAAGGGCGGCGAACCGTGTTCTGTCCGTCCTGAAAGAATGACGACTTCGTAAAAAGCCCATAGGCTGTGTTGCCCTTCATCCCTCGTCATTGCGACGTACCGATAAGTACGTCTCATTCCTCGGGCTTTGGGCGCCTTGCCTCTGGATCTTTTTACAAAGCCGTCGATAACTGAACATTTTTCGGCTTTACGAGTTCATCAAAGAATGATGCTGAAGGAAAAACACTGAAATGCCCATAAAAATGTCACGATTTTTTCACACCCGGCGGCTTTTTTACGCCCTTGCCTTCATGGGAATCGGCGCCGTCGGCCGCTGGACCGCCCAGCCCCTCCCGGGACAGGAACGGGAAGAGGACCTGGAGATCGGCTTTCTCCAGAATGCCCCGCTCGAGGAAACGCCTGAGAATGTGCCCGGCTTTTCCCTGCGGGTGCTGACCCTGAACCTGGCCCACGGGCGGAAAGACGGGAAACACCAGATGCTTCAGCGAAAAGAGACCATCCAGGGAAACCTGGACGATGTGGCGGCCCTCCTGCGGAACGTCCGTCCCCATCTTGTCGCCCTCCAGGAGGCCGACGGGCCCTCGCTGTGGAGCGGAAGCTTCGACCATGTCCGGTATGTCGCGGAAAAAGCCGGCTACGCCTACACCGTCCGGGGGGAGCACGTGAAACGGAAGCGGACGTCCTACGGTACGGCCGTCCTTTCCACGCTTCCCCTCAAGACACCCCGGTCGGTGACCTTCGCCCCCTCGCCGCCCACCTTTCCCAAGGGTATCGTCCTCACGACGGTCCTTCTGCCCGGATACCCGGAAAGGGAAGTGGATGTCGTTTCCCTTCACCTCGATTTCGCAAGCCCCGCCGCGAGAAACAGGCAGGTAAACGCCCTGGCGGACAGGCTGGAGACGCGGAAAGGCCCTTTCATCGTCATGGGGGATTTCAACTGCGAATGGCTGGAACGGGAAAAAACCCTCCGGGACTTCGCCGGCAGGACCGGACTGACGACCTTTCGCCCCTGGGACAGCACCATACGGACTTTTCCGAAATCCATGAGGCGGCTTGACTGGATTTTTGTTTCACCGTGCTTTTCCTTTGAAAACCAGGTCATTTTCGCGGACCCGGTCTCCGATCATCTCGCCGTTTACGGGGAACTGGGTCTTTCCGAAAGGGAACAAAACGACGCCTGCCGTCCCAGGCAAAAGGTCATCCGTCAAAGGCCGCTTTCCGAGATGCGGCCATGACGGGAACCCTCGTGAACAGCGCCGCCATCCTGGCGGGCAGCGCCCTGGGGATCACGGCGGGAAAACGCCTCGGCGAGGGGCTGAAGACGACGCTCATGCAGGCGCTGGGCCTGTCGGTCCTCGCCGTGGGCATCCAGATGGCCCTCACCGTGACGGAACTCATCCCCGCCATCGGCTGTGTTCTCCTGGGCGCCGTCACGGGAGAGATCCTCCGGATCGAAGACGGCATGGCGGCCCTGGGCAATCGTTTCCGCCGCCTGTTCCACTCGAGCTCGGGGACCTTCACGGAGGGGTTCGTCACCGCGTCGATCCTGTACATCACGGGCGCCATGGTCATCATCGGGTCCATCGAGGATGGAACGACGGGCCATCCCCGGGTGCTCTACGTGAAATCCCTCCTCGACGGAACGGCCTCCGTGGCCCTGGCTTCGAGTCTCGGGGCCGGCGTGGCCCTTTCCGCCCTGTCCGTTTTCGTCGTCCAGGGATCCATAACACTGCTCTCCTCGAAGCTGCTTTTTCTCCAGGATCCCGCCGTCCTGGCGACCATCACCTCCGCCGGGGGGATTCTCATCATCGGCATCGGGATCAACCTCCTGGAAATCAGGAAAATCCCCGTGGGAAACATGATCCCGGCCATCGTGTACGCCGCCCTGTGGGGCCGTTTTTTTCCATAGCTCCGGAAAGGAGGAAACGACATGGTCCAGGAGAAAAAAAGATGCCCCTTCTGTGGCAATCAGGCCGTTCTCCTCACCTGTTCGGGCTGCAGGACCGACGTCTGCGAGGCTTGCCACCACTTCGAGCTCGTCGGCTCGGGCTGCGGCACCGTCATTCCCCTTTACTACTGCCCGAAATGCGCCGTCGACGAGCAGGTCAATCCCAACGCCTGTTTCGTGAAGGAAGAAAGGCGGGAGAAGTCTCAGTAAACGAGACGGATGGGTTTTTCCTTCTTCAGAATCCGCCCGGGGAGCCGGCCCGTGTGCTCCCCCTCGTCGATCACCACCTCCCCGTTCACCAGGACGTAGGGAATGCCCTCCGGGTACCGATGGGGATCTTCCCAGGTCGCCCTGTCGGAAACCCTTTCGGGATCGAACACGACGAGATCGGCGAAAAACCCTTCCCGGAGCCACCCCCGAAGAGGGATACCGAATTTCGAGGCCGTCTGGGAGGTCATCTTCTGGATGGCCTGCCCGAGGGTCATGATCTTTTCCTCCCGCACGTACCGACCTAAAATCCGGGGGAAGCTGCCGTAGGAACGGGGATGGGGCCGCGATCGCCCGAGAACCCCGTAAGGGGCAAGGGCCCAGCCGTCCGACCCGATGACCACCAGGGGGTGAACGATGATCTGCCGGAAACTGTCCTCGTTGAGGGAAAAATTGATCATCTCCACCTGGTCTTTTTCGGCGATGAGAAGATCCCGGATGAGAAGATAGGGTTTCTTGCCTTCGGACCTGGCGGCCTCCTCGATGGTCTTTCCGATGAACCTCCGGTTTTGGTCGGTGACCACGGAGGAAATCCGGATACTTTCCCAGGAGCCGATCCGGGCCTCCTGTTCCTCGAAATATTCCTGGATCATGGCGTCATAACGGGGGTCCCCCAGCCGTTTCAGGTAGTCCTCGGTGGACCCCTGGCGGAGCCATGGGGGCATGAGAACGCTGAGGAAGGTGGAGGTGGCGATGTAGGGATAGCGATCGGCCATGATTTTGATCCCTTCCTGGGCCACCTGGGAAATCCTGGAGAGGACCTCGTGAACCTTCGGCCAGTTCCGGGGATAGGCGAGTTTGATGTGGGAGATCTGCAGGCTCACATGGGATTCCCGGGCCACACGAATGGATTCCTCCACCGCTTCGATGAGGAAATCGCTCTCGTTTCGCATGTGGGTGGCATAGATTCCGTTGAACTGGGCCACCTCCCGGCACAGCTCGATGATTTCCTCCGCTTCGGCGTAACAGCCGGGGGTGTAGATGAGCCCGCTGGAAAGCCCGAATACCCCCGCCTCGAGGTGCTTGCGGACAACGAGCCGCATCCTTTCGATCTCTTCCGCCGTGGCACAGCGGTCTTCCATTCCCAGGACGGCCCCCCGGACGTTTCCGTGTCCGAGAAGGGTGGCGTAGTTGACCGCCATACCGCAGACCTCGAGTCGGCGGAAAAAGGTGTCCACGTCGGCCCAGTTCAGGTCGAAATCGTATTTTTCCTTCAGATAATGACGGGTTTTCTCTATATTCAGCGGGCTCAAGGGGAACGCGGTGAAGCCGCAGTTGCCGCCGATTTCCGTCGTAACGCCCTGGCGGATTTTGCTTTCCGCCTTCGGATTGACGAGAAGCTCCACATCGGTGTGGCTGTGGGGATCAATAAAACCCGGGGCCACGACAAGCCCCCGGGCGTCAATGACCTTTCCCGCCGACCGCCCTTCCAGGGAATCCTCCACGAGGGCGACCTTGTCCCCCCGGACGGCCACATCGGCCCTTCGGCCCGGGTTTCCCGAACCATCGAAAACGGTCCCCCCCTGGATGAGAACATCAAATTCCTTCCCCATGTCAACGCCCGATACTTTCCTCTCCCACAATCTTCCAGGAACCCCCCATCCGGGCCAGGTGGAACAGGACCCGGTAGCTTCTCCCGGGAACGCCTTCCTTTCTGTATATGGCCGCCTGGGAACCGAGGTTTCCCGTAACGGCGCCATACACTTCCAGGTCATGCACGGGGCCCTCGCCGCTCGCCAGGGCTTTTTCCAAATCGTGAAGTACAGCCCGGAAGTCCGGTTCCGTGACGATGACCCGCACTTCCGCCCGATTTCTCTCCACGGCGGCCTCCTCAACACGGAAGGAGACGAGCCGGGCCAGGTATCTGCGGAGGAACCGGGTCTCGAAAGGCGGTGTTCCCGCCGGTTTCCCTCTGTCTCCCGGCGTCCTGTAAGCGTCCATATCCTCGAAGGCGCCGGAAAACAGGGCTTCCAGGTAACCGGTGACGGTCTCCCCGGGACCGGCGGGCGCCGGTTTTTCCGCGCAGGCAAGGGCAAACAGGAGGTAAAGGATCACGAAGGCCGCCGGGACCCGCCGGCGGATAAAAACGTTCATGGAATCTGCCCGCTCCGGCCTCTTGTTTTCAGTTTATCCTATCACCTTTCGAGGTCAAAGAGAAGGACCGCCCGGTCCTCGTTTCCCGTGGCCACCCATTTTCCCGAGGGATGAAAGGCCACGGAAAGAATGTAATCATAAACGCAAGTGTAGTTTAGAAGAGGCGTCCCGTCATTTCCGTTCCACACGATGAGATGCTGATCGTCCCCGCCCGATGCCAGGCGGCCGGAAGGCCCGAAGGAAACGGAGAAAACGGCGCTCTGATGGCCTGTCAGGGTGTGCAGGCGCTCACCCGAGAGGGCGTCCCAGATCATGACCCGGTGGTCCATGCCGCCGGAGGCCAGCATTTTCCCGTCGGGACTGTATGAAAGGCCCATGACCCAGCCCGTGTGACCTTCGAGGGATCCGGCCTTCTCAAAGGTCTCCATGTCCCACAGATCGATCTTCAATGCCTTCCCCCCCGCAGCAAGGATCTTCCCGTCGGGTCGGAAAGCCAGGGAAAAGATCATGTCCTCTTCCTGGAACTGCCGGATGACCGCCTTTTTTTCCCGGTCCCAGAGGATGATTTTCCCGTCCAGGCCCGCCGAGGCTATCCATTTCCCCGAGGGGTGATAGGCCACCGCCCGGATATTATCCCCGTGGATCGCGCCGGTGCCCACCCGGTTTCCCGTCGCCGCATCCCACAGGAAAACGGTTTTGTCATACCCGCCGGAAGCGATTTCCCTTCCGTCGGGGCTGAAAGCGACGGAAATCACCGCGTTCTGATGGCCTTCCAGGAAGGCCTTCTGAACCCCGGAGGGAATCTCCCAGAGGATGATCCGGTCGTCCACGCCGCCCGACGCAAGGACGGTCCCCCCGGGATTGAAGGCCACGGTCCAGACGAGATAATCATGGCCCTCCAGTACCCGGTAGGGGCATGAACGGTCATCCCGGACAAAGACCCGTTTGACGCTCACGAAAAAATCCCTGAAAAAACTCTCGACGTGCTCAAGAACGCCCCCGTCGCCGAAGGCGGCATGGGCGGGGGTCGCGACAAGAAAGAACGCGACGAGAAACAAAACTGCTTTTTTTCTTCTCATGATCCGTACCTGTTCCGGCCCCGCCGGTTCCCGCTTTTTTCCGCCTGCCCCGTCCACTTTTCTTCTGCCGCCGCGGGCGTGGTCCGGCGACAACGGCGCCGGGACGGCCTGACTTTGCGTTTTTACCAGACTCCGCTGAAGAAGGCGAGAATTTCTTCGGCCCATGGGGCCGGAGGCGGCGCTTACGATCCCCCGGAAAAACCGTCAGGATCGCTCGAGCAGAGCGGCCGGATCCTCTCCCCGGAAGCCCGCCCGGTAGCCGGCGCCGTACACCCGGTGGGACGGATCGGGGTGATCCCCTGAAATATTGAGGCGAAGCCGGTGCTGTTCCTCCGTCCCGAATTCATCCCCGAACCGCCGGCGTCGCAGACCGTTCCGGTACCCCATCCAGAAGCTCCGGCCGCCCTTCCCCGCTTCGAGAAAGGCGTCGGCCCGCTTCATGTAATCGAGAAACACGAGATCGTCCATTTCCCGCGGTGTCACATCCTGTCCTTCTCCCCGTATGCGGGATGGGCGAGGGCGTCCGCTTCCACCTCGGCGAAATGCACCCGGTTCTTCCCGTCCCGTTTCGCCAGGTACATGTTTTCATCCGCTCTCTTCAGGAAGGCGGACAGTTCCTCCCCGGGAATGTACTGGGCCACACCGAGGCTCACCGTTTTCCGGATTTTCAATCCCGGCCTCGCGGTGAAGTTCTCCTGCTCGAACTCCCGGCGGATTCTCTCCGCCAGGGCGGTGGCGTCATGGCCCCGGGTCTCCGGCAGGACCACGGTGAACTCTTCCCCACCGTAGCGGTATGCCGTGTCTATTTTCCGGAGGCACCGGCGTATGACCTGCCCCAGCCGGGTGAGGACCTTGTCTCCTTCCAGGTGGCCGTACGTGTCATTGAAGACCTTGAAATCGTCGATGTCGAGAAGGAGCAGGGACAGGGGATGCCTGTAGCGGTTGGAGCGTTCGATCTCTCCCTTGACCTGGGTGTAGAAGTGCCGGAGATTGTGAAGGCCCGTGAGCCCGTCGGTAATGCTGAGTTCCTGGTATCTCTTTTCCTTTTCCTTCAAGGCCACTTCCACCAGTTTCAGCGTGGTGATGTCCTCCACCGTCTCGATGGCGCCGAAAAGGTCTCCCCGGGAGTCACGAAGGGCCGCTGACGTGAACCGCAGCCACTTGCCGCCGTCCCCTAGGCGGGAGAGGAATTCCGTGGACTCATAGGCGTTCTCCATGAGTTCCGAGGAGTGATACTTCTCGACATACCAGGGGGGGATCTCATCGAGGAGTTCATCCACCAGGAGGTCCGCCATGCAGGGACGTTCCCCTCCGTAAAAGATCTCCCAGTGTTTCCGGGTTTCCAGGGCTTCCTCCGTGGGGACGCCGGTGAGCTTCTCCAGGGCCCGGTTCCAGTAGAGGACCCGGTGGTCCTTCCCGATGATAAAGGTGGGAATGGGGGACCCCTCGAGGATTGATTTCAGCCTCTGTTCGCTCTCACGGAGGGCCTCGTCGGCCCATTTCCTTTCCGTGATGTCCTCCAGGGTCTCGATGGCCCCGAAAAGGGTTCCTTTCGAGTCCCGAAGAGGGGCGGCGGTAAAGCGCAGCCACCTGCCCTCTTCCCCGAGATTGGGGAAAAAATCCATCGCCTCGTAGGCGTCCCGGATCAGGTGCGACTTCTGGTATTTTCCGGTGTACCAGGGAGGGATTTCATCGAGGAGTTCATCCACCAGGAGGTCCGCCATGCAGGGCCTCTCGCTGCTGTAAAAGGCTTCCCAGTGCTTGCGGGTGCCGACGGCTTCCCGGGAGCGGATACCGCTCAATTCTTCCAGGGCCTGGTTCCAGTGGATGATCCGATGGTCCTTCCCGATGATGAACGTGGGAATGGGGGATCCCTCCAGGATGGCGCCCAGGCGTTTCTCGCTTTCCACCAGGGCTTCCTGGGCCTTCTTCGATTCCGTGATGTCCTCCAGGGTTTCCATGGCCCCGAAAATCGCGCCGCCGGCGTCCCGGAGGACCGCCGCGGTAAATCGAAGCCATTTCCCGCCGTCGCTCAAGTCGGGAAAGAAGTCGACGGCCTCGAAAGCGTCTTCGACGAGGCGGGATTTTTCGTACTTTCCCACATACCACTTGGGAAGTTCCTCGAGAATGTTCTCCAGGAGAAGATCGGCCATGCAGGGACGCTCGGTCCGGTAAAAGGCGCGCCAGTGCTGATTCGTTCCCATGACCTCGGAGGCCTTGATATCGCTCATTTCCTCCAGGGCCCTGTTCCAGTAGATCACCCGGTGATCCAGGCCGATGACGAAAGAGGGAATGGGGGATCCCTCGAGAACCGCCTTGAGCCGCTGCTCGCTCGTTTTCACGGCCTGTTCGGCCAGGCGCTGTTCCGTCATGTCTTCCAGGGTCTCCATGGCCCCGACGATCTCGCCCGACCGGTTTCTCAGAACGGCGGCGGTGAAACGGAGCCATTTCCCCCGGCTTCCCAGGGCGGGGAAGAAGTCCACGGCCTCGTAAGCCTCGGGAAGGAGCTTGGAGTCCTTGAATTTCCCGGCATACCACCGGGGGATTTCCCCGGCTTCCCCATCCACGAGGAGGTCGGCCATGCAGGGGCGCTTCCGGTCATAGAAGGCCTGCCAGTGTTTTCCCGTCCCGACGACATCTTCCGCTGGAATGCCGCTCATTTCCGCCAGGGCCCGGTTCCAGTGGACCACCCGGTGACGGCAGTCGATGACGAACCGGGGGATGGGAGACCCCTCGAGGATCATCCGCAGATCCTCCTCCCCCTCCAGGATGGCTCTTTCAGGGCTTTCCCTGTGGACGGGCTTTTTTCGCCCCCCTGATTTCTTCTTGGCTTCGGGTGAGTCGATGACCGGTGTCACGGGTTTCCCCCTTCTCGAATCAACGGTTCACAAAAAGACCGGACAAGCCAGGACCGCTCCTCTCGAATCCCGAGAGACAGGAATCCCCCGACGGAAGGAACGCGATGAAAAAGCCGCAAAAACCGCGGTAATGGGTTTGAACAGGAACGGGAGCACAGGAGCTGTCGAGGAAATCCCCTGGTGCCTGAAATTCCCTCACGAGAATGACGTTTTCAGATTATACGAGTCGGGAAAAGATTGCAAGTTCTCAACTTTTTTTGAAATAACGATTGTCCGGGGGACCCGGGGCCGACCCGCGGGCTCACTCCCGGTCTTTCGCAGGCGCCGCTGTGTCAGATGGTTCGGCCGGGTTTTCGAAGGGAGAACGTCGCCCCGTCGGGCTTCTTTTCCACGATGTAGATCCACAGCTGGGAAAGGATCATCCCCGAAAGCATGAGGGCGCAGCCGCCCAGCTGCCTGAAAGAGAGCATCTCCTCGAGCCAGAGCCACCCCCCCAGGGCGGCGAAAACTGATTCCAGGCTCAAAAGGATCGAGGCGTGGGCGGGATGGGCCCTTCTCTGCCCGATCACCTGGAGGGTATAAGCGACGCCCACGGACAGGACCCCTCCGTAAAAGACGGCCGGCAGGGCCTTGAGGAGACCTTCCGTTGTCGCCGTCTCCACGAGCGCCGCCACGGCGAGGCTGAAGACGGAACAGGCGGCGTACTGAACGAAAGCCAGCCGGAAAGAATTCATCCGGGGTGAAAGCCAGCCGATGACCAGGACATGGCCGGCGAAGAAAAAAGCGCCCAGGAAAACCAGGAAGTCGCCCCGGTCGACACGGAATGTCCCGGTGACACTGAGTAGATAGAGACCCGCAGCGGCGAGGAGGGCCCCCGCCCAGGTTCCCCCGTTGGTCCGCTGGCCCCAGAGAAGGCCGAGTAAGGGAACGATGACCACGTAGAGCCCGGTGATGAACCCCGCCTTGCCCGCCGTGGTGTAAACGATCCCCACCTGCTGGAGGGACGCGCCGCCGAACAGCAGAAACCCCGCCAGCAAGCTCCCGCCGACGGCTGCTTTTTTCGTCTCCCCCGGGGAAAGGCCCGGCACGGGGGACTGGCCCCCGTTTTTCAGAAGCAGAAACGGCGCCAGCACCAGGCAGCCCAGGGCGAAACGGATGCCGTTGAACAGGAAAGGACCGATGTATTCCATTCCCACCCTCTGGGCGACAAAGGCAAACCCCCAGATCAGGGCGGTCGTCAGGAGAACGGCATCGGCTCCAAGGGTGTCACGTTTCATGTCCGGGTAAACTCTCCTCTTTCGCTCACCGGCAGGACGTAACATAGGGGATGTCCGCCGGGCCGTCAAGGAGAATGAGAACGGCCTGTCATCCCGGGAAAGGGTGAAAGCCTCACTCGGCGGTCGCCGTGGCCGGTTCGTCCTCGCCGCGGGAGTGCTTCATGAGGAAGATAAGAGGGATCATGAGGATGAGGGCCACCGAGAGGCTGAAAAAGACGTCATTGAAGGAGAACATGGAGGATTGCCTCAAAAGTTCCTCGTAAAGGGCGCCCCCGGCGCTGTTTTCAGCGGCCAGTGGTCCCAGGCCGCGGCTTTCGAGAACCCGGGTCATGCCGGAAAAGCCTTCGGTGTAGGGAAAATCGAAAGGCGTCAGGTGCTCCCCGAGACGGGACTGGTGAAACTGGGCCCGCCTTGTGAGGATCGTCGCCGAGATGGCCACGCCGAAGCTCCCGCCGATCATCCGGATCAGGTTGAACACCGACGTGGCGTTGGCCATCATGGCCCGGGGCAGGTGGGACAGGCTCAAGGTCGTCATCGGGATGAAGGCGAAGCCCATGCCGATACCCATGACCACCCGGGGCCAGAGGATGGCACGGAAATCGGCGTGGAGGCTGAAACCCGACATGAGCCAGGTGGAATAGGCGACCAGTGCAATTCCCGTAACCGCAATGATCTTGGGGTTCACCCGGGAAACGAGGATCCCGGCGACGACCATGGCGAAGAGGCTGGAGATGCCGCCGGGCGCCAGGACCATGCCCGCCAGGAAGGCCGTGTACCCCATGAGGTTCTGCACGTAGACGGGGAGAAGGACGATGCTTCCGAAAAGATTCATCATGAGGAAAAACATGACCCCCGCACCGATGGTGAAGGAGTAGTTTTTCAGGATGTGAAGGTCCACGATGGGGGACTGCGCGTATTTCTCGTAAATGAGAAAAAGCCCGAAGGCGATCACGGAGACGATGGCAAGCCAGAGGATAAGTTCAGAGGAAAACCAGTCCTTCCCCTGCCCCCGGTCGAGAACCATCTGGAGCGCTCCCACCCACAGGGCGAGAAAGAAAAGCCCCAGGTAGTCGATCCGCATTTTGGTCCGCCGCATGTACGACGGGTCGAAGATAAAGGCGAGCGTCAGGAGGACACAGACCATTCCAATGGGAATGTTGACGAAGAAAATCCAGTGCCAGGACCAGTTGTCGGTGATCCACCCCCCTAAAAGAGGACCGATGATGGGACCGAACATGACGCCGCCGCCATAGATGGCCATGGCGATTCCATGCTGGGAACGGGGAAAGGATTCGAGAAGAACGGACTGGGAGATGGGCTGGAGGCTTCCCCCGGCAGCGCCCTGGAGAACCCGGAAAAAAACGAGACTCTCGATGTTCCAGGCGAGCCCGCAGAAAAGGGAGCTCACGGTGAAAAGGACAATGGAGGCGACGAAATACCGCTTTCTCCCGAAGAGCCGGCTCAGCCACCCCGTCATGGGGATCACCACGGCGTTGGCGGCGAGGTAGGAGGTGATGGACCAGGTGGCCTCGTCGATCCCCGCGGAGAGGCTTCCCCGGATGTGGGCGAGGGCGACGTTCACCACCGACGTGTCGACGACCACCATGAGGGTGGGCAGCATCACGGTGATCGCGATCATCCACTTTTTCGGCTCGCCGTTCATGGCACGTTCGCGGAGGCGGAAGGGATGACGCCTTTCATGACCGTTCTTCCGTCAGGATCGTGGGAACGACGGACATGCCTACGCGCAGAACGCGTTCCTTGGGGCCTTCCTCGTCGATGCGGATCTTCACCGGTATCCGCTGGACCACCTTGACGTAGTTCCCCGTGGCGTTTTCCGGGGGAAAGAGGGAAAAGACGGAACCCGTTCCCGCCATGATGCTCTCCACCGTCCCCTGGAAGACGTCCCCGGGATAGGAATCTACCCGGATTCTCACTTTCTGTCCCGGTTTCACGTTTTCCAGCTGGGTTTCCTTGTAGTTCGCCGTCACCCAGATGTCTTCGAGAGAGACGATGGTCATGAGGGATCGGCCTTCACCGACACGGTTGCCTTTTTCCACCGCTTTCTTCGTCACGTAGCCTTCCGCCGGGGCGAAGATTTTCGTGTAGCTCTTCTTCAGTTCCTCCGCCTTCAGGAGCTCTTCCTGCCTCCGGACCTCTGATTCCTGGGCCTGGCGGGCCGACTCGGCCTGGAGAATCACCGCCTTCTGGGTTTCCGCGGCTGCCTGGCTCTCATCGAGCTGCTTTTTCGCCGCGTTGACCTGGGCCCTGGCGATGTCATGTCCCGTGACCGCCTTGTCGAACTGCTCCCGGGGCAGGATCTCCTTGGCGAAGAGGGCTTCCGCCCGTTTCAGGTCCGCCTCGGCCTGGCGCAAATTGGCCTCCTGCAGGTTCAGCTGGGCCTTCGCCGTTTCCGTCCGGAACCGGAGCTCCGACAGCCGGTTTTCCGCCACGGCGATCTTCGTGTCCATCTCCGCGAGCTCGGCTTTTTCCGAATTCAGGGCGGACAGGGCCGCCCGGACCCGGACGTCATAATCCCGGTCGTCGATTTCCAGGAGCAGATCACCCGCCCGGACAGGCTGGTTGTCTTCCACGTGAACGGCCTCCACCGTCCCGGGCACCCGGGAGGACACGACGTGGATTCTCCCGTCGATGAAGGCGTCGTCCGTCGAGACGTGGGTCCTGCTGTAGGCCCGGTAAGCGAAAATGCCCGCCACGACAAGAGCGGCCGCGGTAAGAAAAATAAGGACGGCCGTCCTCTTTTTTCTGCTCCTGTTTCCTGTTTCCGGCTCGCCGGCCATTTTATGATCCTCCCGAAAGGGGCGGAACATCCCCTGACCCCGGCCGACCGGCGCGGGGAAACGAGGCCTGTTTGCTTTCCGATTTAACGCCCCCGTAACATTTCACGAAACTTAAGAAAAAAGAGCGACTCCTGTCAAGAGAAATCCCTGCGCCCCTGCTTTGCTTCGAGACAAACCCCTTGAGACGCCGGGTAAAGCCGTGGTAAGCTTCAGCCCATCATTGACGGAGGGAACTTTCGCCATGACCCGATTCAAAGCCGGCACCTTCAACGTCAACTCCATCCGGTCCCGGATGCCTGTCGTCCTTTCCTGGCTCGAAAAGGAAAAACCGGACGTCCTGTGCCTCCAGGAAACGAAGGTCGAGGACGGCCAGTTTCCCGAGGCGGCCTTCCGGGACGCCGGGTATCACGTGGTCTACCGGGGCGGTAAAAGCTACAACGGGGTCGCCGTGGCCTCCCCTTCGCCGCCCCAGGACGTGTCATACGGCTTTGACGACGGCGGGCCGGCCGACGGCAACCGCCTCATCCGCGCGGTATTCCCCGCCATGACCGTGGTGAACTGCTACGTCCCCCAGGGGAAAGATCGGGAACACCCTGATTTCGCATATAAAATCGAATGGTTCAACCGACTCCGATCCTTTCTTGACAGCCGTGACAACCCGGAAAAACCCCTTCTCCTGTGCGGTGACCTGAACGTGGCCCGGGAGGAGATCGACGTTCACGACCCCAAGCGCCTTCGGGGCCACGTGGACTTCACCCCGGAAGTCTGGGAAGCCTTCGACAGGCTCTGCACCTGGGGACTGGAAGACGTCTTCCGTAGGCATCACCCTGGAAAGGCGAAAGAGTACACCTTCTTCGATTACCGCGTCCGGGGGGCCCTGGAACGAGGCCTGGGCTGGCGGGTGGATCACATCCTGGCCACGGCGCCCCTGGCCGCCCGGTCCACCGGCGCCTGGATCGACCTGGCGCCCCGGCGGGCGGAAAAGCCGTCGGACCACACTGTCCTGGTCGCTGAATTCGACCTTTGAGAAAAAGCTTTTCCCTTTTCAGGCTGAACCGGGTGCCATGAGCTTCAACCGGGGAAAATAGGCCCGATATCTTCCGGCATCGCGGGTGAGAAGGATCAAATCAGAAACAGCGGCGTGAGCGCCGATGTAAAAGTCCGGTAAAGGGGCCGTTTTCAGTCCTTTGCGCCGCCGGTAGGCCAAGAAGCACTTCCCCGCCAGGAATGCGGCTTCCCAGGGAAGGTTTTCGCGAAGAAAAAATTCTTCCGGCAGGGCGTCCTCAAGATCCTCTATCCTGGAAAATCCATCGGAAAAAACCACCCTGTTGTCAAGAAAACCGGACACGAAACGGGCGTTTCCGAAATTGACGCCGCCACGCCGGCTCATCTTTTCCGGTTCCGGCGGTTCAAGGGTGGAAGATCATGGAAGCATAGGTGACGGCACTTTCCGTTGCCTTCTCGTCGTAGATCTCGTGGGCGAGGCGGGTTCCCCGGCATCCCCGGAGGAGCCGGGACAGGAGAATCAGGGCCGGCAGGCCGCAGGTGTTGAACCGGTCGCGGGTCCGCCAGGCATTTTCGAAAATCGCCGGCCCGTCCGTTCTCTCCAGGGCGGCGAGAAGTTCTTCATCGTTTTTCCTGGCCGGCCCCAGGAGGGAGGCGCCGGTCTCGGCGTGGCCGAACTTGCGCCCCACGTGGGCAAAGTCGACCCCGGCCACGATGAGGGCCTTCCGGCCCGTTTCCGACAGGATGTCCTCGACGGCCCGGGCCATTCCCTCGAATCGGGCATCGGCGGTCACGTCCTGGCCGGTCATGAGAAACTCGTGAATCCCGCCGCACAGCACCGGGACGATGGGCGTTTCCGGGCCCAGGTAATACCGGAGAAAAACGGCCTGAAACTCGACGGAATGCTCCGTCCGGTGTCCGAAATCGTCCGACGCCAGGGTTCCCGGTGGAACGGAACGGGACAGGCGGGAAACGAACTCCCTGTCCGTTTTCAAGTCGCCGAAGGGCGTCCCGTAATGTTTTGACGAAATGGAATAAAGTCCGTCCTGCTCCCGGTGATTGATGCCGAGGATGAAAACCACGTCGTAAGAGCCGCCGCGGAGACGCCTGTAAAGATCCACGTAGACCGGCGCCGCCACGGAAATGTCGATGTGGGGAGCCATGGCCCCGGAGATGTCCTTCCCGAACGATTCCGGGGACACCGGGGGCAGGGCCTTTTCCGTGTCATCGATGAACCGGCGGAGGACCTCCTTGTCGTCGCTGTAGGAGCGGCCGGCATGGACAGCCTCCCGGTTTTCCTTCCGCCTGTAGGCCTCTTTCAGGGAACTCATTTCCTGCCGGAACCGTTCGCTTTCCAGGAGGCCGTTTCGGTCGAGCTCGAAAAGAAATTTCTCGATTTCCTCGAGCGGGATGATATGTCCGCCCTGGCGGCGCATCAGGGTCATCTGAAGGTCCCGGAGATCGTTGCGGCCGTTGAGAAGTTGGAAGAAGGGAAGGAGCTGCCGGTCCACGGCGAAGGATTCCCCGGCAAGACCGAGGGGATCGTGAAAGGCGACGCAGGACCGCCCCTCGATGACAACCGGGACCGCCTGCAGGTCCATTCTCAGCTTCGGATATTTCAATTTTCACTCCTCAATCGGCGAAGCAGGACCGGTTCACCCGGCCGGCCCTGTCGAATGTGACCCCTTCCCGCAGCAGAAGAGCCCTCTTCAGGGCCGGCCCATTCCCGAAGCGCCCCGGCTCCCCCGATGACCGGATCACCCGGTGACAGGGAATGACCAGGGGGAAGGGATTCCGGGCCATGGCCGTGCCGACGGCCCGGGCGGCTCCGGGGAAACCGGCCCGGGCAGCCAGGGTTCCGTAGGAAATCACCTTTCCCCGGGGAATACCGGCGAGCGTCACAAGGATTTTTTTCTGAAAAGGGGTCACGGTTTCCAGGTCGAGCCACGGCAGGGGGAAAGAGGGGGCCTCTCCGCGCAAACAGGCATCGAGGGACCGGGCGAGTTCTTCCAGGCAGCCCTCGGCGCCGACGGGCCTGGTAAATAAAAAAGATTCCCCTGCCCCGACGGGATATTCTCCCTCAATGCCGGACAGTTCGATGCGTTTCAGCCGGGGGCGGTGGCCCGGCGAAAAGACCCCCTGAACCGTGACGATTCCGAAGGGGGTGGAAATATCGATTTTTTCAACCCGAGGTCCCGGTCCGACCACCGCCTCCTCCTCTCGTGTAAATTCTCGCCCCCTCCGCAAGGCCCCCTTCCAGGCCCAGGGGATGTCCGTTTTCATCCTCCGGAAACAGTTCCCCTCTCACGGCGGCCTCGTAGAGGGCCTGGTCAAGAGACAGAAGGGCCTGTTTCACCGTGAATCCCCGGAAAATTCGGACAGGCCGGCCGTTCACGTAAACGGTGATCCGCTCTTCCCTCACGGCGATATCTCGATCCGGCCGTCCGGGCGGGCCTTGACGGGCGTATGCCTTTTCATGTAGGCGATAACGGCCTCCCGGACGAGTCCGCCGTTCTGAATGTTTTTCCCGTTCTGAAAAGACCGGTAGTGATCCCCGCCGCCGGCGAGGAAATCCTGGATCGTTGCCCGATAGGTTTCATTTCTTTCCAGGGCGATGTCGCCCATGGTCGCCTCCGCCACCCTCTTTCCCTTCGGCCGGGTCAGATCCAGCCGGACTTTCATCCCCGAGAGCTGGAGAATGCCATACTCTCCCGTGGCCCCCTGTTCGAGGGCATCCAGGATATCGGCACCGGTGAGATCCATGGTCATGAGAACACTGTCGAAGGGCAGGACCGTGTAGATGTCCCCCAGGGTGACGGGCCCCGGGGAGATGTCCGCCCGAAGCCCCCCGGCGTTGTAGAAGGCAAGGGGCGTTCCCGCGGCTTCCCGCATGGCGTCGCACACCAGGTTCCCCAGGAGGGATTCGCCGTCCCGGTTTCCCGTCAGGGCCGTTTCCGTCACAGCCACGACGGTCTCGAATTCCTTCCTGACCTTGTCCTGGTAGCGCTCGACGATACCGGCCACCTTCCCATCCCGGGGATCCCCGCCCCGGGCATGGACGGTTACCAGTTCACCCTTTTTCGTATAATCCAGGATGCGGCCGTTTCGCCTGTCCACCCGGAGACGGAGAACGCCCAGGTAATCCCCGTAGCACTTCGCCTGGACGATGAGGGTGCCGTTCACAACCAGGGGCGGATCGACGGCGGTGTGGCTGTGGCCGCCCACGATGACGGGGATGCCGGGAACGGCGGCGGCGAGTTTCCGGTCCTCTTCCAGGCCCAGGTGGGAGAGGACGACCACCAGGGTCGCCCCGGCGCCCCTCACCTGCTGCAGGAGAGAGGGGAGCACCCTCTCCGGTTCCAGGAAGGTGAGGCCGGCCACATTCTTCGCTGTCGTGGTGTAAGGCGTGTCCGGCGTGGTGAGCCCGATGACACCCGTTTTCAACCCTTTCCGCTCCAGAATCACATAGGGCTTCACGCCGGGGAGATACCGTCCCGTTTCATCCACCACGTTGGCGGAAAGGAAGGGGAAATCCGACGCCTTCTCCATGTCCTCGAGAACCGGCAGACCCCAGTCGAACTCGTGGTTCCCCAGGGTCATGGCGTCGAACCGCAGGACATTCATGATCTCGATGACGGGCCCGCCGCGGAAAAGGTTGGATTCGGGGGTTCCCTGGAACATGTCCCCGGCCGACAGGAGAAGGGTCCCCTCCGGATTTTTCCGCCTCTCCCCTTCGACAAGGGCCGAGAGATAGGCGGCACCGCCGACGGGCTGGGTTTCGTCCACGCTTTTGTCGATGTACGGGATGATGTGGCCGTGGGTGTCGTTCACATGAAGGAGGGTGATCTCCACGGCGGACTTTTCCGTCTTCGCCATGAAGGCACAGGACACCAGAAGGAGCAGGACCAGGAAGGCAGCGGAAAACGGCAGGATCCGGCCCGGCCACCCCGTCTTGAAAAGGGCTCCGTCCCTTCGGCTTCCCCGCCGGTTTCTTTTTTCCGCGCCGAACCCTGTCTTCATGTTTTTTCACCTTCCCAGGTCGCCCGGTATTCCCAGTTTCCTCCGGGAATAAGGGGATCGTCGACGGTCCACTTTCCTTTCCATCCCCTTTCGCCCGCGGAAAGATCGAAATGGCAGAAAGCGATGCCCATGTCGACCTCCTGAAGGCTGACCGGGGTGGTCATCCTGTCATATCCCGGGGTCCTTTCGAGGTAAAAGTGAAAAACGTCCCTTTCCCGTTCCTTGAGAACCCGCCAGGGCTGCCGGTTGGAGGCCGAGGGTCCGAGCCGGACCGCTTCCAGCGCCGGGGCCAGAAGCGACGCCTCCGCTTCCGTCAGGACCGTTTCGAAATCCCCGAGGAAAAAAAGAGACTTCCAGGGTTTACGGCGGTCCGATGAAGCAACGAAGCGAAAGGCCCGCTCGACGAGGGATCTCTTTTCCGCCGGGTATCCCAGGGGGCTGACGGCGGGTAGACGTTCGTCCTCTCCCAGGGCGACGCGCCGGGCGAAACCGGCCTTGCGGAACGTCCCGCCGAGCCAGCAGGTTCCCAGGCCGAGAGCGGTGGCCTTCAGGATGTTTTTTTCCATGGCATATCCCAGGTCCTCCATGTCCCGGAACCCCTGTCTCACCACTCCGGCCAGAAAAAGAGAGGCACCCCGTATGACGCCGTAAGTGCCGAGGGACGGCAATGCCGCCTGTTCCGCTTCGTCCAGCGCGATGAGGGGAAAGCGGACGGGGTTGCCGAAGGGGCCTGTCCGGTTCCCGTCGATGAATTTCCGAAACGCCGCCAGGATCTCCGGAGCCGGCATGCCCTGGCGGTAGGTCCGGCAGGATTTCCGCAGGCCGATGGTTTTCATGACCGAATTCATTTCACCCGATTTTCCTTTCCCGTCCATGTCCGTTTCGCGGAAACCCGGCGTCCCCCGGGAAAGCCCTCTCGCGCGGGAACCGGTGCGTAGGAATTCTCAACGAAACCTTCTTATCAGAAATCATGGAATCTTCAAAGAGACAGGCTCAACGGGGTTTGTACTTTACCCCTTGACAGGCCCTGTCCTTTCCGGGATATTTCATAGAGGTTCAAGTCTTTTGTAAACTGTCTTTTTTCCCGGGCCGCCCCCGGGCGGCCGGACGGAAGAGGCCTTCAACAGCGAAAGGAGGTTTTTCCATGGAAGCCCTGTTCACCCTCACGCCGGCCCAATCCAAGCGGCTCATCGCCAAGGCCGTCGTCAAAATGCCCGAGGTCCGAAAAGCCCTGGAAGAGGGATACCTTCTCATCGGCCGGGGGTCGACGAATGCTTACATCGCCGAGGAAGTTCTCGGAAAACCTATGGAAAAGGAAAGATACATGGCGGGCCAGGTGATCCGGGGAGGGGTCCTGTGCGCCCTGGACCAGGCCAACCGGACCCGGCCCGTTTCCTTCCACAAGGGGGAAGTCATCGAGGTCGAACCGGGAGCCGTCATGGATAAGCTCGGTCCCGGGGATGTGGTCCTCAAGGGGGCCAACGCCGTGGACCCCGAAGGCAACGTCGGCATTGTCATGGCGAACCCCGTGGGAGGGACCATGGGCCAGTTCTACATGCCCGCCAAGGCCCAGGGAATCACCATCATCTTTCCCGTGGGCCTGGAGAAGCTCATCCCATCCGTTCCCGACGCCGCCCGGGCGGGCGGCCGGCTCACCCTGGGCCGGTCCATCGGCGCCCGCGTGGGGATGGCCTGCGTCACCGACGGGCTCGTCATCACAGAGCTGGAGGCCCTGGAGGAGCTCTTCGGGGTCGAAGCCCTTCACTTCGCCTCCGGCGGTTACGGCGGCGCCGAAGGGTCGGTGACCCTCATCGTCGACGGTCCCGACGAGGAGGTGAACACCTGTCTCGACTTCATCGAGGGGATCAAGGAGGAACCGGCGCTGCCCGCCGTGAAGGGTCCCTGTAAAACCTGTCCCGTCCTGTGCAGCTTCCAGGGCCGGGAAGAAGAGGACCTCCCCGGTTACCTCCGGTGAAAACCTCTCACGTCCAGACGCCGGCGATGGGTGTGCCGCACGTGGGGCACGCCCCGCCGGTGATCCCGTTTTCCAGGATCCGGTAGCCCTCCCGGCGGACGACGGCCTTTCCGCAGCCGGGACAGAAGGTGTCGTTCCATTCCCCCGGCGGGATGTTGCCGATGTAAACGTAGCGGAGCCCCATGTCCAGGGCGGTCTTTCTGGCGTCCACGAGGAAAGGGACCGACGTGGGGGGAAGACCGGTCAGCCGGTAATGGGGGTAAAAGCGGGAAAAGTGGAGGGGGCAATCGGGCCCCAGGCGGTCCAGGATCCACCGGCACATCTCCCGGACCCGGGCCCTGTCGTCGGTGTAGGTGGGAACGATCAGGGCCGTCATTTCGAACCAGACCTTCCTTTCCCGCAGAAATTCCAGCGTCTCCAGGACCGGGGCCAGTCTGCCCGCCATGAGTTTCCCGTACACCTCTTCGGAGAACCCCTTGATGTCCACGTTGGCGGCATCGAGGACCCCGCAAAGGTCGGCCAGCGGCTCCCGGCGGATGTACCCGTTGGTCACCCAGAGGTTCCGGAGCCCGCTGCGCCTCGCTGTCCGGGCGGTGTCGATCATGTACTCGAAAAAGGTCGTCGCTTCCGAATAGGTGTAAGCGATGGAAGAGCACCCCGCCTTTTCGGCCTTCTCCACCACCGCCTCGGGGAAAAGGTCCTGGAATCGAACCTCTTCGGGGCGGGCCTGGGAAATTTCCCAGTTCTGACAGTTCAGGCAGTGAAAGCTGCAGCCGGTGGTGGCGATGGAAAAGGTGGAGGAGGCGGGGAGAAAATGATAGAGGGGCTTTTTCTCCACCGGATCGACATGAACGGCGCAGGGATTCCCGTAGACGAGCGTGTAGAGCGTCCCGTCCTTGTTCACGTGAGACCGGCACCGGCTCCGGGCCTCCGGGGGCAGGATGCAGGTGTTCGGGCAGGTGAGGCACTTCACGTAGCCGTTTTTCAGGCTCTCCTGGTGATAGACCCGCCGGGACCACTTCCAGAGTGTCCGGGGGGCATCGTTTCCGGTGACGGTTTTCTCATTTTTTCCCCCAGGGAGAAACCACCCGCACCGGGCCTGTCCGGGAAGGCCCAGCAGGGCGCCCGCCGCGACGGCCCACCGAAGGAAGGTCCTTCGGTTCATGGCCGGGAAAAACGTTAAAGGGCCCATCATCCTCCTCTCTTTTTCACTTTTTAACAAGGAGCCAAAGGAGAAGCAACCCTTTCAGGGAAAACAGGGCCAGGCAGGCCTGGGCCACCCCCAGGAAGGGAACGAGAAGGAGGCCCGCCGCCAGGGCCCCCATCCCTCCCCCGAAAAGGTCGGCGGCATAGAGGGAACCGGCCGCCCTCCCGGGGGAGTCGCGGACGATCCGCCCGGCCGCGGGAAACTCGGCGCCGGTTATCCCCCCCAGGAGTACGGAAAGGAAAGCGAACGCCACGGCTCCGAGCCACGGGGCCGCCGCCCCGATGAGAAGCACGTAGCCGAGAAGAAAGAAAAGAAGGGCCCCTTCGAGAACGAGGAGCACCTTCAGGGACACCCGGGACAGGCGTCCCGACAGGAAGCTTCCCAGGGCGAGGCCGAGCATGAAGGCCGCCACGAGGAAGCCGATCCCCGTGTAAACGCTGCCGTGAAGAATCTGGTAGGATAATAGAAGGATGATCTCCAGGGACGCCGCCGTGAATCCCGTCGTGAAAATGACTTTTCCCACCCTGTCCAGGCGGAAGAAATAAACGGCCAGGCCCAGGGCCGTCAAGAGAAAAGCGGGGAGAAACCGCTCCTGGAACATGGCGAGCCACAGGCGGATCCGGTAACGGAAAGCGACGGGGTCAAAATCCCGGTTCGGAGAGACATCGCCGAGGATTTCCTCCTGAATGTGAGAAACTCTTTCCGCCGAGAGTCTCCCGGAAATCCAGGCGTCTTTCACGTAGACCGTTTGAATGCTCTTTTCCGCCAGAAGGCGCCCCACCTCCGTGGAAAGGGGCCTCGGTGAGGCCAGAAAGACGTTTTGTTCCCCCGGAAGAACGAGGACGTGGTCGAAGACGGCGTCAAGGGCGTTGTAGAGCGAGGACAGAAAGCGCCCCTGGTCTTCGCTGATGTAGTTTTCAGCCCCGGACACGGTGAAGGAGAAGATCCCGTCCCCCGTGATGAGCCGCCGGACTTCCCGGAAGAATTCCACCGTGTAGAACCGGTTGATCTGAAGGGATGTGGGATCGGGAAGATCCATGAGAACGGCGTCGTAGCGTTCCCCGGACTTTTCGACGAACGCCCGGCCGTCTTCAAGATGGACAAGGACCGTGTCCGGCAGGGGTTCCCGAAAAAGGGAAAGGCCCGTTTCAAGAACCACGGGGTCGAGTTCCACGTAGTCGATCCGGGAAACGCCGTATTTTTCAATCTCCGCCAAGGCTCCCGAGACCCCCCCGGACAGGAGAAGAACTTTTTCCACTTTTGGAATCTGAGCCAGGGCGAAATGGACCCGTTCCTCGGAGGCAAAGGCATCGGGGAGGGAGAAGAGGGTGTCGCCGTTTTCGAAAAAGGTGACCTGTCCATGGCGGCGGGCGACGACAACCCGCCCGTAGGGGCTTTCCTCGTAAGAAAGAATCTCCTGTCCCGGATAGAGCCAGTTGAGGCTGACCCGGTCCAGGGAAACAGACCCGATCAACACAAGGAGAAAAATACCGGCTGTCACCGACAGCGCCGATACTCGCCTCATTCCCTTTTCCCCCACCGGAAGAAACGAGAGGACCGCCAGGCACAGAAGGGCCGGGACATAAAGAACGTGGAGATTGCTGAAAAAGGGAATGAGAACGAACGTGAAGAGGCCCCCCCCGAGGACATCGCCGACGCTGTCGGCGACATAGACCCGGCCGAGACTTTTTCCGCCGTCCCCCTCTTTCGAAAGAAGGAGGGAAGCCAGGGTCAGGATTCCGCCGGACAGAAGCGCGTAGGGCAGAAGGACGAAGGCGGTTGCCGGGATCAGGTCCCCCAGTCCGGGATGGACCCCCCGGGTGAACCAGATCTCTTTCGTGAATCGAAGGAAAACGATCTGAAGAAAGGGAAGAAACGCGATCCCCCAGAGGACCGGGGCAAAAAGCCTCCCGGCGGCGCCGCGGGAATGGACAAACCGCCCGAGCCACGCGCCTCCGCCTGTCAGGAACATCCACAGGGAAAAGACGACGCCCAGGACCACCTCGTTCCCCGAGGAGAGGTTGATCACCTCCCGGGTGACGGCAATCTGGGTCACCAGGGAGGAGACCCCCGTGACGATGACAGCGGCGAGAAGGATGTTCCGGGAAGGGTGATCCGTCACTTTTCTTACCTCGGTCGGCCGGGTGCCGCCGTTTTTTTCAGGGAAGCCTTCGGCGGTTCTGCCGGCTTCATTGCCGCGACACCGCATGAAATTATCGGCAAGAAGGATGGACAAGTCAAGCGACAGGGGGACAACGTCCCGGCGGGCCGGGCGAATAGGCAAACCCTTTCCGTCGCATAGCGCTTTACCCATCTGCGAAGGCAGGTTTGCGGTTTTTCATGCCGCTCTTCCGTGAGGGCTTCACACGGCGGGTGGCCGCACCGGGGTTAACGAAGCAATCCCGCGGGGATGACCGGCCTTGACGGGAAAGGTATCCCCGCCCGGCGCCCGGCACGGCTCATGCAGAACATACCCGGATTTGCCATGGGATTTCCCGCCATTTTATGATATGAAAGACAGCCCAAAAGCGTTTGAAGATCCTGGCAAGGCGAACAGAACTCTGACCAGAGAGCGTCCCCGGTCATCCAGGGGTTGATCGGGCATCTGGGGAAGGGAGCTCGAAATGGCCAAAATAAAAAAAATCCTCATAGCCAACCGCGGTGAAATCGTCCTCCGCATCGTGCGGACCATCAAGGAAATGAACCGTGAAGCGGTCGTTGTCTACGAGACCCCGGACCGGAACGCCCTCTACCTGCGCCATGTCCGGGAAGCGGTCCTCCTCGGCGACGGGCCCCGCAAGGATTATCTGAACATCGAAAAGATGATCCGGGCCGCCTGCCTGACCGGCGCGGACGCCATCCATCCGGGGTATGGTTTTCTCGCCGAAAATGCTGATTTCGCCGCTGCCTGCGAGAGGGAAAAAATCATTTTCATCGGTCCCTCCCCCAAGGTGATCGCCGACATGGGGAACAAGGTCATGGCCCGCCAGGCCATCGCCCGGACGGGAATTCCCACGATTCCCGGGACCACCAAGCTTTCGCCGGACAACACGGGCATCGAGGAGGCCGTCCAGTTCGCCTCGGAAGTGGGGTATCCCGTCATGCTGAAAGCCTTGGCCGGCGGCGGCGGGAGAGGGATTCGAAAGGTCACGAAAGAAGAAGAGCTCCGGTCGGCCATGCCCGTAGCCCGGCTGGAAGCCCTCTCGGCCTTCAACGACGAATCCCTTTACGTGGAAAAATGCATCAGTCCGGCGAAACACGTGGAAGTGCAGATCCTGGCGGACCGGCACGGAAACGTCATTCACCTGGGGACCCGGGACTGCTCTATCCAGCGGCGGAACCAGAAACTCCTCGAGGTCGCCCCGGCGGACCTCCCCCAAAATGTCCTCGAAGCCGTCGAGGACGCGGCGGTCCGCGCCGCCCGGGCGGTCCGCTACGAAAACGCCGGGACCTTCGAATTTCTCGTCCATCCGGAGACGCACGAATTCTGGTTTCTCGAGGTGAACACCCGCCTCCAGGTGGAGCACACGGTGACGGAAATTCTCACGGGGGTCGACATCGTCCGGCAGCAGATCCTCATCGCCGAAGGGAACCCCCTGGAGCTGAAACAGGAACACCGGCGCCTCCAGGGACGGGCCATCGAGGTCCGGATCAACGCCGAGGACCCCAAAAACCGTTTCATGCCCGAAGGGGGAAAGACCGTCGACCGGTACCAGCAGCCCGGCGGCCCCGGCGTGCGACTCGACGAGTTCATCTACCAGGGGTACCACATCCCCAGGGATTACGATTCCCTCCTCGCCAAGATCACCGTCCGGGGACACGCGTGGAAGCAGACGGTGGAGCGCCTGAGGCGGGCTCTCGAGGACTTTTTGATCGTCGGGCCGTGGACGACCATCCCCCTTTACATTTCCATCTGCAACGAACCCGACTTCATCGAGGGCCGTTTCGACACCTCGTATATCGAAGGCCACCCCCAGGTCTTCGATTACGAAGACCCCGTCCCGGGATACGCCCGGACGGACCAGTCTCCCAGGCTTATCGACCTCCGGGAGGAAAAAACGCCCCTGGAACATGAAAAAGGACCGGAAAAAGCCGTCGCCGCTTCCCTGGAACGGGAGAAAAGCCTCCGGTCTTCCCTCACCCTGCCGGAAATCGAGTCCCTGGCCCGGATCGGGGATATCCGTTCCCCCATCAGCGGCACCATCAACCAGATATACGTGGAAGTAGGAGACTACGTGGAGGACGGGGACATTCTTCTCGTCATGGAGGCCATGAAGATGCACACCCAGATCGTCGCGGAGGTCAACGGGACCATCGCCGAGATCTACGCCCAAGAGGCCGGGCCCGTCGATTTCGGTCAGCCCATCTTCAAGATCCGCGTCGACGGCGATTAGAGGGACTGATCAGGAGACCCCCTCGTCGTCGTCGGCTTTCCCGATGGGCTCCTTCTCCAGTTCGTCGAGAATGAGCTGTTCCCCCATGTTCCAGAAGCTCCCCCCTTGCGATGACGCCGGCGGCCGTGAAGAGAAGGCGTCCGTTTCCAGTTCCCCTTCACGGGAAAAAACGAAACCCCGGTCGTTGAAAAGCTTCCGAAGATACCGGTCGCGCCGGATCCCTTCCCGCACTTCCCGGAGATGGCTTGGGTCAGCGAAGAAGGCATCCGTTCCGACAGACACCGGCGCGGTTCCGTAGGACCCCGTGAGGAGAGAAAAAAGATTCCGTTTTGTCTTCTCCGATGCGATGCCGTCGAAAAGTCGGCCCAGGTATTTTCCGTAAAAATCAAAGTGTCGCGAAAGCCGTTCGGGCTCGGGGCAGGATTCGAAAAGTCCTTCCATGAGTTCGATGACTTCCACCAGGTTCTCCTCGAGAACGGTGACCCGGAAGGTGCAGGGTTTACAGAGACGGAGCCGGTCGCTGAAAACTTCGAAGGGGTGGCTGGACCGGCCGCAAAAATGACATCCGCTCATGGGCATACCTCCTTTTCCCATTTCCCTGTAAAGCGCGACTCACCCCGCTGTCAAGGCGTTCTTTTCCGACCCCTCATTCCCCCGGCTTCGGGCGACCGGCCCCCGGAATGTCCCCCAGGTGCCCGATCCGTTCGATGAGGGCATCGGCGTCCCTTTCGCCGAGAACCTCCTTGAGCCGGGACCAGCAGTCGTCGCATCGGCTAACGACATCAGCCATGTATGGATTCATCGTCAGCATTTCCCCGTAAAGCCTCGGCGACGAAGCCACTTTTTCAATCATGGCGAGCTTCGTGCGAAAAACGGGCGTGCTCACCAGGTCGAGGTCTTCACGGGACAGGCCGCTTTCCCTGAAGACTTCTCCCATGAGAACGGTCGTCAGGTGGGTGAGTCCCTGGACCACGGCCATGGCGCGGTCGTGGCGCTCCGGCGTGGTTTCCACCACCCGCCCCCCCCGGGACCGGAAAAGATCCCGGAGCCAGGGAAGCCAGCGGCTACCCCGGGCCGGGCACAGGACGACGTTCTGGCCGTTCAGGGAGGTCACGCCGGGGCCGAAAAGAGGATGACAGCCCACGACCTCGGCGCCGGAAAACCGGAGCATGGCCTCCACGGGCTCTTTTTTCAGGGAGGTGAGGTCCATGAACAGGCTGTCCTCCTTCAGGAGCGGGCCCACCTCCCGGATCACCGGGACGGTGACGCCGATGGGCACGGCCACGGCTATGACGACACACGTTCCGGCCATTTTTTCGATACCCATCCCCGTGCCCTTCCCCCGGACATGGACGGCATACCCTTCCTCCTCGAGAAGCCGGACGAACCATTGCCCCATGCCCCCCGTCCCGCCGATGACGCCAATTCTGAAATTTTTCACACCCGCACCGCCTTCTGTCTCAGGAGGTGATCCGCCAGGACAATCCGGACCATGGCTTCACACACGGGAATGACCCGCGGGATGACGGAGACGTCGTGCCGGCCCCGAATGGTGAGCGTCACGGGATTTCCGTCACGGTCGATGGTCTCCTGGGGCTGCCTGATGGAGGCGATGGGCTTGCAGGCCGCCCGGAGGACAATGTCGGCCCCCGTGGTGATGCCCGCGAGAATCCCCCCGGCGTGGTTGGAAACAAACCCGCCGGGCCGGAGGGGATCGTTGCACTGCGAACCGGTCATCCGGGCGACCTCGAACCCGGCGCCGATCTCCACGCCTTTGACCGTGCCGATGCCCATGAGGGCTTTCGCCAGGTCGGCGTCCATCTTGTCGAAGACGGGCTCCCCCAGGCCCGCGGGACAGCCGCGAATCCGGATTTCAACGATTCCACCGATGGAATCCCCTTCTTTCCTCCCCTTTTCCAACCGTTTCTCCATTCGAAGGGCCGCCGCGCCGTCGGGACAGAACAGGTCGTTTCGCTCGATCTCCGACAGATCATCCCCGGGGGCCTCGATTCCTCCAAGTTCTCTTGTGAAAGCCGTCACGGACACTCCCAGAGGATCGAGGATTTTCCGGGCGACGGCCCCCGCCGCCACCCGGGCCGCCGTCTCCCGTCCCGAAGCCCGGCCGCCGCCCCGGTGATCCCGAATCCCGTATTTCCGGTCATAGGTGAAATCACCGTGACCCGGGCGGTAGACGTTCCGGAGACTGTCGTAGTCGGCGCTTCGCACGTCCCGGTTCTCCACGAGAAGATGGATGGGAGTTCCCGTCGTTTCACCCTCGAACACCCCGGAGAGAATCCGGACCCGGTCCGTTTCCTGCCGCGCGGTGGTTCCCGGGCCTCTGCCGGGTTTCCGCCGATCCAGTTCCCTTTGAACATCCGCCTCGGAGAGGGAAAGCCCGGGCGGACAGCCGTCGACGACGGCGCCCAGCGCCTCGCCGTGGGACTCGCCCCAGGTGGTCACCCGGAAAAGGGTGCCGATGGTGTTACCGCCCATGGGTCTCTTCCTTCACCTTTCTCATGATTTCATCGGCCACGTCATCGACCGACCTGCCCGTGGTGTCGACGGTCCAGTCTGCCGCGGCTTCGTAGCAGGGAATCCTTCTTGCCAGGGTCCTTTCGATCTCCCCCTTGAGATCCCCCCCTTCCAGGGGCGGGCGCCTGGTTTCCGTGGTCCCGTCCCCCCGAAGCCGTCGCAACGTTTCCCCCGTTGCCGCCGTGAGCCAGACCACCTGCCCCAACCGCCTGAGGGTTTCACGGTTTTCCGGGTCCTCCGGAATCCCGCCGCCCGTGGCGATGGCCGCCCTCTCGACGGGGCCGAGATCGGCCAGGACCTCCCGTTCCAGCCCCCGGAAGAAAGGCCAGCCTCTCTCCCTCACGATTTCCCCGATGGTCCGGCCGGCCCGCCCTTCGATCATCTCATCGGTGTCGAGAAAAGTAAACCCGAGTTTCCGGGCCAGGGCCTTTCCGACGGCCGTCTTTCCCGCACCGCGGTAACCGATGAGAACGATGTTCCTCATGATGAGAGCTTTTCCATTTCGTCCCAGAAACCGGGAAAGGATTTCCCGACGCATCCCGGGTTCCGGATCCTCATGCCCCCCGTCGCGAGGCCGGCGACGGCGAAGCTCATGGCGATCCGGTGGTCGTTGTAGGTCTCGATCCCGGCCCCCTGGGGCCGTCCCCCGGTAATGACGAGGCCGTCCTCCCGTTCCTCGGCGGCGACGCCCACCTTTCGGAGTTCGTTCACCAGGGCCTCGATCCGGTTGCTTTCCTTGATCCTCAGGTGGGGCACCCCCGTGATGGCCGTTTTCCCGCTCCGGAAGGCCGACAGAACGGCCAGGGTGGGCACCATGTCGGGCATCCCGCCGAGATCGAAAGACAGGTCTCCCTCTTTCAGAAAACCGCCGGTCACCTTCACGGAGGACGCCCCCTCTTCCACGGCACAGCCGAGGAAGGCGATGAGATCCAGAAATTTCCGGTCGCCCTGGAGGGTACCGGGATTCCAGTTTTCCACCACCACCTCCCCTTTCCCGATGGCGGCGGCAAGGAAAAAATAAGAGGCGCTGGAGGCATCCCCGTCGATGAGAACTTTCCGGGCCCCATAGGACTGTCCGGCGGGCACGAAAAAGCGCCGGGGCGCCCTCTCGGTGCCTGTAATTCCGAAATGTTCCATAACCTGGACGGTCATGTCGAGGTAGGGGAGGGAAACCGCCCGCTCCGGGAGAATCACCTCCATGTCCCGCTTCGCAAAGGGCGCCGCCAGGAGCAGGGCCGAAACATACTGGCTGCTGTCCATTTTTTTGAGGGAAACGGGGCCGCCAGCCAGCCGCCCCCCGGTAATCTCCACGGGGGGACAACCCTCTTCCCTAAGGGAGCGGCATGAAAGGCCCTGTGACCGGAGCATCTCCAGGAGGGGGCCCACGGGGCGCTGCCGGAGCCGTTCCGTTCCGTCAAGGACCACGGCCCCGTCGGCGAGGGAGGTCACCGCCGTGAGGAACCGGAGGGCCGTCCCGTTGTTCCCCAGGAAGAGGGGTTTACCCGGGGCCTTCCACGTCCCCCCGACCCCGCGGACGATAAAATCCCCCGACGTTGTGAGGATATCCGCGCCGAGGGCCCTGAGCGCCCCCATGAGAAGTTCCGTGTCCTCGGAAACGAGGGGGTTGCGCAGATACGACTCGCCCCGGGCGAGAGCGGCGGCGACGAGAACCCGCTGGGTGTGGCTCTTCGAGCCGGGAACCCGGACGGTCGCCCCGATCCTGTCCGCTTTCCTGATTTCCTTCACGGGGCAAGCCTTTCCAAGACGATTTCCATCATCCGCTCCACCGGCGGTTTCAGGCCCGTCCAGAGCCGGATCTGCTCGGCTCCCTGATAGACGAACATGGGGTAGCCCGGGATAACCCGGCATCCCGCCCTTTCCGCGTCCTCGAGGAGAGCCGTCCGAAGGGGCGTGTATACCATGTCCATGACCCAGGGGAAACGGGACAGGACCCTTTCCGTGAAGGGCCAGTCCCCGCCGGGCGCCGTGATTCCCACCGACGTGGCGTTGACGAGCACCGGGGCCTCCACCCGGCCGATTTCCTCGAGAGGCAGAAAGGAACAGCCGAAGCGGTCTGCCAGGGCCCGGCCCCGGGCCGCCGAGCGGTTCAGGACCACGGGAATCCCGCCTTCCTCCAGGATGCCGTACACCGCCGCCCGGGCGGCGCCGCCGGCCCCGATGACCGCGAAAACCCGTTGCCGGATTTCGAGACGCTCCCGGAGGGAAAGGACAAACCCGCTCCAGTCGGTGTTTTCGCCGTAAAGCCCGCCCTTCTTCCGCACGATCGTGTTCGCCGCGCCGATGGAACGGCATGGGGCAGACATCCCGTCGAGCCATTCGAGAACGGCCTCCTTGTGGGGAAGGGTCACGCTGGCCCCCCGAATGTCCTCCCGGTCCATGACCGGGGGAATTTCGGCGGCCGTTTCCACCGCGAAGGCCCGGTAACGCGCCCGCAGGCTCATTTCCCGGTAGGCGCCGTTGTGCATGGCCGGCGACAGGCTGTGGGCCACGGGCCGGCCGAAGAGAGCGTACTGTCTTTCTTCAGATGTCATACCGGAGGATCTCCGCCGCCCGTTTCATTTCGTCCAGGGTGAGCTGCCCCGGCGCCGTCTCCCGGCCGCCGGGAAGTGAAACATAGGAAATGAGGGATCCGAAAAGAGGGGCGGCGATCCGGCTGAACCGCCCCTTTTCCCCCATGCCGTGGACGGCCAGGGGGATGCCCTCCTTTTTCCCGAACCGAAGAAGGTCGATGAGGGTCAGGTTGTCGTCCAGGGAACACGCCCAGGTTGCGATTTTCACCACGTCGGCCCCCCGGTCCCGGGCTCTTCCGGCCGTTTCTTTCAATTTTTCCAGGGCCGGGGTCCCGGAAAAATCGTGAAAAGACAAAATAAGCCTTGTTTTACCGGACCGGCGGGCGATCCTTTCCCGGATGGGCCCGAGCCATTTTTCTTCCGTGGCGCTTTCCACGTCGATATAATCGGCGCCCCTGTCGACGGCCCGGGCCAGGAGGGCCGTCCGCGCCTCTTCCGTCCCCCTGAAAGACCCGCCCTCGTCCCGCCTGCGGTTTGTCACGATGACGGTCAGGTCTTCCCGGGGAAGCAGTCCTTCGATGCCCGGTTCGGCCATTCCGTCTATCCGGAGCTCCATGGCCCCGGAGATTCGGGCGCAGGTTTTCATGAGGGAGAGGGCCTCTTCCTTCGTTTCCGGCTTGATGGACAGGCAGATCATGCCGTTTCCCCCTGTGCGGGATAGGATCCCAGGATGCGAAGAAAAGTGACTTCCTTTTCCAGGCGGCCAAGGCACCGGCCGATCTTCTCATCGGCCTCGTGGCCCGAGAAATCCACAAAAAACAGGTACTCCCAGACCCGGTCCCGCCGCGGGTGTGACTGGATCTTGAGGAGGTTCACCGTCTCGTCGGCGAAGGGTTCCAGGGCCCGGTGAAGGGATCCCGGCGCGTGCCTCGTTCCGAAGAGGATCGACGTCTTGTCCTTCCCCGTGGGGTTCGTGCCCCGCCGGCCGAGGACGATGAACCGGGTGACGTTGGCGGGGTGATCCTCGACGCGCTCCTCGAGAACGTGGAGGCCGTATCGCACGGCCGCCTCCCGGCTCGCCAGGGCCGCCCCTTCCCGGTCTTCCAGGGCCTTGCGGGCACCCTCGGCGGTGCTCGCCGTTTCCACCCACCGGCAGTGGGGCAGGTTTCTCCGAAGCCAGTCCCGGCACTGGGCCAGGGCCTGGGGATGGGAATACACCCGCTTCAGCCCCCCCCGGGACAGGGCGGTCGCCATGAGATGGTGATGGATGGGAAAGAAGATTTCCCCCATGATCCGAAGAGGTGTCGAGACAAGCCGGTCCAGGGTGAAATGAACGGCCCCCTCCAGGGCGTTTTCCACGGGGACGACGGCCATGTCTGCCCGTTCCCGCTCCACGGCGTCAAAAACGTGGAAGATCGATTCCACGGGGACCATGACGGCCCCTGAGCCGAACCGGGCCAGGGCGGCGCCGTAAGAAAAGGATCCTTCAGGCCCGAGACAGGCCACCCGGAGAGGTCCCTGTAGGGCCCGGCAGGCGGAAACGATCTCCCGGAAAACGGCCTCCACCATGGGTCCCTCGAGAGGGCCGGTGTTCTCCTGGACGAGGTTCCGCAAAATGATCGTCTCCCGCTCTCCGTCGAAAACGGGGATCCCCGCATCCCTTTTCACCTTCCCGATTTCCCGGGACAGTTCCGCCCGGCAATTCAGGAGATCGAGGATCTCCCGATCCTTCCGGCCAATGGCTTTCCTGAGTTCGTCCATCCGGTCGGTCATTTTCGACGCATCTCCTCGATGACCTCCAGGAGCATCTTTTCATCCACCGCTCCGTTGGAGAAAGGGACCCCGATTCTCTTGAGAAGGACGAAGGAGACCTCGCGGCCTTTCTTCTTCTTGTCGTACCGGATCCGGGACAGGAGACCCTCCGCCGTGACGGCGTCGGGGATCCGGTCCTGAAGGCCCAGGGACCGCAGGAGCCCCTCGATCCGCTGCCGGTCCTTTTCGGGAAGATACCCGCTTTTTTCCGATATTTTCGCCGCGGCGATCATGCCCATGGCGACGGCATCGCCGTGGGAAACGGCAAAGGCCGACTCGGCCTCCACGGCATGACCCAGGGTGTGACCGTAATTGAGGATCTTCCGGATCCCCAGTTCCTTCTCGTCGATCTCCACGATCCCCTTCTTGATGGAGCAGGATCGGGAGACGACCTCGGCCAGGCATTCCATCTCCCGCGCCAGGATGCGTTCACTTTCGAACTCCAGGTACTCGAAAAGCCCGGGGTCGTCGATGATCCCGTATTTCGCCACTTCCGCGAGACCGCTTCTGAATTCCCCGTCGGGGAGGGACTGGAGAAAGGCCATGTCGATGATCACCGCCTTCGGCTGGTAGAAAGTGCCGGCGAGATTTTTCCCTTCCCGGAGGTCCACCCCCGTTTTCCCGCCGATGCTGCTGTCCACCTGTCCCACCAGGGTCGTGGGAACCTGGATATAGGGGATTCCCCGCATGAAAATGGAAGCGGTGAACCCCGCGAGATCGCCCGTCACGCCCCCGCCGAGAGCGATGATACCGGACGATCGGTCGGCGCCGGCCTGAAGAAGCCCCTCGATGAGGGCCAGGCTTGTTTCCATGGTTTTGCAGGCCTCCCCCGGGGGAAAGGACAGGCTTTCCACGTCAAGGCCCATGCCTGTCAGGGCCTCTTGAACCTTCCCGCCGTAGAGGGCGGCCACGGTCTGGTCGCTCACGACAAACCAGCGGCGGGCCCAGTTGTTTCTCTGAATGATGATTCCCGCCCGGTCCAGGATGTCCCGGCCCAGGAAAATCTCGTAGGATGCCGAGACCTTTCGATTGAGGTTCACCTTGATCTTTTTCATCGGACCGTTCCCAGGTTTTCCGTCATCAGGTGTTCCAGGGCCCGGAATTCCTCCATCATCTGGTAGAAACGTTCCGGTTTCAGGGACTGGATGCCGTCGGAAACCGCCCGTTCCGGTTCGGGGTGGACCTCCACCATGATGCCGTCCGCCCCCACCGCCAGGGCGCACCGGGCGAGCGACCGGACGTATTTCCAGTGACCCGCCGCGTGGCTCGGGTCGACGATCACCGGAAGATGGGTGAGTTCCTTCAGGACGGGCACGGCGCTGATGTCCAGGGTGTTCCGGGTCGCCGTCTCGAACGTCCGGATCCCCCGCTCGCACAGGACGACCTTTTCGTTTCCCGAAGACAGGATGTACTCCGCGGACATGAGAAGTTCCTCGATGGTGGTCATCATTCCCCGTTTCAGGAGGACGGGCTTTTTCGCCTTTCCCACCTTCTTCAGGAGGGCGAAGTTCTGGACGTTCCGGGCGCCGATCTGGATCATGTCCGCGTATTCCTCAACGAGATCGACGTCGGTGGTGTTCATGACCTCGGTGACGATGGGAAGGCCCACCGAGTCGCCCGCCTGTTTCAGAATTTTCAGGCCCTCCTCCTCCATGCCCTGGAACGCATAGGGGGACGTTCTCGGTTTGAAGGCGCCGCCCCGGAGGATGTCCGCCCCGCCCTTTCTGGCGATGTAGGCGCTTTCCATGATCTGCTCCTCGCTTTCCACGGAGCAGGGTCCGGCCATGACCACGGCGCCGTTGCCTCCCACGGCCACGTTCCCCACCTTGACGATGGTGTTCGCCTCCCGGAATTCCCGGCACGCGAGCTTGTACGGTTTCAGAATGGGAAGGGTCTTCTCCACCCCCGACATGGACTCGAGGAACCGGAGCTGTTCCTTCCCCCGCTGGTCTCCCACGGCCCCGATGATGGTCCGCTCCACTCCCCGGGAGGGGTGTGCCTTGTACCCCACCGATTCGATCCAGCGGATGACCGAATCGATCTGCTCGTCCGTGGCGCTTCGTTTCATGACGATAATCATAATGTCTCTCCTCCAATGAAAAGGGCCATGGTGGGGTTTCCGCCGCCATGGCCCTTTCCGGATGAAAAAAAAGCCATGGTGCAGATCCTCCGACCTGCCCATGGCTTTCGCCTTTTATGTCGCGCGTTTCAGCGTGTCACAGGCGACGGGCAGACCGGTCTCTGTAAAAATAATAAAACCAGCTGCCGATTGAATGCCTGTGGTTATCCACTGAAAAAAACCTTCCTCTGTAAAATACGTATTTCAAAAAACCACACTTCTGACAGCCTGTCAAGTCTTTTTTGCAGGCCCTTCTTACGGGCCCCTTTTTACAGACCCCCGATTTTTTAACTGAAGACTCTGTTTTTGTTTATTTTTTGCAACCCATCCCTTTGATAGCCCTTGCGCCGATCCGCCCGGAGACAGGTAACCCGGGCGTCCGTTGAAGGCGCCCCTCACGGTTTCACAAATATTTTTTTCTCCCCAGCGCCTTCGCCCCTTCCCTTGATTATTTCCACGACGCTCATCACCTTGCCGGGGTCCTTGACGCCCGGCGCGGACTCGATGCCGCTGTTCACATCCACGGCATCCGGGGAAACGGCCTCCACGGCCTTGGCCAGGTTTTCCGCCGAAAGTCCGCCGGCCAGTATGAGCCGATGCCGCCGGGCCAGTTCCCAGGCGAGACCCCAGTCGGCCCGCAACCCCGTTCCCCCGGGCCGGTCCGCGGTGGCGGCATCGACGAGAAGGGCCCGGACGAAACGGGACAGCTCTTCCAGCCTTTCCCGGGAATCCCCGGAGAAACCGGTGACGGCCTTGATGACTCTCTCCGGCTGAAAATGCCGGATCGTCGAAAGGGTTTCCCTTCCATGGAGCTGGACCAGGTCAAGGCCGCAGAAGGCGCCGACCGTCTCGATCTCCCGGGGGTCCCCGTCGACGAAGACACCCACCGTCACCACCTCCGGCGGCAGGGCCCGGATGACGGCCTTCACCGTTTCCGGCGGGACGAAACGGGGACTTGGGGGGTGAAAGATGAACCCCAGGGCGTCGGCACCGGCTTCGGCCGCCTGTAGGGCGTCCCTTTTCGACGTAATCCCGCAGATCTTTATTTCCGTCATTTTCCCAGCAGTTCTCTCAGTTTTTCCCCCGGGTCCTTCCGGGACACCAGGGCTTCGCCGACGAGAAAGGCCCGGATACCGGCCCGGGTCAGCCTCTCCACATCGGCCCGGGTTTGTATTCCGCTTTCGCTGACCACCGCCCGGTCCGGGGGGATCCGGGGGGCCAGGCGCTCGCTCATCGAAAGATCGGTGACGAAGGTGCGAAGATCCCGGTTGTTGATTCCCAGGAGCCCCGCCCCGGCCGCCAGGGCTTTCGTCAGATCTTCTTCCCCGTGAACCTCCACGAGCGCCTCCAGGCCCGCCTCCCCGGCCTCCCGCAGAAGCCCCGCCAGTTCTTCTGTCTCCAGGAGGCCCGCAATGAGAAGGACGGCATCGGCGCCGAGAAGGCGGCTCTCCCAGACCTGGCAGGGGTCGATGATGAAGTCTTTCCTGAGGAGGGGAAGGCTCACGGCCCTCCGGGCCCGGGTCAGGTCTTCTTTTTCCCCTCCGAAAAATTCGCGATCCGTCAGGACGGACACCGCCGCGGCTCCTTCCCGCTCGTAAAGACGGGCCAGGCCGACGGGGTCGAAATCCCGGGAGAGAATCCCTTTGGAAGGCGATTTCCGTTTCACCTCCGCGATCACGGCAACGGCCCCGGTGGTGATGGCGCCCCTGAAATCCCGGCTGGGCGGGCTTTTCGCCGCTTTCGCCCGGAGTCTTTCGAGGGTCTCCCGGGCTTTCAGGCGACGCACTTCCGCCTGTTTCGCCGCCACGATCTTTTCGAGAATCGTGGCAGGCGTCACCGGTTGCTCACCTCGATCAGGGCCTGCAGTTTTTTCAGGGCCGCCCCGGAGTCGACGGCATCCGCCGCCAGCGTGATGCCTTCCCGAAGGGTGGCGGCCTTGCCGGCGGCCACGATGGCCAGGGCGGCGTTGAGGAGGACCACCGCCCGTGGCGCCCCGTCGCGGCCCGCCAGGACGGCCTTGGTGATCTCGCCGTTCAGCGCCCCGTCGCCCCCCCGGAGCCCGTCCGCCCCGTAAGTCTCCCCGAAGTAATCGGCGGCATTGATGTTGTAGGTGGACACGAGGCCGTCTTTCAGCTCCGAGACCCGGGTTTCGCCGGTCACCGTAGCCTCGTCGAGGCCGTCGTGCCCGTGAACGACGAAGGCACGCCTGGCTTTCAGTTTTTTCAGGACATGGGCGAACATCTCCGTGAGCGCCCCGTCGTAGACGCCGATGAGCTGACAGTTGGCCCCGGCAGGGTTCGTCAGGGGGCCGAGCATGTTGAAGATCGTCCGGATCCCGATTTCCCGCCTCGGGCCGATGGCGTGCTTCATGGCGCCGTGAAGCTTCGGGGCGAAGAGAAACCCGATCCCCGTCTCCTGGATGCATTCTTCCACCACATCGGGGGGGGCGTCCACGTTGACGCCAAGGGCCTCGAGAACATCGGCGCTCCCGCAGCCGCTTGAGACGGCCCGGTTGCCATGCTTGGCCACGGTGATCCCCGCGGCGGCGACGACGAAGGCGGCTGTCGTGGAGATGTTGAAAGTGCTCCTCCCGTCACCCCCGGTTCCGCAGGTGTCCACGATGACGGCAGCCCGGGCGTCGATGCGGGTCGCCTTACGGCGCATGATCCGCACCGCGCCGGTCACCTCCTCCACGGTCTCACCCTTGAGCCGGAGGGCCGTGACGAAAGCGGCGATCTGTGCCGGCGTCGCCCGGCCTTCCATGATCTCCCCCATGATGTCCATCATTTCCGACTCCGCCAGATCTTCCCGCCTGACGATTTTTGCGATTCCTTCTCTGATCATGTGTTCCTCCAATGCCTGTGATTGTGGTCTTTCAAATGATGTTCCTTTCCGACGGCCCGGTAAAACACCCGGGCCCGGGCGCCCGGAAAAAAGAAAAAAGGTCACCCCCGGTGGACGAACTCAAGAAAATTCCGGATGAGCCGCTTCCCGTTCGGGGTCAGGACGGACTCGGGATGAAACTGGACTCCCTCCACGGGATACTGGCGATGGCGGATGGCCATGATTTCGCCCTCCTCGGTCTCGGCGCTGATCTCGAAGAAGGGAGGCAGGGACTCCCGTTCCACGATGAGGGAATGGTACCGTCCGGCGGCGAAGGGATTGGGCAGCCCCTTGAAAATCGTTCGCCCGTCATTGAGGATAGGCGAAGTTTTCCCGTGCATCAACCGGGACGCCTTGATCACCCGGGCCCCGAAGGCGAACCCGATGGCCTGGTGGCCCAGGCAGATCCCCAGGATCGGGACGCGCCGGTGAAAATGCCGGACCGTGTCCACGGTGACGCCGGCGCTCAGGGGCGTGGACGGCCCCGGGGACAGGAAGATGGCCTCCGGCCGAAGCGCTTCCATTTCGTCCAGGCCGATCTCGTCGTTCCGCCTGACCAGGACGTCCTCACCGAGCTGTCCCAGGTACTGGACAAGATTGTAGGTAAACGAGTCATAGTTGTCGATCATGAGTATCATCGCGCCCTCTCCTCTTCATGGTGAATTTCGAGAGCCCCCGACGCCATCCGCACGGCCTCGAGAAGGGCTTTCGCCTTGTTTTCCGTTTCATCGAACTCGGCGGAAGGATCGGAATCGGCCACGATCCCCGCCCCTGTCTGGATGGTCAGTTGCCCGTCCCGGAGGACCATGGTCCGGATGGTGATGCACAGGTCCATGTTCCCCGAGAAGCCGATATAACCGACGGCGCCCCCGTAGGGCCCCCGGGGAGCGGCCTCCAGTTCCTCGATGATCTTCATGGCCATCACCTTCGGGGCCCCCGTCAGGGTTCCCGCCGGGAAAACCGCCGGGATCACGTCGAAGGCGTCCTTCCCGTCGGCCAGTTCCGCCTGGACATGGGAAACCAGGTGCATGACGTGGGAGTACTTCTCCACGATCATATACTGGGTCACCTGGACCGACCCGGTCGCGGCGATTCGGCCCAGATCGTTGCGTCCCAGGTCCACGAGCATGACGTGCTCGGCCCGCTCCTTTTCGTCCCGGAGAAGCTCATCGGCGAGCCCGCGATCCTCCTGTTCGCTTTTTCCCCGCTTCCGGGTGCCCGCGATGGGCCTCAGGTCGACCGTTCCCTCCTCCAGCCGGACGAGGATTTCCGGGGACGACCCGACAAGGTGAAGGCCGCCGAGCTTGAGAAAGAAGAGATAGGGAGACGGGTTGATGAACCGGAGGGCCCTGTAAAGGGACACCGGGTCAACATGGCACGGGCCCTCGATCTTTCGGGAAAGGACGGCCTGAATGATGTCCCCCTCGACGATCCGCTCCTTCGCCCGCCTCACAACGGCCCCGTAGGCTTCCCGGTCCATGGTGGACCGGAAGGCAGGCATCGTTCCTTTCTTCGCCGGCCCTTTGCGCTTCTCGCCGGAAAAGGCGGGAGCCTCCAATATTTCGACGAGACCGTCGATTCTGCGGACCCCTTCTTCGTAACGTTCTCTCAGGTTGTCCCCTTCCCCGACGTGAACGGTCGTCACCACCTTGATGGTGTGTTTCACGTTGTCGAAAACGGCCACCGTGTCGGTGAGGAGGAAAACGGCCTCATCGGCTCCGTTTTCCTCCGGTCCCGGGGAAATCTTCTCGAAAAAACGGATCATCCCGTAGCCGAGAAACCCGACGGCCCCCCCGTAAAACCGGGGCAGTCCATCCAGGGGAACGGGCCGGAAGTCGGCCATGAGTTCCCTCAGGATCGACAGGGGCTTCCCCTCGTGATTCCGCGTGACCGTGGTCCCGTTTTTCTCGATGTGAACCGCGTCGCCCCGGACACGAAAGACCACCCGGGGATCGGCGCCAAGGATGGAGTAACGGCCCCACTTCTCGCCGCCCTCCACGCTTTCCAGGAGAAACACGTTCTCCCGGTCCGCCAGCTTGACGAGGGCGGACACGGGCGTTTCCAGGTCCGCCAGAATCTCCCGGTAAAGGGGGATGAGGTTTCCCTTCGCCGCCATCTTTTCAAAGGTTTCGAACGGGGGGTGATGCATCTTTCTCCTCGTGACGAAAAAGGCCGTGTCGACGTGGTCGGCACGGCCCTTTTCTTTTTTTATTTCCGTAAAAGAAAAAGGCCGTGGAAGTCAGGATCTTCCACGGCCTTTCATGCTTATTTCACGCGTGTCAGCGGCGGACAGATCCCTCCCTGTGGCTCCGCCACCACCAGCTCATTTCATGATTCATGGATCGGGTCATCGCTTCATCCACTCAAGTGACATATTTTGGACGAGTAACAGAGTCTGCCAACTCTGTCAATATTTTTTTCAAGCTACTTCTTCTGCACTTCAAAGACGACGAAAAGAAGGACATAAAACACGGTCAGCCCGCCGATGACCGTCCAGGGATCCCAACCGAACACATCGGGCAGGGTGACCTTCCCGAAATTGCCCCAGGTCAGAACGGTCTTTTTCATCAGGGGATAGGCCTCGGCATAGGCCATGGCCCCGACGATCATGCCCAGGATTCCCGAGAGGGCGTCCCACCGTCCCTCCCCCACGGCGCCGGCGGCCGTTCCAGGACAGTATCCCACAACGGCCCAGCCCATGCCAAAGAAAATGCCGCCGATGATGTTGGCTCCGAGGATGGTCGTCTTGACGCTCAGTTCCGCCATGCCCTGGCCTTTCAGGGCGTAGATGCCGACCATGGCCACAATGATGGCGCTCAGCATGAACTTGAATATGGTGAAGTCGATAAGGCGCATGGCGCCGACCTGTTTTTCGTACCGGATCACGTGGGCCTTCTGCATGAGAAAACCGAACAGGAATCCCGTAATGATGCCATAGAGAAGATCCATCACCGGCCTCCTTTCTCATAAAGAAGTCTCGCCGCGAGAACACCGGCGACAAAAAAACACACAAGGGAAATATAACCGCTGACGGACATCTGGGCCAGACCGGCCAGACCGTGACCGCTCGGTCACCCGTCGGCAAGACGGGCCCCGAACATGGCCAGGATGCCGCCGGCGAACGCGATGACGAAACGTTTGATCCCACCGGCCCCGAAGCGGTCCTTCCACATGGGCGGAATCATGACGACCTGGAAGTCCCCGGACAGCCGGGAGGAGACGAGAGCCCCGAGGGCGATGCCCACGAGGAACATCATCTGCCAGTCCACCTTGATCTTTGTCTTCGTGAAGTAGTCGTTCGATGCCACCCCTTCGGGATCGAAGGCCTTTTCGACATAACCGGCCGCCCTGACATAGGTCGTGGAAGCCCCGAAATAATGGCCCGACACCCATACGGACGCCACCAGCACGAGCCCGGCCAGGGCGCCCGCAAGATAGGGAGACCAGTCTTTCCGTCTCAGCCAGTTCACGGCACGCACCTCCTGTCACTGGGATATGAATTCGTGAGGCGTATTATAGATAAAAAAAGAGAAGGCCGCCACAAAGAAAAACATTTTTCCGTATCACTTACGCGGCAGCGGAAAGGGTGACCGTAACGGCCGGCGCGACGACCCCGGGCCGTCGTTCCGGAAACCGTCACGGCGGGGCCTCCTCGATCGTTTCGGGGAGCGTCCTGCCGATCATGCGGTGGTAATAGGCGAGGATCAGGCACGTCATGGGGATGGCCATGAGAAGCCCGAGAAGGCCCAGGAGCTTTCCCCAGACGGAGAGAGAGAGGAGAATCATGACGGGATTCAGGCCCGTCACTTTCCCCATGATCCGGGGAACGAGAAAGCCGTCCTGGATGACCTGGACGACAAGCACGACGAGTGCCGTCAACCCGAGGGAGATCCAGAGGCTCGTCCCCGTTTCCAGGGAGAGAAACAGGGCGAGGATGAAGGCGGGGACAAGGCCCACGAGCTGGAGATAGGGGACCATGTTGAGAAGGCCGATAAACAGCCCCAGGAGGATTCCCAGGGGAAGGTGGATCATCCAGAACCCCGCCGCCGTGAGCAGTCCCACCAGGGCGGCCACCAGGGCCTGGCCACGGAAATAACGGTTCATGGAAAGGCGGAAATCGCCGACGAAGGAAACGATCCCGTGACGGTATTTCGGCGGCAGGGCGTTTCGCCAGGCCTGGGAAACTTTCTCGTAATCCATGAGGATAAAGACCAGATAAAGGCCGATGATGGAAAGGCCGACCAATCCCAGGAAGAAGCTCGCCGTGCCCGTGATCACCCCCCAGAGGCCGGGAAGGACTTTCTGGGCGGCCCCCTCCAGGAGGGTCACGAACCGGTCGGTCCGGAAAAAGGCCTGGACGTCCTCCCGGGCGAAGTAATCCCGAAGGGCCTCCCAGAAATTGGCGGGAAGATATTCCGCCGCCCGATCGGCAATGGCCGAATCATTGACGATTCCTGAAAGGATCTGTCCCATCTGGCGCACCTCGTCGGTCACGAGAGGCACGATGACAAGGATCAGGGCGGTGATTCCGCCGATAACGGTGAGAAGGGCGACCAGGACGGACAGAAAACGGTTTTTCAGCTTCTTCTCCACCAGGAGAACCAGGGGGTGAATCAGGTAGGCCAGAAGCAGGGCCACCGCGAAGGGGATGAGGACGTCGCTCAGGTATCCCAGGAGGCGGATGAGACCGTAGATCAGGGCGGCGCCGATGGCCATGCGGACCACGGTGTCGAAAGTCAGGGGCCTGTCGCTGTGGAAGACCATGAGGGAAACCTCCTTCGCTGCATGAAACGGTACCTCGTTATATATTTTATTTCCCGACTCGATGCAATTCCCCCGCGCAGTTCCTGTCATTGACACGTAAAAACTCCGGTTTCATGCCACGTAATTGAAAATAAATCTGTCCCCTTTTTTTCTTTGCCGCGAGGGGGTTTTTTCTGATAAGGGGACTTCATTATTTTTTTCTTTTAAAAAACAACGTCTCTGCGGAAAGTACAGGTCCGGTACTTTTCAGGGGATTACCGGGAACGGCGCCCATGAAGACGCGGAACAAATTTCTCATCGTCGTCGGGATCATCATCACCGCCGGCATCTTTCTTTCCTCGGCCGCCACCTACATCACGGCGAAAAAACAGCTCGAATCGACGGCCCGAGAGCAAATGGAACGCCTCGTCATCCTCATCGCCGCCCAGAGCAGGCTCACCCTGGATCTTCTCAAGAGAGACGTCCAGGTTCTCGCCGAACTCCCCCTGGTACACCAGACCATCGCGTTTCCCGACAACCTGGAAGTCGTGGCCGCCACGTGCCGGTTTTTTCAGGCCACCGTCCACGAGGGAAAGGTCTTCCAGTCCATCAATCTTGTCAACCGTGACGGCCTGTGCCTCGCCTCCTCGCTTCCGGACCGTATCGGTCTGACCTTCGTGCGGAAAAACCTCGCCCTGCAGTTCTACTTCCAGTCCGCCCTGGCCGGGGAAACCCGGATATCCCAGATTCTCATCAGCGAGACCACCGGGCGGCCCTGCATCTTTCTCAACATCCCGGTGAAACAGACGGGCCGGACCGTCGCCGTCCTCCGGGCCACGGTGGACCTGGCGTATTTCAACGAAAACTTCCTTCGGTTCCACACATATACCACCGGAAGCAACGCCTTTCTCTTCCATCCCGGGATCGGCGGAAAAGTCCCGAAAAGCAGCCCCCTCGCGGACACCGCGGGAACGGCCTCCTATGAACCGCCTCGCATTCCCTTTCCGGCGGAACAGATGAAACGGGACAAGGGCTTCATCACCTACGAATCGACGGCGGGACCACGCCTGGCGGCCTTCCTGAAAAACCAGGACCCCGAATGGTTCTTCGTCTTCGAAAGACCTCTGAAAGAGGTCCTGGCGCCGATCCAGGCCCTGGGCCAGGTAACCCTGCTGACCCTCGTCATCATGCTCGTCGCCCTGTCCGCCACCGTTTTTTTCATGGCCCACCCCATTCTCGCGAGACTCCAGAAGTGCATCGCTTTCGTCGGGGACATCGGAGAGGGGCATCTCGAAAAGCGTCTCGATCTCACCGGTTCCGATGAAATCGCCCGGCTCGGCCGGGGATTGGACGCCATGGCGGAAAACCTCGAGGAGAACCGCCGCGCCTTGGAGAAGGCGGAACGCCTGTACCGGGGGATTTTCGAAAACGCCGTGGAGGGGATTTTCGTCACCGACGCCGAAGGGCGCCTTTTAAACGCGAACCCGGCCCTGGCGGGCCTTCTCGGTTATGACTCTCCCGAGGAAATCATCGGCAGAAACGTCACCGAGTTTTACAGGATCGAACGGCGGAACGCTCTCATCGCGACCCTCCGGTCCCGGAGCGTGGTAACGAATTTTGAGATCCTTTTCCACCGGCGGGACGGCGCTCCCCGAACCGGGGTCATCTACGCCCGGGCGGAGCGAAATGAGAGCGGACGAATTATCCGGATTCAGGGGATCCTGGACGACCGGACGGAGCAGAAAGCCATGGAGGAGGAACGGCGGCGGGCGGCGGAAATGGAAAGGCGTCTCGCTCAGTCCAGGCTCGAAACCCTGCGGTACCAGATCAATCCCCATTTCCTCTTCAACGTCCTGAACTCCCTGGACGCGCTGTCCAAAACAAGCCCGGAGCGGATCACGAACCTCATCCAGAAGCTGTCCCGGTATCTCCGGTCCACCTTCTCCGCCACGCGCTCCGGTTTCGTGCCCCTGAGGGAGGAGCTGGAAACCATCGAAAGCTACCTGGGCCTCGAAAAGGTCCGCTTCGAAAGCGATCTCGTCATCACGTTCCGCGTGTCTCCCATGATCGGGGACATTCCCGTTCCCGAGCTTATCCTCCAGCCCCTGGTGGAAAACGCGGTGAAGCACGGCATGAAAACATCGACCATGCCTCTTTCCATCCGGGTTTACGGGTGGATCACCGGCAACCGGCTGCGGATCGAAGTGGCCAACACGGGCCGTTGGATTCCCCGGGAAGACGAAACGGGCAAGCGGACCGGCGTGGGGCTCGAAAATCTTCGGGCGCGGCTGAAACTGGCCTATAACGAGCGTTACCGCCTGGACCGGGAGGAAGAAAACGGGTGGGTCAACGTGACCGTCGAAATCCCCCTGGAGGACGAAACCCATGAACGGGTCGCCTGAAACGCCTCTTCGGGCTTTCATCGTCGACGATGAACGGCTGGCCCGGGAAAACCTTCGGGACCTTCTCCGCGAACATCCCCGGATCCGGGTCGTGGGGGAAGCCCGCAATGTCGACGAGGCGCGAAGGGGCATCGACGAGAGGCGTCCCGATCTTCTTTTCCTGGACATCCAGATGCCCGGAGGATCGGGTTTCGACCTCATCGAAGGCCTGGAAGCCCCCCCGTTGACCATCTTCGTGACGGCGTACGACCGGTTCGCCATCCGGGCTTTCGAAGTCAATGCCCTGGACTATCTTCTGAAACCCGTTGACCCCGCGCGTCTGAAAAACGCTCTGGAGAGGGCACTGGAGAGGTCCCTCCCGGCCCCGGAACCGGAAACGGACCTGTCCCCCACCGACCGGGTTTTCCTGAACACGGGGAAAAAGGCCCTTTTCCTTCCCGTAACGGACATCGCCGCCATAACCGCCGAGGGAAATTACACCCACGTGATAGACATCCGGGGCCGGCGCTACATGGTCCGGTGCACCCTGAAGACCTGGGAAAACCGCCTGCCGAAAGAGATCTTCATCCCCCTGGACCGGTCCCTCATGATCAACCGGCAACAGGTGCGGTCCTGGTCCGTCCAGTGCCGGAAAGCAGACGTCCGCCTGGCCGACATCGACACCCCCTTTTCCCTGGGACGGGCCGCTTATCAGCGATTCCGCGAGCTCGTCATGGGAAGACCTGCCGATTTAAAATCCTGACCCGCTTCAGAACACAAGAGACCGTTTCACCACAAATATGGGCTGATTCATCCAATAAGGTTTGATCTGCCTCCTTTGATGGCGTACGATTCGACCGGTCCCAGGAGGTCCTCTTACGGGGCGGAATAAAAAAAGGCGAGAGGGCACGGGAAATGAGCAAAGACAGCCGGACGGAGGGCGCGCTGAACCATCTCGCGGATCTTTGCGAGAAGATTTCCTTGAGAGAGCACGGCGGGAAAGACGAAATTCTCGAATTCACAAAATCGGGCAAATACTCCCCGACGGTTTCCAGGCTGGCCGAGGCCTTCGGCCTGATGATGGCGAGGCTCGACGCCCATGACGTGGCGAAAGAGAAACCCGGGAAAAAGAAGGAGGGAGGGAACGGGACCCCCCCGGGGCGGGGAAAGGAAAACGCCGGCCTTTCTCTTCCGAATACGGGAGAGCCTGAAAGGGCGAAAGCCTGTCCCGTTCGAATCCTGGGGAAGAGCGAGAAAATCAGCAGGACGCTGAAATGGATCGACAGGATCGCCGACCTTTCATCCAATGTGCTCATCACGGGGGAAACGGGAACGGGAAAGGAACTGGTCGCCAAAACCATTCACTACGACAGCCGGCGGAAGGACATGCCTTTCATCGCCATCAACTGCGCCGCCGTCCCCGAAGCTCTTTTCGAAAGCGAGATCTTCGGAATCGAAAGAGGGGTCGCCACGGGAGTGGGAAAACGGATCGGGAAAATGGAGATGGCCAACAGGGGAACCCTGTTCTTCGACGAGATCGCCGACATGCCCCTCAACATACAGGCCAAGGTCCTCCGGGTTATCGAAGACCGGCACGTCGAGAGGCTGGGATCCCGAAAGCCTATTCCCATCGATATCCGGATCATCGCCGCGACAAACAAGAATTTAAATGAAGAAGTCAGGGAGGGCCGCTTCCGGGAAGACCTTTTTTACCGTCTCAAGGTGATCCGGATTCACATCCCGCCGCTCCGTGAACGGCGGGAGGACATCCCCCTCCTGGCGGATTTTTTCCTGAAGGAATACAGCCGGGCCCATGGCCGGGCGTTCAAAAAATTTTCCCGGCCGCTGATGGATCTTTTTTCCTGTTATCCCTGGCCCGGAAACGTCCGGGAACTTCGAAACGAGGTGGAGCGGGCCACCGCGCTGGCCTGTTCCGAGACGATCACCATGGGAGACTTTTCCGAAAACTTGAGAGAATATCACAATAACAGCCTCCTGGACCCGTCCTTGACCCTCTCCTGGAAAGAAGAACGGACGGCGATTCTGCAGATTCTCGAAAAAACCGGCGGCAACAGAACGAAAACGGCCGCCATTCTCGGGATCACCCGGGAAGGTCTTCGAAAAAAGATGAAACGCCTTCAGCTGTCCTTTTGACACCGGGGATCTCCTCAAGATTTTTGAAGGTTTCATTTTCAGGCGCCGTCTCAGCAATCGTTAAAAGAACATCCCTTTATCATCAGATGGTCGCTGTCAAAAATACATTGGGATAGTCGATTGGAGCCCCGTTTCGCTCTTCAAATCCCTGACCGAAGGAGTTTCCGATGAGTCTGAGAATACACAGCCGCCCGTGGAAAAAATTTCGTTATCTTATCGCCCTGGGGGTGATCCTGGCCGTCGTGGCGGGCCTCTTCGCCTGCACCGACGACGACGCCCATATCTCTCAACCGCAGGAAGAGGTCCTGCCTTTGACGCCCGGCACGATGTTCTCGGCCATGCTGAGGGGAATCTCGTCGGGCATCGGAAACTGGGGGGCAAAGGAGGCCCTGGGGTGGCTCCTCTCCCTGACCGGGGTGGACAAGGACAAAGCCACCGAGGAAATGAAAAACCAGCTGGATAAAATGAACAAGAAGCTCGATTACATCATCGATGAGCTCAGGAACATCGAAGCCGAACTGGGAAACATTCTCAAGGCCATCCAGATGGTTGAAGACGACATCATCAACAACAACGAGAACCTGAAAATCGCCGATGACATCAACGTCATCGAAAACCAGTACGGAAACCTTCAGTACTTCACCGTGGATGTCATGGGCACGGCGGAAGGCAAGGCCAGGGCCCTGGAGCTGGCCGACGACATCCTCGCCGCCGGCGGCTACGACATCGATCAGAAACTCTACAACATCCATGCGGGCATCATGGGAACCGATCCCGGCATCACGGAAGGGGCCATGAGCGCCTGGACCACGACCCTCATCGACAAGGTGGGAACGGAAGACCTCCTGAATCTCTACCTTTCCCTCGAGTACTACTTCGGCTCGCTCATCAGCACCCAGTCCAAGGGTCTCACCCTCATGGTGGAAGCCCTGCATCACAGGGACAACCCCGTCACCGCCGCTTCGGGACGTCTTGCACAGGGCTTCCCCGGGACGGCGGAGCAGTATCTCGAAGAAAAATTCACCCCGTGGATGGAGGACGAGGTGGAGGAGTTTCTCCGCTGCGTGGACCGGCTCGTGGTGGCCGGCCTGGATCTTCGCACCAACGCCACGGCGCCCGTTGAAATGATCCCTGGAGATGTCCGCCAGATCTACTTCCGGGCCGATTTCCTGGCCGCCCAGGTCTCGTCGAGGCATTCCTTCGGCCTGGCGGTCCGCCTGATCGGGGAGCCCGATTCGATCCAGGCATACGTCAAGGACAACGTCCCGGTACTGGCTGAAGGCGTGTCCATGGAGATCGTGCCCGTCGGCCTTCCGGGCCAGCGGAAAGACGTGCGCCTGACGGCGGTGGAGCACTGGATGCACTGGCCGGACGGCTACACGGAGGCCTACATGCAGTGGAACTGGGGCGCTTGCGACGATAACAACAACAAGCACGAGGGCTTCATCGTCTTCAACGGGGCCACGGAGGTGGCGGTGGCCAAGTTCAGCCTGCCCGATGCCGCATTCGGCCAATACGAGGTGACCGTCGAAGCTCCCCGGGAAACCCCTTCCAAGTTAGACACCGTGATTCTTTTCGATGACGGCGGCAAGCCGCTCCGTCACGCCACCATGGACGCCCACCTTTACGGCAGCGCCGTCATTCCCATCCGCCACAAGCCCTCGTGGGCCTGGGGGAGATCATTCAGGGATATGGACAGGCGAATCGACCCCACCTATGACTACAGCGTCAAGGACACGCCGCCATGGGCCAGGGCCAAGGCCCGGCTTGTGGAAAACATCCACTGGTATAACTCGCATGCCAGCTTTAACATCGAAAGCGGCATTTACCTGCCCGTTCTCAACGGCATGAAAAGCGGGAAGAAGCAGAGAGTCACCTGCCGGGCTAAAATCCATGCCAGGCAGGAGGGCGGCCTTGACAAGGGCTCGAACGCCATAGACTTTGCCGAGCTGTGGTGGAGCGGCAACGCGGGCGACACCGGCGGCGAGGGGTTCTGGGACAGCACGTCGGGAAACCACACCCTGCACTGGAGCCCGCACGGTAACGTCAATTATACGGGAGACACCGGCAACCCCGCCTATGCGGTTCTTTGGATCCGTATCGCCAATCATGTGAGAGGGTCCGAGGGCCAGTACCTGGAAGTCAAGGCGTGGGCCGATGAGGCCTACCTCTTCTTTTAAAAAAATGGGGACAGATTTAAATCTGTTCCCGTTCCTTTTTTTTACTTCCCATTGGAGGGACGTCCTTAAATATTTCAATAACTGTTTTCAGAAAAAGTTATTGAAATATTTAAGGACGTCCCTGTCTTTTCCCTCAGCCGATGGCTTTGCCGCCCCGCTCGCCGGAGCTGATCCGGACGACGTCGAAAAGATCGAGGACGAAGATCTTGCCATCCCCCACCTCCCCGGTTCGGGCCCCCTCGATGATAGCCCCCACGGTGGGCTCTACGAATTCTTCGTTGACGGCGATTTCAAGTTTCACCTTCTTCAGGAGGGTCCCCACTTCCTTCACACCCCGGTACATCTCGGTGTGGCCTTTCTGCCGTCCCCGGCCGAGGACGGTGGACACGGTCATGAGGTTCACTTCCACTTCCTCGAGGGCCTGTTTCACTTCTCCCAGTTTATGGGGCTGTATGATAGCGATGATGTATTTCATGGTTTTTTCCTCCTATTCGAGAACGGTGTATGCCGCCTCGTGGTGCTGGGTCAGATCGAGGCCCACCAGTTCCTCCTGCTTTTTCACCCGCACGCCGAACAGGGCGTCGACGAGCTTGAAGAGGACCCATGTCATGGCGGCCGCATAGGTCACGCAGGCGACGAGATAGAGGCCCTGGGCCAGGAAGAGATGGACGTTCCCGAAAAAGAGCCCATCGGCCCCGCCGCCGTTGATGGCCCTCTCGGCGAACAGGCCGGTGGCGAGGGTCCCCCAGATCCCACCGATGCCGTGGACCCCGAAAACATCCAGGGAGTCATCGTACCGGAGACGGGGCTTCATCACGGTCACAGCGAGATAACAGAAAACGGCCGCCAGGATCCCGATGGCGATGGCCGACATGGGACTCACAAAACCGCAGGCCGGCGTGATCGCCACGAGGCCGGCCAAGGCGCCCGTTACGACGCCCAGGACTGTCGGCGTCCCGTGCTGCTGCCATTCCACAAGCGCCCAGGTCAGCCCGGCAGCCGCCGTGGCCGTGTTTGTGGTCACGAAGGCGTTGGCGGCCAGCCCGCCGGCTCCGAGAGCGCTCCCCCCGTTGAAGCCGAACCACCCGAACCAGAGCAGGGCACCCCCCAGCACGGTCAGGGGAAGGTTGTGAGGCACGAAGATCTGTTCTTCATACCCGAGCCGCTTACCGATCAGGATGGCCATGACAAGGGCGGAAACGCCGGAACTCACGTGAACGACGATCCCCCCGGCAAAATCCAGGGCACCGATGTCCCTGAGCCATCCTCCGACGCCCCAGACCCAGTGGGCGATGGGATCGTACACGAGGGTCGTCCACAGGAGGATCAGGAAGGCAAAAGCGGAAAACTTGATCCTCTCCGCGAAGGCCCCGACCATGAGGGCGGGGGTGATGATGGCGAACATGGCCTGAAACATCATGAACGAAAGGTGGGGAACGGTGGCCGCGTAGTCCGGGTTGGGATCGAACCCCACGCCCCGAAGCCCCGCCCATTCCAGGCTTCCGATCAGGCCTTTTCCCATGTCGGGCCCGAAGGAAAGGGAATACCCGAAAAGCACCCACTGCAGGCTGACGAGACAGACGATGAAAAAACACTGCATGAGGAGGGACAGGATGTTCTTTCTCCTGGCCAGCCCCCCGTAGAATAAGGCCACCCCCGGGGTCATGAGGAAGACCAGGGCGGTACTGACGAGAACCCACGTTGTGTCACCGGCGTTCATGACGCACCTCCGAAAAACCGTGATCGCTCAGAAACCTGAACAAGACATACGGGTAGGATGCAATGAGAGTGCCAAAGTCATTGCAATTTCATATATTACTAATATATATTGATATATTGTAAATAGACCTCATAAGTACGTCTTAAAAAGGACCACATCAAAGAAGTGTTATATTTGTATTATTACATAAATGTATTAAATGGGACGAAACGAAGGGAACACCCCAGCCATCCCCCGTCCTCGACCGCTTGTCCTTGACAAGAAAAATATCATGACTAGATTATGGTTGAGAGACATATTAATTAAGAATATCAATTTGTTGTTTCGCTCCAAAGAAAAGCGGAGAACGAAAAAGCAAAAAGGAGGTAGTGACCATGTTTGGACCAAGATTCTGGAGATTCGGGAATTTTTCAGACTGGCTTCCCGAAGTTCAGCGCCTGCAGGATGATATGAATCGGGTCTTTTCAGGGTACAGCGCGCCTGCCGCCCGGGACTACCCGCTGTTAAACGTGTGGCTTCACGACCACGATGCCCTGGTGACGGCGGAACTGCCGGGAATCGATCCCGATAAACTCGATATCGCCGTTTCGGGCGACCAGGTTACCATCAGCGGCACCCGGGAACCGGAGGTTCTGAAGAAAGAAGAGACCTATCATCGAAGAGAACGGCGTTACGGCCCGTTCACCAGGACCCTGAAGCTGCCCTTCAAGATCGATCCCGATCACGTGGATGCCCGATACGAAAAAGGGATCCTGGAAGTCAGACTTCCCTGTGCCCAGGAGGAAAAACCAAGAAAGATCGAAATCAAAAGCGCCTGATGAAAGGAGGGTCGATTCCCATGACCATGGAAAACAAGGAAATCAAGAAACAGTCCGCCCCTTCGCCCGCTGATGCGGAACGAACGAAGCTGCGGCGGGTCTATGTTCCCCGGGTGGACATTTACGAGACCGGCGACGCCCTGGTTCTCCTCGCCGACATGCCCGGGGTGGACGAGAAGTCCGTCGATATGACCCTGGAAAAAGATGTCCTGACGATTCGGGGTTTTGTGAAACCCCGGGATTACCCGGGCTATTCGTCGGGATTCGCGGAATACCGAGAAGACGGCGATTACGAGAGAGTGTTCAGACTTTCCGAGGAGGTTTCCCGGGAGAAGATCGAGGCATCCGTGAAAAACGGCGTCCTTAAAATCGTACTCCCGAAGGCGGAACCCGCCAAGGCTCGAAAAATAGCCATCAAGGCCGGTTGAAAAAAATGAAAAGGAGGTAAACGATCATGTTCAGAAGAAGCCTTTTACCCTCCATCTGGAGGCGGAGCGATAGCCCGGCGGCACGGGAGGAAGATCACCCCTTTTTCTCGCTCCAGAGAGACATGAACCGACTGTTCGATTCCTTCTTCAGAGATCTCGACGTGTCGCCTACAGGCCCGTGGGAAACCGGTATGGAGACCTTCAGCCCCTCCATCGACGTCAGGGAGGACGAGAAGGAAATCGTCGTGAAAGCCGAACTCCCCGGCGTCGAAGACAAGGACGTGGAGGTCCTTCTTTCCGGCAACGCCCTGACCCTGAAAGGGGAAAAGAGGGAAGAGAAGGAGGAAAAGGAAAAAGGTTATTACCACATGGAAAGGAGATACGGCGCCTTCAGCCGGGTCATCCCGCTGCCCGAGGGGGTGGAAACGGAAAAGGCGGAAGCCTCTTTCAAGCACGGTATCCTGACGATCCGTGTTCCCCGGAAGGAAAGCGCCATCGAGACTGGCAAGAAAATACCCATCAAATCAGAATGATGCAAAGAAGGGGGACGTCCTTAAATATTTCAATAACTTTTTCGAGAAAAAGTTATTGAAATATTTAAGGACGTCCCCCAATTAAAAACTGCAGACACGGTCTTTCGTCGATTCTTTCGCCCGGTACATGGCCTGATCCGCTCTCGAAAGAAGATCTCTTTTCGTCATTCCGTGGGTGGGAAAAACGGCAATGCCGAAACTGGCGGTCAGGTAGACGGGACCCTCCCCCGACGCCAGGTAGGAGGCTGAACGAACCGCTTCCCGAATGGATTCGACGAACCTCACGGCATCTTCCGAATCCCGGCCGGGCATGAGCAGAACGAACTCATCCCCCCCGTATTTAATCAGGATATCCGAGGAAGACAGGCAGGATGACATGACCTGTCCCACCTCGGACAGCACCCGGCTCCCGGCGAGGTGCCCGTGGGTGTCCACCACCTTTTTAAAATTATCCATGTCAATAAAAGCGATGGCCAGACGAGATTCCCGCTCCCGGGCTTCATCGATGAGCTTATCCAGGACGTCATGGAGATACCGGGCGTTGTAAAGCCCCGTGTATTCGTCCGTCACGGTCATCCTTCGGACCCTCTCGAAGAGCCGGGCGTTCTCGATGGCGATGGCCCCGTAGTCCGCCAGGATGGTCAGGACGGGAACATATTTTTCCTCGAAGGACTTCATCTCGGCCACATTGACGATTTCGATGACACCGAGAACCCGGTCCCTGACTTTCATGGGGACGCAGACAATGGATTTCGTGCGGAATCCTGTTACCTCATCGATTCTACCACTGAAATTCTCGTTTTCGCTCAGGTTGTCGGAAAAAATGGGGATTCCTGTTTCCGCCACGTGGCCGGCGATGCCCTCGCCCCGTTTCAGACGGATCCCCTCAATGGTTTCCTTTTGCAGGCCGACCGCTATCTCGAAGCTCAGCTCTCCCGTCTTTTCGTCCCTCAGAAGAAGAGACCAGTTCCCGGCAGCGATGAGTTCGCTCACCTTGGACATGATGAGATCCAGAATTCCCTTGAGATCCAGGGTGGATGTCAGGGCTTTCCCCACCTCAAGACAGGCCCGCAGGGCTTGATTTTCCAGGTTCATTTCTCTTTCTGCCTCGAGCCCACACCCCGGTACATTCAGAACCAGCGGCCGCTTTCCTGACTGAAGTCCACGGCAGCGGGGTCACTGATCTTAACGGCAACCCCGAAACCGATAAAAGACTTCGCCCCGTGCGAAACGTCAATTTTTCTCTTGGCATCGAAAACCGCATCGGCTCCCAGGGCCCGGCCCTTGTCGGCCAGATCCCGGTAGGGTGCCGAGGCATGGGGGGACGGTGCCGTGGACACCGGGGCGATGACCTCGCAATTTCCGCAACTTGACAGGGGAAGGCGGCTGACGAAAACCTTCCTTTCATGGGACAGGTATTTTTGCGGTGTCCCTTCTTCCGCTTGAAGGGTTGAAATAAAAAAGGAACCGCTTCCCATCACCAGGAGAAGGAAAACAGGAAAGGCGATGAAAACAGCACGACTTTTTTTCACCATGTTCCGTCCCTCCTTTCCGCCGGCATTTCCATACCGGCGGTGCCCCGAATCACGGCAAAGTATATGAAAATCACCCGGTCATGTCAATTATGCAACATGGGGACGTCCCCAAATATTTAAGGACGTCCCCTCGCGAGATGTGATATGGAGAGGGGAAAATCATGAAACGGCCCTCTGTCCGCCATGAATTCGCTTCTTCGAAACGTTTACGTCAACATGCCTTTCCGGTACCTATACGACCGGTACCTCTCCCGTGTTCTGGAGCAAAAGATGAACCTGGAAATCGGGTTCGACTGTTTCGCCCTCGACCGGTTCGACCGCAGGGATTGCCGAAGGATCGCCGAACAGCTTGAAGAAGCCGGGATTTCCATTACCTTCCACGGCCCCTTTTACGATCTCCGGCCCGGGGCGGTGGATCCGAAAATCCGGGACATCACGGCGAGGCGGTTCCGGCAGGTCTTCGACCTGGTTCCCCTCTTCCGGCCTCGGACCATCGTCTTTCACGCGTCCTTCGACCGGAACTATTACACCTCCCACGAGGACCGGTGGGTCCGGAACAGCCGGAACACCTGGATGCCCCTCATCGAGGAGGCGGAAAAAACGGGAACGGTTTTATGCCTGGAAAACGTCTACGAGAGAGAACCGGACATCTTGAGACAACTTTTTGAGGAACTGCCTGCCACACCCCATTTTGGGTTCTGTTTCGACACGGGACACTGCAATGCCTTTGCAAAGACGGATCCCCTTCTGTGGCTCGAAACCCTCGGTCCCTACCTGGCCGAGGTGCATCTCCACGACAACCGCGGGGAAACGGACGAGCACCTCCCCGTCGGAGAAGGGACCTTTCCCTTCGCCGTCCTGGGTTCCTATCTCCGGGAACACCGCCTCCGGCCCGTCTATACCCTGGAACCTCACACGGAGGAATACCTCGTGAGAACCCTCGCAAGACTGGAATCCATCGGGCTCCCCCTGAATGAACCGATCCCGGGCGGGCTGAAAGACGCGCCGTGAGCCGCTATCTCGCAAAAAGACTCCTGTTCATGATCCCTCTCCTTTTCGGGATCACCCTCCTTTCCTTCGCCGTCATTCACATCGCGCCGGGATCCCCGACGGATCTTCAGACCGATCTCAACCCCCGGGCCTCGGTGGAAATGAAGGAGCGTCTCCGGGCCCTCTACGATCTGGACAAACCCCTTCATGTTCAGTATTTCCTGTGGCTCAAGCGGCTTCTCGCCCTGGACCTGGGAACCTCGTTCTCGCCGGACCGCCGGCCGGTCACGGACAAGATCCTCGAGCGTCTCCCCATCACCATCACGATCAATGTCCTGTCCATGATACTCATTTTTGCTGTCGCCATACCCATCGGGGTCCTGTCCGCCGTCCGCCAGAATTCCCTCTTCGACAAAATTACAGGGGTCTTCGTTTTCATCGGTTTCGCCGCGCCGACCTTCTGGCTGGCCCTTCTCCTCATGATCCTCTTCGGGATACACCTGGCGTGGCTTCCCATTTCGGGGATCCGATCCATCAATTACGAATATCTCCCGTTCTGGAGCGCCCAGGTCGATCTCGCCCGGCACCTTGTCCTGCCCGTTTTCCTGTCCGCCTTCGGGGGGCTCGCCGGGCTGTCCCGGTACATGCGGTCCAACATGCTCGAGGTGATCCGGCAGGACTACATCACGACGGCCCGGGCCAAGGGCTTGAGCGAACGGGCAGTCATCTACCGCCATGCCCTTCGGAACGCCCTTCTGCCCGTGATCACCATTTTAGGCCTCTCCGTTCCGGGGCTCATCGGGGGAAGCGTCATTTTCGAAACGATTTTCGCCATCCCCGGCATGGGGCAGCTTTTCTACATGTCCGCCATGGCCCGGGATTACCCGGTAATCATGGGGATTCTATTCATCGGCGCGGTTCTCACCCTTATCGGAAACCTGCTGGCCGATATTTCCTACGCCCTGGCGGACCCCCGAATCCGGGTGTCGTAACCGCCGGGCATCGAATCGACATGAAACCATGAAAAAAAGACACGAGGGACTTTTAAACGAATTCTGGTACCGCTTCTCCAGGAACCGGCTCGCCGTGGCGGGAAGCCTCCTGGTCCTCCTTCTTTTCGTCGTGTCTTTTCTCGCCCCCCTTCTCTCCCCTTACGATCCCGGCGCCATCAACCTGAAAGAGGTCCTCTCCCCGCCTTCGAAAGACCATCTTCTCGGAACGGACCAGCTCGGCCGGGACGTCTTGAGCCGGATGATCTGGGGCTCCCGCATCTCCCTGAAAGTGGGCTTCGTGGCAACGGGCATCGCCATCCTCATCGGGACGCTCCTGGGGGCCCTCTCGGGCTATTACCGGGGGATCATCGATTCGCTCATCATGCGTCTCGTCGATATCATGCTGTGTTTCCCGACTTTTTTTCTCATTCTCGCGGTCATCGCCTTTCTCGAGCCCTCCATCTGGAACATCATGATCATCATCGGGCTCACCGGATGGATGGGCATCACCCGCCTGGTGCGGGCCGACTTCATCACGCTCCGGGAAAGGGAGTTCGTCCAGGCCGCCCGGGTCATCGGGGCCGGCGACAGCCGCATCATCTTCATTCACATGCTTCCCAACGCCATGGCGTCGATCCTGGTGGCGGCCACCCTGGGAATCGCCGGGGCCATCCTGACCGAATCGGCCCTGAGCTTCCTGGGCATCGGGGTACAGCCCCCGACGCCCAGCTGGGGGAACATGCTCACCGCCGGAAAGGACAACATCGACATCGCCTGGTGGCTGTCTCTCTTTCCAGGCCTCGCCATCCTCCTGACCGTCCTGGGCTTCAACCTCCTGGGGGAAGGGATCCGGGATTCCCTGGACCCGAGGCTCAGAAGCGGGCGTTAACAGGGGCTGTCACAGTCCGTTACGAGGAGCCTGTAACTCATGATGACGGCGTCGAGACCGCCGGGACAGGAAAAGGTCTTCCTGAAAGGGATTCTTTCATAAAGCAGGTTCGACTGGGGTATATAGCTGATGTAATCCAGAATCTTTCCATCCTTTACGGGCAGGAAAAAGAACACCGGTTCCTCTATCTTGGTCCAGAAACCGGAACCCTTGTAGACCGCGTAACCCTCCATTACATAAATATCCGGCTCTTCCGTCTTCTGAACGGTGAAATGAAAATCAAACGTTTTCGTTTTAGCGAAACATGGCCGCCCGTCAACGACCCGGCTCAGATTCTGCCAGTCATAGGAGACCTTATGACCCACATAGGGTTTCGAGCAGGACATGAGTGTTAAAGAAACGGCAAGACAGAAAATCAAGGCTTTGAGAAAACGTCGCATTTTGAACCTCCTTCAGCGTGATGTTGGTTTCATCTTTCCCTGCCCGAAAACCGGGAAAAATACAGGGAACGATAAATACAAGGCAAATATTGCAAAAACAGCGCCATTTGATTAATATATTGTAATAATTAAATATAGAGCGAATGACACGGGCCCCGGTGGCAACTTTTCCGGGCGGGTCGGTTGGCACATGACAAGGCGCGAGGCCCTGCTTCTTTCCCTTTCCTGACAGAAGACATGGACTGCCAGCGATTTGCCTTATAAATGAATGTTACCGACGATAAGGATGAGGCTGGAATCGTCGACTCTTAAGAAAGATTCGATTGTGGTAACCGAAAATTGGTCAGCGGGAGGGTGTTGTGACAACCTAAAATTGACCACCCTGTCATTCCCGGTTTTTGACTTCGCCCGGCGGTGGTTAAAATTGAATTATCACTGGTGGTTGATTTTCGGTTGTCATGCGCTAAAGATTACTCGCCAGACTTTGCGAATGCTTGACAAAAAAGGGAAACAATTATAGTCTTCGTTGTTTTCATTACGGTCTTTAAAAAGCGGTTCCGCAAATCCTCAGAGGGAGATCCGAGACTTTTTCATGATCCACTATGACAACACCACGGACCTCGATCCTGAGGACATCCTCAATCTCCAGGAAAAACTCAAGTTATACGAAGCCGTCCTGAACAATATACTCAGCGGCGTTCTCATTACCGATCCAGGCGGGAAAGTGATTTTCTTCAGCGAAACGTACGGTCACTTCCTCAACATGGATCCGAAGACCAAGATCGGCAAACACTGCACGGAGGTTATCGAAAACACCCGCATGCACGTTGTCGCCGAAACGGGGAAGCCGGAAATCAATTTCCCCCATCGGATCATGGGCCGGGATATGGTCGTCCAGCGTCTTCCCATATGGATCAACGGAAAACTGGCGGCCGTTTTCGGGCAGGTTATTTTTGAAGATGTGAGGGATGTCGAAATCTTGGCAAAAAGGCTCAGCGACCTGGAAACGAAGGTCGAACTCTATGAAAAGGAACTGAAGGATCTCCGGGCATCGAAGTACAGCTTCCGAAACATTATCGGCGACAGTCCCGCCATGATCGCCTTGAGAGGGCAGGCGGTCCGGGCCGCCAAGATCAATGCCCCCATCCTTCTTGTTGGTGAAAGCGGGACCGGCAAGGAACTGTTCGCCCACGCCATCCACAGGGCCAGCGAACGACAGGACAAAGCCTTCATACGAATCAACTGTTCCGCCATTCCGAAGGATCTTCTCGAATCGGAACTCTTCGGATACGATCCCGGCGCCTTTACGGGAGCGGGAAACAGGGGAAAACCGGGAAAGTTCGAACTGGCCCACCAGGGATCCATTTTTTTGGACGAAATCGGGGAACTGCCTCTGGACATGCAGCCCAAACTCCTTCGTGTCCTTGAAGACAAGGAGGTAGAGCGCCTGGGGGGAACGAAAATCATGACGTGCGATTTCCGTCTCATCGCGGCCACCCACGAAAACCTGGAGGACCTCGTAGCCCAGGGAAAATTTCGGAGGGATCTGTTTTACCGATTGAACGTCATTCCGCTGAATATTCCTTCCCTGCGGGACAGAAAAGAAGACATTGAACTCACCGCGTATCATTTCCTGCGGATGATCAACCGGGATTTTGGAACGAATGTGACCACCATATCCCATGAAGCGCTGGCATTGCTTAAAGAATATGACTGGCCGGGAAATGTGAGAGAGCTGTACAATCTCCTGGAGAGAATTCTTTATTCCATGAACGACACGGAAGAAATCATAGAGATGGAACACCTGCCGATTTTTTTCAGCAAAACGAAAAGCGGAAAACGACGTGGAAACATGGTCGAAATGAAAAAAGTTAAGGAGGAATCGGAAAAACAGGCCATCCTTCATGCCCTGTCCGCGTCAAAGAACAACAAGAACAAGGCCGCCCGGATGCTTGGAATCCACAGAACGGGACTTTACAAGAAACTCAAGAAATACGACATCCGGTCTTCCTGATTATTCCGTCAAGCTCTCTTTTCATCGACATGTAGACAATGAGACACTTTTCACATTTCAAACGTGAAAAGCCCCGTTTTCCATCCAATGTGTAGAACTTATTCTACAGCCTGCTCGTCCTGCCACACCCCCCGCCGGACCTTATATTAATACGTTATATCAATATCTTATCCTTTTTATGTGCCCTCGGCACGGGCCTTGCTATCTTCGTTCGAAAACAAGGAGGTGCCACAGGTGATTTCAATCAGTGACAGGTTCAAGGATTTTTTGAACATGGCGGGGGCCCTGTTGTGGGCGTTTCTCATCATTGCCAGCTGGGCCGGGGGCGGGAACCCCCGGATGGTTATTTACGGCCTCATCGCCTGCGCCGCCGTCATCGTCGTCTATTATCTCCAGGGGGCGGTGACCAACGGAAAAATGTCCGTGAAAATTTTGATCTACCCGGTTTTACTGAACGCCCTGTTCTGGGTGATCGCTTTTTCAATGATCTACTACACGCGGGGACAGAATCTCGACTTCGTTTGCGGTATGCACCCGGGCTTTCTGTCTGCCATGATTTTTTTCTGGCTCGGGAGCTTCGTAACGGCAACTCTTTCTTTTTATCTTTTTTTTCGCTCGGACTATCTGCCCGATGAAACATGGGATCGTTTTATCGCCAGTGTCAGAACAATGGAAAAGATCCGGTAAGGAGACACGATCATGGGAACGACGGAACAGTTGATTCAGCCTTCTGCAACAACCATCGCTTTTACAGTTATTTTCATCATTGTATCGATCGGCTTCGGGCTATATGCGAGGAAGTACGCCAAAACAGCGGAGCAGTTTTTCGGAGGGACCAAGACATTCGGCGGAATCACCATCGGGCTTGCTTCCGCGGCGGCCGTCATGAGCGCCTTCGGCTTTATCGGGGGTCCCGGCCTCGTTTACAAATTCGGTTTCACATCGATCTGGATGACCATCGCCTGCGGCCCGGGCTTTGCCTTCGGGTACTGGATTATCGGGAAACGGATGCGGGCCATGGCGGAGGTGACCGATGTGGCCACGCTGCCCGACATCGCCCGGGTCCGTTTCCAGAGCCAGACCATTCGAGGCCTTCTGGCGGCGGGTCTTTTCCTCGCTTCCGTCGCCTATCTGTCTTCGCAGGTAAAAGGTGGTGCCAAGCTGATGACCCAGATGCTCGGCATATCCGAGGAATGGAGTGTTGTTGTGATCTTCGGCGTGACGCTTGCCTACATGCTCGTAAGCGGCATGTCGGGCAGCATTCTCACGGACGCTTTTCAGGGTTTGGTCATGCTTGCAGGCGTCGTTGGGGTAATATTCGCCTTTTTCGCACTGACCGGCGGCGATCTCACGCCTATAGCAACCTCCGCGAACTTCGGCCCTTCATTTGTCGACGGAGCCGGCGCCATGCCGCTGCAGATCATTATAACGTTTTCCTTGATCTTTTTTCTTGGTGTTGTCGCACAGCCCACCATGCTTTCCAAGATGTACGCCCTCAAGGATCACAGGGATCTTAAAACGGCGGGACTGATAGGCGGATTGACCTATGGCCTTACCTCCCTCGTCTGGATTCTCGTCGGTTACGGCGCCCTGTATATCGTTGCATCGGGTGGGCATGAAGCCATCAAGGACCTGGACAAGGCGTCCTTTCTTTTTCTGAGTAAAACGGGCGGCGTTCTCCAAGCCCTGGTCATGGCGGGCCTCCTGGCCGCGATCATGTCAACGGCCAGCTTCTTTATTTCCCTTGGGGCGGGATCCGTGACCCGGGATCTCGCAGGTGCCCTCGGCCACGAGATTCCTTACGAAAAACAGATCAAAATAGGTCGGTTCATACAGGTTCTCGTCACCCTTTTCGCCGTCGGCTTCGGCTATTGGGGAGGTCGGGCCGTGGCCATCCTGGGAACGCTTGGCTGGGGATTCTTCGCTTCGGTGACCATCCCCACCTTCGTGATCGGTTTGCTCTGGAAGCGCTGCTCCACCGAGGGGGTCATCTCGGGGCTCTCACTGGCCCTTCTTCTCAATATACTTCTCCCGGTCCTGGAGAATTTCAAGATCTTCAAGCTACCGTTTCCCTATTATCTCCTCACCATCGGAACGGCCATCATCGCAACGGTCCTTATTTCCTTCGCCACGAAAACCTGTGCCGGAGAGAACATACCCCCACAGATCAAACCGATTTTTGATCTTTGAGTCTCACCCGGGGGGCAAGGGAGACCCCAGCGCGATTCTCCTTTGCCCCTTGAGTTCACGGGATTCAGGGCATTTTACGTTTTTCGCTGCCGGGCCTCGTGAAAAGTTATCGGGCCCATTCCAGAAAGGACTATCGGGTTTGGAGGTCGAACCATGACGGGAAAAACGATCAGGAACATCCATATTGGGGATAAAGCCGAGATTTCCAAAACGGTGAGCGAAACGGATATCTATCTCTATGCGGGAATAACCGGTGATTTCAATCCGGCCCATCTCGACGAAACCTACGCCAGGGAAACGTTTTTCAAAACCAGAATCGCCCACGGGATGCTCACAGCCGGCTTCATTTCCGCCGCTCTGGCCAACCGTCTTCCGGGGCCGGGATCAATATACCTTCATCAGGAAATGGATTTCATCGCGCCGGTTCACATAGGGGACACCATCACGGCAAGAGTCGAAGTTATCGAGATCAATGCTGAAAAGAACAGGGTCCGGTTCCGGACACACTGTTACAACCAGGAGGGAACGTGCATCCTCGACGGCGCCGCCCTGGTCAGTCCGCCGCGGGAGAAATCCCAAGAAAAGAACAGTTAAACACGGAAACGAGAAGTCTTTTTTTCACCGGACGTACAGTTGAATCAGAAATGAAAAGGAGTGATGACATGGCTCGGAAAAACAATGGGAAACTTGTCCATCCCCTGTTCAGTCCCCTTTCGAATCTTCGATTTAAAAAAGGGAAAGTCGTTTCCGCCGAAGATGCCGTCAGGATTATTCGGGACGGGAATACGATCGCTACGGGAGGGTTTGTCGGGGCGGGGTTTGCCGAAGAAGTCGCCATTGCGCTGAAAGAGCATTTTCTTCGGACGGGAAGCCCCGGAAACCTGACGATCGTCTATGCCGCGGGTCAGGGAGACGGCAAGGAGAAAGGATTGAATCATCTTGCCCATGAAGGCCTCGCGGGCCGGGTTATAGGAGGGCATATCGGGCTGGCGCCGAAACTGCAGAAACTGATTCGGGACAACAAGATTATCGCCTATAATTTTCCCCAGGGCGTCATTTCCCACTTGTTCCGCGATATTGCCGCCGGAAAACCGGGTACGATCACCCGGGTCGGCCTCGGAACGTTTGTCGATCCGAGGAACGAAGGGGGGAAACTCAATGAAAAAACCGCCAGAGAAGGGGAGGACCTGATCGAGGTGGTCCGGCTTTGCGGTCAGGAGTATCTCTACTATAAGGCTTTCCCCATTGACGTGGCCATTCTCCGTGGAACAACGGCGGATACGGACGGGAATATCACCATGGAAAAAGAGGCCCTGACGCTTGAGGCGCTGGCCATGGCCATGGCGGCCAGAAATTCAAACGGTTTTGTGATTGTGCAGGTGGAACGGGTCGCCGAGCGCGGTTCCTTGAATGCCAGGCAGGTAAAAATTCCCGGAATATTGGTTGACTGTGTCGTTCCGGCAAGACCTGACAATCACTGGCAGACGTTTCTGGAGGTCTACAACCCCGCTTACAGCAGCGAGCTGAAAATACCGCTTCAATCCATAACACCCATGGCGCTGGGGGCCAGGAAGATCATTGCCCGCCGGGCCGCTTTCGAACTTCGACCCAACAGCGTCGTCAATCTTGGAATCGGCATGCCCGAGGGGGTCGCCAATGTGGCCAACGAGGAACAGATCATCGAATACGTGACCCTGACGGCGGAACCGGGTGTCATCGGCGGGATGCCCAACGGCGGGCTCAATTTCGGCACGGCCACCAATACGGACTGTCTTATCGACCAGCCCTCCCAGTTTGATTTCTATGATGGAGGCGGTCTTGATGTGGCTTTTCTGGGAGCTGCTGAAATAGACAGCGAAGGAAATGTCAATGTCAGCAAATTCGGTTCCCGGTTTGTTGGTGCGGGCGGTTTCATCAATATCAGCCAGAATGCCAAGAAGATTGTCTTTGTCGGAACATTTACCGCCGGCGGCCTCGACATTTCCGTCCGGGATGGAAAAGTAATCGTCAATCAGGAAGGCCGTGAAGGCAAATTCATCAACCGCGTGGAACAGAAGACATACAGCGGAAAACGTGGCGTCGCAAACGGGCAGACCGTTCTGTATGTGACGGAAAGATGCGTTTTTTCCTTGACGGAAGAGGGAATGGAACTCGTAGAGATAGCGCCTGGTGTCGATATGGAGAGGGACATCATCGACAGGATGGATTTCATGCCCGTTTTGAAACGGCAGCCCCAGGTCATGGACGCAAGAATCTTCAGACCCGAACCCATGGGCCTGAAGGAAGACCTTCTGACAATTCCGGGCGCCGTCACCGGATTGACTTTTTCGTGAAAAATGATATGGGAACGACGACGAATTTCATCAAAAAAGCGTCCCATCCGTCGATTTGACCGGCAAAGGAGGTATTTCAGGTGATCGGTTCGAAAGTCGTGTCCGACGCGATCCTTGACAAAAGGGTTGTTTCAAAAAAAATTCTGGAAGGTTCCATGGCAGTTGAAGACCTCGAAAAACATTTGAATGAGCTTCCCGACCTCTCCGGGTCAGCGGAAGAAGTCACCATCGAAGAGGAGGATTGAGAATCCCCGTGGTCCTGGTGGACACCCACTGCCACATCGAAATGAAGGCCTACAACCGGGATCGCCCTGCGGTGATGAAACGGGCCCGGGAGTCGGGCGTCCGAAAACTGGTCACCGTCGGCATCGATCTCGAGGACAGCCGCAGGGCCGTGGCCCTGACCGCCGAATACGAAGACCTCTATGCCACCGTGGGCGTACACCCCCACGACGCCAAGTCCATCGACGGCAAAACCTATGACGCCCTCAAGCTCCTCGCCGGAAACGAAAAAGTGGTGGCCTACGGAGAAATCGGACTCGATTTTTTCCGGAACCTGTCCCCGAAGGCTGTTCAGCTCCGGCGATTCCGGGAGCAGCTCGACCTGGCCGACGCACTTCACCTTCCCGTGGTGATTCATGACCGGGACGCCCACGGGGAGACACTGGGGATTCTCAAAAACTGGAAAGGCGGGCCCACCGACGGCAACCGGGGGATCATACATTGCTTCTCCGGGGATTATGCCATGGCCGCCGCCTGCGTCGATCTCGGTTTTTTCATCTCCATTCCGGGAACGATCACCTTCAAGGAGACGGCGGAAATCCGAAAGGTGATCCGGGAAATCCCCCTGGACCGCCTCCTTGTCGAGACCGATGCGCCCTTTCTCACCCCCAAGCCTCATCGGGGGGAACGCAACGAACCCGCCTACGTCGCTTACACGGCCATCAAAATGGCGGAGATACGGGGCGTCAGCCCCGAGGAGATGGCCGGGGCAACGAGCCGGAACGCCGAAAGAGTTTTCCGCATTCCCGTTTTTTCTTGATCCGTTCTGATTTTTAAAGTAAATAGGATATTCAGTTTGCATCGGTCTCCAGGGGTGCTGAGAAGCTGAGAAATACCCTTTGAACCTGATCTGGGTAATGCCAGCGAAGGGAGAGACTACCGTCATCCCGTTGAAAGATCAGTTTCTTCTTCCCGTTGTGATCCCTCCCCGGACACGGCGTTTTCCACCCCAATCCCGGATACCGATAGAAAGACGGTCCTTATGAAGGAGGCCATCGTCCTTTCCGACGGTGTCATCGAAAACCCGGATTTCCTGAAATCCTTCCTCGAGAGCCATGAGGGAGCCTTTCTGGTGTGCGCCGACGGGGCGATCCGGCACCTCGAACCCCTGAACCGCATACCGTCGGTCGTCATCGGCGACATGGACTCGGCGGACCCGAACCGGATCTCCTTTTTCCGGGACCGGGGTGTCACCATCATTACCTGCCCGAGAGAAAAGGACAAAACGGACACCCACCTGGCCATCGAGCTGGCCGTTCAGCGTGGCTGCCGCAAAATCTTCCTTTTCGGCGCCCTCGGCGGGAGGATCGATCACGCCCTGGCCAACATCTCGCTCCTGCACCTGGCGCAAGACCGGGATGCCGAGATCCGCATCATCGAGCGGGACTGTGAACTGTTTCTCGTTTCGAAAGCGGGGACTCTCCAGGGGATGCCGGGAGATACCGTGTCCCTCCTTCCCCTGGCCGGCCCGGTCCGGGGAATCACCCTCACCGGGTTTCAATACGCCCTTCGCGACGGGACCATGGAACCGGGAAACCCTTACGGGGTCAGCAACCGCCTGGCGGGAGAAGAGGGAAGAATCACCGTCCGGGAGGGTAAACTTCTCGTGATCCGCTATTTTCGCGAAGTCTCCTGACAGGAAAGGAATCACCCCATGAAGACGTCAAGAGTGCTCACCATCGCCGGGTCCGATTCGGGCGGCGGCGCCGGGATCCAGGCGGACCTCAAGACCATCACCGTCCTCGGGGGGTTCGGGATGTCCGTCCTTACCGCCTTGACGGCTCAGAACACGCTGGGCGTCCACGGGATCCACGAGGTCCCGCTTCCCTTTATCGAGGCCCAGTTCGACGCCGTCGCCTCCGACATCGGCGTGGACGCCGCCAAGACGGGCATGCTGTCCAGCGCCGGCATCATCCGGACAGTGGCGGGAAAAATCCGGCAGCACGGTATCGAAAAGCTCGTCGTCGATCCCGTCATGGTGGCCAAGGGGGGTGCCAGGCTGCTCAGGGAGGAGGCGAAAGACGCCCTGGTCCGGGAACTTCTGCCCCTGGCCTTCGTCCTGACACCGAACATCCCGGAGGCGGAGGCCCTTTGCGGCAGCAGAATATCGTCGCCCCAGGACATGAGGGATGCCGCCGAAATACTCCACGGCATGGGGGCTCGGCACGTCGTCATCAAGGGGGGACACCTGGAAGGGGAGGCCGTGGACCTTCTCTTCGACGGCCGGGAATGCCGCCTGCTGACCGCCGAAAGAATCGAGACAAGAGACACCCACGGCACCGGGTGCACCTTTTCCGCCGCCATCGCCACGGGACTCGCCCAGGGCATGACCGTCCGGGATGCCGTCGAAAGAGCCAAGGACTATATCACGACGGCCATCCGAATGGGGCTTCGGATCGGCGGCGGCCACGGGCCGACGGACCATTTCGCGCCCCTCCGGCGGGAACTGGAAACGTACCGCACCCTGGACGCCCTGAAAAACGCCGTTTCCATCCTGGGGGCGAACCACTGCGGAAACATCATTCCCGAGGTCCAGACCAACCTGGGGTTCGCCCGGCCCGATGCCAGGGAAGTCACCGATGTGGCCGCCTTCCCCGGGCGGATCGTCCGGGTCGGTGACGAGGCCCGAAATTTCTGCGATCCCGATTTCGGCGCTTCCAGCCACGTGGCGAAAATCATCCTCACGGCCATGAAGTTCGACGAAAACGCCCGCTCGGCCATGAACATCCGCTTTTCCGAGGATGTTCTGACGGCGGCCCGGGAACTCGGTTACGATATCGACTCCTTTGACCGGGCCGACGAACCGGAAGACGTGAAGCGCCGGGAAGGCTCGACGCTCGAGTGGGGGACTGAATCCGTCCTGTCCCGGCGGGACACCGTTCCAGACATCATCTACGACAGGGGCGAGGTGGGAAAGGAACCCATGGTGAGAATCCTCGGTCGAAGGCCCGAAGATGTGGTGGCAAAGGCGGTCCGGATTTCCCGAAAGCTCCGGTTTCCCGACGGGACCGGGGAAGCGGACTGAAACACCCGCAGGGGCGTAACCGGCACTCATGGAGGAAAACATGGAACTCAGCGAACGGACCATCACGAGAGCCATCGTCGAAAGGTTCTTTCAAAAATTTCTCGAACACACGGCCGTGGACGTGGCCATCGTCGGGGCGGGCCCGTCCGGGCTCGTGGCGGCCACGTACCTCGCCCGGGCAGGACGGAAAGTGGCCGTTTTCGAGCGAAAGCTCAGCATCGGCGGCGGGATGTGGGGAGGCGGCATGATGTTCAACGAGATCGTCGTCCAGGAAGAGGCGCGGGCCCTTCTCGAGGAGTTCGGCGTTCGCACCGTGAAATACGAGCAGGGATATTACACCGCCGATGCCATCGAGTCGGTGACGGCGATCTGCGCGAGGGCCATGAAGGAAGGCGCGAAGATCTTCAACTGCATGACCGTGGAAGACGTCGTCATTCGTGAGGGCCGGGTGACGGGGCTCGTCATCACCTGGTCCCCCGTGGAGATGACCGGTCTTCACGTGGATCCCCTGACGATTATGTCAAAAAGTGTCATCGACTGCACGGGCCACGACACGGAGGTTCTCCGGGTCATCGAGAGAAAGGCGGACATCCATTTCGACACTCCCACGGGAAAGATCATGGGAGAGCGCTCCATGTGGGCCGAAATCGCCGAAAAAAAGACCCTGGAAAACACCCGGGAGATCTGCCCCGGGGTGTATGTGGCGGGCATGTCCGCCAATGCCGCCTTCGGAGGCCCCCGAATGGGTCCCATCTTCGGCGGCATGCTCCTGTCGGGGCGCAAGGCGGCGGAGCTGATACTCAAAGAAAAGGAACAGGACTGACATGACACAACTGGAAATCGCCCGAACGGGCCGAATATCGGAAGAGGCGGCGCTTTGCGCGCGGGACGAGGGAATCGATCCCGAGTTCATCCGCCTCGGTGTGGTGGAGGGGACGATCGTCATCGTCCGGAACGTTCTCCGCGGGGATCTTCGGCCCCTGGCCATCGGAAAGGGACTCAGGACGAAGATCAACGCCAATATCGGGACCTCCCGGGACCGGGTCGACGTTCCCCTGGAACTGGAAAAGATCCGGATCAGCGAGGCGGCGGGGGCCGACACCGTCATGGACCTTTCCACGGGAGGCGACGTGGCCTCCATCCGGAAGGCGGTCGTTCGGGCCTCCTCCGTTCCCGTGGGCACCGTTCCCATCTACCAGGCGGCGACGGCCATGCTTCGGGACCGGAAGGCCATCGTGGAAATGACCCCCGGCGACATGTTCGACGTCATCGAGGAAAACGGAAAGGACGGCGTGGATTTCATCACCGTCCATTGCGGCGTCACGAGGGAAAGCGTGGGCCGCGTCGAGAAGGAAGGCCGGATCCTGGGGATCGTGAGCCGCGGCGGGTCCATCCTGGCACGGTGGATGACATACAACGGGCTGGAAAACCCCCTGTACGAGCATTTCGACAGGCTTCTCGACATCGCCCGGCGCTACGACATGGTCCTCAGCCTCGGTGACGGGCTTCGTCCCGGGTGCCTGGCCGACGCAACCGACCGGGGGCAGGTGGCGGAACTCATCCTCCTGGGGGAACTGACCCAGAAGGCCCGGGAGGCGGGGGTCCAGGTCATGATCGAAGGACCGGGGCATGTCCCCCTTCGGGACATCGAGGCCAACGTCAGGCTCCAGAAAAACCTCTGCCACGGGGCGCCCTTCTATGTTCTCGGGCCCCTGCCCACGGACATCGCCCCGGGATACGACCACATCACCTCCGCCATCGGCGGCGCCATCGCCGGGGCCGCCGGGGCCGATTTCCTCTGTTACGTCACACCGTCGGAGCATCTTCGCCTTCCAACCCTGGAAGATGTCCGGGAAGGGGTCCTGGCGTCGAAACTGGCGGCCCACATCGCCGACATCGCCAAGGGGGTGGCGGGCGCCTGGCAGAAGGACCTGAAAATGGCCCGGGCCCGAAAGACCTTCGACTGGGAGGGCCAGGTCACGGCTTCTCTCGACCCGGAAAAATCCCGGCGGTTTCTTGAGAAAAGCGAAAGCGCCGGGGAGGAGGGCTGCACCATGTGCGGCGAGTTCTGCGCCATCAAGCTGGGCAAGAAGGAAGAAAAGGATCACCGGCCATGACCGTCACCGCCGAGGGCCTCTGGTCCTCCATCGAAAAAATCCGCCGGACGTCGCCGCTCGTCCACAACATCACGAACTACGTGGTTATGAACACGACGGCGAATGCTCTCCTCGCCCTGGGGGCCTCGCCCGTCATGGCCCACGCGGAGGAGGAGGTCCGGGACATGGCGATCCTGGCGGGGGCCCTTGTCATCAACCTGGGAACCCTGAGCCGCAACTGGGTCCGGGCCGCCTTCATGGCCGCCGAGTCCGCCCTGGAAAAGGGCGTCCCCGTGGTCGTCGATCCCGTGGGCGCCGGGGCCACGGACTACAGAACGGACACCTTCCGGGACCTGATCCGGACCTTCCCGCCTTCGATCATCCGGGGGAACGGGTCGGAGATCCTGGCCCTTTCCCGGGAGGCCGGCCGGACCCGGGGGGTGGACAGCACCGAAACGTCCGACCGTGCCCTTGACGCCGCAACCGGGCTCAACAGGACTTTCGGGAGCGTCGTCTGTGTCAGCGGGGAAACGGACTACATCGTTCAGGGTCCCCGGCTGATCGCGGTCCGCAACGGCCACCCCCTGATGCCCCGGGTGACGGGCCTGGGCTGCACCGCCTCGGCTTTCTGCGGGGCCTTCGCCGCCGTGGAGCCCGACAGGGCCCGGGCGGCGGGAGAAGCCATGGCTTTCCTGGGAATCGCCGGGGAGATGGCGGCGGAAAACGCACCGGGACCGGGAAGCCTCCAGGTCGGGATCCTTGACGCCTTTTTCCTGATGAACGAAAAAGACATCAAAACACGGCTCAGGGTGGAGGAAAGATCATGAGAGGCCTCTATCTCGTCACGGACCGGGACCTCTGCGGGGGAAGGCCCCTGGAAGAGGTCGTCCTTGCCTCCGTCCGGGGGGGCGCCGCCTGCGTCCAGATCCGGGAAAAAGCCCTCTCCACCCGGGCTTTCATCGAGGAGGCCCACCGGATCAAGGACCTTCTCGCCCCTTTCCGGGTTCCCCTCGTCATTAACGACCGGGTGGACGTGGCCCTGGCCGTGAAGGCCGACGGCATCCACGTGGGGCAGGATGACATGCCTTATGAAACGGCGAGGCGCCTCCTGGGCTCCGCGGCCCTCATCGGCCTTTCCGTGGAAACCTGGGAAGACGTGGAACGGGCGCAGGCACTCGACGTGAATTACCTGGGGGTGAGCCCCGTCTTCGAAACCCCCACCAAGACGGACACCAGGGGCAGCTGGGGGCTCGAGGGTCTGGCGAAAATCCGGGCGTTCTCCCGCCATCCTCTCGTGGCCATCGGCGGTCTCAACCTGTCCAACGCCGAAGCCGCCGTCCGGGCAGGAGCCGATGCCGTCGCCGTGGTTTCCGCCGTCTGCGCCGCTCCCGATCCCTTCGCCGCCTCCCGGGACCTGACCGGCATCATCGAAAAAACCCTCCGGGAGCGAAAACTCGGAGAACGGACCCATGAACCCTGAACAGCTCGTCATCTTCGACTACTCCGGAACGCTGAGTCTCGCCTCCGTCCTTTTCGGAAGACCGGACAACCTGATGGGCCGGCTGAAGGAAAGCGGCCTTTTCGACCTGGGCGTGAAAAGCCTGGATTTCTTCTGGCGGGAGATCGTCGCCCCGACGTGGGAAGAAGGAAGCACCACCGGCATCGGTTACGCCGGGATGATCGAAAAGAGACTCAAGGAACGCTTCCCGGACAGCAACCGGGATGACCGCGAAACCCGGTCCGCCGCCAACCGGTTCGTTCAGAGCTACCTGGATTACTCCGCCCCGGACAACCGGTGGGAACCCCTTCTCCGGCACCTGGCAGCCCGGGGCGACACCGCCGTCGTCGTCGCCACCGACCACTACGCCGAGGCGACGGGGGCCATCCTCCGGTTTCTGGGGGAACTGGGCCTGCCGTCCGCAGGAGCTCCCGAAGCGCTTCGTGACCCCGGCCGGCAGGACCGTCTTGTCGTCGCCAATTCCGCCGACCTGGGATACCCCAAGGGGGACCGCCTCTTCTGGGAAACGCTCAAAAAAGGGCTTCACCTGGAAGGGGTCAGGCGGGTTCTGTGGATCGACGACTTCGGTTTCAACGAGGATACGGGGGACATCTACGGGGCCCGGGAAAAGGTCGAGGCCCGAAAAGAACGGACCGCGGCCGTCCTGAAGGAGGTTTTTCCCGGAGAGATCCGAACCCTTCCCTTCCTGGTCACCCGGGGCGAAAAAGGCCCCGGTCGCCCCGAAGACCGGGAAACCCTGTACGGCGCCCTGATCGGCCGAACGGTCCAGGCGGTCGAAGCCTGGGCGGCGGAACGGGAAGACGGCGGGCGGGTTGCTTCTTGACAGTCCCGAGAACCTGAGCCATACTTAAAATTGGGGGAACGGCGGTCGGCCCGCAAAAGGAGGACCCCATGATCTATGTCATTGCCACCATCGAGGTGGTTGAAGGAAAAAGAGAGCCGTACCTCGAGGAAATCGGTAAAATCCTTCCTGACGTGCGGGCGGAAAAGGGGTGCATCGAATATGTCCCCGTCATCGATCTTCCCGCCCAGTTCTCCGCCCAGGAACCCGTTCGGGGCGACCGGGTGACGATCATCGAAAAGTGGGAAACCCTCGAGGACCTGAAGAGCCACATGGAAGCGCCCCACATGAAGGAATACCGGGAAAGGGCCAGGAAATACATCGTTTCATCGCGGGTACAGATCTTCACGTCCCCGAAACCGGGCCGTCACCCCGACCCTGCTGTTTAAAACGCCGCCGAAAGAGGCTCGCCGACGGACGGCCCGTCCCGGCGTTGAACGGCCGGGGCCCTGGTCCCCCTGGAAGAGCCCTCTCAGGAGATAAAACGAGTAACCAAGAGGCTGACAGGATGGCGAAAGAAAAAAAGTCCCGCGAGTTCCGGTCCGAAGAAGACCGCCGTAAAGACCTGGCGAAACGGCTTGCCCGGATGGTCCGCCTGGGGCACCGCAAGGCCCCCGGGGTGCGGGAAATGTTTAATAAGCTTGGGTTGAAACCCCGAGATATCCAAGATCTGGACGATCTTTCCCTGCTTCCCGTCCTGTCCCGGGAAAGGCTCGTCGCCCTGGAAAAGGAGCGGCCGCCCTTCGGCGGACTGGCCCGGGAGGACCGTCCCTTCCAGCGGGTCTTCACGTCTCCCGGCCCGGTCTACGAGCCCCATCTCGACGCGGGAAGCCTCTGGGCGACGGGATACCGGGCGGCGGGGATCGGCAAGGGGGACGTGGTCCTCAACGCCTTTTCCTACCACATGGTAGCGGCGGGACTCACCTTTCACGAAGGGCTCCGGGCCTGCGGGGCCACCGTGATCCCCTCGGGGACCTCCAGCACGGAACAGCAGGTCCAGCTCATCCGGGATCTCGGCGTCACCGCTTACACGGGAACACCCAGCTTCCTCATGGCCATCATTTCCAAAGCGGAGGCATCAGGCCATGACTTCCGGAAGGACTTCTCCATCCGCAGGGCCGTCTTCGTGGCCGAGCCGCTCCGGCCCCCCGTCCGGGAGACCCTGGAAACGAACTACGGCATCGACACCTACCAGATGTACGGCGCCACGGAAGTGGGGGATATCGCCTACGAGTGCCCCGTTAAAAAGGGCTGGCATCTCTGCGAGGACGTCATCGTGGAGATTGTCGACCCCGCCTCGGGGAAGGCCGTGGCACCGGGGCAGCTCGGGGAGGTGGTCGTCACGAGGCTGAACGACCTCTTTTTCCTGTTCCGCTTCGGAACGGGGGACCTCTCCGCCCTCGTGGACGAACCCTGTCCCTGCGGACGGACCGCCTTGCGCCTCCGCGGCATCGCGGGACGGGTGGGAGAGGCCGTCAAGGTCCGGGGGCTTTTCATCGCCCCGAGCCAGATCGGCCTCCTGAAGGAACGGTTCCCGGGCCTCGATCTCCAGGTGGAGATCACCCGGAAAAACGACCGGGATCATGTTCTCGTGACCCTGGAAGCGGACCCCCCCGCAGCGGGCCTCGAAGATCGATTCCAGGCCCTTTTCACCGGGATCTGCACCGTCCGGGCCGACGAAATCAGGATCGTCCAGCGGGGAACCCTCCAGGACCGGGAAAAGCCCCTCGTGGACCGCCGTTCCTGGGAGAAATAGGCCGGCGGCTTCGACTCCCCTATTTTTTTATTGACACCGGATCTTTCTTTTTTTAGGATTCGCAAAACAGACGACGTCCAAATCGGTGGATGCGCGGAAGAGGGGTGAAAATCCCCCGCTGCCCCGCAGCCGTGAAGGGAACGAAAACCCAAGGAAGCCACTGTTCCGAACCTGTCGGGATGGGAAGGCGGGTGAGTAGGTTGCCCGAAGCCGGAAGACCCTTCCACCGAAAATCCTCGAGGGAGGAACCCCCATGAGCGCATTCCCCTTTCATTCATCTCACGAAAGTCTCCGGCGGGTTTCCACGGTCAGAACGTAACGGACCGGGCGGCCTGTTCTCCCTTTTCGGCCGCCTGAAACAGACCGCCATGAAAGAAAAGGCTCCCGTCAGCAGGAAAAAGATCCTCCAGGTCACGGCGCTTCTCGTCTCGATCTACGGGATCGTCTTCATCGTCTCCCTCTGTCTCGGACCGACCCGGATCTCCCTTCTCAAGACCCTGGGAAGTTTTTTCTTCTCGGGAACGCCGGGGCCCGCCGTCTCGGACAGTCCCGAAACGGCCATCCTTTTTTCCATCCGCTTACCCAGGGTTCTGTTCGCAAGCCTCGTCGGGGCCTCTCTCTCCCTCGCCGGGGCCGCCTTTCAGACCCTTCTTCGGAACCCGCTGGCGGACCCCTACATCCTGGGAATTTCCGGGGGATCCGCCACGGGGGCCATCATCGCCATCGCCACGGGGCTGTCCGCCCTGCCTTTCGGTGTCCCCGCCCTCGCCTTTCTGGGGGCCGTCGTGACCATCTTCCTGGTTTTCGCCATCGGCCGGACCGATTCGAATGTCCTTCTTCTCGCCGGGGTCATCGTCAACGCCTTCTTTTCCGCCGTCATTCTCTTTTTTCTCTCCATCAGCCGCAGCGCTGACCTCCACAGCATGGCCTTCTGGCTCATGGGAGATCTCGGTCTCGCCACGAACCGCGAACTCCTCCTCGTCTGCCTTTCCCTCGCCGTTGGGTTTGCCGTTCTCTACTACCATGCCCGCCCCCTCAACCTTCTCGCCACGGGGGAGGAGACGGCGGTCCACCTGGGCGTCTCCGTGGAAAAGACGAAGGTTCTTCTTTTCCTTGCCGGGTCCCTCATCACCGCCGTGGCCGTTTCCTTCAGCGGGATCATCGGTTTCGTGGGGCTCGTCATCCCCCACATGATGCGCCTCGCTTTCGGAGCCGACCACCGGCTCCTCTTTCCCGCCACGGCCCTGTTCGGGGCCGCCTACCTCATGGCGGCGGACACGGCCGCCCGGGTTCTCGTCCCGTCGACGGAACTCCCCGTCGGGGTCATCACCGCCCTGTGCGGGGCCCCGTACTTCATCTGGCTGCTCCGGCGGAAGGGAGGGGTCTGAAAAAATGATCCGTCTCGAAAACATCGGTTTTTCCTACCGGGAGCACCGGGTCCTCCGGGAGGTCTCCTTTTCCGTCGAGGCGGGCGACTTCCTGGGTATTCTCGGTCCCAACGGATCGGGAAAGACCACCCTCATCAAGGTCATCGACGGGATCCTCATGCCCGGGGAAGGGACCGTCTTCCTCCGGGGGAAGGACATCCGGGCCATGAAGCGCCGGGACATCGCCCGGACCATGGCCGTCGTCCCCCAGGAAAGTCCTTTCGTCTTCTCCTACACGGTGGAGGAAATCGTTCTCATGGGACGCTCCCCCCACCTGGGAAACCTGGCCTTTGAAACGGACAGGGACCGGGACATGGCCCGGCGGGCCCTGGAGGAAACGGACACGGCCTCGGTGGCGGGAAGGAGCTTCAACGAGCTCAGCGGCGGCGAGAGGCAGCGGGTCCTCATCGCCCGGGCCCTGGCCCAGGAACCGGCCCTTCTTCTCCTCGACGAACCCACCGCCTTTCTCGACCTGCGGCACCAGATCGCCTTTATGAACCTTCTGGCCGGTCTCAACCGGGAAAAGGGGCTCACCATTCTCGCCGTCACCCACGACATCAACCTGGCGGCCCTTTTCTGCGGAAAAATCCTTCTCCTCAAGGAAGGCGCCGTTCATTCCCTCGGCACCCCCGGGGACATTCTCACAGAAGAGGCCGTCCGCGACGTTTACGGCGTGGAGGCCCGCATCGACCGCCACCCGTCCGCCGGAACCCCCCGGGTGACCGTCCTCCCCGACAGGACCGGATACGTTCCACCGAAACGATCGACCATTCAAAAGGAGGAAGCGTTATGAGAGTTTTTGTTTCACTGGCCGCGGCCCTTCTTGTTCTTCCATTCTTCGGGGCGGCGCCCGCCGGGGCGGCCCCGCCGGACGACCCTGCCCGGATGGAGGAAGTGGTGGTCACGGCCACCCGGGACGAGGAGGAAATCCGGCGGATCCCCGCCAACGTGTCCGTCATCACCGAATCGGACCTGGCCGAATCGGGCGCCACGACGGTGGTGGAAGCCCTGGAAAAGCTGGAAAGCATTAACATTCGAAGCTACAGTGGCAACCCGTCCCAGGCGGTGGTGGATCTGCGGGGGTTCGGAGGGGATAACCCCTATGGAAAAACCCTGATACTTCTTGACGGGCGTCGCTTGAACCGCCCCGACATGGCCTCCCTCAACTGGCTCCAGATCCCCGTTGCTAACGTGGAACGGATCGAGGTGGTTCGGGGCGGCTCGAGTGCCCTTTACGGGGACAACGCCGTGGGCGGAGTCATCAACATCATCACAAAAAAAGGGGTAGGCAAGCCCGCCGGGCGGGCTTCGGTCATCCTGGGAAGCTACGGCCTCCACGACGAACGGGCCGGCGTGACCGGGTCCGCGGGCCGGTTCACTTACGCCCTGAACGGCGAGAACCAGCGGAGCTTCGGATACCGGGAACGGTCCAAGTTCACGGCGAAAAGCGCCGGCCTCGACCTGGGATACGACTTTTCCGAGTATCTCGGCGCTTCCCTCTCCCTTTCCGCCAATCGCACGAAATTCGACCTCCCGGGCACCCTGACGAAAAGCGAGATGGAGGCGGACCGGCGACAGTACCAGCCCGGCGGACCCTGGACGCCTGCCCACTCGGACGATGAAATGACGGAAGACTACCAGAACGCGAGTTTCCGCCTCGAGTCCTTCCTGGGTGACTGGGGTGAGCTTTACGGCGATTTCCTGTTCGGGAGCAAGGACATCGAGGCGAACATGCCTTCCCAGTACTCGAACCAGTTCAATGACTACGACATCAAGACCTACGGCTTCACCCCGAAATACGTCCTGGAAAAGACCCTCTTCGGGCACCGGAACAAGTTCCTTCTCGGCCTCGACCTCTACCGCGAAACCATGGACGTGGATAAATACGGCAACCTTGACCGGACCCTGAAAACCCAGGAGGCGGATTTCACACGGACCAGTCTCGGCGTCTACGCCCGGGACGAGTTCAGCCTCCTGGACGACCTCCTCCTGAGCGCCGCCTACCGGACGGAGCGGGCGAAGATAGAGGGCACCTACACTAACCTGTCCGATGCTTCCGAAGGCTTCAAGGACGACCAGAAGGTCCACCACGCCGAAGCCTGGGAGATGGGCCTCACGTACCTCCTGGGCGAGCGTTCGAACATCTTTGCCCGGTACGCCACGGTCTACCGCTACCCCTTCCTGGACGAGCAGGCCTCCTACCTGGGAACGCCCATCCAGTTCCTCACGGACCTGGACAAGGAAAAGGGGAAAAGCTACGACATGGGGACCCGGTTCTTCCCCCTGGAAAACCTCATGCTCGGCGTCACCCTGTACCGCATTGACATGGAAGATGAAATCAAGTACGTAGGCGTCTGGCCCACGGGGAAAAACGTCAATCTCGACAAGACCCGCCACGAGGGCGTGGAAATGAAGATCCGCTACACCCTGCCCGGCTGGTTCGACCTCACGGGAAACGCCACGTACCAGAAGGCCTTTTTCACCGAGGGACCTTACGAGGACAAGGACATTCCCCTGGTCCCCCGATGGCTCGTCAACGGGGAAGTGGAAATCTTCCTTCCCTTCGATTTCGTCCTCCGGCCGGAGATCCGCTATCGAAGCGATTCGTGGCTGGGCGACGACCTGGACAACTCGGCGGAAAAGCTGGACGGATATACGACGTACAACCTGTTTCTCTTCTACCGGCCCAGGATCGACGGCCTCCGCCTCTCCGCCTTTTTCGGGGTGGAAAACCTGACCGACGAAAAATACGCCACCTACGGGTACGACCTGGCCCAGTGGGGCATGGAAAACACCTACTATCCCGCTCCGGGGATCACCCTCAAGGGAGGGCTAACGATCGAATTTTGACGACTTCGTAAAAAGCCCATAGGCTGTGTCGCCCTTCATCCCCCGTCATTGCGACGTACCAATAAGTACGTCACATTCCTCGGGACTTGGGCGCCTTGCCTCTGGATCTTTTTACAAAGCCGTCTGTAACGAAACCTTTTTCGAGTTTTTACGAGTTCATCAATTTTAGCCATGAGATCGTTCCTGACACGGACGGGAGGCCGGCTCCTCCTCCCGTCGCTCTTTTTTTTCTCCTGTCTTTTCCCCTCCCCGGGCGGGGCATCGGCCTTCACCGATGACCTGGGAAGGGTCGTGGACATCCCCGAGGCCCCCCGGCGAATCGTTTCCCTGGCCCCGAATCTCACCGAGGTGCTCTTCGCCCTGGGGCTGGAGGACCGCATCGCCGGCGTGACCTCTTACTGCGACTACCCCGAGGGGGCGCGGGAAAAACCCAAAATCGGCGGCTTCATCCACTTTTCCCTGGAAAAGCTGGTTTCCCTCGAGCCGGACCTCGTTCTCGCCACCGCCGACGGCAACCGGAAGGAAACGGTTCTCCAGATCGAGAGGCTCGGCGTCCCCCTTTACGTCGTCAATCCGGAAACGGTCGATGACGTCCTCGCCATGATCGAAACCCTGGGACGGATCACGGGAACGCCGGACCGGGCCGGGCCTCTTGCGGCCGCCCTCCGGAAGCGCATCGACAGGATCGTCGCTTCGGCCTCGGGGCGGCCCGCCCCCCGGGTGTTTCTCCAGGTGGGAACGGAGGGCCTCATCACGGCGGGGCGGGGCACGTTTCTCGACGAACTGATCCGCCTTTCCGGCGCCGTCAACGTGGCCGGGGCGGAAACGGTCCGCTACCCCCGATACGGGATGGAAAAGGTGGTATCCCTTGAACCGGAGGTCATCCTCGTCATCGCCATGGACGGGGAGGCCCTTCCCGGAATTTTCTGGAAACGGTGGCCCGGAATCCCCGCCGTGGCGTCAAACCGGATTTATTTCCTCGACGCCGATCTCGTCACGAGGCCCTCCCACCGTATCGTCGACGGCCTGGAGGAGATGTTCTCCCTGATCCATGCAGTGGAAAGGAACCCATTATGATTGACTATTTTCTCCAGGGCGGACCGATCATGTATCCCCTTCTCCTGTGCTCCCTCGTTTCGCTCACCGTCATCATCGAGCGGAGCATTTTCTGGATCCGGGAAGACCGGCGGCGGGACCGCCATCTCCTGGACGAGCTCATGACCCTGGTGGAGCGGTGCGAACTGGACAAGGCCCGGGCCGTGACGGGGAACTCGAAGGATTTCGTCATCCGGGTCATGGTCTGCGGCATCGTCCACCAGGCCTTTTCCCTCCGTGACGCCCTGCAGATGGGCGCCGACGAGGAAATCGCCCGGATGCGCCGCCATCTTCCCATCCTGGACACCATGATCACCCTCTCCCCTCTTCTGGGCATCCTGGGAACGGTGACGGGCATCATATACTCCTTCAACATGCTCGGCGCCGTGGGCATCGAGCAGCCCCGGATGATCACCGCGGGCATCGCCCAGGCCCTTCTCACCACCGCCTTCGGGCTTCTCATCGCCATCCTGAGCCTTCTGCCCTACAATTATTTTCTTTCCAAGGTCGAGAAGGCGGCCCTGGAGATGGAAAAATACGGCACCACCCTGGAAATCCTCTTCGAAAAACTCCGCAACGGGAAGACGCCGTGAAAGTCACCCTGAAATATCCCAGAAAGGCCCGGATCGAGATGATCCCCCTCATGGACGTCATCTTTCTGCTTCTCGTCGCCTTCATCATGATGACCATGTCCATGACGATCCACCGCGGCGTCCCGGTGGAACTCCCGGCCTCGGAACAGGCGGACCTGGAAAAGAAATCCCTCGTCACGGTGACGGTCATGGAAGACGGTACCCTCTACCTGGACCGGGAGGAGGTTTCCCTGGCCGACCTCGGGAACCGGCTGGCCCGCCTGGCGGAAACGGGCCGCCAGCCCCGGGTTTTTCTGGCGGGAGACAAGAGGGCCGTCTATGAACGGGTCCTCGCCGTCATCGACGAGATCCGGAAGGCCGGGGTGACCGGCATCTCCCTGGAAACCCGATGGGAAAAATGACGGGCCGACGGGACCTCATCGTGGCGGCGGCGGCGGCCGTCCTTCTGCACGGGATTTTTCTCTGGCCCTTTCCCGGGGACGTCACCCCGCCCCGCCTGGAGCTGAAGGCGGATCGGCCCGTCCGGCTTACCGTCCGGCTCCCCGCGCCCCCTTCTCCGCAACAGGCCGAAAGCCCCCGGCCCCACGCCACCCCGCCCGTGGCCGCGCCTCCCGAACCGCTCCCCGTTCCCTTGAAATCGATAAAAAAGGCTGTCATAAAAAAGGCGGAGCCTGTAAAAGAAGAGGTCAGACCAGAAAAACCCCGGCATGGGCCGGAAGAGCCGCCCCGGGAAAAAGCGCCCATGACGCCGTCCCTGAAGAGCACCGCCCCGGCGCCCCGGAAAATGGAAGCCACGGCGGTCCGGCCCGGGAAACCACGGGACAGGCAGGATGCCGGTGAAGAATCCGGCCTCGTCCGGGAGAAGGCCCGATACGAACACAACCCGCCCCCGGCATACCCGCCCCTGGCCCGGCGCCGCGGCTACGAGGGCACGGCCTTACTCCTGGTGGAGGTTCTTCCGGGGGGGACAGCGGGCCGCATCCGGGTCGAAAGGTCCTCCGGCTTTCCCGTCCTCGACGACGCCGCCCGTGACGCCGTGGCGGCGTGGCGCTTCGAGCCGGCCCGGGAAAACGGAACCGCCCGGTCCGCCTGGGTGGAGGTTCCTGTCCGATTCAGACTCGAAAACCCTTAGAGCGATGAAAAAGGTCATCCCATTTTTCACGATACCCCTTCTCTTCCTCCTCTGCCAGCCGTTCCAGGCCCTGCCGGGACAGAACCCGTCGGCGGAAAGCTCTTATCGAACGGGAATGCGCTACATCCAGAAGAAGAAACTGGACCGGGCCGTCGATTCCCTGAAAAAAGCGGTCGCCGGGAAGCCCGAAGTAGCCCGTTACCACATCGGTCTCGGGGAGGCCTTCCGAATCAAGGGCTGCTTCGATGAGGCCGTCTCCTCTTACCAGAAGGCCCTCGCGCTGGAACCGGAAAACGGCGAGGCCCTGTGCCGCCTGGGCGATGTTCACGCAGCCCTGGGGCAGAACGACGAGGCCATACTCTGTTATGAAAAATTCATCGAGACGTCGAGAAACAAGCCCGAGGCCCTCTCTGTCCGGGGCAAGATCTTCGACCTGAAAGGGGAAAGGGAAAAAGCCATTGCCGCTTACCGGGAGTCCCTCTCGCTCCGTTCCGGGGATTTCGACACGCTCGTCGCACTGGCCTCGGACCTTGTCCGGGCGGAGCGTTTCCCGGAAGCAAGGGACCTCTTTCTCAGGGCCAAAAAGATCAGGCCCTATGACGAAAACGTCCTGGTGAACCTGGGCATGCTCTACACACTGGAGAAATCCTATGACAAGGCCCTGGACGTTCTTTCGACGGCCATCAAGATCGATCCGGTCAATCCCAGGACCCGCTTTTACCTGGGAAAAACCTATTTCGGCCGGGGGGACCTGGACCGGGCCATCAGCCACACGGAAAAAGCCCTTGAAATCGATCCGGCGGACCCGGAAAAGCACTTCACCCTCGGTCTTTACTACGACAAGAAGGGGTGGCACGACCTGGCAGCGGCGGAATATGAAGAAGCCCTTTACCTGGACCCCCAATATCTGTATAATCGCCTCCGCGCCGCCGGTACCGGGAATAAACAGGAAGCGGCGGATCGACGCCACGACGGCGAGAGGGGCGACCCATGAACATGGATGATTTGAAAAAAAGGCTCAAGGAGATTATCGTCGAGCGGAGCTTTCGTTACCGGACCGACCCGCCCTTCGTTCTCGCCTCGGGAAAGACCAGTTTCTACTATTTCAACTGCAAGCCCACCACCCTCGACCCGGAGGGGATGAACCTCATCGGGCACATCCTTTTCGGAATGCTGAAGGATTCCGACATCACAGCCGCAGGCGGGCTCACCCTGGGTGCCGATCCCCTGGCGAACGCCCTTTCCGTCATTTCCTTCCAGGCCGGCAAACCCATCAAGTCCTTTATCGTCCGGAAGGCATCAAAGGATCACGGAACAGGTGGAAAAATCGAGGGGAACGTGAAGGCGGGCGAAAAAGTGGCGGTCCTGGACGACGTCATCACCACCGGCGGGTCCACCATCGCCGCCATCGAGAGCGCCCTCGCGGCGGGCCTCGTGGTGGAGCGCGTCATCGCCCTCATCGACCGGGAGGAAGGGGGAAAGGCCAGCATCGAGGCCCTCGTGCCGCGGGTGGAGGCCATCCTCACCCGGTCCGAAATCATGACGTCCCACGGCCCCGACAAGTGAGGGACGGCGATTGAACAGAAAAAACGGCAGGCTTCCCCGAATCGTTTTGCTGGTTTTCGTCCTTCTTCTGGCCTTCCCCGCCGCCGACCTCCCGGCGGCCGGGGACATCCTCCCCATTACGGATTTCCCGTCAGCGGAAACGCAAAACGGGGCGCCTTTGGGCTGGAAACTTGAAAAATTTAACGGGAAGGCGGATCTCTGGCTCGCGCCGGGAAACCCCGGATACACCCTTCACATGAAGAGCGACCCCGAGTCGTCCTTCGGCATCCGCAGGGCCATCACGGTGAACCCCGAAGAATACCCTTTCCTCAACTGGAAATGGATGGTTCATCAACTCCCCGACGGCGGGGACATACGGAACAGGAGCACCGACGACCAGGCGATCCAGGTCTACCTGATCTTCAGGGAAACGGGATGGCCCGTCAGTCTCAACACCCCGATCCTCGGATACATCTGGGACAGCGAGCCCCCCCGGAACACGGTGGCCACGAGCCCCAGGCCTTTTGCCGGGAACATCCGGTACGTGGTTCTCCGGAACAAGGAAGACGGGCTCAAAGAGTGGCACACGGAAAAAAGGAACATCCTCGAGGATTTCAAGAGTATCTTTCCCGATATCGACGGGGGCGCCCCCCGGGAAATCGTCGCCGTCGCTTTTTTCATCAACTCCCACCACACGAAAAGCCAGGCGGAGAGCGCCGTAGCCGACGCCTTTTTCAGCCGGCACTGAAACCCCGGCGGAGGCGGTTGACCAGGATGTGGGCCTGCCGGACCGGCTCGGGAACCCGGAAGGACCGGCAGCAGGAAAGAACGATCTCAACGGACCGGTCAAGGCCCATGTCGTGACCGGGAGACACGAAGAGGGGTTTCACCCCCCGCCTTGTCCGGACCACCGCCCCCACGGTCCTCCCTTCGTGAACGAGGGGCGCCACGGACCCTTTTTCCTGCCCCGGTTCCCCGTGCTCTCCCACGAGCCGGCTTTTGCCGCACCCGATGGACGGAAGCCCGAGGAGAAGCCCCAGGTGAGACGCCAGGCCGAGTCCCCGGGGATGGGCCGTTCCCTGACCGTCGAAGAGAACCACATCGGGAACGATGGACATTTTCTCAAAGGCGCCGAGGAGGGCCGGACCTTCCCGAAAGGTGAGAAGGCCGGGGATATAGGGGAAATGGACCGTCTCCGAGTGGGCCGCCCTCTCCAGCACTTCCAGGGACGGAAAAGCGAAAACGATGACGGCGGCATGAAAGAGGGGGCTTTTCCGCCCGTAGGAGATGTCGCAGCCGGCGACGGTCCCGATCTTCTCCGGGTGGGCGTCATCCCGCAAAACGAGGTCCCGGCGAAGTTCCTCCTGAATCCGGACGGCCCCCTTGTAATCCACGTCCCAGCGATGAACCCGGCTGACCCTCATGGCTGAAACTCAGGAAGCCGCCGGGGCGGAGAGGGAGGCAAGATAGTCCCCGAGGATCGAACGGGCCTTTTCGATATCCCGGCCGATCTGTTCCTTCAACTTCGCCGGCGACTCGAATTTTTTCTCGTCCCGGAGCCGATCGATGAAGAAAAGCTCCACCTTTTTATCGTAAATGTCCCCCTTGAAGTCCAGGAGGTGGACCTCGATGGAGAGCTCGTTGTTCCCGAACGTGGGGTTGTAACCGATGTTGACGACCCCCTGGTGGTCCCGGCCCTCCACCCGGGCGAGGACCACGTACACCCCCGTTGCGGGGATGACCTTTTCCGTCTGGATGTTCGCCGTGGGGACGCCGATGTCCGTTCCCCGGCGGTAGCCCTTCACGACGTTTCCATAGATGTTGTAAGGCCGCCCCAGGAGCCTGGCGGCGAGCCTCATCTGCCCGTCGAGAATGGCCAGGCGGATTTTCGTGCTGCTCACGATAATCCCGTCGATCTCGACGGCTTCGATCTCTTCGACCTGGAACCCGAGCTGCCGGCCGCATTCCTTCAGGTAGGCGGCGTTTCCTTCCTTGTTTTTCCCGAAGGCGTAGTCGTACCCCACGTAGAGCTTCCGGAGCCGGAGCTTTTCCCAGAGAATCCGTTCCACGAACTCGGCGGCCCGGGTCCGGGCGAACTCGAGGGTGAAGGGAATGAGAAAGAGCCCGTCGATGCCGGCATCCTCGAGAAGACGAACCTTCTCGTCCAGGGGCGTGAGAAGAAAAAAGGGCCGGTTTTCGGGACGAAGAACCTTCTGCGGGTGGGGATCAAAGGTGATGACAACGGACTTTACCCCCTGTTCCCGGGCCTCTCCCGTGATCTTCCTGAAAAGATCCCGGTGGCCGAGGTGAATGCCGTCGAAGTTCCCAATGGTCACCACGGACCCCTGGAAATCGGAAGGGACATACTCAAGACTGAGAAGCCTCATGGGGCGCAATACCTCCTTGAAAGGTATTGTAACATAACACTTATGGGCCCTTTTTCAAGTGGATTTTTCCTTGACAACGGCAGGCCGATAAGTGTAGATTCATGCGGTATTCCGAGCTGCCGAAGTGGCGGAATTGGTAGACGCGCTAGGTTCAGGGTCTAGTGGGCGTACGCCTGTCCGGGTTCAAATCCCGGCTTCGGCACCATGCCGTCAAGGGTGGCGCAATTCCTTTGAATTGCGCCACTTTTTTATTTTCTCGGCCTATATAAAACAAAGACGCGAAACCGATTCTCCAAAAATTTTGACAAAAAAGAATATGAGAAGGTAAAGTATGCCGGAAAACAGGAGTTGGAGGGTTTCATGGATAAAAAAGTCATTATTTACGGGAAAGATGGCTGAGGCTACACATCCGACGCCCGGAGGGCGTACGGCGAAAAGGCGGATTACGTCGATGTCAAGAAGGACCCGGTAAAACTCGAAGAGATGCTCAAGCTTTCCGGCGGATCCCGGAGAGTCCCGGTCATCGTGAAGGGAGACACGGTCGAAATCGGTTACGGCGGGACCTGAGGGGTCTGAAAACGGACCGTGGGTCCGTTCGTACCGGATGGTTCGGTGTTCCAGGATGTCATCCCGTCCGACGGGAAGAGGGATCCGTGCTCTGCCAGGACCGGCCCCCCTTCAGGATTGGTGAACTCGTAAAAAGTAACTAAAACGACGACTTCGTAAAAGGTTCGAGATCAAGGCTTGCGAATCCCGGGGAATGAACAACCAAAGGGGACGGATTTCAAATCTGTCCCCTTTGGTTGTTCGTGACGAGGGATGACGCGTCATGACAAGATCGGCCTTTTTACGAAATTGTCAGGACTGGTTTATCGTCAAAGGAGATGCTCCATGAAAATTCGATTCCCCTTCTTCAGAATCGCCGGGTTAGCCGCCTGGCTTGTTCTTCTCGCTTCCTGCGCCTCCGTCGTCGCGACCCAGAACGTTCCCGTGTCGACAAACCCCTCGGGCGCCCAGGTTCTGGCGGACGGAAAGGCGGCCTGCGTGACCCCCTGCGCCGTGGACCTCACCCGGAACCAGGACCATCTTCTCACCTTCCAGAAAGAAGGTTTCCACCAGCAGGACGTGGCCGTCCGCCGGCAGCACCAGACGGAGATGTCCCTCCTGAAAGCCATCAACTCGGGCGTGAACAGCGCCTCTTTCTTCAACAATCCCGCCTGGGGGCTGAGCAGCGCCGTCCAGTCCCTCTCGGCCCAGCAGGCTACCGGCGAGGCGTATGTCCTCCTGCCCTCCACGGTGGCGGTCACCCTCGTTCCCGAGGGCGGGTTCCCTCAACAAGTCACCGAAAGGGAAGCCGAAGAAAGCCTGAAAAGTGAAAAATCCCCCCTCGATCTCATGGACGGGACGGATGAGCACATGCTCGAAACCGCTTTGGAGAGCTCGAAAACGGGGCACCCCACGGTGTGGACCAACGAGGGAAGCGGGTACGCCTTCGCCGTGGAACCGGAGGACGGGCAAAGCGTGAACGGCTTCGTGGTGAGGCCCTTCCGGCTCGGCGCCCGGAAGGGTGAGGAAAGCGTTGCCGGCCGCTTTTCCGCCTACCGGGCCGGTCGTGCCGAATGGGTCGTCGGGAACCCACCGGAAAGCGCCCCGTCATCGGCAACCACCGATACCCGGCCTGCCCCCGACCTGCCCGGTGCCGCCCGCGCCCTGGCGGAGTCCCCCTGGCCCTCGGTGAAGAAAGACTGGAAGGTTCAGGAATCGACCCACGGGTCGACAACGGTTAACCCCGACGGGTCGGTGACGACAAGGGAAAAAGAAAGTTCGACGAAGGTCGGCGTCAGCGTGAATCCCGGCGCGGCGGTCCTGGGCGTCCTGGACGCGCTGAAAGGCATGGAAAACAAGGAGTAATAAGGAATAAGCGTGAAGGGGCAGGCCGGGCGGAAGCCCGGCCTGCCCCTTTTTTGTTTACATCATTTCCAGAACCGCGGCCATGGAAACCCCGCCGCCGCCGCAGAGGGTGGCGAGCCCCAGGGTCTTCCCTCGCTTTTTCATGGCATGAAGGAGGGTCACCATGATCCGGCATCCCGTGGCACCCACGGGGTGGCCGAGGCCGATCCCCGACCCGTTCACGTTGGTGATCTCCCGGGTGAGCCCCAGTTCCTTTTCCACGCCCAGGTACTGGGCGGCGAAGGCCTCGTTCACCTCGATAAGTTCGAAATCCCCGAGCTTGTACCGGCCCTGGGCCAGAAGGTTCCTCACCGCCGGCACGGGGCTCAGCCCCATGACCGAGGGGTGGCAGCCCCCGCGGCTCACGGCATTGATCCGGGCGATGGGCTTGAGGCCCAGTTCCTTCGCCTTGTCCGCCGACATGATGATCATGGCGCTCGCCCCGTCGTTGATGCCCGAGGCGTTCCCGGCAGTCACCTTCCCGATTTTGGGCAGGAAGGCCGGCGGGAGTTTGGACAGTTCATCCATGGTCAGTTTCGGGCGGTAGTGCTCGTCCTTGTCGAAGACAAGAGGGGGTTTCCCCTTCTTCTGGGGAAGCTCGATGGGGACGATCTCCTCCCTGAAATCCCCCTCCAGGGTCGCCCGTTCCACGTTGTTGTGGCTCCGAAGGGCCACCTCGTCCATCTCCTCCCGGCTGATGTTGTACATCTGGCCGACCAGTTCCGCCGTGATTCCCATGATGTACGGTTTTCCCCGGTAGATGTCGATGATCGGGCCGTCCTTCACCGGCCCGTTCTCGGGCCCCCGGATGACGTAAGAACCAGCATGAAGGGCGTGGATGAGTTCATCGGCGAAAACGGCATCCTGAAGGCGGCAGCCCCACCGGGCCTTGGGAACGAAATAGGCGGCCCCGGACATGTGCTCCATTCCGCCGGCCAGGATGATGTCCGCCATGCCCGCCTGGATCATGGCCATCCCGGAAATAACGGCTTCCATTGCGGAAATGCAGACCCGGTTGATGGTCACCGCCGTCACCGTGTCAGGGATTCCCGCCAGGAGGGCGGCGATCCGGGTGACATTCAGGGTGTCCCGGGGTTCGATGCAGTTTCCGAAACGAATGTCATCGATCATGGCCGGCTCGATTCCCGCCCGCTTGATCGCTTCCTTCATGGCGACACTGCCCACGGTGGCACAGTCCAGGTTCTTCAACGCACCGCCGAAAACGCCAATGGCCGTCCGGCAGGCCGATACAATGACAACATCTCTCATAACCGTTTATTCCTCCTTTTTCTTTCAATCACTCAGGCTGCGGGATGCCCGCCCGCCGGTCCGCGCTCCAGGAGAGGGGCCGACCGGAGAGGAGTCCACGAAACGAAAAGCGGCATCCCGCCGCGTCAGGCTCATTTCAGGGACTGGCGGAGTTCCCGTTTCAGGATCTTCCCCGTGGGCGTCTTGGGAAGGGCGTCCATGAAGACGACCTTCTTGGGACACTTGAAGGCCGCCAGCTCTTTACGGCAGTGGGCGACGACTTCCTCCTCCGTCATGGTCTGGCCCGCCTTGAGAACGATGACCGCCGTCACCTTCTCCACCCACTTGGGATCGGGCAGGCCGACGACGGCCACTTCCTGGACCCGCTTGTCCAGGTAGATGGCATCCTCAACCTCCCGGGTGGGGACGTTTTCCCCGCCCGTCTTGATCATGTCCTTCTTCCGGTCCACCACGGTGATGTACCGGTCTTCATCCATGACCCCCACGTCCCCGGAGTGGAACCAGCCGCCCTTCATGGCCTCTTCCGTCTTCTCGGGGTCCTTGAAGTACATGATGAGGGCATGGGGACCCTTTCCGCAGATTTCCCCCGGGGTGCCGGGGTCGAAAATGGGCTTGTACCCGTCGTCTTCCAGGCGGGTTTCCATGTTGAGGCCGCCCAGGCCGGCGGACCCGATCTTGGTGAGAGCGTCCTTCGCCTTGAGAATCGTGTGGTACGGCGCCAGTTCCGTCTGGCCGTAGTAGTTGTAGACCCGCGTCCCGGGGAATCTCTCCATGAGTTCCTTGAGAATCTCCATGGGCATGATGGAAGCACCGTAGTAGCATTTCTTCAGGCTGGACAGATCGTTCTTGGCGAACTCGGGGTGACGGAGCATGCCGATCCAGACCGTGGGGGGCGCGAAGAACATGGTGGCCTTGTACTGGGCGATGCTTTTCAGGATCTGCCCGATGTCCGGCATGATGAGGACGTTCGTCCCGCCGACCCAGAAGACGGGGTTCATGAAGACGTCCCGCTGGGCGCAGTGATAGATGGGCAGGGCATTGACGTTGATGTCGTCCTCGTCGTACTGGCCGTCCACGATGGTTCCCATGTACTGGGCCATGAGGGCCTGGTTGCTGATGATGACGCCCTTGGGGAGGGCTTCCGTCCCGCTCGTGTAGGTCATCTGGCAGGGGTCCTCGATGTGGAGGATCGTGTCCGGCTCCGTGGCGGGGTACTTCTTGTACCAGGGTTCGAAATCCACGAAGGTCTCGTTCACCGGCGGCTTTTCAGCCCCCTGGCGAGACCACATCCACGTCTTCACCGTGGGCATGTCGTCAAGGACATCCTTGACGAGATCGAAGAGGGCGTCCTCCACGATGAAGACCTTGCTCTCCGAGTGGTTGATGCAGTAAGAGATGTCCTTCCCCCGGAGGAGATAGTTGATGGCGAGATAGATGGCGCCGATCTTGGCGCAGCCTATCCAGGTGACCACGTGGTCGATGGTGTTGTGGGCCAGGATGGCCACCCGGTCGTACTTCTTGACCCCCAGGTCGAGGAGGCCGTTGGCCACGCGGTTGCACTCCTCTTCGAGCTGGGCGTAGGTCAGGGTCCGGTCCTTGAAAATCAGGGCCGGCTTGTCCGGGTAATGGTAGGCGCTCCGCCGGATCATGTCGCCGATAACCCAGCGGTTCACCTTGTTGTACCGGTTCATCAAGAATTCGAGATTTTCCTTGTTGATGTTCTGGTAACGCTTCTTCTCTTCTTCCGTCAATGGCTTCCAGGCGGTTGACATGCGCGGTTCCCTCCTTTTTGGACGCGTCATTCAAAAGTCGTCTCCCCCGTGGGGTTTTCGGCGGGAACGTCCCTCGGGGACCTGTTCCCGCCGGAAGCCCCGGGCCAGAGGAGGCCCGAAAAAAAGCCTTCACATATCCGGCTACTTCGACTGGAGAACCCTCCCGATGGTGAGGATCTCCGCCTCTTTCGTCCCCTCGTAAAGTTCCAGGATCTTGGCGTCCCGGTACCACTTCTGGACGTCGTACTCGTCGATGTACCCGTATCCTCCGTGGAGTTCCACGGCGTTGTTGGCACAGAAGACCGCCGTCTGGCCGCTGTAGAATTTCGCCATGGCGGCCAGGTGGTAGTCCGGGCGGCCCGCGTCGATGAGCCACGCCGACTTGTACACGAGACCCCGGAGTGCCTCGATCATGATGGCCATCTCGCTGAGCTTCTTCGCCGAAAGCTGGAAGGTCCCCAGCGGCGCGCCGAAGGCCGTCCGCTCCTTGCAGTACTTGATCGACGTCTCCAGGCACGCCTCGGACAGGCCCAGCCCCTGGGCGGCCACCATGACCCGGGTCGTGTCGAAAAAGTGCATGAGTTGGATGAAACCCCGGCCCTCTTTCCCCACCAGGTTCGACTGGGGCACCCGGACGTCCTCGAAGGCGATCTCCGCCGTGTCGCTCGACCGGATCCCCATCTTCCCCCGGATCTTGTTCCGGGTGATCCCCGGCGTGTCCGCCGGCACGATGATCAGACTGAAACTGCTGTGCTTCTTCTGGTCCGGGTTCGTGATGCACTGGGCCACCATGAAGTCGCACACCGTCCCGTTGGTGATGAACATCTTGTTGCCCGTGATGACGTAATCGTCCCCGTCTTTCACCGCCTTCGTCCGGTAACCCGCCACGTCCGTTCCCGCGTTGGGCTCCGTGAAGGCCCCGGCGCTCACCCACTCGCCGCGGCATACCGGCGGCAGGTACTTTTTCTTCTGATCTTCCGACCCGTACTGGAAAATGGACTCGCAGCCGAAACAAGCCGCCACGACGTTGAGGCCGATCCCCATATCCACTTTGGACAGTTCCTCGGTGATAATGGCGTTCCCCAGGATCCCGACGCCGGCCCCGCCGTACTCCTCGGGAATCCAGGCCCCCACAAGACCGTTTTCCGCCGCCTTCTTCCGGATCTCCGGCGTGTACTTCTCGTGCTCGTCGCATTCCTTCGACAGGGGCGGAAATTCCGTCGAGGCGAACTTGTACGACATGTCCTTCAGCATCCTCATTTCTTCCGTCAGCTCATAATCCATGATTTTCCTCCTTTTCGGTTAAAGCACCGGACGTCCGCCGGCGCGTCGACAGGAAAAGCCGTCTTGTCCTGATTATTTCTTCGTGTAGTCGTAGACCCCCTTGCCGGTCTTCCGCCCGTAACGACCGGCCCGGACCAGCTGAACCAGGAGGGGCGCCGGGCGGTACTTGTCCCCCAGTTCCCGGTGAAGGCCGTTCACCACGTGGAGAAGGGTCTCCAGGCCCACCAGGTCGGACAGCGCCAGTGGCCCGATGGGATGATTGCACCCCAGGACCATCCCCTTGTCGATGTCCTCGGGGGTGGCGATCCCCTCGCCCAGGGCGAAAAACGCCTCGTTCAGCATGACGCAGAGAATCCGGTTCACCGCGAAGGCCGGGGCCTCCTTCACCACGATCATGTCCTTCCCGATTTTCTTCCCCCAGGCCTTGGCGATTTCCAGGGTTTCATCGGATGTCTCATATCCCCGGATGATCTCCAGGAGCCTCATCACCGGCACGGGATTGAAGAAATGGGTCCCGATGAACCGCTCCGGGCGCTTCGTCATCGCCGCGATCTCCGTGATGCTGAGCCCCGACGTGTTCGTGAAGAACAGGCAGTGGTCCGGAACGATCGTCTCGAGTTCCTGGAACACCTTCTTTTTCACGTCCATGACCTCGATGATCACTTCCACCACCACGTCCACCCCCGTGGCGGCCTCTTTCAGGTCCACGCACGGCTTGATCCGTCCCAGGATCGCCTCCATTTCCTCCTTGGTCCGTTTCCCCTTCTCCACATCCCGGGACAGGTTCTTCCGAATCGTATTCATCCCGCCGTCCACGAACCGCTGCTCGATGTCCCGCATCCGGACCTCGTATCCCGCCTGGGCGCAGACCTGGGTGATCCCGCTTCCCATGAGCCCCGCTCCCAACACGCAGATTTTCTGAATTTCCATGTGCCGCCTCCTTTTGTGGTTTATTTATCCTTCATAATCGGGATTGCTTTCAATTTCCACTAAAAAACCACTGCTTATTCAGCCAGTGCATTTTCTTCGCTTCCTCGACGAGTTCGTCCCGGAAATCGGGATGGGCCAGGTTCACGATGGCCAGGACCCTCTCGGGAATGGAAAGGCCCTTCAGGTAGGCCACGCCGTATTCGGTGACGAGATAGGACACGTCCACCCGGGGGACCGTGACGATCTCGCCGGGGGGGATGGTGGGCTTGATCCGGGATTTCAGGTTCCCCTGGCTGTCCCGGTAGGTGGCGTGGAAAGCCAGGATGGACTTGTTTCCCGGGTATCCCATGGGAGGCTGGCCCTTCGTGGTCCGGTAATAGGCTCCCCGGACGAAGGCGAGCTGCCCGCCCGTCCCGGAGTACTGGGCCGGGCCGATGGACTCGGAGCTCACCTGCCCCTGGAGATCCACCCCCAGGCAGGCGTTGATGGAGACGAGATTCCGGTTGAGGGAAATGATGTTGGGGTCGTTGGTGAACTCGACGGGATACATGGCCAGCGCCGGATTGTGATCGAGCCAGTCGTAGAGCTTCCGGCTGCCGATGGCGAAGGCCCAGACGATCTTTTCGGGGATGAAGGTCTTTTTCTTTCCCGTGATGAGGCCCGCCTCGTGGAGCTCCACCATGGCCTCCGTCACCATTTCCGTGTGGATCCCGATGTCCTTCGCCCCGCTGTCGGCGAGAAGCCGCAGGACCGTGTCGGGAAGGCCGCCGATGCCGATCTGGAGGCAGGGCCCGTCCTTGGGAATGAGATCGGCGATGTACTGCGCGATGACCTTGTCCGTCTCCGACGCCCCCGGTGACGGGATGGCGATCATCCTGTCCGTCGTGTTCTCGATGACGTAATCCACGTCGGACAGGTGGATGCACTCATCGTAACCCCCATAGCACCAGGGCATGTCCTCGATGACCTCGACGACCTTGACCTTCGCCTTGTCGAAAACGGCTTTCTTGAAGTTGCAAAGAGGCCCGAAATTGAAATACCCGTGCCTGTTCATGGGGGTCACCGTCTGAACAGCCACGTCCACATCGATGTCTTCCCGGTAGTAACGGGCGGTCTCCCCGAAATTATAGGGATTGTGGGTGCCCCGGTTCTCCGCCAGGTATTTCCTGGTCAGTCCCAGGATGTGCCAGTTTCCAACCCAGAAGGCCTTCCCTTCCGAATCCTTTTCCATGATCTCGAACGGTGCCAGGTGACCGAGCGTGCGCACCTTGACCCCCTTCAGCTCCCCGGCCCGCGCCGCCAGCGCCCGGTCGAACGCCCGGGGCGGCTGAATGGTCCCGTAATCGACCCACATGCCGTTTCCGACCAGGGCCGCCACCTGTTCCGCCGTCGCCGATTTACCGCCATACTTCGACATCCATGAACCTCCTTGTTTTATTCCACCGCGCCCTCGGAGAATCGCCCCCGGCGGGATGGATACATCTTCCCCGGTTTTTCCGCTTTCACACGGCTTCACCGGAACGGACTTCCTGAAAAGGAACCCCGGTGCCCCGGACACGGGAATGTCTTCAGGTACCCCCATTTTTTTCAGACAAGGTTATTTAGAAAGGTCGGGCGGGCAAGGCAATATGAAAAGAATATTTATAAAACCTTTATTATTTATAAAGGCTATCGAAGGGAGAGGAGATGAACCCGAAGGTTGGATTTCTTCCGGTTCAACCCCATTTTCTTCCGGATGTGGTGGCGGTGGATTTCCACGGTGGCCGGGGAAACGTGGAGGAACGCGGCGATATCCTTGGTGGTTTTTCCCTCCCGGATGAGATCGGCGATCCGGAATTCCGTGGGGGTCAGGTTCAGTTCCCGGGAGGACATTTTTCGGGCGTAAGGCGCCACGATGTCCCGGAGATGGGACTCGAGGATGGACAGGCAGGTCGCATCGGTCCCCTCGAGGGAGCCTTTCTTCAATCTCTCCACGTAAGGCATGACCAGCTTTTCCACGTTCGAGAGGATCTTCTCCTCCAGTTCCACCTTGTCCTCCTCCCGCCGTTTCAGGAGGACCCTCAGGGCAGCGTTCACCTCCTCCAGTTCGTGTGTCTTTTCCTCCAGTTCCCGCTCCCGCCTTTTGAGGATTTCCTCCGCCTTTTTCCGTTCCGAGATGTCGGCGAAGGAGGCCACGCTCCTTTTCGTCCCCGGAATCATGGATATGGTGATGATCACCTCCCGGACGTTCCCTTCCCGGTCCACGAGGCTGAACTCGTAATTCCGGGGAGCCGACCGGGGATCGACCCGCCGGCGGCGATGGTAGTCGAGCATTCTCTCCATGTCCTTCTCGTGGACGAACTCGGTCCAGCTCCGCTTCCCCTCCCAGTAAGACTTGGGCGCCCCCGACAGCTTCTCGAACTCGCTGTTCACCAGGGTCACCGTCGTGTCTTCCTCCACGATGATCGTCGCCGTCCCCGTGGTCTCGAAAATCGTCCGGTACCGGTCCTCCGATTCCCGAAGCTTCTCCTCCGCCTTGCGCCTCTCCGAGATGTCGGCGAAGGAGGCCACGCTCCTTTTCGTCCCCGGAATCATGGAAATGGTGATGATCACCTCCCGGACGTTCCCCTCCCGGTCCACGAGGCTGAACTCGTAATTCCGGGGCACCCCCTCGGGATCGACCCGCCGGCGGCGGTGGTAATCCAGCATCATCTGAACATCCTTTTCGTGGACGAACTCGGTCCAGCGCCGCTTCCCCTCCCAGTATGACTTGGGCGCCCCCGACAGCTTCTCGAACTCGCTGTTCACCAGGGTCACCGTCGTGTCCTCCTCCACGATGATCGTCGCCGTCCCCGTGGTCTCGAAAATCGTCCGGTACCGGTCCTCCGATTCCCGAAGCTTCTCCTCCGCCTTCATCCGGTCGGTGATGTCCATGGAGCTCCCGAGAAGGGCGGGCCGCCCCTGGTAGGAGAGAGGGGTCACCGTTTCCATGATCCACCGGACCCGGCCCTGCTTCGTCACGATCCGGAAGACATAGGGAGACGTCCTCTGCCCCCGGAGCATGTCCCGGGCATTCGTCTTGACCCGGACCCGGTCTTCGGGGTGAACCACGCTGTCCGCCTTGATCCCGAGAAGCTCGTCCATTTCATATCCGGCGTAGGTGGCCGCCTTTTCGTTCACGAATCGGAATTTTCCGTCCTGGACCAGGTAAATCCCGGCGAAGGATTTTTCCGTGAGGGTCTTAAGCATCTGTTCCCTTTCCCGGTCCTGCTTTTCTTTCTTTTCTCCCATCATTTTCGAGATCCCCGTTATCTTTTTAACCTTGCCAGAAACCGTAAACATTCATATCACAGAAACGAGGACCGATAAAACGCCCCCGAAAAAATGGACATGGAAACGGAAACATTATATGTGACACATTAAAAACTGAGTCGGGCATGGCGGTCGTTCTTCTCATACTGGGCTTTTTTGCTGTTGCGGTTACGCTTGACTTCGCCGACGGACCGGAACGCCGGTTGCCGTTCATCCGTCACCGTATGATGGAATGCGCTCTCACCTTTTCGCTCCTTGCCTACGGGATCACAGAAGGGCTCTCTCTTTTCCATTGGATCTCTTTCTCAGGGGTCTTCGTCTCCTGGTTCTTGGTATTTCTTTTCGGCCTTTTCCTTTTCCTCGCAGGAAGAGGGAAAAGAAGAGCCATCGAAATCCGCGACCGGATGCCTCGAAAGTTGTCACGTCTCGAAATCGCCTTGATTATTGCCATGGTATTTATTCTCCTGGCGACCCTCGTAACAGCTCTCATGTATCCGCCGAACAACTGGGACTCCATGACCTATCACCTCTCCAGAGTGGCCAACTGGATGGAGCACCAAAGCATCCGCTTTTATCCGACCTCCAATCCACGCCAGATCGTGTATCAGCCCATGGCTGAATTTCTGATTCTTCACACCATGGTTCTCTCCGCATCCGACTTCTTCGCGAACGGCGTCCAGTGGACCGCATTTCTTCTGTCAATACTCGGCATCTCCCTGATCGCTGAAGAACTAGGGGCAAACCGGAAAACCCAGATCGTCACCGCAGCCATCGGTGCCACATTGCCCATGGCCATCCTTCAGGCATCGAGCACGCAAAATGACCTCGTTGCAACGCTCTATATCGTGGCCTTCTCATATTTCATCCTGAGGCTCCGCAAGGAAGACACGCTTAGGAACATCTTTTTCGCCGGCACGGCCCTCGGTTTGGCGATGCTGACGAAAGGATACGCCTATGTTTTTTGCTTGCCTGTTTTCATGCTGTACGTCGTCAGAAACCTGAGATTCCCCTGGCTTCTCGCTCGAACGGTCCTGGTATTTTCCTGCCTCGTCGTTGTTCTCAATGGGGCACACTATGTAAGAAATACAGTTGTTTACGGCCATCCTCTCGGCGACGCTCCCCGGAATCATTCGAACGAGGTTCTGTCCTGGAAAACAGTTGTTTCAAACATGACCCGGGACATCGCCTGGCACCTTTCATCCCCGTCCACGACAATGAACGACGCCTTGTTCACGTCCGTCGATAAAATCCATCGGATGATGGGCCTCGACATTAACGATACAAAAATGACCTGGAAAGGAACAAACTTCACCCTCCCTCCCTCTTTTTGTCCTCATGAAGACATGGCACAGAATTTCACCACCACGGTCCTACTCCTCTTTTCCATCCCCTTTTTCTTCCTGGCATTCAAAAGAGGCCCGGAAAAAATGGAGATTGCGGCCTATCTTCTTGCCGTCGTCTTCTCTTATGTCCTTTTCTCCCTTATGCTGAAATGGATGCCGTGGAATTCAAGGCTTCACACCCCCGTCTTCTTTCTTCTCGCGCCCTTTCTGGCTCTGGCCTGGTCCCAGTATGGGAAAATTCTATCGCCGATTCTGGCCGGCCTCTTGCTCTTTTCCCTGCCCTTTCTTTTTCTCAATCTCTCCCGGCCCCTGATTCATCCGCCGGACAGATTCATAGACGGCCTGCCCTTTGCCGAAAGGCTCAAACCTCGTTTTCACCTGGCCGAAGGGGGGCGGACGGATCGCAGGTTCATCAATTTCCCCGAACTGAGAGAGCCATACCTGGACGTCATCGGATACGTCAAGGATCGGGGTTTCGAAAAAGTGGGTCTTCTCCTGTCCGGAGACGACTGGGATTACCCCATTCTCTACCTTCTTCGGAAAGAAAAGACTCCGCAAAGGATATTCCGCTACGTCAACGTCACGAATCCCTCTTCAAGCATCGCTTCGGAAAACTGGCCGCCGGACTGCATCATCAGGACTCAAGAGGGCCGGGAAACAGTGATGGTTTCCGGGAACCCCTACCGGATGACCCGATCCTCTGGAATGGTATCCGTGCTCGAACCATCGTCAGGTGTCGCTTCTCTTTCACGAATACGCAAAGAAACACCGAATCTTCATAAGAAAGATGGAAACCAAAAAGGATAGTGGTCCCGTTCTCTCCGCAGGAATCGTCATTGCCCGGAAAGAGAGGGAGGGCTGGAAGTTTCTCGTCCTTCGGGCCTATCGAAACTGGGACTTCCCCAAGGGTGTCGTGGAGGGGGAAGAAGATCCCCGGGAAGCGGCCGTCCGGGAGGTGCGCGAGGAAACGGGTATCACGGACCTCGTTTTTCCCTGGGGATTCGACTTCCGGGAGACGGCCCCCTATGCCGGCCGGGGGTGGAAGATCGCCCGGTATTACCTGGCCGAAACCCGGGAAGAAAAGGTCGTCTTTTCCACAAACCCCGAGATCGGGAAACCGGAACATCACGAATACCGGTGGGTTGGCCGGGACGAGATGAAAGACCTCCTTCCGGAGCGGCTCGGCCCCATCCTGGAATGGGTCAGCGACCGGGTGGGGACATGACGGGACCGCAGAGGGCTAAGGCTTCAGGACGTATCGCTGCTCGCCGGCGGGCACGTACCATCGGATGAGATTGTGACCGATCCCGATGGGCGCCGGCTCGATGCCGCGGAAGCGGCTGCTCACAATGGGAAGGGCGTCAGGCACGTACAGAAAGGTGTAAGGCTGGTCCTCCGCCAGGATCTCCTGAAACCGGTCGTAGTACTTCTTCCGCTCCCCCTGGTCAAAGGTGCTTCTCCCCTTTTCCAGGAGACCGTCCACCTCGGGATTCCCGTAGGAAATGAAGTTCAGTTCCCCCGGTTTCGTCTTGCTCGAGTGCCAGACGTCATACGGATCGGGGTCCATGGTGATGGTCCAGCCCAGTATGGTGGCGTCGAACCTGCCCTTGTTGATGAAATCGTTGATGAAAGCCGCCCACTCGATAACCCGGATCTTTACCTCCATGCCCAGGTCCGCCAGCCGGCGCTGGATGATCTCGGCGCACTTGGCCCGGACCTCGTTGCCCTGGTTGGTGACGATCTCGAAAGTGAAGGGCCTTCCGTCCCGGTCGATCCTCCCATCCCCGTCCGTGTCCCGCCACCCCGCTTCGGAAAGAAGAAGCCGGGCTTTCCCGGGATCGTACGGGTAGAGCCGGACATGGGGGTTGTAGGCCCAGGTCCCGGGCTTGAAGGGCCCTGTGGCCGCCTGCCCCAGGCCGAGAAGGACCCCTTCGATGATCTCCTCCTTGTTCACGGCGTAAGAAATCGCCTGCCGGACCCGTCGATCCTGGAAAAGGGGGTTTTGCAGGTTATACCCGAGATAGGTGTATGAAAAAGACAGGTATCTGTATTTGTTGTATTTCTTCTTAAACAGGGCGTTTTCCGTCTGCCTCGTGTACTGAAGGGGGGTCAGGTTCATCTGGTCGATTCCCCCCGCCCGGAGTTCGAGAAACATGGTCGACATATCGGGAATGACCCGCATGATGTATCCGTCAATGTAAGGCCTTCCCTCGAAATAGTCGGGGTTGTAAGCCAGGACGATTTTCTCTCCCGTGACCCATTCCCGGAAACGGAACGGACCTGTCCCGACGGGGTGCCTCGTCAAGGGGGATTTCGTGATGTCCCGGCCTTCCAGGAGATGGCGGGGGAGAATCGCCGCCCCCCAGCTCGCCAGAGCCGGCGCGAAGGGTTTTTCATAGAAAACCCGGAACGTGTGGGAATCGGGAACCTCCGCTTTTTTCACCATCAGAAAATCGCCCGAATAGGCCGTCGGCGTGTTCGGGTCTATGGTGACCCGGTAGGTGTAAAGAACGTCGTGGGCCGTAAAGGGCTCCCCGTCATGCCAGCGGACACCTTTCCGGAGATGAAAGGTGATGACGAGGCCGTCCGGTGAGATGTCCCAGGACTCGGCGAGGTCTCCCGTGAGGTTCAGGTTTTTGTCATACTTGACGAGGCCGTTGAAGACGAGCCCCGATATCCCGTGAGAGGCCGAATCGCTGGAAAGGATGGGGATCAGGTTGGAAGCGTCCCCGATGGATCCTTCGATGAGGAGATCCCCGCGGGCGGGGACGGCCGGCGATGCCGCTTGCGGCGTCCCGTCCTTTTCAGAGGACTCCCCCTGGCAGCCGCAAAGACAGACAAAAACGAGCGCTCCTGCGAAGAGGCGCCTGAACGGTTTCTTCATCGGAACGGGAACCCCGGGACGTTATTTTCCGGGGCGATACCCGGAAACACACAGGATTTATACCACAGATCCCGGTGGATTTCTCCTTTTCCTTGCAAGGAGATGCGTCTTCGAGGTATCGTTCGCGGGAAAAGGAACCGGGGCGAAGGAAACGGCCCGGACGAAACGTTCCGGGTCCGCGGCCGGGGCCCGGACCTGGGCGTCACCCCCGAAAAAGGAGACACGGACGGCCCTTCCATGAAGCGAGAAAAAACCGGGGAGATCACCACCGCCTGCAACCTCGACTGTCCCGATTCCTGTTCGATCCGTGTCTCCCGGGATCGCGAAGGGGGGCTTCGGATCCGGGGGAATCCCGACCATCCCTTCACCCGGGGGTTCACCTGCCGGAAAATCCGCGATTACCCGAGACGGCTGTCGCACCCGGACCGGATCCGGACGCCTCTCCTGCGCCGGGGCGGCGCGTTCTCCCCCCTCTCCTGGGAGGCCGCCCTCGATCTTTGCGCTGAAAAGATCCAGTTCCTGCGCCGGGAACCGGCCGCCATCCTCCATCTTCACGGAGAGGGCGCCAAGGGAGTCCTCAAGGCGGGGCCGTCGCTCTTCTTCGGCCTCCTCGGAGCCAGCACGACCCGGGGCTGCCTCTGCGACGGAACGGGGATCGCCGCCGTCATAGCCGATTTCGGCGCTCTCGACATGAACGACCTGGACGACCTGGGAAACGCCCAGGGTATCGTCAACTGGGGAAAGGATCTTTCCCGGACGTCGATTCACACCGCCGCCCTGATCCGGGAGGCCCGAAAAAAAGGGGTACCGGTCCTCACCGTTTCTCCCGGGGGCGATGGAAACGGGCCTTTTTCCGATGAATTCATCCGTATCCGGCCCGGTGCGGACCGTTTTCTCGCCGCGGCGGTCCTTCGACTTTTCCTCGACCGGGGCGGCTTCGATCCGGCACTCCTTGAAAGATCGAGCAACGGGACCCTCCTGGAAAAACGGCTCCGTGATCTTCCCGTGGAACACCTGGCGTCCGCCTGCCATGTCTCTCTCGAGGACGTGGAACGGCTTTTTTCCTTTTACAGGGACCGCCGGCCGGCGGCCACCCTCATCGGGTGGGGTCTCCAGCGGTACCGCTTCGGGGGGGAAAACGTGCGCTGGATCAACGGGCTCGCCTTTCTCTCCGGCAACCTGGGAATACGGGGGGGCGGAAGCTACTACAACGTCTCCTCCCGGAGAAACTTCAACCTCGGCTGGGCCCTGTCTTTCGATTCCCGGCGACTCCGGAAGCTTTTCCTGCCGGCAATCGGCAAAGAGATACGGGAAGCCGCCGATCCCCCCATCATGATGATCTGGGTGAACGGTTTCAACGTGGTCAACCAGGCCCCCGATTCAGGGACCATCGCCGACGCCTTCGACAAGGTGGACTTCAAGGTCGTCGTGGACGCCTACATGACCGACACGGCGATGCGGGCCGACCTGGTCCTCCCCTGCACGCTCAACCTGGAGCAGGAAGACATCATCGGGTCTTATCTGCACAACTACGTCCAGTACGCCCGTCCCGCCGTCCCGCCGCCGGAAGGCTGCCGGGACGACTTCACCATCATGACCGAGCTGGGAAAGCGGCTCGACCCCCCCGTTATCCTGCCCCCCCGGGAGGACTGTCTCCGTCTGTCCCTTCAATCGCCTTTCCTCGGCATTTCCCTGGAAGAGCTGAAAACGAAAGGATACGCCAAGGCCTCCCGGGAGCCCGTGGCCTTCCGGGACGGGGTGTTCGCCCATCCCGACGGGAAATGCCGTCTCCCCGAAACCCTCCACGAAGAACCGCCGCTGCCGGCGGCGTATCCCCTCATCCTCCTGTCCCTGATCCGCGGCGACGCCATTCACTCCCAGATCCCGCCGGAGGACCAGGGCGGCCTTCCCGTGGCCTGCGTCGGCCCGGACTGTCCCGCCGACCTGGGGACGGACATGGACGGCACCATCGCCAGCCTTGTCTCCCCGCTTGGCAGGATGACCGTCCGCCTTCGGGTGCTCGACGATCTCCATCCCCGGGTCGTCCTGTACCGGCGGGGGGACTGGATGCGCTTCGGGGGCGGCGTCAACAGGCTCATCTCCGCCGCCTTCACGGACATGGGCAACGGCACCGCCTACTACAGCCAGTGCGTCCGTCTCGAGAAGCGCTGAAACGGACGCCCGGCGCACCGTTCCCGGGACCCGTGCCGGGGGTCTTCTATTGACAGATCCTTCATTTTCAACTAAATACTGTTGACGGTCTGAAACAAAACCGGTTCACGGTATTGTCCCGCATCGGTCAGCGCCGCGGCCCGCGTTTCCGCTTGCCCGGTTCGTCCCGGCTCGGGCGCCGTGTCCCGGGAGACTGTCATAAAGCCGCCAGAGAGTGACGCTTTAACGATTTCCGAACCTTTGTTTCTCGCGGCAGTACAGGAAACGGGGCCGTAAAGACAGATCACGGAGGGAAAAAACCTGTGAGCGAAGCCTGGGCCGTATCCACCTTTGACCTGACCGGCCATTTCCGGGGCAATCTCATTGAAATGATCCTCAACGCGGGGCCCATGGTGCAGATGGTCCTCCTTATTCTCCTTTTTTTCTCCGTCGTGTCCTGGGCCGTCATCCTGATGAAATACCGGGTCCTGAGGAGGGCCCGGAAAGAAAATCGCATGTTCCTGGAAATTTACATGAAGGGAAGCCGGTTTTCGGACATCTTCCTTGAATCGCGGAAATTCCGCCACTCCACCATTGCCGAGGTGTTCCGGGCAGGATACACCGAACTGGGAAAAACGGCCAAAGCCATGAAGGAGTCGGGAAACCCGGCGGAGGGCGGGGAACCGTCCCCGTCCGTGGAGCTTCAGGGCCTGGACAACGTGGTGCGAACCCTCAACCGCGCCTGCGACTCTGAAACGGGCAGGCTCGAGGGCTCCCTCGGGTTTCTCGCCACGACGGGCAGCGCCACCCCTTTCATCGGCCTTTTCGGAACGGTGTGGGGAATCATGAACGCCTTTCGGGGCATCGGCGCCAAGGGCTCGGCCACCCTGGCCGTCGTGGCGCCGGGCATCTCGGAAGCCCTCATCGCCACGGCGGCGGGTCTTGCCGCCGCCATTCCCGCCGTTATTTTCTATAACTATTTCGTCAACCAGGTCCGGGCCATGGGGCAGGAAACGGACCATTTCGCTTCCGAATTCCTGAACATCCTCGAACGGGCCTCCCTGAAAAGCGCCTGATCATGAGACCCTTGAGAAAACCCTTTCGAGAAGGATCGAAGCCTCTTTCAGAGATCAACGTGACACCCCTGGTGGACGTCGTACTCGTTCTCCTCATCATCTTCATGGTCACGGCGCCCATGCTCCAGATGGGCATAGACGTCAATCTCCCTAAAATAAAAGCGAAGACCGTCGACGTGACGGAGGAAAAAGTGGTTCTCACCGTCAAGGCGAAGGAGGAAATCTTCATCAACAACTACAGGGCGACCCTTTCGGACCTGAAAACCAAGCTCGAGAGCATCTTCGCCAGCCGCATCGACCGGGAAGTCTTCATGCGGGCCGATGACCAGGTCCCCTACGGATTCGTCGTCAAGGTCATGGCGGAGGTCCGCAAGGCGGGCGTGGACAGGCTCGGCATGATCACGGAACCGCCGGAGGAAAGCCGATGACGTCATCCCTTCGTTCCGTCCCGGGACACCGCGGGGATGAAACATCCCTGAAAAGCATGGCGATTCTCTCCTTTCTTCTCCATGCCCTTCTCTTGTCCATACTCTTCCTCTCGCCTTCCCTCCCGTCCCAGAAATGGACGTTCGGTCCGGTCTACACGGTGGACCTCGTCAGTTTCCCCGCGAGGCTCCTGGAACATAAATCGGCCATAGCGGGCACGGAAAAGGCCTTTTCCCTGGACCGTGATACGAGCGCCACGGTGTTCCGAAAACAGGCCGAGCCCCCCATCATGCCCCTGGAAAGACATGGGGAGACGATACGGAAAATCGACCGGTCCCCCGTCGACGATGCCATAAGAAACCTGGAAAAAAAGGTTCACCCGTCCCGGTCACCGGAAACGACGGATCGGGTGGCCTCCCAGGGCGCTCCGGAAATTTCGGGAAACATGAGGATCTACTACGCCATCATCTGGTCCCGGATCAAGGAACAGTGGGCTCTGCCGGAGGGGATCCTTCCCGGCGACGACTTCGAGGCCGTTGTGGGCGTCACCATACGGAAGGACGGAAACATCGACACGATCTCCTTTGAAAAACGGTCGGGGAACCGCTTCTTTGACGAATCGGCCCTGAAAGCGATCAAGAAGGCGAGCCCTTTCCCGGTGTTTCCCGAATCCCTGAGAGAGGAAACGCTCGACGTGGGAATCCGCTTTCTGTCTTCTGAATTCTCATAGGAAGTCCTGAACACCGGCGGCCCTGTCGCCGGGACCGGCAGGATCAGGAAACAGGGCGAAACCCCGGTGAAACCCTGTCGAGGCGCCAGGGACGGCCCGCGGAAAACAGGGATAGGCAATCAAAAAGGCTTCCACGGCATGATAAAAAAGACGTTTTCAATCCTTTGCTTTGTCATTTTCCTGCTCATCTTGTCCGTGGCGGCGCCGGCCAAGGTGTACATGGACATCCTTTCCCCGGCCTTCCAGAAATTTCCCATCGCCCTTCCCGACTTTTCCCCCCTGGACGGCCGTGAAGGGGAAAACCCCCTTTTCAGGGAAATCCCCGGACTTCTTTCCAATGCCTTGGAACTGACGGGGTTTTTCCGGACCGTGGACAGGAACGCCTATCTCGAATCGCCGGAAACCCCGGAAGAGGACGTCCGTTTTGCCGACTGGCGCGTCATCGGGGCGGAATTTCTCGTCAAGGGTAAACTGGAAGCGCCGGGGGAAACCCTGACCATCGAGTGCCGGCTTTATGACGTGGTGGAAGGAAAAATGCTGGCGGGAAAACGATACACCGGTAAAAAAGGAGATGAAAAGGCCATGGTGTACCGTTTTGCCGACGAAATTCTGAGTGCCTTGACGGGGAGCCGTGGCGTTTTCGACACGGAGATCGCCTTTTCCGGCAAAAAAAATCGCCTTTCCGATATTTACACCATCCAGTTCGACGGGTCGAATCTTCGGAAACGGACGGACCACAAGGCCATCACCCTTCTTCCCCGGTGGTCCGCCGACGGGTCGAAAATCGCCTACACGGCGTACCCGCGGGGCAACCCTGACCTGTACGTTCTGAACCTGGCGACGGGGAAAACGACACGCCTTTTTCACGACCGGGGACTGAACCTGACGGGAGGCTGGTCCCCCGACGGCGGCAGGATGCTGATTGTCTCGCGACGGGACGGGAACGAGGAAATCTATGTTCATGAACTCGAAACGGGAACGTCGAGGCGACTGACCCGTGACCCCGCCATCGATGTTTCCCCCTGCTGGTCCCCCGACGGGAAACGGATCGCCTTCGTGTCCAACCGTTCAGGATCTCCCCAGATCTTTGTCATGGACGGTGACGGCGGCGCCGTCAGGCGGCTCACCTTCAACGGAAGCTACAACACGTCCCCGTCCTGGTCGCCCACGGGTTCCAGGATCGCCTACGAAGGCCGGGCGGGCGGGCAGTTCCAGATATTCACCATCGATGAAAACGGCGGAAACACGATCCAGCTGACCTACGAAGACGAGGGCGCCGAGTCCCCCGCGTGGTCACCGGACGGCCGATTCATCGCCTTCCAGGGCAAAAGGAACGGGACAAGCCGTATCTCGGTGATCAACGCCAACGGCTTGAATCCCCGGGTTCTCTACGAGGGGAAGGATCTGGAAGCGGTCTCACCGGCCTGGTCGCCTCACTTAAATTTGTATTGACCTTTTTTCTCCCCTTGTGGTTTAATTCGTCCCATCGCGGGATATCCTGAAAGCATCAAAGAAAAGGAGGCATATCAATGAAAAACCACAACGTATTCCGGGGGGCCTTGCTGCTCGTTCTCAGCCTCGCTGTTGCCCTGGTCATCGGCTGCGGAAAGAAAGCTGTCGTGCAGGAAGAGATGGGCGTCGTCGTAAAGGAACCCGCTAAGGAGGAGGCTGCGGCGGAGACCCGGCCTTCGGAGGCGGCCATCGAGGAAGAACTTCTGAAGGAGAAGGAACGGCAGGAAAAGGAACGGGTTCTCCGGGAGGCGGCCTCCTTCGGGGACATTTATTTTGAATTCGACCAGTACGATCTCACCGCCACGGCGAGGGAAACCCTGAAACAGCACGCCGACTGGCTTCTCGCCAACCCCGGGTTCGATCTCCTCGTGGAGGGGCATTGCGACGAGCGTGGAACGGCGGAATACAACCTGGCCCTCGGAGACCGACGGGCCAATGCCGCCAGGGACTATCTCGTCAGTCTCGGCGTCGATGCCGGCCGGATCACGACGATCAGTTACGGCGAAGAACTCCCCCTCGACCCGTCCCACAACGAGGCGGCGTGGGCCAAGAACCGCCGTGACCACTTCGTCGTCACGCCGTCCAGATAAGTATCGATAAGGAGATCTAGGGCCGTGAGAAAAGCCCTTCCATGGCTGATTCTGTTCTGGGTGGTTCTCCTGGGGTGTGCCTCGAGCCATGAGCTCCGGGCGACCGCCCAGATCCTGGACTCGAAAATATCGGCGCTGGAAAGGGATGTCACCGCTTCCCGGGACGGCGTGGCGGATACCCGTGACAGGTTGGACAAGCTGGAAGACAGCGTCAAGGCCATCCAGCGCTTCCAGGCCGACACGGGGGCCGACATGACCGCCCTGAGAGCGGAGATCCAGCGTCTCCGGGGGGCTACGGAGGAAACGCAGGAATCCCTGAAAACCGTCAAGGGGGAAGCGGCTTCGGAAAACCAGGCGTCGAAACTGGAAGAGCTTCGCCTGCGAATGCAGTACATGGAGGATTTTCTCGGCATCGGAAGGCCGGGAGGAACGGCCGACAAGGCCAAAGAGGCATCCGAAGCCGCCGCCGGCCCGCCGCCGGCCAAACCGGACCGGGAAAAGGCGTACAATGACGCTTACGAGGCCTTCAAGGCGGGCCGATACGCCGACGCCCGGAAAAGGTTCGAAGAATTTCTCGCCGAGCACGGAAAATCGGAATACGGGGACAACGCCCGGTTCTGGATAGGCGAGTGTTATTATTTTGAAAAGGATTACGAAAGAGCCATTCTCGAATACGAGAAAGTGATCACCGAATATCCCCGGGGAAACAAGGTGCCCAATGCCCTCCTGAAGCAGGGCCTTGCCTTTCTCGAACTGGGGGACAAAAACAGCGGGCGCCTCCTCCTGGAAAAAGTCATCCGGGAACACCCCAACACGAGCCCCGCTAGAATCGCCAAGATCAAGCTATCGTCGATCAATTAGTTTCCGCCTCCGGCGACGCCTCCGGCCCGCCTCCCTCGATCCACCGGAGGGTTGCCCCCTCGGGCGGGAGGAGATCGAAGACGTTTTCCGGCAGGGTGTGTGCCCGTTCGGGTCCTGTCACGCGAATGGTCGCAAGAAGGGACACCGGTTCGCCAAAGGCGATGGAGAGCCCGCCGGGAAGTTCCCCGCCTCCCGTTATGGAGACGGCATCCCGAAAGAGGATCTGTAAGGCGGGATGGCCATTCCATGCCACCCTTTCGCAGCGTGTCAACTTCCCTTTCTCGAGATCGATCCAGAGGGTCTGGATTATTTTTTCACCTAGGAAGACGTCGACCCGGTACAGGGGTCCCTCCCACCGGGCGGTGTATCGCTGGCGGGGGTCCTTCAATCCCGGCGGATACCCCATGAGAAGAGAAACCACGTCGGGCACGGCCAGATACAGGCGGAACAGGGCGTAAAGGTTGGGAGCCGTGGGCTCTCCCACCAGAAAGAGATTCTCTTCCGGAAAATAGGCTTTCAGAAGCCGGACGTTCGCCGTCAGGAAAAGATCCGGGGTTCCCATGAGGGGCAGGGCCTCGATGCGCAGGGAATCGGGATACCTCATCACCAGGGCGGCTGACCGGAAATATCGGCCCTCGGGAACTTCCAGGGACATTTTCACCGTCGCCTGGATCCCCTCTTCGGGAGGCGACCCGAACAGCCGCTCCAGGACATCCTGCGGCGGGGGCGGCTGTTCCCTCAGGACGGGGGCCTCCCCCCGTGGCACGGCGCACCCGCCTGTAAAACAGACGGCGAGTGCCAGCAGGAGAATGTTTGCCGTCCATGATTTTAAAAAACGGGCTTCAGGCAGGATTTCCTTTTTTCTGATCATTCAGGAGACGATCGATCTTTTCTTTCAGGGCCGTCGAACCGGGGTTCCCTTTCAGGGCCTCCCGGTACAGGCGAAGGGCTTCTCTGGGCTTTCCCAGGGCCATGTAAACATCGCCGAGATGCTCCGCGATGGTGGGGTCTTCCGGGAGAATCCGGTGCGCCTTCTCGAGATGGGAAACGGCGAGATCGGGCCTGTTCTTCCGGAAATAAACCCAGCCGAGGCTGTCGATGATGTAGCCGTTTTCGGGTTTCAACTCCAGGGCTTTCCGGATGAGTCTCTCCGCTTCGTCGAGCCGGATCCCCCGGTCCGCCAGACCGTAGCCGATAAAGTTGAGCGCCTCGGCGTGATCCGGTTCCACATCGAGGATCCTCTGCATTTCCAGGATGCTCTCTTCGAAGCGTCCCGACTTTTCATAGAGAACACCGAGCCGGTAGCGCATCTCCAGATTCCCCGGATTGTCCTTCAGCCCGCCGAGTAGCGTTTTTTCCGCTACTTCAGGGTCCCCCCTTTCTTCGTGAAGCGTCGCGAGGGCGACATAAAGGGCCGGTTCCGGCTTGGTCGCCAGGGCTTTTTCGAGGAGGGAAAGGGCCTCATCCCCCCGGCCGTCTTCCTTGAGCAGAATGGCCATGTGAACCCGCGAATTGCCGTACAGACCCGATGAGGGCGAAACAAGGGAAAAAGAATCCAGGGCCTTCAAGGGTTTTCCCTGCCGCTCATACGTGGAGGCCAGGAAATACCGCGCCGTTTCGTTTTCCCCGTTTTCCTCGAGGAGCTCCTGAAAGAGCGTTTCCCCCTCTTCGTAGTTCTTTCCCTCGAAGAAAAGGGCGATGCCGAGGGCCAGCCGGACCTGTTCGTTCTCGGGGTTTTTCTTCAGGACCTTTTTGAATGCCTCGATGGCCCGTTCATAGCGGTCCTGCTCGAAAAGCATTCGCCCCATCCGAAAACGGATGTCGTCCCGGCCGGGATTGACTTCGAGAATATTCTCGTAGATGCGCGCCGCCTCATCACGACGATCCTGCTCCTCGTAAAGCGCCGCCAGTTCGATGAGGGCAGGTTCGTAGACGGGGTCGATGTCCAGGATCTTTCGATAATAAGCCTCCGCCCGCTCCTCCCGTTTCATTTCCCTGTAAAGCCGGGCGAGGGCCTGCATGGCCGAAACATGGCCGGGCTTCACCTCGAGGAGGCGTTCCAGGGTCGACACGGCCTTGTCGTATTCCCCCTTTTCCCGGTAGACAAGACTGAGAAACTCGTAGGCCTTGTCCTGCCCGGGGTCGGAAGCGATGATCCTTTCGTACTCGGCCACGGCCCGGTCCAATTCCTTGCCGTGGACGAAAAGTCCTGCCAGGAGAAAGCGGTTGTCGATATTCTCACTGCCGGAGAGAAGCGACTTTTCCAGAATTTCGATGGCCCCGGAAACATCGCCTTTATTAAGATAGAGGTTGGCAAGCTCACCGGCCAGGTAGGTTGACCCGGGATCAATGGCAAAGGCCTTTTCGAAAGCCCCGAGGGCCTCATCGGCGTTACCCGCGAGATTTTCCAGGACGCCCACTGAATAATAATAGTAGGCGTTCCCCCGGGCTTCCCCCCGAAGGGCGTCCGTACTCCCCGTTGAGGGAATTCCCCGATAAAGGCATCCCGAAAAGGCGAAGGCCGTGAAGATGAGCAGTGAAATAAGCCGGAGAGGCCGTTTTCCGTCCCCGTTACGTTTCCCCGATTTCGTCATGAACACGCTCGTCACGTTCAAAAAGTTTCGCTGCCGCCTTTCACGGCTCCCGCTTGACAACGGAAGACAGGGGGACAAAACGAATCCCCGCCTGCTCGTATTTTGGAGCCCATTCCTCCAGGGCATCCACCGTGGTTTCATAGGGGTGCCCGATGAGGACAAGCTCCCTCCAGGAGGAACGCTTTTCCAAAAGCCGCTCGAAAACCGCCCGGGTTTCCGCCAGGGAATTTCCGTTGTCGATGAAAACATCCCGGGCTGCAAAGGGCAGCCCCACCCGGCGGGCCGCCTGCCCGGCCCTGGAATTTCCCGTGGTCAGGCTATCTATGAAGAACAGGCTCTTCCTCTTCAGATGACAGAGCACGACTTCCAGGTCGTCACCGTTCTCCATGAAAAGAGACCCCATGTGATTGTTGACTCCAACGGCCCCGGGTACTGCTTCGATGTTTTTCTCGAGCTGTCGGATCACGTCCTCTTCCGTCATAGAGCACAAAAGCGCCCCTTCCCCGGGATCGACTTCGGGATAACCCCGGGGCTCCATGGGCAGGTGAAGAAGGATTTCCCGGTTTTTTTCCCGGGCGAGCCGGGTCACCTCCCTCGAAAAGGGGCAATGGGGTAACACGGCCAGGGCAATGGGAACGGGCAGGTTGCTGATCTTTCGGGCCACATCGAGGTCGTATCCGAGATCGTCGATGATGAGGGCGACCCGGTTCCCCCGGTCATCACGGCGAACCGCATCGTCTGGTTTTTGCTCCCGGACGGCTTCCCTGCCGGCGGGTTTTACAACCTTCTCCGGCACCGCCTTCCCCTTTGTTTTCCACAGCCCGTATCCGGCCATCGCGGCCACGACGAGAACGGCGATGACAAGCGGAAAAATCGGTACGGAGGGCTTCTTCCTTCTTCGTTTCCCCGTCACCGGCCCTTGAGTCCTTCAAAAACGTTCCAGCTTTTCAGGAGATCGACGGCGTACTTGAGCTGGTTGTCCGGCCTTTTCTTCGTATTTTCCCCGGACAGGCCTTCCGCTTCACGGGATTCGCCGGGCAGGTGGCCCTCCAGGTCTTTCTCCCGGAGGATCGCCCCGCTCTCCTCCTCCGCGGAACCATTTCTCTGGCTCCGATCCAGCTCTACGAGAATGTCCGGCGTGATACCCTTCGCCTGGATGGATGTCCCATCGGGCGTGTAATACTTGGCGGTGGTCAACTTCAGGGCCGACCCGTCATTCAGGGGAATGACAGCCTGAACGGACCCCTTTCCGAAGGTCTGGGTTCCCACGAGCAGGGCTCTCCCGTTGTCGCGAAGGGCGCCGGCCACGATTTCAGAAGCGCTGGCCGAACCCCGGTTGATGAGGACCACCATGGGGCAGGACAATTCGTCCCCATCGTCCCGGGCCTCGTAGGTCTTGTCGGCCGAGGGGATCCGGCCCTTGGTGGATACGATGAGGCCTTTTTTCAGAAACACGTCAGAAACAAACACCGCTTGATCCAGAAGCCCCCCGGGATTGTTCCTCATATCGATGACAAGACCCTTCAGGGGGTCCTTTTTTCCCGTCATCTCCTTCAGGGCGCCCGTGACCTCTTCGAGGGTATTCTCGTTGAAGGCGGCGATGCGAAGATAACCGATATCTCCTTCCATGCGCTCGTTTTTCACACTGTGGACCTTGATGATGTCCCGGGTGATGGTGTAATCCCGGGGCTTCGTCAGACCTTCCCGGAGAATGGAAATAGTCACCTGGGATCCCTTGGGTCCCCGGAGCTTCCGGACAGCCTCCATGATATTCATGCCCTGAGTGGAGGTGCCTTCGATGGCCACGATCCGGTCGTCCGCCTTGATCCCCGCGATAAAGGCGGGCGTGTCCTCGATGGGTGAGACGACGGTGAGGACGTCGTCTTTTACAGTGATTTCGATACCCAGGCCGCCGAAGACACCTTTCGTGTCCACCTGCAGTTCCCGGTACATTTCCGGAGAGAGATAAATGCTGTGGGGATCAAGGGAACGAATCATTCCCTGGATGGCCCCTTCCATGACTTTTTCGGGCTCAATTTCCTCGACGTAGTTGTTCTCTATGATATCGAGAATTTCGTTGAATGTCTTGAGATTCTTGTACAGGCCCTGATCGCCTGCCGTGGAGGTGGGCACCGTCCCCGATCCCACGATTCCCCAGAGAAACGCCAGGGCGAGAACCCCCGCGAGGGTTCCCTTCAGCATGCTCCTTCCTTTCATTGAGTCCTCCAAAAATCCTGATCAATATATTATCATACACTCTATGAGGCGCGCTTTCCAATTTTTTCTCGCCTTTTTCAGGGCATCCGGGGAACACTGACCCGTCTCTCCGGGTGATAGCGCCTTTCCAGGTGCCGGGCCACCCAGCTCATGCCGTAACAGCAGACAAAGTAGAGAAAGGCGATGGTCGTGTAAATCTCGAAGGGGTAAATCATGAGGCGGTTGTTGATGGTCTGGGCAACGGTAGTCAGTTCAAACACCCCGATGATGTAAGCGAGAGACGTGTCCTTGAAGAGAGAAATGAACTGGCCCACAAAGGCGGGAATCATCATTTTCAGAGCCTGGGGCAGAACGATGAACCGCATGGTTTTTCCGTATGAAAGCCCGGAAGCGAGGGCCGCCTCGGTCTGGCCGTGGGGAATGGCGTTCACGCCCGCCCGGACGATTTCGGCGATATAGGCTCCGGAAAAAAGGGTGAAAGCGATGGCGGCGCTCCAGAAAACGTTGATCTGCATGCCCGTCACGATGGGAGAAAAGAAGTAGACCCAGAAAATGACCATGATGAGAGGGTTTCCCCTGATGGTTTCGATGTAGAGGACGCTTGCCGTGCTCACCAGTGGATTTTCGCTCAAACGACCGAGACCGAAAACAAGACCTATGAAAAAGCTGATAAAAAGAGCGATGGCGGCGAGCAGGATGCTCAGAGAGAGGCCGCCGAGACCGAAAAGAATTTCCCCCTTTCCGCCCTGGGGAAACATCCATATGAGAAGTTCCGGAAGATTGTCCCCGATGACGGTCCAGTTGAATGAGAACAAGGCATAAACGAGAAGTCCTGAAACCCCGGTGAGGACGATGAACGACAGGATTCTACCGGAAAGGACGAGTCCCCGGTTCAGGAACTCGAGAAAACGTTGACCGAAAGAGGCATAGATCCCTTCCTCCCGGTGGCGTTCCTTTTCCCGCCTCCGGTCCCCGAGCCAGGATGCGGCGCGCCCGCCCGCCCGGCAGAGTGCCGCCAGGGGACGCATGGCCAGGCCCAGCATGCGGTCGAGGACGTTGAGATCCTTTTCCCCGATTTTCAGGTGGTGGTTGATGCTGTTCATGATGAGGGAAATGGACAGGGAGAGGCCGAGATAGATGAGGGAAGCCGCCGAGGTGGCTTCAAAGCCCCGGAATGTGAAGGACTCTATCTGCTGGGACTGCCAGCAGAGTTCGGCCACCCCGATGGTCATGGCCAGGGAGGAGTTCTTCATGTTGTTCAGAAACTCGCTCCCCAGGGGCGGGATGATGACCCGGAAGGCCTGGGGAAGGACCACGAAGCGCAACATCTGAAACCGGGACAGTCCCGACGACGCCGCCGCCTCGACGTGTCCGTGGGGGATGGCCTCGATGCCCGCCCGCACGATTTCGGCGACGAAGGAGGCCGTGTAGATGCCAAGCCCCACCGTGGCCGCCCAGAATTCGAAATTGTGATCGTAGAGAAAAAGCCGGGCCCCCTCGGGCAGGCCCATGGGAAAGGCGAAGTACCAGAAGAAGAGCTGGACCAGGAGCGGCGTGTTCCGGAAAAATTCCACGTAGGCCGTGGACAGGTAGTAGGCCGGTTTGAAAGGAGACAGCCGGGCGATACCGAAAAGGGTACCGAGAACAAGAGCGATGCCCGTGCTTATCAGCGAAATCTGGATGGTCAGAAAGAGGCCCTTGAGAAGCCAGAGCCCGAAGATCTCCTGGTAGGTGGGGTTGACCTCGTACAGGACGGCCCAGTGAAAATCATAATCGAATCGGGCAAAGTGGAAGAGGACGTAAAAAAAGAGGACCAGCCCCCCCACCACAACCGCCTGTTGAAAGAAGCTTTTCAGTTTAGACACGGTTTTCGATCCGTTCCGTTCCACCGCCGGGAAGACTCAAAAAGCTGCGGCCTCATGTCCTGAGGCCGCAGCGGGATTTATCAGGGTTTTCGAAAGGAAACCTCAGGGCCACATCTCGATCTTCTCCGTCATGGGGAAGTAGTAAGGCGTGTCCGGCCCGTACCATTTGTCATAAATTTTCATGTAGGTCCCGTCCTGCCACATGTCCTGAAGGGCGAAATTAATGGAGTCCCGCCAGGTGCTTTCATCCTCGGGGACACCGATGCCGTAGGGCTCGTCGCTGAAAAACTCGCCCACGAGCTCGTACTGTCCCGGTTCCTTGGCGGCATAGCCGAGCAGAATCGTGCTGTCCGTGGTCCATCCGGCCACCTTGCCCTGCTGAAGGGCGAGAAAACAGGACGGCTCGTCCTGGAAGCTGATGACATGCTTTTCCGCCTCTTTGTCACCCAGGCGTTTCAGGAGGTTGATGGCGTTCTTCTCGCTCGTCGTTCCCTGCATGGACGCCAGGCGTTTACCGACGAAATCCTCCAGCTTGGTATACTTCCCTTTTTTCGCCAGGACTTTCTGGCCGTCAAAAAAGTAGGTGATGGAAAAATCGATGGTCCGGTCCCGTTCCCTTTTGTGGGTCATGTTGGCGATGCTCATGTCGATCCTTCCCGACGTGAGGAAAGAAATGCGGGTTTTGTTGTTCAATTTCACCCTTTCGAGCTTCAGCTCCTTCCCCATGTACCCGCCGATCCGCTTGACTACCTCTTCGGCGATGTCCACGTCGAACCCCACCCACTCGTTCTTGTCGTTGAAGTAGGCGGCGGGAATGCTGTTGTACATGAGGCCGACCCGGGCCACCCCCGTTTCTTTCACACGGTCGTAAACCTGCCCGGCGAAGGCCAGGGACACGGTCCCGAAAAGGACCAGAAGAATCACCAGAAAACCGACGCTTGCCCTTTTGTTTCTCATTCTCGCTTCTCCTTCCTGATCATCATTTGACGGGCGGAGGGGAGCACCCTCCACTGAAACGCAACGGTCAGCCTTTCAAGGGGTCAAAGAACCTCGAGATGGACGGTCCCGCCGCAAAGAACCCTTCCCCGATTTTTCAGGCGGCCCGGTGGCCCGCCGCCCCGGCCGGGAAAGAGGGGAAGCCTCCTCGGGCTTTTTAAGAAACCATCAGTGGCTGAGGATCTTGCTCAAAAAAAGCTTCGTCCTCTCGTGCTTCGGGCTGGAAAAGAACTCCCGGGGCGGCGCGCTTTCCACAAGCTGCCCCTCGTCCATGAAAATCACCCGGTTCGCCACTTCCCGGGCAAAGCCCATCTCGTGGGTGACCACGATCATGGTCATTCCCTCCCGGGCCAGGGTCTTCATCACGTCCAGGACCTCGTTGATCATCTCGGGATCGAGGGCCGACGTGGGCTCATCGAAAAGCATGATCTTGGGCCGCATGGCCAGCCCCCGCGCGATGGCGACCCGCTGCTGCTGACCCCCGGAGAGCTGTCCGGGATAGGCGTGGGCCTTCTCCACAATGCCCACCTTCTTCAAAAGCTCAAAGGCCCGTTTTTCCGCTTCCCCTTTTTTCTGCTTGCGAACCTGAACGGGGGCCAGGGTGATGTTCTCCAGGGCCGTCATGTGCGGGTACAGGTTGAACTGCTGAAAGACGAACCCGATTTCCTCGCGGAGGCGGCGCAGGTTGACCTTGCCGTCGTGAATGGGCATGCCGTCCACGATGATTTCCCCCTTCTGAATCGGCTCGAGCTTGTTGATGCAGCGGATCAAGGTGCTCTTCCCGGATCCGCTGGGTCCGCAGATGACCACCACCTCCCCGGCTTCGATGCGAAGGCTCACGTCGTTCAGGACATGAAGATCGCCGAACCATTTATGTACGCTTTTGAAATGAATCATGGGGGAAATACGCTCCCGGTCCCGGATTATCGTCAGCCTGTTCCCGTCTTTCCGGGGCACCCCGGACGGGGACAACGCGCCGATATCCGACGCATCTTCAGGTTTCGAATTTCACGCCGGGGCCTTCCTGTTCAGGAGATCCCGGACTTCCTCCCGGAGGGCCTTGAGCCTGGCCACATCACCCGGGGAAAGCCCGCCTTCCCCCTCCGACTGGATTTTCAACCGAAGGGCCGCCAGGGCCTCTTCGACATGTTCGAAGGCCTCCAGGGCTTCCCGACGGTCGCGGGCTTCCACATCCTCCGGCTCTTCCCGTTCCGCCCGCTGCCGAGGCGTCAGTTTCAGCGTTTCCCGGAAAACGGGAATGTGAACATCCATGGAAAATTTTTCCCGTATGGAACGGGCGAAGCTTTCGCTGGCCGTCTTCTCTCCGTGGACAACGAAAACCCGGGGCATGGAAGGGGAAAAATGGCTGATCCATTCGAGAAGTTCATCCCGGTCGGCATGGGCGGAAAACCCGCCGATGGTAAAGACCTTCGCCTTGACGGCCACGGGTTCCCCGAAAATCTTCACGGTTTTCTCACCGTCTACGATCCGCCGCCCCGTCGTCCCCTGGGCCTGGAACCCCACGATGATGATGCTCGCCCCGGGACGCCACAGGTTGTGCTTCAAGTGGTGCTTGATCCGTCCCGCCGTGCACATCCCGCTGGCGGAGATGACGATGGCAGGCCCCTGTTTCTCGTTGATGGCCATGGACTCCACCGTTGAGGGCGTAAAACGGAGGGACGGCATGGAAAAGGGGTCCCGTCCCTGTTCGACGATGGCGCTCGCTTCTTCGTCATAGTACTGCTTGTTCCGGCGGAAAATTTCCGTGGCCTTGATGGCCATGGGGCTGTCCAGGTAGACGGGAATCTCCGGGAGTTCCCCCTTACGGGTCAATTCCGCGAGAAGATAGAGGATCTCCTGGGTCCGCTCCACGGCAAAGGCGGGGATGATCACCTTTTCCCCGTTTGTCACGGCATAGCGGACAGCTTCGACGAACTCTTTCTTGCTGTCCTCGAGATTGCGGTGAAGCCGGTTTCCGTAAGTGGATTCCACGAAAAGGTAATCGGCATCGGTGATCTCATGGGCGTCCTTCACGATAAGCTGGTTTTTCCGCCCCAGGTCGCCTGAAAAAACGATCTTCAAGTCCCCGCCGCCGTCGTTGACCCAGATTTCCAGGATCGAGGACCCGAGAATATGACCGGCATTCCGGAGCCGGGCCCGGAGCACCCTGTCAACCTCGATGACCTGGTCCCTCTCCACGGGACGCAGGTATTTCAAGCTCTCCTCGGCGTCGGCGATGGTATACAGGGGTTCCACCTTTTTTTTACCCTGGCGGGCCCTTTTCCGTGTCTGCCAGGCGGCGTCCATTTCCTGAACATGGGCCGAATCGAGAAGCATGATCCGGCAGAGCTCCGCCGTCGGTGGGGACGTGATGATCTCCCCTCGGAAGCCGTCACGGACGAGCTTGGGAATCCGTCCGCTGTGATCGATGTGGGCATGGGTGAGAAAGAGGGCGTCGACTTCCGCGGGGTCGAAATCCCAGTCACGCCAGTTTCTTTTTTCCGTGGACTTCCCGCCCTGGAAAAGCCCGCAGTCAACGAGGAACTTCTTGTTGCCCCCTTCCAGGAGAAAGCACGACCCGGTTACCGATTCAGCGGCACCGAGGCAGGTTATGCGAACCATGATTTTCTTCCTTTCCGCAAGATTCCCGAACCTTCGCCTCTATAGCACAGATTTCACGCCGGCGCACCGGCAAATCGGTTTAAAAGAAACGGACACCCCGAACCTTATCCTTTTCTTTCAAGGCCCTGAAGACGACTTCGGCGCAGGAAACGTCCTGGACAGCGAGACCGGTGGAATCGAACAGGGTGATCTCCCTGCGGGATCGCCGACCCCTCTTCCTGCCGGCGACGATTTCGCCGAGCGTCCCGTAAACGTCTTTTTCCGCCAGGTCCCCCCGGGACACGGGAATGTTGATCTCACCGCTGTGCGAGGCCTGGGTCCAGTCGTCGATGACGATTTTCGCCCTCTTCAACAGGGAGGTGAAAATTTCCTGCTTCCCCGCCGCGTCGGCGCCGATGGCGTTGATGTGGGTTCCCGGTGAAACCGAGCGGACGAGAGGCTGCCGGGTCGGCGTTGTGGTCACCACGATGTCGGCCCCTTCCGTCACCGCGTCGATGTCTTCGGACATCACCGCGTCAAGGCCGTGGGCTCTTCGGGCCCACCGGCAAAAGCGGGGCGCCAGGGAATCGCCGGGCAGGTATCTCCAGACCCGGATCTTTTCAATTCTCCGGACCTTCAGGAGACAGGCGAGCTGTGTCCTCGCCTGGACCCCGCATCCCACGAAGCCGGCGACGGCGGCATCCTCCCGGCTCAAGAACTTCGCCGCCACGGCACCGGCGGCCCCCGTGCGAAGGCTTGTCAGGACGGTCCCGTCCATGACGGCAAGGGGGAAGCCCGTTCCGGGGTCCACCAGGACAACGAGGGCCATGACCGTCGGCAGCCCTTTCTCGGCATTGCCCGTGTGGACGTTCACGCTCTTGATCCCGGCCATGTCGAACCCCTGGCCGTGAAGGTAGGCGGGCATGGAACGGAGGTCCCCCTCGGGAAAAATGAGATAGCTTTTCGGGGGCATGTCCGCCTCCCCAAGCCCGTGGGCCCTGAAAGCCCGTTCCACCGTTTTGCAGGCCAGGGCGGGGGTCAGGATCTCCTTGACTTTTTTTGCTGTCACGATCAGCGTTTTCATGATGTCCTCCCTTTCAGTCCTCCGTTTCCTCGTCTTCACTTATCTCGACGCGGGCCTCTTCGTCGAAGGGGTTTTTTCTCACGGCCAGGGAAAACAGATAGGGGAAATACGCCTTGAGATGCTCCGCATAAGAAAGCCACTCCTCGACCAGGTGCCGGTAAACGCGAACCATGTCGGCCATCAGATGGGCCCTGTCCGCCCGGGGAAGGTCCCTGAAGGAATTTCTTTCCGCCAGTTCCTCCACCAGGTGGAGGAGCGCCTGGAGAAGGTTCGAGAAGGAGCCGTGCTCGAGGAGAGCGGGATTTTCCAGGAGCCTCACGAGAAACTCTCTTTTGCCGATCAGTAACGTTCGAAGCGCCATAAGCTCGGGTATCCCGGGATCGAGGCGAAAGACGTGACGGCGGGCCAAAGCGGCGGCGGCGGCGAAGTTCTCTCTTTTCCAACGTCCGTTGACATGAAAGGAAGTCCGGATTTCGGCTATCTCCGGGTCCCAGGAGACGAAAAGGCGAAGAAGCCCCGTCCCCGCCTCGCTGAAAAAAACGCCCACGACGAGGTTCAGCTTTTCCATGAGAGCCTTCCTCTCCCGGCGGAAGAGGATGAGTTCCGTCCCGCTGGCGATGACCCCGACGAAGGTCCCCACGCCGAGGACAATGATGGCCAGGGCCAGGAACTTGCCCGCGGCGGTGACGGGGTGAATGTCGCCGTATCCCACCGTGGCCATTGTCACGATGATGAAGTACAGGGCGTCCGTGGGGGACACCTTTTCAATGGACATGAAAGCGATGGTCCCGAGGAAAAGGGTCGCCGCGAGAATGGTGAGATTCAACTGAAGACGGAACTGGATGGCTTCCCTGCTCACGAAAGATCCTCGAGGAAAAAGTTGCGGCTGCGTAAAAAGGGTCTTCTCACGTTTTTAAAGGACCGTCAGTCCTGATGGGAGAAAAAGCCGATCAGTGCCAGGACGATGATAACGATTCCAAAACCGAAATACAACGTGACGGACAGGTGGTCCATCCGCCCGATGGCGGGGCCTATCTGCGCCCGGTTCACCAGGTATCCCCAGTAGAGGGCAAAGGTCAGGTTGATGAGAAGGGCCAGGCGCAGCCACCCCATAAGCAGGGAAAGGGTGCCGAGGAGGAGGAGAAGCCCCACTTGGAAAAGGGGTATGACGATGGTCGCCTTCTGCAGAAAATGGATGAGATCCAAGGTCACTCCCGAGGGGTCTCCCGCTGGGCCCCTTCCGTGGGCGCTTCCTTCGCCGCGGGAACGCCTTCATCGGTCACCGCGCTCTGGTAGGCGTCCCTGTTTTCGGCTACATGACGGGCCGTGTACTGGGACCCCATGGCAACGACGGCGAGGAGGAAAAAAAGAACGCCGAAAAGGGTCCAGGCCTTTTTCGCCTCGATCCCGTGGACTTCCACCGTCGCCACAACCACGAGATACAGCATCCACAGGATTCCCGCCAGGCTTCCCAGGTAGGGAACGATGCCGATGAGAGTCGTCACCGGCGTGATGGCCGAAGCGTAGGCGAAACAGCGGTAGGCCGTTTCGTAGGATTCATCGGACCCCATGATCCGCCACAGGATGAAGAACACACCGGCGCCGATAAAACTGAAAAGAATGAAGACCGCCGGGGCGACGACGAGGGAAAGGAGAAAATCAAAAAACGGGACCCCCCCGAAGACAAGGGAGAACACGCCGCCGATCAGGGCGACGATGACGGCCATGACGCCGGCGAAGACCATGGGATCGAGAAACCCGCCCCCGCGGCTCATCCGACGGTAAAAATCCGCGGGGTCCCGGATGACCGCGATCATGGTCTCGGAAATATCCCCGTACCAGCGGAGTATTTTTTCCTGAAGCCCTTCCAGGTCCACCTTTTCACTCCAAAAACCCGCCGTTCTAAAAAATCCCATCGGCCCGACGGAAACCTTTATTCTTGTAGTGGATTCTTTTTCTTTTTTCAAGCTTTTCAGCGCATCCGAGAGAAACTCCTTTACTTTTCCCATTTCCCGGGGATACTCTTTTCACCGGGAGGATGTCTTCCCGATCATCCTGAAGGAGGTGTTTCATGAAAGCGAAAGGATCCCTCAAAATCATAGCGGTCTTCTGCCTGCTGGCCCTATCCCTGGGGGGGATCGGGTGTGCCGACAAGTTCGCCACCCGCCTCGCCTCGCATGCCCTGGAAAAAAGCGCCGTCACCGAGGTGGACCCGTCCATGACCCTGTCCCAGGCCATGTCTGTCCAGAAGACCTACGTCGCGAAACTGGAGAAAGCCATGGGGCCCGTCGTGGGCTACAAGGCCGGCCTCACCAACGCCTCGGTGCAGAAAAGCTTCGGGGTCAACCAGCCTCTCCGGGGCACCCTTCTTGAAAAGATGCTTCTTCCCTCAGGAACGGTCCTGCCCGCCGATTTCGGCGTCCGGCCGCTCAGCGAGGGCGACCTCATCCTCCGGGTCAAGGACGACGGCATCAATGACGCCAAAACCGCCGAGGAAGCCCTGGGGCACATCGACGCCGCCATCCCCTTCATCGAGCTTCCCGATCTTCTTTACGGGAAAGACATCAAGATCAACGGCCCCCTTCTCGCCGCCGTCAACGTCGCGGCCCGGTACGGGGTCATGGGTGACCCCATCCCCGTGGAAGACACGCCCGACTGGTTTGACCGGCTGGCGTCCTTCAAGCTGGACATCCTCGATGAAAACGGAACGGTTCTCGCCACCGGGGAAGGAAAGAACGTGCTCGATCACCCCCTCAACGTCACCCTCTGGATCAAGGATTCCCTGAAAGCCGACGGCATCAGGCTGAAAAAGGGAGACCTCCTGTCCATGGGAACGATCACCAAGCTCATGCCCGCCAAAGCCGGCACCACCGTTAAAGCCCGTTACACGGGCCTCGACCCGGAGGGTCCCGTGGAAATCGAGGTGAGGTTCAAGTAAGACGCCCCGTCACCCGGGCGGGCCCCTTCAGGGGGCCTCGCCCGGTCCATTCAAGCCCGACAGGGCCCCACTGCGCTTACGGTCCCCGAGTTCCGCCAGCTTGCCCTTGTTCCAGCTCGAGACACGGGAAAAATAGCCGGCGATCCGGGTAATGCCTTCCACGGCGCCTGAAGCGCAGAAAGGACAGGTTTCGACGAACCCCCGGGCCGTCCGGCCACAGGAAAAGCAGGTCGTGAAATCGGGGGAAAAGGTGAGCATCCGGGACTCGGTCTTCTCGAAGACTTCCCTGATGAAGAGCGCCAGGGCCTCGGTGGCGGGCCGTTCTTTTCCAAGCCAGACATGGGTCATGGTTCCGCCGTCCATGAAAGGGTGAAAGGCGCCCTCGAAGCGGACCCGGTCCATGGGGGAAACGGCGGCGGCCCCGTCGAGGCAGGTGGAATTGGTGTAATAGACGGCTCCCGTCGAAATGTCCCCCCTGACGTAGCGGCCCGACAGGGGTGAGAAGTGCTTCAGATCGAGGCGGGCGAACCGGTAGGCCGTGGTTTCCGCCGGGGACTGCACCAGGCCCAGGGGGATCCCGTGCCGTTTTGACGCCTCCACGGCCTTATCCCGCATAAAGGAGATCACCTCGAGGCCGAATGACCGGGCTGATTCGGATTCGTGGAGGCCCTGTCCCCGGTGGACCCGGCACAGTTCGTTGAGTCCCACCATGCCGATGAGATAAAGCCCCTCGGCCCCGTTGACGAAAGGCCTCCCGTCGAGCCGCATGTCGAGGAGAGCCAGCGGCCCCTCGCTTTCCGACGAGAGAAGCCGGTCCATGAAGGCCCTCTTCTGGAGATGGGCACGGACAACGAGATCCAGGGTGTCGGACAAAAGGGCGAACAGCCGGGAATCGCCTCCCTCGGCCCGGTATCCCAGGCGGGGGAGGTTGATGGAGATGTTCTGAACGACCTCCCGGCGAAGCTGCCAGGCTTCCCCTTCCCGGTTCCCCTCTTCCCGCGCCGCCCCCAGGTAGCCGCTCTCGGAAAGATTCACGCCCCCCCGCCGGTCCAAGGAAAAGAGCGGGTTCCCCTTTTCGGCGGCCACATCACAGGCCCGGTGCAGAAAATGTTCATGGCCTGCCAGGCGGAAAAACCCTTCCGAAAGATGCACCACCGGCCGGGGAAAGACAAACGGCTGTCCCCGGGAGTCTCCCTCCAGAAACACGTCGAGAATGGCCGCGGCAAACCGGATGGCCTCGGGAAGATACGGCTCGTAAGTCTCTTCCGTCGTCGTTCCTCCCGGTCCGATGACCCGGGATTTTGCCAGGTGGGGCGGGACCGTCCCGTAAAGATGAATGTCCGTGAAGATCGTCTGCCCGCCCCGGGCCACCGCCTGCTGGGCGAACTCATAGACCAGCATCTGGGCCAGCTGCCGGATGTCCCGGTCTCCCAGTCCTTCCAGGTAAGGGGCGAACAGGAGGTTCACCCCGTCCCAGATGACGGCGCCGGAAAGGCTTCCCTGCAGGGCGGCGGAAAAGCGCATCATGTGCGCGATGAGAACTTCCCCGTGCTTTGCCGGGGAAGCCGAAGCCAGGGTATTGGGGAGGTTGAGGCCGAACTTTTTGATGTAGTCCAGGGTCTGGACCGTGCAGTAAGGCCTGTCGATGTAGCCAAGATTGTGGAGGTGAATGTCCCCGGCCATGTGGGCGTATCCCACTTCGGGGGAAAAGACCCGGAGGACGGCAAATTCTTTCTTGATCCGTTCCGCCAGGGTCAGGTTCGTTCCCTCGGGGGTGTGGGGAATGTTGGCGTTCTCACGGTTCCGGAAAATGAGGATCTGTTCCACGTCGTGGACGGGGATACCGAGCCGGGCATGCATCTTGGTCGCCTTCTCGAGCCCCCTCTCGATAAGCCTCGCGTTGACGAGCTCGCGGACGAGAGAGGACGTGAGAAGACTCATCCCCGACGTGACGATCTGTTTTTCCACCTCCCGGCTGATGGCTTCCGCCGTGTCATCGTCGACGTTGGTCTCATCAAGAAGCGCCTCGACGATTTTCCGCCGGTCCCAGCTCACAATGTCTTCCCGGGAGGTTATGACGAAAAGGGCGATATCGGTCGTGTCAACGGTCATTGAGGGACCTCCGCCGCTTGAGGGGACAGCCGACCATCCGTCTTGCACGACGCAGGAATACAGGATCGACCGTTAACGCCCCCTTCATCAGATGTTCGTCCTCGATTTTCCGTATCCCCGGTTCAGGGCCTCTTCCGCCGCCCGGGCCAGTTCCCGGTCGTGATCGTGGCTCAGTGAAAAGACGCGGAAATGGACAACCCGGGAGGGGATGAACCGGTAGATCTCCCCGAGGGGTTCCGGTGAAACGCTCTCCGTGGCGGGATTGTAAACGAGAATCCTCTTGTCTTCCTCCAGGACGGGATTCACCGGGCGGGGATCCTGGGCGGCCAGGTCCACCCTGAATTTCAAACGCTGGAGGGACCGGGGGAGGAACTTCCTGATCTGCCGCTCGTAGTCCCGGGCATCGGAAAAGCGGACGCCCCGCTGCACCTGGTCTATGGAAAGGTCGGCGGCATGGGACATTTTCCACTTGACCTCCCGCTGGTACAGTCTCGACCACTCCCGGGCAAGTTTCTTTTTCAGACCTTTCTCGCCCCCCCATCCTCGAACCTGTTCATAGAGGCTCCACTCGTCGCAGGACAGGTATGCGTCAAGGAGATCCAGGGGGTTTCCCGGAAGAAGGAGATCCATGGTGTCCCGGAAAAACTCCTGGAGATGGAGGTCCAGCGCCCGGGTCGTCCGGTGATAGTACACATTGGCGTAAAGGTTCAGCCGGGCGTTCAGGAACCGGGCCAGGACCGACGTGCCCGCCTGGTGCAGGGTCAGGCCCTCCCGGGTGAAAAAGGTGTAGTAGACGAGCCGCTCGATGTCGATCATGTCCATGGAGTAGCCCGTCATGTAGGCATCCCGCTGGACGTAATCGAGATTGTCCACGGTGTAAACGCCCGAAAAAAGGTTTCTCAGGAGCCGAAGCCAGAGCGGGTGCCTGTCCCCTTCCGGGGAGAGGGTCTCGGGACGCCGTATGAGATAGGCCACTTGTGACGGATCGAGAGACTCACCGGGGCCGAACGGGCCCGACGGGCTTCTTCTTATCCCCCGGATCGTCCGGCCCAGCTTCCTGACAATGATTTCCTGGCCGAGCACTTCGTGGGTCAGACCGTAACGGTCAAGAAAATGATCGTCGAAAAAGTGGCCGAACGGACCGTGACCCACATCGTGGAGAAGCCCCGCCACGCGGAGCAGCTCTTCCACGTGCGGCTCCGACGGCAGGGTCGGGCAGACCTCCCGGAGGCTCTCGTAGAGGTGGCGGCCGAACACGCCGGCCAGGTGCATGGTGCCCAGGACGTGCTGAAACCGGGTGTGCTCCGCGGCGGGATAGACCCAGCGGGCGCTCTGCAGCTGGTGGATCCGCCTGAGCCGCTGGACCCACGGGGAATCGATGAGGTCCTTTTCCGTTTTTTCCCGAACGCCGTCCTCCCCCGGAATGGTAAAGGAGATGTACCGGTGGATGGGATCGGCCATGAGGGCCTTCCCCTGGTAAGCTTTCCCGATCCTGTTACCGAATCGTTTCATGATACCATGACTACCTAAAATCGGCGGAAAGATCAACGGCTCTTCTGAAAAGAAGAGCGAAAACGGCGGCCCGGGGGCGGGAAAAGGCAAGAAAACGGCTTGAAAATTTCAGGAAAACGCTGTATGGAATCGGCAGTTCCCCCGAAAGGAGAATACCCATGAAAATACTGGTGACGTATCTGTCTCAGACGGGCAACACGGAAAAAGTGGCCCGGGCGATTTACGATTCCATCGGGTTCACCAAGGAGATCCTTCCCCTCCAGGAAGCCGGGGCACCGGAGGGGTACGACCTGGTGTTCGTCGGTTTCCCCGTGCAGGCCAACAGCGTCCCGCCCAAGGTACAGCCCTTCATCAAGGGGCTTCCCAAAAATCAGCCCGTGGCTTTTTTCCACACCCACGGATCCCTCAGGGGAAGCGAACTGGCGCGGACGGGCCTCGAAAACGCCGTCTCCCTGGCGGCCCAATGCAAGGTCCTGGGAACCTTCGCCTGCCAGGGCAAGGTCAAGCCCTCCCTCATCGAAGCGCTTCTGAACAAGCCGGAACACAAGAAATGGTGCGAGGAGGCCCAGTCCGCGGACGGTCACCCCGATGAGGCGGACCTCGCCGACGCCCGGGAATTCGCCGCCGACATGACGTCCAGGGCGACGGCCCTCAAGCGCTGAAGGTCCCATGAAAAAACCGCCCGCAAACAGGCCGTCCTCGGGACGGCGGCGAGGGTGGGGCGGTCGAAAACCGTGAGAATCCCTATCCCCCCTTTTTTCTGCCGTGAAAAAAGGGGGGTTTTTCATCCCCCTCAGGGAACCTCATCGTCGGGAAAAATCTTCCCGGGGTTCAAAATCCCCCCGGGGTCCAGGAGATTCCGGATTTCCTTCTGAATGCGAATGCTCACCGGCGACAGCTCGAGAGTCAGAAACCGTTTTTTCGCCAGGCCGATGCCGTGTTCCCCTGAAATGGTTCCCCCCATGGAAATCACCTTTTCCAGGATTCTCCGGATCCCCTCATCGATCCGGTCCCGGTGGTCCCGACACTCCGCCGTGATGATGAGGTGGATGTTTCCGTCCCCGGCATGACCGAAGGCGTAGATCCGCATGCCGTGCGCCTTTTCGAAATCGGGAAGCTCCGTTACGAATTCGGCGATTCTCCCGATGGGGACGGCGATGTCCTCGGGAACGTGAACCTTCGCGTGATGCTCGATCCGGAGGGCCACTTCACGACGGATTTCCCAGAGCCGGGCCCGCTTCAGGGAATCCGGCGCCAGGAGAATGTCGCCTGCCCCTTTCTCGGCGCAGATTTCACCCATCTCCTCGATCTCCCGGGAAATGAAATCCGGGTGGCCGTCCGTTTCCAAAAGGAGGAAGGCCCCCGCTTTTCTGGCGTCGGGAAAGGGAAGGAGATCCCCCACGAGCTCCAGGCAGGGCCGGTCGAGAAACTCGACGGCCGACGGGAGATAGCCCCGGACCAGGACAGCCTGGACCGCTTCCATGACGGCGGACAGGCCAGGGAAAAAAGCCACCGCGGTGGCGACGGCCCGGGGACGGGGAAGGAGGCGGAGAATCAGCTTGGTGATGATACCCAGGGTTCCCTCGGAACCCACGAGAAGATGGACGAGGTCGTATCCCACGACCCCCTTCCGGGTCCGGACGCCGGCCTGGACGATCTCACCGGTAGGAAGAACCGCTTCCAGACCCAGGACGTAATCCCGGGTCGTCCCGTATTTGACGCAGGAGGTCCCGCCGGCATTGGTGGCCGCGTTCCCCCCGATGGAGCAGGTGTCCACGCTGGCCGGGTCGGGAGGGTAAAAAAGGCCCCGACGCCAGGCGGCCTCTTTCAGGTCTTTCGTGACGACCCCCGGTTCCACGACGGCGATGAGGTTTTCCTCCTCCAGGGAAAGAATCCGGTTCATTTTCGACAGGGACAGGACGACGCCGCCGCGGGACGCCACGGCCCCGCCGGCCAGGCCTGTTCCCAGCCCCCGGGGCGTGACGGGAAAACGATGGCCGTTGGCCAGCCGGAGAATCGCCCCGATTTCCTCCGCTGAAACCGCTTCCAGGACCAGGTCGGGATAAAAGGACCCCTCACCGGCATCCCGGGAGAAGGGTTCGAGCCGTTCCCGGTCACGGATGACTCTCTCCGGAGGGATGACCCGGCGGATCTCTTGTACCGCCGTTTCTGTGAGAGGTGAAAAGACTTTCGTCATGTATGCTCAGAGCCCGTAATGCTGGAACCCGGGTAACCGGAACCGGGATTCCAGGTGGTGAAGCCCCCAGGCGGCCAGGGAGGTCAGGACGAGGTAGACGGCCCCAACGATCATGAATATTTCCGTATACTTGAATGTTTCCGAGGCGATGATCTTCCCCTGGCCGGTGAGTTCGATGCAGGTGATCATGTAAGCCAGGGAAGAGTACTTGATGAGGTAGACGATTTCATTGCCGCAGCCGGGAAGGGCCCTTCGAAAGGCCTGGGGCAGGACGACGGACCAGATCATCTGGATCTTGGAAAAACCCAGGGCCTGGGCGGCCAGCATCTGGCCTTTCTTGATGGAAAGAAGGGCGCCCCGGACATACTCGGAGTGATAGGCCCCGCTGCACAGTGAAAAGGCGATGACCGATGCGCCGTAGGGGGAAAAATAGATACCGATGTGGGGGAGTCCGAAATACCAGATGAAAAGCTGAACCACCAGGGGAAACCCCCGGAAAAGAGCCACATAGGTGTTGGCCAGGGCGGAAACGAAGGGATTTCCGAAGACCCGGAGAACCCCGACGAAAACACCGATGACGAGCCCGAAAAGGGCGGAGGGTACGATGAGACGGCAGCTCACCAGAAGGCCCTTCCACAGGGCCGGCGCCACTTCGTTCTGAAGGAAAAAAAGCTCTTCCACTTACCGGGACTCCCCGTATATCTCGGCGATCTTCATAAAAAATTCCCGGGTGCGCTGGCATTCCGCCTGGGCGAAGAGTTTTTTCGGCGGCCCCGCCTCCACGATGATGCCGTTTTCCATGAAGAGGATCTCATCGGCCATTTCGCCGGCGAAGCTGATCTGGTGGGTGGACATGATCATGGTCATGCCGTTCGACCGGAGGTCCCGGATGACCGCGAGGACCTCGGAAATGAGTTCGGGATCGAGGGCCGACGTGGGCTCGTCGAGAAGCATCACCTCCGGGTCCATGGCCAGGGCCCGGGCGATGGACACCCGCTGTTTCTGGCCCCCGGAAAGCTGGGCCGGGTATTTTTCCACGTGGTCCCCGAGGCCGACCCGGTCCAGTTCGGCGGAGGCACGGACGCGGGCTTCGTCCCGGCTCATCTTCTTGACCCGGACCAGGGCGATCTCCACGTTCCCGAGGGCCGTCAGGTGATCGAAGAGATTGAAGTCCTGGAAAATCATCCCCACTTTCTGCCGATAGTTGTAAAGATCCCGTTTGCGGCTGTAGAGAACCTCCCGGCCGTCCAGGAAAACCCTGCCGGCGTTCGGCTTGACGAGGAAGTTGATGCATTGGAGAAGGGTGCTTTTCCCCCCCCCGGAAGGACCGATGAGAATTTTGAGTTCCCCCTCCCGTATGGAAAACGAGGCGTCCTTCAACACTTCCTTGTCTCCGTAGCGTTTCGTCAGCTTTTCGACTTGGAGAATGATCTTTTTCTCGTTCATCATATCTTTCCGGTCCCTACCGCTGGGAATACCCGGGAATCCTTACCCGGTCCTCGAGAAAACGCAGGGCCCTCGTTCCGCCGTAGGTCAGGATCAGGAAAATGACCCCGGCGGTGAAATAAAGGGGCAGGTGCTCATAGGTCCGGGAGGCGACGAAGTGGGCCCGCGCCATGACCTCCATGACACCCAGGGCGTAGGACACGGCGGTGTCCTTCAACACGATGGAGTATTCGTTGGACCAGCCGGGAACGGACAGGCGGAAGGCCTGGGGCAGAATAATGAAAAAGATGGACTCGAAATGGCTCATTCCCAGGGCCTTGGCCGCTTTCATCTGGCCTTCCGGCAGGGAGAGGATGGAGCCCCGGAGGATTTGAGACTGGTAGGCGGCGCTGATGAGGCCGAGAACGACAACGGAGGCGGTAAAGGCGGAAATGTTGATGCGGAATAACGTGAAGAGACCGAAATAAAAGAGAAACAAAAGGACAAGGAGGGGGACGCCCCGGAAAAACCAGACGTAGACAAACACGAGCCGCCGAACCCAGGGGGAACCGTAAACCTGTCCGATCGCCAGGGCGGTCCCGACCAAGAGGCCGAGCCCCAGGGCACCCGCCACCAGCCCCAGTGTGACGAGAGAGCCCTGGAGGAGATAGGGCAGGGCTTCCCGTATGGCGGTTACGCTTTCCATCATGTGAATCGGCCCGCCTTTCGGGAAACGTTACCGGGGAGTGCCATGGAGGCGCCTTTGAAAAGAGGGGAGGCATCGAACCGGTGCCGATGCCTCCCGAAAACGATAAAACCTGAAAGACGGAACAGGAGCCTTACTTCAGGTCGTACTCGGTCATGAGCTTTTCCCAGTACGGGGAAGCCATGAGCCTCTTCAGACCTTCGTTCAGCTTTCCCAGAAGTTCCGTGTCTTCCTTGCGGACGGCGTAGCCGAAGTCTTCCTGTTCCATACCGAACTGGCCGACGATCTTCACGGGTTTTTTCTTGACAGCGTCTTTGGCCGGGGCGTCATCCATGGCGGCGGCCACGATCCGCCCATTCACCACGTCCTCCACGGCCAGGGGTGCGGAATCATAATACACGAGCTGGAAATTCTTTCCCGCCTTCTTGATCAGGTTCTCTTCGATCCACTTGGCCTCCGTCGTTCCCCGCTGGACACCCACCTTGTTCCCCTTGGAGAGGAGCTGGTCCACCGACAGGAGGCTGTCCTTGGGAGCCACGAGAACCTGGGCAATGACCCAGTAGGGCATGGTAAAGTTCACCTGTTCCCGCCGTTTGTCCGTGATGCTCATCCCCGAGGCGATCATGTCGATTTTCTTCGCTTTCAGGCTCGGAATGATGCCGTCCCAGTCCATGGGCTGGTGCTTCACCTTGAATCCCATTTCCCTGGCGATCCAGTCCACCGATTTCACGTCAAACCCATCAGGGTTGCCGTTTTTGTCCACATAGGCAAAAGGCGGGAAATTGGCGTCGATCCCGTTGATGTAAACCTTCTCCGCCGCCAGGGCCCCGCTGAAGCCCGCAAACACCAGGATGGCCGAAACAACGAATACCGAAAGAATCCCCTTTTTCCACATGTTCCTTGATCTCCTTTCTCTACCGTAACCCCGGTTCGATCTCTCTTCTCTCTCCCGCCCGCCGTCAACGAGGGGCAAACGCTCGAAAATTCTAAAAGCTTTTTTTACCGGCGGTTTCGTGGAAAGCCCTCGGCGGGACGCCCGGACCGCAAAAAACAAGGCGTGCCGGACGATGTACCGGCATGCCGGGGGATGTCGGGCACTGTCGCGCGCAAGGACCTGTGACAAAGCCGTCAAGCCGTTGGAGCATAGACAAAAACGGGCACCCTGTCAAGGGTCAAGGCGTTGTCCCGGCCCCTTGCCCCGGCCTTGAAACAGAGAAGAGGGCACCTTTTGCCTGAGACAGGCAAGAGGCGCCCGTCGAACTCCCCCTTCGAAGCGGAACTCTGGATATCCGTCAGTGACCGCCGCCGCTGCCTCCGCTCTGGGCCGCCGCCGCCTTCGCTCTGGCCTCATCCGCTTCACTGGCGGCGGTCACATCGCCCACCAGGCCGAGAACGGTGGCGTTCGCCTGGGCCGTTGACGGGGCCGTTGTCAGGGCCTTTGCGCCCGGTCCCTGGGGATCCGCCTCGGAGGAGCGGAGAAACAGGCGGATAGCCAGGTCCCAATCCTTCCTGTCCTGGGCGTCCAGGCCCTCGCCGTAATACTTGATGGCGGTGTAGGATGTCGTGGCGTAACGCCCCATGGCGCTTCTTTCCTGGGGGGTCAGCGAAACCCCCAGGTCATCGAGAATACCGAAAACGATGGCCTTCTCGATCTTGAAGAACTCGTCCACGGGACCCTGGGCTTCCTGGCGGCCGGCGTCCTTGACCGTGCCGACGTCCATGACGACGCTGTCCACCCGCATGACCGCCTCACTGAGGCCGGCCATGTTCCCCGTGACCACCCGGCCCGCCCCCACAAGGCGTCCCACCCGGGGGGCCGTTTTGGGATCCACGATACCCGTCGTCCCGAGCTTGAGCTCCTCGAGAAGCTTCTGCATTTTAACCCGTTCCACCACCGCGATGGAGGGGGCCTTGGCGAGATCGGTGATGATCATGTCCGCCATGGCCTTCTGGAGGGGCCGAATCCTTTCACGAATGCCCCGGTCCCCGAAATAGGTCACCGCCACCGTGTTGGGGTCGCCGGGTTTTCCCTTCAGGGCCTTTTCCCCCTTCACCGCCTCCTTCGCCCAGCGGGATGATTCCTTGTGAAGCAGGACGGTCATCTGCTTCACGATCCGGGCGGTGACGTAGCTGTCCGGTTCCTGCAGAGCGTAAGCCTTCCAGACATCGATGGCCTTCCCGTATTCCTCCGTGAGCGTGTAGGCGAGGCCGAGGTACAGGTCGGTGCCCTTGTCGTTGGGGTCGATCTTCCGGGCCTTTTCCAGGGCCGCCACGGCCTCCGGGCCCTTTCCGATTTCCACGTAAGCCCGTCCGATTCCTCTCAAGGCGGTCGCGTTATCCGGGCTTTCCTTCAGGAGTTCCTCGTAAAGGGCGACGGCCTCGTCATATTTCTTCGACTCCAGGGCCGTGTGGGCCTTGACCTGGAGCATGGTCCTCTGGAAAATGGCCGAGTTACACCCCGTCAAAAACAAAAAAACCAGAACCGGCACGAAAAATTGAGTGATCCTGCTTCTCATGACATCCTCCTTCGTTCAATCCCGCTTGAGGCCGGCGGAGAGAATCTCGCTCACAAGCCTTTCCTCGAGCTCGAAAATTTTTTCAAAGCTTCCCGTCACCTTGGCCGTTCCCGTGATTTCCCCCGTCTCCGTCCGAACCACCCGGGCATTCACGCGGACCTGGCTTCTGAACTTCATGAAGGACCCCAGGATCAGGTGATTCGCCCCCAGGAGCTTACCCACCCGAAGGGCCGTCCTTTCATCGACCGCCCCGGTCATGGAGAGGCCGATTTCATCCATCAGGGCCTTGAGGCGCTGCCGTTCCACCACGCGGACGCCCGGGGCTCCGTTCAGACCGTCGGTGATGCCCGCGGCCAGCACCTCTCCCAGGCCTTCCGTATCACCCGAAGGCCGGAGATCCTCCAGGGGAAAGACGGCAACGAGAAAGGATGGAGAGGGGTCAGGGGACACCGCCCGAACCCGGTCCACCGTTACGGACAGAAAAAAACTGATGATAACCGCACTTGCCAGAATACCTGTCGCGCTTTTTCTCATCCCGCCCCTCACGGCCTCCTTCCCGCTTCCCGCAACCCTCGGTTCTCCACCGGAAAGCCCGGGTACTTCCGGTTAAGTTCCCGGGCGATCTGCGCCGCCGCCTTCTCATCCTTCCGGTCGAGGGCATCGAGACCTCTCGAATAGAGGAGAAGGGCCTCGAAAGACTCCTCCCCCATTTTTTTCTCCGCACGCGCCGGGCCCTTCCGCCTCAAGCTCCGGAGAATCCTCTCCACCAGGGATTCCTCCATGAAGAAGAAATCGTCGGCGGACCCGCACATCTCCTCGGAAACCATCACCCGGGACGTCTCCACGTCCACAAGCCGGGCATCGATCCGGAGCATCGTCCCGACGGCCGTGTAGCTCCCCATGAGAAGGGCCTTCACGCCCAGTATTTTTCCCACTTTCTGAACCGTTTCGTCCGTCACCGCCCCGGTCTGGTGAAGGGCCATTTCCGAGATCAGGGCATCCATGCGCGTTCTTTCCACGACCTGAAGACCCTCCGACCCCGCCAGGGAGGAGATGAGCGTATCCGCCAGTCCTTTTCTGAAGGGCTCCAGGCTCTCCCGGTCGGTAATGGAATAATTGTCGAAATACAGGACAGCGATCCGAAGGGGCCCCTCTCCCGCCGCTGAAACGGTCGAGACGGGCCGGACCACGCCGGTCATCATCCATAAAGAAACAACGACGGCCCCCAGGACTGTCTTTCTCACCGGAACACCTGCTGAAAATACATTAACCCGCTCTGCTCGAAACGATCGTTCCCGATGTCCATACGTAACAGCATTCCTATAGCAAGTCAACGAACACAGGGGCCGCCACTCAGGTGGCATGGACGCACGGGCGGATCGCCGTTCCTGCATTCACGGGCGGTGAAACCCGCCGCGCCCGACGGTGACCCGGGCTAGGTGTTTTCCGGAAGCCGTCAGGGAAGCGTTCCCGAAACACCGGTGATGGGGAAATCACCCCGAACCCATTCCATGGAGATATCCCACGGCGCCCATGACTTTCCCGGCGTTCGGGTTCTCCGACGAAAGAGGGCGCCTTTTCAGGGGGCCGGAAGGATCTTTTCCGCCCGTCCCGAGGCCGGTCGGGCCGGGCCGGTCAATTCCCGGCCTCCGGCTGGGGGAAGGTACACTTTCCCTCTCCCAGGTAAAGACCGAAAAGATAGGGTTTCTGGGAAAGGAAGGCCATGGCCTGGTTGTGGACCTCCTCCTCGGCAAACGTCACGCTGTAGCGCCAGGTCTGGTAATCGAAGGTGAGGCTCCGGGCGAAGTAAAGGGGTTTCAGGACGTTGATGATCTCCCGCTTGGATGTTTCCGCGGCCCCGTCGAACAGGTACAGGAGAGTGTAGACCATCTGGGACCAGAGCATGATGTCCACATCGTAGTTGTCCATGTGGAACATGGCGTCGAACCGGCCGTAGGCGTAAGGGGTCAGGTACTGCCGGACCAGGTCCTTGTACTGCTCGTATTCGTTCCGGCAGTCCCGCTTCAGTTTCAGGATGTCGATGTTCAGCCACTGAGGGTCCTGGAGCTTCTTCATGCCCGTACGGTTCACATTCTGGACCTTCATCTGATAGACCGTCCTGGCGCCGTTTTCGAGCCATTTTTCAAGCCACGTGAACCGGTGGCTCAGGATCGTCGAAAACAGGGCGTAGACCACCTCCTCGAACATCCTTCCCAGCTTCGGGGAACTGGCCTTGTGAATCTTCGCACCCAGGCCGGCCTCGCAGGTCCGGAAATCGCCGAAAACGGCGTTCAGGGACATGAAGATGTCAATCCCGTACTGCCGGACCATGTCGTTCCAGGGCAGGCTGAGCCAGTGGGAGCAGAGCCGGGGGGAAAAGGCGAAATCCCCGCCGATGGGCTGGCGTATGTCCAGCCCCGTCAGGGAAAAAACCAGGGGATAACACAGATGGTTCGTGATCGTCCCGTCGAACTGGTGCCGGGAATAGTAGGGGGTGACGAAGTCATACCCGCCCTGAAGAACAGGAAACCCCAGGTACTTGATCCACTCGGGGGTGATCGACCGGAGATCGGCGTCCACGACGACGATGGTCCGGGCTTCCGCCTTTTCACAGAACTGGAAAAGATTCCAGAAATTGTTCCCTTTCCCACGGACGCCTTCGGGCGTGGCGATGTATTTGCGGTCAACCCTTTTTGGAAAGGGCGCCGCCAGGAAGGCCTCCCGCGTCCCGTCGGGGCTCCGGTTGTCGCAGTTGACGACGACGGTTCGCAGATCGGGGAAGTACTTTTCCAGGCCCCTGCCGGCGGCCTCGGCCACGTGTCCGATGGTTTCCGCTTCGTGGTACGACGGAATACCGACGACGACATCGTATTTTTCGTTCTGAACGCCCATGCCCTCCCTCTTTTTTTCTTTTGTCCCTTCGGGACCCGAAAGGGCGGGTCAGGACAAGACGACAAGACCTTTCCTTTTCTCAACCCGCCGTCGGGAAATCTTTCACCGGTTCCACCGCGGTGCCGCGGTGCCCCGGCGGAACCCCACGGGATTCACGGCCCCGTCACGGGGAAACGCCTGCGAACCGCCGGGCGCTCGACAGCGTGTTGGACAGCAGCATGGCAATGGTCATGGGTCCCACGCCGCCGGGCACGGGGGTGATGTGGGAAGCCTTTTCCACTGCTTCCCCGAAGGCCACATCCCCCACGAGCTTCCCCCCCGCCGGGCGGTTCGTCCCCACGTCGATGACCACCGCCCCCTCGCGAACCATGTCGCCCCGGATCATTTCGGGATTCCCGGCGGCGGCGACGAGAATCTCTCCCCGGCGGGTCACCTCCCCGAGGTTGCGGGTCCGGGTGTGGCAGACGGTGATGGTGGCGTGCCGGGCGAGCAGCATGAGGGCGAGCGGTTTCCCCACGATGTTGCTCCGACCCACGATGACCGCTTCTTTCCCTTCCATGGGAATCCGGTAGCGGTCAAGAAGCGCGATGACCCCGGCAGGCGTGCAGGCCCGGTGAAAGGGATTCCCCGTGAAAAGCCCCCCCACGTTGTACGGGTGAAAGCCGTCCACATCCTTCCGGGGGTCGATGGCTTCAAGAACGGGTTCCGGCCTGAGCGGTTTCGGCAGGGGGAGCTGAACGAGGATGCCGTGTATGCCGGCATCGCCGTTCAGCTCCCCGATCAGTCTCAAAAGGGTCTCCTCCCGGGTGTTTTCGGGCAGCCGATATTCCCGGGAAAAAAATCCCGCCTCCCCGCAGGCTTTCTCTTTCATGCCCACGTAAATCTTCGAAGCGGGGTCCTCGCCGACGAGAACGACGGCCAGTCCCGGCCGGACGCCCGTGGCGCCGAAGAGATCCAGGGCCCCCTGACGGATTTCCTCCCGGATTTCCCCGGCAACCTTCTTCCCGTCGATGATGACCGCCGCCATGACGGGATCCCTTATTCCGACTGGAGGTCGATGGCCAGCTTCACGAGCGTCTCCACCTGGTCGTCGGGAACCCGGCCCCGGACGATGGCCCGGCAGACCCGATTCTTGTCGAGGATGACGGCGTTTGCCGTGTCCTTGCCCAGCCCCCAGGCGTTTCTCAACTTGGCATCATAGTCGAAAAGAATGACCGTCTTGTATTTCTTGGCCTTCTCCCCGGCGATGGCCCGGATGAGAAAATTCGGCTTCCACGTGGCGTCGCAGTCTACGATCCCGATGCCCTTGTAGGTTTCCTCCTTCAGGAGGCCCTCCTCCTTGGCTTTTTTCATGGCGTCGGTAAAATGCTCGTTCAGGTCCGACTCGTCAGGGTCCACGTAGTTCACCAGGAGAACCCGCCCCGCCCAGGATTCCATGGTGAACGCCTTTCCGTCCGCGTCGGGAAAGGACCAGTCCGAAGCGGTCATTCCCACCTGCAACTCCTCCGCGCCGGCGGAAAAGCCGCAGAAAACCATGCAGAAAACCACCATCAAAAAGACTTTCATTCTTTTCATCGATTCCCCTCCTTTCTCACACAGGGATGTCATCAGTTACATTGATCCGGGGCGAAATGTCAAGGCCGCGGGAAAGAATCCGAAAGGGGGTTTTTTCCCCGACATTTGTATTGAAACTCCATACCCGTTGTGCTATGGTGTGTTCGCCTTGGAGGGAGGTTTTTTCTTAATGGAATATGCTAACTTAGGCAAAATGTTGGAACATTCGGCCGGGCGCTATTCCCATCTCCCTTCCATTATTTTCAAGGACCTCCGAATCTCCTACGGCGACCTGAACGGGGCCGTCAACGCCCTGGCCAATCACCTCCAGGGTCTGCCCGTAAAAAAAGGGGACAAGGTGGCCATTCTCCTTCCCAACGGCCCCGAGTTCGTCATCGCCTACTTCGCCGCCGCGAAAATCGGCGCCGTCGCCGTCACCCTGAGCGTTTTTTCGACGCCTTACGAACTGCAGCATCTCCTCGAAAACAGCGAGTCGGTGATTCTCATCACCACGACCGCCGCGGCAAAACGGTTCGCCGAGATCCGCGACCAGGTCCCCCGGTGCCGGCACCTTCTCCTCACCGACGGCGCCTTCGGTCCGTCACCCTTCCGGGAGGCCCTGGACGGAAACAGCCCCGAATTCGAGTCCCCGCCCATCGGGAGCGATGACCCGGCAGTGATGATCTACACGGCGGGGCTCACCGGCAGGCCCCTGGGGGCCGTCCTCACCCACGGGAACATGGCCACCCAGTGCACGCTCCTCCGTGAAATCTGCGAGGGCCGGGAGGGCGACGTGGGCCTTTGCCTCATCCCCCTCTTCCACGCCTTCGGCGCCGCCGCCAACATGGTAAGCGCCCTGGAACTGGGGGCCGCCATGGTCATGATGGACCAGCTCAACATGGACGGCATCTTCGAGGCCATCGCCCGGGAAAGGATCACCTACATCGCCGCCGTGCCCCGGCTCTTTCTCGGCATGCTTCTTCATGACGGCGCCGAAAGGCATGACGTCGGTTCCCTCCGCCTGTGCATCACCGGGGGGTCCGCCATGATACCCGAGTTCATCCCCCCCTTCCAGGAGAAGTTCTCCGTCAAGCTCATGGAAGGCTACGGCCTCACGGAAGCCGCGCCGGTGTGCTCCTTCAGCCGGCCCTGGATGGCCCAGAAGCCGGGTTCCATCGGAATTCCTATCCCCGGCGCGACAGCCCGGGTGGTGGACGACGCCGGCGGGGATCTTCCGGCGAACGGTGAGGGGGAGCTTCTCATCCGGGGGAAAAACGTCATGTCGGGATACTACAGGGCCGAGGAGGCCACGGCTTCGGTCATCCGCGACGGCTGGCTCTACACGGGCGATCTGGCAAGGATCGACGAGGAGGGATACATCTTCCTCACGGGAAGAAAGAAACGAATGATCATCACGAGCGGGTTCAACGTGTACCCCCGGGAAGTGGAAGTTGTCCTCGAGAGACACCCTCTCGTGGCCGCCTGCCGGGTGACGTCGAAACCCGACATGATGCGGGGTGAAATCGTCAAAGCACTGGTCGTGCCGAAAAAGGGAAACATCCTCGATGACAAGGAACTCTTCCGTTACTGCCGATCCTACCTTTCCCCTTACAAGGTGCCCCGTGAAGTGGAATTTGTAGACAACCTGGAAAGTTAATTTTTCTTTCCCCGGCATTTCACCCCCTGCGGTAAACAGGTTTCGCACGCCGTTCTCTGGAAGAAGGCTGGCGCCCCGCCGTCGCGCCATATTCCCGCCGGCCTGCCGGAGTGACCGGATATCGGTAATCCATTCAAGGATAAATTACACACAGGAGGCAATGCATGGAAAAGGTTCCGCAGAAACTGGACAGAAAGCGAGCCGAAGTCTACAAGGACGCCCCTGTCGCCAAGTTCGGCGAGAGGAAACCGGATTATTCCGGGATGGGAAAGAAAGTCAAGAACGTATACAAGGGCTTCCGTGAAGTGGTCTGCGTCTCCGCCTGCCGTACCCCCTACGGGCGTTTCGGCGGCGGGCTGGCGTCCTTCGACGCCCCGGAGCTGGGCGCCCTGGCCATCAAGGAGTGCCTGAGGCGAGTGAGCCCCAAGGTAAAGGCCGAAGACATCGACTACGTCATCATGGGCCAGGTCGTCCCCGCCGGCTGCGGCCAGGTGCCGAGCCGTCAGGCGTCCATCCTGGCGGGACTGCCCGAATGGGTCCCCTCCATCACCGTCAACAAGGTCTGCTCCTCGGGAATCAAGACCGTCGACCTGGGGGTCCAGATGATCAAGATGGGCCGGGCGGACATCATCATCGCCGGCGGCCAGGAAAGCATGAGCAACTGCCCCTTCTCCCTGCCCGGCATGCGGTGGGGCGCCCGGATGGGCCTGACGACGGTGCCTTCGGTGGACCTCATGGTCTACGACGGGCTCTGGGACGCCTTCTACAACCGGCACATGGCCATCCACGGCTCCGAGACGGCCGACGAGTTCGGCTTCACCCGGGAGGACCAGGACGAATGGGCCCTCCAGTCCCAGAAGGCGGCCGGGGAAGCGATAAAGGCGGGCCGTCTCGACGACGAGATCTTCCCCGTGGAGGTCCGCCAGGGAAAGAAAGTCGTCGTGGTGGACAAGGACGAGTTCCCGAGGCCGGACACGACCCTGGAAGCCCTGGCCAAGCTGCCGCCGGTCTTCAACCACAAGAGCGCCGTCACGGGACAGCCGGGCAGCGTCACCGCCGGGAACGCCCCGGGGGTGAACGACGGCGGGGACGTGTGCATGATCATGAGCCGCGAGACGGCGGACCGCCTGGGGCTGAAGCCCCTCTTCTCGATCGTCGACTACGCCGAAGTCTCCCAGCCGACGAAGGACATCGCCACCGTTCCCGGTCTCTCCATCAAGAAGGTCCTCGAACAGAACGACCTGACCGTCAACGATGTGAAAATCATCGAGATCAACGAGGCCTTCGCCGCCGTCGCCCTCATCAGCGCCCGGTCGATCCTCGGCCTCAGCAAGGAGGAAATGAAGGAAAAGGTGAACGTGAACGGCAGCGCCATCGCCTACGGCCACCCCATCGGGGCGACGGGCGCCCGGATCCTCATGACGCTGGGCTACGAGCTCCGGCGGCGAGGCGGCGGCCTCGGCGTCTGCGGCATCTGCTCCGGTCACGCCCAGGGCGATGCCATGCTTATCAAGGTGGAACCGTAACACGGGACGGAAACGTTCGGTCGCACCTCTACAGGCAGACAAGGAGCAGAAACGGCCAGACACTGCCGCAGGGCTGAGCGAAAACCCGTGATTGAATAACTTCACAGTGAAGAAAGGAGAAGTTGGAATGAAGGATGTCGTTATCGTAAGTGGTGCAAGAACCGCCGTAGGAGAATTCGGCGGTTCCCTGAAGGGTGTTTCCGTCGTCGAGATGGGAAGGCTCTGCATGAAAGAAGCCATCAAGAGGGCCGGGCTCCGCCCCGCCATCAATGATTTCGTCAAGTCAGCCCGTCCCGAGATCTTCGGCGAATTCGACATGACGGAAGTTCAGAAAAAGGGCTATGATTACGATGAGTCCCTGACCCCCGTCTACTTCGACGAGGTCATCTTCGGAAACGTCCTCACCGCCGGCCAGGGCCAGAACCCCCCCCGGCAGTCGGCCATCTACGCCGGGCTTCCCGAGGAAACGAACGTCATCACCGTCCAGAAGGTGTGCGCCTCGGGGATGAAGGCCATCTCACTGGCCGCCCAGGTCATCCAGTGCGGCGACGGCGACATCATCGTCGCCGGCGGCATGGAAAACATGAGCAACGTCCCTTACGGCCTTCCCGACGCCCGCTGGGGGTACCGCATGAACATGCCCTTCGGCAAGGTCACGGACCTCATGGTCCACGACGGCCTTTGGGAAATCTTCAACGCCTACCACATGGGCTTCACGGCGGAGAACATCGCCGAGAAATACGGCATCTCCCGGCAAGAGCAGGACGAGCTGGCCTATGAAAGCCATCGCCGGGCCCGGGCGGCCAACGCCAGCGGCGCCGTGGCCGACGAGATCGTCCCCGTGGTCATCCCCCAGAGGAAGGGCGACCCCAAGGTCTTCAAGGTGGACGAGCGACCCATGGACACCACCCTGGAAAAGATGGCCAAGCTGGCCCCGGTCTTCAAGAAGACGGGGACCGTCACGGCGGGGAACGCCTCGGGCATCAATGACGGCGCCTGCGCCGTCGTCGTGGCGAGCGCCGACAAGGCGAAGGAACTGGGGCTGAAGCCCATGGTGAAGATCAAGGGCTTTGCCTCCGGGGGCGTCGATCCGGCCTTCATGGGCCTCGGTCCCATCCCGGCGGTGAAGAAGGTCATGAAGAAACTCAACCTGACCATCGGCGACTTCGACCTCGTCGAGCTGAACGAAGCCTTTGCCTGCCAGGCCATCGGCTGCATCCGGGAACTGAAAATTGATCTCAACAAGTGCAACCTGAACGGCAGCGGAATCTCCATCGGGCACCCCATCGGATGCACCGGCGCCCGGATCACCTACACGCTGGCCAACCAGATGGTGAAAGGAGACCTGAACCTGGGTCTCGCATCCCTTTGCATCGGCGGCGGCCAGGGTATGGCCATCGTCCTCGAAAGGGTGTAAGTAAGCTTTTGAGGGAGAAGGGGGACCTTGTTCCTCCTTCTCCACCTCCCCGGGCCGGAGCGGCCGCCCGAGGCCGGCATTTTTACACGGGGAGCTGACCGGGGCAGTAAACCACTTCACATAAAGAAACAGGAGGGAGACATCATGACAGTCAAAACGATTGGCGTCGTCGGCGCCGGACAGATGGGAAACGGGATCGCCCAGGTAGCGGCCTACCCGGGCGGGATTAACGTCATCATGAATGACATCGCCGACCAGTTCGTGGACCGCGGTTACGCCAGCATTTCCAAGAACCTGGACCGCCTCGTGGCCAAGGAGAAGATCACCGGCGACCAGAAGAACGAGATCCTCGGAAGGATCAAGAAAAGCACGAACCTGGAGGACATGAAGGATGCCGACTTCGTCGTCGAGGCGGCGGTGGAGCGGGAGGACCTGAAACTGGGCATCTTCAAGAAACTGGACGAATTCTGCAAACCCGATGTCATCCTGGCATCGAACACATCCTCCATCCCCATCACCCGGATCGCCGGCGCGACGAAACGGCCCGACAAGGTGATCGGAATGCACTTCATGAACCCCGTCCCGGTGATGCGCCTCGTGGAAATCATCCGGGGGCTCGCCACCTCCCAGGCGACCTATGACCTCACGGAGAGCCTGTCCAAGCAGTTCGGCAAGGTCCCCGTGGAATGCAACGACTTCCCCGGCTTCATCTCCAACCGGATCCTCATGCCCATGATCAACGAGGCCGTCTACGCCCTCTTCGAAGGCGTGGGAACGCCCAAGGCCATCGACGACATCATGGTCCTCGGGATGAACCACCCCATGGGCCCCCTGGCCCTGGCCGACCTCATCGGTCTCGACACCTGCTGGGCCATCATGGACGTTCTCTACAAGGGCTTCGGCGACTCCAAGTACCGTCCCTGCCCGCTTCTCAAGAAATATGTAGACGCCGGGTACATGGGCCGGAAATCGGGAAAGGGATTCTACGACTACAGCAAGTAAGCCTTCCTTCGGGCTTCAGACCAAAAAAGGGGGATGCATATCATGGAATACAAAAATCTCTTGTTTGACGTACAGGACAAGGTCGCCCTTATCCAGTTCAACCGCCCCAAGGCCCTGAACGCCATGAACTCGGAGACCATGGGGGAACTCATGGACGCCGTCAAACGGTGCGGTAGCGACGACGGCATCAAGGCCGTGGTCCTCACCGGCGCCGGCGACCGGGCCTTCGTGGCCGGGGCGGACATCGCGGAAATGCAGGAGCTGCCGCCTTCGGAAGCCCTGAAATTCATGGAGCGGGGGCACGAGACCTACCGAGCCATCGAGATCCTGCCAAAACCCACCATCGCGGCGGTCAAGGGTTTCGCCCTGGGCGGCGGCACGGAAATCGCCATGTCCTGCGACATGCGGTTCGCCGCCGACAACGCCCGGTTCGGCCAGCCGGAAATCCTGCTGGGCCTCACCCCGGGATGGGGCGGCACCCAGCGGCTTCCCCGGCTCATCGGACTGGGGCGGGCCAAGGAGCTCATCATGGGCGGTGAACAGGTCAACGCCCAGAGGGCTTACGAGATCGGGCTGGTAAACCGGGTCTACCCGGCGGACCAGCTCATGGAGGAAACGATGAAGTTCGCCAAAAAGCTGGCGGGCATGCCGGGATTCGCCATCAAGATGGTGAAGCACGCCATGAACTTCGGCTGCGAGCTGCCCCTCGATCCCGCGAACCGCCTCGAAATGGAGTGCTGCGCCCAGTGCTTCAGCACCCACGATCAGAAGGAAGGCATGAAGGCATTCCTCGAAAAGAGAAAAGCCAACTTCCTCGACAAGTAAACCGGAGTCATGACCGGCGGGGCGACGGGCCCCGCCGGCCCGATAAAAAAACAAAAAAAGGAATAAGGAGGGTGAGTATGAATTTCGCGTTGACCGAAGAACAACAAATGGTAAAGGACATGGTCACCAGGTTCGCCGAAAACGAGATCAAACCCATCGCGGCGGAGTTGGACCACACCCACCGGCATCCCGAGGAGATCTGCCGGAAGCTCGGTGAAATGGGCATCATGGGCGTCGCCGTCCCGACGGAATACGGCGGAGCGGGCATGGACACGGTCACCTACGTCCACGCCATGATCGCCATTTCCAAGGCCTGCGCCAGCACGGGCGTCATCGTGTCGGTGAACAACTCCCTGTACGGCTTCCCCATCAAGACCTACGGGACGGAAGAGCAGAAGCACACGTGGCTCACCCCCGTGGCGAGCGGCAAGTGTGAAGGCTGCTACGCCCTCACCGAGGCCGGCGCCGGTTCCGACGCCGCCTCCCTGGCCTGCCGGGCGGACCTGAAGGGCGACAAGTACATCCTGAACGGCGCGAAGCGCTTCATCACCAACGGCAACGTCGCCAATTACTGTGTTCTCGCCGCCACGACGGATCCCGCAAAGGCGTACAAGGGCGTCATTAACCTCATCGTGGACCTGAAGAACACCCCCGGCTTCTCCGTCGGTAAGATCGAGGAGAAAATGGGCATTCTCGCTTCCGGCACGGCGGAACTCGTTTTCGAGGACGCCGAAGTCCCGGCGGCGAACCTTCTCGGCAAGGAAGGCCAGGGCTTCCGCCAGATGCTCTCCGGTCTCGACGCCGGCCGCATCGGCATCGGCTCCCAGGCCGTGGGCATCGGCAAGGCCGCCCTGGAAGACGCCCTGAACTACGCCAAGGAGCGCGTCCAGTTCGGCAAGCCCATCGCCACCTTCCAGGCCATCCAGTTCAAGCTCGCCGACATGGCGACGGAACTCGACGCCGCCGAGCTGCTTCTCCTCCGGGCCGCGTGGATGGAGGACCATCACATGGACTACGAGAAAGAGTCGGCCATGGCCAAGATGTACGGCTCCGACGTGGCCATGAAGGCCGCCATCGAAGGCGTTCAGATCTTCGGCGGTTACGGCTACTGCAAGGAATACCCGGCGGAACGGCACATGCGGGACGCCAAGATCTGCCAGATCTACGAAGGGACGAACGAAATCCAGAGGGTCGTCATCGCCCGGAAGCTTCTGGGACAGCGGTAAGACCTCAGAGCAATGTGAAAAGGCCGGGGCGCAAGCCCCGGCTTTTTTTATTGAGACCGCCCCCCCTCTTTGCTATAGCAGAAGAAAGCCCGGTCCTCTGAAGCGGCGGGTTCCCGATTCATCCCGTCCCGAGCGCTTGCGGTTCCGCCAAGGCCGGGATGGCCGTCCTGTCTCGAAAAGGGACCGGGCATGGGTTTTGACAGGCCCGGGACCCCGGGGCCGGACAGAAAAGGAAGAACCGTTCATGGACCTCAAGTTGCCGAAATCGAATACATACGAAGGCGTCAAAGGCCCCCTGCTCCTCGTCATCCTGGACGGCATGGGCCTGTACCGGGGCACCAAGGAAGGTTACCCGGGCAACGCCATCGACCTGGCCAAACCGGCCCACCTTTTCCATCTTCTCGACCAGGAAAGGATCGTTCTGAAACTGAAGGCCCACGGAACCGCCGTCGGGATGCCCTCGGACCAGGACCAGGGCAACAGCGAGGTGGGGCACAACGCCTTCGGCGCCGGCCGCATCTTCGCCCAGGGCGCCCGGCTCGTGGACGAGGCCATCGAATCGGGCCGGCTCTTCTCATCAACCGCCTGGAAGGAAATCGTCGAAAACAGCCTCAAGGAAAATACACCGGTCCACTTCATCGGCCTTCTCTCCGACGGGAATGTCCACAGCAACATCCGCCATCTCATGGCCATGGTCTCCGAGTGCGACCGGCAGGGGATCGAGACGGTCCATGTCCACGCCCTCCTGGACGGCCGGGACGTCCCGCCGCTCAGCGCCCTTCGCTATTTCGGCGAGCTGGAGGACTTCCTCTGGTCCATCCGGGTCTCCGCCCTGAAATCGTCGCAGCGGCGGGCCTATTTCGTCGCCTCCGGGGGCGGCCGCATGGTGACCACCATGGACCGCTACGAGGCCGACTGGTCCATCGTGGAACGGGGCTACAACGCCCACGTCCTCGGTGAGGGGCCCCGGTTCCCCGACAGCCTGACGGCGATCCGGAAGCTCCGGGAACACCAGCGGGCGGACGACCAGTATATGGACCGCTTCGTGATTCACGCCCCCGGTGACCCGGAGAAACCGCTCACCCGGATCGAAGACGGCCACGGGGTCATCTTTTTCAACTTCCGGGGGGACCGGGCCATCGAAATCAGCCGGGCTTTCGTGGAAAAAGATTTCCACGGATTTGAACGAAAGGCGTGGCCCCGGGTTCTTTACGCGGGTATGGTGGAGTACGACGGCGACACGCACATGCCGCCGCGGTATCTCGTCGAGCCGCCCGCCTTCGAGCGGACCCTGTCGGAGTACCTGGCCGCCAACGGGGTCACCCAGTTCGCCGTGAGCGAGACCCAGAAATTCGGCCATGTCACCTACTTCTGGAACGGCAACAACTCGGCCAGGTTCGGGGGGGACCAGGAAACATGGGTGGAGATCGAATCGGACCGGGTCCCTTTCGACGAGGCCCCGGCCATGAAGGCCCGGGAAATCGCCGAGGCGGCCGTCGAGGCGCTCCGATCCGGGAAATACCGGTTCCTCAGGCTCAACTTCCCCAACGGTGACATGGTGGGACACACGGGATCCCTCCCCGCCGCCGTCACGGCCGTCAAGGCCGTCGACGACGCCCTTGGAAAACTCATCGAGGCGGTGGACGAAACGGGGGGAACTCTCATCGTCACGGCGGACCACGGGAACTGCGAGCAGATGATCGAGGTGGACAAAAAGACGGGAAAACCGGTCACCGGTTCCGGGGGCGGGTTCAAGGCCACCACGAGCCACTCCCTGAACCCGGTCCCCTTCGTCATCCACGGACCGGACACGGCCCGATACAAAATCAACGAGGGGGTGACGGACCCGGGACTGGGAAATGTCGCGGCGACGATTCTACGGCTTTTGGGACTCGAAAAACCGGAGGACTATCTCGACCCTCTCGTCACCGTCGAGGGTCCTTGAACCAGCCGAGGTGGGGCGATTTCAGTTGAACCATCCGCAAAAGACACAGGCCGCAGAGCCGTTTCCAGGGCTGACGCCCCAGCCGCAAAGTCGCCCTCGGGGCAGCCCCTTCGGGCGCGGCCCTTTCAGAAGATCCCCGCGTCGATCCCGGCGGCGAGGATCTTTCCCAGTTCCCCGCACTTGTCCAGGTCTACCTCCTTGACCTCGCCCCGGGCGATGACCGGCTCGGAAACAAGCTTCAGGGGATAGCCCCGGGCGATCCGCTCGATGCTGTTCAGGGCCCCGGTCCCGTCGTTGCCGGCGCTGATGAAGACCACGAAGGGTTTCTTGAACACCCGGCCCTGGGCGGGATAGAACGTCCGGTCGAAAAAATCCTTCATCCCCCCGGACATGTACCCGAAATTCTCCGGTGTCCCGATGGCCACGCCGTCACATTCCACCAGGTCGTCCACGGTGGCGTCGAAAGCCCGTTTCAGGGTCACCTTCGTCTTTTCCATCTCCGAAGCGCCTTCCGCCACCCGCCGGGCCATTTTTTCCGTGTTGCCCGTCTGGGTGTGGTATACGACCAGAATCTTCGTCATCATTCCTCACGCATTCTGAAGTTTCCGGCAAAAATCGCCTAAAACCTCATTGAAGATCCCGGCGCTTTCCACCATGACGAAATGACCGGAGCCCGGAATGATCGCCAGATCCGCCCCGGGAATGTTCGCCGCCATGTACCGGGAGAACTCCGGGGGCGTCATCTTGTCCTCGTCGCCGCAGACCAGGAGTGTCGGCACGGAGATTTCGCCGATTTCAGCGGTCAGATCAAGACGGCTGCAGGCGAAAAAATCCCCCCGGATCAGGTCGGGATCCACGTTACCGAGCTCCTCCGCAAGGCCGGGCCCGAATTTCTCCCGGTTTTCCCGGGCAAAGGAGAACTTGGCGATGAAGCCCAGGGTGGCGGCCCGGTTCGTCCGGATGCCCTCGATGATCTGGGGGTTCACGGGCATGGTCGCCCCGCCCCCGACGGGAACGATGGCGAGAAGCCTTTCACCCCACCGAAGAGCGAAGGTGAGGCTGATGGCCGCCCCGAGAGAATGGCCTACCAGAATGGGTTTTTCCAGCCCCGCGGTGTCGAGGATTTTCCGCACCCACAGGGCATAGGCCTCCACGGATTCTTCCCCCGGCCCGCCGGAGTCCCCATGACCGGGGAGATCGATCCCGGCCACGTTGAATTCCTCATCCAGAAAACCATACTGGTGGTCCCAGAGGTGATGATCGCACCCTGACCCGTGGATGAAAAAAATGGTTTTCCGCCCTTTCCGCCATCCACCGTCGTTCACCCGGAGGGCGATTCGGCGGCCGTCGATCTCGAGGGTTCGTATCACGGTACCTCCATTTCCTTTTTTCAGCTTTTCTTTCTCCGGGCCATCTCCTCCGCCTTCAGCTCCTTTCGCAGGACCTTCCCCACCGTCGACTTGGGAAGCTCCGTGCGGAACTCGATTTCCGCGGGCAGCTTGTATGTCGCCAGCCTGCTCTTGGCGAAGGCCATGAATTCCTCCACCGTCCCCTCCTCACCCTCTTTCAGAACGAGGAAGAGCTTGACGTTCTCGCCTCTCTTGGGATCGGGAATCCCGATGGAACAGGCCTCCTGCACCTTGGGATGCTCGTAGAAGATTTCGTCGATTTCCCGGGGGTAGACGTTGAAGCCGCCGGAAATGATCATGTCCTTCTTCCGGTCGACGATGTAGAAATAGCCGTCTTCGTCCATGGTGGCGATGTCGCCGGTGTAGCACCAGCCGTCCCGGAGCGTGTTCGCCGTCTCTTCCGGCCTGTTCAGGTACCCCTTCATGACCTGGGGGCCCTTGACGATGAGTTCGCCGCTTGAGCCTGCCGGCATGTCCTTCGTTCCCTCCTCCAGGTCGACGATCCGGCAGAGGGTGTCCGAGATGGGAAGCCCGACGCTTCCCACCTTGCGGGCCCCGCCGGCGAAGGGGTTCACATGGGTCACCGGGGTCGTCTCGGTCATCCCGAACCCTTCCACGATGACGGCGCCGGTCATCTTCTCGAAATCGTGGATCACCTCGACGGGCAGGGGCGCGCTCCCGGAAAAGGCCCCCCGGATGCAGCTCATGTCCGTTTTTTTCAGGTCCGGGTGATTGAGCATCCCGATGTACATGGTGGGCACGAGCGGCGCGAAGGTGGGACGGAACTTCCGGATGGCCTCGAGAAGGGGTTCCGGCTGCGGCCTCGGAACGAGGACCTGGCTCCACCCCATGTGGACGGAGAAATTCATGGAGACGGACATGCCGAAGACATGGAAGTAAGGGAGCGCCCCCAGCATGATCTGCATTTCATCGTGAAAACTGGGAAACCACGCCCTGGCCTGCTGGCACTGGCAGCTCAGGTTGGCGTGGGTCAGCATGACGCCCTTGGAAACGCCCGTGGTCCCCCCGGTGTACTGGTACATGGCCACGTCCCGAAAACCCAACTTAACTTTCGGCGGGTTCGGCGGGTACTTTTCGAGGCAGGCCTTCCAGCGGTAGACATCCGGGGCCGGCTTCACGTCCGCCGCGAGTTTTTTCTTTTTCGCCACCAGGGGGAAAAGAAGGCTCTTGGGAAAGGGAAGGTAGTCACCGATGGAGGTGTAAACGATCTGTTTAATTTTTGTTTTCGGCCTCAAGTCGATCATCCGGTTCCCCAGGAGATCGAGGGTCACGAGAACCCTGGACCCCGAGTCGTTGAACTGGTGCTCCAGTTCCCGATCGGAATACAGGGGGTTGTTCATGACCGTCACCGCCCCGAGCTTCAGGACGGCGTAGTAGGCCACGACGCAGGGAATGAGGTTGGGCAGCACAATGGCCACGGCGTCCCCCTGGCGGACACCGAAGTCGGCCAGGCAGGCGGCAAAGCGGTCCACCATGTCCTTCATCTGCCGGTAACTGACCCGGTACCCCTGAAAGATCAGGGCGTCCCGGTCGGGGTAGCGCCCGGCGGTCCGGTCCAGGATGTCCGGCATGGTGATCTCTTCGTAGTCAATGTGCTCGGGCACCCCTTTTTCGTAAGATTTGAGCCAGGGTTTGCCCTGGTAAACCGATTCTTCCACCATGTTTTCACCCCTCCCTTTCATGTCCGATCATAACCCGGCGACGCTCTCCCGGGGATGTCTCCCCTTTCGCGCCGTCGAAAGCGCCCCGCGGCAAACGGGGCTGAACTCCCATCAGGTGCATCATACAGGAGAGACAGGAAAAAAAGCAACAGACGAAACGTCAAAAGCGGGAGGACCGGGACGGCGAAAAAACGGCCTCTCCGGAGGCACCCGCCGTTCCCCTGACGGTTTCCGTCATCGGGGCTGAAAGAAAGCTTTCACATCCCAGGGCATGCGCCCTGCCGGGCGCACCAAAAAAAAGCGCCCGGGTTTTCACACCGGGCGCTTCTCTTGCTTTCTGTCTGTGCGGATTTTCTAAGTCCCGCGACGTTAGAACTTGTAGTTCAGGGTGAGGCCCCAGGACCAGAGGTAACCGTCGGCGCTGAAGCTGACCTTCGGGTGGGTGCCGCCCGAGGCGTAGGCTTCGTTCAGGGTTTCACTCTCGCCGCCGATGATTCTCTTGCTGTCCACCATGAGATACTGGACAACGCCGTCGATGGAGAAGTTGCCGAAATTGAGTCCAAGACCGAGAGCGAAGGTGTGCTTGTCCGCGTCGGGCCACTGAAGGTCCATGGTCTCATCGGGAATGGGGGAGGGATCATAGAAATAGGACCCCCGGAGGGTGATCATGTCGGTCGCCTGCCACTCGGCGCCGAACCGGAACGAGGTCGTGTTGTTCCAGTTCCTGGCGAAGTATTCCGATGTCTTCGCCGGGTTCATCGGCCCGAGGGCGGGCGCGTTCAGGAACGGCTGTGAGAACTCGACGGAGTAGCCGTCGATGATGGACCAGTGGGTCCACACGATGTCGGCTTCCAGGGAAAGCTGCTCGAAGGGCAGGAAGCGGACACCGAACTGGATCTGCTCGGGGTGGTCCAGTTCCATCTTGGCGTCCACGGTGGTGTTGGAAAGGGCAACGGTAAAAGGATGCCCGGTCGACGGGTCTATCACCGTCAGACTGCTCGTCGGGTTGAGAAGCCCCGTCGTCCCTTCGAATTTCGTCTCCGTCCGTCCCCGGTAGGTGAGGCCGAAGGACAGGTTGTCATAGGGCCGGTAAAGGAGCCCCACGTTGGCGGACCAGTTCACGTCGTCCTCCAGGTCCGTTTTCACGTTCTGGTTGTTCAGGCTCGTCCCCGGGGCGAAGATGATGCGGTCCACGCCGCTCTTGGATTTCCCGATGGACACGCCGACGCCCAGGGACAGGCAGTCGGAGAGCTTGTAGGCGATGGTGGGGGTAACCACTTCCCGCATGTACCAGGAGTGGTAGGAATCGTAGACCCCCAGGTTATCCATTCCCGGGTGATCGTTCCACTTGATGTCGAGGCCGTAGGGAACGTACACGGCGACACCGGCGGAGAACCGGTCGGAAATGGGCATGGCGAACCCGGCGTGAGGCACGACCAGGGTCGAGGACCGGTCGTTGAAATCGATGGGCCCCAAGTCACCCATGACGGTGCCCTTCACCTCGTAACCGTAAACCCGGAGCTTCGGTTTGACGAACTGGGACCCCACGGAAAAGGTGGCGCTGTCGATCTGGGTCAACCCGGCCGGGTTGTAGTAGGCGGCGAAGGGGTCGTCGGCATAGGCGGCGAAGGCCCCACCGAGGGCCGTGGCCTTGGCCCCGATGCCGAAGGTGTCGACGTTCCCCGCCGCGGCGGGCCCTGAAAGACCCAGGGCCAGAACAAAGACGGCAACGGTCAATACTGCAAATCTCTTCCACATAAACCTCTCATCCCCCTTTCAGAATTTAGAAATATGGTTCTATTACGGCTCCCGACCGGCCGGATTCTCCTCTTTCCGCCGTCGAGGACTTCCCTAAACCTTTCTTTTTTCCCGGTGATCCCCCCTTTTGAAAATGATGGACTAGAAAACAGTGAATTGAGATTACCGTTATTTTTTGAATTTTTCAAGCTCTATTTCTTCAGAAAATCGCTCCTTCATGACGGGCGTCGAGACCCGTCGGAATCCTGCCCTTAAGACCGGAGAAAGACCGTGATTCATACCAGATAGAGCTTTTCCGCTTCCTGGAAGTCGGGACGCGCGATGGCGACGATCGCCTCGATCCGGGGCTTGTTCTCGCTTAAGTCCACGACCCGTTTCCTGCCGTGACAGGCCGCCGTGGACGTGAAATCGTTGGCCGTCCCGAAGCTGAAACAGCCGGCGTTGTCTCCAGGTGGGACGGACGGCCCCTCCCCTACGGAACGGCCCCCATGCGCCGTAATAACAAAGAAAGCCCCCGGGGTCCCAGAGAACCTTCCGGGGGCTTTGCTCAAATCCGAAAAGGACCCGCTTGAGAGGTTACGCCTCCGCCGCTTTTTCCTCTTCCTTGGTTTCGTCTTCCTTGGTTTCCTCTTCCTTGGGAGGCTCCTCCAGATCCATGGCCGTCCAGACGATTTCCGCGATGTCCAGGGACTCCATGGACTCTTCCTTGTTGTGCGCCTTGATCCCGTCGGAGATCATGGTCAGGCAGAAGGGACAGCCGACGGCGACTTTTTCCGCACCGGCATCGATGGCCTGCTTGGCCCGCGCGTCGTTGATCCGGTCGCCGTGCTCTTCCATCCACATCCGCGCGCCGCCGGCGCCGCAGCAGAAGCTTTTCTCCATCTTCCGCTCCATCTCCACGAGACGGAGGCCGGGAACGGCCGACAGGGCCTTCCGGGGCTGGTCGTACACGTTGTTGTACCGGCCGAGGAAACACGAATCGTGGTACGTGAAGGTTCCCGGGACGGTCTTCTTCATTCGGATCTTGCCCTGGGAGATCAACTGGGCCAGGATTTCCGTGTGGTGATAGACTTCGTAGTTACCGCCGAAGTGGGGGTAATCCTTCTTCAGGGCATTGTAACCGTGGGGGCAGGTACAGATGACTTTCTTCACCCCGTAGGTGTTCATCACCTCGATGTTCGCCTGGGCCATGGCCTGGTAGAGATACTCGTTTCCACCCCGCATGGCCGAGTCGCCGCAGCAGCTCTCCTCCGTCCCGAGGATGCCGAAGCTGACGCCCGCCGCCTGGAGGATTTTCGCGAAGGCCACGGAGACCTTCTTGCCCCGGTCGTCGAAGGACCCCGCACAGCCGACGTAGAAGAGGTATTCCACGTTCGGATCTTCCGCCAGGGTCTTGATGCCCAGTTCCTTCGCCCAGTCGCCCCGCAGGTGGGCGCCGATTCCCCAGGGGTTGGAGTTGTTTTCCATGTTCCGGAAGGTAAGCTGGAGTTCGGGGGCGAAGTCGGCTTCCATGAGGACCTTGTACTGCCGCATGCCGACGATCTTCGGCACGTGCTCGATGGCCACCGGGCAGTTCTCCATGCAGTACATGCAGTTCGTGCAGGCCCACAGCTCGTCGAGGTCGATGACCTCTCCCACGAGGGCCTTTTCCGGCTCGGGAATTTCCGGCTCCTGGCCGGACTTCTTCGCCGCCTGCTTGGCCGCGACGACGATGGGGGCCCGCTCAAGCCAGTGGGTCTTGATGTCCTGAACAATCTTCTTCGGAGACAAGGGTTTCCCTGTCAGGTAGGCAGGACAGCCGTCCTGGCAGCGCCCGCACCGGGTACAGGCGTCGGAGTCGAAAATCTGCTTCCAGGTGAATTCTTCCAGTTTCGACACGCCGAAGGATTCGGCGTTCTCGAAATCCCGGATGGGCTCGAGGGTCCCCGTGGGCTTCAGGTTCGCCATGTACAGATTCGCCGGTGTCGTGATGATGTGAACAAGCCTGGAGAAAGGAATGTAAGCGATGAACCCGAGGGCGAGAAACGCGTGGCCCCACCAGAGAATTTTGTGCAGTGTCCGTGTTGTGTCATAGCCGATGCCTGTCATGGTCTTTGAGAGCAGGTAGCCGGCGAAGGACCACGTTTCCCAGGTAAACCCGTCCACGTTGTAATTCACGTGGATCCGAAGGGCTTCGACGATGAATCCGGTGACGATGATGCCGCCGATGAGAACGAGAACGATGGCGTCCTCGGGCCTGTTGTCAGGTGTCCCCTTGTAGCCGAGGCGGTCTGGCTTCTCGACGTACCGGCGGATGAGCGCCATGACGACGCCGACCAGCACGGCCAGCCCGAAGACCTCCATGGTCAGGGAGAACCAGAGGTAGAAGCTCCCGTGAAAGAAGGGAAGACCGAAGTGAAACTGGGTCGCGTCAATGGCGGCTCCCCAGATCAGGACGAAGAACCCGAAAAAGATCAGGCCGTGCATGATGCCGGGATAGGGATCTTTAGAGGTCTTGAGCTGAAGGAGACCGTTCAGGAGGAGGAGCTTGACCCGCTCCCCCACAGAGTCGTTCCTGTTTTCCGGCATGCCGATGGCTGTCCACATCTGCCAGCGTCTGTAAAGACCATAGGCGAATATGGCCAGGGCAACGGCTGTGAAGGCAAACAGGATCAGTTCATAGGGGGCGTTCCAGAAGACTTCCCTTCCTTCATTGCCCACCGCGTATACGTGTTCAGCACCGTGCGCCATAATGCCTCCAATCAATATATAAAAATGGTGTTTCTTATATTTTCATGATGAAAATTCGGGGGCGGTCAGAGCCCCACCCCCGAATTCCTTTCTGTGTGTCAGCTGAGAATCTTCTTCGCCTCTTTGGTCACCTCGGGGACGACCTTGAAGAGGTCATCCACGATGCCATAATCCGCCTTCTGGAAAATGGGGGCATCGGGATCCTTGTTGATGGCCACGATGTACTTGGATGAGCTCATCCCGGCGAGATGCTGAATGGCCCCGGAAATACCGCAGGCGATGTAGAGGTTCGGGGAGACGACCTTTCCGGTCTGTCCCACCTGGTCCGACTGGGGCCGCCATCCGGCGTCCACGGCCGCCCTGGAGGCGCCTACCGTGGCTCCGAGAACCCCGGCCAGTTCTTCCAGGATGTTGTAATTCTCCGGACCCTTCATTCCCCGGCCGCCGGACACGATGATCTCGGCTTCCGTGAGGTCCACCTTGCCGCTCGTGTCCTTCTGGACTTCCAGGACCTTCGCCTTGACGTCGCCGTCGGAGACACCGGCGTCGAATTTCTCGACCGCCGCGCTCTTCGGGTTTTCCGCCACGGGGAACACGTTCGGCCTCAGGGCCGCCATCTGGGGATCCGTGGCGATGACCACATCACCGAAGCACTTCCCGGCGTACATGGGGCGCTTGCCCACGAGCCGGCCGTTCTCGATGCTGAGTTCCACGCAGTCGGAAGCCATGCCCGTGGCCAGTTTCCCCACCAGGCGGGTGGACAGGTCCTTCCCGAGAACCGACCAGGACAGGAGAAGGATCGCCGGATCTTTTTCCTTGACGATCTTCGCCACCGCGTTGGCATACGAATCGGTCTGGTACTGGGCGAACACCGGGGCGTCGGCCACGTACACCTTGTCGACGCCGTACTTTCCCAGTTCCGCCGCCGCACCTTCAATACCGGAACCCAGAAGAACCGCACAGACTTCATCGCCGAGCTCGTCGGCAAGTTTTCTCGCCGCGCTGGCGCACTCGAAGCTGACCTTCCGAAGGGCTCCGTCTCTCTGTTCCGCTACAAACCATACACCTTTTGCCATGATTATCCTCCTCCCTTCGTTAGATTACCTTCGCTTCTTCGCGAAGGAGCTTGACGAGCTCCGCAGCTTTCGCCGCGGGGTCATCCCCCTGGAGAATCTTTCCGGGGGGTCTCGCGGGAGGCGGCATCATCTTGGCGACTTTCGCCTTGAAATCGGCGCTGACACCGAGATCGGCCGCTTTCTTCACGTCTACGGGTTTCTTCTTCGCTTTCATGATCCCCGGAAGAGACGCGTACCGGGGCTCGTTCAGGCCCTTCTGAGCGGTGACGACGCAGGGCATGGGGGCTTCGATGACAAGCTGGGCGCCCTCGATGGGCTTCACCACCTTGATCTTTCCGTCCGCCACTTCCAGTTTCGTGACGATGGTCACCTGGGGAAGCCCGAGGAGTTCCGCCAGGATGGAGCCCACCTGGCCGGAGTCGTCGTCGATGGCCCTCTGGCCGCAGAAGATGATGTCAAAGGGAACATCCTTGACCGCCGCCGCCAGGGCCGCCGCCGTGGCATAGGCATCAGCGTTGTCGAGATCGGTTACATGGATTCCCTTTTCGGCGCCCATGGCGAGCCCCGTTCGAATGGTCTCCATGACCCGGGCGGGACCGACGGAAACCACCGTCACGTCGCCGCCGGCCTTTTCCTTGAGCCGAAGGGCCTCTTCCACGCCGAACTCGTCGTAGGGATTCATGACCCACTTGATTCCGCCTTCCTCGATCCCCGATCCGTCCCCTTTTACCTTGATCTGGGCTTCCGTGTCAGGTACCTGCTTCACACATGCGATTAAATTCACAGCAACCTCCTTTCCCAGGGGAATCCCGGCGCGGCCTTCGAGGGCCGCGCCGGTCATTCCGCCACTTTGATTTTTAATTTTCTTTCCTGATGAAAAACTTCTTTACACGCGGTTCTTCACGATGTCGTCGACCACCGAGGGATCGGCCAGGGTCGACGTGTCGCCGAGATCGCCGATCTCGTTGGCCGCCACTTTCTTGAGAATCCGCCGCATGATCTTGCCGCTTCTCGTCTTGGGAAGGGCGTCGGCCCACTGGATCTTCTCGGGCGTCGCGATGGGGCCGATTTCCTTGCGCACGTGGGTGACCAGTTCCTTTTTGAGGTCGTCGGACTTCTCCACGCCCGACTTCAGGGTCACGTAGGCGTAAATGGACTGGCCCTTCAGCTCGTGGGGATAGCCGACGACGGCCGCCTCGGCCACTTTCGCATGGGCCACCAGGGCGCTTTCCACTTCCGCCGTTCCCATGCGGTGACCGGAAACGTTGATGACGTCGTCGATCCGGCCCGTGATCTGGTAATAGCCGTCCTTGTCCCTTCTCGCGCCGTCACCGGCCACATAGTAACCGGGGAACTGCTCGAAGTAGGTCTCCTGGAACCGCTTGGGGTCGCCGTAGACACCCCTCATGATGCCGGGCCAGGGTTTCTTCATGACGAGGGCGCCGGAAGCCACCGTCTCGGGGATCTCCTTCCCTTCGTCGTTGAGCAGGGCCGGCCACACGCCCATGAAGGGCACCGTCGCCATGCCGGGCTTCACGGGAACCGCGCCGGGCAGGGGGGTGATGAGGATGCCGCCGGTCTCGGTCTGCCACCACGTGTCCACGATGGGGCACTCGCTCCGGCCGATCCGCGTGTAGTACCAGTTCCAGGCCTCGGGGTTGATGGGCTCGCCCACGGTGCCGAGAACCTTGAGGGAGGAGATGTCCGCCTTCTTCACCCAGTCGTCCCCTTCCTTCATGATGGCCCGGATGGCCGTCGGGGCGGTGTAGAAGATGTCGACCTTGTATTTTTCGACGATTTTCCAGAAGCGGCTGATGTCGGGGTAGTTGGGAACGCCTTCGAACATGACCGACGTGGCGCCGTTGCAGAGAGGACCGTAGACGATGTAGGAGTGGCCGGTGACCCAGCCGATGTCGGCGGTGCACCAGTAGACATCGCCCTCATGGTAATCGAAGATCATCTTGTGGGTATAGGCGCAGTAGGTGATATACCCGCCGGTGGTGTGCATGACGCCCTTGGGCTTTCCGGTGGAACCGGAGGTGTAGAGCGTGAACAGGGGGTCTTCCGAATCCATGTGCTCGGGCTCGCAGGTGTCGGCGGCCTTCGCCATGAGATCGTCCCACCAGAGGTCCCGGCCTTCCTTCCAGGCGCATTTGACCTTGTCGCCCACGCGCTTCACGACGATCTGCTTTTCCACGGAGGGACACGCGGCCAGCGCGGCGTCGGCGTTGTCCTTCTGGGGAATGGCCTTGGCACCCCGGAAGGTGCCGTCGCAGGTCACGAGGACCTTGGAGGTGCTGTCCTGGATCCGGTCCCGGAGGGCGTCGGAGCTGAACCCGCCGAAGACGATGCTGTGGATGGCGCCGATCCGCGTGCAGGCCAGCATGGAGATGGCGAGCTCGGGAATCATGGGCAGGTACAGGCAGACCCGGTCGCCCTTCTTCACGCCAATGGATTTAAGGGCATTGGCAAACTTGCACACCGCCGTGTAAAGTTCCTTGTAAGTGTATGCCTTCTGCTCCGTGGGCTCGTTCCCTTCCCACTGGATGGCCACCTGGTCGCCCCGCTTGTCGAGATGGCGGTCCAGGCAGTTGTAAGACACGTTCAGCTTGGCGCCCGTAAAATACTTGACGTAGATGGGGCCCTTTCTCAAATCGAAGTTGTAATCCTCAACCTTGTCCCACTTCTTGAACCAGGTCACATACTCGTCGGCGATTTCCGACCAGAATTTCTCCGGCTCTTCCACGGACCGTTTCCAGAGCGCCTTGTACTGCTCCATACTGTTGATATAGGCTCTCTTCTTCATGAAATCCGGTACGGGATAAACCTCTTTCAGCTGAATTTGCTCTGCCATTGTTTTCTAACACCTCCGTTTTTGCTTTATCCATACTTCTGGCAGGAAGCCGGCGGGATCGCCCCTTCCTTATAATATACAAAAAGAGAAGCCTTCCGGGATCCCTCCTGAACGGCCGCTTTCACACCGTCGGCGGGAACCCGCGGCACATCGCGACATCACGGCAACACCGCAACGCTTTGAAACAGGACGTGACTGAAAGATCCAGGATGAAAGGATGTTTTTAAAATTCGAGGGAGTATAAATTGTGATCCCCGTGATGTCAAGGGAAAATTTGCCTCGTAACGGTCAAAAAAATCTTGACAATCCCATTCGCCGGTGTTAGCGTTTTCGCACATGCCACAGGGGGAGGTATATCCCCGAACTGTCCAAGAAGGGGGGTGATCCAGCCAGGAGAGAGGATTCCCGCGATATCAGCGGGGAAAAACCTGACATTTCGAATTTGCGAGGAGCAAGCCCAATCCGAAGGATTGGCAAAAAAGGTTTAAGCTGAAAACTGAGGAGGAAGAATATCATGAAAAAACTGCTTGCAGTATTGCTCGCCCTTGGGCTCATCGTGGCCTTCGCCTCGTCGGCCTCGGCGGCGGACGTCAAGCTGAGCGGCTACTATTTCATCGTGGGTGAGTATGTCAACAGCAACTCCCTGGGGCAGAACGCGGAAGGCGATGCGGGCCCCCACGATGCCCTTTACTGGCAGAAACTGCGGTTCAACCCGGTCATGCAGATCGCCGACGGCCTGAAGGTCACCTTCCGGATCGACGCCCACACCGGTTACTGGGGTGACACGGTTGACGGCAGCGGCCGGGTCGGCAAGCTTCCCGGTTACGGCCAGGACAACCGGAACATCCGCTGGCGGAGAACTTACATCGACGCGAATCTCGGATACGGTCTGTCCATCCGTGCCGGCGTCACCCAGGGCGGGACTTTCGGAACGATCTGGTGCGACCGCGCCTATGACGAAGGCCGTATTTACCTCTTCGCCAAGGCGGGCCCCGGCTCCATCGTCGCCCTGACGGCGAAGGCCGCTGAAAGAGACGCCTACACGACGAACGTGGACGCCGACTACGACAAGTACGCCCTGGGCTACCTGGGCAAGGTCGAAAACATCGAGTTCGGCGCCCTGTGGTACTGGCTCCGCCACGAGGCGGTCCGGGACACCTCCACCGCCGATTACCATGTCCCCATGGCCTACATGAAGGGCACCTTCGGGCCCCTTTACGTGGAGGCGGAGTGGAACTACATGTTCGGCAAGGACGTGGAATACTTCGATCCCTACACGGGAACGGACATCGACCGGGGCGGCATGAGCGCCTACGTCAAAGCGCAGTTCAACATGGGCCCCGCCTATGTGGGCGGTCAGTTCGGCTGGCTCCAGGGTAACGACCCCGACACGACGGACAAGAACGAAGCCGGGTATCCCGGGAACGTCGATTACGATCCCTGCCTCATCCTCTGGAACTCCGACTACGCGGACAGCATCAGCGGTTATGTGGCTGACGGTCAAGGTATGGGCACGTACGGCAAAACGGACGGCAACATCTCCAACGCCTGGATCGCCCAGGTCTTCGGCGGGTTCAGCCCCATGGAGAAACTGGAACTCTTCGCCAGCGCCACCTGGGCCAAGGCTGACGAGAAGCCCCTGAACTACGTGGACGACGACTACGGATACGAGTTCGACGTCACGGCCACCTACAAGATCTATGACAACCTCGAGTACATGGTGGGCTTCGGCTACTTCGTCGCCGGAGACTATTACAAGGGAACGAACGCCAGCGCCGACGTGGAGAACAACTACCTCGTCATCAACAAGCTGACCCTGAACTTCTAATCGGGCGCAAGCAAGGGAAAAACCCCGGGAAGATCTTCCCGGGGTTTTTTTTGACTTTTTTCTCCGTCCTCTTCTTTCCCTCTTCCCTTTCTCCAAAGGCAGGCGGGTGATGCCCCCGAACCTGAGCGGTGTCACGTCAAGACAAACCGGTGACGCGGGGGAACCCCATTCGATTAAAAGAAATTTCAATAAAGGAAGGACCCCGTCCGGAGAAATTCGGAGGGGGTCCTTCCTTAAAATTTTTGACTCATCTGTAATGAAAAAGAAAGCCGCCTGAAAAACGGATCTTTTTTCAGGCGGCTTTAAAACAAGAGCTTTCGTCCGTCACCTTTCCGCTCAACCTGAGCGGGTTCTCAGCAGCCTCACCCGCCGCTGCTGCCGCCGGGGCCGCCTCCCGTGCCGCCGCCGGCCCCTGAAGGCGGGTATATCTCGACCTCGTTGTCTCCTTTCACCCTGACAACGGTGGCGCCCACGTCGGAATACCAGTAGCCGATGAGGGCGCCGTCAGGCCCGACAATTTCCATGCCGTAGGGAAAATTGCTCATCTCGGTCACGTTGCTCCGGACGCCCCGGACGTATCGCTCCAGACCCTCCCCTTCCAGGTTCACTTCCCGCCACAGGTCGGACTGAACCGCGTATCCCTTCTTCACCCCGATGATCCCCCGGGGCATTTCCTCCGGTCCCGAAATGTAGTACCGGTAACCGTCGAGAACCTGGAAGGCCTCGAACATCTTCGTCACCTCCCGGTTCGGTGACAGGTTCCCGTAACTGCTCAGGAACGCCCCGAGCGGACCGGCGGCCAGGCAACAAAGGGTAAAAGCCAGAAACGCCGTAATCTTGATCGATGGGCTGCCCATGTTTCCTCCTGTTCACGGAAAAGCCGATTTTCACGGGGAGCGCGGGCCCGGGCCTGCTCGCATCCCGAGTCCGCCCCGCCACGCCGCTTCAGGAACAAAGACAAAGTCTTCATTCGTTTTTGTTATCTATTCATTTTCCTTCTTCCTGTCAAGACGGTCCGGTCCGCCGCCATTTTCTTGACGGTGGAGCGACTTCATGTTAGTAAGAAGAAAAGATACGATTTTCAGGGAGGTTGTCCATGCCCCTTTATGACTACGAGTGTGAGGCCTGCGGCCAGGTCTTCGAGGTGTTCCACAAGATCGACGCTCCCCCGGCGGACCTTGCCTGCCCCCAGTGTGACGGGAAAAAAGTCAAAAAAATAGTCGCCCCCTTCCGCACCCAGTTCTGGTCCAATTTTCTCGACTCCATGGAAAAAAAGATCAGCCCTCACAAGTTCAAGTAACCCCGAGGAGGACCGGCTAACATCCACAAGCTCTACGGATACCTGACGGGCCTCAAGCCCGACGAGATCAGGAAGGTAGAAGGCCTCTACCGGAGAAAACTCCCGCCCGACAGCATCCTCACACACGAACTCGCCCGGAACCTGACCGAGCTGTCCCGGACCCTGGGCCGGCAGATCGGCATTCTCGTCAGCCGGCGGGGGGAGGTCCACTACGTTATCGTGGGGAACCAGAAGGAAATCCTGATCCCCGACCTCTCCGGCTTCCGGTCCGGGACGAGCCGCCTCAAGGGACTTCGCCTTATCCACACCCACCTGAACGGGGAACCGCTGTCCCGGGACGACCTCGTCGACCTGGCCCTGCTGCGCCTCGATTTCATTGCCGCCGTTTCTGTGGAGAAAAACGGCCTCCCTGGAAAAGTCCACGGGGCCCACCTGATTCCGGAAAACCCCGACGGCCGTTACTGGATGGTCCTCGAACCCGTTTTCCCGTCCGAGATGGCCTTCGACTTCCTTCCCTTCATCCAGGCCCTGGAAGAGGAACTCGCCCGGAAACAGCGGGCCCGGGAAATCCGTTTCACCGACCGGGCCCTTCTTGTCCGGGTGGAAAGGGACCCGTCGGCGGACAGCGAGGGCGCCATCGCGGAACTGGGGGAACTCGCCCGATCCTGCAACGTGGAGGTTCTCGACGCCGTGATCCAGCACCGGCCCCAGGTAGACCCCAAGTTCATCCTCGGAAAGGGAAAGCTGTCAGAAATGCTGATCCGGGCGCTCCAGAAGGGGGCGAACCTCCTCATCTTCGACCACGAGCTGAGTCCCTCCCAGGCCCGGTCCATCGGCGAGGTCACCGACCTCAAGGTCATCGACCGCACCCAGCTCATTCTGGACATCTTCGCCCAGCGGGCCCACAGCCGGGAAGGTAAAATCCAGGTGGAGCTGGCCCAGCTCAAGTACCGCCTCCCGAGGCTCGTCCACCAGACCACCGCCCTCTCCCGGCTTGCCGGCGGCATCGGCGGCCGGGGACCAGGGGAGATGAAACTCGAAATCGACCGGCGCCGGGTCCGGGACCGGATCGTTCACCTGGAAAAGGAGTTGAAATCCATTCGGAAGGCCCGCCAGGAAAGGCGCCGGACGAGAAAGAAACGGGGGGTTCCCGTCATTTCCATCATCGGCTACACCAACGCGGGAAAGTCCACCCTGCTGAACGGGCTGACGAAAAGCGCCGTCGCCGCGGAAAACCGGCTTTTCGCCACCCTGGACCCCAAGAGCTCCCGCCTCCGGTTCCCCCGGGAGCGGGAAGCGGTCATCACCGACACGGTGGGGTTCATCCGGGACCTTCCGGAAGACCTTTTCGCCGCCTTCCGGGCCACCCTGGAGGAACTGGAAGAAGCGGACGTGCTTCTCCACGTGGTCGACGTCTCCAACCCCCGGTTCGAACGGCAGATGGAAGCGGTGGACCGGATCGTCGAAGACCTGAACCTCCAGCGGAAAGCGGAAATCCGGGTCTTCAACAAGACAGACCTCTTCCCCGACAACATCGTTCTCGAAAACCTCTGTCACCGGTTCCAGGCCATCCCGGTCTCGGCCCTGCACCCGGCATCCTTCGGCCCCCTCCTGGAGCGGCTCGAGAAGGTCATCCAGGAAAAAACAGGGTCTTTTTTCCTGGACGGGACTCCAGGGGAAAATGAGGACCCCTTTCCGGAGGAACAGGGTACCGGATCGGCCTGAGCGGGATCACATGACGCCCTTGTACCAACCGCCGTCGATCTGTATGGCGGCACCGGTGATGTAACCCGCCTGTTCCGAGGCCAGAAAGGTCACCAGGGCCGCGAAGTCCTCTGGGGTGCCGAGGCGCTTCATGGGAATGGCCTCCTCCCATTTTCCGATCACCGCCTCGGGCGTCGTGTTTTCCCGTTCCGCGATCGTTTTCGCCAGGTTCCGCACCCGGTCCGTCAGCGTGTACCCCGGGCAGACGCTGTTCACAGTGACGTTGAAGGGGGCGAGCTCATTGGAAAGGGTCTTGGCAAAGCCGATCACCCCGGACCGGATCGTGTTGGAGAGCATAAGCCCGTCGATGGGCTGCTTCACCGATATGGAGGTCATGTTGATGATCCGGCCCCATTTCTTTTCCTTCATCACGGGAACGGCTTCCCGGGTCATGACGATGGTGCTCAGGAGATTGAGGCGGAAGCCGTATTCCCAGAGCTTGTCGTCGATGTCGAGAAACCCCACGGAAGGCGGCCCCCCCGCGTTGTTGACGAGGATGTCCACGGTCCCGAAGTGTTCCAGGGCTTTCCTCACAAACCCTTTTGCCTGCCCGGGGTCGGAAACGTCCGCCGGGACGGCGATCGCCTCGGCGCCCGTCTTCTCGCGGACTTCCTCGGCTGCCGCGGCGAGATAGGCGTCGTCGAGGGACCCGATGGCGACCCGCGCCCCCTCACGGCCCATCTCCAGGGCCACCGCTTTCCCCAGCCCCATGCTCCCCCCCGACACGAGGACCACTTTTCCTTTGAGACCTAAATCCATGCGTACCTCCCAGAATATCCCTGTTTTATGGGTTCTCCCAAACCATCGAAGGGCGGTCCCGGAAAGGTCCGACCTCCGGAAACTGAAAGCCGCCCCGCCCGCGAACGCCCGGCGGGGGCGAACCCGCTGCGCGGCGAAACAGGATATCAGCTGTAACAGATCTTTGGGGACCCGTCAATGACCGGCCCGTTTTTTCAATTGACAGCTCCCCCATTTTTCAGTATAGTTTGCTCGGTTTTTGTTCCCACCCCCGCCTGATGGGGATTTTATTGAGGAATACGGATAATATGGCAGCCATGAGAGGAACCTTCACCCATCGACGTCCCGGTCTCCTGTTGTGCCTCGCTCTTATTTTGGACATACCTCCGTGGCCCGCCATAGACCCTTGTTGAAAAAAGGAATAGCGGTGATAAAGGCCATGGCTCAAACCATGGCCTTTTTGTTTTTCCAGGACGGAAAAAAAGGGCAGCGAAACTTCCGGGCCTTTACGGGTCCGGCAATTTGAATCGGGAGAGAAACATGAAAGAAATCCTGTGGCATGGAAGGGGCGGCCAGGGCGTTGTCCTTGCGGCGCAGATTCTCGCGGAGGCCGCCTATATCCAGGGGTACGGGGGTGTCATGTCGGCCCCGACCTTCGGCCCGGAGAGACGGGGGGCGCCCGTCGTCGCTTCCACGCGGATCTCCCGGGAGGCCATCCGCACGGTCGCCCAGATCGAGAAGGGGGACGTCGCCGTGGTTCTCGACGCCTCTCTCCTCGGAATCGTGGACATTCTCGGGCGCCTGAAAGAGGGGGGCGCCCTCATCGTCAACACGCCCCTGCCCCCGGAGGCTCTCGGGATCGACGGGTCCTACGACGTGGCCACCGTCAACGCGACGGACATAGCCGTTTCGAACCGCCTCATCCTGGGGGGCCTGCCCGTGGTGAACACGCCCATGCTGGGGGCTTTCAGCCGGGTCACGGGCCTCGTCACCCTGGAAAACATCGAAAAGGGTCTCAAGCGGAAAATGCCCGCCGACGCCGCCCGGACCAACTTCGCCGTCGTTCAGTCCGCCTGCGAACAAACCGTCATCCAGCCAAAGGAAGAGAAAACCCATGGAACAGAAGAGCCTGAAGAAAGATAGGAACGTTTCCGCCCTCTGCGTGCCCGCAAAGGGAGAGGCGGGGCGGACCGGCGACTGGCGGGACCTCAAGCCCGTCATCGATCACACGAAATGCATCCCCTCGGTCAAGAACAGGCCCGCCTGCTACCTGTGCTGGCTCTACTGCCCCGAGGGCGTCGTCAAAATGACCATTCCCGTCGAAATCGACATGGATTACTGCAAGGGCTGCGGCATCTGCGCCGAGGAGTGTCCGCCCAACGCGATCCGGATGGTCAGGGAGGGGGAAAGCGATGGCTGACGTCAGGATTCTCACGGGAAACGAGGCCGCCGCCATGGGGGTCAAGCTCTGCCGCCCCGGTGTCGTGGCCGCCTATCCGATCACACCCCAGTCCCAGCTCGCCGAGATCCTCTCCCGCTACGTCGAGGGGGGGGAAATGCGGGCGGAATATGTCCGCGTGGAAGGGGAGCATTCGGCCCTCACGGTGTGCATCTCGGCCTCCACCGTCGGCGCCCGGACCTTCACGGCCACCAGCTCCAACGGCCTCCTGTACATGCACGAACAGCTTCACTGGGCGGCCGGATCCCGGCTTCCCGTGGTCATGTGCGTCGTCAACCGGGGCGTGGGCGCCCCCTGGTCCATCTTCAACGACCAGCAGGATTCCCTGGCCCAGCGGGACACGGGGTGGATCCAGTTTTACTGCCGTAACAACCAGGAAATCATCGACACCCTCATCCAGGCCTACCGGATCGCCGAGTCCCTGTACATCCCCGTCATGGTGTGTTACGACGGGTTCGTTCTGTCCCACACCATGATGCCCGTGGACATCCCCGACGGGGACATGGTCCGGGGATTTCTCCCCCCTTACAAAGCCCACACGATCCTGTCGCCCGAGGCGCCCCGGACGATAAACTCGGTCCTGTTCCCCTGGCGGAGGCCCGATCCCGAGGGGGTTCTCCGGGACGGTTACATGGAAATGCGCTATAAGCTCGAGGCCGCCATGAAAAAGGCCCTGCCGGCGATCCAGGAGGCGAACGACGACTTCGCCCGGATCTTCGGGCGGGACCACGGCGGGCTCATCTGGACCTACCGGAGCGAAGGCGCGGAATTGCTCTTCTCCGGAATCGGCTCCATCGCCAACGAGGCCACGGTGGCCGCCGACCTTCTCCGGGACGAGGGAATCCCCGCCGGCGTTCTCGGTGTCCGGGTGTACCGGCCTTTCCCCCGGCAGCGCGTCATCGAGGCGACGCAGGGAGCCCGGGCCGTCATGGTTCTCCAGAAAGGTACAAGCTACGGATACGAGGGGTGCCTCACGTCGGACTTCAAGGCGTCTCTCTACGAATCAACACTCCGGGTTCCCGTGGTGGACGTGGTGGCGGGCCTGGGGGGCCGGGACGTGAAAGCCCGGGAAATCGCCGACGCGGGAAAACGGGCCTGGAAGGAACTCGAGGAGGGAAAACTGAAAAACCACTCCCTCTGGCTCAACTGTTACACGGGAGAAGACGATGCAGAATAACATCTTCAAGATCAACGAAACGGAATACATCCTGCCGGGAAGCCGGGCCTGCCAGGGCTGCGGCCTGACCCTCGCCTACCGCTACATGCTGAAGGCCCTCCGGGAAAACACCGTCCTCACCATCCCCGCGAGCTGTCTTTGCGTCCTCCACGGGCTCTACCCCATCACGCCCGTGACGGTGCCCTGCCTGAACACGACCTTCGCCAGCACCGCCGCTTCCGCCTCGGGGATCGCCGCGGGACTCGCGGCCATGAACAAGTCCGACATCACCGTCGTGGCCATGGCCGGGGACGGCTCCACCTACGACATGGGCATCCAGGCGCTCAGCGGCGCCGCCGAGCGGAACACGGACTTTATTTACGTCTGTTACGACAACGAGGGGTACATGAACACGGGGACCCAGCGGTCCAGCGCCACGCCCATGGGGGCCCTCACGTCGACCACGCCGATTCTCACCAAGGAGCACACGAAAAAAGACTTCGTCCGGATCATGGAAGCCCACGAGCTTCCCTACCTGGCCACGACCTCCCCGTCGTACCCCATCGACCTCTACGACAAGTTCGTCAAGGCCAAGAGAATCAAGGGAACACGGTACATGCACATCTACTCGCCCTGCCCCCCGGGGTGGCTCTTCAACACGAAGGACACCATCCGCATCGGCCAGCTCGCCGTGGAGACGGGGATCGTCGTTCTCTTCGAAATAGAGGACGGGAAGTTCCGTTTTACCGGACGAAGCAAGACCCTGGCGGAACGGGGCAAGAGGCAGCCCGTGGTCAACTACGTTTCCCGCCAGGGCCGCTTCCGCAGGATGAGCATCGAACAGCTGAACCGGCTCCAGGCCTGGGTGGATTCCCGCTGGGCCGATTATCTCGACCGGGCCGAGAGCTGATTTTTCAGCGCTGCTCGAGGATCCGGGCGATGCCCCGGGCGTAGCGTTCCGAGGCGCCGCGATGCCGGAGGACGGCCTCTTTCCCTTTCTGTCCGTCCGCCAGGAGCTTCCCGGGATTCTCGAGGAGATCGCGGATTTCCCTGCCCAGGGCGTTTCCGCCGGCCACCGCCCGGCCGGCGCCGGCCTCCTCGAGGATGCGCTTTTCCTCCATGAAGTCCTCCATGGACGGGCCATAAAGAACCACCTTGCCCCAGGCCGCCGCTTCGAGGATGTTCTGCCCCCCTTTCGGGACGAGGCTCCCGCCGCAGAAAACCACCGTGGCCAGGCCGTATATCTTGAAAAGCTCGCCGATCACGTCGACGACAATGACCCGTTCCCCCCGCCTTTCCCGGCCGGCCCTCATTTCGGACAGGGTCACCGTGTCGGGGAACCCCTTCTCGCGGACTTTCCGGAGAACCGCCTCGCGGCGGTCCGTGTGCCGGGGGACGAGAACCAGGCACAGGTCGTCAAAATCCCGCCGAAGGTCGGCAAAGACATCCAGAACGATGTCCTCCTCCCCCTCGTGGGTGCTGCCGGCCACGAACACCCGTTCGCCGGCACCGATCTGAAGGCTTGCGAGGGCCTCATCCCGGAGAGACCGGTCCACCCGGGCGGCCAGCCCGTCGTACTTGGCGTTTCCTTCGATGGAAATCTTCTCCGGGGCTCCCCCGAAGGCCCGTATCCTCTCCCCGTCCACGGGGGAGATCATTCCCAGCCAGTCCACCGAGGCCAGGACTTCCTTCCAGAAAAAGCGGGATAGGCGGTACCGGTGGAAGGACCGGGGGGAAATCCGGCCGTTCACCAGGACCACGGGTATCTTAAGCCGCCGGCACCGGTCGATGAGGTTGGGCCAGAATTCCGATTCGAGAAGGACGAAGACGTCGGGTCGGACATATCCCAGGATTTTCCTCACGACCCAGGGAAGGTCCAGGGGGTAATAGAAAAGGAGATCCGCCTTTCCGGCCACCCGCCGGGCCATTTCCTGCCCCGTCTCGGTGCTCGTGGACAGGGCGATGGCGGCACGGGGAAAGCGCCTGCGAAGGGCTTCGATGACGGGCGCCGCCGCCGTCACCTCCCCCACCGACACGGCGTGGACCCAGATCCGGGGGGTCCCTTCAAGAACATCGAAACCCGCCGGGGCGACCCGCCCCAGTTTCCCGCCGATGCTCTTCCGGTACTTTCCCGTGAGGAGAATCCTGAACCCGTAAAAAGGCCCCAGAACGACGGCCGAAAGACCGAGAAGAATGTTGTACGGTATGCGGTATTTCAAGCCCCTTCTCCCGACGGTGTCCTGCGGAGTGACGACAGGGGCCGTGCCCCGCCGGGCCCTCCCCCTGTTCTTTGACAACCGGTAAGGCTATGTGCCGTTATTCGTAATACGCCTCAGGAATGACATTTTCAATGAGGGTGTCGTTAAACTGGGCCAGGGGGCCGTCATACTTGGGAGGCGCGAGGTCTCCCGTAAGTTTGCCCGTGTACCAGGGATACTCGGGAACCTTGGCGTAGGACTCCGAAATAGAGCCGTTCCTGTTGAGCGTGAGGACCAGAAGATCCTGGGCGATGATGACAGGACCCCTGTAAAAGTCGCGGATGTCGTCCATGGCGGGACCGACGAGATCCGGATCGTTCGGGAAGTGCGTGGCCACCGCCAGCCTGGGGTTTGTCTGGCTGAGGACATAGCCGAACGCTCTCTGCACGGTGTGGGAATTCTCGATCACTTCCTTGTTCAATGACAGGAGGTAATCATAGGTCTCCCCTTCGGTGAGCCCCGTCTGCTTGGTTGTCCAGACCTCAGGGGGCGTGGTCATCTCATGGATCAGAACGTCCACCCCTTTTGCGTGCTCGAGGACGAAGTTGTTGGGCTTCGTGTCCCCGGTAAAAACCATGGACAGCCCGTTCCACTCGAGCTTGTAGCTGATGGAGCCGTTACGGGCATGTATGGCCGGAAAATGGGTGATTGTCACGCCGTTGTTGTCATAGGCGAGACCGGGGTTATCCATGTATGGCAACTCATGGGCTGTGAGATCGTAACCGTCTCCGCCCTCCGTGTAGCCCGTCGGCAGAAAACTGAAGCTTTCCCTGTGCCACTTGGTCAGCTCCAGCAATTTCTGGCAGAAAAACGCCGTCCCCTCGTTTTCCGTGTCCCCCGTCGGGCCCCACACATGAAGGGGGCTTTTGCGGTCACTCGAGGGGCCGAAACAGTAAATGGTAACGAGATCACTCATGTGATCCCCGTGCAGATGGGTCAGGAAGATCTTGTCCATCCGGCTGTAGGTCACCCCCATGGCCACGTATCGGGACACCACGCCGGATCCGCAGTCAAAGACGAAGGCATCGCCGTTTCCCAGTTCGACGAAGATGCTGTTGCAGGCCTGGTTGGGCCGGGGCGTATACCAGGTTCCCAAGAATGAGATACGCATTTCGTCCGGGCCGGGGGGCACATAGAGGGGGCCATGGTCCGGGCTGGTATCCGTCGATGCCGCGGCGACACTGTCATGACTGTCGCAGCCCGCGACCCCACCCAGAGCAAGGCCGCCCAACGCCGCTCCCGACGTCTTCAGGAAACCCCGCCGGGTCAGTTCCGCGAATTCTGTCTTCCTGGACTTCTTCATAATCTTCTCTCCTGACCTCCGTCGTTCTCTTCAGTCGATAATAAGGCATTCATATCCTGCTCATCGTCCGGGCCATTTCAATAAGGGTAAAAACCCGACATGAAGGCACCGGGGAAGATCTGTTTCACGCCAAGGCGGACTCATCGATAACCGACAGATCCTGCCTGGTGTTTCGCTCCCGCGAGGGCCATGGTTGCCGGTTTGGTTTCTGAGTCTATAGCATATTTAGTGGTCGACTGAACAATTTTTCCTGCAAGAAGCAGAATATACACCGTGGAGAAACCTGTTCCCGGTTCTTCAACGTGACCCAGGATTATAAAAGGTAGTAACTCGAAATCCGGACGGATGCCGAAGTGGAATCGCAGGGGTACTCAATAATTCAGACGACATCTGTCCTGATATTGCCTGCCAAGTCAAATCTGAGTTTATATAAACACATGATTGTTCTCGGAAGACAAGCTGAAGAGATGTTGACAGTCCCGGCACGGGTGGTGTAGTTTTAAGAGAAAAAAAGAGAAAAATCCGATCATGACGAAAACAGTGAAGCCATGGGCCGGGGTAATCCTGGCGGTTGTCGTCGTTCTTTTTTCCCTGGGGGGATGCACCCCCTACGAGCGGAAAGTGGTCCCCTTCAAGATGCCGGCGGCCTACCCCAACGCCACGGAAGCGGCCGGGGCCACCCTCGCCTCGGTGGCCTACGACGAAACGGGGAAAGCTTCGGAAGCCTTCGGTTTCGACATCCTGAGCGCCGGGGTCGTTCCCGTCCAGGTGATCTTCGACAACCGGGGAAGCCACCCCCTGGAGATCGTGCCGAAAACGACCTTCCTGGTGGACGAGGAAAACAACCTGTGGCCGATCCTCGACGCCGGGCTGGCCTATGACCGCATATCCAGGAAGACGGAACTGGGCAAGGTGGCCCCCGAGTCGGCCAAATCGGGATTTCTCGCCGGAACGGCGGGGGCCCTCATCGGGGCGGCCATCGGCATTGTCACGGGCCACAACGTGGGTGACGCGGTCCTGAAGGGCGCCGCCGTCGGCGCGGCGGCGGGAGCCACGGTGGGCGGGGCGGCGGCCCTGGACAACAGCGACGTCCGGCGCCAGATCCGGGAGGACCTGGCGAACCGCTCCCTGGAGACGCGGGCGGTGGCCCCGGGCGAGATCGCTTACGGGTTCCTGTTCTTCCCCGGGGAATCGAAAAAAGCGAAGGAGCTCCGCCTCACTCTCAGGGAGGGGGACACAGGAACCGTCGTTCCCCTCGTTCTCGACCTGGATCGGAGGGAAAAGCCATGACGGGACGTATCGCCGCCTCCATTCTCTCGGCCGACTTCAGCCGTCTCGGCGATGAAATCCGCGATGTCGTGGCGGCCGGAGCCGACTGGATTCACGTGGATGTCATGGACGGCCGGTTCGTCCCCAACATCACCATCGGCCCCCCCGTGATCCGATCCATCCGGAAAGCGACGGAACGGTTTTTCGACGTTCACCTCATGATCGATGCCCCGGAGCGGTTTATCGGCGATTTCGCGAAGGCGGGGAGCGATCTCATCACCGTCCACGGGGAAGGGGCGATCCACCTCCACCGGACCGTCTCCCTCATCCGGGAGGCGGGGTGCCAGGCGGGGGTCTCGCTGAATCCGGCCACGCCTTTCAGCCTCGTGGAGCCCATCCTCCCGGACGTGGACCTTCTCCTCATCATGTCCGTGAACCCCGGGTTCGGCGGGCAGAAATTCATCGACGCGAGCCTCGCCAAGATACGCCAGGCGCGGGAGTACATCGACGCCCGGAAGCTTTCCGTTCTCATCGAGGTGGACGGGGGCATCGACCTGACGAACCTGAAACGGGTCCGGGATGCCGGGGCCGATGTGGTCGTTTCCGGTTCGGCCATCTTCGGGAACCCGCCTTACGGCGAGGTTATCGGAAAGATGCGAGGCATCCTCGACAGCCCGCCCCTATAGGGATTTCCCGGGGATGTTCTCCCGCCTGATCCGCTTCAGAAACCGGGCGACCAGGAGATCGACGGCGGTGCGGTAATCTTTTGCCAGGGGGTGGGACAGGGAAACCTTCCCGGCGGCGGCCATGTGATGTCCTCCCCCGGACCCGATTTTCGCCACCATTTTCTGGACGATCCAGTCCGAGTGCCCCCGGGGGTTGGCCGTCCTCAGGGAGAAATAGACCTCCCCGTTGTACTCCCCGATGCTCAGCGCCCACCGGACCCCCTCCACGCGGACGAGAAGATCGGACATTTCCGCCAGGACGTCGGGGTTCTCGATGAATCCCAGTTCGCAGACCAGGGCGTCCTTGTAAATCACCGAGTTGTCGATGGCCTTTTCAAAGGTCTTGAAGTAGTCCCGGGGCAACTGGGGGTGTTCGATTTTCGAAAGGGTTTTGAACAGCACCCGGGGATACAGAAAAACGAACGCTTCCCGGTCTTTCCCGCTGGCCCCCCTTCCCAGGTCCCGGGTGTCCGACTTTATCCCGTAAAAAAGGGCCGTGATGATGCGACGGTCGATTCCCGGGATGTCCGCCTCCTTCAGGTATTCCGTCAGGATGGTGGACGTGCTCCCGTAGTCCGTCCGGATGTCGGAGAACTTGACCCGGCGGGTCCGGGCCCGCACCGGCTCGTGGTGATCGATGACAATGGTCGGCTGGACGCCCCGGGGGAGGGAGTTGTTTCCCGCGCCGGGCTGGGTGTCCACGAGGGCCAGGACAGGATACTGCTTGAAATTGACCTCCGACAGGGGCTTGATGTCCAGTTTCAGGTACCGGATCATGGCCTGGTTTTCCGAGCGCCCGACAATGCCCCCGTAGGTGACGGTGGAAGGAACCCCCCATTTTTCGCGGAACAGGTACTTGAGCGCCGCCGCCGAGGCCAGCGCATCAGGGTCGGGATTGTTGTGAAGGGCGATGAGAACCTGCTTTTTCCCCTCGACGATTTTCTGCAGCTTGGCGAGGGGGGACTTGCCCTCTTCCGGTCCTTCCATGGCTCTTCCTCCTTCCATCGCCGCCGCGCGGCGCGGTCCTTGCCCGCCCCGGGAGAAACGCCGGGGAAAGGTGCCGGTCATTCTCGACGCCCACTTCCCCCCGGGGATATCCTGATTTTTTACCATAATACGATTCGCCGCGTCTTTCAACCATTGACGACTTTGTAAAAAGATCCATAGGCTGTGTTGCCCTTCATCCCCCGTCATGAACAGGAAAGGGGGACAGGTTTCAAATCTGTCCCCCTTTCCTGTTCATTCATCGGGATTTGGGCGCCTTGCGCCGCCTGGAAGGGCCCCTGTCCGGGTCTTTTCCCCCTTTACCATTGATTTCATGATCGCAAACCTTTATGAAAAGGGAAAACGCCTTCGAGAAAAAGAGCCGATGCATCTCATCATCGACGGGTACAATCTGATCCGCCAGTCCGACGGCCTTCGGGAAAAAGAGCGCCGGAGCCTCGAGGAGGGCCGGAAGGCCCTTCTTCGCCTGCTCGCCTTCTATCGCCGGGCCAAGCGCTGCAAGGTCACCGTCGTTTTCGACGGCTGGCAGGACGGCATGGGTCCCGAGGAACGGGACCGTCACGAGGGGATCACGGTGATCTACTCCCGGAGAGGGGAAAAGGCGGACGACGTGATCATCCGCCTCGCCGAAAAGAAAGGCGAAGACATGGTGGTCGTCACGTCCGACCGGTCGGTGGCGAAGGCGGCCGAATCCCGGGGGCACACGGCGGTGTCGTCGCCCGATTTCGCCGCCCGTCTGTTCATGGCTCATGAGCAAAACGATCGTGACGGGCTTCCCCCGGAAGAGGAGGACGAACAGGAAGGGGCCGGAGCGACTCCATGGGGAACGAAGAAGAAAGGCCCCTCCCGGCGGCTTTCGAAAAAAGAGAAACAGTACCGGGCGAGGCTGAAAAAGCTCTGAACCGGAAAACGGCCCTTCCCCGCTACCCCCAACCCGTGCCCCCTCCCATGGGAGGCGTGAAAAAACACCAGGGAGAATACCCCTATGACAGTCCGATTCCCGAAGGCGGCTCATTCCGCGGCTCTCGCCCGCCGTTTCCGGGGACTGGCCTCCGTCGCCCTTGCCGTTTTCTGGCTTTCCGCTTACGGGCCGGCGTGGGGGGACCCCCCGCCGGCCGGGAACACGCTCTGCGGCCTGCCGGCCCTGGAAAACATCCTCTCCCGCTACGAGCGGATCGCCGCCGGGGGCGGCTGGCCCCGGGTCCCCGACGGCCCCACGCTCCGTGAGGGAGACCGGAACGACCGCGTTCTGTTTCTGAAACGCCGTCTCGCGGCGGCAGGCGACATGGCGGAGACAGAGGCCCGGGGAAACCGCTTCGACGGGCCCCTGAAGGAGGCCGTGCAGAGATTTCAGTCCCGCCACGGCCTCGAGGCGGACGGCCTGGTCGGGACCAGGACCCTGAGAGAGCTCAACACGCCCGTCGATGACCGGATCCGGCAGCTCACCGGCAACATGGAACGGTGCCGGCTCCTTCCGGTCCTGGAGGATCGGCGCCACATCGTCGTGAACATCGCCGACTTCACCCTCAAGCTTTACGAGGAAGGGACCCTCCGGCTCTTCATGCCCGTCATCGTCGGCACGACGTACCGGCAGACCCCGGTGGTGAGCGGCCGGATCGCTTCCCTGGTTCTCAATCCCGAGTGGAATGTCCCCTTGAGCATCGCCACGGAGGACATGCTCCCCAGGATCAAAAAAGACCCCGGTTACCTGGCGCGGCAGGGCCTCCGGGTCCTGCAGGACTGGAAGACCGGAGAGGAGCTCGACCCGGCCGCCATCGACTGGGCCGGTCTTTCCCCGGAAGACTTCCCCTACTGGCTCCGCCAGGACCCCGGGCCGCAAAATGCCCTCGGCCGGGTTAAGTTCCTCTTTCCCAACCCCCATTACCTGTTCCTTCACGACACCCCGGCGCGGGAGCAGTTCGATAAAAACGAACGTCTCTTCAGCTCCGGCTGCATCCGGCTGGCGAGGCCCCTGGGGCTTGCCGTCTACCTGCTCCAGGGCACGACCCTGGGTTCCATGGAGGCCCTCGCCGCCGCCATCGAGGAAGGGGAAACGGTGACCGTGGACATCCCGTCGCCCATGGCCATTTACATCGTCTACCTGACCGCCTGGGTCGATCCCGGGGGAACCGTTCAGTTTCGGAACGACGTGTACAACCGGGACGGCGACCCCTGACGCCGCCCCGGGAACGGCGCTCCCGGCCCGGCATTGACGAAACATTTAGATGTTGACGCCACCCCGGTCTTTCCCTATACTTTTTCGCTGACATGGGACCAAAGAAAGGAGCCGAAAAGGGAATCATGAGGAAAGTGGGTATCATCGGATGGCGGGGGATGGTGGGTTCCGTTCTCATGGAACGGATGACCGGGGAAGGCGATTTCCGGCACTTCGAGCCGGTTTACTTCACCACGTCACAGGTGGGCCAGGCGGGTCCCGACGGCGCGCCGCTCCTGGACGCTATGGATGTGAAGAAGCTGGCCGGTTTCGACATTCTCCTCACCTGCCAGGGAGGGGACTACACAAGCGCCGTTTTTCCCCGGCTGAAAGAGGCCGGCTGGAAAGGCTACTGGATCGACGCCGCCTCGTCCCTCCGGATGAATGACGACGCCCTCATCGTCCTCGACCCGGTGAACCGGGCCGTCATCGACCAGGGCCTCGCCGGGGGCGTCCGGGTCTTTGCCGGCGGCAACTGCACCGTGAGCCTCATGCTCATGGCCCTCTCGGGCCTCTTCAGGGCGGGGGAGGTGGAGTGGATCTCCTCCATGACCTACCAGGCCGCTTCAGGCGCCGGGGCCAACCACATGAAGGAACTGGCCGCCCAGATGCAGTCCCTGGGGCTCGCCGTGGCGGGCGACCTGGAGAACCCCGCCTCGACAGCCCTGGAAATGGAGAAGACCCTCATCGGAACGATGCGGGCCGGCGTCCTGCCGCAGAAATTTTTCGGGGCTCCGCTGGCGGCCAGCCTCATTCCCTGGATCGACCGGGCCGTGGAGGACGGCCAGACCCGGGAAGAGTGGAAAGGCTACGCCGAAACGAACAAGATCCTCGGCACCGCCCGCCCCATTCCCGTGGACGGGATCTGCGTCCGCGTGGGGGCCATGCGCTGCCACAGCCAGGGGCTCACCGTCAAGCTGAAGCGGGACATCCCCCTGGCCGACCTGGAAACACTCATCGCCGCGGACAACGAGTGGGTGACGGTGGTTCCCAACACCCGGGAGGCCACGGTGGCCGGCCTCACGCCGACGGCCGTTTCCGGGACCCTGGCGGTGCCCGTGGGCCGGCTCCACAAGCTCAAGATGGGGCCCGACTTTCTCGGCGCCTTCACGGTGGGGGACCAGCTCCTGTGGGGAGCGGCGGAACCCCTTCGAAGGATGCTCCGGATCCTCCTGGATTTCCTGGGCTGATCCCCTTCAGCGGCAGACGTCGAGAAGAAAGCGTTCCAGCAGGATCGCCGGGTCCTTCCCCGTCGTTTTCATCTCCAGGTCCATGCCGGCGAGGCGGTCGAAAAAACCGGCGGCCTCCTCGCGGCTGAACTGCAGGGCGCTTCGAAAGGCCTGGAAAATGACGTAGGGATGCTGGCCGGGAAGACCGCCCTCCTTCCCGCCCCTTGTCGCCCCGAGGCTTTTGATCCCGGGGTAAAGGGACTGCTGGAAGGCCCGGTAATCGACGCCGCCGGTGAACCGCACCAGGCCGCGGTCCAGCAGGATCCGGGCATGGAGGATGTTTCGGATCTCCCGGGCCACCATGGCGAAGATCATGACAGGAGGCTCCCCCCTCCGGAGGAGGGCGTCCAGGGCTTTCAGCGCCTGTAGGGCGTCCCGCTGGGCCAGGGCGCCGGTAAGATCGAAAACGGAGAACGCCTTCGTATCCGCCGCCAGGGACGCCACATCTTCCACGTTCACCTCGTCCCGTTCCCCGGCCAGGGAAAAGAGGCTCTCCAGGACCGTCACGGCCTCGGCGAGGCGATGCCCCGTCTTTTCACCCAGGACGTCCAGGGCGTCTTTGGTGATCCTTTTTCCCCGGCTCCCCGCGTAATCCAGGGCCACCCTGCGGAACTTCTCCCTTACCCGCGCCTCGCCCTTTTCCTTGTCAAAGGCCAGGACGGCCCCCTCCCGGGCCATGAGCTGGTAGAGCTTTTTTCTCCGGTCCACCGAGAGGGCGGAAAGGACGAGGACGTGGCCCGGCGGAAGGCCCCGCTCCAGGATCTCTTCCAGCCGGCCCTCCGCCGCCGGTCCCGTTGCCACCTTGCGGCCCGTGGCCTTCACCTGCTCCAGGATGGGAGGAAGCCACTTTTCCACGGACGCCGGATCTTCCACGCCGGCCGTCTTTTTCCACGTCTCGGGAGGGATGGACCGCCAGTTCCCGTCCTGGAGGTCCTCCAGGGACCATCCCGTCATCCGGAGAAAGGCGGAAAAGGGCCTGAAGACCCGGGAAAGGTCTTTTTTCCCTTCCACCTGCGTTTCCATTTCCCGGACCAGGGCGGGCAGGGTGGTCCTCGATTGAAAAAGGGTGGTGTTCCTCACGGCGACGACCTTCCGTCCCGGCAGGAGGGGAAGGGCGAGGAGGGACTGGCAGAGGGCGGCGACCCCCGTTTCGTCCCCGTCCATAAGGACGAGATTCATTTTCCGGTCTTTTTCCGGAAGGAGGGCCTCGAGAACCCGCTGAAAGGTCTCCTGGACGAGGTACTCCTCCTCCCCGTGAATGAGAATGCGGGAGGGGACGTCCCCTTTCCCGATCCGCCCCAGGAGGGATTTCAGGCTTGCCGTTTTTTTCGTCCCGTCGGGAGAGGTCATGAGAGTCCCCGGTTCGGCCCCTGGCGGGCTTTTTTCCCCTCGCGGAAAGCCGAACCCATTTTCCGGGCGGGTTTGCGGAAAGAGCCGGAGAAAGGGTGCCCGGGTTTCGGAGAACGCGGAACCGCCCGCGGCGGCCTGCCGTCGCGGGCGGTGTGAGATTTAACGCGGCTTGTGATGCGTCTGTTTACGGAGCCGTCACAGGACGACATACTTCTGGATGTGCCTGAGGGCCTTTTTCGGATCGTCGATGACCTGGACGAGGTCCATGTCTTCCGGCGAGATCTTCTTTTCCTTCAACATGGTCTTCCGCATCCAGGTCAGGAGCCCTCCCCAGTAGTCGCTTCCCATGAGAACCACGGGAAAGCTCCGGATCCGTTTCGTCTGGATCAGGGTGAGGGCCTCGAAAAGCTCGTCCATGGTGCCGAAGCCCCCGGGCAGGATGACGTAGGCCACGGCGTACTTGACGAACATGACCTTCCGGATGAAAAAATACTTGTAGTCGATGCTGACGTTGGAAAAGGGGTTGGGCTTCTGTTCAAAAGGGAGATGGATGTTCATCCCGACGGAGAGGCCGCCCCCCTCCGCCGCGCCCTTGTTGGCCGCCTCCATGATGCCCGGCCCGCCCCCCGTTATGACACTGAAACCGTTCAGGGCGAGGAGCTTCGACAGCTCTTCCGTTTTCTGGTACCACGGGTCTTCCGGGGTCACCCGGGCGGACCCGAAAACACTGACGGCGTGCCCGACCTGGGACAGTTCCTCGATGGATTCCACGAACTCGGCCATGATGCGGAAGATCCGCCATGACTCCTCCATGGAGAGGGCATCCACGAGGTATTGCTTTTCCGCCATGGTTTTCTCAGAAGCGTCTTCGTTTGCGGGCTTTCGCCATTCTGCGACGGGCTTCGAGGGCTTTTCTCTTGCGCTTTACCGACGGTTTCTCATAGGCCCTTCGGAGCTTCAGTTCCTTGAAAAGACCGTTCTTGGAAAGTTTGTTCTTCAGGATCTTGAGCGCTTTTTCGACGTCGTTGTCGATGACCTTGACCTCCAAAAATATCCCTTCCTTTCCTTCTGCATTCCATAACCCTGCGGGAACCGCAGGGATCCTCCCTATGACAGCGCACGGCGCTTGTCAACTAAAATCTTTCAGTCCCGGGCTTCGTTTTTCAATCGGGATTACTCGGGGACACCGGCCGCGTGGCGGAGCGTTTCGATAAAAAGCCGGTTTTCCTCTTTTTTCCCCACGGAAACCCTGAGGCAGCGACGGAGCGCCTCGGGCGCGGAAAACGCCTTCACCAGAATGCCCCGTTCCACTAATGTTTTATATAACCTATCTTTGTCGAGATCACAACTAAAAAGGATGAAATTGGCGTCGGAAGGCCAGGGCTTGATCCCGGGGATCCGTTTCAGCTCTTCGAAAAGAAGTTTCCGCTCTGCCACGATGTCCCGGACCTGCCGGTCCAGCTCTTCCCCGTGATCCAGGAGGGCCGTCCCCACGGTCTGGGTCAGGGCGTTCAGGTTGTAGGGAAGGCGGACCTTGTTCAACTCCCGGAGAAGGTCGGGGGCGCCGACGAGAACGCCCAGCCTGAGGGCGGCGAAACCGAGCTTGGAGAAGGTCCGCAGGATCACCAGGTTTTCCCGTTCCCGGACCTCCGGGAGAAAGGTGTCGCCGGAAAAGTGGAAATAGGCTTCGTCGACCACCACGAGACCTTTCGCGGTGTCGAGAATCTCGGCCACCCTGGCGCGGCTGAAGCAGTTCCCCGTGGGGTTGTTGGGATAGCTGAGGAAAGCGATGTCGGGGGTTTCCCCGGCGACCCACCGGGAACTGGCGTCGACGGGAAGATCGAAGGACCCGTCCAGGGGCATTTCGATGACCCGGTGCCCCAGGTTCACCGCCATGATCTTGTACATGGCGAAGGTGGGGACAGGGATCAGGACCCCGCCGCCGGGCCGCACCCGGATGGCCGTGAGAAGGATCTGGATGAGCTCGTCCGACCCGTTTCCCACCATGATCCAGTCGGCGGGAACGCCCAGTTGGCGGGAGAGCCCGGCCTTGAGCTCCCGGGCCTCCGGATCGGGGTACCGGTTCAGGGAAACCGCCCTGAGGGCGCCGTGGAGCCGGTCCCGGACCGCCGGCGGCAGGTCGTGGGGGTTTTCGTTGGCGTCGAGCTTTATGGGACAGTCGGAAAGATCGATGGCATAGGCCGTCTGGTTCAGGATTTCCGTCTTGATCAGCTCTCGAAGGTCCATCGGCCCCCCTTTCCTTCCAGGTTCCACGTTTCGGTGCCGTATTTCTCCTCCCCGAGTTCCCGGGCCAGGGCCGCCTCTTCCCCGGTGAGCGGCCCCGCCACGAGGGGCACGCCGAGGATTTCCTCGAATCCCGCCCGGAGGGAGGACGCCACCGATTCCACGTCGACGTCCCCGAGACCCTCCCCGCGAAGGGAGGTGACCGGGTCTTCCGGGGCGTCCGCCGAACGCCCGGCGGCCCGCTTCAGCAGGCGGTCGGGAAGGTCCCTCTTGAAATCCAGGAGAAGGGAGCCCTGCTGGAGGAAGGCCCCCCGGGACCGGCTCTGGGCGCTCCCGCAGATCTTCCGGCCCCGGACCAGGAGCTCGTACCGCGCCGGGCGGGTGAAGCAGAAGGCGTCGCGGTTCACGTCCCCGGCAGCGCCGTCCTCACCGGGCATGGACAGGGCGAGCCCGAGCCCTTCCAGGCCCCGGGCGAGACAGCGCCCGATGAACCGGTAGGTGTCCGTGAGGCCCCGTGAAAACGGGGGCGCATCGGTTCTTCCCGTGACGGAATAACAGAGGTCGCCGTCGTGGATGACGGCCTTCCCGCCCGTGGGTCGCCGGACAACGGCGACGCCCTCGGCGCGGCAGGCGTCGAGGTTCACTTCCCGGCGGACGTCCTGAAAGTACCCCACGGACACGGTCCGCCCGGTCCACCCGAAAAAGCGGAGCGTGGGCGCCGTTTCCCGCCCCTCCTGGAGACGGTACAGGGCCTCGTCCACCGCCATCGCCTCGGCGGGGTCGCAGGCGCGAAAGGGAAGGAGCCGCCAAGGTTTCACGGCCCGTCAGTCGGCCTCCTCGTCCGCTTCCACGAAGTCCTCGTACCCCTCGGCATCGAGAAGATTGTCCAGCTCGCTGGGGTCGTCCATTTCAACGATGATCATCCAGCCCGTGTCGTAGGGGTCGCTGTTGATGATGCCCACATCGTCGGCCAGGTCGTCGTTCACCATGACCACCTCCCCGCTCACCGGCGAGATGAGTTCCGTCGTCGTTTTCGTGGATTCGATGACCCCGAAGGATTCATCCTGCTCCACGTAGGTGTCCACGGCGGGAAGCTCCACGGAAAGGATCTCCCCGAGCTTTTCCTGGGCGTGATCGGTAATCCCGATGGTCGCCTGGTTCCCGTCCACGCGCACCCAGGTGTGTTCCCGCGTGTAAAGCAGATCTTCAGGAAAAACCGCCATTGGTCGAGCCGCTACCTCCACTTTATTTCATTTTGCCCCGTCGCCGCGGCGGGGGCCGCCCGGAACCGCTCCCGGCCCGGGTGTGTGTCACGAGAGAATCTTGAGTCCCTTTGGCACGGACGAGAGAATTTCGCAACCCCCTTTTTTGACCACCACGAGGTCCTCGATGCGCACCCCGAATTTTCCCGGGATGTACACGCCGGGCTCGACGGTGACGACCATGCCCTCCTCGAGAACGCCGTCGTCCCGGGTGGAAATCCGGGGGGGCTCGTGTACCTCGAGCCCCACGCCGTGGCCGGTGCCGTGGGTGAAGAAGGCGCCGAAACCGGCCCGGTCGATCCATTCCCGGGCCGCTTCGTCCACCGCCCGGCAGGGCATCCCTTCACGAACCAGCTCCAGGGCCCGGTCATGGGCCTCTTTCACCACGGCGTAAATCTTCGCCTGCTCCGGCGACGGGGCTCCCAGGGCCACGGTGCAGGTTTCGTCGGAGGCGTAGCCTTCCACGACGGCCCCGAAATCGATGACGACGAAACCACCCGCCGCCATGGGGACCGGGCCCGGCCGCCCGTGGGGGAGGGCCGTCTTGGGGCCGGAAACGACGATGGTCTCGAAAGAGGGGCCTTCGCTTCCCCGGGATTCCATTTCCCGCTCCAGGCGCCGGGCCACGTCGATCTCCCGCACCCCCGGCCCGAGGGTCTCCAGAACGGCCAGGAGCGCCCCGGAGGCGATTTCCGCCGCCCGACGGATTGTTTCGATCTCTTGTGCCTCCTTGATCTTCCGCAGCCCCCCCAGTTCCCGGCCCAGGGGGTTCAGGCGAACCCGCCCGCCCAGGGCGTCGAGAAGGCCGAAATAGGCGTCGCAGGCCAGGGCGGCGGACTCGAAGACCAGGTCCGCCAGGTCCCGGTCCCTGATGAAGCCGACGAGGCCTTCCTGGCGGTCCCGGCAGGTGATGACGTCGATTCCCGACGTTTCTTCCGCCGCCTGGGTGGTGTACCGGCCGTCCACCAGGAGGGCCGCCCCCTCGGCCCCGACAAAGAGGGTCCCCTCGCTCCCGGTGAATCCCGTCAGGTAGCGGATCGACGGCCTGCCGAAAAAAAGGGCGCCGGCGGCCGACCAGCCCGGGAGGCTCTTCCGGACCCGCTCGACCCGGCCCGGGAAGGGGCCCTTCGCTTTTTCATTTCTTTCAGGCATAATGAACTCGTAAAAACTCGAAAAATCTTCAGTTACCGACGGCTTTGTAAAAAGATCCAGAGGCAAGGCGCCCAAATCCCGAGGAATGAGACGTACTTATTGGTACGTCGCAATGACGAGGGATGAAGGGCAACGCAGCATATGGACTTTTTACAAAGTCGTCAGGCATCGAATGCCCCCTTCGGGGCTACGGCGCCCCGGCCCTTCTCGAGCCGGCCGAGCCACTGGTATAGCTCCCCGAGAACCCGCTCCCGTCTCTTCCGCCGTTCCCGGATCGTGTCCTCGAGGTTCCGGAGGCTCTCCCGGAGGGGTCCGTTTTCGGGGTCCCCGGACAGGAGCTTCTCCAGGGTCGACCGGGCCAGTTCGTAGTGGCCCTGGCGGACGTAAAGATCCGCCATGGTCGGGGTGAGGAGTTCTTCCGGCACCTCCGCCCAGTCGTCGTCCCCTTCCGCCTCCTTCTCCCGCCGCGACGGGGGCGCCGGCGGGTGCGTCCCGCCGTTCCAGCGGACCCGTCCCGAATTGAGGAGGGAACTTTTCCGGTAGCACTCCATGGCCTCCCGGATCATGCCCTGGCGGGCGAACTCGTCTCCGCCGCAGCGGTAGAGGGTCCCCCAGCCTTCCTCGACCCGTTCCATGGCCTCGAGGAACCGGAGGGCCTCCTCCTTCCGCCCCTCCCGGGCGAGGCACAGGGCCAGGGCCAGGCAGGCGGCGCTGTCGCCGGGACAGGCTTCCTGCCTCTTGAGCGCTTTCTCCCGGACAGCCTCCCAGTCGCCCCGGAGAACCAGGAGTTCCACGGCACTCACGAACCGCTCGAGATCGGCCACGGCGAAGCGTGTCTTTTCCATGTTAATCCTTTAAATCCTTGGATTTGCAGCCAATGAGACTGCGCCTTAACACAGGGGTCATGGGGTGTCAAGGACGAAATCCGGCGTGACGGCACCACGACCCGCTTTCCCGAAAAGCGATTTGCCGTTGACTTCCCCCCCGGGGAAAGGTAAAAATGCCCTGGTCCGGCGGCGGAAAATCGAAGGCCTGTCTTTTCTTATACAGAAGGACCCGGGAAGAATTCAAGGAATAATCGGAAGGGCGCCATGAAACTCCAGGCCGTGAAGTACCTCTTCGTCACGTTCCTCCTCCTTTCCAATATCATGGCCTCGAAGATCGTCTCGATCTTCGGGCTTCTCCTGCCGGCGGCGGTCATCGCCTACCCGGTGACGTTCCTCTTCACCGACGTGGTGGCCGAGGTGGAGGGAAAGAAGAGCGCCCGGAGCCTCGTCATGACGGGGTTCTACCTGTCGCTGGTCATGGTGGCCCTCCTGTGGGCGGCCCGCCTGCTCCCGCCGGCCCCCTTCTGGACCCACCAGGAGGCCTGGGACCGGATCCTGGGGGCCACGCCCCGGATCGTCCTGGCGTCCATGCTCGCCTATGTCGTCTCCCAGAACCACGACGTGTGGGCCTTCCACTGGTGGAAAGAAAAAACGGCAGGCCGTCACCTGTGGCTCCGGAACAACCTCTCCACCATGGTCTCCCAACTCATCGACTCGGCCCTTTTCATCACCGTCGCCTTCTGGGGCCTCTACCCCCCGGCGGCCATCGGGAAGATGGTCCTCGGCCAGTACGCCGTCAAGGTGGCCATCGCCCTCCTTGACACCCCTTTCTGCTACATGCTAGTGAGGTTCTATGAAAGAGATTCTCGAAACGATCCCCAATAACTACCGGGAGCGGGACTACGAGGTGGACATCCGGTTCCCCGAGTTCACCTGCCTGTGCCCGAAGACGGGCCAGCCCGACTTCGCCCAGGTCGTCATCCGGTATGTCCCCGGGGACCTTCTGGTGGAGCTCAAATCCCTCAAATTCTATCTCAACGCCTACCGGACCCGGGGGATCTTCCACGAGGAGGCGGTGAACCGGATCCTCTCCGACTTCGTCGACACGGTGAAGCCGAAAAAGGCGGAGGTGACGGGGGCCTTCAACGTCCGGGGCGGCATCCACACCACCGTCCGGGCGGCCTACCCGGCGGGGGGATAAGAACCTTCTATCCGATCGCTTTTGTCGGAATCACCTTTCCTGTCCCCGGGAAAAAGCCCGAAAAAAGTGAAAAGGCGGGAAAAACGCCCTCCTGAGAGAACAGCTAAAATGTAAAAAAGGAAAGGCACCCCGAAAGGGTGCCTTTTGGTTTTTCGCGATCGAATGGGGAAAGGGGGACCCGGTGACGGCTCCCCCTTTTGTTTCCTTTACTCCTCCTCGTCGCTCACGGTGATCTTCCCGTCGTCAGCGAGGGTGAAGGTCTTGATCACGGTGTCCGTGTAGCCCCGGTCGTCCCGGACGTCAAGGCGGACGGTGTAGGTGCCTGGGTCATACGTCAATTGCTCTTCTTCACCCGTTTCAATTTCAGGATCATCTCCCACACCGTAGAAGGTCCACTCCCGGCTCAAGATAACATGGCCCGCCGCCGTGGTCGACGTATCCCGGAAGAGTAATAGTAGATCGGTTGGACCACCACTGAGATAGTAAATCTCGAAGCTCGCCTCGGGGCGTTCCACCTGGACGAGCTTCAAGGTGATCGTGTCGGTCGTGCAGGGCGAGCCGATGAGGTCCGCCCGGATGATAGCGCTGGCCTCGATGACCTCCTCGGGGAGATACCCCCCCGTGTACGTCGTCGTGGCCACGCCCCCCACCGTGGGGACGACGGGATCCTGGATCCCGCCGATGTCGGTGAGGAGGGTGAACGCGACGAGCTCGCCGTCCTCGACGGGCTCGTCCTTGGCCGTGTACACGTGGGCCCACAGGGTCGCCTCGCTGCAGATGTCGGCAGGAAGTTCATACCGGGAAGCGGTCAGGATAAGGTACTTCGTCTTGTACGGCGAATGGGGCAGGAAGCAGGCCTCTTCCTTCAGGTAGGGCAGCCAGAACGTGTAGGTCGTCCGGTTTTCCGACCCGAAGACGAGGGTGCTCGCCGTCAGGGCGTCCTCGATCCACACCGCCGAGGCCTTGGGATAGATGAGGTCGAACGCGGCGACGCCGTTCGCGTCGGTCGTCACCGTCGCCGGGACGGACCCCGCCGCGGAGAGCGGCGGCGTGAGCCGCCCGTCGGCGTTCGTGTCCTCCCCGTCGTCGAGCCACAGCGTCCGGTTCACGTCCTCGTTGGGCTGGATGCACTCCACAAAGGGCCGGCACTTGTTCTCCTCGTACTCCTCCCAATATCCCGTGGCGTAGCGGACGGGCCAGAGATTCAGGGTCACGAGGCCGTTCGGGTAGGGGTTGCCGTTCGTGTCGATGAGCTGGACGGCCATGGGCAGCCGGTACATGGTGCCGTCCTGGATGGACTCGATGGTCGTCCCCCGGGTGATGACGATGGCCCCGGCGGTCCCGCCGATGATGATGGTTTCACTGTCGTTAACGGCAGGGTTCCCCGCCACGGCGGCCACCACGGTGACCCCCCGGCTCCCGGAGCTGCGGGACCCGGAGGTGAAGGTGGCCACGGCGACGCCGGCGTCGGGATTGGGCGACCCGTCGGACGGTTTCGTCAGGGCGCCCGTGTAGGCGATGACGGGGGCGATGAACTCGCCGCCCCCGGTGGCGTTCTCGATGCTGAAGAGGATGGGGACGTTCGGGACGATCTGGCCCATGGCGCTCTCCACGGTGACGCGAAGCGTTACCGTGTTGGCCAGGTCGCCGGAACTGGGGGCGACGACGGTGGAACTCGCCTGGAGGGACATCCGGGCCGCGTCGGCGGGGGACGGGTAGACGATGACCCGCAGGGAGTCGCTCACCGAGGGATCGTCGGCGTCGAAAACCTGGATCGTCGCCGTTCCGGCCTCGACGGACCGGAAATAGGACCAGGCCCTGCCGCCGGAGACGTCGACGGTGATGCTGCTGCCCGAATCGCCCCCGCCGGTCCGCCAGAGCCTCCCCATGGTGGCGGCGAACTGGACCCGGCTCTGGGTCGGCGCGTTGACCTCGATGTAAAGATCCTGCGGCGTCGGTGACACGGTGAGGTAATCATTGCTCCTGGGCAGATAGTGGGGATCGTCGGTGGGCTCGAGAATGCCGAATTCCAGGGCGGCGTTTATCACGTGGAAGGTGACCGACGCCCCGGCCCCGAGGGACTCGGCGGTGAGCGTCACCGTTCCCGAGGCGACGGGGGAGACCTCGATTTCCAGCCTGCCCTCAGGGTCCGTGTTTCCCGAGGTCCCGGAGAGGGACACCTTGCCCGCCGGCTCGGCCGTCAGCATGACGGCGGCATTGTAGACCCCCCGGCCGCCGGAATCGGTCACGGTCACCCGGAGAGTGACGGCTTCCCCGCCCACCCGGATGTCCGGGAAGGGATCGGGAAGGAGTTCCACCGTCGTCCCCTCGATGCGGACGGGAACCGACTGGGACGGCAGGGACGCCACCCGGGCCGACACGGTGACGAATCCGTTCTGTTTTTCATCCCCCGCCCGCAGGGTGACGGACGCCTCGCCCTGGTCGTTCGTCTCGGCGGAAGAGGCGGAAAGGAGGCCCCCGGTAGTACTGAAGCTGACGGTGATGCCGGGGACCGCGCCGTTGGCGGCGTCCCGGACGGTGGCCGTGATGGTGGCCGAATCGGAGTTATCCGATTTCACCGAGGTATGGGATGACCGGATGGACAGGGAGGCGGGCATTGCCGACCCGATGAAGGTGACGGATATCTGCTGCGACACGCCGCCCGATTTCGCGGTGACTTCGGCCGTCCCGGGTTCGGAACCGGCGATGAGGGACACGCTGACAACGCCCGTGTCGTCGACGGTCTTACCCTGTATCTGCTGACCGCCGCTTAAGGCGAAGGACCCGAGTGTGGTGGTGAAGGTGACGTAGGTGCCGACGGGAACAGGGGTTCCCGCGGAGGCCGTCATGGTCGCCTTGATGGCGCAGGACCGGCCAGGGATGGCCTCGATGCTCTGCGGCGTGGCCTCCAGTGTTATGGCCGTGGTCACGGACGCCGTGCCGCCGTCGTCATCGCCCCCCCCGGACCCGCAGGACACGGTCATGATGGCGGTTAAAAGAAGAATGGCAAGAAAAAGAACGGATTTTGAGAATCCTGATCTGGACATTCTAAAACCTCCCCCCTGGGTTTCTAGTGGTTAGATAAAATATTTTTCCATAATAATCAACAATAATTTAGAGTTTCGCGCCCTCGACGATCCGGGGGGTCACGAAGATGAGAAGTTCCTTCCGGTCCTGAACCACCGTCCGGGCCTTGAAGAGCCACCCGAGGACGGGAATCCGGGAAAGCCAGGGGACGCCGCTTTCGGCGGTGGTCTCGGTGGTTCTGCAGATGCCCCCGAGAACGATGGTGTCCCCGTCTTCGAGGACGACGGTGGACTCCACGTTGCTGGCCACAAGCGGCGGGTTCTCCGAGTTGACGTTGACCCGCTTCCAGTCGGCGTACTTGTTCGAGGCTTCCACCTTCATGCAGATGCGCCCGTCGGCGGTGATTTTCGGGGTCACCCGGAGCTCGAGCTTGGCGTTTTTCATCTCCACGTTGTAATTCCCGTCCCTGTCCCGGACCACGTAGGGGATTTCCTCCCCCTGGCCGATGACGGCCTTCACGCCGTCCAGGGTCGTCACCCGGGGCGAGGACAGGATCTTCCCGGCGCCCTCCGCCTCCAGGGCGGAAAGGGCGACGTCAAGAACGAAGCGGCCCGACCCCGCTATGAGCCCCAGGGTGGGGGCTGCCGCCCCGGCGACGGGGGGGAAATTGACGGCCACGTTGCTGTCGGTGACGCCGATGCCCCCGGGAAAGGTGGTCACCGTCCCCTCCGGGGCGCTCCCGGCGAGAAGGCCGATATCCCGACCGTCCCAGGTATCCCGGTACCCGTACCCCCACCGGACCCCCAGCTTCTCCATGAAATTCCGGTTCGCCTCCACGATCCGGGCCTCGATGGACACCTGGCCCGCCCGTCCCTCCGCCTCCCGACGCCGCCGGTCCTCCTCTTCCGCCCGTTTCAGGGCCTCCAGGGGATACACGGTGATTACCGGGCCGGACACCTTCTTTCCCAGGCCGTTGATTTCCAGGGCCGTGTCGAGGGCCCGGTGCCAGGGGACGTCGGTGAGGCGCAGGGATACCTTTCCCCGGACGTCCGGGCTCAGGACGATATTGACGCCGCCCGCCTCGGAAAGGAGCCGGAAGAGGGCGGCGATTTCGGCATCCTGGACATCGATGGACACCATCGGGCCCGACGGTTCCGGCGGGGGGCTTTTTTCGGGCGGCAGGGCCGCCTTTCCGGCCCCGCCCGGCGCGATCTTCGCCGACGCCGGGAAGACCGGCACGGGCAAGGACCCCGTTTTTGCCGCCGGTCCCGCCGCGGGGGAGGGCCCGCCCTGCCCGCCGGGACCGGCGCACCCCGCCGGCAGAAGGAAAAAAAGGACGAGAACAATCGGGATGACATGGCGGGATGGCGCTTTCACGGTGTTTCACCGGTTTCCTTTTCACCGTCGAGATCCAGGACGAACCGGTTCAGCCGCCCCTCTCCCGGGGGGCTGACGACGGTCTCCTCGATGACCACCCGACGCTCCGACAGGGCCGTCACGCGGCCCCCGCCGGGGCCGACCCGGTCGCCCCGGGAGAGGACGTAGAATTTTCCGTCGGGGCCCCGGACCAGGGCGACCTGTCTTTCCGCCGACCGGGCGGTACCGAGAAGCCTCAGGTCGCCCGGGGGGAACGTCTCCAGGGGGTTGCGCGATCCGGGCCCGGCCCCGCTTTGCCGGACCGGCGGCCGGAGGGATGGGGGTTCGAAGGGATCCGTCGCCGGGTCGCCCGTCCCGGCACTCCCGGATGCCGGGACGGCGGAGGGCACGGCCGGTGCCAGTAAAATCCCCAGGAGGAAGAAAAAAACGGGAAGGGGAAGGCCCTTACCTTTTTTCCTTACCTTGCTTACCAGAGTCATTTCCTGTCTCCGTCAATTGGAAGGCCGTCACGAGGCAGTCCGCCGCGAGCCCGCCGCCGGGGCTCCTCGTCACGGTGAATTCGGAAATGGTCACCAGCCGGGGCATGCGGGCGACCATTTGGAAAAGTTCCCTGATCGCCCCGTAGGACCCCTTCAGGGAGACCCTGACGGGAATCTCGGCGTAACACTCCCGCAACACCGGCGGCAGGGGTTCGAACAGCAGAATTTCGAGCCCCGCCCTCTCTCCCGCCTCGGAGAAGGCCTTCATGAGGCCGGGGACGTCATCGCCCGCCGGCGTCTTCCGGGCCGCCCGGGCAAAGGCTTCCTTCATGGTTTCCCCCCTTTCCCGGCAGCGGTCCATCTCGACGGCGAGCCTCTGCCGCGCGGCGATCCTGGCCTCCAGCGCGGTGTACTCCGCTGTCAGGGTGTCACGGCGGTCCACGAGGGGCTTCAGAAAACAGGAATGGTACCCCCAAAGGGCCAGGAGAACCGCCGAAAGGGCCAGAAAAACGGCCCGGCGGCCCGCCGGGTCCCTCTTTTCCCCGGCCTTCCCGTCCATCTAGGGGTCCTCGAAGGGGCAGGACAGGACGAATTCCACAACCTTCTCCCCCTCGAAGAGGGTCTGCTTCGCCGACACGAGTCCCACCGACCGGAAGGGTCCCGCCGCCTCGATCTCCCTCATGAAACAGGCCACGGCGGCATTGTCCAGGGCTCTCCCCTCCAACCGGACGCCCCGGCTGCTTCCGGACAGGACGGTGAGCCACATCCGGCCCGGGGGGATCTTCTCCGGGACCATCGCCAGGAGGCGCGCGGACCGGGCCCGCCCCCTCTCCATCCTTTCGACGGCGCCGATCTTCTTCCCAAGCGTTTCGGCGTCCCTTTCACACCGGTCCAGGTTTTCCGTGATTTCGGAGAGAAGGGCCAGGCGGTTTCCGGCCTCTTTCACGGCGCCCTCAAGGTGTTCGAGACGGAGACAGAAGAAGCCGTGGACGAGGAGAACCAGGGAAAAAAGAAGGGCGGCGGCCAGGAGAGGAACGGCCCGCCGTGTCCGGCCGTCCCTCTCCCGTTCCCGGCCGGGCAGGAGGTTGATCCGTGTCATTGTCCGTCGATCCCCCGGAGAGCCAGTCCCACGGCGGGAACGGCCAGCGGGCGGATGTCGTCGAGATAAGGTTCGGGGAACTTTTCCTGATCCCTCCGAATCCGCCGGAAGGGATCGAAAAGACCCACCGGCGCCCGCACCCGGCCGGCCAAGGCGTCCCGGACGGCGGGCACCGTCACCGCCCCGCCGCTGAGAAGCACCTGTCGAAGGCGGGGCTCCCCGGCCGTGGAGCGGTAATAATCGAGGGAACGCCCGACCTCCCCGGCAAAGGTTTCAACCCGGGTGTCCCCGGCCACGGAAACGCCCCCCGCGGGAAAGCTGCGGGCAAGGACGGAAACGCCGCCCTTGAGGACGTTCACCGTGATGACCGAGGGACCGGCGTGGACGAGAGCGTCCGCGTCGGCCCCCCCGAAGTCGTAATTCGCTCCGTAAGCCCTTTCGAGGGCGAAGGCGTCCACGTCGAGGAGAACCACCTGCCGCCGGCCCTGTTCGATGGCGTCCACGTATCTTTCCACGACATCCTTCCGGGCCGCCGCCACGATCACGTCCATCCGGCCCGGGTCGCGAGGGCTCTCGCCGAGAACGTGAAAATCGAAATTCACGTCCGCCGCCCTTTCGACGGGGAGGTACTTTTCCCCCTCCTGGGCGAGAAGGCGCCGAAAGGCCGCCTCCGCCATCCTCGGGAAAGACGCCCTTTTAACGACGGCGGCGGTGCCCGGGAGCGCAGCGGCGACCCGGACGGCCCGGGAGCCCGATGCCCGGAAGAGCGCTTCCACGGCCACGGCCAGCCCGACGTCGTCCCGGACCAGGCCGTTCTCAATCACCCCCGGGGGAAGAGGGACCTGCCCGTAAACTGCCAACCGCGGCCCCCGGGACGTTCGCCGCAACTCGACGAGCTTGACGAGGCGGGACCCCACATCGAGGCCGGCGATCCGATTTTTCCTGGAAAACCAACGTGTCACAGAACCCCCCCGGGGGCGGTGTGCCCCCCGCCGGAAATAGTCGTCGCCACATATTGCACAAACCGTTCCACGAATCTGCGCCTTATTCAGGAGAGCGAAGAGATTCTGAAAAGGGGTGACGCCGCGAACGAGGAACACCTCCGGGAAGGGGAAAGGCCCCGGGGGAGCGGTTGCCCGCTTCGGGCGGGTGAAGAGGGACCGTTGCGGAACTTCCAGGGAGCGGGGAACCTGGTGTTTCAGGGGGCGGCGGGACGGGGTTCACTGAAGGGTTCACCGAGGGAGGGACGGGAAAGGAAGACGGGCCGGCGGCGGCGGACCGCCGGGCGAACCCGGGGAAGGTTACGGGGCGCTCAATCGTCCCCGGGGGAGACGAAACGGTAAACCCGGTCGTCCTGGCGGACCATGCCCAGGTCCTGCCGGGCCACCTGCTCGATGTACCGGGGATCGTCCCGGAGAAGGAGCACTTCCTCCTTCAGTTCCCGGTTTTCCTTCACCGTTATTTCGTTGAGCTTTTCCAGGGTGGAGAGCTTGCCCTGGAGGGCGCTGAAATTCTTCCACTGGCCGGAGAGAACGTAAAGGGACAGGCCGCTGAGGAGCAGAAGAAGGAGGGCTGCCCACTTACGCCAGTTCACGGTCCTTCCTCACCTCCCGGCACCGAGGGAAGGGTCCACGGGGACTCGCCGAGGAAAAACTCCCCCCGCTCGATCCATTCCTTCAACAGGACGGCGATCTCCCGGGCCTTCAGGTAGCTGGACAGGGGTGCCGCGGGAACTTTCTTTCCGTTCACCGTGACGAGTCCGGCCCGAAGGTCCTTGAAGGTCACCTCTCCCAGGCTTTTCGGGTGACCGCTCGGGTAGTCCATGCCGTAATCGAAGACATTCATGACGATGTCCTCATCCCGGACGGCGGCGAACCGGGCCATTTCCTCGTTCAGAAGCGGTATGGGAACACCGATGCCGACGTAGAGGGAAACGCCGTATCCGAGGATGCTCGCCCCGACGAGCCACCGGGGGGACATCTCCTTCAGGTTCCCGATGACGGCGAGGGTCCCCGCGCCTTCCCGGGGGATACCCTTGCCCGTCCGGGGGATGTGCGGGTTGTGCTGGGTCCCCGGCCAGGCCACGTAACCCTGGGCGCCGCCCAGGAAAATACGGGTCCCGATGCCCACGGTCCGGTAATAGGGGTCGTTGAAGAGGGGGGACAGCTGGCCGGAGGTGGAATAATTGGCGTTGGCCATGCGGGGGCGCAGGACCCCCATGTAGGTGTAAATCGTCTTGTCCGACAGGTTGACGGCCACGTTGTAGTTCTGGTAGGCGTTCCGGGGGTTGAAGAGGACCGCGTCCCGGAGATCCTGGATGGTGATGTTCTTTTCGAACCGTCTCGCGGGATAGCAGTCCGTCCCGTAGCCTTCCGCCCGCAGGCGGATCATGTTGCCCGCCACGAGGTCCTCGATGACGTGCCCGCCGCCGTAGTTGAACTCGCCGGGGTAGACGCTGTTCAGCGGGTCCCCCTCGACCACCTCGGTGGCCCCCATGTAGCAGTCCACGGCGGCAATTCCGCCGTAGGCGGGGACGTCGTTCAGCCAGACCCGGCTCGCCTTGATCCTCGGGGCGGGGTGGCCGAAATTGAGAAAGGCCCCGGAGGAGCACATGGGGCTGAAGGTCCCCGTGGTCACCACGTCCACGCGCCGGGCGGCCTCTATCTCCCCGTGCCGGTCGACGATGTCGATGATTTCCTCGGCGGTGACCACCACCGCCTTCCTGCGGCGGATTTTTTCGTTGATTTCGCGGTAGGTCTTGGTCACTTTAAAGGATTTCATGGGTCAAGCCGTTCCTTCCCTGTCTTTCCCGTCTCCAATCCATCGCCGGGCGGCCCGCCAGGGCCGTTCCCGGTTTCTCGTCAGCCCGTCCCGGTGTGGCCGAACCCACCGGCCCCGCGGGGCGTTTCGTCGGGCCCCGTCCCCCGGTCCCAGGCGATCCGGCAGACCCTCTGGATCACCATCTGGGCCACCCGGAAGCCCCGGTGAACGACGAAAGGCTTTTTCCCGTGATTCACGAGAATCACCGCCACCTCCCCCCGGTAGTCGGCATCGACGGTGCCGGGGCTGTTCAGGAGGGAGACGCCGTGCTCCAGGGCGAGGCCGCTTCTCGGCCGGATCTGGGCCTCGAGCCCCGGGGGCAGGGCCATGACGAACCCCGCCGGTATTTTCCGCCACTCCCCGGGCGGGATGGACACCGGGTCTTCCACGGCGGCCCGGAGATCCATGCCGGAAGACCGTTCCGTCATGTAACGGGGCAGGGGCAGATCCTCGTTTCCCTCGAGGGGACTCACGGGAACGGGGATGTCCTCCCCGGCCGTCACGCGAGGCACCCCCGGGTGAGGCCTTCGGGAACCCGCCCCAGGACGGCCGCGGAAAGCGCTTCGGGGCGGAACATCTCCCCGGCCACCCGCCGGATGTCCTCGTCGGTGATGCCGTCGATGCGGGCGAGAACCTCCTCCACGGAAATCTGCTTCCTGAAGATCATTTCATTCCGGGCGATCCGGGACATCCGGGCGTCCGTGCTTTCCATGCTGAGGAGAAAGCTCCCCTTCATCTGGTCCTTTCCCGACCGGATCTCTCTTTCCGTCAGGCTTTCCCGGCAGAGTTTCGTGAGCTCCGCCGACACCAGCCCGGAAACCTCCCGGACCCGCTCCGCCTCGGTTCCGAAATGGACGCCGAACCAGCCCGCGTCGCTGTACGGGACGATGAAGGAGTGGATGGAATAGACGAGCCCCCGCTTCTCGCGAATCTCCTGGAAAAGCCGGGAACTCATGCTGCCGCCGAGAACGAGGTTGATCAGCATGGCCGGAAACCGGTCCGGGTCCGCGGCGCAGGGCCCCGGGGATCCCATGAGAACGTGCACCTGTTCCAGGTTTTTCTCCTGGAGAAAAAGGTCCCCGGTAACGGCGGGCGGCCCGTTCACCGCCTCGGCGACCCCGCCCGGGGAAACCCCGAGCCGCTTTTCCACCTGCTCCACGAAGGGGCCGTGCTTCAGGTTCCCCGCTGCGGCCACGACGATGTTCCCCCCGCGGTATCTCCGGGAAAAGAAATCGATCACCCTGCCGCGGTCGAACCCCTCCACGGATTCCCGGTTCCCGAGGACGGAACGGCGCAGGGGGTGGCCCTTCCAGAAATTGAGCTCGAAGAAGTCGTGGATGTAGTCGTCCGGCGTGTCCTCCACCATCTTGATCTCCTGGAGGACGACGAATTTCTCCTTCTCCAGCTCCAGGGGGTCGAAAAGGGCATTCCGGAGAAGGTCGCACAGGAGGTCCAGGGCACCCCCGGTGTAGTAGTCGGGGACCTTGGCGTAGTAAGAGGTCCATTCCTTTCCCGTGCAGGCGTTCAGCACCCCCCCTACGGAATCGATTTCCGAGGCGATGTCGAAAGCGGTCCGGTTCGTCGTCCCCTTGAAGAGGAGGTGCTCGATGAAATGGGCGACCCCGCTCGTCGGCTCGTCCTCGTGGCGGGAGCCGCTTGACACCCAGGCACCGATGGACACGGACCGGACATGCTCGATCTCTTCCGTGATGACGCGAACCCCGTTAGGAAGAACGGTCTTCTCGGTCATTCTCGCTCAGGGCTTCCTTCCGGCTCAGGCGTATCTTGCCCGCCTTGTCGATATCCAGGACCTTGACGGGGATCTTGTCCCCTTCCCGGACCACGTCGGTGACGCTCTGAACCCGCCGCTTGTCCAGCTGGGAAATGTGAACGAGGCCCTCCGTTCCCGGGAGAATTTCGACGAAGGCGCCGAAATCGACGACCTTCTTCACCGTTCCGAGATAGATCTTACCGATTTCCGCCTCCTCGGTGAGCCACTTCACCATGGCGATAGCCTTGGCCGCCGCCGCCGCGTCGTTCGACGCGATGGTCACCGTCCCGTCGTCCTCCACGTCGATGACCACGCCCGTCTCGGCGACGATCTGGCGGATGTTCTTCCCGCCGCTGCCGATGACGTCGCGGATCCGTTCCGGCTTCACCTTGAGGGTGGTGATCCGCGGCGCGTAGACGGAGAGATCCACCCTTGGCTCGGAAATGGCCGCCTGCATCCTGTCGATGATGAAGAACCGGGCCGCCCGGGCCTGGGTGAGGGCACGGCGGATGATGTCCGCAGTGATCCCGTGGATCTTGATGTCCATCTGCATGGCCGTGATGCCTTTTTTCGTCCCGCAGACCTTAAAGTCCATGTCGCCGGCGTGGTCCTCGTCCCCCAGGATGTCCGAGAGGATGACCACCTCGTCCCCCTCCTTGAGGAGCCCCATGGCGATGCCCGCCACCGTGTCCTTCACGGGGACCCCGGCGTCCATGAGGGACAGGGACCCGCTGCAGACGGTGGCCATGGAGGAAGACCCGTTGGACGAAAGGATTTCCGAAACGATGCGGATCGTGTAAGGGAATTCCTCGGCGTCGGGCAGGATGGGCAGAAGGGCCCGCCGGGCCAGGGCGCCGTGTCCGATTTCCCGGCGGCCGGGCCCTCGGAGCATCCGGGCTTCGCCGACGGAAAAGGGCGGGAAGTTGTAGTGCAGGAGGAAAGACCGGAATTCCTCGCCGGTGATCCAGTCGAGGCGCTGCTCGTCGGAGGAGGTCCCCAGGGTGACAACGGCGAGCGACTGGGTTTCGCCCCGGGTGAAGAGGGCGGAACCGTGTGTCCGCGGCAAGAGGCCCACCTCGCAGGTGATGGCCCGCACCTCGTCGTAGGGCCGGCCATCGATTCGGCTCTTGTCGTTTATGATCTTTTCCCGGAGCACTTTCTTGTTCATTTCCTCGAGCACTGCTTTCGCCGCCGGGAGGACCGCTCCTTCCCGGGCGCCGAAATCCGCGGTGACGTCGTCCCTGACGGCATCCAGCCGGGCTTCCCGTTCCATCTTGTCGGAGGTCGAGAAGGCCTCCCGGAGAGGTCCCCGGACCCGGCTCTCCACCTCCTCCCGAAGGGCGGCGTCGATGGCCGGGGGCTTGAATTCGATTTTCTTCTTTCCAATGGCACGGACCATTTCGTCCTGGAGATCCATGACGGGACGGAGGTTTTCAAGGCCGAACGCGATGGCCTCGATGAGCCGGTCCTCCTCGATCTCCCGGGCCCCGCCCTCGAGCATGACCAGGTTGATGTCGTAATCCTTTTCGGAAGAACCGCCGGCGATTTTTCTGCCGGTGAGGAAAATGTCCACATCGCTCTTCTCGAGGAGGGAAACGGACGGGTTGGCAACCGGGCGGCCGTCCAGCATTCCTACCCGGATACCCGCCACGGGACCGGTGAAGGGGATGTCCGAAACGGCCAGGGCGGCGGACGCGCCGAGCATGGCCGCCACGTCGGAGCCGCTTTCCGGGTCCAGGGAGAGGACCGTGGCCACGATCTGGGTCTCCTGGAAGAACCCTTTCGGGAACAGGGGCCGGATGGACCGGTCGATCATCCGCGAGGTCAGGATCTCCCGCTCGTTGGGGCGGCCCTCCCGCTTGAAGAAGCCGCCGGGGATTTTTCCGGCGGCGAAGGTCATCTCCTGGTAATCCACGGTCAGGGGGAAGAAGTCGATGTTCTCCCGCATGGCCTTGTGGCTCACCGCCGTAACAAGGACGACCGTCTCCCCGTACGTGACGAGAACCCCGGCGTTGGCGCGCCGGGCGACATAGTCCGTCTTGATGGATATGGGTTTCCCCGCGAAATCCGCTGTGAACACGTCACTCATTTCGTTTTTTCACCTTTCCTGTCCTTTGGTCTTCCTCTACCGCCTGATCCCGAGCCGCTGAATGACCGTCCGATACCGCTCCATGTCCTTCTTTTTCAGATAATCGAGGAGTTTCCTTCTCTGGCCGACCAGCTTGAGCAGCCCCCGGCGGGAGTGATGGTCTTTTTTATGCACCTTGAAATGTTCCGTCAGGTATTCGATGCGGGCGCTCAACAGGGCGATCTGGACCTCCGGAGAGCCGGTGTCGCTATCCCCTCGCTTGAACGCATCGATGATTTCCTTTTTCCTTGCCAGTTCTAACACCTCTTTTCTTCCTCCCTCTTCGATGAATTCTTTTTTTACCGATCCGATATGGGGGCTTCCCGGTCTGGGAATCCCCGGACGGCCTTCCTCAGCGGAAGACCCGGACAATTCGTATGGCCCTATCCCCCGCCCTCTTTTCATCGGGCGGGTCCTCGATCTTTCCGATGGCGACGACCCGGCTTTCCTCGGAGAGAAACTGTATCAGATTTCCTTTTTCAAGAAAAGGAAGAACTTGCTTTTTCAGGGATTCTTCCGTCGGGGGACGGCCGTTCCGAATCCGCTTCTCCGTTTCTTCGTCCACCATGAGAGACGGCATGTGCCCGAGGGCCCTTTCCAGGGAGATCACGTTCCGCTCCAGGGAAGCCCTTTTCCCCTCCCTTCCCAGTCCCTGGAGCGACAGGGCGTCCCGTTCCCCGAAACGGCCGCTCCGGGTTCTGCGAAGGGCGACGACGGCGGCACCGCACCCGAGTTTCCGGCCCAGGTCCGAGCACAGGGACCGGACGTAGGTCCCCTTGGCGCAGTGTATGAAAAAAGTCCCGAAGGGGGCTTCGAAGCGAAGCAGGTCGAAACGGTAGACCGTCACCGTCCGAGCGGGCGGCTCCAGGGCCACCCCCTTGCGGGCCCACCGGTGCAGGGGCCTGCCCTGTACCTTGACGGCGGAGTACCGCGGCGGTACCTGGACCAGGGTCCCCCGGAACGCCGGCAGGGCTTCCAGGAGGTCCTCCTCCCCGAAATCCACGGGGCGGATGGCCAGGACTGTCCCCTCCCCGTCGAAGGTGTCCGTTTCAACGCCGAACCGGGCGGTGACCACGTACTCCTTGTCGTCGTCTGTGAGAAACGGGACGAGTTTCGTCGCCTCGCCGACACAGACGGGGAGAACGCCCGAAGCCAGGGGGTCGAGGGTGCCCGTGTGCCCCGCCTTCCGGGTTCCCACAAGTCCCCGGACCTCCCGGACGACATCGAAGGACGTCCGGCCCGTTGGCTTGTCGATGACGATGATCCCGTTCATGGAAGCGCCTTTCCGATGGCCCGGAGAATTTTCCGCCGGACCTCCCCGAGAGGCCCCGGGATGGTGCAGGCGGCGGCGTTCACGTGTCCGCCCCCCCCGAATTCCCGGGTTATCTTCTCCACGTCCACCTTGTCCTTGGACCGGAAGCTCACCTTGCATTCCCCCGTGGAAAGCTCCCGGATCAGGGCGGCCACCTCGACCCCCTCGATCATTCGGATCATGTCCACGAAACCCTCCGTGTGTTCCGGGAGGGCGGCCAGGTCGTCGAGCATCTTTCCCGTTACGTGGGCGATGCCCGCCCGCCCCTCGAAAAAAACCTTCAGGGTTCCCAGGACCCGGCCCAGGAGCTGCATCTGGACAAGGGGTTTCGTCTCGTACACCCGCTCGGCGATCCAGCGGGGATCGGCCCCCGAGGCCACCAGTTCGGCGGCCACCCGGAAGGTGTCGCTCCCCGTGTTGGAATATCGGAAAGACCCCGTGTCGGTCATGACCGCCGTGTAGAGGTTCGTGGCCGCTTCCGGCGGGACTTTCCCGAGAAGTTCCACGATGAGCCCGTAAAGGATCTCGCCCGTGGACCCCGCGGCGGGGCGGACGAGAGACCACTCGGTGAACGAGTCGTTGGAAATGTGGTGATCGATGTTGACCACCGTCTTCATGGCGCCGATACGCCCGGCTTCCCGGCCCACCCGTTCCAGCTCGCTGCAGTCGAGGACGAAAGCGGCGTCGAACCTTTCCAGCGAGTCGAGGGTGTGGACGATGATGTCGGAACCGGGAAGGAAGCGGTAGGCTTCGGGAATCCTGTCCTCGTTGTACACCAGGGCGGTCTTCCCCAGCCGCCGCAGCGTGTGGTAGAGGGCCAGCTCGGAACCGACGGCATCCCCATCGAGGCGCACGTGGGAGGTGATCAGGAAAGCCCGGTTCTTCCGAACGATGTCAAGGATTTTCTTCTCTATCGTCACTGCTTTCCTTCCGGATCTCCATGAAGAGTTTTTCCATGCGCTGGCCCCGGGCGAAGACCTCGTCGAAATAAAAATGAATCTCCGGGACAAAGCGGAGTCTCAGCTGTCTGCCCAGGTTCCGCCGAAAATAGGGCGTCGCCTTTTCCAGGCCTTTCCGGACATCGTCGGTCACCGAATCCTGCCCGAGGGGGACGAAGTAGATCTTGGCAATCCTGAGATCGTCGGTCACCCGGACGCCGGTAATGGTCACATTCCGGACCCTCGGGTCCCCGATGTCCCGGACAAGAATCCGGTTGATTTCCTCCCGGATCAGGTCGGCGACCCGTTCGGCCCGTTTAAAGGTCATCGTATTTTTCTTCCTGGTAACGCTTGCCGCCCTCGAACGTGCCGGAAAGGTGAATCAGCTCAGTCCGGGTGTTCACCACCTGGGCCAGCCCCATTTCCTCGATGAAGGCGCAAATCTTGTCCGTCACGGAACGGATGAAGGACGTCTCGTTTCCCACCACGGCGAAGCCGATGACGGCCCGTTTCCAGTGGTCCTGGCTGTCCACCTCGGCGACGGAGACATGGTAGGTGTTCCTGACCCGGCTGAGGATCCGCCGGAGCACGCCCCTTTTTTCCTTCAGGGAGCGGCTCTCCACGATGTAGAGCTCGATGACCGCCGTTCCGACAACCATGGGACCCTCACAGGGGCTTACGGGCCACCTCTTCCTTCACGTATGTCTCTAAGACGTCGCCGACCTTGATGTCATTGTAGTTCTCGAGACCGATGCCGCACTCGTACCCGGAAACGACTTCCCGGGCGTCTTCCTTGAAGCGCTTGAGGGAAAGGATTTTCCCGTCGTACACGACGACGCCTTCCCGGATCAGGCGGATGCCGGCGTTCCGGGACACCTTGCCGTCGATGACGTAGCAGCCGGCGACGGTGCCTACCCGGGGAACCCGGAAGAGCTCACGCACCTCCGCGTGGCCCTGGGTCACGTCCTGGAAAAGGGGTTCCAGAAGGCCTTCCATGGCCGCCTTCACCTCGGCGATGACGTCATAGATGATCTCGTAGAGCTTGATCTCCACCCCTTCCCTCTCGGCGATTTCAAGGACCCGGGAATCGGGGCGGACCTTGAACCCGATGATCAGGGCGTCGGAGGCCGAGGCGAGCATGACGTCCGTTTCCGTCACCGCGCCTGTGGAGCTGTGGATGACCCGGACCCGGACATCCTCCGTCCCGATTTTCTGAAGGGCTTCCGACAGGGCCTCCACGGACCCCTGGACGTCGGCCTTGAGGATGACGTTCAGTTCCTTCGCCCCTTCCCGTATCCGCGCATAAAGCTGTTCCAGGGTGACCTTGGACGTCTGGGACAGCTCCTTTTCCCGTTCCTTCAGGATCCAGTGCCCGGCGATGTCCCGGGCCTTCCGGTCGTCCTCGACGACATTGAATTCGAGCCCCGCCTGGGGGACGCCGGAGAATCCGATCACCTCGACGGGCATGGAGGGCCCCGCCTCCTTCAGCCGGTTTCCCTTGTCGTCGACGAGGGCCCGGACCTTGCCGTACTCGGTCCGGGAAACGAAGGCATCGCCCTCCCGGATCGTTCCGGCCTGGATGATGACCGTCGCCACGGGACCCCGCCCGCGGTCGATCTTGGACTCGATGATGATTCCCCGGGCCGGTCGGTCCGGATCGGCCTTGAGCTCGAGAATGTCCGCCTGGAGCAGGATGAGTTCGAGAAGATCCTCGATTCCCGTGTGCTGTTTCGCCGACACGGGGGCGAAAATCGTCTCGCCGCCCCAGTCCTCGGGCACCAGCCCCAGGTCGGCGAGTTTCTGCTTGATCTGGTCCGGTTTCGCCCCGGCCTTGTCCATCTTGTTCATGGCCACGATGATGGGAACCCCGGCGGCCTTGGAGTGGTTGATGGCCTCCACGGTCTGATCCATGACGCCGTCGTCGGCGGCGACGACGAGGACCACGATGTCCGTCACCTGGGCGCCCCGGGCCCGCATGGAGGTAAAGGCCTCGTGTCCCGGCGTGTCCAGGAAGACGATGTCGCGGTCGTGAATCCGGACATGGTGGGCCCCGATGGCCTGGGTGATGCCGCCCGCCTCCCCGTCAATGACATGGGTCTGGCGGATGGCATCGAGCAGGGAGGTCTTCCCGTGGTCCACGTGTCCCATGACCGTCACCACGGGCGCCCTCGGCCTGAGCTTCTCGGGACGGACGTCGTCGACGGGGGCGAAGCCCTCCATGTCCACGGCCACCGACTCGACCTGGTACCCGAACTCGCTGCTCACCACGGAAGCCACGTCGGCGTCGATGTACTGGTTGATGGTCACCATCATTCCCATGGAAATGAGCTTCTGAATGACATCGCTGGCTTTCACGCCCATTTTCTTGGCCAGGTCGCCGACCCGGATGGCCTCGTCCACCTTGATTCTCCTTTTGATCGCCTTGGGCGTCGTGATTTCCGTTTTCTTCATCCGGACGACGGCGGCTTCCCGCTTTCTTTCCGCCCTCGTCGCCGGTTCCTCCACCTCTTCCCGCATGAGGACGCGCAACGGCTTCTTTTCGCCCCGGGGCGCCTTGGCCGCCGCTTTCTTCCGTGCCGGTGTTTCTCCCATGACAACTTCCACGGGCTTTTTCTTCTTGCCGGGCTTTTCCTTTTCGGGCGGGACCTTCCTGGCTTCCGCCGCCCCGGCCGCCGGGGGCTTCGCCGCCGCCGGCTCCCCTTTCGCCGCCGTGGGCGCGGCCGCCTCGGGGATTCTCTTTTCCGCCGGCGGCGCCGCCGGCGGTTTCACCTCGGGCCGCATCGCCTCCGGGACCTCGCCCGGCGGCTCGGAAACGGGCGCCGCCTTTTCGGCGGCCTCCTCCCGGACCCGCTTTTCCGCCGCCGCGCTTTCCACCGGCTTCGCTCCCGGTTCGGGAATCCCCGGTGCCGCCGGGACCTCCTCGGGTTTCGCCTCTTCTTCCGAAACGGGCTCACCCGGGGGGGCCGCTTCCGCCGCCTTTTCCGCCACCGGCGGTCCGGCGGGTTCCGCCGCGGCTTCCTCCGGCAGCTCCTCGGCGCCTTCCGCCGGCGCCGCCTCTTCGGGGGGCGCCGCTTCCGGGGGACGGACGGCCCGTCGCCGTATCACCGTCGACTTGACGCGCTCTTCAATGACCTTGCTTCGTTTTCCCAGGGAGAATTCCTCCCGGACCCGACTGACCTCGTGATCCTCCAGGGTGCTCGAGTGCGACTTGACGGCAATGCCGAGTTTCTCCAACCTGGAAATCAGCTCCTTGTTTTCCATGTTGAATTCTTTCGCCAGTTCGTACACTCTTGTCTTGGCCATACTTGGACACTCCTCGAAGGCTCTTTTTCTTAGGGCGACGTTTCCTTTGCCGCCGTCTCCTCGTCAATCAGCCTGACCGCTTCCTGGACCCATTTCTGGGCCAGTTCTTTACTGATTCCCGTAGCGGATGTCAACATTTCCAGGTCCGACGACGCGATCATGGCGACGGTTTTGAATCCATCCTGCCACAGCTGTTCCGCCACCCGCTCCTCCATGCCCGGAAGCCGCATGAGATCCTTCGGTCCCGGCTCTTCCGTCTTCTCGAGCCTGGATTTGCTCTTCACGTCGATTTTCCAGCCCGTGAGCCTGGCGGCGAGGCGGACGTTCTGACCGCTCTTGCCGATGGCCAGGGAAAGCTGATCGTCCGGAACGATCACCTCCATGGCGTGCTGGTCGTCGTACATGAGCACCCGGTCCACCTTGGCCGGGGACAGGGCGTTGCACACGTACTGGACCGGGTCGTTGACGAAGGGAACGATGTCGATCTTTTCGCCTTTCAGTTCCTGGACGACGCTCTGCACCCGGGCCCCCCGGACCCCGACGCAGGCCCCCACGGGGTCGATGTCCTTTTCCCGGGTCCTCACGGCGATCTTGGAACGGTTGCCCGGTTCCCGGGCCACGCCCACGATCTCGATCAGGTTCTCGGAAATCTCGGGGACCTCCAGCTCGAAGAGGGACTTGAGAAAGTTCGGGTGGGTCCTGGAAAGAACAATCTGGGGGCCCTTCAGGGTCTTGCGGACATCGGACACGTAGGCCCGCACCCGCTCCCCTCTCTTGTAGATTTCACGGGAAATCTGCTCCGAGGTGGGAAGAATGCCTTCCGTCCGGCCGAGGTTCACGATGATGTTCCCCTGCTCGAAGCGCTGGACGAAACCGCTGATGATTTCTCCCTTCCTGTCCTTGTACTCATCGTAGATCTTGTCCCGCTCGGCGTCCCGGACTTTCTGGATGATGATCTGCCGCGCCGTCTGCACGGCGATGCGGCCGAAGGAACTCGTGTCGAGCTTCATCCCCAGGCTGTCGCCGAGCTCCGCCTCCTCGTCCAGGGTCTCCCGGGCTTCCTCGAGGGAAACCTGCGTGTCATCGTGGATCACCTTGTCGACGACGGTCTTGAACTGGAAGACCTCTATCTCCCCGGCCTCGTCATTGTACTGAACCTCGAGTATCAGATCCTGCCCGAGTTTTTTTCTCGCCGCGGAAAGAACGGCGGAATTCAGAGCCTCGATGATCAGCTCCTTGTCAATCCCCTTTTCCTTTCCCATCTGCTCGATGAGGCGTTTCAATTCCGGAAGTACCATCATGCCCTCCCACTGATCGACGATTCACCGTATTTCACGGGCTCGTGCAAAAGCCCGGAAACTCCTTTTTTCAATGCGACGCGCCCGTCACAGGGGCTCGAAACGTATCCCTTCCGGGCCTCTTCGTCAGATCTCATAATCCAGCCTGGCCCTCACCACGTGTTCCCGGGGAATCCGGTGGGTCCGCCCGTCCAGTTCGATGACGATCCATCGGGACGGCCCGTCTTCCATGTAATCGATAAGCCTGCCCGCGAAATTTTTCCGACCCTCCAGGGGTTCCCGGAGCTTCAGGCGGACCGGCGACCCACGGTGCTTCAGGAAATCCTCGTCCCGGACCAGGGGGCGGTCCAGGCCCGGTGACGACACCTCGAGCAGGTAAGGTCCCGGGGGCACGTCATGGGCGTTCAGGATGTCCCCGATCTCGTGGCTCACCGCGGCGCAGTCGTCCACGGTCACACCGCCCTCGCGGTCCATGTAGATCCGGACAAGCCAGCGGGAAGGCATGCGAAGACACTCTACCTCCACGAGTTCCAGGCCCTGGGAGTGGAGAACGGGGTCCACGAGAGCCATGATCCTCTCCCGGTGGCGTTTCCCCCCGTCTTCCGTCGTCCCGCCGCCCTTTTTCCCGATGCTCTCTCTTTTGCCTTTCGTCCCTTTCATCGACGGAAAACGGCCGGGCAAACGGGTTACCCGATAAAATAAAAAAGTGGGCAAAGCCCACTTCCCGAAAAAACAGCGCCGATCAGAATCCCTGTAACACAGAATCAGGGAAAACACAATCAAAAATGGAGCGGGCGATGGGAATCGAACCCACGACGTCCAGCTTGGGAAGCTGACATTCTACCGCTGAATTACGCCCGCCTCGATGGATCCCTTTTTTCAGGGATTCCCTGTTTGCACGAAATTGCCCATTTTGTCAAGACTTTTTTCCCCTGAGACGGAGGGAAACGGCCCTTCCGTGGGCCTCGAGCCCTTCCATGCCGGCGAAACGGATCACCGTTTCCCCATGCCGCCGGAGGGCCTGCGCTGAAAAATCCAGAACGCTCATCCTTTTCACGAAATCGTAGACCCCGAGCGGCGAGGCGAAACGGGCGGTCCCCCCTGTTGGCAGGATGTGGTTCGGGCCGGCGAGGTAATCCCCCAGGGCCTCGGGTGTGTTCTCCCCGAGAAAGATGGCCCCGGCGCCGGTGACCCGGGGCAGGATTTCCCCGGGGTTCCGGACCATGAGTTCCAGGTGCTCCGGCGCGAAGCGGTTCGCCAGGAAAAGGGCCTCTTCGAGATCCCGGGTCACGATGACCCGGCCGAACCGCTCGATGGACTGCCGGGCGATCTCCCCCCGGGAGAGGTCTTTCAGCTGGCGGTCCACCTCCCCGGCGACCCGGCGGGCCAGCCCCAGGTCCGGGGTCAGGAACAGCGCCGAAGCCAGGCCGTCGTGCTCCGCCTGGGAAAGCAGGTCGGCGGCGATCACGGCGGGATCCCCCGTTCCGTCGGACAGGACGAGGATTTCGCTCGGGCCGGCGATCATGTCGATGCCCACGTCCCCGAAAACCAGTTTTTTCGCCGTGGCCACGTAGATGTTGCCCGGCCCGACGATCTTGTCCACCGCCGGAACCGATTCGGTCCCGTAGGCCAGGGCCGCCACGGCCTGGGCACCGCCGATCCTGAAAACGCGGGTCACGCCGGCCAGGCGGGCGGCGGCGAGGAGGACCGGCTGAACGATGCCGTTTTTGGCCGGCGTGGCGAGAACGATCTCCCGGACCCCCGCCACCCGGGCGGGAATGGCCCCCATGAGGACCGTCGACGGGTAGGCCGCCAGGCCGCCGGGGGCATAGACGCCCACGCGCCCGAGGGGTATCGTTTCCTGGCCCATGACGGCCCCGTCCTCTTCCATGCGCCAGGATGGGATCACCTGGTTTTCGTGAAACCGCTCGATCCTTTCCGCGGCGACCTGGAGGATCTCCCGGACATCCCCGTCAATCTCCCGAAGAGCCCGGTCCAGCACCTCCGCCGGGATCTCGACGGAATCTTTCGAAAGGCGGGTCCCGTCGAACCGCTCCGTGTAGGCGAAAAGGGCCTCGTCCCCCCTTTCGCGGACATCCGCCAGGATAGTCCTGACCGTCTCTTCCACCGTCGCGTTGGACGGGAGTTTCCGTTCCCGGATCCGCCTGAATTCCCCCTCGAAGGAGGCCTCCGTCGTTTCGATGATCTTCACGTCAGGCCTTCACCCTTTCTATGTCCGCGCCGAGACGGGACAGTTTCCCGTCCAGGCAGTCATACCCCCTGTCCAGGTGGTACACTCTCGAGAGTTCCGTTTTCCCCTCGGCCACGAGGCCCGCCAGCACGAGGGACGCCGACGCCCTCAGGTCCGTGGCCATGACGGGCGCCCCGTTGAGCCGCTCGACACCGGAAACGACGGCGTTGCGGCCTTCGATGCGGATGTCCGCCCCGAGCCGCACCAGTTCCTGTACGTGCATGAAGCGGTTCTCGAAAACCGTTTCCCGGATGACGCTCGTTCCGGAGGACCCGGTCATCATAGCCATGAACTGGGCCTGGAGGTCCGTGGGAAAGCCCGGATAGGGCAGGGTCGTCACGTCGACGCTCTCGATCCGGCCGGGGCCGCGGACACGGAAGCCGTTCTCCAGGCGGTCGACCCGCGCCCCGGCCTCCCGCAGCTTCGTGGTCAGGGCCTCTAGATGACCGGGAGCGCAGTTGAGGACCGTCACGTCTCCGCCCGTCATGGCGGCGGCGATCATGTACGTGCCCGCCTCGATGCGGTCCGGAATGACCGTTCCCGTGGCGGGCCGCAGGGCCTTGACCCCCTCGATAACGATCGTTCCCGTTCCGGCGCCCTCGATCCGGGCCCCCATGCTCTTGAGGACGTCTGCCAGGTTGGCAATCTCCGGTTCCAGGGCGGCATTTTCGAGAACCGTCGTTCCCTCGGCCAGGGTTGCCGCCATCATGATGTTTTCCGTTCCCGTCACGGTGGAGACGTCAAAATACACCCGGGCCCCCCGGAGACGGGCCGCCCGGGCCTCGATATAGCCTTCATCGATACGGATCTCCGCCCCCATCCGCTTCAGGGCCTTCAGGTGCAGGTCCACGGGCCTCGCCCCGATGGCGCACCCACCCGGCAGGGAGACCCGCGCCCGGCCGAGGCGGGCCACCAGGGGACCGAGAACGAGAACGGAAGCCCGCATGGTCTTCACCAGGTCATAGGAGGCCTGGCAGTCCCGGATGTTACCCGTGTTGATCCGCAGCGGGTCGCCCTCCTCGATGGAGGCCCCGAGTTCCACCAGGAGTTTCTTGATGGTCCGGACGTCCGCCACGTCGGGCGCGAAGCGGTAGCTGTGCCAGCCGTCCGCCAGAAGAGAGGAGACGAGAACGGGCAGGGCGGCGTTTTTCGCCCCGCTCACATGAACCTCCCCCCGGAGCGGCTTGCCGCCCCTGATAATCATTTTATCCATGATTCACCTTTGACGACTTCATCCCCTTTTTCTCCGGGCGGCGGCGACCCGCTCCCGCCCGCCGTAATCCCGGCTGACGGAAATGCCTTCATATCCGCCCGACCGTTCGAAAAGATCCCGGACCAGCCCCCCCTGCCCGTCGCCGATCTCCATGAGAAGCCAGCCGCCAGGCTTGAGGCAGCGCGGTCCGTCTTCGATCAGGGCCCGGTGACAGGCCGTTCCTCCCTCACCCGCGAGAAGGGCCCGGGCCGGTTCGAAGTCCCGCACATCCCGCTCGAGATCCCCGTACTCGGCGGCATCGATGTAAGGCGGATTGGAAACGATGCCGTCAAAAGGCCCCCTCACGGGGTGAAGCATGTCCCCGAGGAAAAAAGTCACCCGGCCCGCCACGCCGTGACGCCTCGCGTTTTTTGCGGCCACCGGCAGGGCGTCCCGGGAGATGTCCGACGCCGCCACCCGGGAAGCGGGGAAGAGCTTGGCCAGGACTACCGCCAGGATCCCCGAGCCGGTCCCCACGTCGAGAAAGGAGAGGGGGGGCCGGGACACGCCGGAAAAGCGGCGGAGGGCTTCCTCGACGAGAATCTCCGTCTCCGGCCGGGGAATCAGAACGGCGGGGCTCACGAAAAAATCGAGGGACCAGAATTCCTTTTCACCGAGGATGTAGGCGACGGGTTCCCCGGTCCGTCTCCTGTCGATGAGCTTCCGGTAGTTTTCCAGGCTCCCCGAATCGATGACGCCGTCCCTTTCCCGGTGAAGAAAGGCCCTGTCCCGGCCCAGGACCCGGGCGAGGAGAATCTCCGCGTCCAGGCGGGCCGATGAAACACCCCCCGCCTCGAGGCGGGCCGCCCCCCGGCGGAGGGCGTCCCCCAGGACCGGCGGGAAGGATCGGCTCTTCATCTCACGAGGCTGCCGCTTTCAGGGCTTCCGTCTGGTAGTGGGTGATGAGCCCGTCGATAAATTCGTCGATGACGCCGTCGAGCACCTTTTCCAGGCTGTACAGGGTCATCCCGATCCGGTGGTCGGTCACCCGGCCCTGGGGAAAATTGTAGGTCCGGATCCTCTCGCTCCGGTCGCCGGTGCCCACCTGTTTCTTCCGCGTTTCCGAAATGAGGGCATCCTGTTCCGCCTGCTTCCGGTCCAGGAGGCGGGCCCGGAGAACCTTCATGGCCTTCGCCTTGTTCTTGTGCTGCGATTTTTCGTCCTGGCACGTGACCACGAGGCCCGAGGGAAGATGGGTGATCCGAACGGCCGAGTCGGTCGTGTTGACGCTCTGCCCGCCGTGACCGGTGGACCGGTAGACGTCGATCCGGAGTTCAGCTGGGTCGATGTCCACCTCCACCTCTTCCGCTTCGGGAAGGATGGCCACGGTCACCGCCGAGGTGTGAATCCTACCCTGGGCTTCCGTGAGGGGCACCCGCTGCACCCGGTGGACGCCGCTTTCGTACTTGAGCCGGCTGTAGGCGCCCCGGCCCTCGATCATCCCGATGATTTCCTTGAACCCGCCCATGCCCCCCCCCTGGGTGGCACTCACGATCTCCATCCGCCATCCCCGGGACTCGGCGTAGCGGGCATACATGCGGAACAGGTCCGCCGCGAAGAGGGCCGCCTCGTCGCCTCCCGTTCCCGCCCGGATTTCCAGGAAGACGTTCCGTTCGTCATTGGGGTCCCTGGGGAGCAGGAGAATTTTCAGCTCTTCCTCGAAAACGGCGATCTCTTCCCTGAGCCTCGGAATTTCCTCCCTCAAAAGCTCTTTCCACTCGTCGTCCCCCTCCTTGAGAAGTTCCTGGTCCTCCCGGAGCTGGGCCTTCTTCTTCCCGTACCGCCGATAAAGGTCGACGATGGGCGCGATCTCCGAATGCTCCCGGACATACTTCTGAAACTCGGAGCGGTTGTTCAGGACATCGGGGCTCGAGAGGAGCCTTTCCAGCTCTTCGCAGCGCTTTTCTATTTCATGGAGTTTATCGAACATGGCGACCGGGTAAAACGCCGTTCACCCTCGACATGGAGAAAGAACGGCCGGTGGATGCGGAAAAAACTCACGGGCTGGGGGGCCCGGACGACCGGGGCAGCGGTTCCGCCCGCCCCGGACCGGATCCGGTTTTCGACCTCCCGGTTCGGGAAGCACGGGAGAAACGTGGGATCGGAATGACCCTACTCCGGGCGGCGGGCCTGTCCGGGTCAGTCTTCCTTCTTTTCCAGGCCGGCGTATTTCCTCCGGAAGCTCTCAACCCGGCCGGCGGTGTCGATGATTTTCTGCTTACCCGTCATGAAGGGGTGGCACTGGGAACAAATTTCGACCTTGATGTCTTTTCTCGTGGACTTCGTCTCGATGACGTTCCCGCAGACACAGGTGATCGTCGTATCTTCGTAGGCGGGATGAATGTCTTTCTTCATTTACCTGGAATCCTCCTTCGTGAGAAGAAAATTACGTAAATTGTCCTTTTATCTTTTTATATTCGGATTTTCAAGAAGATTTTACCATTGAAGGGGGTCACTGGTTCATGGAGCCGAAAAACTCCTCGTTGGTCTGTGTTTTCCGGATCTTGTCCGTGATGAATTCAATGGCTTCCACGGGGTTCATCTCCTGGAGGAGACGCCTCAAAATCCAGATACGGTTCATGTGCTCCCTGGGGATGAGGAGTTCCTCTTTCCGCGTTCCCGACCGGATGAGATCGAAAGCCGGGAAGATGCGCCGATCGGCGATCCGCCGGTCCAGGTGGAGTTCCATGTTTCCCGTTCCCTTGAATTCCTCGAAAATGACCTCGTCCATGCGGCTCCCCGTGTCCACGAGGGCGGTGGCGATGATGGTGAGGCTCCCGCCCGTCTCGATGTTCCGGGCGGCCCCGAAAAACCGCTTCGGCTTGTGGAGGGCGTTCGAATCGACGCCGCCGGACAGGACTTTCCCGCTTGGCGGAACGACGGCGTTGTAAGCCCGGGCGAGGCGGGTGATGCTGTCCAGGAGAATGACCACGTCCCGGTTGTGCTCCACCAGGCGCTTCGCCTTTTCCAGGACCATCTCGGAAACCTGGATGTGCCGCGTGGCCGTTTCGTCGAAGGTGGACGAGATCACCTCTCCGCGGACGCTCCGTTCCATGTCCGTAACCTCTTCCGGGCGTTCGTCGATGAGGAGTACCATGAGAATGACTTCGGGGTGATTTTTGGCGATGCTGTTGGCAATGTCCTTAAGGAGGACCGTCTTGCCCGCCCGGGGGGGGGACACGATGAGCCCCCTCTGGCCTTTGCCGATGGGGGTGAAGAGGTTCATGACCCGGGTGGAGAGGTTCTCGGGGTCGGACTCGAGATTGAGCCTTTCCTCCGGGTACAGGGGCGTCAGGTTGTCGAAAAGGATCTTGTCCCGCGCCGCTTCCGGGGCCTCGAAATTCACCGCGTCCACCTTGAGGAGAGCGAAGTACTTCTCCCCTTCCTTGGGCGGCCGGACGTCTCCGATGACGGTGTCTCCCGTCCGGAGGGCAAACCGCCGGATCTGAGACGGGGAAACGTAAATGTCATCGGGACCGGGAAGATAGTTGTATCCCACGGAACGAAGAAAACCGAACCCGTCGGGAAGGGTTTCCAGGACGCCCTCCCCCACGATGGACCCGTTTTTTTCCGACTGGGCCTGGAGAATGGAAAAGATGAGATCCTGGCGCCTCATGCCGGTGGCGTCGGGAACGTTCAGTTCCTTGGCCAGTTCGGTCAGTTCGCCGATCGTGTGCCTCTTGATTTCCGAAATGTTCATGCCGTTTCCCTTTTGAGTGTAATTCCCCTTCTCCTGCTGGATACAGGACAGGGCTCCGCGGACATCTGCCGCGTTGGCGCCGTCGACCCGAAACTACCGCCGTGTGGCTCGGCCGTGTTTTCAGGAGACATAGAGGGTGTCTGAATCAGGCGGTTTTAAGAGCTTACTGAACTCCTTAGTGTAAAGGAAGGGTTTGAGTATCTAGAGTTAGCCGAGTATTTATATCATCCACGCGGCCATGTCAAGACAATTTTCCCCGGTTTCAGGAAGGGAGGGGCTTTCCGGGGAAAGGTAAGAAGATCCCCGGTGCCGGCGGGCGGCTCCCGGAACGGGAGCCGCCCGTGAGAAACGCCCGTTAAGACCCGAAGATACGGTTCAGGTGGGCTTCTTCGGGCCGCTTCCCCTGGGTCGCGGCGCTGATGACGAAGTAGACCAGGAGCGAGATGACGAACGCCGGGATGATCTCGTGGACGTCCTTGAGGCCGGGGTAGTTGAAACGGAATCCGAAACGGTAGATGAGACAGGTGGCGATCCCGATGATCATGGACCAGAAGGCCCCGTGGCCCGTTCCCCAGCGAAGATACAGGCCGCCGAAGATGGCGGGGAAGAAGCTCGCCGCGAAGACGGCGCCGGAGAAGGCCGTGAGTTCAACGATGCCCATGGGGGGGTAGACGGTGAGAACGAAAACGATGAAGCAGTATAACAGGATGGTCACCTTCGTCCGGTTGACGACCTGGGCCGGCGCCATGGGCCGGTACAGGTTCCAGATGTCCCCGATGAAGGCCGTTCCAACGATGAGCATGACCGACGCGAGAGACGACATCCCCGCGGCGAAGAGCCCCGCCAGGCAGATTCCGCTGATCCAGGGGCTGTTGAACTTGGCGAGCATGAACCCGATGACCTCGTCGGTGTGCTTCACCAGGTAGGCCGCCTCCTGCTCCGTAGCCATGCCGTGGACGAGCGCTCCCAGGCCCATGACACAGATGAGCGAGACCCCGAGGAAGATGGGCGTCCAGATCATGGCGAACCGCATGCTTTTCGCGTTATCGATGGAGTAGAACCGGATGAGGCACCGGGGTTCGGCGATCTGCTTCATTCCCACGGAAAGGCCGATCCCGAGGATGTACAGGAAGGACACCAGGGAACAGAAGGTGACGAGACCGTCCCCCATGGGTTTCCCCGCGCGGGTCACGTGGGTCGTGTAGGACACGGCGTTCATGAGGGTGTCCCAGCCTCCCACGTAGATGGCCGGCAGAACGACCATGATGATGGCAACGAAAAACATCATGAGACCCTGGACGGCATCGGTCCAGAGAACGCTGTACATCCCTCCCCAGACGGTGTAGGCCGCCGTGATGAAAATAATGAGGAAGGCCCCCCAGGCGTAGGGAAGGCCCAGGACGGAATCGAGAAGATGGGCGCAGCCCTTGGCGATCCCCACCATGTACCACAGGGTGGCGAAGATGATGATGAAGGCGGCGAATGCCCTCATGACCCGGGACAGGGAACTCTTGTACCGGTAGTCGAAATAGTCGGGAATGGTCACCGAGTTCAGGCTGGCCGTCTGCTTCCGCATCCGGGGTCCCAGGAGGAGCCAGGATATCATGCAGAAAACGGTCCAGAAAACCCCCACCCAGGCCCAGCAGAGGCCTGTCTGAAAGGCTTTTCCCGCCTGACCGATATAGGTGTTCGTGCTGATGAACGTGGAAAAGAAGGCCAGGGAAACGACCCAGCCGGGGATTTCCCTCTTGGCGATGTAGTAGGCTGAAACGCCTTCCGATGCCTTTTTCTTGAACCACCAGCCGATGCCCAGGCAGGCCGCCACGTACACCACGATCAGAAATAAAATGACACTGTTCTGCGCCAGGTATTCCATCGTAAACATCCTCCCCGTTCCGATTTTGTTGAGGGTCCTTCAGGACAGGCTTCCCGAAGAAAAAAGTCGGCCTTTCACCGTTTCATCGAACATGACCGGCCCTAAATGCCGGGCTGACACTTCGATGGATCCTTCTCGTGACCGGCCTCTTCCCCAACATCGACCTTCATCTTCATCACGACGAAGGCGTTCACGATGACGAGAACGGCGATTCCCCAGTAAGCGGCACCCGTTAAAAAATCCATGCGACACCTCTCTTCTCTCTTATGATCATCGGCCCTGTCGGTTCCCGGAATAAATTTCCGGGGAACCCGGCCGCTTTAACGCTTCCCTGGATCCCGGGGGCTTCCGATGACCCGCCCCCGAATGAGTTCCTCGATCTTTTCCACTGAAAAACCGAGAAGATCCCGAAGAATTTCCTCCGAATGCTCTCCCAGGGCCGGAGCCGGGGCATAGACTTCCCCGGGGGTTTCGGACAGATGAATGGGCGAACCGGCTATCCTGACGGGACCCACCCCGGGCTGGTGGACCTGGACAAGCATGTTGCGATGATGGATGTGGGGATCCTCGGAGATTTCCTTCATGTTGTTGATGGGTGACCACGGAAGTCCCGCCTCGTCAAAGAGGGCTCCCCACGCGGCGGTGGTTCTCGTCTTCAGGACCTCCGCCAGGATCGCCTCCAGCTCCCCGCGGTGCATCGTTCTTTTCAGGTTCGTCTCGAAACGGAGGTCCTCGAGGAGGTCGTCCCGCCCGATAACCCTGCAGAATGTCCTCCAGAGGCCGTCGTTGCCGATGGGGATGATGATCCATGAATCCCGGGTCTGAAATCCCTGGAACGGCGTGATGGAGGGATGGACGCTCCCCAGGGGGCCGGGGATCTCGCCGGTGATGGTGTAGCGGACGACGGCGTTCTCGAGGACGGCGAAAAGACCGTCCACCATGGCCCCGTCGTAATGCTGTCCCCTGCCTGTTTTATCACGATGAATGAGGGCCGACAGAATCCCGATGACGGCCTGGTGGCCGGCGATGATGTCCCCCACGGAAGACCCCACCCGGCAGGGCGGCCCGCCTTCGGGACCGGTGATGCTCATGAGGCCGCTGTAAGCCTGGGCCACCATGTCATAGGCCGGTCTCTCGTCGTAACCGGGAAGGGTGTTCTGGCCGAAACCGCTGATGGAAGCGTAAATGAGACGGGGATTGATTTTCTGAAGCTCATCCCAGCCGAACCCCAGCTTTTTCATCGTCGTCGGCCGGAAATTTTCCACCAGCACATCGGAAAGCTCGATGAGGCGGTGGAGGATTCCCCGGCCCGCCGCCTGCTTCAGGTCCAGGACCAGGCTTTTCTTGTTCCGGTTGAGACTGATGAAATATCCGCTTCGGTTTTTGTCGTACTCGCCGAGATACGGCCCGAATTCCCGGGCGTCGTCGCCGTGGGGCGGTTCCACGTGGATAACCTCGGCGCCCAGGTCGGCGAGGAAAAGCGTGCAGGTGGGAGCGGCCAGGACATGACTCAAGTCGACGACGCGAATTCCTTCGAGAGCCCTACGTTTCATTTTTTCTCCTTCCTGTCGAGACAGCCGGCCCAATGGGGAAAACCTTGGGGAGGATTACAAAATCCATACCAGGAAACAAAAAAAACAAAAAAAGAGCTCCCGTCAGGCCCGATCAACATCCCCGGACCACGGCGGTTGAAATCGCCGTGGACAAGCCCTGGAATCAGGTCGCACAGTTGCTATCATCTGCGAACGAGTGGCGCAAATATGCACATTTGCGGACCTCGGACGGCCCCGTCCCCTCCCCCGGCGGTCCCCCGTCCCTGCCCCGCTTCGGATCACCGCCCGCGGGGGACGGGCACGCCCGCACCATTTCCGATCAATAGGTGGCCTGCCCCTCCTGGTAGAGCTTGCGGAGGAGTTCCGGGTCCACCGTGTCCCGGTCCACGAAATGGTTGGGTTCGGCCCCGCAGTATGGACAGGGGGCGTCAGCCACCTCGATGGCTTCCCCGCAGATGCCGCAGACAATTTCCTTCATACGCTGGTTTCTCCTTTCTTTTTTTGCCTTTTAAAAATACCACAGGGGTACCTTCTGAAAAAAGTTTTTCTTTTTTCGACAAAAACTCCTCAAAATCGTTCATTTTATCTTGACGATCCTTTTTCGTGATGTTATGGAAAATTCAATGTCGCCAAGCCAGCCCACAACTTTACCGATGCATGACCTTTATCATATGGACAGTGTTTTCGAACCCTTGATGGTTTCACCTCCGTTCACGACGGCCGGGGGAAAGAAATATATTGGGAAAGGAGATGATCATGGCAAAGGTAAAGAAGGGTGAATTGCTTAGCTGCCAGGAATGCGGTCTCATTCTCGTAGTGGACGAGGCCTGCGGATGCGCTGTCGGGGAAATCATCTGCTGTGAGGTTCCCATGAAAAAGGGAAAGCTCGCGGCCGGGAAGGCGAGGAAGAAACTTCAGGCCCAGCCGGCGGCCAAACCGGCGGTGGCAGCCCCCAAGAAGGAAAAGGCCGTGAAAGCGGCGGCGGCAAAGCCCGCGGCAAAGGCGGCGGCGAAGGCGGTCCCGAAAAAAGCCGCCAAACCGGCGGCGAAACCGGCGGCCAAGAAAGCAGCCAAACCGGCGGCCAAGAAGGCCCCGGCAAAAGCGAAAAAATAAGCCCCGTTTTCCGATTCGATCATAAAACCCCGCTCCTTCACAGGTTGACGGGGTTTTATTCGTTTTCGCCACCGGTTTTACGACGGCGGTTTCGAAAAAGGCCCTTCACGGTTCTGGCAAGAATCCCCGCTTTTTCCGGAGCCGGCCGGGGAAACCCGTTTTTCCCCGTTCTTTCGTCCACAAGGGAGAGAAGAACGGGAACCACGTTCAGCGTCAGGACCGTGGCGAAGGCCAGTCCGAAAATGACGGCCACCGCCATGGGGCCCCACCACTGGGAAGACTCACCGCCGACGCACAGGCACAGATTCCTGAAATCGATACTCACCCCTGTCGCCATGGGCATGAGGCCGAGAATGGTCGTAATGGCCGTGAGCATGACCGGGCGAAAACGGGTCAGGCCCGCCTGAACCAGGGCCTCGCGGGGCCCCAGGTCCCCATCCCGGAGCCGGCGGTAGTAGTCGATGAGAACAATGCTGTTGTTCACCACGACCCCGGCAAGGCTGATGACCCCGACACCGGTCATGATGATGCCGAAGGCCGTTCCCGTAATGAGAAGGCCGGCGAAAACCCCGATGAGGGAAAGAAACACCGTCGCCAGGATGATGAAGGGCATGGCAAAAGAATCGAACTGGAGAAGGAGGACCAGGAAAATGAGCATGAGAGCGGCCGCAAAGGCTTTGGTGAGGAAGGCCGCGGCCTTTTCCTGTTCCCGTTGCTCCCCGGTGAACCGATAGGTGTAATTCCGAGGCCACTCGACTTCCTGAAGCCGCATTTCGATGTCACCGATGACGTCGTTGGCCAGGCGGCCCGCGGTGTTGCCTGAAATCGTCACGACCCGCTTCTGGTCGAGGCGCATGATGGCCCCGACGCCGCTGGACAGCCTCACGTCGGCCACCGTGGTCAGGGGAACGGCTTCCCCCCCGGGGCCGGAGATGGTGAGACGGCGGATGCTCTCGACGCTTCGCCGGTCTTTTTCCGGCAGACGGGCGATGATGTCGTATTCCTCCTTTCCCTCACGGAAGACGCCGACCTTGACCCCGTTGATGGCCGCCTTCACCGTGTAGGCGATGGTAAAGGCGTCGAGGCCCAGCAGGGCGGCCTTTTCCTTGTCGATCTCCACGACGATTTCCGGCTTCCCCCCGATAAAATTGTCCTTCAGGTCAACAAGGCCGGAAACATCCCCTATCATGCCCCGGATCCGGGCAGCCAGGTCCCCCAGCCGGAAAATGTCATCCCCGGAGATTTCCAGGTTCACCGGCGGACCCGTCGGGGGACCTTCCTCTTCCTGTTCCACCTGGACCTCGGCGCCCTGAATCTTTTCGAGCAGGCGCCGGCGGATCTCGGTCACGATGCCCGAAGACGGCCGGGAGCGGTCGGCCAGGTCCTTGAAATCCAGGGCCACCCGGTTGATGTGCGTCCCCGTCCCGCCTTGGGAAAAAGGGTCCCCGCCCACGGAGCCGATGTTGGCTATGACATGGGAGATGTCGGGATAATCCATGACCACTTCCTCCACCTGGCGGACAAGGGCGTCGGAAGCATCGAGGTTGGTCCCCTCGGGGGCCTTGAGAAACACGTAGGCCCGCCTGGGCTCCGTCTCGGGAAAGAATTCGACGCCTTTGCCAAAGAGAAGGAAGGCGCCGGCGGACCCGGCCAGGAGGATCACTGCCGACAGCACGACGAGGAACCTGTGATCCAGGGACCAGAGGAGAAAACCCCGGTAGGCCCTCTTGACCGGCGGCAGGCCCCTTGCCTCCCCGGCGTGCAGGGGTTTCGCCGACTGGTACCGGGCGGAGAGGACGGGATTGATCACCAGGGCCACGAAAAGGGACGAGCTGAGGGCCAGGATCAGGGTCTCGGGGAGGTATTTCATGAACTCCCCCATGATGCCCGGCCAGAACAGCATGGGGACGAAGGCGCCCAGGGTCGTCACGGTGGACGTGATGACCGGCCAGGCCACCTCGTTGGTCGCCTCGAGCGCCGCCCGCACCCGCGGCTTTCCTTCCTGCATCTGGCGGTAGATGTTTTCGACGATGACGATGGCGTTGTCCACGAGCATCCCCAGGGCCAGGATGAGAGAGAAGAGAACCACCATGTTCAGGGTGATTCCCCCGGCGGCGAGAAAGAAGAACGTGAGGAGCATGGAGTAGGGGATGGCAAGGGACACGAAGACGGCCGACCGGCCGCCGATAAAGAAAAAGATCACCGCCAGGACGAGGATGAGGCCCGACAGGATATTGTTTTCCAGGTCCGAGACCATGAGGTTCACGTCCCTAGACATGTCCGAGGTCAGGTCGATCTGAACCGTCGGGGGAAGAAGGGGCGCCATGGCCGAAACGGCGGACTTCACGCCTTCCGCCACGGCGAGGATGTTTTCCCCGCTTCTTTTCTGCACCGCCAGGGTGACGCTGGGCCTCCCGTTGATCCGGCTCCGGGTGATGGGGTCCTTGTAATGGTCACGGATCTCGGCAAGATCGCGGAGATAGACGGGTTTGCCGTCCCGGACGAAAGCGACGAGAGAAAAAATTTCCCCGGGGTGCTTGAAATCCTCCGGGACCCGGACGAGATACTTGGTGGGGCCGATATCCACGCTTCCGCTGGGCATGTTCACATTGCCCCGTTCCACGGCGCTGATGAGGGTTGAGAACGGGACGCTGTACGCCGCCACCCGGTCGAGGTCGAACTCCACGTGTATCTCCCGCTCCAGGCCGCCCGTGATGACCGTGTTGAGAACGCCCGGGACACCGTCGATGCGCTCCTTGAGATCGTCGGCGAAGGCCTTGAGGCGGCGAAGGCTGAAAGGGCCCGACAGGACGACCCGGATGACGGGGATGTCGGAAAAATTCACTTCCCTTATAACGGGATCGTCGGGAAGCTCCGACGGAAGGTCCCCCAGGGCCTGGTCCACCTTGTCGCGGACTTTCTGCAGCGCGTCGTCCAGGTCCACCCGGGGCAGGAACTTGATGGCGATGGTGGAGAGGCCCTCCTCGGAGGTGGAACGGATTTCCTCCACGTCCGACAGGCCCTTGAGTTTTCGTTCCAGGGGCATGGTGACGAGCTTTTCCATGTCCGCAGGGGCCACGCCCTCGTATTCGGTGGTCACGAAAACATAGGGTATCGTGATGTCGGGGAAGGATTCCCGGGGAAGCGTCGCGTAAGCGTAGAGACCGGCAATGACGAGGATCACAAGGAGAGCCAGGACCGCCGACTGCCGCTTCAGGGCCGATTCGTTTACGATCATTTGACAACCACGGGAATTCCGTCTTCCACGCTGTTCTGACCGGTCACGATGAGCCGGTCGCCGGGAAAGAGTCCACCGGTGATCTGAACCCTGTCCCTCCGGATGACGCCGATTTCGACGGTCCGGGCTTCGGCGGCGCCGTTCTTCTCGACGAAGACAAGCCGCTCTCCGCCCTTGTCCACGACAGCCGCCAGGGGAACGACCAGGGCGCCGGGGATCACGCGGCGGAGGAAGGCCACCCGGACGATCATGCCCGGCCGGATGTCCCGTCCCTGGTTGAACAGGACCACCCGGACGGGAAACGTGCGGGTCACGGCGTCCGCCTTGAAGGAGACGAACTCGACGGTGCCGACGAGGCTCCTGTCCGGCAGGGCGTCGACGGTGACGAAGGCCTCCTGGCCTACCTTGAGAAAGGAGATATCCCTTTCGGGAACGCTCACGGTGATCTTGATCTTCACCACGTTGACCACGTCGGCCACGGGGTTCCCCCGGTCCACGTATTCCCCTTCATCGACATAGAGACGGTTGACAAGACCGTTGATGGGGGAACGGATGAACCCCCTTTCGTATTCCACCCGGGACTGGCGGAGGAAGCTCAGGGCCTGGGCCCGTTCCGTCATGGACTGGTCCAGCTCTTCCCGGGCCGTCACCCCCCGTTCGAAAAGGCCTTTCCGCCGCTCGTAGCGGCGGTCGGCGAGGCGGAAGGACGCCTCGGCGCTTTCCAGGGCCGCCTTCAGGGCCGACACGTCGATCTTGGCCAGGAGGTCCCCCGCCTGGACCTCGTCCCCCTCCTCCGGCCCGATCCACTCGACCAGGCCGTTCAGGTCCGCGGCGAGCCGGACGTCCTGATAGGCCTCCGTCTCGCCGGGAAGGACGAACACGTCCTCGAGGGTTTCGGGCTCCACCGTCCGGACGGTGACGGCGACGGCCCCAACCGCTTTCTCCGGAACCTGGGAGCGGGCCGATTCCCCCTCGCAGGCGCCGGCGAGAAAGGCGAGAAGGGCGGCGAGGAGAAAAAACGGCGGCAGGTGAAATCTCTTTATGCCCGGAGCCACGACTCCCTGAATCAAAAGGCACCTCCTATGATCCGACATCGGACAGGGACGAAAAGAGAAAACCCGAAGACGGGGAAAAAGGTTTCAGGGTCTCCCCCTCGTAAAGGACCTGGTGAAGAAAAAGCCCGGACGGGGGCGCCGTGTAGTTCGCCGGCTCGTCGCTTCGGGCCGTCATGAACCGCTCCATGTCCTCCCCTTTCAGGGTGCCCCGGCCCGCTTCCACGAGAACCCCGACCATCCGCCGAACCATCTTCCAGAGGAAATGGGAGCCGGTGAAACGGAAAAAAACGAGGCCGGCGGCTGTCCTCATTTCCGCCTCCGTGAGGTCCACCAGGGTGGACCGCCCTTTCTCGAGACGGCGGTCACAGAAAGACGCGAAATCGTGGAAGCCCTTGAAAAGCTTTAGAGACGCCTCCATGGCAACCGGATCCAGGGGGTCCCGGACCCACCAGACGAATCGCTTCCCGAAAGCGGTGCGGCTCCTCGAAAGGACGTAGACGTAACTCCTGGCCACGGCGTGGTGGCGGGCGTGAAACCGGGGGGAAACCTTTTCGGCGGAAAGAACATTGATATTCGACGGCAGGGCGTCGTTCAAACGCTCCCGAAGGCTTTTTGCCTCCCAGGGCCTTTCCGTCACCAGGTGCGCCGCCTGGCCGAGGGCGTGAACCCCCGCGTCGGTGCGGCCCGATCCCTGGAAATCGCTCACGGGACCCAGCGTTTTCTCGGCTACCTGGAGAATCGTCCCCTGGATGCTTCTCGCGTTTTGCTGGGCCTGCCATCCCCGGTAGCCCGTCCCGTCGTATTCGATGATGAGCTTGTATTTGAACACGGTTCCCGATCCTAAGATTCTTTCACCACAGGAAAAGGGGGCCTCGAGGAGAAAACACCCGCCGGCGGACCCTTAAGTATTCTATTATACCCAAGTCAGTGGAGAATAAAAACTAAAAGGATGGCGAACCCCTTTTCAGCGTGTAGACTTTTTCACGGCGGCAGACGTCTTTGGATTCAAAAAAACACCAGGAGAAGGAACCATGAAAAAAACGGTTTTGACTTTTTTGACTATCGCCATCGCCTCCTGTTTCATTTTCGCCACCCCGGCCATGGCGGGACCGGACCGAGATCGGCCGTTTCATCAGCAGAAACGGATCCACCGGGAAACCCGGTGCGGTGAACACCCGCGGGGGGAAGCGGGCAAGATGGAATGGAAGAAAAGGGATTTTCGGGCCCACAAGCGAATGTCCTGGAGAGACGATCTCCTGTCATGGCATGGGAAAGCCTTCCCGGGGTGCCGCCGGGATGGGGCGAGCCGTCATGACCACGGCTTCAGGCCCTGGGACCGGAAAAGATAGTCTCCGTGGACATCCCCCCGGGGAAGGGGTAAGATCGGACTACCATGGCACCGAACCGTCAACCCGAACCGGCCCCTCTCCCCGGGGGGGCCCATGATACCGCCGATCTCGTCCGGGAGGCCCGGCATGGCGGCCAGGGGGCCTTCGTAAGACTGGCGGAAATGTATCGGGAAGAGATATATCGCATGGTTTACTACAGGACCCGCTCGCCCATGGACGCCGAAGACCTGACCCAGGACATCTTCCTCAGGGCCTTCGAAAGGATCGGAGGACTCCGGGACGGCGATGCCTTCCGGAGCTGGCTGTTCCGGATCGCCGTGAACCGGGTGACGGACTTTCAGCGGCAAAAAAGAGTCCTCTCCTGGCTCGGCCTCGCCCCCCGAAAGAGAGAAGACGAGGCCTTACCCGAAGGAACCGCCGAGCCGGAAGCCCCCCTTTACCTGGAAAAAAAGGAATTCTGGGAGAACTTCCAGAAATTTGTCAAAAGGCTGTCCCCCATGGAAAGGGAAGTCTTCATCCTCCGGTTCCTGGACCACCTGGACATCGCCGCCATCGCCCGGGTCCTGGGAAAGAAGGACAGCACCGTGAAAACCCACCTTTATCGAGGGCTGGAAAAATTCCGCCGGGAGGAGGCCTTCATGGAATTCGGGGCTTTCCGGGCTACCCGGGCAGGCGAATCGATAACGAAACAGGGGACGGAGGAAGAACAACCGTGAAAGAAGGCAGGGACGGCCATCTCGATGAAAGGGAGATTCTCCAGGCTTTTCTGGGAGAGGGGGACCTCCCGGCGGAAAGAAAAGACCACCTTGCCGCCTGTCCCCTCTGCCGGCGGGAAAAGGAACGCCTCGAGAACGCCCTTGCGTCCCTGCAACAAAAGGCGTCGCTCTTCACGCCCGGGCCCTCCCGCCCGGTCACCCTGGAACGGAAGAGGCGCGCTTTCCCCGCGGGCCTGCCACCCCTCCGGGCCGCCCTCGGCGGCGCCGTTCTCGCCGCCGTGGCCATTTTTCTTCTCTGGGGGAGAGACTCCGGTATCCTTTTTCGAAACGGAGGCGGCACGGCCTTTCCGGAGACCGATCCCCTCATGACCGAAGTGGCCTTGCTCGTGGAAAACCCGCTTCCCCCGGTGGTGATGGACATGGTTGCCGAAGAGAAGGTCCCCGGTGACGAGGACTTTTTCCACTTCGTCGCCCCCCTCCCTGAAGAAGAACCAGGGACGGACACCCGCATGAAAGGAGAAATTCCGTGGAAAGAAAATTACTGCTGAAAACGGCCTCCGCCCTTTTCCTGTTTCTGGCCCTCGTTCTGGGACCCTTGAGCGCCGTCGCCCAGGAGTTCCCCATGGGCAAGTGGTGGCATGACCGGAGGGCCGTCGGGCAGCTCGACCTGACGGACGATGAAATTCGCGTTCTCGATGAACAATACGTGAAGACCCGGCGGAACCTTTTCGACCTGAAGAAAGAGGTGGACCGCCAGCAATTCGAACTGGACACGCTTTTGGAAAAAGAGTCGTCCACCCGGCCCGAGCTCGTGAGCCAGTTCGAAAAACTCGAAGACGCCCGGGCGGACCTGTCCCGGGAGCGGTTCAGCTTCATCCTCGAGGCTCGAGAGACCCTCGGCCCGGACCGTTTCATGAAACTGAAGCTGTTCTTCGACGCTCTCCGGGGCTATCGCGGCGAAGGGCCGGGAAGAAAAACCCGCTGACAGGAATTTTCAGGTTAACCGACGCCACGGCACTGCCTCTCCAGGTGACGTCACCGTCTCCCGGGCCCTTCCCCTCCCGGCTCCCCGACCTTTCCCGGCCCGGGGGCCGGGAGGTTGTCTTCCGCCTTTTTCCGCCAGGCCTCCGCCTCATCCGTTTTTCCCTGCCTTTCCAGGGCCTGGGCCAGTTCGCGATAAAGGTCCCCGCGGTGTTCCGGCGCGTATTTCACGACAAAGGCGAAGTGTTTTTCCGCCCCCTCGACATCCCCCTCCAGGAGGGCCAGCCGGCCCAGTTGAAAGTGGGCGTTCACGGCCTTTTGCAGGCCGATGGGGTAATACCCCCTTTCCCGGTCCTCGGGAATCGCGAGGGCCCGGCGGAAAGAGGCGGCGGCCTTCTCCGTGTCACCACCCCGGAGCGACGCCTGTCCGAGAAAATACAGGGCCACGCCGTAATGGGGCCGGATCTCCAGGGCCGCCTCGTAATGGGCCGCGGCCGCGTCCACCGCGCCTTTCCCGAGAAGAACGTTCCCTAAATTCACCTCCATGAGGGCGCTGCCGGGCACGACGTCGACGGCCCGCCTGAAAAGGGACTCGCTGTCCTTCCAGTGGGATACCTGCGAAAAGGTTATGGCCGCCAGGGCCGCGAGAACGACACCGCCGGACGCGGCGAGGAAAGCCCGTTTCCGCCGCCACCCCCCGAGAAGGTCGGGGACCCCCCAGGCGGCGATGATGAAAAGGCCGACCAGGGGAATGTAGGTATAACGGTCCGCCACGGCATGGGATCCCACCTGGACGATCCCGATCATGGGAACCAGGGCCAGGAGATACCACAACCAGCCCGTTACCAGGAAGGGGCGGCGCTTTGCCGCCCTGAAAACCAGGAAAGACAGGACGGCCAGGAAAACGGCCGCCGCCGCCGCCTTCAGGTGAAGCACCTGGGGCCCCATGGCCGGCCAGTCCGGAAGGTCCATGGGATGGGGGTAATAAACGGCCAGAGACAGGGGCCAGACCGTTTTCCAGATGTAAACGACATAAGAATACAGAGCGTTTTCCACCCGCACCGCCAGGGGGATGGCGTCGAGGGAACGAACGGCGCCCCCGTAATACTGGGCCAGGAAGGTCATGACACTTGACAACAGGGCCAGGCCAAGAAAAGGGGCCTTCTCGAGAAGCAGGCGCCCCGTGGACGAACCGCCGCCTTCCGGCGCCGCCGTTTTTTTTCTTTTTCTTTCCCCCCCGGCGGGCACGGCGGGCGGCGGCGGGCCCCATCTTTCCAGGGGCCAGTAATCAAGCAGGAGGAGCAGGAAGGGGAGCGTGACCAGGGTGGGCTTTGAAAGGAGGCTCAGGGTGTAAAGGAGAAGGGCCGCCAGGTAGAGAGCTCTCCCCTTTCTCTTTGCATACAGAAAATAAAGGGCGATACACCCGAAACCGAAGAAGGCGCTGAGAAGGTCTTTCCGCTCCGATATCCAGGCCACGGACTCCACGTGAAGGGGGTGAAGGGCGAAGAGAGCGGCCACGAAGGCGCTTCTCCGGATAGCGCCGGTGCCGATTGCGAGAAGAAGAAACAACAGAATGGTATTCGCCCCATGGAAAAAAACGCCGGCCAGGTGGTGACCGCCCGGGTTCATGCCGAAAAGGGACACGTCGGCCATGTGTGAGATCCAGGTCAGGGGATGCCAGTTGTAGGAATGAAAAGTCCGGAAGGCCCAGCGTATCCCCTCGGGACGAAGCCCTTCCTTAACGGCGGGGTTCGCCGTGACGTAAAGATCGTCGTCCAGAACGAGGAAGTCGAAACGGGCCGTCTGAAGATAGGGGACACAGGCGGCGAGGAAAAGAAGAAGGGAGAGAAGAACGATCCCGCCATGCTTTTTTGAGATGAACCTTGACATGATTTACCGTTTCTTTTACCTTTTCCCAAAAAATAAAGGCGTTCAGAGTTTTTATGGCCAGGCGGCGGGAAAAAAGGAGATCCGGCACCGCTTCTTCACTGGATAAAACACAAGGGGCGGAGACATCAAGGGAAAAATTGTTTTCCCTCCTGATCCTCCTGTCTTTTCTCTATTTCGCCGCCCGGCTCGTCTATTTCGCCGTTCACGTCGCCCACGGCATTCCCCCCGACGAGGACTTTCACTACGGTCTCTGCCGTGTCTACGCCGGGGCCCTTCTGCTCCCCGGAAGCGGGGACGCCGATCCCGCTTTCGGCCCCGCGACCCACATTCCCTACCTGTATTATTTTCTCATGGGGAAGATGCTCTCACTGAATGTTTTTCCCCTTTCGGACCTGGTGTTCCTCCGTCTTGTCAACGGCCTCCTGGCCCTTTTGACGGTGTACACGGGGTATCGCTGGATCCGCCTGATGACCCCGAACCCCCTGGTCCATCTTTTTTTCGTCGTCCTTCTCACGAACACCCCCATGTTCAGTTTCCTGGCCGCCGCCGTTTCCTATGACAACCTGACGAACCTGCTGGCCGTGTCGACCCTCTTCTTTTTCCACGCCTACCTGAAAAAGAAAGACTCGGAGGCCCTCCTCTGTTTTTTCATCTCCCTCATGGCGGGAACCCTGACCAAAAAAACCTTCTTTCCCCTCGTGCCGGTTTTTGTTCTCCTTCTCCTTTTTCATGAGCGTAAAAACCTCCGCGCCCTGGCGCGGGCCATCGTCCCCGGGACCGGGACTTTTTCGAAACGCCGTTTCGGCTTCACGGCCCTCGCCGCCCTTCTTCTCGTTCTCAACGGCACCCTCTACATGGGCAATTACGCCCGGTACGGCACCCTCTTTCCCGGCGCCTCCCAGATTCTCGGGAAGGAGGAGGCCATGAAATTCCGGATCTATGCCCGGGACAGCGTCACGTCCCGGTATCGTGCCGGTAAAATCAGCTTCGAGGACGCTCTCGAGCAGGCCAGGGCCATTCCCCACCCCGGGGACCGGATGGATGCCCTCTATCTTCTCGAAAGGGCCAGGAGATACAAGGAGCAGCCCTATCCCCTGATGAACCGCCTGGAGTACGTCGGGACATGGCTGACCATCGTCCTGAACCGGACGGTGGGGATCTTCGCCCACCAATCCCTCCGGAAATATGGTCATCCCTTCACCGTGTACATCGGCATATACCTTTTTGCCCTCATCCTTCTCATCCCCACCTGGCGCCCTTCCGACGGGGAAGGCATGACCACCGACGCCCTCGTGCTTTTTTTCTTCTACGCCGTCGTCCTCATGCAGTTCGTGAATTATCCCATCTACCTGCAAAGCCTGACGGTGGGAAAGACCGTTCACGGGCGGTACCTGTTTCCCGTCATCGTGCCCTTTTACGGAATCATGAGCTTCTACATGCTGAAGCCTTTCGGCCGGAAGATCCAGCTCGGTCTCGTCGCGGTCGTCTCCCTCTATTTCATCTGGGGGGATTTTCCTTATTTTCTCATGAATGCCGGTCCCCAATGGTTCGCCCAGGGTGCCGGTCCTTTGTAACGATGAGAAGGGTTTCAGGACAAGCGCGTCATGAAAAAAAAAGACCCCATCCTTGAACGATGGAAAGCCGGCGTCTCGGATTTTCTCTATGACCGTCTGGAACCCGTGGCCGTACGATACCGGGGCATCCTGAAAAAAGTTGCTTTTATCGGTATCACGGGGAGTTATGCCAAAACCACGACCAAGGACCTCATCGCGGCCATTCTGAGAGGCCGAGCCCGAACCACGGCGACGAAGGGCACCTTGAACAGCCCGCCCCAGATCATCAAGACGATTTTCCGGACAACGCCTTTTCACCATGCCTGCGTTATCGAGCTGGGAGCGGGCGGACCGGGGAGCCTGGACCGGGGCATCAGGCTCGCCGCCCCTTCCATAGCGGTCATCACCCATGTGGGCCTGGACCACTACAGCGCCTTTCGATCCCGGGAGGCCGTGGCCGTCGAAAAATCGAAACTCGTCGCCGCCCTTCCTGCCACGGGCGTCGCGATCCTGAATGCCGACGACCCCCTGGTCCTGGCCATGGGGGAAAAAACAGGCGCCAGAAAGATCCTTTACGGCATCCAGTCTCCCGAGGCCGACCTGCGGGCCTCCCACATCCGATCGTCGTGGCCGGACCGGCTCACCTTCACCGTGCACGCAGACGACAGGGCCTTCCCCGTGGAAACGAAGCTCTGCGGCAAACACTGGGTCCCAGCGGTCCTGGCGGCCCTGGGCACCGCCCTGGCGATGAATCTGACCCCGGAAGAGGCCCTCCCATCCATTGCGGCCTTCGACCCCCCCGAAAGAAGGATGTCCCCCCTTCCTCTGGGTTTGAACATCACCATCATACGGGATGACTACAAGGCCCCTTATCTTTCCGTTCCCTCATGCCTGGACTTTCTGAGGGATGCCCAGGCGAAAAGAAAGATCTTCATCCTCGGCACCCTGTCGGACTACCCGGGAGACTCCTCGAGAAAATACAAAAGGGTTCTCAAAGAAGCGCTCTCGGTGGCCGAAAAGGTTTTTCTGGTCGGACCCTTTCGGGCCCATATCGCAAGCAAGTTGAGTGAAACGGGTTTCGCCGGCCGTACCCGTGGATTTGTCAGCATGGATGACCTGGCCAGGCATCTGTGTGAAACATCGGAACCGGGAGACCTCATTCTGACCAAGGGAGCCCGTAACCCGGACCGGTTCGACAGACTCGTCGACATCCTGCAAAAAAGACTTCCGTCATAGGCCGTCGACGCACTTCCGGAACCACAACTCCGTCATCACCAGGCGCCAGAGCTGCTCCGGCCTCGGGAAACGATGATAAACCGGCGGGCGGCCTCGCGGCGGCAGAAGAAGACGCAGCTTTTTTTCGTCCAGAATCCCCCTCTGAAGGCTCCGGGCGGACAGGAGGAGATCCCGGATTTCCTCGTAATTGCCCGGCATGGTCATCCATCGAAACACCGGAGCGGGCATGCCGAGCTTCCGCCGGCGGAACCGGATCGGGGCAGGAAGGTCCTTCGAAAAGGATCTGCGAAGGAGACTCTTTGTCCACCCGTCGCTGATCTTTTCGTTCCAGGGAAGGCGGAAACAGAAGCGGACCAGCTTGGGATCCAGAAAGGGCATTCTCAGATCCAGGGCGAAAGCCCGGCCCAGGACATGGGAGGATCGAAGCATCTCGGGAAGGCCGGAGTACCGGAAGGTGAGCCACAAGGCGTTGTTCAGCCGGCTTTCAAAGGGTTTTTCCACATCGGAACGAAACCATGTTTCGGGGCATCTCTCCGGCGGCACCGGAGGATGGGAAAAAACGAAATCCCGGTTCAAAACGGAAGTCAAGGGCCACAGATTTGTGGTGACCTTCCGGAAGAATAGCTGTACCAGCAGGATCCGTAACCAACCCAGGGGAGAGGGAATCATTTCCATCAGTCCAAGAATATCGGAAATCAGACCCGCCTCTTTCTTCCTTTCCTTTCCATCCCGGAGAAAGACCCGATCCGCCAGATAGGGGACAACGAGATTGGGATACCCCGCCAGCAGCTCGTCGGGACCCGTTCCGTCGAAAACCGTGTCTCCGTGACGGACCGCTTCCTTGAACAGGAACCACTGGGCGAACCGGCCCCTGAGAGGTGTCGGTTCGTCGTGAACCCGGACGATATCCGCCATTGTCGTCAGCATGTCCCGGGGATCGGGCGTCACCCAGTGAATATCGTATTTTTCCGGGTTATCAGCAGCTGCGGCTGTGTAAACGCTTTCGTCCAGGTCTCTGTCTTCATCATAACGAAGGGCGACGCAGGAAACTTTCTTTTTCGTCATCCCGGCAAGGGTTCTCAAAAGAACCGTGGAATCGAGGCCGCCGCTTGTGAAAACGGAGAAGGGGCGGGCTTCTTCTGTCTGCCGGGAGATCGCCTGCCTCACGAGAGTCCGGAACGCTTCGTCGAGACCTTCACGGGAAATTTCCTCCTCCCCGAGGGGGGACCAGTATTCGGTGGTCTCCCGCTTCCCGGATTGGATAACGAGAAACGATCCCGGCGGCACGGACCGGATGTTACGAAAGAAAGTCTCCTCCCCGGCGTCGGGGGACCCGCCTTCCAGGAACCAGCAAAGCTCCCGGTGATTGACCTGCCTTTCCTCCGGAAAGGCGGCGTGAATGGCCCCGGTCTCCGAGGCGAATACAAAACGGTCGGGGGATGCGGCATAAAAGAGGGGTCTCATTCCCAGGGGGTCCCGGGCGATGGTCAGGCGCTCCGACCGCCCGTCCCAGAAAGCCATGGCCCAGACACCTCGAAAACGGGAGAAGCACGCCGGTCCCCAGACTTCGTAGGCCCTGATCAGGATCTCCTCCGGGACGGGAGAGCGGAGCCGCACACCTTTTCCCGCCAATTCATCTCTCAGCTCATCTGCGTTCCAGAGGGTCCCGTCCCAGACAACCCGGAGGGGCCCCCTGGCGAAACCGCCTTCCTGCTCCATTTCGGAAAAGACCGGGGGAAAACAGCGGTGCTGGACGAGACCCACGCTTTTCCGGAAAAAAATCTCCCCTCTTCCGGAACGGGGCCGCGAAAGGCTTTCCGACAGGATCTCCAGGGCGGCCCGGGGGACCGTCTCGCCCGAAAGATTCCAGATGCCACCGACCCCCGCCAGGGTCACCCTTCATGACCTCCCAGGATCTCGTAATTCTTCAGGGCTCTTTCGTTCCAGTTTTTCATCCGTTTCCGGAAGAGGGCTTCCGTTTCCTTCCTTCGTTGCCAAAGCACGGAAAAGCGTTCCCTGAGCAGGGGGCCGTCCAGGCTTTCAACGGGAAGATAACCCGACTCGAGAGACAGCACCTCGAAGACCCCCTGACCCTTCGCCGGGGTGATGGCGATTCCCATGACGGGAACGCCGGAAGAGGCGGCCAGGATGAGGGCGTGCATGCGGACGGCGATGACCGTGTCCATGAGACCCAGGACAGCCTTCAACTCTTCCGGGGTATAGTCGCCCTTCAGAACAAAGGTCCGTTCCCGGTTACACAGCTTTTCCCGGATTTCTTCCGAGTACCGGTCGTCGTCCTGGCCGTAATCGTCTTCACTTCTTGCTTTTCTCATGGGAACGAAGACAAGGCGGACCCCCCAGTCGTCGACAAGGGAATCGAGAAAACGGACATAGGCCCGATCCGTTCGATCCGCCCGCTGCCTGTCTTCCACCGAAACACGCCGGGTGGAACCGGGAAGAAACCGGTGGGAAAAATGAAACCACCGCCGCAGGGAAATACCGACAGCGGGCGTTTCATCCTGGGGGATGCCTTCCGCCTCCAGGATCGCCCGCCCCCTGTCGCGACCCGCCGAGGGAAGGGAAAACGCCAGGTCCGCCGTGAGTTCCATCTTGTCATCCCGCACCCCGAGTTGTTCAAGCAACTCCATGGAAAGCCTGTCTCTCACACCGATCCGTTCAGCCATGTTGACTACCGGTCCCGTGACGGCCTTTCCCAGGGAGGATTCGACAGGCCCGGCGCCGACTCCGAGGCAGAAAACTTTTTTTCCGAGACTCTTGGCCACCCCGATGAGAAACAGGCCGAAAAGGAGAAAAAACTGGCTCGTGAGGTCCTGAAAGGGATGCCCGCCGCCGAGGATGACGGTGTCGCAACCTACGATGGCCCGGAGCAGTTTCAGGACCCGGCGGGGCGACCGGGTCCCCGAGTAGGAAAAAACCTCTATCCGGGCATCCGGGAATCGTTCGCGAAGGTCGGGAAGCATGGCGCGAAGAATCGCCTGGTCCCCCTTGTTGGCGGAGTCGACGCCGTCATTGCAAAGGACGATTTTTTTCACCTCTTCTCCACCAGGCGGACCAGCGTCCCCATCCCGTAGGCCAGGGGAACGATGGCGGAGGTCACGGGAATGATGAAAAAAGCCCTGGGCGACTTTAATTTCAAGGCCCCGAGAAGGCCGTCGGCGAGAAGGAGGAAAAAATACGAAACGGTGACGGTGAGCCAAAGGGCCATAACCTTCGCGCTGAACAAGGAGAAAAGGGCAAGGAGAACCCATAAAATCACGAAAAAGGCGGGAAAGACATGGGGCCACTCGAACGCCTCGGGGGCGTGCCTGAGAATGTCGACCCGCACCTTCCCCGAAATGAACGTCTGTTTCCAGAAAGCCGGAAGGGTGCCCCGCCGCCAGTGCCAGACCCAGGCGTCCTCCACGTATACGATCCGGAAACCGGCCTTCCGGATCCGGTTGGCCAGGTCCTTTTCCTCGCCCCGGCTTTTGAAAACACAGTTGAAGCGGCCGACTCGATCGATGACATCCCGACGGACGGCCATGTTGCAGCCCGCCGGCAGGTATCGGACGAGCGGGTTGCCGCTCTTCCTCATGCTTCCGGAACCGATGAAGGAGTGCATGGAATAATCGATGCAGCGAAGAAGCAGGGGATGATCAGGGGGGACCTTGTCGGGCCCGCCGGTGCAGCCCACTTCGGGATCCTCAAGAGGCCGGGTGAGCTTTTCCAGCCAGTCTTCCGGGCTGAAGGCATCGCCGTCAAGAAAAACGACAATGTCCCCCCGGGCTTTATCGAGAAGGAAATTACGGGCCGTCGAAATGCCCCGGCTCTCGGCAAGGGAATAGACACGAAACCGCGCATCCCCTTCAGCGAAACGGGCCGCGATCTCCAGGGTCCGGTCCGTCGATGCATCGCTCACGACCACCACCTCGAAGTCGGACACAGTCTGTCGGGAAATGCTCCGGAGGCACGCCTCGATCGTTTTTTCGTTGTTTCTTGTCGGGATGAGGACGGAAACGGACCTGCGAATCATGTGGGTATCAACCATGAGTGTTTGTGCGCCCTTAATGGCCGTTTTTCTTTACGCAGATTAAACAGAAAAATTCAATTAAAAATAAACAGGACCGTTGTCTCTTTTAACAATTCCTGATATGTTTGCGGTCAATTTCAGATGGATCGCTATTATTTCAGAAGACGCTTTGAAAAACCGTATGGTTTCCCTTGAAAATGAGCAGGCCGAAAAGATCGCCGCCGAGTGGTCTTTGCGCGCCCCGCCTATCCGACCGGGATGGGAAACCCTGGATATTCTCGCCCGGGAAATGGACGGGACTGAACGCAGCCGCATCCTGATCCTGGGGGCAACCCCGGAACTCGTGGATTTCTCTCTCAGGAAAAGAGCCTCGCGGATCACTCTCATGGATCAGTCGGAAGATTGGGTGAAGGCAATGGAATCCCTCGGATCGGAGGACTGGACGGGAGTCGAAAAAATCATCGCCGACTGGAGAACGCCTCGGGAGGATCTGCGAAACGCTTTCAACACCATCTTAGGAGACGGTTCCTTCAACATGGTTTCCTACCCGGAAGAATGGGAGACCGTTTTACGAAATCTTGCCGCCTATCTCGTCCCGGGAGGACGCGTCATCGCTCGAAACCTGACCTGTCCGAGCACCCCCTTCTCGTTCACGGCTTACCTGGAAGAGGCCCTTCGTCACTTCAGAACGGTGAATCAAAACAGGGACTCCCTGAAAATCCTGCTCTCGACCGTCCGCCAGGCGGCCTTTGTCGGATCCGTCGATTCCACGAGTCTCGTGTTAGAGGACCTGAGGCGGAAGCTTGAAAGAGAAGCGTGCCAAAAATTGAAATCAATGGCCGACTTCCAGGAGGATCACGAAATCATTGAAATATTGTTGGGAACAGAAAAAGAGCAGAAAGCCCGGAAGGGGGGATACGTTCCTCGTAAGGAAAACATTTCGGAAATTTTTCACGCCGCAGGATTCACGGTACGATCTTTTCAACCTGTGGAAAATCGATTCGGCCTGGACGTTTCGTTCGTCCTCACGGCCGTGAAAACCTGAACCGCAGGGTCCAACCGCTTCTTTTTGCCGCAAGTGACCGTCGAGACCATGCTCGAGACAAAAGACCTTCCATGGGGTATCAGATGAAAAAGGATAAAAAAGAGAGCGAAATCGAGAAAACTGCCCTCTGGTGGTCCCACATCGGCCAACCCATCCGGCCCGGCGGGGACGAAATCAGGATTATCGAAGAGCAACTTCCGACCGGGCAGGACCTTTCCGCCTTAATCCTGGGGGCGACTCCCGAGTTCGTCAACCTCCTCCTTCGAAGAAAAGCCAAAAAAATAGTTGTTATAGACCATTACGAACCCCACGTAAAAGCCATGGAGATCCTGGGCGGACAGGATTGGTCTTCCGTGGAAGTTGTCCTGTCCGACTGGAGGACGGAAAATAAAAACCTTGAAAAAACGTTCAATGTCATTCTGGGAGACAACGCCTTTCTTTTCACCCGGTATCCCGAGGACTGGAAGAATCTCTCCCGGATCCTTCACGGATACCTGGCCCCGGGAGGGCGATTTGTCCTGCGGTCCTTTTTCCAGCCGACGAAGCCCTTCGATTTCGATCATCACCTCGACGAAACCCTGAAAAGGGTCATGGAAATCCGGCAGGAAATGCCCTCCGATGCGAATATGTCGATTTTCCGCAATGAGATCACAAGCCTGCGCACAGGAACGACTATGGCTGTCATCGATGCCGGGTCCCGCTGTTCCGCGCGGGAGAGAGACAAACTGATACAGTCCGCCAGAGATAAACTGGCCGGGCTGTTCAAGGAAACGCCTTACTGGAACACGATTGACAATATTCTTTTTGTGGACGCGTTCAAGAAGGGAGAATACAGCGTGTCCTCCGTCCCCCCTCTGGAAGAAGTGAGTAAACTGCTTTTAAATACCGGCTTTTCAAGCGTCTTGGACATTCCCTCCGGCGACAGGCCGTTCAAGGAAGCGGTCAGCGTTCTTGTTGCCCGAAAAACTGGATCGTGATCTTCGGAAAAAAGATGCCAGGGTATTCATGGTCGCGTTTGTCTGAAAACGGAAAAGGAAGAGGGGTTCACCCTGGCCTCATTTCCTCGCCTGGAAGATGTAAAGAAGTTGACGACCGATCTTGGTTTCGTTCAGAGAATGATCGCTCTTTGGGGATCGGTCTTTGAGTGGAGTGTTTAGAACTCTTGAGACCGAAAAAATCTCAAATTTTTGACACCTGAGCCATCGCCATCCATGAAATTTGACGACCCATCGGCAAGTGATACAATCATCAGAAACTGGTCCATGTGGGGCTGTCCCGTACGCCCTGGACAGGAAGACATCCTCCTGTTCCAGAAAAAACTGAAATCCATTGAAGAGTCGCGGGTTCTCATACTGGGATGCACACCCGAACTTGTCGACATGGTTCTCGAGGAAAACCCTCTCCGGGTTACAATCATGGACCGGTTTCCTCCCAATGTCACCGCCATGAAAAAAATGGCCACGAAAAACTGGTCCCGTGTCGAAGTCATTATCCGAGACTGGAGAACCCCGCTTGATGACCTGACAGACAGGTACAACATCGTTCTGGGAGACGGACCGTTCACATTTCTTCGATTTCCCGACGATTATCTTTTGATATGCCGGAATCTCAATAGATATATTTCCGATGGAGGCCTGGTTGTCATCCGGAACATGGTGTGGATGGAAAGATCCCCCGACGAACTGGATAGCTATTACCGGCAGATCATGAACCGGCTGCGAGAATGGAAACTCGAGAAAAACGATCCTGTGGACGATATATTCGTTAAAAACACCGTCAGTGAACTGTGGTTTTATGCCTTCTTCAAGGCAAACACGGATCCAGCCAAACTCTGTGATGAACAGTTGAGATATTGGACCGGCAAGGTCTCCTGTGACCTTTTCGAAATCTTCGGGGAACGCATATTCAAGGTTACAGAAGTCGTTCTTGATACCCGGGGTTTGAATCAGAGTTACCGGGAACAGCGAATCCCTGTCCAGTCCATACCTCGCATTGAGGAAATGATCTCTCTTTTCGAATCCTGTCATTTTTTGCTCATGGAAAACACCACGGTGGGCTGCCAGACTGTTCCAGGCATATGGAGGATCGTGACTTTCCGCAACATGAAGGGCTTCCATCGACAGGAGCATAGGGGGAAAAGCATCCCCCACGCCGCCGTTCCGGACAGGAGCGAAACAGGGGAAATGCCATGAACCGAGCCCGTCTCTTCCTGAAAGATCCGAAGCAAAAGGACGGTTGCCTTCACCTGGAAGCCCGGCTGCACCTGGGCCGGGGTAAACCCCTCACCGTCTGGTACCGGGTGCCGTCAAGCGCGAAAGGACAGGTGACCGGATGGGCGGACCCCTTCGTCATCGCCATGATTTTTCCCATCATGCAGCTCGGGAAGCCCGTTCACGTGGAAGGGCGTGTTGCCCCTTCCCTTCTTTTCAACCTGTCAGAATTCATGACTATCTGGGCTGTCTGGAGGCCCGAGCGGTACCGGGCCGTCGACATAACCGCCGAGGCAGAGGTCGAACCCCCGAAACAACCGGAGAAAGGTCGGGCGGTCATGGCTTTTTCCGGCGGCCTGGATTCCTGCTTCACCGCCTGGCGGCACCGGAAGGCACTTGCCGGCAGGAGAACACAAAACCTCCTGTCCGGTGTCTTTATTCATGGGCTGGATATCCCCCTGACGCGGAAGGCATCGTATGAGGACCTGAAAAGGCAGAATCAGCTTCTTCTTTCCAGTGTCGGCATGAACCTGATTCCCGTGGCCACGAATTACCGGGAGATGCTCGTGGGATGGGGAGACTCCCACGCCGCGTCTCTCATCGCGGCCCTGGCCCTGTTTCAAAAAGAATTCGACACCGGCCTTCTCGGCGCCTCGAGACCCTATTACAGCACGGACCCCAAAATCGTCTGGGGCAGTAACGCCGTGAGCGACCCCCTCCTTTCGAGCGCTTCCTTCCGGGTCCTTTACGACGGGGCTCAATTCTCCCGCCTGGATAAGGCGGCTCTCGTCGCCCGATGGCCGGAAGCCCTTCAATACATGCACGTCTGCTGGGCAAACACGGAAGGTCACGAGAATTGCTGTCGCTGTGAAAAGTGCGTTCGCACGATTCTCATGTTTCGACTTCTCGGTTACGGTCAGCCCCCCTGTTTTGGGAAAATCCTGAATGAGGAGGATATCCAGGCCCTGAAACTCCATGGCGAGGTCTCTCACCGCACGTTGATGGACCTTGTCCGGGAGGCGGAAAAAAGAGGAGTGTCCGATGAAAAATGGGTTCTCAGGCTGCGGGAACTGACAAGTCAGAAAACCTGGGACAGGCGACTGCAGAACGCCGCCCGTGATGTCTTCCTTGACAAGGGTTTTTCAGGAACTCTCTTGCGATCCGCCCTTTACCGGATCCGTTCCGCCATGAAGCGTGGCAGTTGAAAGAAGACGGAACCCAGCCCCGTTTACCTCATTCCCGTTACCTTCTGAATGAACGTCCGCCCCCGGTCATGGCCCGACCCGGGATGAAAGGTTGCGGGTCGGGTCTGTTGTGTAATTTTCTCCTTCCTGTTATGGTACCGGCACCAAAAGAACCATTATCATAAAAAAATGGCCCATCACGCAGAGTTGACACTGCTTCCTTCCCGTTTGACGGGGAAAATGATTCATCTCGAAGGGCAGCTTCGAACCGGGGGAAAATCCTCTATTCGTCTCTGGTACAGAATACCCGCTGAATTCAAGGACTGGGTCACCGACCGGGCTGATCCCTTCGTTCTCGGCTTTCTCTTCCCGGCCATGCAGACCGGGCGGCCTGTCCTTGTCCGGGGAACCGTCTCGCCCTCCCTGCTTCGGAACCTCGAGGAATTCATGGCCGTCTGGCAGGCCTGGAGGCCGGACCGGTACCGGCAGGTGGAAATCATCCCGGACCAGGAGGAAGAGGCCGTCGAAGGGCCGGGAAACGGAGAAGCCGTCATGCCCTTTTCCGGGGGCGTCGATTCCTGCTTCACCGCCTGGAGACACAGAAAGGCCCTGGCGGGAAGGCGTTCGACGAACCTGACGGCGGGGGTATTCATCCACGGGTTCGACATCCCGCTCAGGAGAAGCCGCTCTTTCGATCTATCACAGAGAAGGAACGAGGAGCTTCTTGGAAGCATCGGGATGACGCTCATCCCCCTTGCCACAAATTTCAGAGACCTCCCGGTCAGCTGGGCCGATTCCCATGCCGCCGCCCTTGTGTCCTCCCTGACCTTGTTCGGAAAAAGGTTTTCCCGGATCGTGGTCGCCTCGTCGGAACCCTACGTCAGCTTCGTCACCGGTAAGATATGGGGAAGCAACCCCCTCACCGACCGGATGCTGTCCTCCGACAGGCTGAAGGTGATCTATGACGGGGCGGAATATTCGAGAATCGAAAAAATACAGTCCATGAGCGACTGGCCGGAGGCGCTCCGCTTCCTTCGGGTATGCTGGGAGGGAAAGGAGAAACACGAAAACTGCTGCCGGTGCGTGAAATGCATTCGGAATATTCTCATCTTCCGGGCCCTGGGAAAGGGACTCCCCCCCTGTTTTCCGAGGGACGCATCGGATGATGACATTCGGAAGCTTTCCGTGAAAGGAACCTTTTCACAAATTGATTTTACAGACGTCATGGAAATGGCAATGAGCAAAGGATATGGTGAGGCATCGTGGGTTACCGCCATGAGGGAAGCCCTGGGCAGAAAACCCCGGATCGGCGGTGCCCATGAGGCGGCAAAGAACCTGTTATTCCAGCGAAGCCCGACGAGCCATCTTTTCCGTTCCCTGATTTCCCTGATGCGGCGTTTCGGCGCTGGATCCCGGATGCATGACATCTCCCCCACAACAGGGGAAGGTTCCCCGTGAGCGCATGGATCCTGAAGCGCAGGAAAAATCGAATCGTCTGAGCGGACCGGGAATACGCTCCATCGCGCGGAATGCCTTCTATCTCATGGGAAGCCACTGGGTGAACATCGCCATCCGGCTGTGCTATGTCGTCTTTCTCGCCCGGTGGCTCGGCCCGGAACTCTACGGCCTTTTCAATTACGCCATGTCCTGGTACATGGTGATGCTGCCTCTCGCCGGCCTGGGGCTGGGAATCATCATGGGCCGCGAAATCCCCCGGAATCCCGACCGCCGGTCCGATGTGCTGTCGGGAACTTTTTCGCTCCGCGTCATCAGTTCGGCTTTCTGCGCCCTGCTGTGCGCCCTTTCGGGGCTCCTCCTGGAAGAAAACCCGGAAGCCCGGCGTGTTCTTCTCGTTTTCTCCACGGCCCTCATGGGAAGAAGTATGGCCTACTGGGCCTCCAGCGCCTTCACCGCTTTCGAGTCGAGCCAGTACATCCTTCTTTTTCATTCCATTTTTAGATTCGTCGAACTTCTCTTCTCGGTGACCTGCATCCTCCTGGGCGGTGGACTTCTGGGACTGTCGCTGATCCATTCTCTCAGCTGGTGGGCCGAAGCGATGTTCAGCCTGCTCTGGATAAAAAGATCCTTTTCCCCCGTGGCCTTCCGCATCAGGAAGAAGGAACTCGCGAATTATTTCAGCCGCGGCCTGTTGCTCGGAATCTTCGCCCTTTCCTACGCCTTCGTTCTCCAGGGTCCTCTTATCCTGTACCGGTATACAGCGGGACTGGGATCGGATCTCGGCCAGCTCGCCCTGGCCATGCAGGCGCTCATCCTCCTGGCCTCCCTGCCGGGATTTCTAACAGCCGGTGCGCTTCCCGTTCTGAGCCGGTCCATCCTGAGAGGGGACGGGAAAGCCCGCTTTTTCACCGAGTCCACCATCCGGGTTACAATCATCGCGGGGACGGCCCTGGGACTGACGGGCCTGGCGGTCCTGCCCTGGTTCGTCGAAAAGATCTTCGGCCCGTCATACGGAAACGCGGGAAGCCTTCTCGGCTGGACGCTCTGGTTTCTTGTTCCCGTCGCCGTGAATACCATGATTAGGGGCGTCTTTCAGGCCAGGGGGGAATACGCGGTACCGACTCTTTTTTCCCTTGCCGGCGCGTCCGTTCTCCTTTTGGTCATCTACCCGGCCATATCCCTCATGGGACCGGCAGGAGTCATCGGTGCCCTGGGACTGGCCCTCCTTGTCGAAACCGCGGGGCTCGTCAAGGCGGCCCGGCAGGCCGTCCACCTGGATATCCGGACCACATTTCTCAAGCCGTTCCTCACGGCCCTGGCCGCCGCCGTTGTGTTTTTATTAGGAAGCGAGTATCCCGTCGCGGCCCTTCCCGCAAGCATGGCGGTTCTTCTCGCGGGAACGGTTTTTCTCCGCCTCCTTTCCCCGGAAGAAATTTTCGCGGCGAGGCATGTCTTCCGGTCATTCTCGTCCCTTGCCAAGGAGGAAGAAAGCGGAGAACCGGGACAACCGTCGAGCGGCAAAAGCCGGTCTTGACAGGACCATGGCAAAATGAAATAAAAACAGGCTGGTGCCCGTCATGAAAGATAAGGGAAAAACGCCCCGATTTACCATTGTCTTATCCGTCGAACACTCCGAGAAAGACCTGGGCCTGTGCCTGGATTCCCTTGCAAATCTGGATTACCGGAAAGACGAATACCGGATTGCAGCCGTCGAATGCGGCGCCGTGCCGGAAATCGGCAGGTTTCTTAAGGATAATGGACCCTTCGGCGTTCTTGATATTCAAGTGTTTTCCCTGCCGCCCAAAACATTGGAATCGAAGAAGGTCCCCGCTCATCTAGCCCGCGTCAACGAGGGCAGGAACAAGGCCATCGAAAGCCTTCCCGCCGAATACTATGTCTTCACGGAAACCGACTGCACGTTCCCTTCCGACTGGTTGCGAAAAATTGACGCCCACCTGGACGATCGGCCGGGAATTCTCGGAGGACCAGACGTTCTTCCCGACAAAATGGATACCATCACTAACGTCATCGACGTTATCCTGAATTCGCCTGTTGGAACCGGTGGCATACGCCCAGGGGAAAAAGGGACGTCAAAGCAGTATTTCCCCCACAAGGAAAACATGGTCATTCCGGCCGCCGTCCTTCAATCCGTCGGAAAATTCCCGGAAAACAATATATTCGGGGCGGAAATGGAGATGACTAACCGAATTCTCGAGGCGGGATACACCGTTAAATATATGGACGACAATCCGGTCTACCACAGGAGGATCACATCGCTCCGGAATTTCCTTGGTATCACAAGCTACCGGGCTTCTGAAAAAATTGCCCTCCTGGGAAAGCGAATATCCCTTCTGCGAGTTCTTCGCTACCTCGTTCCGGGAGTCGCTGCTTTCATTCTCATCCTCGCGCTCCTGGCGCCCTTCTTTTCCTGGAGCCGCTGGTTTCTCGGTCTTGTCGCTCTTTTTTACGGGGGAATCATCACCTGGGTATCCCTTCGGGGGGCTCTTCAAAAAAAGAGCGTCCTTGTGGGACTGGGTGTCTTCTTTATTCTGCCTCTCTTCCACTGGAACATAGCCACCGGTGTCCTGTCCGGCATCCTGAAGAAGAAGGCTGTTTGAGCTGAGGACCCATGGCTTCTATTCAAAGCGGAAAAATCGCCTGCTTGATCCGGGGGCTCCTCCTGCCGGAAAAATACGGCATTCTGTTCGACAGGCAGACCTTCCCGTTGAAACACCTGTCCTGGCAGAAAAAACTGAATTACGTCATTCAGGGAATCCGAAGCGGATTCAATCCCTGGAACGGGTTTGGGTTACCCCCGGTTCTCCAGATCGAACCCGTGAATGACTGCAATCTCCGCTGCCGGACCTGCGCGTTCGGAGCCGGCCTGATCCGCAGGCCGCCTGAAGCCATGCCCTTCGATCTCTACAAGTCGATCATCGACCAGGTCGCAAACAGGGTGAGCCTCATGGCCTTCTGGGCCTGGGGCGAACCGTTTGCGCACGAAGAGGCCTGCGACATGATCCGGTATGCCAAGGACAGCGGCCTTCTCGTACACACGAGCACAAACGGTCATTTTTTTACCACGGCGGCGGAAGCCCGCCGGGTCATCGATTCCGGCCTCGACAGCATCATCCTGTGCGTCGACGGGCTCGATCAGAGAACCTACGAAACATACCGCGTGAGAGGACAGCTTGAAAAAGTCCTGACCTCCACGGAAAATCTCGTGACCGAGAAAAGAAGGCTCGGGAAGGCGACACCGACAATCACTCTCCGTTTCCTTGTCATGAAACACAACGAACACCAAGTCGAGGCTTTCAAGGCAATGGCCCGGGAGATGGGCGTGGACGCCTTGAGCCTCCGCCTTCCCGCCGTCCAGCGGGAAAAGGTCAACCTGGAGAAAACCCTGGCCCCCCGTCTGATGCCGATCCAGGAGGATTCTGGGGAAAAAAGGCACCGGGGAAGCCGGATATGGTGTCCATCTTCGGCACCCTGCAGCCGGCCTTTGGCGAATCTCACGATTTTCAGCAACGGGGATGTCGTTCTCTGCGAAAACGACTACAATGCCGAGTTCTCTCCGGGGAATGCTTCCCGAAACCGCATTCGGGATATTCTTTCGTCCAGAAAGGCGAAAGCTCTTCTTGAAGCTTTCCGGCGAAATCCTGAAAGCCTGCCTTTTTGCCGAAACTGTGACAAACACGACCTGAAAGGCGACAGGCTGAACATCTACCACCGGAAAATCGAAAAGGAGACTTCCACCTGATGGAGAAGCTGGCCAAGAAGATCCTCTTCCGTCACGGCGGGTATGAGGCAGCGAGAAAAATCCATTATTTCCTGGCAACCCGGAAGTTGGAAAGAAAGATAGGTCGCTTTCAGGAAACAGGGCGCCTGCCTCTGCCCGATTCCGCCATGTTCGAACTCACCCAGCGGTGCAACCTGAACTGCCGGATGTGCTACCAGGACCGTAAGGCCCTGACGGAAAAATCCGAGATCGAAGGCCGGGAAATCGGGAGTTTTTTCCAGGAGAATTCTTTTCTGAAAAAAGTGACCCTTTACGGTGGCGAAATATTCCTTCGGAAGGACCTTCTGGACATCGTCCGTTCTCTCGGTCCCGGCCGGAACATCATCCTCCCTACGAACGGAACCCTGGTCGGGGAGCGGCACGTGGAAGAACTGAAACGACTCGACTCCGTCAGCACGATGTGCATCTCCCTGGATGGGCCCGCCGACATTCACGATGCCATCCGGGGACGGAGCGGAACCTTCCGGAAGGCCGCAGAGACCGCTCGCTCCCTGGCTCCGGTCATTCCCGTCACGGTCACATCGGTCATACAGAACGACAACATCGAGGTCCTTCCAGAAATGGTCGATTTTTGCGCCTCCCTGGGCGTCCGCAAGGTGAAATACGAAATAGAACGCCTGTACGGAGAAGAAAGAATGAACCGGACGATCCGTTCGGCAGGTCTTCACGAAGGGGAAACGGCGGTTCTCATGAAGGGCAGAATCCGGGACTACTCACTGGAGACGTTGCGCCGTGTTTTGGAAGAATGCCTGCGGAAGGGAAAAAAGAGAGGCGTCTACGTCACATTTGAACCGCCCTACCTGATGGAGGAACTCGAAAGCTGCTATCACAACAACCTCCGCCAGAAATACCGGTGTTTCTGCCGCGGATTCTCCATGGCGACCATCGCCCCCGACGGCGACGTTCTGCACTGTTACGTCATCCGCAAAACCTTCGGAAACATCAGGGAACGATCTCTCGCCGACATCTGGAATTCCCCAGAGGCTGCCCGTTTCCGCAAAAACCTCCTCGAACAGAACCTGACGCCGATCTGTGAGAACTGCGGGTTCATGACCCTCGGAAAGAATAAATGACGCCGGAACCTCACGATCAATAAAAGAGCCTTCCGTTCAACCGGCCGATGGCGTGAAGGGTAGCCCTGTCCAGAACGTTTCGATGTTTCAGAACAGCGGGGACGCCCTTGAGACAATCCCTGATTCCATAAATGTAAGACAGGAAATGCCGCTCCCGAAGAGCTCTCAGAAAGAGATATCCCCACCAGAAACAGGCATAAGAAACCACGCAAGGCCAGGGAAGGTTGCGAAGAGAAAGCCATACCCGGTTTCTGGCATTGGAGTAGATCCATCGATCCGACGGCCTCGCCTCGGGGCTCACCCGGTGGTGGACGACGAGATCGGAAGCCCGGACGATCCGGTATCCCCGCCGCAGCACCCGCCAGGAAAGATCCAGTTCTTCGCAGCCATAGAAGAAAGGCTCGAAAAAAGCACCCACCTCCTCTACGATCTCCCGGCGAATCGCGAAAGCCACGGCACAGAAATAGGAGGCCTCATAGTCTTCATGAAGGACGGCCTTGTCCCTTCGAGGAATGGCCGCGTAGTCTGTTTCTCCCGAGGGAAAGAGGCGGGAGTCGGCGTTCAGGATTCCCAGGGCCGGATCCTGCCGAAACCGTTCCCGGATTCTCGACAGGGCTTTCGAATCGGCAAAAGAGGCGTCATCATCGAGGAAAACCAGGAGATCTCCCGTTGCCAGGCGGATGCCGGCGTTCCGTCCGCCCGTCGGTCCCCCGTTGGCGTTGAGCCGCTTGAAACGGACATTCCGCCAGCCCTCGAGATAGATTTTCCCTTCCGCCGTGGAACCGTTGTCCACGACGACGAGTTCGAAATCCCCGTCCTGGCACCTCAGAGTCGCCAGGGTCCGGTTGATTTCGTCGTACCGGTTGTAGGTTATGAGGATGAGGCTGACCGACGGCGAGGGCCTTTTTCCAGTCCCGTTTCCTGTGTGCTCCATCCTTTCTGTCATGGAACCCGGGGACGCTTTTTCCATTTACGCCTCATCGGTCCGTGACGCCTTCACTGTCTCCGGGGACGTTTGTTCTCTCTCCGGGCGGTCCAGTTCCAGTTTCCGCACGCGGTAAAGGACCTCCTCAACGAGTTTCCGGTTGAAGGAGATGACGTCACCTACGATTCCCACGACGATGAGCTGGAAACCGATGATGAAGAGGATGGCCGCCAGGATGAGTGACTGGATGTGTCCCGCCTGGTGGCTGATCAGGAAGTTGACGAGAAATCGGATCGACGGGATGAGACCGAGGAAGATGAAGAAGCCTCCCATGAGCGTGAAGACCTTGAGGGGGCGGAACATGGTGTAGGTCCTGACCATGGTGGCCATCTGGCTCGTGACAAACCCGAAGAGGTGCTTCATGAGACGGGACTCGCGGGTTTTCGGGTTCGTGCCGATGGCCACGGTGGCGATGGCGAGCCCCTTGTTGCCCGCCTGGAGGATCGTCTCCACGGTATAGGAGTAATTGGACAGTATGTTGAGCTGCAGGGCCGCCTCGCGGCTGAAGGCCCGAAAGCCGCTGACGGCGTCGGTGACGTCCGTCCCGGACAGGCGCCGGACGACAAAGCTCCCCAGTCTTTGGAGCATCTTCTTCTTCATGGAGAAATGGGGGATGTCGTTGGTCCTGCGGTCGCCGACGACCATCTCGGCCTTTCCGTCGAGGATCGGCGCGATGAGCCTCGGGATGTCCTCTCCCCGGTACTGGTTATCCCCGTCGGTGTTCACGATGATGTCCGCCCCGAGGCGGAGGGAGGCGTCGAGCCCGACGAGGAAGGTCCTGGCCAGGCCCCGGTTCCGGATGTTCCGGACGATGTGGTGGACCCCCGCTCTCCGGGCGGCCTCCAGGGTGCCGTCGGTGCTCCCGTCGTCGATGACGAGGATCTCCACGGCGTCGATTCCGGCGATGGCCCGGGGAATGTCCGCGACGGTCCGGGGAAGGGTCTCTTCCTCGTTGTAGCAGGGAATCTGGACAATCAGTTTCATCGCACGGTCCTTTCGACGGCCCAGCCTGAAGACCGAGAAAAACCAGCCCGTCAGGGCTCTTTCGCCGCGTAGGCGGCATCGATGAGATCCCGGTACCGCTCGAAGACGATCCGACGCTTCAATTTCATGGTCTGGGTCAGCGTCCCGTTCTCGAGGGAGAAATTCTCCTTCAGGAAAATGAATTTCCGGGGGACTTCGTAACCGCCGTATTTCCCCTTCAGAGACAGGAGGATCTGCCCGGTCACGTCCTCCCGGACATCGGGCCGGTCGATCCAGTCCTCCGGGTTTCCCGGGAGGTTCTTCGCCCGCCCGTGGGCTTCCAGGACGGCCATGTCCAGGATGAGAAGACAGACATTGTAAGGACGGTTTTCCCCGTAAATCATGGCGTTTTCCACCAATGGAACGAGACGGATGTCTTCCTCCAGGGAAGCGGGAAAGACAAACTTGCCGTTCTCCAGCTTGTACTGCTCCTTGATCCTCCCGGTGATGTAGAGAAACCCGTCTTCGTCGAGCCGGCCCCGGTCCCCTGTCCGCAACCCGCCGTCCTCCATGAGAACGGCCCGGGTCTCCGCCGGCTTGTTGTGGTATCCCATCATGACATTGGGCCCGTAGACAACGATTTCACCATCGCCCAGCACCGGGTCGCCGTAGGTCTTGTCGATGACGACCTCGACCTTTTCGATGGCCCGCCCCACCGTTCCGAGACGGAAGGCGGCGGGGGCGTTCATGGTCACCGCCGGCGACGTTTCCGTGAGACCGTAACAGTCGAAGACGGGAACGCCGATATCGAAGAAGAACTGGGCGATTTCCGGGTTCATGGCGGCGCTCCCCGACAGGGCGGCCTTGAGGCGGCCCCCGAAAGCCTCCCGGATCTTCGCGAAGACGGCCCGGTCCCCGAAGGCGGCCTTCAGCTTCGTCCCAAACGCGGGGGAGCGCCCTTCGGCTTCCCCGAGCCGCTTCTCCCGGGCCCCCTCCAGGGCCATCAGGAAAAGCTTCTTTTTGAGCCCCCCCTCCCGGTTCATCCGTGCCCACAGGCCGTCGTAAATGCGGTTGAACACCCGGGGCACGGCGATGAGAAAGGTGGGCCGGACACTGCGGAAGTCTTCCAGGAGGGTGTTAACGCCTCCCATGATGCCGATGGATCCCCCCAGGTAGATCATGGTGTAAAGCTCCGCCGTCTGGCCGTAGGAATGGGCCCAGGGCAGGATGGACAGGCACACGTCCTCTTCCGTGAGCATGGGGAAATTCTTCCTCCCGGCATGAGAGTTGCTCGTGAAGTTCCCGTGGGTCAGGAGAACGCCCTTGGGGTCCCCCGTCGTCCCGGAGGTGTAGATGAGAGCCGCCACGTCCTCCGCGGCGGGATGGAGGGCCGGCGGCGGGTTTTCCGCCCCGGTCCGTTCCAGCTCGGCCATCGTTCCGGGGCCGTCCCCCTCGATGAGGAGGACATGCTTCAGGCTTTCCATTCCCTGGATCACCGGCGTCAGCTTTTCAAGGATATCGGGGCTCGAAACGAAGAGAACCCGGACATCGGCATCCTGGAGAATATACTGCCAGGTCCGGGGAAGCTCGGCCTCGTACATGGGGACGAAGCGGGCCCCGAGACCGTATGCGGCGAAGGCCGCCGCGGCCCACTCGGGACGGTTGTTGGCGATGACCCCCACGGCGTCCCCCTTTGTGATCCCCAGCCTCGACAGGCCTCCCCGCAGGTTGTCCACCCGTTTTCCCATTTCCCCGTATGATATCCACCGGAAGGTCCCGTCCTCCCGGCGGACGCCGAAGAGGGGCCTTTCCGGAAACCGTCTGACGGACCTCTCGAAAAATTCCACCAGGTTGTCCGGCTTATCCAGGACAAACGACGTCTTCTTGGCTGTTTCCATGATGTTCAAATTCCTTTCTCTCGAATAAAATCGACGGCATTTCGGAAAAGGGCGAGCCCCATGCCCTCCTCGGGAAGCGATTCCCGGGTCCACCGGGGATGGTTGGTGCAATGGAGAAAGGCCTCGGGGTGGGGCATGAGGCCGAAAACCCGCCCCGTCTCGTCGCAGACCCCGGCCACGGCCCGCAGGGATCCGTTGGGGTTTTCCGGGTAGTCCATCACGGCCGCCCGGCCCTCTTCGTCGCTGTACTGGACAACAATGTGGCCGTTATTTTCCAGCCGGTCCAGGATGGATTCCTCCCGCACAAAAAACTTGCCCTCGCCGTGCCGAACGGGAAGGTACAGTCTCTCGAGGCCGCTCGTGAAGACGCAGGGGGAGGCGGTGTTCACCTTCAGGTAGACCCACCGGTCCTCGAACCGCCCCGAATCGTTGAAGGTCAGGGTCGCTTCCTGGCGGGCGTAGTTTCCATCGAACCCGGGAAGAAGCCCGAGCTTGACCATGAGCTGGAAGCCGTTGCAAACACCGAAAACGAGTTTCCCCGCCCCGATGAACCGGAGCAGCTGATCGAACAGCCTTTCCCCGCTCTCCCGGACCCGGCCGTGGAGGAAACGATTGGCTCCCGCCTTGGCTGAGCCCAGGTCGTCGCCGTCGACAAATCCCCCGGGAAGGTTCAGGAAATCGTAGTCGTCGAGCCGTTTCTTACCCGCCAGCATTTCCCCCGTGTAGACGATGTCCACCCTGTCCGCGCCGGCCAGGCGGCAGGCGTGGGCCATTTCCATTTCGCAATTCACGCCGTTGCCCGTGAGAACGATGGCTTTGACCTTTCTTCCCATTTTCTCTTTCTCCCTGAAAGGTTCCTTTTTCCTGCGACATGGGGTGCCGCGGCCCTGTCAACATTCCGGGACCCGCCTTTCCAGGCGGCTTTACATAAGGCCGGCGGGGGCCAGGCGTCCCAAACCGGGGAACCCGCCCGTCCGGGCCGGGTCCCGCTGCCGCCGGAAATGAGGCGCGGGCTTTTCGACCAGGCCGACGATCAGAAGGCCAGGGGCTTCTGCCAGGTGTCGGTCAGCTCTTCGATACGCTCTTCGACGATCACGTTTCTTCCGAGACCCTTGATGCGAAACACCCCGTCGGCCATGACGGCGCCCACGGCGGCGAACGTGTTTCCTTCCAGGATTTTTTCAAACCCTTTCCGGTGACGGGGGGCGACGGTAACGACAAAACGGCTCTGGGACTCGGAAAACAGAAGATGGTCGTCCCGATCGATCCCCTCGGCGGGAATCCAGCTGAGGTCCACCGTCATGCCGAAGCCCCCCGCGAAGGCCGACTCGGCCAGGGCGACGGCGAGGCCCCCGTCGGAGCAGTCGTGGCAGGAGGCGACGAGGCCCGACCGGATGGCCGACGAAAGGGCCCGGTACAGCCGCCTGGCGCTTTCACCGTTTACTTTAGGCACTGAATTTCCGACTTTTCCATGGTGGGCATACCACTCCGACCCTCCCAGCTCGGGCCGGGTCATTCCCAGGACATAGACCATGTCCCCCGCTCTCTTGGCATCCATGGTTACGGTCTTTCTCACATCTTCCACCCGCCCGATGACGGAGAACAGGAGGGTGGGGGGAATGGATATTTTCGTCTCCCCGATGATGTAATCGTTCTTCATGCTGTCCTTCCCGGAGATGCACGGGACACCCAGGATCTTCGTGTAGTCATAGAGGGCCCGGTTGGCCCGGACGAGCTGGGCGAGCTTGTACCGGCCGTCGGGGGTCTTCTCGGACGCCACGGGGTCACACCAGCAGAAGTTGTCCAGGCCTGCCAGGTGGTCCAGGGTGGCGCCCACGGCGATGGCGTTCCGGACGGCCTCGTCGATGGCCGCGGCGGCCATGTGATAGGTGTCGATGTCGCCGTACCGGGGGCAGATCCCGTGGGCCACCACCACCCCCTCCAGGGACTCGAGGACCGGGCGGATGACGGCGCCGTCGGAGGGACCGTCATTGGCGGCCCCGACCAGGGGCTTGATGACGCTCCCGCCCTGGACCTCGTGGTCGTACTGGCGGACCACCGATTCCTTGCTGCAGATGTTGAGCCGGGCGAGCATCTCCTTCAGGGCCCGGCCGTAATCCTCCGGCGGGGGGATCTCCGGTTCCTCGTGCCTCGGCGCCGTCCACCGGGCCTCCAGGCGCATCTGGGGCACCCCGTCGTGCAGAAAGCCCATGTCCAGGCAGGCCACGGTCCTTTCGCCGTAGCGGATGTGAAATTTCCCCGTGTCGGTGAACCGGCCGAGGACGGTGGCCTCCACATCCATTTCTTCGGCCAGGTCGAGGAAAGTCTCTATTTTCTCCGGGGGAACGGCCAGGCTCATCCGTTCCTGGGCCTCGGAGATCAGGATTTCCCAGGGCATCAGGCCCGGATACTTGAGCGGGGCCTTCTCGAGATCCATCTCGCAGCCCCCGGACAGGGTGGCCATCTCCCCTACGGACGAGGATAGGCCGCCCGCCCCGTTGTCCGTGATGGCCCGGTAAAGACCCCGGTCCCGGGCGAGGAGAAGAAAGTCGGTCATCTTCTTCTGGGTGATGGGGTCACCGATCTGGACGGCCGTGACGGGGGACCCTTCGTGAAGTTCTTCGGACGAGAAGGTGGCCCCGTGAATGCCGTCCTTGCCGATGCGGCCGCCCGTCATGACCACCAGGTCACCCGGTTCGATCTCCTTCACATGGCTCGGCTCCCCGAGGATCCGGGCGGGCATGATCCCCGCCGTCCCGCAGTAGACCAGCGGCTTTCCGAGGAACCGGTCGTCGAAGACGATGGACCCGTTCACCGTGGGGATGCCGCTCTTGTTGCCGCCGTGCTCCACCCCCTCCCGGACGCCTTCGTAGATCCGCCGGGGGTGGAGAATCCGCGGGGGAAGGGGCCTGTCGTAATAGGGCGACGCAAAACAGAACACGTCGGTGTTGAAGATGAGCCGCGCCCCCTTGCCCGTGCCGAAGGGGTCCCGGTTCACCCCGACGATCCCCGTCAGGGCCCCGCCGTAGGGGTCCAGGGCGGACGGCGAGTTGTGGGTTTCCACCTTGAAGACCAGGTTGTACCGGTCGTTGAAACGGATCACCCCGGCGTTGTCCACGAAGACGGAAAGGCAGAAATCATCCTCCCCTTTCGCCTCCCGGATCTCCCGGGTCGACCCCTTGATGCAGGTCTTGAAAAGAGAGTCGATGATCTCCCGTGTTCCCTGCTCATCCTCGTAGGTGATCAGGCTGTTGAAGATCTTGTGCTTGCAGTGCTCCGACCAGGTCTGGGCGAGGACCTCGAGCTCCACGTCGGTGATTTTCGCGCCCAGGCCCGCTTCCGTCCTTTTCTTCAGGACCGCCGGGTCCTTCAGGTAACGCTGGATCACCTTCATCTCTTCCACGGTCAGGGCGAGGACCCGGGAGGCGCTGATCTTCCCGAGGGCCTCGTCGGAAACGTCCAGGTCGATTTCCTCCACCACCGGGTCCTCTTCGATGTGGACCTTTGGAACATAGGGTGTTATGCCTTTCCGGGAATCCCAGGTGCGGCCGTCGTGGATTTCGTAATGCTGGATGAGATCGTTCGCCAGGAGCCCCGAGGCGATTTTTTCCGCGTCGTCTTTCGTCATGTCGCCGTTGAAGAGATACTGCCGGGACGTGAAGACCTGGAGGGACCGTCCGCCTGGCGTTCCGAAGAGGAGACCCAGGGCTTCCCCCGCTGTCCGGCCCACGTTGTCCGTCACCCCCGGCCGGAATCCCACCTCGATGAGCCAGTCGAAATCGGAGGACAGGGGGCGGTCAACGGCAAAATCCTGGATGACGGGATCGGAAAGGGGCCCCCGGGCGGCTTTTTCCAGGTCCGCCGGGGAGAGGTCCCCCTCGATGGTGTAAACCTCCACCGTCCGGACCTGCTGGACCTGGATGCCCAGGTTCTCGGTGATCTTTTTCCCGGTCTTCTCACCGAGGGCATCCCGGACGCCTTCCCTGAAACCGACTTCGATACGATGTACCATGGGTTTTTTCGGCCTTTCTTCCCCTGATCTCGACACTCTCGAATACGTCTGAAAACGGCCTGTTCCTGACGGTCCGCCGAACAGCCCCGGAAGGCCCGGCGCCCCGAATCGGGGAAACGGATCCTTCGCCCCGCAAGCTCCCCGTGACAGGAAACGGCAGGCAAGGCCACGCAGGGACTTTTACGAACCGGTCATTCTTGAAGAACTCGTAAAAACTCGAAAAATCTTCAGTTACCGACGGCTTTGTAAAAAGATCCAGAGGCAAGGCGCCCAAATCCCGAGGAATGAGACGTACTTATTGGTACGTCGCAATGACGAGGGATGAAGGGCAACGCAGCATATGGACTTTTTACAAAGTCGTCACTCTTCCGAACCGGATTTGCGAAGGCTGTACCGGATCATCTTGAGCTGGAGCCCTTTCCGGCTCAAGCCGAGCTGCTGGGCCGCCCGGCTCACGTTTCCCCCGCATTCCTCGAGGACCCGGACGATCATGTCCTTCTCGATTTCCTCCGTCCTTTTCCGGAGCACCTCCTTGAAGCTCCCGGGGCCCTCCAGGGCCGGTGGTTGTTCGTGAAACCGCCTCTCGGCAAAGCGGACCTCCTGGGGAAGGTCCTCTTCGGTGATCACGTCCCCCTTGGCAAAGAGGACAAGGCGTTCCAGGAGGTTCTCCAGCTCCCGGATATTTCCGGGCCAGTCGCAGCGGTTCACGAAAATGTCCCGGACGGAAGGGGACACGGCCCGGACGTTTCGGCCCAGTTTGGCGTTGAATTTCCCGATGAAGTGTTCCACCAAAGCCTCGATGTCCTCCTTCCGCTCCCGAAGGGGGGGCAGGTGGATGGGCACCACGTTGAGCCGGTAAAAAAGATCCTCCCGGAACTTGCCGTCTTTCACGGCCTGGGACAGGTTTCGGTTCGTCGCCGCGATGAGGCGGACATCCACCCGGATCGTCCGGAGCCCGCCCACCCGCTCGAACTCCTGGTCCTGGATGACCCGGAGGAGCTTGACCTGCATGTCCTTGGGGAGATCCCCCACCTCGTCGAGAAAGAGCGTTCCCTGGTGGGCCAGCTCGAACCGGCCCGGTTTGCGGTGGACCGCCCCGGTGAAGGCGCCTTTTTCGTAGCCGAAAAGTTCGCTTTCCAGGAGGGTCTCCGCGATGGCGGCGCAATTGATCTTGATGAAAGGCTCATCCATTCTCGGGCTGTTCCGGTGTATGGCCTGGGCGATGAGCTCTTTCCCCGTTCCCGTCTCGCCGGTGATCAGGATGGTCGTCGTGGTCCTGGCGACCTTGGCGATGACATCGTAGATCCGGAGCATCTCCGCGCTGGTCCCGATGATGTTCAGATGCTCGATGTCCCCACCCTCGGGAATGATCTCGGCCTCGGAAAGGATTCGTGTCCGCCACGCTTTCTGGATCACGTTCAGCAGGTCTTCCCGGTCGAAGGGTTTCGTGACGTAGTCGAAGGCCCCTTTTTTCAGGGCTTCAACGGCCGTGGAAACGGTGCCGTGGGCGGTGATGATGATGACGGGGATGCCGGGCCAGGCGTCCGTCACCCGGTCCAGGAGACCGAGCCCGTCGAGACCCGGCATTTTCAGGTCCGTCACGACGACGGCGATGTCCTCGTCCTTCTCGAGGACCTGGAGGGCCTCCAGCCCGTCCGCCGCCTTGAGGACGGAAAACCCCTCCTTCCGGAGCATGGCTTCCAGAACGAGGAGCATGTTGATTTCATCATCGACGATGAGGATTTTTTTCATGCCGCGGTGGGGTGGCCGTTCACACGGGTCCGTGTATTTTTTGTCGCCCCTCACCCTATTATGGGAAGAAAGGGCTGTCAAGGGGATTCCGCCCGAGACCTCGCCGGGAGATGGACAGGGGATCACAGGCGAACCCGAAAAGCCGTTCCCTTTCCCCGTTCCGTTTCCACCAGGATCTCGCCGCCGTTGTTCCGAACGATCCGCTCACAGATGGAAAGGCCGAGTCCCGTCCCCCCCCTCTTGGTGGTGAAGAAAGGCTTGAAGATGTCCGCCATGGCTTCTTCGGGGATCCCTTCCCCGGTGTCCCTGACGATGAGTTCGACGGATTCCTTCTTCCCCGTCCTGGAGCGCGCCGTTTCGAAGGTGAGTTCACCCCCCCGGGGCATGGCGTCCAGGGCGTTCAACCCCAGGTTGAGGAGCACCTGGATCATCTGTTCGCCGTCCACTCGAGCGGTTGGAAGGCCCTCGTCGAGTTCCGTGCGGATCGTCACCCCCCGGGGCAGGCCCATGGTTTTGAGGAGGGAAACGACCTTTTCCACGATCCCGTTCAGGTTCTGCTTTTCCGGCCGGCCCGACTGGGGCCGGGCGTAGTTGAGGAACTGGGACACGACGGTGTTCAGGCGGTTCGTCTCCTCGACGATGACATCCAGGAGTTTCCGGCTCTCGCCGGCGTCGGCGTCGAGACGGAGATACTCGGCGGCCCCCTTGATGGATCCCAGGGGGTTCCGGATTTCATGGGCCAGCCCCGTGGCCATCTCTTCGAGGAGAAGGGCCCGCTCCCGCTCGATGTCCTCCAGGCGGAAGGAGCGGAAGATTTTTTTCCCCGCCGGGAAGAAACGCCGCAGAAGCCGCCGGAGAAGACCCCGGACGGGATTCATGAAAACGACGACAAGCCAGGCCAGGGCGAACACGGCGGGAAGAGGGATCGGGGACACGTTTCCCGAGAGGAAGGTGACCCCGTAATAGACGGTCATGACGAAGATCATGAGCCCGAAAGAGTAAAAAACCCGAAGGATGGCCTCGTTGAGCGCCGGAAGGCGGGGGTGGCGGAGGGAGAGGTACAGGAGATAAAGAAGAACCGCCTCCACGAGATCGGAGAGGTGAAGGACGTCCTGCCGGCCCCGGAGGAGCCCCGTGTCAACGACGGTGAGCACAAAGGCGAGGGTGGCGACGGCGAGAAGGTAGGCCGCCTTCTTCTTTTCCACGGAGGGGACGTCACTGCGGATATAGACCAGAAGAGCCGCCAGGCAAAGGAGAAAAACGATTCCCCCGTAGCCCTGGTAAATGAGGAACAGGTGGGGCCACCGTTCAGGGGGCAGGACAAGAAAGAGAAGCAGAAAAAGACTGATCCCCGCTGAAAGGAGGATTTCACGGTAGGAGATGAAGGTGCGTCCCCTGAGGTAGGCGCGGGTGAGAAAAAGCACCGAGGGCGGCAGGGTCAGGGTCGCGGCGGACCAAGCGGTTTTCCAGGCCGTCAGGGGGAAGACGCCGTCCAGGATGAGGCTCGTTTTCTGAACGAAAACGGCGACACAGACCAGGATAAAAGCGCTGACGAGCCGGTCCCTCTTTCCCTCGAAAAGGAGAAGGACGGCAAAAGAGAGGCTTGCCAGCGCGACGATAAGACGTTCCATCAAGGGTGTCCCTTTTCCCTGCCTGTCTCTTCGTATTCCTTGCCCGGCAAATCAGGAAAGGGCCTTCCGGACGGCCTGGGAGATTTTCCGGCAGTGACGGATGGTTTCCTCCTCCGTCGGGGCCTCCACCATGACCCGGCAAAGATTCTGGGTGCCCGAGTACCGGACGAGGACCCGTCCCCTTTCTCCCAGTTTCCGCTCCGCTTCACGGATCGCCGTCATGACGGCGGGAACGGTCTCGAGCTCCGGTTTCTCCCGGACCTCGACGTTTACGAGCCTCTGGGGATAGACGGTCATGACGGCGGCCAGCCGCGACAGGGCGCTTTTCTCCCGGACTATGACGGCGGCCAGCTGAAGGGCCGTGACGATCCCGTCACCCGTGGTCTGGTGGTTCAGGAAAATGAGATGGCCCGAATCCTCGCCCCCCAGGATGGCACCGGTGGCCCGCATCCTTTCCAGGACGTACCGGTCTCCCACGTCGGCGATTTCCACGTCGATGCCCATTTCTTTCATGGCCCGGTGAAAGCCGAGGTTGCTCATGACGGTGCTCACGACCCGGTTGTTCCAGAGAACGCCCTCTTCCTTCATGCGCCGGGCACAGATAGCCATCATGGGGTCCCCGGTGACGATGTTTCCCTTTTCGTCCACGGCGATGCATCGGTCGCCGTCCCCGTCAAAGGCGAAACCGGCATGGGCCTTTTCCCGGATCACCCGGGCCGCCAGGTGGGCCGTGTGCTGGGAGCCGCAGCCGTCGTTGATGTTGACGCCGTTCGGTTCCGCGAAGAGGGTGACCACCGTGGCACCGAGCTCGGAAAAGGCCTCCGGCGCCACCCGGGACGTCGCCCCGTTGGAACAGTCGAGAACGACCCGCAGGCCTTCCAGGGTGAGGGCCTTGGGAAAGGTGCTCTTTAGAAAAACGATGTACCGGCCCCGGGCGTCCTTGATGTAGGAGATCTTCCCCACGTCGGCGGGCAATGTCGCCAGGTTTTCCGGGTCGTCGGAAAGGATCCGTTTTTCTATTTCTTCTTCCGTTTCATCGGGAAGCTTGAAGCCCCCGCCGGAAAAAATCTTTATTCCGTTGTCCCTGTAGGGGTTGTGGGAAGCGGAAACGACGATGCCCGCGTCGGCCCGCATGCTCCCCGTGAGGAAGGCGATGCCGGGCGTCGGAAGGACCCCGACCCGAAGAACATCGGCCCCCATGGAGCAGATCCCCGAAACGAGGGCGCTCTCGATCATGTCGCCGGAGAGCCGGGTATCCTTCCCCACGACGATCCGGGTGTTGTGGCCTTTCCGCTTGAACAGGCGGGCCGTGGCCCGGCCGACCCGGAGGGCCATCTCCGCCGTCATGGGGTATTCGTTGGCCCTGCCGCGGATGCCGTCGGTACCGAAGAGCTTTCCCATATGAACCTTTCTTCGAGAGCGGGCAGGCTCCCGAACTCGGCATGGATTCATCTGCAATGTGCAATGGGAGGGTTTTTATCCCATTTGGTCCCCTTTTGCAATCCCGGCCTGCGTAATCGTTTTCCCGATGCGAAGGGGAATACCCTGAAAATTGTATGTCCCGGTCCTGGAAAACCACCCAGCAGGGAACAATATATATTAATGAAATCATATAGATGTAATATATAAACGAAACAGGGGCTCTCTGGCATAATATCTGCTCTCTCATGAAACGCCGCAAAAAGATTAAGAGGTGTCTTCTTGAACAATTCGAATATCGCCGTTGTTTTCCCAGGCCAGGGGGTCCAGCGGGCCGGCATGGGGAAGGATTTTTTCGACCATATCCCGGAAAGCCGGCGGGTCTTCGAGGAAGCATCGGATGCTCTCGGGTGGGACGCGGCCGCCCTGTGCTTCGGGGAAGACAAGCGGCTCGACCTGACGGAATACGCCCAGCCCTGCATCCTGGCGACGGAAATCGCCATGCTCCGCGGCATCGAGAGCCGCTTCGATTTCAGGCCCCGATGGTTCGGCGGTCACAGCCTCGGCGAGTACACGGCCCTCATCGCCGCCGGCGCCCTGCCTTTTGCGGAGACTGTTAAAATCGTGCACACCCGGGGCCATCTCATGCAGGAAGCGGCCCCCCTGGGAACGGGAACCATGGCGGCGGTCATCTCTCCCCGCCTGGACCTCGGCGTGGTGGAGCGGGCCATTGGGAATCTTCCCATCGATGTGGCCAACGACAACTCGGCCCAGCAGGCGGTCATCAGCGGGGACAGGAGGGCCATGCCCGAGGCGGAGGAACGGCTTGCCGGAGCACTGGCGGGAGAGGGGTTTTTCCGTTTCGTGACCCTCAACGTGAGCGCCCCCTTTCACAGCCGCTTCATGGCCACCATCCAGGATGTTTTCCGGGAAGCCCTGGAATTTCTCCGGCGGTTCCTTTCGCCCGCCAACGCGGGCACCGTCACGTCCAACTTCACCGGGCACTTCCACTCGGAAAACATGAACCGGATCATCGAACATCTCACCCTGCAGCTGAGCCACACCGTCCGGTGGCGGGACAACATGAAGACCCTGGCGGAAAGGGCTGAAACGATTTATGAAATCGGCCCCGGCCGGCCTCTCCGGGACTTCTTCCGGACCCTCGATCTGGCCTGCCAGTCCGTGACCACCCTGTCCTCGGCGGAGAGACTTTTCAGAGCGAATTGATCCCCTGCGCACATCCCGCGGTCATCCCCTCTCCCCCCGGGGCGGGGAATTTTTTTGGTAAAGGACTCGACCATGAATTTTGAATTGTCGGAAGAGCAGAAAACTTACACGGAAACGGTTGGGAAGTTCGTCCGAAAGGAGATCCTCCCGGATGTGCTGGCCCTTGAACAGGCCCACGGGTTCCCGTGGGCCGTCGTCACGAAAGCCTGGGAGCTCGGATTTCTCAATCTTTCCGTCCCCGAATCCGTCCGGGGGTACGCCGTCGACGCCGTCTCCACGGCCCTCATTGTCCGGGAGCTTTCCTACGGCGACACGGGCATCTCCACCTCCGCCATGTGCAACGACCTGGCCAACGTGGTCATCGCCCGGCACGGCACCCCGGAACAGCGGGAACGGTTCCTCCGCCCCTTCGTGGACGCCCCCCTCCTGGCTTCCTTCTGCCTCACCGAACCGGGTGCGGGCTCGGACAACGCGGCCATGACCACCTTCATCCAGAAGAAGGAAGGCGGCCGGTACGTCCTGAACGGCGAAAAGTGCTTCATCACCAACGGGTCCTTCGCCTCCCAGTTCACCGTTTTCTGCAAGGTGGGGAACCCGAAGGGCCTCATGATGGCCTGCGTCATCGTCCCCCAGGACATCGTGTCCCGGGGGGAGACGGTGGAACACCCCAACGGGTCCCGGGAGATCCGCCTTCCCGGCGGCGGGACGATCCGCACGGGGAAACCGGAAGACAAGCTCGGACAGAAGCTCTCCAACACCGCCACGGTGACCTTCGAGGACGTTCCCGTCGACGACGGCCAGATCATCGGCGACCGCAGGAGAGGCTTCCAGTACGTCGTGGACGTCCTGGATTTCGCCAGGCCCATGGTGGCCGCCATCGGCGTGGGCCTCGCCCGGCGGGCCTTCGATGTCACCCTGGACTATACCCGGACCAGGAAACAATTCGGGCAGAGGATCTGCGACCTCCCCGTCGCCCGGGACATGCTCGTCAAGATGTGGAAAAAGGTCGCGCTTTCCGAGCTGGCCCTCATGCAGGCGGCGTGGAAGGTGGAAACGGGCGCGGAGGACCGGGGAATCTACGCCTCCCTGGCGAAGAACGCCGCCGCCGAGGCCGCCCTTTTCTGCGCCAACGAGGGACTCCATCTTCACGGCGGCTACGGGTTCATGTCCGAGTACGAGATTTCCAAGCTGGCCCGGGACGCCCACATCATCGACATCTACGAGGGCGTCCGGGAGGTCCAGGACATGATCATCGGCCGGGAAATCGTTTAGGGGACGGCGGATCATGCTCTACATACACGGCATGGGGCACTTCCACCCCGAAAACGTCATCACGAACCGGTTCATCGAGGATCTGGACATCGGGAGCAGCGAGGAATGGATCCAGGAGCGGGTGGGAATTCACGCCCGGCGGACCGCCCTCGACCTCGACTACATCCGGACGACGAAAAACCGGGATCCCCGGGCGGCCGCCGCGGCAAGCCACTACACCAACGCCAGGACGGGAGCCCTGGCCGCGGAAATGGCCCTGGACCGGGCCGGGCTCACGCCCGGAGACATCGGCCTCGTCCTTTCCGGCAGCTCCGCCCCGGACCACCTGACGCCGGCGGAGGCGGCCACCGTCGCCGGGGAACTGGGAATCGAGGCGCCCTCCCTGGACCTGAATTCCGCCTGCAGCACCTTCGCCATGCAGGCGGCCTGGCTCAGCTGGATGCGGCCGGAGAAGCTGCCCCCCTTCATTCTCCTGGTCCAGCCGGAAAACCTGACCCGGAGCGTCGATTACAGCGACCGGCGGGTGGCCCCCCTGTTCGGGGACGGGTCGAGCGCCGCCGTGGTGTCGGCGACGGTCCCCTCGAAAATCCGCATCCTCGACGCCTTCTGCGGCTCCACCCCCTCCCAGTGGGACAAGGTCTGCATTCCCCGGTTCTCCCATTTTTACCAGAACGGAAATGCCGTCCAGGGCTTTGCCATCCGCCGGAGCACCGATTCCCTGAAACAGCTCGAGGACAAATACGGAAAGGGAAAGGGGCCCTTTGTATTCATCGGCCACCAGGCCAATTACGGCATGCTCCGGACAGTGTGCGAGCGGAGCGGCATCCCCGACGAAAACCACTGGTACAACGTGGTGGATTACGGCAACACGGGCTGCTCCAGCGGTCCCGCCGTTCTGAGCCAGCGGTGGGAGCGGCTGAACCCGGGGGACCGTATCGCCATGGTCCTCGTGGGGTCGGGGCTTTCCTGGGCCAGCCTCATGATCGCGGTGGCCAGGGCGTAATCGAAAAAATGGCTATTTTCAAAATGCTTAAGGGATCAGGATGACATACGAAGAATTCAACGGGAAATCGTCTTTCACCCAGGAGGAACTCCTGGCCTTCTCTTACGGCCGGCTCGTGGACAACCCGCCGGCGGCTTTCGACGCCCGGCTTCCGGCTCCGCCCTTTCTCATGATCGACCGGATCACGGAAATCAACGCCGACGGGAAAAGAGGGGAAATCCGGGCGGAGCAGGACGTGCGCCTCGACGCCTGGTATTTTCAGTGCCACATGCCCGGGGACCCCGTCCAGCCGGGGTGCCTGTGCGTCGACGCCATCTGGCAGCTTCTGGGCTTCTACTGCGTGTGGCGGGGCGGCCAGGGCGCCGGAAGGGCTCTGGGCTGCGAGGAAGTCCAGTTTTCCGGGCAGATTCGTCCCCGGAATCGAATCGTCACCTATCACGTGGAAATCCGGCGCTTCGCCATCCTGAAGGACTCGGGAAGCTCCATCACCATCGGGGACGGTCACATCGCCGTGGACGGCGAATCCATCATGACCGTCCGGAACGCCAAATCGGGAACGTTCCAGGGAATCACCTATCCCGATTACCCGCTGGCCACCCCGCTCAGCCGGGGGGGGCTGATGAGCAAGGAATGATGACGGCTTTTTAGAAAGCCGCCCGAAGAAAACGTTTCAGGAGTGCTTGTGAGCAAAGGAATAATGGAAGAAAAAAAAGTCGCCGTCGTCACCGGAGCCTCCGGCGGGATCGGAAGCGCCTGCTGCCGCGCCCTGGCGGAAGAGGGATTTCGTGTGGGCATTCACTACCGGACGGGAAAGGAAGCGGCGGAAAGACTGTCCAAGAAACTTTCCGGGAGTTTCCTCCTTCACGCCGATCTGGGAGACCCCGAAGGGATCGACCGGATGGTGGAGGAGATCCGGAAAGGGGCCGGACGGGTCGATGTCCTCGTCAACAACGCGGGCCTTTCGATCAACCGGGACATCCACACCATGAAGATGGAGGAATTCGACGCCCAGCGGCAGATGGCCCGGGGCGCCTGGTATCTCACAAAACGGGTTCTCCGGCTCTTCATGCTCCGAAGAAACGAAGGGCGGATCATCACCATCTCCAGTGTCGTCGGCCACACGGGGAACGCCGGGCAGATCCCCTACACCATGGAGAAGGCGGCCATGGACGCCATGACCCGCTCCCTGGCCCGGGAACTCGCCGGACGGAACATTCTCGTCAACGCCGTCGCGCCGGGCTTCATCGAGACGGCCATGACGGCGGTTCTTCCGGAAGAGATCCAGGCAGGCATCGTGAAGGACATTCCCCTCGGGCGGATCGGCCGCCCCGAGGAAGTCGCCGAGGTGGTCGCCTTCCTCGCCACCAAAGGGAGCTACATCACGGGCACGGTCATTCACGTGAACGGAGGGCTCTATGGCGGCTGACGCGACGACGCGAAGGGACATCCTCGAGAGAGTTCCCCAGAAACCCCCGTTTCGTTTCATCGACCACATCCTGGAACTGGACGATCACCACGTGGTGGGGTCCTATCGATTCCGGGAGGACGAGTTTTTTTACCGGGGACATTTCCCGGGCTATCCCGTGACACCGGGAGTGATTCTCGTGGAGACCATGGCCCAGACCGGCGTCGTCGCCTTCGGTCTCTATCTCCTGGAGCGGCAGGGGATCTCCCCCGGCGACATGGACCGCATGGTAACCCTCTTCACCCTCATGGATAACGTGGAGTTTTATGAAATCGTCAAGCCCGGGGACCGTGTCCTGGTTCACGGTGAAAAGGTGTACTTCCGCAGAGGAAGCCTGAAAACGTCCGTCCGCATGACCCTGGAGACGGGGCGACTCGTCTCCTCGGGAACGCTGGCGGGAATGGGAGTCAAAAAAAATGAAGCGTAGAGTCGTTATAACGGGCATGGGGGTCGCCGCCCCGAACGGCCACGGCCTCGAGGCCTTTGAAAAGGCCCTCCGGGAGGGCCGGTCGGGCATCCGTTTCGTCCCGCAGCTGAAGGAACTGAACTTCGGCTGCCAGATCGGCGGCATCCCCGAAAATTTCGAGGAAATCAGGAAAAGCTACTTCGACTTCGAGAAGCTCATGTCCATCAACGACAACATCGGGTTCTGCTCCGTGTCGGCGGTGGACGCCTGGAAGGACGCCGGGTTCGATCTTCCCGATCCGGACGACGACGAGACGGTGGACTGGGACACCGGGGCCATCCTCGGCTGCGGCATCGGCGGCATGGACACCATCGCCGAAAAGGTCGTTCCCACGGTGAAGGACGGGAGAGTGCGGCGCATGGGCAGCCGCATCGTGGAGCAGGTCATGAACAGCGGGACGAGCGCCCGGGTGGGAGGCCTTCTCGGCCTCGGGAACCAGGTCACGTCCAATTCCGCCGCCTGCAGCACCGGGACGGAGGCCATCGCCGACTCCGCCTGGCGGATCCGCCACGGCCTGGCGAAACGGATGCTTGCCGGGAGTTCCGAAGGGGCGTCGCCTTTCATCTGGGCGGGGTTCGACGCCATGCGGGTCATCGCCCGGAAGTTCAACGACACCCCCGAGACGGGGTCCCGTCCCATGAGCGCCACTGCCAACGGGTTCGTTCCCGGTTCGGGCGGCGCGGTCCTGGTCCTGGAGGACCTGGAAACGGCCCTCCAGAGAAACGCCCGGATATACGCCGAGATCGCCGGCATGGCCGTGAACTGCGGCGGCCAGCGCAAGGGCGGTTCCATGACGGCCCCCAATCCCGAGGGCGTCCGGCGCTGCATCCTGGGGGCTCTCGCCGACGGCGGCATCGCCCCCGGCGAAATCGACGCCATCAACGGTCATCTGACGGCCACCTTCGCCGACCCATACGAGGTCAAAAACTGGTCCGACGCCCTGAAAAGGGACCCGGACGATTTTCCCTGGATCAACTCCACCAAATCCATGATCGGCCACTGCCTGGGGGCGGCGGGGTCCATCGAGTCCGTGGCGGCGGTCCTTCAACTTTACAGGGGTTTCCTCCACCCCTCCATCAACTGCGAGGACATTCACCCTGACATCGAGGCGTTCACCGAGAGAATACCCAGAAAGGTCCTGGATTTTCCCGACATGAGGATACTCGCCAAGGCCTCTTTCGGATTCGGCGACGTGAACAGCTGCATTATTTTCAAAAAATGGGAAAACGGAAAGGAGACATAAAAAATGGACGAAAACAAGATATTGGAAGAAATAAAGAACATCCTGCGACCCTATGTGAAAGACGGGGCCCTGCTCGACCAGGCGACGACGGAAACACACATCCTGGACGATCTGAAAGTGAACTCGGCCCGTCTCGTCGATGTCATCATCAAGTGCGAGGACATCTTCGGCCTCACCATCGAGGACGACGAGGCGGACAGGATCCGGACCATCGGCGACGCCGTGAAGCTGATCCAGGAGAAGCTTTCCTGACGAAATGATGGAAGGGAAAATCGAAAAGCGGGTCCGGCGCCAGATCCTGGTGGGCCGGCTAGCCGTTTTTTTAACGGCCTTCCTGACTTTTCTGGCCATCCGGCTGTTGCGGTACCGCGTCAGGAACCTCAAGGCGTTCCGGGAGCAGATAAAAGGGTTTTGGCGGGAACATGACGGGCCATGGCTCATCTGTCCCAATCACCTGACCATGATCGACTCGGTTGTCGTGGCCTGGGCCCTTGCGCCTCTCCGGGAATACCTCGTTCATTTTCACAGGCTCGCCTGGAATCTCCCCGAAAGGGACAACTTCCAGAAAAACCCGGTCCTCGCCGTCCTGTGTTATTTGACCAAGTGCCTGCCCGTCCACCGGAGGGGAAGCCGGGAAGAGGTCCGGGAAACCCTGGACACATGCGCCTTCCTCCTCAACCGGGGGGAGAGCATCGTCATTTTTCCCGAGGGGGGGCGGTCCCGGACAGGCCGGGTGGACCGGGAACGGGTTTCCTACGGTGTGGGCCGCCTTTACACGCAAAATGAAAATTGCCGTATCCTGTGTCTCCATATCCGGGGCGACGGACAAAAAACGTGGAGCGACATCCCGAAGCCTGGGGAGCGTTTCACCGCCGCGGCGGCGGTTTTACGGCCAGACCCGGGGAACCGGGGACTCCGGGCCCAGCGGGCCTGCGCCGAAGAGATCATGGAAAAGCTCATCCAAATGGAGGAGGCCTGGTTCCTTGGCCCTGGGAAATGATATCGTCGACCTGAAAGACCCCTTCGCCCGGGAAAAGGGCCGGTGCCGGCGCTACGCCGACCGGGTCCTGGGTTCACGGGAAATCTCATGGTGGGAAAAAGACGGCGATCCCGCCCGTTTCCTGTGGGCCTGCTGGTCCGTCAAGGAGGCAGCCTACAAGGCCTTCCGGAAAGCCGCCGGCCCGATTCCCTTCCTGCCCCGAAACATCGAAACGACGGACCTTACGGGGGAGGAAAGGGGAAAATTTCGGGGAACCGTGTGGACCCCCTGGGGGAACGCGTGCTTCCGCTTATTCTTGGAGGAAGATTACGTGCATGCCCTTTGCGCGCCGTCAGGAGACGCCGTTCTGGACAGGGCGCGATGGCATGTCGAAGAAATGCCTCCCCCCGGGGGAAAGGCGATGTCCCGGGAGATCGCCGACCCCTCCCGGGAAGTCCGCAAGGCGACGGTCCGCGTTCTCGCCTCCCTTCTCGGCATTCACGAAAAGAGCCTCCGGATCCTTCGGAACCGCGAAAACACGGGGTCCCCCGTCCCGAGGCTTTTCATCGGCGAAAGGGAGTCGCCGGCGGACCTGACCCTCAGCCACGACGGCCGTTACGGGGCCTTCGCTTTTGCCATGGATTGAAACCCTTTTATGAGACACCCCGGGAAATGATCGAAAACCCGCCTGAACCCGGCTTGTCCGGCCGTCACTTTTTTCCGACGGCCTTGAAGAAGGTGTAGCAGAACACACCGTCCCGCTCCGCCGTCCGGTACAGGTCGGCAATCCCCTGATTGAAAACCTCCTGGCCGATGATTCCCGCCGCCAGGGCGGCTTCGCGAACCCCCTCGATCATGGCGGTGAAGGTCTTTTTCGTGAAGCCGTCGACCAGGCCGGGTCGGCTGGAATCGACATAGACCATTCGCGGGGACACGTGAACGCCCTCGAAGCCCGCCCGGCAAAGAAGGGGATAAAGCTCTCTCCCAATCATGGCATTCCCGCCGGCCTGACGCTGCAGCTCGACCTGGCATCGAATCGCCCGGCGGGCCGCCTCGCTGTCCGGGTGAAAATACGCCGACCCGTGATCCCCCTCGATGACCGTGATGGTGCCGCCTTTCTTCACATGGCGCTTCAGGGCCACCAGGGCCTCAAGGGGCCGGGCAAGATGCTCCAGGACGAAACAGACGAAAACGTGGTCGAAAAAACCGGGCTCGAAAGGCAAATGGAAAATGTCCGCCCGCTGAAACCGGACGTTTCCCAAACCTTCCTCTGCGACCTTTCGTTCCGCTTCGGCCAGGGAGATTTCTGAAATGTCAACGGATGTTATGAGCGCTCCCGGGCTGTTTCTCGCCAGGGTGACCGTCTGCGCCCCGACACCGCAGCCTGCCTCGAGGACATGGCTTCCCCCCGGGTAAAAGGTATCCGCGTGGAGCAGTTCCGTCAGCGTGGAGGCCTGGTCCTGGAGCCGGATGTTTTCACGATCACCGTAGCCGTGAACGTATTTCACGCATCGATCTCCTCTGTCATTCCTGTCGTCTCTCCTTTTCTTTGCCCTGGCCGTCCCCCCGGGATCAGGATGGCAATGAAACGATATCTTTCTTTCCGGGCACAGGATGAAAGGAAGAGGTCAGGTAGTGCTTAAACCTCGCTTTTCCGCCTTGAAAACAGCCTTCTAAGGCTGAAATTAAAGCAAAAATAGGCATATTATTATACGATTCAGAATACTTGCCTTGGTCCGACCCCCTGACATTCATTTTCTGGCAATGCCGATCATGATGTAACGCCATGCCTCGGGTACAAGCCTGTCCGCGACGAGCCTGTCCATACTCCCCAGAACGGTCCTCTGGAACGGCGTCCTTCCGAAACCGCCGAGAAAGCCCGCCGTGGTGAAATCGACCTCGGAAAAGACGGAGAGATACGCCAGCATTTCCCGGACGGTCACGTATCGCCAGGTTTTGCCCCACGGGACGAACCGGCTTCTGAAAAACCGATGAAAGGGGGAAGCCGCCAGATTTTCCGCAAACCACAACTCGCCCCCTCTTTTGAGGGCCTTGTGGATTTCATGGACGGCCTTCACCTGATTCTCCCGGTTATTCCCCCGGCCGACACCCCCCAGAACCGACTTGAACAGAATCACGTCGAATTCCTGACGGAAGGGAATGTCGAGGGCGTTGAGCGCCCCGTATCGGATCCGGTCCGCGACCCCGTAGCGCCCGTGTTTCTCCCGGGCCTCCCGGGACGGGCCTTCAAGATCGGTGCACAGGACCTCCATGCCCGTGGAGGCGGCCCACAGGGAAAGCCCGCCGTGCCCGCACCCGATCTCCAGCGCCCGGAGGGGCACGGTATTCAAATGGGTGTGTTCGCGCCAGTATTTCAAGGAAACCGCCCAATTCGGTACATCCCATTCAATGACGTCTTCAAGGGGGGGAATCGGTCTCATTTTCTGTTACCTTTTCTGCACATCCCGTCTCCGGACCCGTCCCCCGGTCCCGGTATGCCGTTTCCGAACGAACCGGGATTCCGAATCATCCGGTCCGTCCCACCGTATTCGGATGCCCCTACATGATGAAGAGATTCTTGGTCGGGAAATTGGGGTCGCTCGTGAGATTGACGCCCAGGCGGCGAAGCCCCGCTTCGTCCCCCGGCGTGGGGATGTGGGTCATGTGAACCTCGCAGCCATGAAGGTCCTTCAGTTTCTCCATGGCCAGCTGGGCCGCCGAGTTCGTCGTGGCGCTGACGCTGAGCGCGATGAGGGTCTCCTCCAGGTCCATGCTCACCGTCTTCTCGTGGAGCATCTCCGTCTTGAGATGGCGGATGGAATCGGTGATGTAGGCCGGAAGAAGCTTGATTTTCGGCGGGATGTCCGCCAGGTGCTTGATGGCGTGGAGCACCAGGCTGGAGGCGGCGTGCATGAGGGGTGAATTGTTTCCCGTGATGATGGTTCCGTCCCGCAGTTCGATGGCGGCGCCGCAGTAAATTCCCTCGTTTCCCTTTTCCCGTTCCCGGGCTTCCAGGGCGGCCTGCCGGGCCGGTTCGACCACGTTCCGATATTCCTGCTCCAGGTTGAAATCCTTGATGAAGAGCTCCACCCGCTGGACCGTGTCCCGCCCGGTGAACCCCATGGCGTATTCGCACCGGTAACGGAAGTACCGGCGGATGATTTCCTGCTTGGCCGCCTCCCGGGTCACCCCGTCGTCGGTGATGGCGAAGCCGCACCGGTTCACGCCCATGTCCGTGGGCGACCGGTAAAAGGACGGGCCCCCCGTTATTTTTTCGATGATTCTTTTCAGGAGAGGGAAGGCCTCCACGTCCCGGTTGTAGTTCACCGCCTTCTGGTCGTAGGCCTCCAGGTGAAAGGGGTCGATGAGATTGAAATCCTTGATGTCCGCCGTCGCCGCCTCGTAGGCCACGTTGACGGGATGCTTCAGGGGGAGGTTCCAGATGGGAAAGGTCTCGAACTTGGCATACCCCGACCGCGTCCCCCTTCGATAGTCATGGTAGAACTGGGAAAGGCAGGTGGCGAGCTTGCCGCTTCCCGGGCCGGGCCCCGTGACGATGACCAGGGGCTTGTCCGTCTCGATGTAGGTATTGGCCCCGTAACCCTCGTCGCTCACGATGAGATCCACGTCCGTGGGGTATCCCTTGGTGTACCGATGGGTGTAGACGGGGATGTTTCTTCTCTCGAGCTTGTTCTTGAACACCATGGCGGCGGGCTGATTTTCGAAACGGGTGATGACGACGCCGAGGACGTGGATGTCCCAGTCCCGAAGGTCGTCGATGAGCTTCAGGGCGTCCGCATCATAGGTGATCCCGAAATCCGCCCGGATCTTTTTCCGCTCGATGTCGCCTGCGTAAATGCAAAGAAGGATGTCCGCCTTGTCCTTGAGGCCCTGGAGAAGCCTCATTTTCACGTTGGGGTCGTAACCGGGCAGGACCCGGGCGGCGTGGTAGTCGTAGAGAAGCTTGCCGCCGAACTCGAGGTACAGCTTGTTGTCGAACCGTTCGACCCGCTTCAGGATTTCCCGGGTCTGTTCCGCGATGTATTTTTCGTTGTCAAAACCGACTTTTTTCGCCATCCCTTCCCCTTTTTTCACGCCGTACTGTCACACCGGCAGGAGAATAGACGGAAAGCCGGCAAAGATCAAGGACCGGGAGAATAATTTTTGTCCCGCCGGCGAAATGCCACGCCGGTCTCAGGATCGCTCGATGACCCGGATGATCCGAAAGAGTGTTTCGTTCACCGGTGTCGGAATGCCGTACGTTTTTCCCAGCTCGATCATTTTTCCCCCGAACATTTCCACTTCCGTCTTCCTCTTCGCCTCGATGTCCTGGAGCATGGAGGTTTTCCCCGCCGGTGAGAGCCGGGCCATGAAACCATACCAGTTTTCGATATCCTCCCCAGTGATGTTGACGGAGGCGGCGGCGGCGACGGCCGTCACCTCCCTCATGGCCGAGTCCATGAGTTCCCGGGCCTCCGGCGACGTCTGGAAGACCCCGTAAGGCGCCCGGAGCACCGCCGACACCTGGTTGATGCCCACGTTGATCATGTATTTCCACCAGAGGATGCGGAGCATGTCTTCCGGCGTTTCGTAAACGATGCCCGCCCGGTCGAAGAGGGCCTGGAGGCGCCTCACCCGCTCGGAAAGCACCCGGTTCTCCTTTTCACCGAAAAAGAGCTTTCCCTGGGTGGTATACGTCATGGCGTTCCCTTCCCGGAGGGCGTCGATCCCCACGGCCACCGCGTAGAGGACCTTCCCGGCGCCGAAGGCCGCGCCGAGGCGCTCCTCGCTGTCAATGCCGTTCATGACGGACAGGAACAGGGTACCGTCCCCGACAAAGGGCCTCATCTCCCCGATGGCCGCCTCCAGGTGGTGGTGCTTTACCGCGACGATGACGAGATCGGCGGGCCCCGCCTCTTTTTCCGGCGACAGCACGGGCAGCCGATAGGCTTTACCGTTCACCGTGAACCCCCGGTTTTTCAGCCGGTCATATCTTTCCCCGGCGGCGATGAGAAAGACGCTCCCCGGTTCGCTGTCCGCCAGCTTGCTCGCATAAAAGGACCCCATGGCGCCGGCGCCGACGACGGCGATCCGCTTGAACGATGTCATGTGATGAACCTCCCTTCAGTCCGCCCCGGGGGAAAAGCCCCCCTCCCCCGTCTCGGGCGTCCCGTTGAAATCAGTTTTTTACATGCAGGGGAACGTCACCCCTTTCGACACGACGGATGTTCTCCGCCACGGCCTCGACGATCCCCCGGACGGAAATGTCCGTGGACCCGGCAATGTGGGGCGTCGCCAGGACATTGTACCGAAACAGGGGATCATCGGGGTCGGGGGGTTCCTCCCAGTAAACGTCGAGGCCCGCGCCTGCGATTCTCCCCGAGGCCAGGGCGTCGATGAGGGCCTCCCGCTCGATGAGGCCGCCCCGGGACAGGTTGATGATGAAGGACTCCCGTTTCATCCGTGAAAAGGCCGCCCCATCGATCATTCCCCGGCTCTCCTCCGTCATCGGAAGGGCGAGGACGACGTAATCGGACCGGGCCAGGAGACGGGGCAGATCCCCGGGGCCTCCGGCCCACACAAGTCCCAACTCCTCCATGGCTTTTTCAGGATCGTTCAGCTTGATTCCCATGAGCCGGACGCCGAAGGGCCGGAGCCTGTAAACCAGGGCCCGGCCGATACCGCCGAGACCGACGATTCCCACGGTTTTTCCCTTCAGGGCACGGCCCTTAGGTTCCCCGACCTTGCGGTCGCGGTGGCTTCGCGCCATGCCCCGGAAATCCCGGGAAAGACCGATGAGCATGTAGATCCCCAGTTCGGCCACCGAGTCGGCATTCCCGGAAATGTCCGTAGGCACGTTTGCCACCGGGATGTTTTGCTCCCGGGCCGCCGCCAGGTCCACCCCCTCCAGGCCGGCGCCGCACTGCTGGATCAGCCGCAGGCGATCGGCGCCGCGCAGGACGTCCCTCGTCACCAGGCTCATCGTGGGAACCAGCACATCGAAACCCTCAAGGGTGCCGATCTCGAACCGGCCGCTGGCCTCGAAGGAATGTTCGGGAAGGGTGCTGCGAATCTTGTGAAAAAAACCAGCCCAGGCGTTTTCAGGTGCTGCGAAGAGAATCTTCATGACATTCGCCCTCTCTTTTTCGTTTAAACCGATCAAAATCCTGCTTATTTTATATGGCCACCGGCCGTGACGCCACTGTTTTTTCCATTCGTTCTTGACGGAACCCTGCATCGGTTTTATCAATAAGACTGAATTTCACAGAAAAAACGGAGGGAAAATCCATGAAAAAGTCTCTGGGTCCCGGCACGATTCTCTATCCCGCCCCGGTCCTCGTAGTGGGAACCTACGACGGGCAGGGGAAACCGAACGTCATGACCGCCGCCTGGGGCGGGATCTGCTGTTCCGATCCGCCCTGCGTCGCCGTCTCTCTCCGGAAGGCGACCCACACCTACGGCGCCATCGTCGAGCGAAAATGCTTCACCGTCAGCATCCCGTCGGAACGGCACGTCGTGGAAGCAGACTGCTTCGGCATCACCACAGGAAGAAAAACGGACAAGTTCGCCCTCACGGGGCTGACACCGGTCCGAAGCGGCCTCGTGGACGCCCCCTACGTCGAGGAATTTCCCTTTGTCCTGGAGTGCCGGCTTCTGCAGTCCCTGGAGATCGGCCTCCACACCCAGTTCATCGGGGAAATCCTCGACCTGAAAGCGGAGGAATCGGTTCTCCCGGAAAAAGGATGGCCGGACATCGAAAAAATCCGGCCCATCGTTTTTGCGCCCGGAATCGGCTTTTATTTCGGGCTGGGGAAAAAACTGGGAAAAGCCTTCTCCATCGGCCGGCGATTCGGGAAATAGCCCGAAGGGTTTTCTATCCCGTCAGCCATCGCCAGGCCTCGTGAAAAAGGAAAACGGAAAAGCCGGCCAGAACGGCCGCCAGGACGACCATGAGGCCCCGGTAGGCCCTCCCCGTGAAGAACGTCCGGAACCGCCCCACCGTCAACGCGACGGCCACCTTGGAGCCGACGAGACAGAAGTAGAAAAACCCGATGAAAAGCCAGGGCTCGAGGGAACCGGCCTGCCCGGCGCGAAAGACGAGGGGGCCGCCGACGGTGATCCAGAAGAGCCAGGGGTGGGGATTCAGAAAGTTTATGAGAGCCCCCTTGCGAAGGGACCGTGCCTCTCCGGCTCCTTCTTCGGCAGGAACCGGGCCGGATCGCCAGGTTTCCCAGGCCAGCCGGAGAACGTAACAGCCGCCGCCGACAGAGAGGATTCCCAGGAAAACGCCCGAGGGCCCGATCTCTCTCAATGCCAGGAGAACGGCCAGGACAATGGGAACATCCGTCAGGAGAGGGGCCGCCGAGACGAGCACCCCCTCCCGGGGCCCGTGGCGAAGCGTCTGCAGGATGACCAGTGTCAGAAGCGGCCCCGGGGAAAGCCCGGCGGTCAGTCCCAGGATCGCACCGGCCAGAGCAAAAGACAGCACAGGATCATTCCTCCTTCAGGACCGCGGCGGGTCCGGCTCCTGCAGGCCGGCCTCCGGGCTTTTTCATCCATTGATTCAGCCCCCGGGGCAGACGGTGGAAGAGATGCCGCCATCCACGAATCCAGGGCATTTTCGTGAATCATCCCTTGGAGATGGGGATTCATCCTCGCCGCGGTCCGCACGGAACTACAGGGTCACCGTGACATGAAAACGGAAAGGGATCAACAAGAAACATCCCTTGATCACCCGGGAAAGATGCATTAAATTTATAAGTGTAGTTGTTTTTCTACTCCCCGGGATCGGTGGAACGGATGGAAAAAGTGGAAAAAAAGGAAATGTCCATGAAATGGATTCAGATCCTCATCCGGATTTTCATCGATCCTGAAACGAAGGAAACCCTCGAAAAAGCGCCGGAGAAGATGAGGGGATTCCAGGGTGTGGGAAATGTCCTGGCCGGCCACTTCCGAAGACCGACCCTCTTCAATCCCGCCGGCCTTCTGGCGGCCCTGGTCTTCACCGGGACGCTCTTTCATCCCTGGTGGGTCGCCTTCGTTTACAACAACGAGTACACCATAGGGGCCTACGCCTTCATTCTCAGTCACAATCTCCCGTCCGAAGGGGTGGTGTACGTCATTGAAACGCCCGTCGCTGCCGTGATTCTCCTGGTTCTTCTTTTGGCGGGATACCTCTTTCTCGCCTTCTGGGGAAGCACCATGAAGGGGAAAAAAGGGAAGCTCATTCTTTTCTGGACAGGGGTCTTCATGCTTCTGTACACCGCCGGGTTCTATGGGGCCCTCCTTTTCGCGACCCACCGGGTAGACGTGCCCGTGACAGGATACAGCTACATTGTCCACACCGTTCAGGTGGACATCTACATGGCCTTCACCCGGGCGTATGTCACCGCCGTCGGGGCCGCCGTCGCCTGTCTCCTGTCTCCCCTTCTCCACGGGCGTCCCGCCATTCCCCTCCACCGCAGGAAGGGAACCCCGTGAACATCCCCTACGAGCGGCTCTTCGAACGGAATTACGGAATCTTTTCGTTCCGGGAACAGGAAAGGATCCGGAAAAGCCGGGTTCTCATCGTCGGCTGCGGCGGCATCGGGGGGACGGTGGCGGTCATGCTCGCCCGGTCGGGGGTGGCGTCCTTCACCCTTGTCGACTACGACGTCTATTCCCCCTCCAACATGAACCGCCAGGCCGGGTGCTTCACCGACACCCTGGGAAAACCGAAGGTCCTGATCATCGCCGACATGATACGCCGGATCAACCCGGCGGCCCGGGTCGACTCCCACAACCGTCTTCTCAGCCACGACGAGATCGCCGACCTGATAGAAGACGCGGACCTCGTCTTTCCCGCGGCGGACGACTTCGCTTTCAGCCTCTTCGTCTTCCGTGACGCCCGCCGCCTCGGGAAGCCGGCCCTCCTTGTCGTTCCCTCAGGAACATGGGCCCACGTGAGCCTCATCGGGCCTCACGGACCCTCCCCTGAAAGGATCGAGGGGGTTCCTGCCCTGGACTCGTACGAGTCGCTCCGGGAAACCCTGGAAATCCGGAAATACAAGCTGGGCACTTATTTTTACGTCTTCCAGGGAAACTGGAGGATCGGCTATTACCGGGATTTCGTGGAGGGAACGGCCCGGCTCGCCCAGGTCTGCCCCACCGTCTGGATCTCTTCCGCCCTGGGCGCCCTGGAAGTCCTGAAATACCTGAGCGGCCGGTGGCCTCCCGTGGCCTCCCCCTTCTACTGGCATGTGACGGAAAAAAAGATCTCCCTCCGAAAGGTGAACGGCCTGTCTTCCGACACCCTTCTCGCCTGGCAGCGCCGTGTCATGTGGGCCGTCTTCCATTCCCCCCTGGCCCCCCTTCAGGAAAGCCTTCAGAAAATCTGGTGGAAGGCTTATCTCCGGTGGGGACGATACCGGGAAAGGGGCGTGGGAAAAGAGGGTCCGGAAGAAACGGCGGACCCCGTCGACGGTTCCTATGAAGCCCTTTTCTGCCGGAATCTCGGGATCCTCACGGAGAAGGAACAGGAAGCCATCCGCAAGACCCGGGTTCTCATCGTCGGCGATTCGGGCATGGGGGAAACCCTGGCGGTCCTCCTGGCTCGGTGCGGCTTCGAGAGATTCACCCTTGCCGGCGACGGGATTTACACCGCCGGGGACATGAACCGCCAGATCGGATGTTTCAGCGACACGGTGGGCCGGCGAAAAGGGGAGGTGACGTCGGAAATGATCCGGTCCGTCAACCCGGCCGCGCGGGTCGAGATCCTGGAAGAAAACCCCGGGGAAGACGCCATGGATGCCCTGGTGTCGGCGGCCGACCTCGTCATCCCCGCCGTGGACGACCTTTCATACAGCGTTCTCCTCTTCCGGGCGGCGAAACGGTGCGGCCGGACGGCCCTCCTTTGCCTTCCCTCCGGTGTCATGGGATGGGTGAGCGTCTTCTTCCCGGAGGGACCTTCCCTGGAAAAAATGCTCGGAATTCCCGACACGGACTACCAGGGCCTGGTCAACGTCATGAAAACGAAGGAGTACCAGTGCGCCCAGTACCACTGCATCACCGACGGCGACTGGCGGATGGACTGGTTTTTCGATTATTTCCGGGGGCGGCGGCCGCTGCCCCTCTTGTGCCCGGCGGAATGGCTTCTCGTGAGCCTGGCGGCTCTTGAGGCCGTGAAGGTCGCCTCGGGCCGGTGGAGGCCCCTGCGGGCCCCCCGGTGCTGGCTCCTGAAAAACGGCCGGGTGTCCGTCTCCCGGTTCAGCCGTTTCATTTCCTGGCACCGCCGGCTGGGATGGGCCCTTTTCGGTTCGCCAAGGGGCATCCGGGCCCACCGGCTGACCCACCTCTTCTGGAAGCGGCTCTTCCGCTTCCTCGCGAAAGAGCGGAGAACAGCGGGCGATTGACGCCCTGATGTGCATGAACCCTTAAAGAATCTCACTATTGTTTTTTCCCTGCGGCTTCGTAAAAAGCGCCGGATGCAAGGCTCCCGAAGCCCGGGGAACGAACAACAAAAGGGGACAGATTTGAAATCTGTCCCCTTTTGTTGTTTATAACAAGGCAGGAAGGGCAACGGAGCATACGGGACTTTTTACGGAGCCGTCGCCGCCCTTCAGGCAATCTTCCAGGTCGTCCCCTCCGGACCGTCCTTGAGAAGAACGGCCTTTTCCACCAGGAAATCCCGGATTTCGTCGGCCCGTTTCCAGTTCTTCTCCCGGCGGGCCAGGCTTCTCTCCGCGATGAGTCCCTCGATCTCCGCCGTGTCGAGGCCCCGCTTGGCCGCTTCCCTGTCCCGGTCCGCCCCGAAGTATTCGTCAGGATCAACGAGAAAGAGGCCCAGGACCTTTCCAAGCTCCCGGATTCTCTTTCTCGCCTCGGAAAGAACGAACCGGGACCGTTCCGTCGGCTCGAAGCCCTTGTCGGTCATATAGTTGTTCAGGATACGGATGAACTCGAAAAGGCTCCCCAGGGCCCGGGCGGTGTTGAAGTCGTCATCCATGGCTTCGACGAAGCGCTCGGAGAGGGCTTGAGTCTTTTCATACACGTCCTTGTCCGCGCCGGCGAGGTCATCGGCGGAAAATTCCTTTCCGTCCCCGCCCGGGAGAAGATCCTTGATCCTTTTCAGGGTTTCGTAGAACCGCTCCATGCCCGCCCGGGATTCGCGGAGGGAATCGTCGGAAAAGTCGATGGGGCTGCGGTAGTGGCTCTGCAGGATGAAGAAACGGAGCACCTCGGGGTGGAACTGGTTCATGGCGTCCCGGAGATTGAAAATGTTCCCCAGGGATTTGGACATCTTTTCCTTGTTCACCCGGATGAAGCCGTTGTGCAGCCAGTACCGGGCGAAGGGCTTGTCCCATGCCCCCTCCGATTGGGCGATTTCATTTTCATGATGGGGGAAGATGAGATCCTCGCCCCCGCCGTGAATGTCGAAGGTTTCACCCAGGTAGCGCTGGCTCATGACGGAGCACTCGATGTGCCACCCCGGTCTCCCCCTCCCCCAGGGGCTGTCCCACCAGGGTTCCCCCGGTTTGCTTCCTTTCCAGAGAACGAAATCCATGGGGTTTTGCTTCTTCTCGTCCACGTCGATCCGGGCCCCCGCCATCATTTCGTCGATGTTCCGGCCTGACAGTTTTCCGTAACCGGGGAAACGCTCCACGGAGAAGAAAACGTCACCATCCACCACGTAGGCGAGTCCTTTTTCAATAAGCCTGTCGATCATCCGTATCATCCCCTGGATATTTTCCGTGGCCCGGGGAGTCAGGGAAGGCCGGGCGACGCCAAGCCGGTCCATGTCGTCGTTGTGTTCCCGGATGTATCGTTCTGAAATCTCGTGGATATCCGTTCCTTCCCGGTTGGCCCTGTCGATGATCTTGTCGTCCACATCGGTGAAGTTCTTGACGTAGTTCACCTGGAAGCCCCGGTACTTGAGATACCGGGTGATCATGTCGAAGACCACGGCGGAACGGGCATGGCCTACGTGACAGGTGTCGTAGGCCGTGATTCCGCAGACATAAATTCCCACTTTCCGGTCCACCAGGGGGATGAAATCCGTCTTCCCTTTCGTCAGGGTGTCATGGAATCTGAGGCCCATGGGTTCCTCCTTGGCACAAGATATCTCTGATTTAAAAAATCCCGAAAGAAGCCCTGACAAGGGGGCGGGGCTTCCACAGCCCGTGAAACGGCGTTACGGAAAGAGGGGAACCAGGTCGAGAGCCGTCGTCTCGGGAAGTCCCAGAAGCAGGTTCATGTTCTGAATGGCCTGACCGGCCGCCCCCTTGATCAGGTTGTCGATGACGGAAACGATGATGACCCGTCCCGTCTTCTCTTCCACCGCGAGGCCGATGTCGCAGAAATTGGATCCCCGGACCGATGAGATATTGGGGAAAGTCCCTGGTTCACAGACCCGGACGAAAGGCTCCTTTTCGTAAAATTTCCAATAGATGTCGTGGAGTTCCGAGGCTGCCAGGGGGCCATAGAGGGTCCCGTAGATGGTGCTCAGGATTCCCCGGTTCACGGGAATCAGGTGGGGCACAAAGGAAACGCGGACATCTTTACCCGCCAGGGCGGAAAGTTCCTGCTCGATCTCCGGCGTGTGGCGGTGGGCGGCCACCTTGTAGGCCTTGAAACCCTCGTTGACCTCGCAGAAAAGGGACCCCAGCTGCAGATCCCGTCCGGCACCGCTGGTCCCCGACTTGGAGTCGACGATGATGGAATCGAGGCGGATCTTTCCCTCCCGGAGAAGGGGGGCCAGGCCCAGGATGACGCTCGTGGGATAGCAACCGGGATTGGCCACGAGATCCGCCGGCACGATCGCCTCCCGGTAAAGTTCCGGCAGGCCGTAAACGGCACGGGAAATCAGGGGGGAAGCGGTGTGCTTCTGATACCATTTTTCATAGATGTCGACCCGGCGGAGACGGAAGTCGGCACTCAGGTCGATGACCTTGACGCCCCTGTCGAGAAAGACCGGGGCCGATGCCATGGCCTCGCCGTGAGGCACCGCCAGGAACACAATCTCGCAGAGGGCGGCCACCTCTTCGGGAGAGGCGTCCATGAATGTCTGCCCGGCAATCCCCATAAGCCCCGGATAAATCTGATTTATCCTCTGTCCCCTGTATTTCCGGGAGGTGAGGGCCGTCACCTCCACACCGGGATGGCGGGAGAGGAGGCGCAGCAGCTCCTGCCCCGTGTAACCGCTTCCCCCGTATATGCCGACCCGTGCCATGATTGTCCGTTCCCTCATAAAAAAAGGAGGCCGGAGCCTCCTTCCTTCCATCTCGTTAACGCTTCGAGTACTGGAACCGTTTCCGCGCTCCCGGCTGCCCGTATTTTTTCCGTTCCTTGATTCGGGCATCCCGGGTGAGGAACCCCGCTTTTTTGAGTACCGATTTCAGGGCTTCGTCGTATTCCACGAGGGCCTTGGAGATGCCGTGCTTCACAGCACCCGCCTGCCCGGAAATCCCACCGCCGCGGACATTGATGTAAAAGTCGAAAGCATCCCGTTTTCCGGTCGTTTCCAGCGGCTGGCGGATCAGCCGGACGAGGCTGTCGCTTTGAAAGTATTCCATGAGCCCGCGGTCGTTGACCGCCCAAGAGCCGCTTCCCGGTTTCATCCAGACGCGGGCCACCGCCGTTTTTCTTTTTCCCGTCGCGTAATACCTGTTTTCAGACATAGGTGATCCCTTTTACCGCCTCCCTCGTTACAATTCCAGTTTCTCCGGCCGCTGGGCCTCGTGGGGATGACCGTCCCCCGCATACACTTTCAGTTTTCTCAACATCCTTCGTCCCAGGCTGTTTTTCGGGAGCATCCCTTTCACCGCAAGATGGATGAGCCGTTCCGGTTTTTCGAGGCGCATTTTCCCCGCCGCTTTGGACTTGATTCCGCCGGGATAGCCGGTGTGGTGATAATAGATCTTGTCGGTCGCCTTTTTTCCCGTCATGACGACTTTATCGGCGTTAACCACGACAATGAAATCCCCCGTGTCCACATGGGGGGTGTATATGGCCTTGTGCTTCCCCCGGAGCCTTCTCGCCACTTCGCTGGCCAGCCTCCCGAGGATCTTGCCGTCGGCATCGACGAGAAACCAGGACCGCTTGACGTCCGAAGCCTTTGCACTGTAAGTTTTCATAAGTACCACCGGTAATTTCTCGAAAATTAAAGCGCCAAGCTATTCAATTTCCGCTTCTTTGTCAAGTAAAAAAGATCGTGCGCCGGGATCACCAGGAAGCCGACCCTTCCACACCCCCTTCGCCGATTCCAAGAAGTTCCAGGGAGAGCAGATAGAGACGGTCGTCATCCTTCTCGGAATAACGGAGTTCGATACCCCAGCACTGCCGGCGATACCGGAGCGCGTAGGTGGCCTCCACGGTCCGGTCGTCCAGGCGGTTCTTCTCGAGAATGTACCCGATGTCCAGCCGGTCAGTGCATCGCAACCGGAGAGCCAGGTTCAGTTCTTCCACCCGGTCCTGGGTGTAGCGGTACTCGACGGTCACCCGGTCCCCCCTGCCGTCCTCAGCGGAAAGGAGGCAGTCCGTCTTCTTCCACTCACCGTCCCTGGGATCGAACCGTGTGTCGGCCCACAGGGAGAGACCGTCGAGAGGCCTGAAGTAGAGTTTCCCCTCGATGGCCCCAAAAGGTCTCTTCTCTCTTTCCGGCATTTCATCTCTTCTCGCCTCCCTGATGTCGTAGGACTGGCTCAGCTCGAGCCGGAAAAACTCCCAGTAGCGGTCCCGGCCCTGGGAATCCCGGCCCCGGGCCGTGAGAACATTGACCAGGGAATAGGTCACCTTGTTGGTTTCAACGACGGGATCCGTGTAGTCCGGCCGGTCTTCCTGGGTGATGGAGGGAATGTAGGTGTATTCCACTTCGGGACGAACGGTGTGCTTGATTTTTTCCACTCTATTTCCATTTATGTGAAAAACCCGCGAAAATTCCGTCGATCCCTCCAGCTGGGCCGTCAGGAAGGCCATGTCGCCCCGGGTTTCATCCCCGCTGTCATCTCCGGAATCAGCGTCCCAGCGCACGAATCGAAATCCGACCCGGGGGATGACCTGAAAATATGGACTGTTGCTGAAGGGAAGGGCCAGCTCGGGGTAAAGGTTGAGGAGATGCCCCCGGGTTCCCTCTTCCCGGTCATAATAATCGTAGGCGCCATCCAGAGAAAAGTGAAAAGGCGTCCCGGAAAGGGGCCTCGTAAATCCGGTGAGGGTGATTTCCGGGTATTTCTGCAGGGTATTGTCGTTTGAGACTTCCTGAAAATTGTCCGTGTACTGGCCGAGGGCCGTGAGATTGATCCACTCCCAGTCCTTGACGACCCGTGCCGTGGAATCGAGCGAGGGCAGGGAATCGTCGGCATAATAGTTGATCCTTCGAAAGCGCTCTTCCTGGTTGTCGCCGTATTGGCGGAGAAAATAATTGTCCGAGGAAAAATCCCTGAAATACCAGGAATCGGAAACCCGCTTGATGTCAACGACACCGTAAAGGCCGGGCTTCAGGGTCACCTGGTGGTTCCAGTACAGGGACCAGCGGTCCCGGGACTCCGTCCAGGTTCGATTGAGGCGTTCTCTTGTCTCGGAAACCTCTTTTCCGTCGCGAAGAATATCGCCGTAGAAAACGCCATAGGAATCAGCGCTCTGGCAATAGCGAAATTCCAGTCCTTCCTGAAATCCTCTTTTTTCCATGTATCGCTGGTAGAGGGTGGCGTCCATGCGGTCGGAAAGGGCGATGAAAAAGGGGATGGAAATGTCCAGGCCGTTTTTATCCCTCGAGTAGGCGAGCCTCGGGAGGAGAAATCCCGTCTGGCGCGTCTTCTTAACCGGGAAAAGAAAATAGGGGACATAGAAAACGGGGACATCACGAACCCGGAACGCGCCGTGGCGGATCGTTCCGTACCCGTCCACGGTCACCCGGATTTCTTTTCCAGTGACGCTCCAGTCCGGGGCCTCCCCGTCGCAGGTGGTCGCCTTCCCATCGACGACCCGATAGGTGGCCTCCCCCTCCTTGTGAAGTTCCCGCCCCTTGAGAAAGAGGTGGTTTTCGGAAAAAAACACCTCACCGTCGTACAGAACCCCCGTTTTATCCCTGAAATTGAAACGGGCTCTTTCGCCTTTCAGGACATCGGATCCGCTCTGGAGTTCAACACCGCCACGGGCTTCCGACTCCCCCGTGACCCGGCTGACCCGTACGTCTTCGGCCTTGAGAACCCCCTCCTCATAACGGATCACGACGTTTCCCGACGCGTCATAGGTGTCGCCGTCCTCATCGTAGTTCAGCCGGTCCGCCTCGACGGTCACCGGCGGCCCGTCACCCTTGTCCCGCCCCCACCCGGTTCGTGGAAAGACGGCCAGGACCGTCACCAGGAGGAGGAGGGCCAGAACGGCACAAAATCTGTTCAAGAAAGAGATCTTCATGCCGTCTCCCTGGGAAAGGCGGCGTAGGCATCTCCGGCCAGGTACAGAGAACCGGCGACACAGACGAGGTCCTCGGGACCCGCTACTTTCAGAGCCTCCCGGCAGGCTTCCCGGGGATCCGCGACGACCCGGGCGGGAAAGCCGCCCCGTCGGGCCATGGGGAGTAGAATGTCAGGACTGAGGGCCCGCTCGTTCCGTGGGCGGGTGAGGATGATCCAGTCGGCGACGGAACGGACACCCTTCATCATGGTCCTGTAATCCTTGTCCTTGAGGACCCCGAAAACAAAACCGAGGCGACGATACGAAAATTCCTCCTTGAGAGCCACCATGAGGGCGGCAAGAGCGGCCGGGTTGTGAGCGCCGTCGACGACGACGGTGGGATGCCCTCGGAGGATCTCGAGACGGCCCGGCCACGACGCACGCTGAAGACCTCTGCGAAGACCTTCCTCGGGGACCGCAAAACCCTTCGTCCCCAGAATTTCCATGACACAGAGGGCGAGGGCGGCATTCCGTCTCTGATGCCTGCCCCTCAGGGAGAGAGACAGGTCTCGGAGGGTCGTGTTCAAACCCCGGTAAGTAAATGTGCCCGGTGCGGTGGACCTGACTTGGAAGGCCTGCCCGATCCTGTACAGGCGGCCCCGCCGCTCAAAGCAGATTTTTTCCAGGCAGGCGGCAATGTGCGCCTGGGAAACACCGATCACCAGGTCTCCTCCCTGTTTAAGGATTCCAGCCTTCTCCCGGGCGATGTTTTTCAGGTTTCCGGTGAGAAAGCGCTCATGCTCCCGGGCGATATTGGTAATGACCGTCACCTCCGGATGGAGGACGTTCGTGGCGTCGAGCCGTCCCCCCAGTCCCACTTCGATAACCGCAATATCGACCTTTTTCATGGAAAAGTAAAGAAAGGCCGCCGCGGTCATGAATTCGAAGTAGGTGGTCCGTTCGGGCATCCGCCTTTCCAGGATCCTGACGCAGTCGGAAAAAGCCCTCCGGCCGATGATGCGCCCGTCAACACGAATCCGCTCCCGTTCTTCGACGAGATGGGGAGACGTGTAGAGGCCGACGGTCCACCCGCCTTCCCGGAGCATGGCGGCCGTGAGGGAGGCCACGGACCCTTTTCCGTTGGTTCCTCCAATGTGAACGGAAGGACAGTCGTTTTGAGGATTCCCCAGGCGCTCCAGAAAAGTCGTCACCGTTGCGAGCTGGAGATCGAAATCGGTCTCCCTCAATTGATGGAATCTCTTCAGCGCCGCCACGATCAGCCCGCGTTCCGTCGCAAGAACAACAGGTGAGGACGGATCCGGTCAAGGGAATCTAAGGCGGGACGGTCCGGTGCGGGGGAGGGGGGGATGCAGAACGGAAGGTCACCGGGACGATGGACGAAAAGCCGGGCGGGAAGAAAATTCCTTTTTGCGCAATGGGCGGTCATGGGGAACTATTAAAAGCAAAGAACATCCCCGTCCCGAAGAAGGCGGATCGTTCTTTTGGAGGCCAGGGGGTCGATTTCCCCGGCGATGGTCTCATAGTACTGAGGCTTCAGGTGATACAGGAAAATATCCGGTGAGGCGGATCCCAGTTTTCGCAGCTCCCTCTCCAGGGAAAAGGGGGTCAGATGGCCGGCCAGGTCGGCCACGGACTGCATTTCATTTGGAAAGGACGTTTCCAGGAAGAGGGCTTTCAAGTTCTTTGCCTGTTTCGCGATCCGCCAGATTTCCTCCGTCGGTCCCGTGTCTCCGGCGATAAGAATGGACACGTCCCCCGACTCCAGGAGATACGCCACGGTTTCCACCGTGTGGTTCACCGGTATGGCCGTCACCGAAAGATCCTTCATCGGCAAGCGCGTTCCCGGTTCAAGGGTCTGAAAACGGATTGTCGGGTTATCCAGGGAGGGTATCACGGAAAAGTCGGGCCATATGACGTTATTGAAAAGATTGGCGTGGAGAAGGTCAAGAATTCCCTGGGGAGCGAGAACCCTGAGAGAGGTTTCTTTCCTCAGGCAGATGTTGTCGGCGAGAAAGAGAAGATCCTTAACATGATCCAGGTGGGCGTGACTGATCAGAACGGCTTCGAGCTTCAACTGCTCCTGGAGACTCAGGACCGACGTGACCGTTCCCGCGTCGATGAGAATCGACTCATCGAGAAGGAAAGCCGTGGTGTTGTAGCCGGGAAAAAGGGACCCGTGGCACCCGAGAACGCGAATTTTCATCATAGGAGACTTTGTCCCTGTCAAAATACGGCCGCGGCCCTTTTTCCCGTTTCGGGCGCCCCCCGTCCCCGGCGAGGCGTTTCGGGGGGCGTGGGAAAAATTTATTCGGGAAGCACTTTGAAAACTTCATCTCCGGGACGGACCCGATCGGAGACCTTGATGCCGATGTAATCTCCTTCCACGGCTTTTTCGACAGGGGCGTTGTTGACTTCCATGGATAGAATCTTCTCTTCCAGGTCCGTGGTGTGACCGGTGATTTTTATCGTGTCACCCACATTCAACTCCCCTGTGGTCACCTTGACGGCAGCGACACTGGGTTTGGCAAAAAATTTGACGACTTCTCCGATTTTCTCCTCGCTCATGGTCATTCCTCCCGTTATGAGTTTTTGCCCTTAACGTTGGAATATTAGCCATCTTCAACGTTAAAAATCAAGAATAAAAAAGGCAGGGGGCGCGGCCTCCTGCCTTTCCCATGCCTCCTGGCAAGAAAAACATCACGATTGCGCTTTTTTCTTCGCCGTTTCCCGGCCATCCTCCGCAGGAATCAATTGTATCATGGACAGGGCCGCGTTGTCTCCCTCCCGGTAGCCCAGCTTGACAATACGGGTATAACCACCCTGGCGGTTTTCGTATCGTTTCGCCAGATCGTCGAAAAGCTTTTTCGCCGTCGTCCTGTCCCTGATGACTGTCATCGCCTGACGCACGGCGTGCAGGTTGCCCTTCTTGCCGATGGTGATCATTTTCTCCGCCAGGCGCCGGAGTTCCTTGGCCTTGGCGTCTGTCGTGACGATCTTCTCATACTTAAAAAGGGAGGTGACCATGTTTCTGAACATGGCTTTCCGGTGGCTTGCCGTTCTCCCGAGCTTTTTAACAGCCTTTCGATGGCGCATGGATCAAATTCCTTTCCTCGATCTTCGCGAGTTGACTATTCCTCATCCTCCTCCTGGGGAGTCTCGATTTCCCCGGGTTCCTGCCGGTACCCCTGGTGGGGCGGAAAGACGACCTTCATGCCCAGGCCCAAACCCATTTCCTGGAGGATTTCCTTGATTTCGTTCAGGGATTTGCGGCCGAAGTTTTTTGTCTTGAGCATCTCCGCTTCCGTTTTCTGAACAAGTTCTCCGATGCAGTGAATGCCGGCATTTTTCAGGCAGTTCGCCGAGCGGACGGAAAGCTCGAGTTCGTCCACCGTCTTGTAAAGATTCTCGTTGAAGCCCGGCGGAAGTTCCGGTTCAGCGATGATCACTTCCTCCTTGACTTCCTGCTCTTCGAAGTTGATGAAAATGTCGATCTGCTCCTTGAGAATCCGCGCGGCGAAGGCAACGGCGTCTTCCGGACGGATACTCCCGTCCGTCCACACCTCGAGGGTCAGCTTGTCATAATCGGTGATCTGCCCCACCCGGGCGTATGAAATGGTGTACGTCACCTTCCGGATGGGGGAGAAAACGGCGTCGATATTGATGGTCCCTTCCGGCTGTTCGGGGTCCCGCTCCCTCTTGGCGGCGACGTAACCCTTGCCCATCTCGATGCGCATCTCCGCCTTCAGGGTTCCGTTCCCGGAAAGCGTGGCGATGGGGTGTTCGGGGTTCAGAACCTCCACCGTGCCATCGGTCTTGATGTCCGATGCCGTGACAACCCCCTCGCGGCTCACGTTCAGATGAACCACCCGGGGATCTTCCTGGTGGACCTTGAAACGCACGCCCTTGAGATTCAAGATGATATCCGTCACGTCCTCCTTGACGCCGGGAATGGTCGTGAACTCGTGGAGAACCCCGTCGAATTTCACCGACGTGATGGCGGCCCCGTAGATGGAGGACAGGAGAACCCGGCGAAGCGCATTCCCCAAGGTGATTCCGAAGCCTTTTTCCAGCGGCTGGACGATGAATTCCCCATAAGTGAGGGTGTGCGACTTTTCGTCGATTTCGATACGCTTCGGTCTGATAAGACTGCGCCAGTTTTTTTGCATGTGTTCCTTTCCCCGCTGTCAGAAAATTTATTTCGAGTAAAGCTCCACGACCAACTGCTCCTGGATGGGCATGGTCAACTCTTCTCGGGTGGGGAATCTCTTGAATGCACCGGCAAAGGCTTCCTGATTCATTTCAAGCCAATCGGGGACGCCACGGCGCGCCACGGTTGACACTGCCTCGGCGATTCGGGTGATGGTCCGGCTTTTTTCCTTGACCTGGATCTGGTCGCCCACATCGACCAGGAAGGACGGAATGTTCACTTTTTTACCGTTCACGAGAAAGTGATTGTGCCGGACGAGCTGGCGCGCCTCGTTCCTCGAGTTGGCGAACCCGAGACGGTAGACCACGTTGTCCAGCCTCCTTTCAAGGAAAAGAAGCAGGTTGGTTCCCGTAATGCCCTTTTGCTTGTCCGCTTTCTCGAAGTAGCCGCGAAACTGCCGCTCGAGAATTCCGTACATTCTTTTGAGCTTCTGTTTTTCCCTGAGCTGTACGCTGTAGTCCGTCTGTTTTCTTCTCGACTGGCCGTGCATACCCGGCGCATAGGCCCTTCTTTCAAAAGCGCACCGGTCGCTGTAGCAGCGGTCTCCCTTCAGAAACAGCTTCAATCCCTCTGCGCGACATAACCTGCAAACGGATCCTCGATATTTAGCCAATGGACGCCTCCATTTCCATGAATTTTCTAAAGGCGGCTACACGCGCCTCCGCTTGGGCGGACGGCAGCCATTGTGGGGGATGGGTGTGACATCCCGAATGAGCGTTATGGTCAACCCCGCCGTCTGGAGGGCCCTGAGGGCCGACTCCCGGCCGGAACCAGGCCCCTTGACAAAAACCTGAACGGTCTTCACGCCATGCTCTTTTGCCTTTTTCACGGCATCCTCGGCGGCGAGCTGGGCCGCGAAGGGCGTGCCCTTCCTGGACCCCTTGAACCCCTGCCCCCCGGACGACGCCCAGGAAATGACGTTGCCGCTGACATCGGTTATCGTCACGATGGTGTTGTTGAAAGTTGACTGAATATGGGCAACACCTTCGGATATGTTTTTACGCTCTTTCTTCTTTCCGCCTCTTCTCGGTCTCGCCATGGTTCCTCCGCACCTATTTCTTCCTTCCGCCGATGGCTCTTCGCGGGCCTTTCCTTGTCCGGGAATTCGTGTGAGTCCTCTGACCCCTCACCGGCAGACCCTTTCGATGCCGGAGACCGCGATACGTCCCGACATCCATGAGCCGCTTGATGGACAGGGAGATTTCCCGCCTCAAGTCGCCTTCCACCTTGTGATCCTTGTCGATGACGCTTCTCAGGGCCGATACCTGCTCATCCTTGAGATCATCGGTCTTCGTATCCAGATCGATTCCGACCGCCTGAAGAATTTGCCGCGACTTGGTTTTGCCAATCCCGTAAATGTACGTCAGCGCAATTTCCATGCGCTTGTTTTTCGGCAGGTCAACTCCCGCAATTCTTGCCACCGCGAAACCTCCTTGCTTTATCCTTGCCGCTGCTTATGCTTGGGATTCTCGCAGATCACCCGAAGCACGCCGTGGCGCTTGATGATTTTACACTTGTCGCATATTTTCTTGACCGATGAACGAACCTTCATGTCGATCCCTTCCTTCCTTCAAACGCGTGATTCAGCTGAAGTCTCCTGCCGCTTTTTACACCCGCATTCACTTTGCCCGGTAGATAATCCTCCCCCGGGTCAGGTCATAAGGGGACAGTTCCACCGTCACGGTGTCACCGGGCAGTATTTTAATGAAATGCATTCTCATTTTTCCCGATATGTGGGCAAGGACCCTGTGGCCGTTGTCAAGCTCCACGCGAAACATGGCGTTGGGAAGGGGTTCGATGACCTTTCCCTCCACAACGATGGCCTCTTCTTTCGCCATAAAGATGACCTCTTCGTCTGCCCCGGTCGGCCCGGAGACAGCGTCTACCCGACGGTGCTCAGTATTTCCGGCCCGTTGTCACGGATGGCCACGGTGTGCTCGAAGTGAGCGGACAGCTTCCCGTCTTTCGTGACCACCGTCCAGCCGTCACCGGTAACGGTTACATCGAAGGTCCCTTCGTTCACCATGGGCTCGATGGCGAACACCATGCCTTCCCGCAGGACGATTCCTCGCCCCCGGGTTCCATAGTTGGGAATCTGCGGGTCCTCGTGAAGGCCTTTGCCGATGCCGTGTCCGACGAAATCCCGGACCACGGAAAACCCCGCCGCCTCAACGTGTTCCTGTACGGCCGCCGATATGTCCCCAAGTCGGTTTCCCGGCCGGGCTTCATCAATGCCCTTGTAAAGCGACTCCTCCGTAACCCTGATCAGCTTCTTTCCCCTGTCCGGGACGTCTCCGACCGGTACGGTTATGGCAGCATCCCCATAGTATCCCTTAAAATAGATACCAAAGTCAAGACTGATGATATCCCCCTCCTGCAATTCACGGCTCGAGGGAATGCCGTGAACCACCTCTGAGTTCAAAGAGGTGCAGACGGAAGCAGGGTATCCCCTGTAACCTTTAAAGGCCGGCCGGGCTTCGTATTTTTTCGCCATTTCTTCGGCCAGCCCGTCGATGTCCTTCGTCGTAATTCCCGGTGCGATGATTTCCTCAAGCTTTCGAAGAACTTCCGCGACAATGCGGTTGCTCTCCCTGATCCTTTCAATTTCTTCCTTCGACTTGAGAATGATCATGGTCCCGGTGACGGAGGCTTCAGCGTCTCTTGAGCATCCTCCCTTTTTTCAGGAATCCCTCGTATTGACGGGTGAGAAGATGGGTTTCAATCTGCCCCGCCGTGTCAATGGCCACGCCCACGACAATGAGAAGCGCCGTGCCGCCGAAGAAAAAAGGCACATTGAATTTTGCGATGAGGATGCTCGGCAGGACACACACGGCGGACACATAAAGGGCTCCGCTGAAGGTCAGCCGGGTCAGAATCCGGTCGATGTACTCAGCCGTCTTTCGGCCCGGCCGAATACCCGGCACGTATCCTCCGTATTTCTTCATGTTGTCGGCAACGTCCACGGGATTGAACTGGACGGCCGTGTAAAAATAACAGAAAAAAATGATGAAGGCCACATACAGGAGTTCGTAAACAAACCGGCCCGGCATGAGATACTCCGCCGCCGACTTCATCCAGGGGTGGGGCACGAAGTTCGCTATGGTCGCCGGGAACATGATGATGGAAGAGGCGAAAATGGGCGGAATGACGCCCGCCGTATTCACCTTCAGGGGCAGGTGGGTCGTCTGGCCTCCGTAGAGCTTACGTCCCACCACCCGTTTCGCGTATTGCACGGGAATTCTCCGCTGGCCGCTTTCAACGAAGACGATGAACCCGACCACGGCAATCATGAAAGCGACGAGAAAAACGGCGAAAAATATGCCCATTTCCCCGGTAGACACGAGACGGAGCGTGTTGTAAACCGCGCTCGGTCCCCGGCAGACGATGCCGGCGAAAATGATGAGAGAGATCCCGTTTCCGATACCCTTGTCGGTGATCTGCTCTCCGAGCCACATGATGAATGCGGTCCCCGCCGTCAGGGTGATGACTGTCATGAGACGAAAGGACCAGCCGGGATCGATGACGATGGAGGCGCCCGTGGGTCCCGCCATGTTCTCGAGCCCGACGGCGATCCCGAACCCCTGGATGAGGCTCAAAAGAACCGTACCGTACCGGGTGTACTGCGTAATTTTCCTTCGCCCCGCGTCGCCCTCTTTCTTGAGGTTCTCCAGGTGGGGGACGACCACCGTCAAGAGTTGGAGGATGATGGACGCGCTGATGTAAGGCATGATGCCCAGCGCGAACACCGACAGGTTGCTCAGGGCCCCGCCGGCGAACATGTCGAAAAGCCCCAGAAGAGACCCTCTGGCCTGGTCGAAAAACGCCGCCAGGGCCGCCGTGTCGATCCCCGGCGTGGGGACGTGGGCGCCGATGCGGTAGATGAGCAGGAAAAGAAGGGTATAAAGAATCCTCTTCTGAAGTTCGGGAACCTTGGATATGTTGCGAAATCCGCCGATCACGTCAGATTACCTCGACCGTCCCGCCCGATGCCTCGATTTTTTCGATCGCCGACCGGCTGGCCTTGTGGACCCGCACTGTCAGGGGATAGCCGATTTCCCCGCGACCGAGAAGCTTGATCCCGTCCCCCGGATTCTTGACGATTCCTCTTTTCAGAAGCGTCGCCGGATCAATGACGGTCCCTTCCGGGAACACTTTCAGCCGATCGATGTTCACGGCGGTATAGACCTTGCGAAAGGGGTTCCGGAAACCGCGCTTGGGAAGCCGCCTGGAAAGGGGCATCTGTCCGCCTTCAAAGCCCGGCTTCATCGATCCCCCGGAACGCGCTTTCTGCCCCTTGTGGCCCTTGCAGGAAGTGCCGCCATGTCCCGACCCTTCTCCCCGGCCCACTCTTTTCCTCTTTTTGCGAGAGCCTTCAGGCGCCTGCAGGCTGCTTAACTTCATGATTCCCGCACCTCACTCTTCCGAAACGGAAACCAGGTGTATGACCTTGTTGATCATGCCCCGGACCTCTTTCGAGTCTTCCAGCAACACCGTTTTATTGAGCCGCGTCAGGCCGAGCCCGGCGAGAACCCGCCTTTGTTTCTCCGGCCTGCCGATGACACTTCGAACCTGTTTTATTTTCAACTGTTTTGCCACGTCCGTCATCCTTCCCCCGCCGGCTACGCTTCCGCTGTGTCTCTGACCCGCAGCGTCTTTGACTCGTCGGCGCTTTTCAACTGCTTCAGACCTTCGATGGTCGCCTTGACCAGGTTATGGGGGTTGTGGGAGCCGAGGCACTTGGTCAGGATATTCTGAACGCCCGCCACTTCGAGGACGGCGCGAACGGCTCCGCCGGCAATGAGGCCAGTCCCCTCGGAAGCCGGCTTCAAAAGAACTTTGCCCGCACCGAAATGGCCCACCACTTCGTGAGGAATCGTTCGATCGGCGATGGCCACCCGGACCATGTTTTTCTTCGCTTTTTCCATGCCCTTTCGAATGGCTTCGGGAACTTCGTGGGCTTTCCCCAGCCCCGTCCCCACGGAACCGTTACCATCACCGACAACCACGATGGCGCTGAAGCGGAAACGCCTTCCGCCCTTCACGACCTTGGCCGTTCTCTTGATGGTGATGACCTTGTCCAAGTATTCTCGCTCTTCCATATTCCCTGTCCGCATCCCGCTTAGATGTCTGCTTTTTTAAAACCGAAGCCCGGCTTCGCGGGCCCCCTCCGCCAGGGCCTTGACGCGGCCGTGATAGAGAAAGGCGCCCCGGTCGAAAACGACGGCCTCAATGCCGCGGGAAAGAAGCTTCTGTGCGATGAGCTTTCCCACTTCCTTGGCCGCCGCGGCCTTTTTCAGCCCGCCGAGATTCCCTTGAAGTTCCTTGCTCAAGGTGGAGGCCGCCGCGATGGTCCGGCCCTTTTCATCCACCACGGCCTGGGCGTAAATATGCCTGGCACTTCTGAACACGGACAGCCGGGGCCTTTCCTCCGTACCGGTGAATTTTCCCCGCACCCGCTTTACCCGTTTCTCTCTGACCTTATGCAATCGTTTCAGCGACACAGGTCTTTACCCCTTCATTTCTTATTCCGCTTGTCTACTTGCCGGCAGACTTTCCGACTTTTTTCCGCACCGTCTCCCCGGCATAACGAATTCCCTTTCCCTTGTAAGGTTCGGGTTTCTTGTGCTTCCGGATTTCCGCGGCCACGCGGCCCACGAATTCCTTGTCGATCCCCGAGACAATCATGCTGGTCTGCTTTTCCACCCGCACGGATACACCGGAAGGCACCTGGTAAACCATGGGCGCCGAATATCCGAGAAACATTTTCAGGGAATTCTGATCAAGTTCGGCCCGGTAGCCGACACCGACGATGTCCAGCGTTTTTTCGAAGCCCTTCTCGACCCCGGTCACCATGTTGGCGATAAGCGTTCGCGTCAGTCCATGAAGGGACCGGTCTTTCCGGTTATCCGTCCGCCGCCGGACGACAACCTCGCTCTTGGAAATGTCGATGTCCAGCTCTTCCGGTACGGACCGGCTCAATGTTCCCTTGGGCCCCTTGACGGTAACCTCCCGCCCTGCCATCCTGACCTCGACCCCCGAAGGAACCGGGATGGGTTTTTTTCCTATTCGCGACATGAGAATTTCTCCCCTTTTATCCGTTCTCCCAGAGCGCTCCCGCTACCAGACGCTGCAGAGGATTTCACCGCCCACGTTAAGAGAACGGGCTTCTTCATCCGTCATGACCCCCCGCGAGGTGGAGAGGATGGCCGAGCCGAATCCGTTCAGCACCTTGGGAATCCGGTCACTTTTCACGTAGAGCCTTCTGCCGGGCTTGCTCACCCGCTGAATGTCCGTCAAGACCCTCTCCCTTCCGTCCACATACCGAAGATAGATCCGGAGATGGGCGATCTTCCTGTCACCGCCCCGCTTGACCTCAAATCCGTTGATATATTTCATTTTCTTTAGATTTTTCGCAATTTCCAGGTTGATCCTGGAAAAGTTGACTTCCACGCTCTTGAATTTCCGGTGGTTCGCATTGCGAATTCTTGTCAGCATGTCAGCGATAGGATCGGTCATTCCCATGGCGGTTCTCCTTTACCAGCTCGCCTTGATGACGCCGGGGATCTCCCCCTGAAGGGCAAGCTTTCTCAGACAAAGTCTGCACATGTCGAACTTTCGATAATAGGCCCTGGGCCTTCCGCACAGGGGGCAGCGGTTGTATTCCCTGACCGAGAATTTTTGCGGCCTTTTCGCTTTTGCCATCAGTGATTTCTTTGCCACGCCTTTTCCTCCGGCACTCAACAGTTTCTAATTTCGAAAGGGAACGCCGAACAGTTTCAGCAGCTCCCTGGCCTCGTCGTCCGTCCCGGCCGTCGTCACAATGGTGATGTTCATTCCCCTGACCGCGTCGATCTTGTCGTAATCGATCTCGGGAAAGATGAACTGTTCCTTGATCCCCATGGAAAAATTCCCCCTCCCGTCGAAAGACCGGGGGGAGATGCCTCGAAAATCACGAATGCGGGGAATCGCCGCGTTGACGAGCCGGTCGAGGAACTCGTACATGCGATCGCTTCGAAGGGTCACCACGCAGCCGATGGACATGCCCTTCCGGAGCTTGAAGGTGGCGATGGATTTCTTCGCCTTGGTGACGACCGGCTTCTGACCCACGATCATGGACAGATCCTTGGAAGCCGTCTCCAGAGACTTGATGTTCTGAATGGCCTCTCCCAGACCCATGTTGACCGTTATCTTTTCGATCCTGGGAACTTCCATGATGTTCCGGTATCCGAACTTTTCCCGGAGAGCAGGAATCACGTCCTTTTTATAAAATTCTTTCAGTCTCGCCATTGCTATTATCCCCGGTATTTTAAGAATCCATGGTCTCGTTGCATTTCTTGCAGAACCGGACCTTTTCGCCGTCTTCCAGAACCTTGAAACCCGTCCGGGCGCCGGAATTGCATTTGCTGCAGAAAAGCGTAACGTTGGAGAGGTGGATGGACCCTTCCTTCTCAACGATCCCGCCCTTCCCCTTGGCGTCAGGCCTCTGGTGCTTCTTGATGAGGTTCAGCTTTTCAACGACAACGCGGTTCTTTTTTTTCAGGATGTTCAGAACTTTTCCGGTTTTTCCCTTCTCCTTGCCCGTCAAGACCTGAACAATGTCGCCTTTCTTGATTCCCATGACGTACCTCTTCGCTTCCTCAAATGACTTCCGGTGCCAGGGACACGATCTTCATGAACTGTCTCGCCCGGAGTTCCCTGGCGACGGGGCCGAATATCCGTGTGCCTATGGGCTCCATCTGCTCGGTGATCAGGACCGCCGCGTTCTCGTCGAACTTGAGGTAGGAACCGTCTTCCCGGCCAACTTCCTTCTTCGTTCTCACGACGACCGCCTTCAGGACGTCGCCCTTTTTCACTTTCGCGTGCGGGATCGCTTCCTTGACGGAAACGACGATCACATCGCCCACCGTGGCGTACCGCCGCCGCGTTCCACCAAGAACCCGGATGCAGAATACCCGTTTCGCCCCGGAGTTGTCCGCTACATTGAGCATGGTCTGCGTCTGTATCATTGGTCAGTCACCCCGTACAGGAGATCGGGAGGATACCCTGCCATCCCTGTTACTTTGCCCTCTCAAGAATTTCCCGAACCCGCCATCTCTTTTCGCGACTGAGCGGCCGCGATTCGACAATGAGCACACGATCGCCCACGTGGCAGGCGTTATCCTCGTCGTGGGCCTTGTATTTCTTCTGGAGTCTCACGTACTTCTGAAATACCCGGTGTTTCACCAGCCGTTCGGTCCGAACGACCACCGTCTTGTCCATCTTGTCGCTGATGACGACTCCCTGAATGGTTCTCTTGCTTCCCCGCTGATCCATGGCTTACTCCTTATCCTTCCTCTCCCCGAGAACCGTTTTCACACGGGCGATATCCTTGCGGATATTGTTCAACGCGGCGGGAGAATCGAGTTTCGAAACGCCATGCCTCAGCCGGAGCTTGAAGAGTTCTTCCCGCAGCGACTCTTCCTTACCCTTCAGTTCGTCGAGACTCAGGTCCCGTATCTCGCTAATCTTCATCGAATATCTCCCTGGTGAGGAACTTTGTCGCAACGGGAAGCTTGTGGGACGCCAGGCGGAAGGCCTCTCGGGCCACATCCTTGGGAACGCCTTCGATCTCGTAAAGCACCCGGCCCGGTTTCACAACGGCCACCCACTCTTCCGGGGACCCTTTTCCCTTACCCATGCGGGTTTCCGCCGGTTTTTTCGTCAGAGACTTGTGGGGAAAAATCCGGATCCAGATTTTACCGCCCCTTTTCACGTGCCGTGTCATGGCGATACGGGCGGACTCGATCTGCCGGGCCGTGACGAACCCGCACTCGGTGGCCTGCAGGCCGTAGGCGCCGAAGTCAATCTTGTCACCGCCCTTACACTTCCCCGACATCCGGCCTTTTTGAATTTTCCTGTATTTTACCCTCTTGGGAGCCAGCATGGTTCTTTAACCCTCGTATTATTACTGAACAGCCTTCTTTTTTTCCGGCAGGACTTCGCCGTGGAAGATGAACACCTTGACCCCGATGATGCCGTAGGTGGTCTTCGCCTCGGTGAATCCGTAGTCGATATCGGCCCTCAGGGTGTGGAGGGGTACCCGCCCCTCACGATACCACTCGCATCGGGCCATCTCGGCGCCACCGAGGCGTCCCGAACAGATAACCCGGATGCCCTGGGCGCCGAAACGGAGGGCTGATGTGACCGCCCGTTTCATGGCCCGGCGAAAGGCGACGCGGCGGACGAGCTGCAGGGCCACGTTCTCGGCCACCAACTGGGCGTCCACTTCCGGTTTTCGAACTTCAAGAATGTTGATGATCACTTCCCCCGTCATCATCTTTTCGAGTTCACTTTTCAGCTTCTCGATTTCCGACCCTTTCCGGCCGATGATGATTCCCGGGCGCGCCGCGTGAATGCCGATCTTGGCCTTGTCCGCGGCCCTCTCGATCTCTACCTTCGAAATCCCGGCGTGAAAAAACTTGTCCTTGAGAAACTTCTTGATCTTCAGGTCCTCATGGAGCAGATTGCTGTAGCTTCGCTCCGAAAACCATCTCGAGTCCCAAGTCTTAATGACGCCGAGTCGAAAACCGACGGGATTGACCTTCTGCCCCAAGCTCCACCTCCTCCGTGTCTCACTGCTCGTCGAGAACGACCGTGATGTGGCTCGTCCTCTTCTTGATGGGCGCCACTCTTCCCTGGGCCCTGGCGCGCCACCGTTTCAACGTCGGACCCTGGTCCACGAATACTTTTTTGACGAAAAGAATGTTTTCGTCGATGCCGGGATTCTGGGAGGCGTTGGCCACGGCCGATTTGAGAACCTTCCCGATGATTCCGGCGGCTTTTTTCTGCGTAAAGGTCAGGATTCTCGTCGCGTCCTCAACCTTTTTCCCCCGGATCAGGTCGGCAACGAGCCGTGCCTTCTGGGGCGAGATCCGAATATATTTCCCCTGCGCCTTTGCTTCCATAAATGCCTGCCTTAACTTACTTTCGTCCCTTGATCTTGGATTTCCGATCGGCGGCGTGGCCGTAAAAGGTCCGGGTCGGCGCGAATTCGCCGAGTTTATGACCCACCATATTTTCCGTGACGAACACGGGAATGAATTTCTTTCCGTTGTGCACGGCAAAGGTGTGACCGATGAAATCGGGGAGGATGGTCGATCTCCGTGACCATGTCCGGATCACGTTCCGGCTTCCCGATTCCTCGCTCCTTTTTACCTTGACAAGCAGATGCTCATCGACGAAGGGACCTTTTTTAATCGATCGTGCCACGGTTTAACCTCTTCTCTTGACGATATACTTGTCCGAAGTTCTGTTTCTCCTCGTTTTGTATCCTTTCGTCGGCTTGCCCCAGGGCGTGCACGGGTGCCGTCCGCCGGAGGATTTCCCTTCGCCGCCCCCCATGGGGTGGTCTATGGGGTTCATGACGACCCCACGGACAATGGGACGGCGCCCCGCCCAGCGGGTCCGGCCGGCCTTGCCGACGCTGACATTCTCGTGCTCGATGTTTCCCACCTGCCCGATGGTGGCCTTGCAGGCCATGAGGATCTTCCGCACCTCGCCCGAGGGAAGGCGGACCTGGGCGTAGTCGTCCTCTTTGGCCATGAGCTGGCCGTAAGCGCCGGCGCTGCGGATAATCTGCCCGCCTTTGCCGATCCGAAGTTCCACGTTGTGAATCAGGGACCCCAGGGGGATGTTCTTGAGCGGCAGGGTGTTTCCGGGACGGATTTCCACCTTCTCACCGCTCATGACGGTGTGCCCCACCTCGAGACCCACCGGGGCCAGGATGTACCGTTTCTCACCGTCGGCGTAGTGAAGGAGGGCGATCCGGGCGGAACGGTTCGGGTCGTATTCGATGGTGGCCACCTTCGCCGGGATGTCTGTCTTTTCCCGCCGGAAGTCGATGACCCGGTATTTTCTCTTGTGTCCCCCCCCGATGTGCCAGGAGGTGATCCGGCCGCGGTTGTTCCGGCCTCCCGTTTTTTTGAGCGGCCGAAGAAGACTCTTCTCCGGGGTGGTGGACGTGACCTCCTCGAAGGTCATCCCCGTCTGAAAGCGCCTTCCGGGGGATGTGGGTTTATAGGATTTTATGGCCATGACCTTTTTCCTTTACCAGATGACTTTCAGACTTCACTGAAAATATCGATGGTGTCGCCCGGTGCCAGTTTCACCGTGGCTTTCTTCCAGTTTCTTCGCCTGCCCATGGTCCGGCCCATGCGCTTCTTTTTTCCCTGCATGTTTACCGTTCGCACGGACAGGACCTTCACCTTGAACAGTTTCTCGACGGCGTTCTGAATCTCGATCTTCGTCGAACCCGGCGCCACCTCGAAAACATACTGGTTGCTCTGTTCCCGGGAAATCGTCGATTTCTCCGTCAAAAGCGGCCTTCGGATGATCGAATAGAGCTCCATTTTACGTCAACGCCCTTTCTATAAGTTTTACGGAAGGTTCCATCAGCACGAGATTTCTGTATTTCATGAGGTCGAACACGTTGATTCCCTCGGAGCGCATCATTTTTACATCCTTGATGTTCCTGGATGACTTTTCGAGAATCTCGTTCTTCTTATCCAGGACAATGAGGGCGCTCTTCAACTCAAAGCGGTTCAGGATCTCCTGGAAATGTTTCGTCTTGATTTCCACCATGGGAATGTCCCGTAGAACCAGGATTTCCTCGTTTTTCATCTTCAGGCTGAGAGCTGACCGAAGGGCCGCCCGGCGCACCTTTTTAGGCACATTGTAGGAATAGTCCCGCGGCCTGGGCCCGAAAACGACGCCACCCTTGCGCCAGATAGGAGACCGGGTTCGCCCGGCCCGGGCCCGGCCCGTTCCCTTCTGCCGCCAGGGCTTTCGACCACTGCCACTCACCTCGCTCCGCGTCTTCGTCGATGCCGTTCCCTGCCGCCGGTTGGCGAGCTGCATCTTCACGACCTCATAGATGACGCCGTCATTCACCGGGACAGCGAAAACCCCGTCGCTGACCTCGATTTCAGACACCTCGTTCTTTTCCACATCGTAAACTTTTAGCAGAGCCATGGTTCTTTACCGCGTTCCTGGTTGTATGTTTATTTCTTTATTGATTCCCGCACCATGACGATCCCGTTTCGATGCCCGGGAACGGCTCCGTGGACAATGAGAAGGTTCCGTTCCGGCTGGACCCCGAGAACCATGAGATTTTGAACGGTCTTTCGCTCGTTTCCCATGCGGCCGGGCAGTCGCGTCCCCTTGAACACCCGTGACGGGTAAGCGCTGGCACCGATGGAACCGGGGGCCCGATGAAACATGGACCCGTGGGACGCCCGGCCTCCATGAAAACCGTGGCGCTTGACGACGCCTGCGAACCCGCGGCCCTTCGTGGTTCCGATGACATCGACGTACTCGCCGATCTCGAAGATGTCGCTTCTCAATTCCTGGCCGATCTCGAAACCCTGTGGCTCGTCCACGGGGAATTCCCGGAGCACCCGGAAGTACCCCTGGCCGGCTTTCTTCATGTGACCCCGCCTCGGTTTCGTCACCCGCTTTTCCTTTGCCGGCTCGAACCCGATCTGGATAGCGTTGTAACCGTCCTTCTCCCTTGTCTTCCTCTGAATGACAAAGCAGGGGCCGGCCTCGATGACCGTCACCGGTATCCGCGATCCGTCCTCCCAGAAGAGCTGGGTCATTCCCAATTTTCTGCCGATTAAGCCTTTATCCATTGTTCACGCAATCTCTTCAGGCGTTTTAGAACCAAAAAAGAGGAGATGGATATTTTGACAAATCCTCCATCTCCCCGTAAACGAGCCGCTTTATAACTTGATCTCTACATCTACCCCTGCGGATAAATCCAGCTTCATCAAGGTGTCAATGGTCGCCTGGGTCGGTTCGATTATGTCGACGATTCGCTTGTGGGTTCGGATCTCAAACTGCTCCCGTGACTTCTTGTCCACATGGGGCGACCGGTTGACGCAATAGCGATTGATTCTCGTGGGGAGCGGGATGGGCCCCGCCACCCGGGCACCGGTGCGCCGCGCCGTTTCTACGATATCCTGGGCCGATCTGTCAAGGAGCTTGTGATCGTAAGCTTTGAGCCTGATGCGAATCTTCTGGTTTTCCATCTGCCTATCTACCTGAAACCGTCACTATTCAATAATCTGACTGACCACGCCGGCGCCGACGGTCCTGCCGCCTTCGCGGATGGCGAACCGGAGCTGCTCTTCCATGGCGATGGGGGTGATGAGATCGATGCTCATCTCCAGATTGTCGCCGGGCATGACCATTTCAATGCCCTCGGGAAGCGTCGCGACGCCGGTCACGTCGGTTGTCCTGAAATAAAACTGGGGGCGGTAACCGGAAAAGAACGGGGTGTGCCGGCCGCCTTCTTCCTTGGTCAGGACGTAGACCTGTGCCCTGAATTTCGTGTGGGGCGTGATGGACCCCGGCTTGGCCACGACCTGGCCGCGCTCCACTTCGTCGCGCTTCGTGCCCCGGAGGAGGACGCCGATGTCATCACCCGCCCGCCCCTCGTCGAGGGTCTTGCGGAACATTTCCACACCGGTGCAGACCGTCTTGAACGTCGGCCGGATTCCGACGACTTCCACTTCCTCGCCGACCTTGATGATACCCCGGTCCACCCGTCCCGTCACCACGGTGCCGCGGCCGGAGATGGTGAACACGTCGCCGATGGGCATGAGGAAGGGCTTGTCCAGGTCCCGGGCCGGTTCCGGTACGTAATTGTCCACGGCGTCCATGAGTTCCCAGATGCTCTTGGCGTCTTCCGAGTCGGGGTCATCCGTTTCCAGGGCCTTCAGGGCCGACCCCCGGATGATGGGAATCTCGTCGCCGGGGAAATTGTACTGGGTCAGGAGTTCCCGGAGTTCCAGCTCGACCAGGTCGAGCAGCTCGGGATCGTCCACAAGATCCACCTTGTTCATATATACGACGATGTAGGGAACCTGAACCTGACGGGCAAGAAGGATGTGCTCCCGGGTCTGGGGCATGGGACCGTCGGAGGCGGCGACGACGAGGATCGTTCCATCCATATGAGCGGCGCCTGAAATCATGTTCTTTATGTAGTCCGCATGGCCGGGGCAGTCGACATGGGCATAGTGTCTCTTTTTTGTCTCGTACTCCACGTGGGCGATATTGATGGTCACGCCGCGCTCCTTCTCTTCCGGAGCGTTGTCGATCTGATCGAAAGCCTTGTACTCGGCGAGACCCCTTTTCGCCAGATGCTTCGTGATGGCGGCCGTGAGGGTCGTCTTCCCGTGATCGACGTGCCCGATGGTCCCGATATTCAGATGGGGCTTCGTCCTTTCAAATTTTTTCTTGGCCATGTCCTTTACCTCCTTGGAGTAAAAAGTGGTTCACTAAGGTTCTCTCCGTCCCCGTTCATCGGCTAACTTTACCGAAAGTCCAATGGATTTTCAACAACTTCTTTTCTTACGACAGGCACGGGAATGACCGAGGTCCCGATACCCGGGACGCTAAAATCGATAATGGGAAAACGCCTTGTTGGCTTCCGCCATCTTATGGGTGTCTTCTTTTTTCTTGACGGCGGCCCCCCGGCTGTGGGAGGCGTCGATGAATTCCCCGGCCAGCTTCTCGAGCATGGTCTTTTCCGAACGCGACTTGGCGCTGTTGATGAGCCAACGGATCGCCAGGGAGTTCCTGCGCCTTGCGGGAACCTCCGTGGGAACCTGATAGGTCGCGCCGCCGACACGGCGGGACTTGACTTCGATGACGGGCTTCACGTTGTCGAAAGCCTTCTCAAAAACTTCCAAAGGGTTTTCCTTGGTCTTCTGCTCTATGAGATCGAAAGCGCCGTACATGATGCCTTCGGCGGTGCTCTTCTTCCCTTTGCGCAGAAGGCTGTTGATGAACCTCGCCACCTGGACGCTGTTGAACTTCGGATCGGGCAGGATCTCCCTCTTGGTGACTTCTCTTCGTCTCGGCATGGGAAAACCTCAATTATCCTTTCTTCTTCGCGCCGTATTTCGACCGGCTCCGCTTCCGGCCCTGAACGCCGCTGGCATCGAGGGTGCCCCGGACAATGTGGTACCGGACGCCGGGAAGATCCTTGACGCGGCCCCCCCGGATCAGAACCACCGAGTGCTCCTGGAGATTGTGCCCCACACCGGGAATGTAAGCCGTCACTTCATAGCCGCTGGTTAAGCGTACCCGGGCCACCTTTCTCAAGGCCGAGTTGGGCTTTTTGGGCGTCGTCGTGTACACCCGGACGCAGACGCCCCGCCGTTGCGGGCAGCTGACCAGGGCCGGCGTTTTCTTTTTCTGTTGTATCTTTTCCCGCCCGCTGCGGACGAGCTGATTGATCGTGGGCATTCTCTATCTCCGTTTTTTCATGAGCTTGTCGAAAAACTCAAGCTAATTATCAATTCACGGCATCCATGTCAAGCGTTTTCTCATTCTCCTCATCGGGCAGATCCACGTCGTCAGTGTCTTCCCCGGCCACCCGGATTCCCAGTTTACGGTAGAGGGGAAGGCCCGTCCCCGCGGGCACCAGCCGTCCCATGATGACATTTTCCTTGAGCCCGCGGAGATGATCGATTTTCCCGGCCAGGGCCGCTTCCGTGAGGACCCGTGTCGTCTCCTGGAATGAAGCCGCGGAAATGAAGCTCTGGGTACTGAGCGAGGCCTTGGTGATTCCCAGGAGGACCGGCTCCGCCGTGGCGGGCACCCCGTCGGCGTTCTTGGACCGTTCATTGGCGTCCTCAAAACGGATCCTGTCCACCTGCTCGTCCCGGAGAAGGCCCGTGTCTCCCGGCTCGCTGACCCGCACCTTCTTGAGCATCTGCCGGACGATGATCTCGATGTGCTTGTCGTTGATCTTGACGCCCTGGAGACGGTAAACTTCCTGGACCTCGTCCACGAGGTACCGGGCCAGTTCCTTTTCCCCTTTGATGTTCAGAATATCGTGGGGATTCACCGCCCCGTCCATGAGGGACTGGCCGGCGATGACCCGGTCTCCTTCCTGAACGGTCACGTGCTTCCCCTTGGGGATGAGATACTCTTTCGGGTCCCCTACCTCGGGGGTGATGACGATCCGCCGTTTTCCCTTCAGATCCTTCCCGTAGACCACGATGCCGTCGATTTCCGAAATGACGGCGCATTCCTTGGGCTTCCGGGCCTCGAAAAGCTCGGCCACCCGGGGAAGGCCTCCGGTGATGTCCTTGGTTTTCGTCGTTTCCCGGGGAATCTTGGCCATGATGTCGCCGGCCTTGACGGGATCTCCTTCGGACACGACGATGTTCGTTCCGACGGACAGGAGATGCCGGGCGTCGGCATTCGTCCCCGGCGCCTTGGCCGTCTTTCCTTCGGGGCTCTTGATGGAAATCCGGGGCCTCATGTCGAGATCCCGGTATTCCACGATGACCTTCCGGGAAAGGCCCGTGACTTCGTCCACCTGCTCCTGCATGGTCTTTCCCTCGATGACGTCACCGAACTTCACGGTGCCGTCGACCTCCGCCAGGATGGGCAGGGAGAAGGGATCCCACTCGGCGAGCCGGTCCCCGCGCTTTACCGTGGCGCCTTCATCGATCCGGATGTGGGCGCCGTAGGGCACGGGATACTTGCCGCGGTTGCGGCCCTCCTCGTCCAGCACGTGGATTTCCCCGATGCGGCTCATGACGACCAGATCGTTCCGGCCTCTTTTAGCCCCGTGGATGTTGACGAACTTCAGGATACCCTCATGGCGGGACTCGAGGGTCGACTGCTCTTCGAACCGGGCCGTTCCACCGATGTGGAATGTTCTCATGGTGAGCTGCGTCCCCGGTTCCCCAATGGACTGGGCGGCTATGATCCCAACGGCCTCGCCGATATTGACGAGGTGGCCGTGGGCGAGATCCCGGCCATAGCACTTGGCGCAGACGCCGTAACGGGACTTGCAGGTCAGAACGGACCGGATGGTTACCTTTTCCAATCCAGCACCGTCGATTTTTTCCGCCAGGGCCTCGTCGATCTCCTCGTTGGCGGGCACCAGGACTTCCCCCGTAAAGGGGTCCCGTATGTCGTCCAGGGCCACCCGGCCCAGGACCCGCTCCCCCGCCGTCTCGATGATCTCACCGCCCTCGATGAGCGCGTAGACATCGATGCCGTCCAGGGTCCCGCAGTCCTCTTCGGTCACCACCACATCCTGGGCGACATCCACGAGCCGCCGGGTCAGGTACCCCGAGTTAGCCGTCTTGAGGGCCGTGTCGGCGAGCCCCTTCCGGGCGCCGTGGGTGGAGATGAAGTATTCGAGAACGCTGAGCCCCTCCCGGAAATTGGCGGTGATGGGCGTTTCGATGATCTCGCCGGAGGGCTTGGCCATGAGACCGCGCATGCCCGCCAGCTGGCGGATCTGGGCGGCGCTCCCCCGGGCCCCGGAATCGGCCATCATGAAGATGGGGTTGAACCGCTCGGCCTTGCGCTTCTTCTCTTCCGGGGCGTCGACTTCTTCCGATGCGATGTCCCGAAGCATCTCGTCGGCCACCCGCTCTGTCGCCTGGGCCCAGATGTCGATGACCTTGTTGTAGCGCTCGCCGTCGGTGATGAGCCCGTCCATGTACTGCTTCTGGATTTCCAGGACATCCAGGTTCGCCTTGTTGACGATTTCCGTCTTGTTCTTGGGAACGATCATGTCCTTGATGGAAATGGAGATGCCCGACTTGGTGGCATACCGGAAGCCCAGGTCCTTCAGGCGGTCGGCCAGGATGACCGTCGTCTTGGCGCCGCAGGTCCGGTAGGCGTAGTCGATGAGGTTGGCCAGTTCTTTCTTGTTGAAAACCTTGTTGATCTGGGGGAAGGGGATGTCATCGGGGACGACCTCGTAGAGAAGAACCCTTCCCACCGTGGTGTCCACGAGACCGCCGTTCACCCGGACCCGGATATTGGCGTGCAGATCCACCTGTTCGGCATCATAGGCGCTTCGCACCTCGCCGACATCGGAAAAGGCCATGCCCTCGCCCGTGACGCCGCCCATCCCCTTGGTGAGATAGTATATTCCCAGAACGATGTCCTGGTTGGGAACGATGATGGGCTTTCCGTGCGCCGGCGAGAGGATGTTGTTCGTCGACATCATGAGGACCCGGGCCTCGATCTGGGCTTCCAGGGATAGGGGGACATGAACGGCCATCTGGTCTCCGTCGAAATCGGCGTTGAAGGCCGAGCAGACGAGGGGGTGAAGCTGGATGGCCTTCCCCTCGATGAGGACGGGCTCGAAGGCCTGGATCCCGAGCCGGTGCAGGGTGGGTGCCCGGTTCAGAAGGACCGGGTACTCCCGGACCACCTCCTCGAGGGCGTCCCAGACCTGGGATTCCTCCCGTTCCACCATTTTCTTGGCGCTCTTGATGGTCGTGACGAAACCCTGGTCGAGGAGCCTGTAATAAATGAAGGGTTTGAAGAGCTCCAGGGCCATCTTCTTGGGAAGGCCGCACTGGTGAAGGCGCAGATCGGGACCGACGGTGATGACCGACCGGCCCGAATAGTCCACCCGTTTGCCCAGGAGGTTCTGCCGGAACCGGCCCTGCTTTCCCTTGAGCATGTCGGAAAGAGAACGAAGGGGCCTCTTGTTCGACCCCGTGATGGCACGGCCGCGCCGGCCGTTGTCGAAAAGGACGTCCACCGCCTCCTGGAGCATCCTTTTTTCGTTACGGATAATGATCTCCGGGGCGTTCAGTTCCTGCAGCCTTTTCAGCCGGTTGTTCCGGTTGATCACCCGCCGGTAGAGATCGTTCAGGTCCGACGTGGCGAAACGCCCGCCGTCCAGGGGGACCAGGGGACGGAGGTCGGGGGGAATGACGGGAAGAACCGTCAGAACCATCCACTCGGGACGGTTATTCGATTTTTTCAGCGATTCGAGTATCTTCAGTCTCTTGACCAGCTTCTTCCTCTTCGTGTCCGAGGTGGCCTCCGCCAGCTCCGCCCGGAGTTCGGCGATGAGGCCGTCCACATCCACTTCCTCGAGAAGTTCCCGGATGGCTTCGGCGCCGATTCCCGACCGGAAAGCGTCCTCACCGAATTTTTCCCGGGCCTGGAAAAGTTCCTCTTCCGTGAGAAGCTCCTTTTTCCGAAGCGGGGTGTTCTTCGGGTCGAGCACGATCCATGACTCGAAATACAGGACCTTTTCCAGCTCTTTCAGGGTCAGGTCCAGGACGTTTCCGATGCGGCTGGGAAGGCTCTTGAGAAACCAGATGTGGGCCACCGGCGAGGCCAGGGTGATGTGTCCCATCCGGTCCCGGCGGACCTTGGACTGTATGACCTCGACACCGCATTTCTCGCAGACCACGCCGCGGTGCTTCATCCGCTTGTAGCGGCCGCAGAGGCACTCGTAGTCCTTCACGGGACCGAAGATCTTGGCGCAGAAAAGGCCGTCCCGCTCGGGCTTGAACGTCCTGTAATTGATTGTTTCAGGCTTCTTGACCTCGCCGTGGGACCACGAGAGGATCTTTTCCGGCGAGGACAGGGAGACCCGGATCGCGTTGAAACGGATCGGGTCCTTCGGTTTTTCGAAAAACGAATAGATATCTTCCACGGGATGAACTCCTGTGTTTCTTTTTAGTTTATATATTCAAGGCTTCCGGTTTCACGAAAAGCCCTTCGCAGCACGCTTCTTGAGACGTTGCGGTCACGCCGGGGGTCAGGACTCCTTCTCCTCGGGGTTCTCGACCAGGTCCACGTCAATGGCCAGCCCCTGCAGTTCCTTGACCAGCACGTTGAACGACTCGGGGAGGCCCGGTTCGAGGCTGTGCTCGCCTTTGACGATGGCCTCGTAAATCCTCGTCCGGCCCGCCACGTCGTCCGACTTGACGGTGAGAAACTCCTGAAGGGAGTGAGCCGCGCCGTAAGCCTCGATGGCCCAGACCTCCATTTCCCCGAGGCGCTGGCCTCCGAACTGGGCTTTCCCGCCCAGGGGCTGCTGGGTCACCAGGGAGTAAGGCCCGATGGACCGCGCATGGATCTTGTCGTCCACGAGATGGTGGAGCTTCATCATGTAGATCATGCCGACGGTGATCATCTGATCGAAGGGCTCTCCCGTTCGGCCGTCGAAAAGGAGGGTCTGCCCCGTCACGGGAAGACGGGCTTCCTGGAGAATGTCCTTGATCTGCTCTTCCTTGGCGCCGTCGAAGACGGGGGAGGCCATGGGGATTCCGGTTTTCAGGCGGTCGACGAACCGGCGAAGTTCATCCTCCGTCGCCCCGTCCACAAAGCGGCTGAATTCCCGGGACCCGTAAATCCGTTTCAGCTCCTTGCGGATGGCGGAAGGGGAATATTTCTGTTCCATGACGGCCTGGATCTTTTCGCCGAGGCCCTTGGCGGCCCAGCCGAGATGGGTCTCGAGGATCTGTCCCACGTTCATACGGGAGGGGACGCCCAGGGGGTTCAGAATGATGTCCACCGGGGTCCCGTCGATGAAAAAGGGCATGTCCTCCTCGGGGAGTATCCGGGAGAGAACCCCCTTGTTACCGTGACGGCCGGCCATCTTGTCCCCCACGGAAAGCTTGCGCTTCACGGCGATGTAGACCTTGACGAGCTTGATAACGCCTGGCGGCAGTTCGTCGCCGGCCTTCAGCTTCTCGATCTTCTCGGCGAAAAAGGCCTTGATGAGATCCACTTTCCGGTCGAAATTGGAAAAGAGATGGGTCAGTTTCTCTTCCGTCGCCTCATCCTCGAGAGCCAGGTCTTTCCAGAGATAAAAGGGAATCCCGTTCAGAATGTCCTCCGTGATTTCCTCGCCCTTCTTCAGGAGCACCCTCTTCCGGTTCGGGTCGGAGAGTTTCGAGGCCGCCTTTTGCCCGACGACCAGTTCCCGGATCTTGTTACGGACATTGCCCTGAATGATCCGGATCTCGTCGTCCCGGTCCTTGAGGATCCGCTCCGTCTCTTCCCGCTCGATCTTTTCCGACCGGGGGTCCTTTTCCGTCCCCTTCCGGTTGAAGATCTTGGCATCGATGACGATCCCTTCCTCCCCCGGCGGCACCCGGAGAGAAGTGTCACGGACGTCTCCCGCCTTCTCGCCGAAGATGGCCCGAAGAAGCTTCTCCTCCGGGGAGAGCTGGGTTTCCCCCTTGGGGGTCACTTTCCCCACCAGGATATCCCCGGCCTTCACAAAGACCCCCCGTCTCACGATCCCGCTTTCATCGAGGTTACGGAGAGCCTCGTCCCCCACGTTGGGGATGTCCCGGGTGATTTCCTCCTTGCCCAGCTTCGTGTCCCGGGCCACCGTCTCGAACTCTTCGATGTGAATGGAGGTGTAGATGTCTTCCTTGACGATCCGTTCGCTTACGAGAATCGAGTCTTCATAGTTGTACCCGCCCCAGGACATGAAGGCCACCATGACGTTCTTGCCCAGGGCCAGCTCCCCGTTTTCCGTGGCCGGCCCGTCGGCGATGATTTCGCCACGGTTCACCCAGGTCCCCCGGGTGACGATGGGCTTGTGGTTGAAACAGGTGTCCTGGTTGGAACGCTGATACTTGGTCAGATTGTAGATGTCCACGCCCGTGTCGATGTCGTCGGCCAGTTCCTCGTTGCACTTGATGACAATCCGGGAGGCGTCGACGTCCTCCACCACGCCCGATCGGCGGGCAACGATGACGGCGCCCGAGTCGCGGGCGACGACGGACTCCATTCCCGTCCCCACGACAGGCGCGTCGGGCTTCAGCAGGGGAACGGCCTGGCGCTGCATGTTCGATCCCATGAGGGCGCGGTTCGCGTCGTCATGCTCCAGGAAGGGAATCAGCCCCGCGGCGACGCTGACCAGCTGGTCCGGGGAGACGTCCATGAGGGTGACTTCCCCGGGCTCGACGGTGACATAGTTTCCGCCCTTTTTGGCGATTACCAGGGGTTCGTCGATCATCCCCTTGTCGTTCAGATGGGTGCTCGCCTGGGCAATCACCTCCGTTTCCTCCTCCGTGGCGGAGAGATAGACGATCTTGTCGGTTACCTTGCCGTTTTCCACCACCACCGACGGCGTCTCGATGAACCCGAAATCATTCACCCGGGCATAGGAGCTGAGCGAAACGATGAGGCCGATGTTGGGGCCTTCCGGGGTTTCAACGGGGCAGATGCGCCCGTAGTGGGTGTTGTGGACGTCCCGGACCTCGAAACCCGCCCGCTCCCGGGTCAGCCCTCCGGGGCCCAGGGCGGAAAGACGCCGCTTGTGGGTGATCTCCGAAAGGGGGTTCGTCTGGTCCATGAACTGGGAAAGCTGGCTGCTCCCGTAAAATTCGTTGATCACCGCCGACACGGGCTTGGCGTTCACCAGGTCGTGGGGCATCATGGTCTCCACGTCGAGGAGGCTCATTTTCTCCTTGATGGCCCGCTCCATGCGGACAAGCCCGATGCGATACTGGTTCTCGATGAGTTCCCCCACGGAACGGATCCGCCGGTTTCCCAGGTGATCGATGTCATCCACGGTATAGCCGGGAAGCCCGTTCTTCAGTCTGATCAGGTAGTCCACGGCCTTGAGGATGTCTTCCCGGGTGAGGACCGTCATGTCCGGCGGGGAGCCCATCCGGAGCTTGTAATTGATTTTCCACCTTCCCACGTCGGAAAGGTCGTAGGTATTGAGATCGAAGAAAAGGCTGTTGAAAAATTTCCGCGCCGTGTCGAGCGTCGGCGGATTGCTGGGTCGCAGCCGCTTGTAGATCTCCATGACCGCTTCGTCTTCCTTTTCGAGGCGGTCCAGGAGAAGGGTCTCCCGGATGCAGGCGTTGGCGCCGTCCTCATCGAGACGGATGAACCGAAGCGTGTCCACCCCCCGGTCGCGGACCTGATGCAGGCCCTCCGCCGTCAGGATTTCATTGCACGGAATGAGCACTTCCTCCGTATCCGGGTCTTTCACGTCCTCCGCCAGGACCTTTTCGAGGAGATCGTCCTGTTCCACCGGAAGGCGGGTGATTCCGGCGTCGACCATCCGCTTCAGGTTTCCCTTGGTGAACTTACGCCCCTTGCGGACCAGGGTCTCCCCCGTTTTCCCGTCCACAATGTCCTCTTTGGCCTTTTCGCCCATCAGGGCTTCATCGACGGCCATGTAGAAACGGCCTTCCCGGATCGTCACCGTCTCGATACCGTAGAAGGTTCGCAGGAGTTCCTCCGTCGTGAACCCCATGGCTTTGAGGAGAATCGTCACGGGCATTTTTTTCCGCCGGTCGATCCGGGCATAGAGGACGTCCTTGGGATCGAATTCGATATCCAGCCACGAGCCCCGGATGGGCATGATCCGGGCGGAATAGATGAGTTTCCCACTGGAATGGGTCCGGCCCTTGTCGTGCTCGAAAGCGATTCCCGGGGACCGGTGAAGCTGGCTGACGATGACCCGCTCGGTGCCGTTGATGATGAAGGTTCCCTTGTCGGTCATGAGCGGGATTTCGCCGAAATAAATCTCCTGCTCCTTGATATCCCGGACGGATTTCTGGCCGCTCGCCCGGTCGGTCTCGAAAACGACGAGACGGACCACGATCTTAAGCGGGGCGGCGTAGGTCATCCCTTTCTGAATGCACTCCTGCTCGTCGTAACGGGCCTCGCCGATGGCGTAACTGACGAATTCGAGAGAGCACTTGGATCCGAAATCCTCGATGGGAAAAACACTCCTGAAAGCGCCCTGGAGACCGAAATTCCCCCGGGAGGAAGAACCCGTCTCCCGCTGGAGGAACCGGGCGTAGGATTTTTTCTGGATTTCGATAAGGTTCGGGATTTCTACGATTTTTTTGATTCGACCAAAATTCTTTCTGAATGTTGCCATAGCCTTCCTTTGAATGAATCCGCCCCTTCCCACGAAGGGAAGGGGCGAACTGTTCTACTTTACTTCGACGGTGGCCCCGACCTCCTCGAGCTTCTTTTTGATATCCTCGGCCTCCGCCTTGGAAACGCCCTCTTTCACCGGTTTGGGCACACCCTCCACGAGGTCTTTCGCTTCTTTCAGCCCCAGGCTCGTAATGGCCCGGACAACCTTGATGACCTGGATCTTCTCCGCGCCGAAACTCGTCAGGATGACGTTGAACTCCGTCTTTTCCTCTTCCGCCGCCGCCTGAGCCGGGGCACCGGCCGCCGCCGCCGGCGCCACCGCCACGGCCGCCGCGGCGGAAACACCGAGCCTTTCTTCCAGGTCCTTCACCAGCTCCGAAAGTTCTACAACAGTTAACCCCTCGATAAATTTGATCACATCTTCTTTTGTAATGTTGGACATGGTGCTCTTCTTCCTTCCTGTATTGTTCTTTTTCTTAAGCTTCCTGTTCCTTTTTCATCCGGTAGGCCGCGAGCGTCTGAACGAGTTTTCTCGGAACGCCCGCCAGCACGTTCACCAGCCCTGTCTGAACGCCGACCATGACGGAGAGCAACTGCCCCAGGAGGATCTCCCGTCCCGGCAGCGCCGCCAGGGCGGCCAGCTGTTCCCGGGTCAGGATCTTGCCCTGGAGAACGCCGACCTTGATGTCCAGCTCGGCGTTCTTCTTGGCGAAAGCGGCCATGACCTTGGCCGGTTCCACGACATCCCCGAAATTCATGATGAGCGCCAGGGGACCCTTCAGATGCTCTTCCAGCTTATCGTAATCCGTTCCCTGAGAGGCAATCCTCATGAGAGTGTTCTTGATCACCCGCATTTCCGAATCGGCCTTCCTCAGCTCGTTACGGAGATCCGTAAGCTTCGCCACGTTCATCCCGGTGTAACCGGCCAGAATGGCTATCTTGGCCGCTTTCAACTTCTCATGAAGCTCGGCGACCATGTTCTCTTTTGCGGCTCGATCCAATTCCTCGACCTCCTTTCCTTGGTCACATATCGAAGAAGGGAAAAAGCCGGAGCGACATACAGGAAGACAGTGAAAAAGAAGAGAGCACTATCCCGTCTCGGCAGGCCATGTCCCCATGTTTAAACATCTTCCCGTACCTGCTTTCTCCGACTTGATGCCCTGTTTTAAGTTTTCCGAACCAAAACGGACGTATTACTGCAGGGTATTCCTCACATCCAGGGGGTCCGCTTTCACCCCGGGGCCCATGGTCGTCGAGAGGGCGACGGACCTCAAATACGTGCCCTTGCTTGACGAGGGTTTCAGCTTGATGATGGTTTCCAGAAGAGCGACCAGGTTCTCAAGGATCTTGTCCGCCCCGAAGGAGACTTTTCCGAGGGGCGAGTGAACGATCCCCGCCTTTTCCACGCGGAACTCGACTTTGCCGGCCTTGGTCTCCTTCACGGCATTGGCCACGTTGAAGGTCACCGTTCCGACTTTCGGGTTGGGCATGAGCCCCCGGGGACCGAGGATCTTTCCCAGTTTTCCCACGCTGCCCATCATGTCCGGCGTAGCGATGACCCGGTCGAAATCGAGCCAGCCGCCCCTGATTTTCTCGACGAGGTCATCGGCACCGGTAAAATCGGCACCGGCGTCGAGAGCTTCCTTTTCCTTTTCGCCCTTGGCGAAAACGAGAACCCGCACGGTCTTGCCCAGGCCGTGGGGAAGAACGACGCTTCCCCGGACCATCTGATCGGCATGCTTCGGATTGACCCCGAGCCGGATGGCCACGTCCACCGTCTCGTCGAATTTCGCCGCGCCCGCCGAAACGGCGAGCTCAACGGCTTCCTTCAGCGGATAACGCTTCGCCGGTTCGATCTTTTTCTTGTTCTCCAGGTATTTTCTGCTTTTCCTTGACATACCCCTCAGCTCCGAATCTGTATTCCTTTAGACGATCTCTATCCCCATGGATCTTGCCGTCCCCTGGACGGTCCGAATCGCTCCTTCAAGGTCCACGGCGTTCAGGTCCTTCATTTTCAGCTCGGCGATTTCCCGGACCTGCTTGGACGTGACCTTTCCCACCTTTTCCCGCTTCGGGTCGCCGGCTCCCTTGGCGATTTTGGCCGCCTGCTTGAGAAGCACCGACGCGGGCGGGGTCTTGGTCACGAAGGTGAAGGAGCGGTCCGCGTAGACCGTGATGACGACCGGGATGACCGTCCCTTCCTGGCCCGCCGTCAGGGCGTTGTAAGCTTTGCAGAACTCCATGATGTTCACACCGTGCTGGCCGAGAGCGGGCCCGATGGGGGGGGAGGGTGTCGCCTTTCCCGCCTGTATCTGCAACTTTATATTCGCGATCACTTTCTTTGCCATAACAATCACCCTGTCATACGTTCTTTGTCGCTTCCGATTCCCGGAACCCGCGTTTGTTGATGGAGGATTTCAGCTCTGGACGACCTGGATAAAGTCCAATTCAACGGGTGTGGATCTTCCGAAAATGCTGACGATGACCCGGAGTTTCCCTTTTTCCGGTTTCACCTCGTCGACGATTCCGTCAAAATTGGTGAAGGGTCCGTCGATGATTTTCACATGATCTCCCGTCTCGAAATTGTACTTGGGTTTGGGCTTAAGCGTCCCTTCATCGATCCGCGTCCTGAGGACCTGGACATCCTCGTCGGATATGGGGGACGGCATGTCCCGGCTCCCGATGAACCCGGTCACTTTGGGCGTGTTCTTGACGATATGCCACGTCTCGTCGTTCAGTATCATCCGAACGAGGATATACCCCGGGAAAAATTTTCTTTTCGAGGTTTTCTTCTCCCCTTTGACAAGTTCGACAATGTCTTCCTCGGGAATGAGGATATCCTCGAAATGATCCTCCATTCCCGCCGAGGCGATGCGCTCCCTCAGGGACACCTTGACCCGGTTCTCGTATCCCGAGTAGGTGTGGATCACGTACCAACGGAAACCGGACATCATGACCCCGCTATCCCAAGACCAGACGGATGATTTTGGTCAGCCCGAGATCGACCATCCCGAGAAAGATGGATATAACGAAAACCAGGACGATCACCACGGAAGTTGTCGCCATCGCGTCCTTCGGGGTGGGCCAGGTGACTTTCCGGAGTTCAGCCCGGGACTCTTTCAGAAATTGCAGGGACTTGGAGTAATATTCCTTTATTTTTTCCATGTCAGCGGCGGCCGGTGGTCCAGTAAAAAAAATGGCAGGCCAGGAGGGACTCGAACCCCCAGCATCCGGATTTGGAGTCCGGCGCTCTATCCATTAGAGCTACTGGCCTGTTTCCCGATCAAATAGACGAAGCCTCTCTGTAAAGCTACTTTGTCTCCCGGTGAACGGTGTGGCTGCGGCAGAAAGGACAGAATTTCTTCAATTCCAGCCGGTTCTGCATGGTCCGCTTGTTTTTCGTCGTCGAGTAGTTCCTTCTCTTACACTCGTTGCAGGCAAGTGTTATGATATTTCTCATGGTCTATAACCTGCTTTTTCCATGGAGCCCACGACCAGGATTGAACTGGTGACCTCATCCTTACCAAGGATGTGCTCTACCGACTGAGCTACGTGGGCCTCACGCATTCTGACCGCTCATCCCTTAACGGATCAGCTTACCGTTTCAATGGAGCGGGAAACGGGATTCGAACCCGCGACCCTCAGCTTGGAAGGCTGATGCTCTAGCCACTGAGCTACTCCCGCATACCGACGAAAAAAACATTCACGATGGTGGAGGGGGGAGGATTCGAACCTCCGTAGGCTGCGCCGGCAGATTTACAGTCTGCTCCCTTTGGCCACTCGGGAACCCCTCCACGGGAAACCTTCAATCTGGAGCTGGCGATGGGACTCGAACCCGCAACCGGCTGATTACAAATCAGCTGCTCTACCGATTGAGCTACGCCAGCGCGATACACCCCTCCGCCCGCCAATGCTTTTAAAGACCCCGGAAAACGCACAGGGTGAAACCGAAGGACGGAGTCTATGCCCAAAGGGCGCCTTTTGTCAAGACTTTTTTCACCTGTCCCGCAGGCCCCTATTTTTCGCCCTCGCCGAATATATCCGCGGAAAAGGAATATATTTTCGCATCCCTGTCTTTCCAGGCATCACTTTTCAAGCCCGCCTTCCGGCAGGTTTCGGCGAGAAAGGTTTCGCGGTCCCAGCCGTATTCCACCGCCACCTGTGGAAGGAGCAGACCGGAGCGATGACCCTTGACGATATAGAGACCATGCCTCCCCACCTCGATTTCCCCCACATCCTGGACAGGGACAAGAGGCGTCAGGACGGAAATCTCGATGGACAGTCCCCGGAGTTCGTCGGCGGTAACGGGATAAAACCTCGGATCTTCGAAGGCCGCCGCCCGGGCCATTTCCTGAACCGTTTCAAGAAGAGGCTTCCGCCCCTCGATATACCCGATGCAGCCCCGGAGGCGTTCGTCTTTTTTCAGGGTCACGAAGGCCCCCCGTTTCTCCTGAAGGCGCTCCGATTCACTTTCCGGCGGCGGTGCGGGCTTACCCGCCAGGCGGGCCTCGATGCTTTTTCGGGCGCTCCGGAGAAGGGTTCCCTTCTCTTGCCGGCTCAGACCGAGGTTCACGCCTGCGTCCCCGCTTTCTCGTTTTCCCTGCCGGCCATCGGGACGGTAGAGGAGGGCGGACAAATATCCCACGACGCCGCTTTTGTCTCCTGTCACGTCTCCCGAATTGGCATACTTGAGGATTCTCACGGCGGCACCCCCCCGCTTTTCCGCCACCATCATGGCCACGGCCACGGGACCGCCGCCGCAGGCTTCCCCTTTCCCCGTCTCCAAGGCTTTCAGGAAGGCCCGGACATCCAGGCGGGCGATCCTGTCGATGAGTTCCGTGTCCATGGCCACGGCCTCCCGGTAGCTGTGATAATGAGACAGGTCCGTGCTGGCGACGATGAGAACGTTCCGATCACCCACGGCCGAGACAATGGCCTCGGCGAGACGGCGGCAGGTGTCCTCGTCCTGGGTTCCCATGGCGACGGGAACGAACGTGAAATCTCCCAGGACAACTTGAAGAAAGGGAAGCTGCATTTCGATGGAATTCTCCTGGGCAAAGGCTTCCGGGCGGAAGGACAGGATCTTGTCCCGGGCCAGGAGGGCCCCGGCGAGCTCGACATCCACGGGCACCACCCCCAGGGGTGTTTCGAAGCCCCCTCGGTCATAGACGGACGCCCCGCGGAAATAGGCGCGATGGCTCGGCCCGATGACGATGACCGAATCGTAGGATTTACCCTCAATCTGCCTGTATCCGAAGGCGGCCACCTGGCCCGAGTAAACCAGACCGGCGTGGGGGGACACAAGGGCGACAATGGTGCCGCCTTCTTTTTCACCGGGTACCTTGGCGAGGTAGCTGAGAATATCGGCCCTCAGCCTTTCCGGGTTACCGGGGTACCACGTCCCGGCCAGAACGGATCTCTTGATATCCTGGACCATGTCGCACTCCCCTCTGTCCTTGAGGACAATGAGAAAAATCAAAAAAATAACAAGGCCCGCCGCCGCGAGACGGCCTGTTGTTTTCACTTTCATCGACTGGGGTGCCCTTTCCATGATATGGTTACATCCCGCCGCGCCGATCCGGGAAATCCAAGTATTTATTATAAAAACTATTTTGGGGTCCTGTCAAGGGTCTCCTCGGACAGGTATTCCCTGCCAACGGGATCACCCCCGCGGCCGGATGAGGATGAAATTGATCTGCCGGCCCGTCGTTCCCCGGTCACCCCGGTGGGAAAAAAACACCGTCCTGTGACAGGCCGTGCACAGGCCCGCCACCTGAACGTGATCATCTCTCAAGCCGGTGTCCGCCAGCTGGGCGGCGTTCGCCCCTGCCAGATCCATCATCCACCTTCCGGGCCTTCCCGGGAGAGGCCGAAGAAACTTCGCCATACCCTTTTCTCCGGTCAGGGCCAGGCGCACCGGCTCGTCCACCTCGTAGCAGCAGGGTCCGATGGCCGGGCCGATGAGGGCGATCATCTCCGAGGGATCGGAGGAAAAGGCTTTTTTCATGGCCTCCACCGCTCCCCGGGCGATTCCGGCCGCCGTTCCCCGCCACCCGGCATGGACCGCCCCGACGGCGGGCACCCGGGGATCGAGAAGAAGGATGGGGACGCAGTCCGCCGTCTTGATCCCCACGGCCAGGCCCTCGCAGGTCGTGATGATGCCGTCCGCTTCGAGAAGGCGGCTTCCCTCTTCCGTCGATTCGAGATGGACGATCCGGTTTCCATGGACCTGGCGGACCGTGGCGAACCGTTTCACCGGCAGGTCGAAGGCCGCCGAGAGGATTTCCCCGTTTTTGCGGACGGCCTCTTCCGTATCCCCTTCCCGGGTGCTCAGGTTCAGACCGGAAAAGGGCCCTTCGCTGGCGCCCCGCCACCGGGAGCAGAAGGCGTGGTCAACGAAGGGAAAGTCCCCCAGGGCTTCTCCGGCCAGCGAGAAAACACCCCGTCGCTCGACCCAGCGGAACCCTTTCGGCAGCTCCGGAAACACCGGCACCGGCCCGGTCGCTTCTTCATATCTCATTTTACGTCCCCGCCGCCGTCCCCGCGCCTGTCCCGTTCCCGGAGATCTTCCAGGAGCTTTTCCATGTCTTCGGGAAGGGGGGAGGAAAATTCCAGGTATTGCCCCGTGACGGGGTGGCGAAAGCCGATCGTCGCGGCATGGAGGGCCTGGCGCTTCATGGATCCGAGAATATCCACAAGTCCCCCGTCCCGGCCGTCCCGCTCTTTCCGCCGCGACCTGCCGTAAGTCCGGTCGCCCACCACGGGGTGGCCCATGGCGCTCAGGTGAACCCGGATCTGGTGGGTTCTCCCCGTCTCGATGGCCACCTCCAGGAAGGTGACCTCGCCAAGGCGCTCGAGCACCCGCCACCGGGTCACCGCCGTTTTTCCTCTCCGGCTCGCCGTGGACATCCGCTTCCTGTCCGTGGGATGCCTTCCCACGGCGAGACGGATGATCCCCTCGTCCTCGCGAAAAGGTCCGTGAGCCAGGGTCCGGTATTTTTTCACCACTTCGTGACGACGGAACTGGCCGGAGAGGGCCTCGTGGGCCCCGTCGTTTTTGGCGACCACGAGAAGACCCGAGGTGTCCTTGTCCAGGCGGTGCACGATGCCTGGCCTCAGGACACCCCCGATGCCGGACAGGTCCGTGCAATGGTGGAGAAGGGCGTTCACCAGCGTCCCCCCGGCGTGGCCTGCAGCGGGATGGACGACCATTCCCGCCGGCTTTTCCACCACGAGAAGATCTCGATCCTCAAAAAGCACATGGAGCAACGTTTCATCCGGGACCAGGGGGCTTTCCCGGGGCGGTTCCGGAAAAACGATGACCCGGTCACCGGGCCGCACGCGATACCCCGCTTTTTCCCGCCGCCCGTTGACGAGAATCTTTCCCCCGTCGAGCCGGCGGGCGACCTGTGAACGGGTCATCCCGGGCACGTTCCGGGCCAGGAAGACATCGAGACGCTCTTTTACATCGTCCGTTCCCGCCACGAATTCCAGGTCTTCCTCAACGGGGGGGCTCTTCACCGGTTCTTTCTTCCCCTGCAATCCTCTTCAGCCCCTTTTCAATGAAAGCGATTTCCTCCTCGACCACGGTGCGGAGATCCAGGAGAACCTCCTCCTGGGAAACCCTGCCGATGACAGGGACATCGAGCGCCCGAAGCCTTTTTCCCAGGCTGGAGGCCGAAAGGGTTTTCGGACGGAGAGCGACGAGCACGGTTTCCAGTTCTTCCGTGGGCAACGCCCCGCCGCCCACCAGGGAAACGCCGCTTTTCAGGGCTACGTCAAGAAAAGCTCCCAGCGGCTTCAGTTTCCGCACCAGGATCCGGGCTTTCCTTTTGACCTGTTTCGGGGTTTCCAGGAGGGACCGGAATACGGGGAGGGAACCGGGGGCGCTTTCCCGGTCCAGGTACAGCCGCAGGGTCCCTTCCAGGGCCGCCAGGGTCAGCTTGTCGATCCGGAGGGCCCGGTTGAGGGGGTTTCTCGCAATCCTTTCGATGTAGGACCGCTTACCGAGAACGATCCCCGCCTGCGGCCCCCCCAGGAGCTTGTCGCCGCTGAAGGTCACAACGTCCACACCCGTCGCCACGGCGTCCCGGACGGTGGGCTCGTCGGTGAGGCCGTATCGAGCGAGATCGATGAAACACCCGCTTCCGAGATCGTTCATCACGGGAACGGCCCGCTCGTGACCGATCCGGACCAGTTCGGCGAGAGGCACTTCCCCGGTGAATCCCCGAACCCTGAAATTGCTCGTGTGGACCTTGAGGATCAAGGCCGTTCGCTCTCCCACGGCCCGCTCGTAATCGCTCCGGTGCGTCCGGTTCGTGGTTCCCACTTCCCGGAGGACGGCGCCGCTTTTTTCCATGACCTCGGGAATGCGGAACTCTCCGCCGATCTCGATGAGCTCGCCCCGGGAAACCACCGCCTCCCTTCCTTCCGCCAGCGTGTTCAGGACGAGAAGAACGGCGGCGGCGTTGTTGTTCACCACGAGGGCGTCCTCCGCCCCCGTGAGGGCGCACAGAAGGGGGCGGACGTGGTCGTACCGGAGACCCCGCTCCCCCTCAGCCAGATCGTATTCCAGGTTCGAATATCCTTGGGCCGCCTCCATGAGCCGGGCCAGGGCCTCCCCGGCGAGGGGCGCTCGCCCCAGGTTCGTGTGCAGGACGATTCCCGTGGCGTTCACCACCATGCGAAGGCCTGGCCGGCCGAGCAGGTCGAGCCGCTCCAGGACTCTCCGGGCGGACGATTCGGCCGATGGAATGGAGGCTGTTGTCCCTTCCTTCCTGAGCCTGTCCCTGGTTTCCTGGACCTCTTCCCGGACCATGCGGACCATGTATTCCCGGGGAATCTTCCCGGCGGGACCCGCCTTCTCGACAAGATGGATGATCTCGTCGATCTTGGGAAGATTTCTCAACAACGCGTTCAAGTCCTTCGTCATTTTCCCTCCCCGGATTCCTGTCCCGTCGAGCTCCCGCCCGCGCGATTGAGGCAGAATGAACGAAAATTATTCACCGCCGTGAAAAATTCCCGCATGATCACCACCCAGTAATAGGTTCCCCTGGGAGTCAGCTCAAAAACACCGTTCCGGCGGCGGATGCCTCCGACCAGGGTAAAGGCGAGAATGTCTTTCCAGAGCAAGGGCAGGATGGGTTTTTCGTATTTTTCCCTGAGGAAGGCCTCATCGACCTTCATCCCGAAGAGTCTCATGATGAAATCGTATCGAGCCCGGTCCGTCAGGGAGAAAGACCGGGAAGCCATGAGGGGAAGTTCGCCACGGTCCAGCCTGTCCCTGTACCCGGCGATGTCGAAGGTGTTGGCGTAGCATCGACCGTTCATGTATCCGATGGACCCGCTGCCAAGGCCGGCGTATTCATCGTAATCGACGATGTATTCATCGATCATCCCTCTTTTTCTTGAAAAGCACCAGGCCGAGGAAAACCGGTAAGGCGGCACGAGGGCGGAGACTATTTTACCATAGTAGTGCCTCTCTCTTCGGAAATCCACCATTCCGAAGGTCCGCTTCATGGCGTTGCGGGTCATGTCGGACACCATGAGAGGGTAATAGGTCACCTGGTCCGTCTCCAGCCGCAGAAGGGTTTCCAGGTCCCGGTCCAGGATTTCCGGGGACTGGGCGGGAAAATTAAAGATCATGTCGGCGTTCAGGGTGTCGAAAAGACCCTTCGCTTCCTCCAGGCGGCGCCGGATCTCCCCCCCGCTGCCGTAAGCATCGTATCGCCCCATGGACCGGAGAAGCCCGTCGTCGAAACTCTGGATGCCCACGGACAGGCGGTTGACCTTCGCCCTTTGCAGGGGTTCGAGAACGGGCGGGACAAGATGATTGGGATTGGTTTCCACGGAGATTTCCCGGATGGGAAAACAGGTCTTCGCCGTCTCGAGGGTCTCCACGAGTTCGTCCACGAGCACCGTCGGGGTGCCCCCTCCGACGTAAATACCGGAAAACGTGTATCCCAGTTCTTTATAAAGGTGTATTTCCTTTCTTAACGCGGAAAAATAGGACCGGCACAGGGCCTCCTGGAAGAGGACCCGGTTGAAGGAGCAGTAAGGGCAGAGGCTCTCGCAGAAGGGGATGTGAATGTAGAGGAGCCGGCTTTTCCGATCTTCAGCCGGGGGAAGGACAGGAAAATCGTTCTCCCGGAAATGGATGGACCGGGAAAAATTTCTCCGCGCCTCCGCGGCGATGACTTGGGGAATCAATGTCGTTTTTCTCCTTGCGGCGTCTTTCTCGCCGGGCACCCTGTGAAACATCCGGGCGGACCGAGCGACCACCCGCCGGCCGTCATGGGCCCGGAAACGTCTCTTTTCGCCGGTGCCGGCGGCTGAATGCTGAAATTAACAGATTTCAACAGTCCCTTCAAGGCAGGATTCCGCCGTCCCGCTTGAAATCATCTTCCCGCAATGCTATAAACCCACCAGGAAAATGTAAGGGATCTCCCATGGCACTGGATAAAATCTGGAAACTCTGGGAAGGCCGGCGTATCAACGGGGCGGAAGCGGCGCTTCTCCGCCGGAAGACAGCCGACATCGTCTTCCCGCTCAAGGAAGAGGACCGCCGGGACATAGATACCCTCGTCCGGGCCTTCTGTCGCCGCGACGACGCCCTCGGCCTGGCGGCGCCCCAGATCGGGATCGCCAAGCGGATGGCCATCTTCAAGAACAAAAATTTCGGTGACCGGACGCCCGTTCAAAGCGAAAAGGACTACGACCTGCTTATCAACCCCCGGATCACCCAGTTCCGGGGAAAAGAGGAAACCATGACCGAGGGGTGCCTTTCCTGTCCGGACGTGAGCGTTGAAGTGACCCGGTTCACGGAAATCAAGCTTCGGGCCCTGGACCGGGAGGGAAACCGGGTCAGCAAGCGATACACCGGGTTTCTCGCCCGAATCGTCCAGCACGAACTGGACCACCTGGACGGACGGCTCATCATCGACCACGGCGGGGACATCCTGGTCCCCGAGGACCGGGAAGCCTTTCTCACCGAGGCCCTTCGGGACGGCCGGATCTTTCCGGACCGCGACCCCGTTTGATCAACGAACGAAATGGGGTGACGGCAGGTCCTTGACGGTGATGATCCCCGGTTTTGCCGCCATGACCGCGGGAATCGTATTCACCAGGACGGCCGCCGTCGCCTGATCCCCGGCGATTCCGCCGTCGATGCGCATGTGAATGTTCGGCGTTCCCGTAATGTCAATGGAATCGTGGGGGTCGGGCGCCCCGACATACATGTCGAGAACGAGCAGGATGGGCATATCCCCCTGGTGAATTCCCCGGGCCACGTGGTGAATCCCCGCCACATCCCCTTTCTTGAGATCGAAAAAAGCCGTAATGACGGGTTTTTCAGCCAGAACGGGATCGATCGTCTCGACCACGTCATCGAGAGGGATGCCAAGCTGGCTTGCCACGAAATTCAGGGATTCCACGAGGCCCACGTGGCCCATCTGCTTCCGCTCGGTTTTTTCGCGGAATTCCGCCACCGTCATGCCGGCGCCGACCTTTTTCTGGAGGGGATACCGGCGGGTGCCGGCGTCCACGACCCGTTCGATCCGAAGGGACTGAACCTCCTGGCAGACGCCCGTCAGAAACAGGGGGAGGGCATCCATGACGAAACCGGGATTGACGCCCGTCCCGAGAACGGACACTTTTCTTTCAACAGCCAGGTGATGGACTTCCTGCAGGAGCTTCGAATTTTCGCTCATGGGGAAGAGCAGTTCCTCGCTCGACGAAACCACGTGGAGCCCCTCTTCCACCATCTCCCTCAACTGGGGGGCTATGTCCCGGATCCGGGAAGAGGCCGTGTGGACCACCACGTCGGCCCGCACCCGCCGGAACAGCTCCCGGGCGTTTCCGGAAACGGGAATGTTCATCCTTTCCTCGATCCCCAGGATTTCACCGATGTCCCTGCCCGCCTTGTCCGGGGCGATGTCCACGGCTCCGACGATTTCCATGCCCGACTTCCGGCGGACGAGCCGGGCCGTTTCAATTCCGATGGGGCCGAGGCCGTAATGTATAATGCGAATTTTTCCTTCCGTCATGCCTGGTTCACTCCCTTTCATTCTGTTCGTTTTCGATCCCCGTCACGGGGGATCACCCGTTTCCGCTCCTGATGGGGCCGCCGGCTGTTCCCTTTTCCGCCGCCTCCTCTGGATCAGATAAATGGACAGGAGAATCACGAATCCAAAAATATCGGTATAGATTTCCGGAAAGAAAAGACCCGCCGCGGCAATCCCCATGACGACCCGTTCCATTCCGGTCAACTTGTCTTTCAGGTAGCCGATGACCGTCGAACCGAGAGCGATGACGCCCATGATGAGGGTGGCGAGGATCTCCAGGAAATGGAACGTGTCAAAAGGTACGGACGGGTCCAGCAGGTGGGGAAGCCACAGGACGATGGGCGCTGACACGAAGATGAAGGGAACGCAGAAACCCGCCGAGGCCAGCCCGAAAGCGGTGAACCCCGTCTTGAAGGGATTGGCCCCCGATATGCCCGAGGCGGCGTAGGCCGCCAGGGCGACGGGAGGGGTCACGTCGGCCAGGACGGCGAAGAAAAGGACGAACATGTGGGAAACGAGGGGGTGTATCCCCCATTCCAGGAGGGCCGGGGCGGCGATCATGGAGGCGATGATGTACTGGGCCGTCGTGGGAATGCCCATTCCGAGAACGAAGCAGGCCACGGCCGTGAGAACGAGGGTGAAAAAGAGCGCTACGGAGCCGACGTTTATGAAATGAAGGATGTCGACGCTGGTGATCAGGTAAGCGATGCTGTGGGACAGCTGGATGATGGCGGCGGCGAACTTGAGCCCCAGGCCCGTCAGGGTCGTCGCCCCGACGATGAACCCGATGCAGGCGCAGGCGGCCCCGATGGCCAGGGCGTTTTTCGTCCCCAGTTCCAGGGCTTCCAGGATGTCGGGAATGCGCATGCCGCTTTCCTTGTAAAAAACCCCGATGGCGATGACCGACAGGGCCGACCAGAACGCCGCCAGGGAGGGCTCCAGGTGAAAATATAAAAGGCCCGTGAGGACGGCCATGGGAACAAGCCCCAAAAACCGGGAGACAGGCGCCGTCCGGCTCCAGGTAACGGCGTAGCCGAGGACGGCGAGGCCGATCCAGGCCATGAGGAGCAGGGAAAGCCCGTCCAGGGGGTTGATCCGCAGAAGAACGGAAGGAATGGAGAGGAAAACGGGAACCACGAACGGCAGGGTCTTTCCGTGGATCTGACCGACGGCCACGGCGTAGATGATGCCCCAGAAGGCGGCGAGGAAGGGGCTGCTCCCCGTGATGAGAAGGAAAACGATGATGAAAAGCGGCATGAGGAGTAGCCATCTCTCCCGGAGGACCTTTCCAAGCCGGGGAAGCCGTTCCCGGGGAATCCCCTTGAGTCCCCGCTTTTTCGCCTCCAGGTGCACCATGGTCCCCACGGCGAAGAAATAGAGAAGGGCGGGCACGATGGCGCAGGCGGCGATTTTTATATAGGGGATCCCGAGAAATTCCGCCATGATGAAGGCGGCGGCCCCCATGATGGGGGGCATGAGCTGGCCTCCCGTGGACGAGGCGGCTTCGACGGCACCGGCGAACTGGGGCATATACCCCACCCGTTTCATGAGCGGTATGGTGAAGGCGCCGGTGGTCACCGTGTTGGCGATGGAACTCCCGCTGATGGACCCGAGAAAGCCGCTCGATATGACGGACACCTTGGCGGGCCCCCCGGAGGACCAGCCGGCGATGGCCATGGCGATGTCCATGAAAAGCTGCCCCAGGCCCGTCTTGGAGATGAAGATCCCGAAAAGGACGAAATGAAAAACGAAGGTGGCCACGACACCCAGCGGAATGCCGTAGATCCCCTCGGTGCCCAGGTACATGTGCTCGATGATCCGGGAAACGGAATAGCCCCGGTGGGCGAAGAAATCGAGGCCCGGGATGTCGAGAAAATAGGGGCCGAGATAGCAGTTGATGAGGACGAAAAAGGAGATGAGGGGAAGGGGCGGCCCGATGCTTCGGCGGGCCCCTTCGAGAACGAGAAGAATGGCGAAGGCGCCGACGATGAGGTCCATTTCCGACGGAAGGCCCGCCCGGAAAACGAGGGTATTGAATTCGACGAAGATGTAGACGGAAACCCAGGAGGCCATGAGGGCGAAGAACACGTCGAAGTAAGGGACCTGGTCGGATTCGCAGGGAAAAGGCCTTCCCCGAAACATTCCATAGAGGCCCCGAAGCCACTGGGTGAGAAAAAGCAGGGTGATGCTGAGGAAAATGCCGAAGAGAAGGACGCTCCAGAAGATCAGGGTAAGGTTGGGGTCTCTGAAAATCTGGGAAAACGCAACGTGCTGCCAGGATAAATACCCGCCGTAACCCATCCCCGCCACGAGGAGGGCGTTGATGAGACAATCCACCGGGGCGAGCCATGAAAAAGCAAGAAATTCCCTCCGCTTGAAGTAAACGATGAGGGAAAAGAACAGGGCGCCGAGGGCCAGGGCCTTTGCCGTGGACAGGTGAAAAATTTCCCAGAAGAGAGCGGTGCAGACAGACGTTCCGATAAGACCGTAAACGATGTCGTAAAAAAGATATTTCCTCGATTCCGTGCCGGACTTTCTGATGGCGTAGAAGAAGTAGACCAGGGGAAGGACGAAGGCGAGATGAAAGGACCGGTGACGCCATTCCTGGAGAACCCCGAACCCGGCCGTGTAAATGTGGAAGATGGAAAGAATCAGGGTCATGATGAAGGCGAGCTTCAGGGTGATCCCGGCGAACTGGCGAAACCGGAATTCAGGGTCGTATTTGGCGATCTCCTCGATATGGCCGGATATGGATACTTTATCCTGAAGTTCCAAGAAGCTGCCTTTTCACCTTTCTTCCGGTCCTTATTCTACGGTCCCTGGACCAGAACCTTCATTTCTTCGACTCCCCAAAGGACGAGTGGCACCCTTCGCAGGGTGATCTCCAGGAGGGTGTTTCCCGCGAGAGCGGGAAGGGCGATGGTCTCATGGGGCCCGAGTTTGAGGGCGTTTTCGTAATCTTCATGGACCCACAGGCGCATCCGGGAAAGGACCCGGTTCATGCCCGTCACCCGGAATCCCGCCCCATCGCTCACAAAAACCTCCTCTCCCTCGACACCGCTGGGAAGGCCGGTGTTGCAGGAGGAAAATGCCGTTTCTTCCAGGTGAAACCGCAGGTCTTCGCCGATCCTGAAAAACTCATGGACGGGGCTTTTCTCCACCGAGTGGAGGTACACCGTTTCCATGGCGTCCCCGGCGGACACCTTTCCCACCCAGACCACCCGGTTTTCCCGGGGCGCCCGGATCTGGAGCACCGTGACCGGTGTCAGGAAAAAAACAAAAAAAAAGCGAGCAGGAAAAGGACTCCCCAGAATTTCATAAAAACTGGGCACCGTCGGAAACGGTGCCCAGTCACCTCCATCGGTAAGGGTCCGTCAGGGCTACTTGATCATCCCTTTTTCCTTGTAATACATGGCGGCCCCGGGATGAAGAGGAATGGCCATCCCCTTCAGGGCCGTCTCGAGGGTCACGTCCTTGCCCTTGGCGTGGGCGGCGGCCATGATCTCCGCTCCGCTCGGGGCCTCGGCGGCGACGGCGCCGGCTTTCCGGAGAACGAAGGTGCCCTTTTCCCACAGGGCTTTTGTCAGGTCATAGACCACATTTTTTGGAACCTGGTTGTCCACGACCCACTGGGCCATGGTCGTGATGGTGTTTACATCGGCCTCGGCCCCCTTGTAAGTGCCCGCGGGAATCGTGATTTTCGCGTAGAAGGGGTACATCTTGACGAGCCTGGCGATGGTTTCATCATCCAGGGGAACGACCACGATATCGGAGGTCGTCGCCAGCTCGGTGATGGCCGACGTCGGCCATCCGGCGGTGATGAAGGCCACGTCGCCCTGCTTGTCTTTCAGGCGCTGGGCGGCACCGGCGAAGCTGAGCCAGTCCACGCTGGCGAAATCCTCATAGGTGAGCCCCAGGGCCGTCAGAACATTCAGGCAGTCCACTTCCGTTCCGCTGCCGCGGTCGCCGGGGATCAGCCGTTTGCCCTTGATGTCCCTGATGGTCTTGATGCCTGAATCGGCGGAGGCGACGATCTGGATCGTCTCGGGGTAGAGGGAGGCGATTCCCGTGATGTTCTCCACCGGTTTGCCCTCGAACTGGGCCGTGCCCGTATAGGCGGCGTAGGCCACGTTGTTCTGGACGAAGGCGGACTCCACCTCGTGCTCCCGGATCAGGTTGCAGTTCGCCACGGAGGCGTTGGCCGACTGGGCAGTGGCTATGATGTAGGGAATTTTGTCGTTCAGGGCCTGGGCCAGGACACCGCCCAGAGGATAATAGGTCCCCCCCGTCCCGCCCGTGGCGATGGCGAAGAACTGTTTTTTCGCCGCTATGGAATGCCCGGCGAAAGCCACAGACATGGCCACGAGGATCGCAATGGCGAAAACAACATACCGTTTTTTACGCATACCCTTCCTCCTTTTCTTCTCTTATTCATCCTATTGAAAGATCGAGGGCGCCGGGAATTCGACCCCGCCGTTTCCCCGCTCTTCGCGAACTGATGTGAAAGGTAAAATATTTACCGCCGATTGTCAATGCATTTTAGGGAAATAGGCATCACGGAACGTTTCGGGGACTTCAGAGAGCCTCCCGCCAGCCGAAGGCGAGATCGTCTTCCCGATGACCCTCGGCGAGGAGCGCTTCCAGTTCCCGCCGGCAGGCCTCGAAGGCCTCCCGATCCATCCGCGGCGGGACGTCGAAGGGCCGGCCGCACCGGAGGCGGACCCGGCTGAAGGGTTTCGGAACGAGAAACCGGTCCCAGCTGTTGAAACGCCAAGCCCGGCTCATGGAAATATAAACGGGCAGGACGGTAGCCCCGGAAAGCCTCGCCAGCTCGATGATCCCCGCCTTGACGACCCCTTTCGGACCCTGGGGGCCGTCCACGGCGTGGGCGGCGAGGGAACGGTCCCGAAGCCCTTCGAGCAGTTCCCGGAGGGCTTCCCGGCCGCCCCTGGAACTGGAGCCCCGGACGGGCTCAAGGCCCAGGCGGCTCACGACCCCGGCGATGAGATCGCCGTCCCGGCTCCGGCTGATCATGACGAGGGCCCGATAATCCCTGAAGTTCCTCGCGTAGTTGAGAATGCCGAAAAAGCGCTGGTGCCAGAGAGGGATGATGACTTTACGGCCGTCCCGGAGAACCCCCAGGAATGTCTCCTCATTTTCCACGGAATATCGAATCGTGAGGAAATAGGCATTTAGAAGAAGGTAGAGTGACGGAATGAGAATCTTTTTTGCCAGGGAACCGGCGGAAAGCCTGACCAGGGGTTTCATCCATCCACCCGTTGAGTTTCATTGGTCGACACTGTATAACGGAACGGAAAGAATCTCAAGACGGGAGACCGACAGGGCCTTCAGGAAGACGACGTTACCCGGTTCGCAATGAAAGACGCAGTCACCAGAAAAAAAACAAGGGCCGCCCTCCTGTCGGTTTTTTCCAACGGGTGTCTCGTCTTTCTAAAGATCGTCGTCGGTGTGGCCATCGGCTCCGTGTCGGTCCTTTCCGAGGCCGTTCACTCCGCCGTCGACCTCCTGGCCGCGTGCATCGCCCTTTTCGCCGTCCGGACCTCGGGCAAGCCGGCGGACCGCGACCACCCCTTCGGTCACGGCAAGGCGGAGAGCATCGCCGGAACGGTGGAAGCCCTTCTCATCTTTCTCGCCGCAGGCTGGATCGTCTACGAATCGGCGCAGAAACTCCTTCACCCCGCCCCTGTCGAAGCCCCCTTCTGGGGGGTGGCCGTCATGCTCCTCTCCGCCATTCTCAACACCGCCGTCTCGGGCCTGCTCTTCAAAGTGGGAAAGGAAACGGAATCGGTCGCCCTCCTGGCCGATGCCTGGCACCTGAGAACGGATGTCTGGACCTCTCTCGGGGTCATGGGAAGCCTGGCGGTCATATGGGCCGGCGGCCTCTTTTCTCCCGGCATACCCCTTCACTGGCTCGATCCCGTGGCAGCCGTGGCCGTGGCTCTCCTCATCATCCGGGCCGCCTTCCGGCTCACCGCGGAATCCCTCCGGGACCTCATGGACGTGAAGCTTCCGGCGGAGGAGGAGGAATGGATGCGAAGCCTCATCCTGGAACATCGGGACGTGGTGAAAGGATACCACAAGTTCAGAACCCGCCGGGCGGGAGACGCCCGGTTCGTGGAATTTCACATCAAGGTGGACCCCCACATGACCGTGGAGGCCTCCCACGATGTGGGCATGGAGATGTCCGTCGCCATCCGGAGAAAATTCCCCGGGTCCAGCGTGACCGTTCACGTGGAGCCCTGCGACGGCCGCTGCACGAAAAAATGCCTTGCCGGATGTTTTCTCGACGAGAATACCCGCGAATCCATTCATAAAACAAACAAACAGGGACGTCCTTAAATATTTCAATAACTCAACTTTCGCACATGCTTGCTATAGGGAACCGGTTGACCCTCTTCAACGGGGAACCCGGACGATCCGTCCCCGGTCATGCCTTATGAAGCCGCCGGAGCAGGGTTTCCAGGGGAAGGGCGTTGAGGATGTGTTTTTGCTCCGCCCAGCCCCGGCGGGCCTGGGCGATCCCGTATGCGACGGTCTCCAGCTGATCGAGCCTGTGGGCATCGGAATTGACGACCATGGCGACACCGGTCTCCCGGGCCCGGCGGATGTTTTCGTCGCTCAAGTCGAGCCTTTCATGCCAGGCATTGATCTCCAGGGCAGTCCCCGTCTTCGCCGCCATCTCGAGAATTTTTCCAAGGTTCACCGCATAGGCGTCCCGCCGCTTCAGCAGCCTCCCCGTGGGATGGGAGAGGATGTCCACATGGGGATTTTCAAGGGCCCGGATCACCCGCTTCGTCATTTCGTCCTCCGCCATTTTGAAATGGGAGTGTATCCCGGCGATGACGAAATCGAGGGCCGCCAGGGCCTCGTCATCGATGTCCAGGGAACCGTCCGCCAGAATGTTCGCCTCGCACCCCTTGAGAACCCGGAAAGACCGGCCCGCCGCCTGTAACGTCCCGTTCAGGCGGTCGATGGCCCCGTTTCTCTCGGAGAGCCTTTTTTCGTCAAGCCCCCTCTCGATGCGAAGATACTTCGTGTGATCCGCGATTCCCACATAGGCATAGCCCATGTCCATGGCCGCTTCGGCAATGTCCTCGATGGAATCGGCACCGCCGTCCCAGTCGCTGTGGACATGAAGATCCCCCCGAAGGTCCTCCCGGCGGACCAGGCGGGGCAGTCGGCCCGACAGGGCGGCTTCGATCTCCCCCCGGTTCTCCCGGAGTTCCGGAGGAATCCAGGGAAGGCCCAGTTTTTCGTAAACCGCCTCTTCCGTTTCCCCGGCCACCGCTTCCGATTGACGAAAGAGCCCGTATTCGCTCAGCTTGTATCCCTTTTCCAGGGCCATTTTTCGCAGCGCGATGTTGTGGTCCTTCGATCCGGTGAAATACTGGAGCGCCGCCCCGTAACTCTCCGGGGGAACGACCCGCAGATCCGCGTCGATGCCCTCCTTCATCCGGACGGAAGATCGGGTCTCCCCCCGCCCCCACACCCGGACGACCCCCGGAAGGGTGACGAACCGTTCCATCACCGGCCCGGGATTCCCCGAGACGGCGAGAAAGTCCAGATCCCCTATGGTTTCACGCCATCTCCGGAGTGAACCGGCCGTCTCGACCTTCTCCACCTCTTTGAGTTCCCGCAGGGATTCCAGGATGCCCCGGGCCAGGGGAATCACCTCCCCCAGAAGAAACCGCCCCCTGTCGTGCTTGAGGAAAACGACGCCTTCGAGAAGCATCCGTTCCGTCTTCTCACCGAAGCCCGGAAGAGGGGCGATCCGGCCGGCCCTTGCCGCCGCTTCCAGTTCCTCCAGGTTGGTGATTCGAAGACTTTCATAAAGCACCCTGGCCCTTCGGGGGCCCAGCCCTTCCACCCGGACCAGCTCGTCCAGTTCGACGGGCATCTTCTTCTTCAGCTCATCGTAATACCCGAGCTTTCCTGTGGTCAGATACTCTTCGATCTTCTTCGCGATGTTCTCGCCCACCCCGGGCAGACCTTTCAGGGCCTTGACGCCACCCTGCCGGTACAGGGCGGCCACGTCCCCTTCCAGGGATTCCAGCACCAGGGCCGCCTTTTCATAGGCGTAGGGTTTGAAGCGGACCCCCTCCATTTCCAGGTACTCCGATATTTCACGAAAAATTTTCGCCAGCTCCCGGTTCTTCATGGCGCGATCCCCCGTTCAGGTTGTCCGGACATAGCGGCCGCCCCTCTCCTGAACCCGCCCCTGTTTTATTAGACGCTCCAGGTGTTTCCCCATGAGGGCGCCTTCGGCGAATTCATAGAATTGAACGGGTTCCCGGGGCTTGCCATAGGCGATCCAGGCCTGGACGATCTCCCCGAACGTCCGGGGTCGGGAGAGGAAGGCCAGAAGCTTCCTTTCCCGCTCGTGGACGACGTCCTCATAGCGGTCCCAGAGGGAACCCGGCGGATTTTCGAGAATCCCCCTCTCGTGACTGGCGATCCACAGGGAAGCATCGGTGTTCCGCAACCGCCGGATGGAGGAGAGGGTGTCCTCGATGCTGGAGCGGGCATCGCCGTACCAGGGACCGAAATCGGACAGGTCGTAGTCGCCGAGAAATAGAATCCCGCTACGGCGGAACAGGAGGGACACGTGGCCCGGCGTGTGGCCCGGTGTTGCAAGAACCTGGACGGTGTCGCCCCCCACGTCGCAGGTGTCTCCTTCCCGAAAGAAAAAAGACGGAACCCGGGGACGGAAACGGAACCGGTCGACGAAAACGCGGCCCCAGTAAGTCCGATCGGTGGGATCCGTGATGCCGTATCTGTCCAGGAGACCTTCCAGGCTTTTCATGGGCGGCGCATCTTCTTCGGAAATCCCGATGGGCAGGTGTTCGAAGAGATCCAGGTCGGCGAAGTGATCCTCGTGGAAGTGGCTGAGCCAGACCGTCCGGACGGCTCCCCGGTCCCGGAGATCGGCCAGGCAGGCCCGGTCGGAGGCGGGATCGATGACGATCCCCGCTTCCTCTATGTAGAGAGAATTGCAGAAGGGATAGCGGCCCCCCCGCTCGCCGGGGACGAACAGGACCGGTCCGAAACGTGTTGTTCCGCCATTCTTCACCGGACCACTGTGCTCCTTTTCTTTCAAGCCGTTTCCAGGAAAGCGGAAAAAAATACCCGACCATGAGAGAGGCGGCCACGGGCGAAGCCTTCGGGGACAGAACAACCGGATTCACGGGCGGTCGTGGCGGCTCCCGGGACGGGGACGAAAAAGAGGTTTCCCCTCTCCAGGCGGACCGTATTCCGTATTCTTTGAGCTTCTCAGCCCCCGGAAGGTCCCGGCCCCGTCCGCTCGACCACCCGCCGGTGGGGATCGATCAGCCTGTCGACCAGGCGCCCGGGAAAATCCCGGCGAACGGAGGGGATCCTCGTCAGAAGCATCATGAGACTGTTTTTGAGCCGCATGCGGTACTTTTTATGGGGAAAATCATAAAAACCGTGCTTCCGGTAATACCGGTGATCCACCTGAAAGACCACGCGGAGCCGGCCCCAGATCTCGTCCCGGAAAACCTTGGACGACCCGACCCCCAGAAAGGTGGGGGGTTTCACGTATCCCCGCGCCGAAAAAGCGACGAGCCTCTCCGCCAGGGTCTCCAGAAGGCCGTCGATTTCCGCCGAATCCCCGGACTCGTCGGTGACGGTGCCGGCCAGGCTGGCCTGCTCCCACTGGGTGTAAGCCTCCAGGATTTCCCGGAGATTGCCGATCTGGCCGAGGGGCCCCGAGATGATGACCCCGACCTGCTTTCCCGCGAGGGTCGGAATGTGGGTGTGAAAAAACCGCCGGTCCAGGAACTCCTTCCACTTCCAGGACAGGAACCGGTCCCGAACGGCACCGGCGAGAACGAGAATATCCGCCGTCATGACCCGGTTCCGATAAAAATCGATGTACCCGTCCTTTCCTTCCCAGGCGCAGACACCGTCAAGGCCGCACTGGCAGCACCCCAGGCAGCCGCCCCGGATATCCAGATCGTGGAGGTTGACCATGTCGATATCCTCCGAAAACGAAGCGGCGAAACGGCGGATCATCCCATGAAGATTGGCATCCCCCTCCCGGGCGTCCGTGAGAAGGAGGATCTTTTTGCCGCCCCTGTCGATCTTCCTCCGCCCCTCGCCGGGAACATAGTCGAAGGGTCTCGTCGAAAGGGGCGCGTAGTGCCTCGGCGCCGGCAACTTCTTTTCCATGGCCCTTAAAAAATCCTCGCCGAAGATCTCGAGACGGACCCGCTCCCGCCTCTTGAGCAGGTCGTACATGTCCGGGGAAAAAGCCCCCTGGAATCTCATCCCCAGGTCGTCGCAGACGGCGTTCAGGTAGGTATGGGCGATGTGATCGAAAAAATGGACCGACGTGGTCAGAACCGCCGCGGGCTTATCCCGAAAAGCCTCCCCGGCGCCTCTCGCAAAGACCAGTTCGATGAAGCGCTTGTACTGGGAAGGCACCAAGGTTACATAAACGGGCGTCCCCCAGAGAACGCCGTCGGCGGTGCGGACGTCTTCCAGGATGTCCCGGAAGGTCTTCTCGTTTTTCTCGATCCCCTGGATCCTGCGGGCGATGTCCAGTATTTTCCATTCATGGCCGGGGAATTTCCTCTGCAGGTAGAAAACGGAATGCATGGTGGCGCTTTTCGTGCCCTTGGGACTTCCATTCAGGACGGTGATTTTCATTTCTTCTCCCGTGTTGAATTATCCGCTCGCAGAACCCTGAAAAGGGTCGCCGACGGGCGATTCCGGTGGCGTCAGCGGCGGCGGCTCCCAAGGCCCTCTCTCGGGTGTTGAACGAATCCGTGACGGAGAAACGGCCAGCCGGTCAAGACGCCGCAAGGGACGGTCAATTCCGGAACGTCGCCGCTTCCCCTGTTCCGGCCCGGGACCGTCAGTGAAAGGGGTCGTCGTCAAGATCCCCTGCATCGGCGAGTCCCTCCGCCATGGCAAGGGCCTCGGTAACGGCATCGTCGATGTCGTCGTCGGAGAAGGCCAGTCCGCGGAGAAGATCCATCGCCTCTCCCGGGCGTATGCCCGCAACGGCCTCTATGGCGGCGATCCGCAGGGCCTTGTCGACGTGGCGCCCCGTGACGAGCGGGGCGATCCGGGACCAGGCTTCGTCAAGGCCCCAGTTGCCGGCGGCGCGGACGGCGTGACAGAGAATGTCCGGGTCTTTCCGTGACAGCCCGTCGAGGATTTCCCGCTCGAAACCGCGGACGAAACTCATGGAAAAAAGGGCGGTGAGCTGCCAGTCGTCGTCATGGCTCTTGTAAGCGGCGCGGACGGCATTGGCGTGCCACTTCTGGAAAGCGCGGACCGATGTTTCCAGAATCCTGCGGCGGAGCGCCGCTGGCACGGCGGCGTCGAAAAAAAGCTGCCGCAGCCGGTTTTGTATCCTGTGAATCCTGTCTGCGGAAAGCGAATCCATTTCATCGAAGTCGAGGAGATCGGCCTGCTCCAGGAAAGGCCCCAGGGAAAGGGCTGCGGCCTCCCGCAGGGCCGTCACCTCGTCCTGCCGCCCCACGATTTCGAGGAGCGTGTCGGCCATTTCGTGGCGAAAGACGGCGCACTCGCCGGCCAGGTCAGCCGCCAGAAGCCTTTCCGAGGCATCCTCCCCGGTGTTCTTCAGGGCCTCGAGAATCCGGTCACTGTCTTCCTCTTCCCACTGCCACGACGGCAAATCCGCCAGTGACTTCAACGTGCGTTTATTCCCCCTGTTCATTCGCGGCCCATCCTTTTCATTACGCCATCCCCGGCGGGTTCGTGACGACCGCCAGTATGTCAAAACATTCTGTTTTTTTCCAGGCGGAATTGTCCCTGTTCCGTCCGGACCTTCGCAGATCTTTGTTTACGAGGCAAGGGGCCCGTCCCCGCACAAAGAAGGTGCAATTATTTTTCCGTTCTGTTATCACCAAAAAATCCGCGGTTTTCTTCCGGCCGTGCCGTTCCGGCGGCACGCTCCGGCGGGCCGCCGGGAAACAAAAACGGGCCGGCCGTTCTTTCGGGGATTAAGCCTCACCCGGGAAAAACGGCCCCTCCGAAAAAAACTGGAAAGGAACCGGTCATGCAAACACGGACGAAAGGAATGATCCTCCTCGCCGCGGCGGCCTTTCTTGCCGCCGGCGGCACCGCCGTCTCCGGCGAGACCCGCGGGGATGCCCCCGCCGGGGAAGACATCAGGGAAATCTCCGATATCCGGGCGGTCATCGAGACCCGGCACGGCGACATCACCCTCGCGTTTTTTCCCGACGCGGCGCCGAACCACGTGAAAAACTTCATCGATCTTGCCCGGAAGGGCTTTTACGACGGAACGACCTTTCACCGGGTGATCCCCGGCTTCATGATCCAGGGCGGCGATCCCAATACCAAGTCCCCTGACCGGAGCCGTCACGGCATGGGCGGCCCGGGGTACACCGTGAAAGCGGAATTCAACGAGCGGCCCCACAAACGGGGAACCCTGTCCATGGCCCGGGCCATGAACCCTGACAGCGCCGGGTCCCAGTTTTTCATCTGCGTCGCCGACGCGCCCTTCCTGGATCGCCAGTACACGGTCTTCGGCGAGGTGATATCGGGGATGGACGCCGTCGACAAAATCGTCGCCGAGCAAAGAGACCCCCGGGACAATCCCCTGGAACGGGTTGAGATGACCGTCCGGGTTATTGACGGAAAAGACCGCTGATTCCCTTGTAAGATCCGACGTCACACCATGGAGGGGCGGCCCCCGGCGAGGCCGCCCTTTCCTTTTCTATCATGGAAAACCCGGCGATTGTTTTTTTCTTTTTTTTGTAGTATTGGCGGCTTTCAAAATTCAATCCGTGAAAAAAAGGATTTTTCAAAGGAAGCGGGACCATGCAGATCTCCATCATCGGCAGCCCGGGATGCGGCAAAACAACCCTCTTTCAGGCCCTGACGGGCCTGTTTTCCGAAAAAAAGAACGGCGCGGACCCGTCGGCGACCATCGACGTTCCCGATGAACGCATCGAGAGGCTCGTGGACATTTTTCACCCCCGCAAAACGACCTACGGGAAGATCGCCGTGGCCGACACCGTGGCCATCGAAGAGGGGAATATCCGGAAGGAAACGATTCACCCGAAGACCCTCCAGGAAATGCGGGGGGCCGACGCTTTTCTCCTGGTGCTCCGAAACTTCAAGAACGGGAAGGCGGTGGATCTGCCGGGGGAACTCCGGACCATCCTCGACGAGTTCATCATCGCCGACATGGTTCAGGTTGAGGCCCGGCTGGAACGGATCGGCAAACAGGGCGGGAAAAAGGAAGACCCCGTTCTTCTTCACGAAGCGTCCTCTCTCCGGGAATGCCTGGACCATCTGAGTGCCGGGAAGCCTTTGGCCACCCTCCCGCTTTTCCAGCGGGACGGCAAACACCTGAAGGGCTTCCGGTTCCTGTCGCAGAAACCCATGATGGCCGTGGTGAATTGTGATGAAGAAAAAGCGGGACGGTTCGACAGCCTGGAAGGGGACCTGAAATCCTCTCTTCCAGCTCACATTCCGCTCATGACCGCCTGCGGCAAGCTCGAGGCCGAACTCGCCCTGGTGCAACCGGGGGAACGGGCGGAATTCATGGCGGAATACGGCATCGAGGAAACCGTCGCCGGCCGGATCATCCGCCTCGCCTACCACACCCTCGGCCTTATCTCCTTCCTCACCGTGGGCGAAGATGAATGCCGCGCCTGGCCCATACGCCGGGGAATGAACGCCCAGGAAGCGGCGGGCACCATCCACACGAGCCTCTCGGACCGGTTCATTCGGGCGGAAACCGTTTCTTACGAGGATTTCATGAATTATGGCGGCTTTCCGGGCTGCCGGAAGGCCGGTACGTGGCGCCTCGAGGGGAAAAACTACATTGTCCGGGACGGCGATATACTGACCATCCGCGCCGGCAACTGACCCACTCCCGAAAAGGCGGACCGGCCAAGGAATCGTCCGAATCGTTCCGCCTTGCCTTCTTGTCATCGGACCCTTTCGCGCCGGGTCACCCAGCCCCCTTCGGAAACGGGAAAACAGGAAACAAGGGTTGTCCGCGGGCCGGTCGTCTTCCCGTCAGAACGTAAAGGTCATCCCCGCCGCGCCGGGGACGGCCCGCTCCCCCAGTCCCTCCCGAAGCCGGGCGACGGCGGAGGGACCGGTGCAGTGGCAGGGGATCACCTGCTCCGGATCCAGCCGGCGCAGGGCGTCCACGGTCCGGTCCAGGCGGTCCCGGTTTGCGCTCACGAGATGGAATCCCCCCACGACGGCCCTGATCGGGAGGTCGCCACTCAATCGCCGGACATGGGTCAGGGTGTTCACCAGACCCCCGTGGGAGCAGCCGACGCAAAGGACAACGCCTTCACCTGTCGGGATCCAGAGAGCGAGATCATCATCGATGGCATCCACCCGGGTTCCCTTCGGGTCAAGATAGAACGGCCCGCCCGTGTCTTCCCAGCCCGTTTCCCGGGGGATGGGTCCGGTGAGGCCGACGTTTCCGGGAAGAAGAACGGACTGCTGAATCCAGCGAAGCTTTTCCGAAGGCAGCCTGTCCAGGGCCGCCATGGATTCCCGGGGCATGTGAATCGCCGTCGCCGCCCCGTTTCGGACAGCATAGCGGGGATGCACGATTCCAGGGTGTCCGTAAACCACGGCGTTCCGGGACAACCGGAGGACCCGGGAAATTCCCCCGGTGTGATCGTAGTGCCCATGACTCAGGACAATCATGTCCGTGCCGCCCAGGTCGATGCCGAGTTCCCGGGCGTTGCCTTCAAGGGTTATCCCCTGGCCCGTGTCAAAGAGAATCCGCTTTCCGCCGGCCTCTATCCACAAGGCGAGGCCGTGCTCCGCCGACAACCCCTCGGCGGCGTGATTGTCGGCGAGTATGGTGATCCTTACCTCCGATGGCATCATTCGAACACACCCCTGTTTTATCTTCCGGGCGCGAACCCGGGATGAAATTTCAGAAAAATTTTCGAGGACGGGCCTTCATTCCCCGCAGGGAGGTTTTTCGCAGCGTTCGTCCCGGCCGCAGCAGGTTCTGCCGGACCGCTCCAGTGAACAGAGACCGCCGCCCGCCGCCGGCCCCCGCGGATTCGACCCTTTGAGGATGAAACCGGCACCGCCGCTGATGAGGCGCCGGACTGTTCCACGGCATTCCGGGCATTCTGCCAGGACGGGGTCGGTCATGGCCTGCCGGCGCTCAAAACGCAGCCCGCAATTCCCGCATTCATATTCATAGGTCGGCATGATCCCGATCTCCTCCACCTTTTGTCCGGTCAGCGGCTTTCCCGCCTTTCCGGCGGGCTCCTGGCCCCGGGATCAGCGCGTGGGTCCCCAGGGGAACCCCAGCATGGGCCGCAATGACGGGGCATTTCGCCCGAAACAGGAAAAAAATGTTGTGCCCTTCCTCGCTCAGCGTTTCAAAGTTTCCCTGACCCTTGGCCAGGATCAGGTCGGCCTCGGCAAAACGGCGTCTGAATGTTTCGTGACAGTCATGGAGCACGGTCCCCGGGGCGTCGGAACCGTTGTCGATAATCTCAACGATTTCCTCGAGACCCACCGCCAGGGCATCGGCCCGGGTGGCGTCGTTAATGACCGGGCCCCCCCGGACCGCCACGGTCACCCGTTCCGGTGACAGCTCTTCAATGAGCAGCCGGTCGAAGGCGATCTCCCCCGCGTTGTCGGCGAGATACAGAATCCGCCGGGCATCACCGACGGCCCTGCGGAACCCCTCGTGGTCGCCGTCAAAAGAATCCTCGAGGGCCTCCGCGACGGATGCGTGCACTTCCGAATCCTTCACCCCGCCTTTCACGCCCAGGTCGATGATGTTGCCCGCGATGGCAAGGCGCGCCGCCGTCATGAGGGGGTCAGCGGCGGCCGCGACCCGCTCCTTCAGTTCGTGGAAAAGACGGAGAGCCATGCGGTTCTGCCGGTCTTTCGTCACCCGGTACGGGTCTTCGCTGCCGACGATTTCCCTCAGCCGCCGGTGAATGCGCTGCCCCATGGCAGGAGCGGTCTGGTCCATGTCCATTTCGGCGGCCCAGAGCAGGACCTCCCGGAGAATACGCTCGTGTATGCCCGGGTCCGGTGATACCAGCCTGGCGGCATCCAGGGCCTGGCGGACGAAACAGGGAATGCAGTCGAGAGATATTTTCACGTTTTGCCCATGGCCTTCGCTGAAGAAGTCGCACCAGGGGGAAGCGGCCGGACCAATTTCTTATTCAGCACGGCCGCCACACCCGTGATTCATTAAAAAATCAGGCTTCACGGCCTGCTTCCACCTCGTCGAGGCGTTTTTTCACGGCGTCAAGCTCCGCCTGGAGGACTTCGGCCTGGGTTTTCAGCGCCTGCCTCTCCTGTTCCGGATCGGGGTCCTGCCAGGGCGCCGGGTACCCGTAAGGCGCGGCGTACCCGCCGTATGCCGGCCCGCCGGGGAAACCGGCACCGTAAAACCGGCTGTGCCAGCCCCAGCCGCCGCCAAACCCGCGGCCGAATCCACGGCCGAATCCACGGCCGAATCCACGACCACCTCCGAAACCCATCCCGAACCCGCGTCCGGGACCAGGATTCACGTATCCCGGAACACCGAATCCGGCACAATACCCGGCGGCCCGTCCCGTCCTCGGACCCAGGCCGGCCGGTCCTGTTCTATCTCCTCTTGGCATGATTGTTTCCTCCTCTCATATCTTTTTTTTACACTCGTTCACTTTTTTACTCCCTCATGAGGGCGGTGCCGCAATTCGGGCAGGTTCGCTCGACGCAGGGCAACCCCCGTGCGTGAGGCTCCCGGTGTCCGCACTGCGGACAGACGCAATATCCTGAAGGCCCCGCTGCCAGGGGACCGCCCATCCGGCCGGGCCGCCGGCCTCCCGGGCCCTGACCTCTGCCGCCGCCTGCGCCCTGGGCGCCTCCGCCTCCAGGGCCCATTCCACGACCTCTTCCTCTCATGGTACTCACCTCCTCGTAAACAGCATGTGCCCCCCTGAATCGCCGCCCCCGCCCCTGGCATCCCGGCATGGCGAAGACGCCGGCGCCGAGCCGGCCCCGTTGCCAGGCTTCGATAACCTCTTCCAGGTTACCGGCCATGAAGGGTATGACCCGGATGCCGTAGGCGGTGACAAGTCCGTGCATGGGCCTCGAAATGGCGCCGCACACCAGGGTGCCGATTCCGAGTTCAACGAGCCGGAGGGCCTTCTGAACCATCAGCTCCTGGAAAATCCTTTCCTCCGTCTCGGCGACGATCCGCCCGGACCGGGTCTCGACCACGCGAATCCGACGGGCCGTGTCAAAAACAGGGGCGATGCGATGATCCCAGTGGGGAAATGCCGTTTTCATTTCTCGCTTCCCGGTCTGCCTTTGCTTTTTTATATTGCCAAAACCGTGCCAAGAGGGCATGTCGACGACAGCGTAACACATCTACTTGATTATATTAGGAATAATACGAGTGAAGGGAGAAGGGCGAAACATCTTACCGTTGCTTTTATGCACCTTTATATCTAATATACAGGTGCAGTACCGCTACTTAAATTTCTTCCGGCCTGCGCGGCCGTCTTTGGCCGGGCGGGAAATGCCCAGTTTTTTCATTTTCCGGTAAAGGGTCGTCTTGTGAATGCCCAGGTCCCGGGCCGCCGCCAGGCGGTTGTAGCCGTTTCGCTCGAGGGCGGCGCGAATGGCCTGGGCGTCCAGGATATCGTGGGCGGACCGCATGCCCGCTTCCGGCCCGGCGCTCCCCCGGCGGCCGGTCACTTCCCGGGGAAGATGGGGCAGGCCGATGGTCCCGTCGTCCACGAGAATGAAAGCACGTTCGATGGCGTTTTCCAGTTCCCGGATGTTGCCCGGCCAGTCGTAGGCCATGAGGAGAGACAACGCTTCCGGGGTAATCCCCGAAACATTTTTCCCCTGGAGGTGGTTGAACCGGGCAATGAACTGGTCCGCCAGGAGGGGAATGTCCTCTTTCCGGCGTCTCAACGGGGGCAATTCGAGACGGACCACGTTGACCCGGTAGTAAAGATCCTCCCGGAAGAGCCCGCTGCGGACACGCTCCGCGAGGTCCTCGTTGGTGGCGGCGATGACCCTGACATCGGCCGTCTCCGAGCGGGTCGACCCCAGGGGTTCGTATGTCCGATCCTGCAAAACCCGAAGAAGACGGACCTGGAGCGCCGGGGACACTTCGCTGATCTCGTCGAGAAAGAGGGTCCCCCCGTCCGCCAGGGCGAAACGTCCCGGTTTGTCCTTCCGGGCGCCGGTAAAGGCGCCGGCCTTGTAGCCGAACAGTTCCGACTCGAGGAGCGTGTCGGGCAGGGCCCCGCAGTTGACGGCGACGAAAGGCCCCCGATTGCGGGGACTGAGCGAATGGATTGTCCGGGCCACCAGCTCCTTTCCCGTCCCCGTTTCCCCGAGGATGAGAACCGTGCTGGGGCTCGCGGCGACGGCGGGGAGAACCTCGAACAGCCGCTGCATCAGGGGGCTTCGGCTCGTCAGGTCGCCCGCCCGGAACTTTCCTTCCAGCTCCCGGCGAAGCGTCTCGACTTCCGTGAGATCGCGAAACGTCTCGGCGCCTCCGATCACGCGTCCTTCCCCGTCCCGGAGAACGGCGGTGGAAACGCTGATGGGAATACGGTCCCCATCGGCGTCGATGATATAGCCCGACCGGCCGACGACGGGTTTCCCCGTCTTCAGGGTCTTCTGAAGGGCGCAGTCGGATCCGCACATGCTCGAACGAAGCACATCGGAACAGCGCCGGCCGATTGCCTCCCGGCGGGACACCCCGGTGATCTCCTCGGCGGCCCGGTTGAACGACGTGATCCGCCACTGCCCGTCCACGGTGAACACGCCGTCGGAGATACTCTCGAGAATCGCCTCCGTGGCCGCCGGGATCAGCTTGTTTTCATCCTTTTTTTTCTTCATTACCGTGTGTCCGCGGAAAGTTCCGGCTCTTCCTGCTTCAAAAAGGGCAGAACCGCCCGGCGACTGACGGCTCCGAAGGTTACACCGCCTCGAAGAGAAGACCCAGGAATCCCGCTTCGGGAACGATCCCCCGCTCGATCCGCAACACCCCCTGGGGACTTTCCCCCGGCTTCCAGAAAAGGGTGCTCGCCGAATCGACAAGGGAGAATCGGGCGCCTTCCACGAGTTCCACCGTCTCCCGAGCCGTCCGGAACCGGGCCGCTGAATAAACGGGGTGGCCCCGGGAGGCTTTGTCGCCGTATTCCCTCCCCCAGGGGCTGTCGGCCGGGACGATCCCGAGGAGAAAAAAGCCGCCCCGGCGGAGGATCCTCCGGCACTCCCCGAGAGCCTGCCGGGCATCGTCAACGAAACAGAGGGTCACCACCATGAGAACGCCGTCCCGGGAATCCGCCTCAAAGGGAAGGTTTTCAGCGGAACCCGTGTAGGTCCTGATGCCGCGCCGGGCGGCGATCTCGAGCATCCGCGGCGAGGGATCGAGCCCCTCCGATACCCCCAGGAAAGCGGCGAACCGGCCGGTGCCGACACCGATTTCCAGCCACCGTCCCTCAAATTCACTATGAAGCTTACGGAGACATTCCCGCTCCGCGTGAAAAATATCCCGCCCTTCCGGCGAGTCGTACCACCCGTCATAGGCATCGGCTATGGGATCAAATACGCCTGTCATGTCAATCGACCTTTCCGAAATGCGCGGCGGGACCCGGAACCGCCGGTTTCGCCGGACCGGCGGCTTGAAATCCTCATTGAACGCGGCTCCGTCGCGTCGCCACGATAAACGGGATTGCCTTTTGCGGACCTTTCGATGATTACGTGAAGTAATTTATAGATCTGTCCGGTTCCTGTCAACGGGGGCAGACATTTCTTTTCAGGCCATTCATCGACGGAAATGGCTCTCCAGCCCCGGGCCGTAAGCCTTGACATGTCTCATGATTTTTTTCATAGTATTGGAATATTTGAAAAACGAGGTGAACCATGAATGCCGAAAACGCATCCGGTCCCTTTGGCGACCGGTTTGATCCGAAGGACGGCTCCGCGACCATGCGGGCCGTGGTCACCATGGGCAACGGCGGATACGACAGGCTCCGGTACCGCGTTGTGCCCCGGCCGACGCCCGGACCGGGAGAGGCGCTCCTCCAGGTCCTCGCCGCCGGCGTCAACAACACGGAAATCAACACGCGCATCGGGTGGTACTCTTCCTCCGTGACGGCGGACACGGAAAGCGCCGCCGCCACGGAGGAGCGGGAGGCGACAGCCAAGGCGGACGGGGGATGGAACGAGGCGACGCCCTTCCCCTTCATCCAGGGCACGGACTGCTGCGGCCGGGTGGTCGCCGTCGGGCCGGGCGGCGACGAAAGCGCCGTCGGGTCCCGGGCCCTGGTCCGGTCCTGCATGCGTCTCCACGGCTTTTCTTCCCTGGAGAATATCTGGATGGGTTCGGACTTCGACGGGGCCTTCGCCCAGTTCGTCAAAGTGCCCGCCGGAGAGGTCTTCGCCGTGGACTGCGACTGGACCGACGTCGAACTGGCCACGATTCCCTGCGCCTACGGGACGGCGGAAAACATGATTCACCGCGCCGGGGTCCGGAAAGGGGATCACGTCCTCGTCACCGGGGCGTCGGGGGGCGTGGGGTCGGCCGCCGTCCAACTGGCGAGGCGCCGCGGCGCCTTCGTGACGGCCGTGGCGGGAAAGGCCAAGATCCCCCAGGTGCAGTCCCTGGGGGTCGACCGCGTCCTCCCCCGGGGCGAAGACATCCTCGCCGCCCTGGGCGCGAAATCGGTGGACGTGGTGGTGGACAACGTGGCAGGGCCGGCCTTCGGGGGCCTTCTCGAGGTTTTGAAGCGGGGCGGGAAATACGTCTCTTCGGGGGCCATCGGCGGGCCCCTGGTGACCTTCGACATGCGGACCTTTTATTTGAAGGACCTCACCCTTATCGGCTGCACAGCCTGGGACGAACCGGTCTTCCCGAACCTGGTCTCCTACATCGAGGGCGGCGAAATCAGGCCCCTTGTGGCAAGGACGTTTCCCCTCGAAAAGATCGCCGAGGCCCAGCGGGAATTCCTGGAGAAGAAGCATTTCGGCAACTTCGTCCTCGTCCCCCCGCCGCCGGAAACGTAGCGGCAGGGTTCCGGATCAAGCGCCCCGTCACGGTCCGCTCTTCGCGTCGTTGAAGAATTTTCTGCAATTCATCGGGAAATCCCGGGCCGGGCGCCCTTCCGGTTCCGTGAAGATCGGGCACGGCGGACCTTGCTCGATGATCCGATCCCCATAAAGACTCTAAATCCACACGCCGTCGATGGGGGCGCCGCAGGCAGGACACCGGCCGTCCACAAGGTTCACCTGGACCGCCGACCCCGCGTTTCTTCTGACAATCATCTTTCTGCAGCGGAAGCAGGAGGTGTGGCTGTCCTCACCGACGTTCCCCAGATAAACATAGCGCAGGCCATGCCGTTTCCCGATGGCCTGGGCCTTTTCCAGGGTCTCCAGGGGTGTCGCCCCGTGTTCCGTGAACCGGTAATCGGGATGAAAGCGGCTGATGTGCCAGGGAATTTCCACGCCCACCGAGGCGATGAACCGGGCGATTCCCTCCAGCTGGCTTTCATCGTCGTTTTCACCGGGGATGACGAGGGTCGTCACCTCCACCCAGACGCCCCGTTCCTTCATGTGCCGGATGGTCGCCAGGACCGGCTCGAGACGGCCCTTGCAGACCTTCCTGTAGAAATCGTCGCTCCAGGCCTTCAGATCCACGTTGGCGGCATCCAGGCAGGGGGCGATCCTGTCCAGGGCCTGGCGGGACATGTACCCGTTGGTCACGAAAACATTGCGGATGCCCGCGTCCCTGGCCAGGGAAGCGGTTTCCCAGGCATATTCGAAGAAGATCGTCGGCTCCGTGTAGGTGTAGGAAATGCTGGCGCACCGGGCGCGGTTCGCCTCCTCGACCACGTCTTCGGGGGGAAACCACCGGCCCGGAAGGGATTCGCCATCCCCCGCGCCCGAAAGCTGGGAGATCTGCCAGTTCTGGCAGAAGCCGCAGTGAAAGTTGCATCCCACCGTGGCAATGGAAAAACTGCGGGACCCCGGCAGGAAGTGATAGAGGGGTTTTTTCTCGATGGGGTCGACGTTCCGGGAAATGGCCTTTCCGAACACCAGGGTGTAAAGGGTGCCGTCACGGTTCACGCGGACGCCGCAGAAACCCGTCCTGCCCGGTGCGATTTTACATTCGTGGGCGCACAGGCGGCAGTGCACCCTCCCGTTTTCCCGTTTTTCATAAAGCATGGCCTCTTTGTCCATGGTCACCTTTTTTTCATGGCCAGCCGTAGGCGCCTTTCAAGGGCACGAAACGGCAACCGCAAAGGTCTTCCTGGAAAAAACCGCCGTCCTCCCGGGTAACCCTGATCAATGTCTGACTGTAGCGATCACCCACGGGAATGATCAATCGCCCGCCCTCGGCCATCTGCTCTTTCAGGGGGCCCGGGATCCCCGGGGCGGCAGCCGTGACGACAATGGCGTCATAGGGCCGGTGGTCCTCCCAGCCCATGGTTCCGTCGTCGATCTTGAAAAAAATGTTTTCATAGCCCAGCGTTTCCAGGATGCGCCGGGCCCGGTCGAGAAGATGGGGAAGCCTCTCCACCGTGTAGACCTCCCGGCAGAGTTCGGCCAGGATCGCGGCCTGGTACCCGCTTCCCGTTCCGACCTCCAGGGTCTTCTCCCCGCCTTCCAGGCTGAGAGCCTCCGTCATGAGCGCGACGATGTAAGGCTGGGAAATGGTCTGATCCTCCCCGATGGGCAGGGGGCGGTCTTCATAGGCACGGGGGATCATCGCCTTACCGACGAAACGTTCCCTGGGAACGGACCGCATCGCCCGCAGGACCCGGGGATCGGCGATCCCCCTGGATACGAGTTGCGACCTGACCATGTCCTCTCTCGCAGCGCTGAAATCCACCATACCCGGCCCCTCCACGATGGACCTTTCGACAGTCACCGGCCCGGTGACCTCTTCTTCCTGGAATATACCGGCCGGAAGCCGTGGAATGATATAAGGGAAATCCCCCATATTCCCCTTTCAGCCATGCTGTTTGTCTTCGCCGGCGGAGGAACGCCGTCTCCACGGAAGGGCCGCCCTCTCGAAAGACCACGGGAAACCGGGGGCTGAAAGATCCACACGCCCCGACGTCCTCCGGGTTCGAAGGAAGGAGAAGGCCGGGGCCCGGCTTCAAATAGGGACAACCGGAGCGGGCAATACACGATCCACCCCATTTAAAAAGACGCCTCGCGGGTGCATCATGAGATTGCTTCGATGCCCGCCCTTTCCAGAAATCTTCCGGCGGGACCCGAAGACGAAGAGAGCCTTCGCCGGGCGGGCCGGGCAGGCCGAAATCGTAACCGAAAGGCTCAAGGGAACGTACAAGGGAGGAAAAATCGTGAAAGGAATCGGTGAACAGTACCAGAGCGCGGATTGGAAATCGGAAAAGCACGTCCCCGTCATAGACTGCCCCGATGAGGTCAAGGCCGATGAAATGTTCGACGTGACTGTTTCCATGGGAAAGGAGGTGGCCCATCCCAACACGACGGAGCACCACATCCGCTGGATTCAGCTTTTCTTCAAGCCCGAGGGGGACAAATTCACATACCAGGTGGGGAACTTCGAATTCACCGCCCACGGCGAAGCTGTGGAGGGGGCCGACAGGGGACCCGTTTACACCCACCACGCCGTCGTGACGACCATGAAAACGAAAAAATCGGGGGTCCTCTACGCCACCGCCCTGTGCAACATCCACGGGCTCTGGGAATACGCCCGGGAACTCAAGGTCAAATAAAGCGTCCGAATCCGGCACCGTCCGGACAGGCACGTATTCGTCATCGTTGACCGGGGGCCCGGAATGAAAAAGGAGGCGGTCATGTCCAGAGGCAAAGTCGTTTATTTCAACGACCAGACACAATTCGGGATCATCCAGAAATATGACGGCGGGGGCGTTCTCGTCGAATCCGGCGCCCTCCGGGAAAGCGGCCTGACCACGCTCTTCGAGGGACAGCGGCTGAGCTTCGAGATCGTGAATCACAACCAGGTTGCCAAGGCGGTCAAGCTTCTCCCACTGCTCACCAAGGAAAAGGAAAAAGTGGATTGATTCCAATGCATTCGACGCTATACGCGGAGGGAATAACCTGTCATGCCTGCGGCAGCCGTGGCCGCCCCGAGTTTCAGAGCCTGGACACCCGGGGGCCTTCCCGGGAGGGATTCCCCTATCAGGGCTACGATCCTTACACGGGACATCTCTTTTTCCGCTGCACCGGCTGCGGTCTTGAACTGGAGGTAAGCCCCCTGGAATTCTTCCATGGACCCACCACCGTGGACGGCCGTCCGAGGCGGCTTCGCCCCCGGAAGAAGAAACCGGGAATGTGGCTTTTCCTCGGCCTGTTCGGCCTCATGGGGACGGTTCTGGTGCAGATCATCCTCTCGTGGTAGAGGGGCCTGTCGGATGGATGCGAGCACAGGTTTTTTTATCTTACTCGATGCCCCATGGAAAGGGAATGGGGTCCATCCCTGATTTGCCTGTTGCTTTTCCAGGCCCTCTTGAGGCAAACTGTGTGAGAGGTCTCAATCGCCCGGAGCCGGGACAGGGGAACTCGGTGCCTTTCCATTCCTTTCAAGAAGAGTCGCCCTCACAGCAGAAACCACGAGATCCCGGAAACCGGAACAGTGTCTCTCGCCGCTCCCGAAGCCTCGGGACAGGCGCGTCACGGCACGAAAGGGAGGTGCGGACATGAAGGTCTGGCCGGGACAGCCATACCCCCTGGGAGCCGTCTATGACGGCGCCGGCACGAATTTCTCCCTTTTCTCCGAGATCGCCGAGTCTGTCCAGCTCTGCCTCTTCGACGAGAAGGGTAACGAAACCCCCATCGATCTCCCCGAAGTGACAGGCTACTGCTGGCACGGCTATCTTCCCGCCGTGGAACCGGGGCAGCGGTACGGCTTTCGCGTCCACGGCCCCTGGGACCCCGCCTCGGGGCACCGCTGCAACCCCGCCAAGCTTCTCATCGACCCCTGCACCAAGGCCGTCGAGGGGCAGGTCCGCTGGGATGAAGCCGTTTTTCCCTACAGCTTCCGGGACGGAGACGATGTAAAAGACGACCGTGACAGTGCCCCCTTCATGCCCCGTTGCGTGGTTCACCAGCCCTATTTCGACTGGAGCGGCGACCGGCGTCTCCAGCTTCCGTGGCATGAAACCATCCTCTACGAGACCCACGTCAAGGGGTTCACCGCCCGGTTCCCGGACATTCCGCCGGAACAGCGGGGGACCTACACGGGACTGTCCCACCCCGCCGTCATCGAGTATTTCCGGAAACTGGGCATAACGGCGGTGGAGCTCATGCCGGTCCACTCCTTCATCCACGACAGGAACCTGGTGGACCGCGGTCTCCGGAACTACTGGGGATACAATTCCATCGGCTACTTCGCCCCTCACGGGGACTATGCATCGGACGGACGTCCCGGCGCGGCGGTGGCCGAGTTCAAGCAGATGGTCAAAACTTTTCACCAGGCCGGCATCGAGGTGATCCTCGACGTCGTCTACAACCACACAGCCGAGGGGAACCACCTCGGTCCCATGCTGTCCTTCAAGGGGATCGACAATGCCTACTATTACCGTCTCCAGGAGGACCCCCGCCTCTACATGGACTACACCGGCACGGGAAACAGCCTGAACATGCGAAATCCCCACGTTCTCCAGCTCATCATGGACTCGCTCAGGTACTGGATCCTGGAAATGCATGTGGACGGGTTCCGGTTCGACCTGGCGGCGGCCCTGGCCCGGGAACTCCACGACGTGGACCGCCTGTCGGCCTTCTTCGACATCATCCAGCAGGACCCCGTCATCAGCCAGGTGAAACTCATCGCCGAACCCTGGGATGTCGGGGAAGGGGGCTACCAGGTGGGCAATTTCCCCCCGGTGTGGAGCGAGTGGAACGGCAAGTACCGGGACGGCGTTCGAGACTTCTGGCGCGGCGAGGACCTGTCCCTGGGGGAATTCGCTTCCCGGATCACGGGAAGCTCGGACCTTTACGAGAACACATCCCGCCTTCCCTATGCCAGCATCAATTTCGTCACCGCCCACGACGGGTTCACCCTGAACGACCTCGTTTCCTACAACGAAAAGCACAACGAGGCCAACGGCGAGGAGAACCGGGACGGCGAAAGCCACAACCGCTCCTGGAACGGCGGCGTCGAGGGCCCTTCCGACAACCCCGAGGTGAACCGCCTGCGGGCGCGGCAGAAGCGCAACTTCCTGGCGACCCTCTTCCTGTCCCAGGGCGTTCCCATGCTCCTCGGGGGCGACGAGATCGGGCGCACCCAGGGGGGAAACAACAACGCCTACTGCCAGGACAACGAGACCTCCTGGTACGACTGGGAGAACGCCGACGACGGCCTTCTCGACTTCTGCAGGAAACTCATCCAGTACCGGAAGGAGCACCCCGCCTTCCGCCGCCGCCGCTGGTTCCAGGGCCGGCGCATCCACGGAAGCGAGGTGAAGGACATCGCCTGGTTCACCTTTGAGGGCGACCAGATGGCCGAGGACGACTGGGGGGCGGGCAACGTCAAATCCCTCGGCGTTTTCCTGAACGGCGAGACCATCCCCAACCCCAATACCCGGGGGGAACCGATCACCGACGACAACTTCTACCTTATTTTCAACGCCCACCACGAACCGCTGCGGTTCCGGCTTCCCGGCTCCCGGTGGGGCGGTCGCTGGACCAGGGTACTGGACACGGGAACGGGCTTCCCGGAAGAGAAAGAAACGTTCCAAGCGGGGGACGGGATCGCAGCCGGTGCCCGTACCCTCATCGTGCTGCGCCATGAATCCTGAACCGACAGCTACGTACCGGGTCCAGCTCGGGCCGGGATTCGGCTTCGACGAAGCCGCCGGGATCGTCCCCTACCTGGACGGCCTGGGCGTCAGCCATCTTTACACCTCCCCATCCTTCCAGGCGGCCGCCGGCAGCACCCACGGCTACGACGTGGCGGACCCCGGCCGGGTGAGCGCCGACCTGGGCGGGGCCGTCGCCCATGCCCGCCTTTGCCTCCTTCTCAAAAAAACCGGTCTTGGCCACATGATCGACCTGGTGCCCCACCACATGGCCGTCGCCGACCGGCGGAATCCCTGGTGGTGGGACGTCCTGGAAAACGGCCCCTCCAGCCCCTTTGCGGCCTGGTTCGACATCGACTGGGAGGCTTCCCCGGACCGATGGCCGGGGAAAATCCTCCTGCCCTTCCTGGGGAACCACTGGGGCCGCCTCCTGGAAGAAGGGGCCTTCCGGGTTGCCTTCGACGGCGGCCGCTTCACCCTTCAGGGCCCGGGCCACCTCTTTCCCGTGGACCCGTCCACGGTGGGGGAACTGCTCGGGAAAGCCGCCGAGGCCTGCTCTTCGCCCCTTTTGTCATTCCTCGCCGAAAGCCACGCCCGGCTGCCCCGGCCCCGCACCGCCGACGACCCGGACGGAAAGACTCGGAGCCGGGACAAGGAAATCCTGGCGCGCCTTCTGGACGACCTCTGCCGGGAGAGCCCCGACGCCCGCAGGGCCCTGGAAGGCGAGATCGCCCGGCTCAACGCAGACCCCGACGCCCTGGCGTCGCTCATGGACCGGCAGCACTACCGGCTCGCCTTCTGGCCCCTGGCCATAAGAGAACTGGGGTACCGGCGGTTTTTCGACATCCAGGACCTGGCAGGGCTGAGGATGGAGAACGAGGACGTCTTCCGGGCCGTTCACGGGCTCCCCATCGCCTGGTTCCGGGAAGGCCGGGTCCAGGGACTTCGCATCGACCATCCCGACGGGCTTCGGGAGCCCGGCGCCTACTTCCGCCGCCTCCGCGAGGCCTGTCCGGGCGCCTGGATCGTCGCCGAAAAAATCCTCGAAAGGGAGGAAAAGATCCCTCCGGACTGGCCCGTCGAGGGAACCACGGGTTACGATTTCCTGAACCGGGCGGGCGGGCTTTTCATCGACCCTGCCGGGGAAGAGCCGATGACGGAATTTTACGGGGACTTCACCGGGGAGGAAACAGACTACCCGCGCCTGATCCGGACATGCAAACGCCTTGTTCTCACGGAGCTCCTGGCCAGCGAGGTGGAGCGGCTCACGGCCCTTTTCGTCCGTGTCTGCGAAGGCCATCGCCGGCACCGGGATCATCCCCGCCACGACCTTCGCGAGGCCCTCATGGAGACGGCGGCGTGCTTTCCCGTGTATCGTTCCTACGTTTCACCCTCCGCAAAGCCGGTGAGCCCCGCCGACGGGCGCCGCATCACCGGGGCCGTGGAAAGGGCGAAGGAGGAACGGCCCGATCTCGACCCCGGGCTCTTCCGGTTTCTCGAGGACCTGCTCCTCCTGCGCTTCGACGGCCCCCTGGAAGAGGACCTGGCGCTCCGGTTCCAGCAGCTCACCGGCCCGGCCATGGCCAAGGGCGTGGAGGACACAGCCTTTTACCGCTACAACCGCCTGACGGGGCTCAATGAGGTGGGAGGTGACCCGGGCCTCTTCGGCGTTTCCCCCGAACAGTTTCACGAGGCCTGTGCCGACGCCCGGGAGAACCGGCCCTTTTCCCTTCTCGCCTCGACAACCCACGACACCAAGCGAAGCGAGGATGTCCGCGCCCGGCTGGCCCTCCTTTCGGAAATCCCGGAGCGGTGGGCCGAAGCGGTGCGCCGCTGGGCCGCCCTTAACGAACGCCACCGGCGGGACGGCGCACCGGATCGGAACACCGAGTACCTCTTTTACCAGACCCTCGTCGGGGCCTGGCCCATCGACGAAAGGCGGATGAAGGCTTACATGGAGAAAGCGGCCCGGGAGGCCAAGGCGCACACGTCCTGGATCCGGCGGGACGGGGCCTACGAAAAGGGACTGGCGGACTTCATCGACCGCGTGATGACCGACGAAGAATTCCGTGGCGACCTGGAGGGATTCGTCGCGGATCTCGTGACTCCCGGAAGAATCAACAGCCTGGCGCAGACCCTCCTGAAACTCACGGCGCCGGGCATCCCCGATCTCTACCAGGGAACGGAACTCTGGGACCTGAGCCTGGTGGACCCGGACAACCGGAGACCGGTGGATTTCGACCGGCGCCGGCGGCTCCTCGACGAATTGCCGGGGCTCTCCCCGGAAGACATCCTGTCCCGGTCCGACGAAGGACTTCCCAAGCTGTGGGTGATCCGGCAGGCCCTTCACCTCCGGCGGCGGCAGCCCCGATACTTCGGCCCGGAAGGGGCCTACCGCCCGCTGGCCGCCGGGGGTCCCCGGGCGGCCCACGCCGTGGCCTTCCGTCGCGGGGACGGGGCGGTTACCGTCGTGCCGAGGCTCGTCCTCGGCCTGGGGGGCGACTGGGCCGGCACAACCCTGGAACTGCCGGAGGGACGGTGGTTCAATGTCCTGACGGGAGACGGGCAGGCAGGCGGAAACGTTCCATTCCGGGAAATCCTGGCCCGGTTTCCCGTGGGGCTCCTGGAGCGGAAGGAGGCAGGACCGTGACCCGGATACGGGTGTGGGCGCCGGGCGCCAGGCGGGTCCAGCTGGAAAGCGGCGGACACCGCCTCGACATGACAGGGTACGACAGCGGCTGGTGGAGCGCCGACGCCCCCTTCGTTTCCCACGGCGTCGACTACGCCTTTCGTGTCGACGGCGACGGGCCCTTTCCCGACCCCCGCGCGCCCTGGCAGCCCGGCGGCGTGGACGGGCCGTCCCGATGGGTGGACCACGGCCGATTCAGCTGGTCCGACGGGGGCTGGCAGCAGGTTCCCCTGGAATCGGCGGTCATCTACGAACTGCACGTGGGCACCTTCTCGCCCGACGGCACCTTCGACGGGGCGTCAAAACGGCTCGATCATCTCGCCGGACTCGGCGTCACCCACGTGGAGCTCATGCCGGTGGCCGAGTTTTCCGGGCGCCGCGGCTGGGGCTACGACGGCGTGGACCTTTACGCCCCCCACCACGCCTACGGCGGCCCCGAGGGGCTCAAGAGGCTCGTCGACGCCTGCCACCGCCGGGGACTGGCGGTCCTCCTCGACGTGGTTTACAACCACCTCGGGCCGGCGGGCAATCACCTCGGCCGGTTCGGCCCCTACTTCACCGGCCGGTACGCCACGCCCTGGGGGGAAGCGGTGAACCTCGACGGGCCGGGAAGCGACGAGGTGCGGCGTTTCTTCATCGAAAACGCCCTCATGTGGCTGGAGGACTACCACGGCGACGGCCTTCGCATCGACGCCGTCCACGCCTTCCTGGACACGTCGGCGGTCCACTTCCTGGAGGAACTGGCCGGGGAAGTCGGGCGCCTGCAGGCCCGGCTGGGCCGGCACCTGGTCCTCATCGCCGAAAGCGCCCTCAACGACCCTCGGGTGGTCCGCCCCCCCGAAACGGGCGGATACGGCCTCGACGCCCAGTGGAACGAGGACTTCCACCATGCCCTTCACGCCCTCCTCACCGGCGAGCGGAACGGCTATTACCGGGACTTCGGCCGCCTGGCCGACCTGGCCGACACGCTTACCCGGGGATTCGCCTACGACGGCCGCTACTCAGCCTACCGTCGCCGCCGCCACGGCCGGCCCGCCGGCGACCTGCCCGCCCACCGCTTCGTGGGGTGCCTTCAAAACCACGACCAGGTAGGAAACCGGGCCCTCGGGGAGCGCACGAGCCGGCTCCTGTCCCCGGAAAAGCTCAAAATCGGGGCGGCCCTCGTCATGACCGCGCCCTTCGTCCCCATGCTCTTCCAGGGGGAGGAGTGGGCGGCGTCGACGCCCTTTCTCTATTTCACCGACCACGGTGACCCCGAACTGGCGGAGGCCGTCCGGACAGGCCGCCGGCGCGAGTTCGCCGCTTTCGGCTGGGACCCCGCCGCAATCCCCGACCCCCAGGCGGAGGAAACCTTTCTCCGGTCCCGCCTCGACTGGGGCGAGCCCGCCCGGGAACCCCACAGGGACCTCCTGGCGTGGCACCGGGCCCTCATCGGGCTTCGCCGCCGCCTTCCCGACCTGGTCGACGGCCGCTTCAACCGGGTCACCGTGAACTTCGACGAAAGGGACAAGTGGCTCACCATGGCCCGCGGGACCGTCCTCGTGGCCTGCAACTTCGGGGAACGGGACGTGGAGGTCCCCTGGACCGATCCGGGGAAACGGGAGATCGTCCTGGCTTCCAGCGAAACCGTGACGGCCCGAAGAGGCGGCATCCGCCTGCCGGGGCCATCCGTCGCCATCGTGACCGGGGACGGTGAAACCCGTCGCCGGGAAAACGGACAGGAGGAAAGAAAATGAAACGACGGGCCAGCGGCGTCCTGCTTCATGTCACCTCGCTCCCCTCGGCCTTCGGTATCGGCGACCTGGGCCCGGGAGCCCACCGGTTCATCGATTTCCTCGCCGAAACGAAGCAGGGCTTCTGGCAGATCCTGCCGCTCCACCCGACCCCCGCGGGTTCGAACTCCCCTTACCAGGCCCTTTCGGCCTTCGCGGGCAACCCCCTCCTCATCAGCCCCGAATCTCTCGTCCGGGACGGGCTTCTCGACGAGGGGGATCTCGATAAAGGAAGGGATTTTCCCGGGGACAGGGTCGATTTCGAGAAGGTCCGCGCCCACCGGGCGCCGTTGTTCCGGGCGGCCTTCGACCGGTTCCGGGAGAAGGGCGGGGAGCCGCGGTACGAGGAATTCTGCCGGTCTCAGGGCCCCTGGCTCGACGACCATGCCCTGTTCACCGTTCTCAAGGAGCGCCACGGGGGGAAGACCTGGAACCGGTGGCCGAAAAAAGTGCGGCACCGAAGCGGGAAGGCCCTTCTCTCGGCGCGGCAGGAAATGGCCGACGACTTCGAGATGGAGCGGTTCCTCCAGTACATCTTCTTCCGGCAGTGGGCCGGTCTCAGGGCTTACGCCCGCGGCAGGGGAATTCAGATCATCGGGGACATGCCCATCTACATGGACTACGACAGCGCCGACGTCTGGAGCCGCCGTGACATCTTCAAACTCGACGGAAACGGTGACCCGGAGGCGGTTTCCGGGGTGCCGCCGGATTACTTCAGCGAGACGGGCCAGCTTTGGGGAAACCCCGTCTACCGCTGGGAGGTTCTCCAGGAAACGGGCTTCGACTGGTGGATCGACCGCCTCCGGCACAACCTGGCCGTGACCGACTGGCTCCGCCTGGACCATTTCCGGGGGCTCGTGTCCTACTGGGAAGTCCCCGCCGGAGAGACCACCGCCATAAACGGAACCTGGGTCGAGGTTCCCGTCATGGCGCTCTTCGAAAGGATGCTGAGAACATTCCCCTGCCTTCCCATCATCGCCGAGGACCTGGGAACGATCACCGCCGATGTCCGGGAAATCATCCACCGCTTCGACCTGCCGGGCATGAAGGTTCTTCTCTTCGCTTTCGGGGACGATTTTCCCGCCGGCCCCTACCTTCCTCACAATCTCACGAAAAACGCCGTGGTCTACACGGGCACCCACGACAACAACACGGTGCGGGGGTGGTTCGAAAACGAGGCCGACGAAGCGATGAAGGAGCGGCTTTTCGCCTACCTGGGCCGGGAAATTTCCGCCGGAGAAGCCCCGTGGGTGTTCATCCGGCTCGCCATGATGTCGGTGGCGCGCCTGGCCGTTTTCCCGATGCAGGACATCCTGGGCCTGGGGGAGGACGCCCGGATGAACCACCCGGCGGGCGGTACGGGAAACTGGGAGTGGCGCCTCCCGCCGGGACAGCCCGATGGGGAAACGAGGGACCGCCTTCGGGAGCTGACAGTCGTCTCGGGCCGGGACTGATGGAGAATCGGCATGAAAGCGCTCCATCGAGGAGGCGTGCGGGCCCGTTTATGGGTGCCGCGGTACCGGTTACGCAAAAAAGCGGGCGGGCCTGTCGTGGAAGCGCGAGAAGTTTGGTAACTCCCCTGCGAGGGATCTTGAAAAATGCTGTTTCAAAATCGTTGAACGTCCCTGCCCGTGGAAGGAAAGACAGCATGACAGAAGAAACGACAAGAGTGCTCCTTATAGACGATGACAAGGATTATAAGGTCATCGTCCAGAATCTCCTGTCCATGGCCAGGGAAACCCGCTTCGAGCTGCAGTGGACGCCAAGCGCCGAGGAGGCTTACCGCAAGCTCAAGGAAAGTTCCTTTGACGTCTGCCTTCTCGACTACAGGCTTGGAAGCAGTGATGGCCTTCACGTTTTGAGGGAAATAGCCCGAAACGGGTTCGATGTTCCCGTTATTTTCTTGACGGGCTTCGGCAGCTGCCAAATGGACAGGAAGGCCATGCGGCTTGGCGCGGCCGATTACGTGGACAAGAACCAGCTCGAGCCGGCTTTCCTGGAACACTGCATCCGGTACGCCATCGATCGCACGAGGACCATCACGGCGCTCCAGGAATCAAGAAGTCAGCTGCGGCGTCTTTCCGCGAGGCTCCTGGAAGCCCAGGAGACGGAGAGAAAACGCCTGTCCCGGGAACTCCATGACAGCCTCGGCTCCACCCTGACGGCCGTAAGATACGCCCTGGAACAGAAGGTGAGCGCCATGAGCCCTCTCGAGGAAGCGCCCGACGGGATGACCCTGGAGCAGATCATCGACATGGTGAAGATCGCCGTCGAGGAAACCCAGAGGATCACGTCCAGCCTAGGGCCTTCCGTTCTCGACGACTTGGGGCTCGCCCAGGCCCTTCGTTCCCTGGGCCGTGAATTCAGTGAAATACTGGAAAACGTCGAGATAGAAACCCAGATGTGCGACGAAGAGGATATTCCCGACTCCCTGAAGATCGTCGTTTACAGGATCGCCCAGGAGGCGCTCAACAACGCCGCGAAACACAGCGGTGCCCAAAAGATCCTTCTCACGACCGGCAAAACGGAAAATGGCTTCGCGCTTCTCGTCATTGATGACGGCTGCGGATTCGAACCAGCCGCTTTTCTCGGCGCCGGAGAAGACTCCGAAGGCGGCATGGGGCTTCAGAACATGCGGGAACGGGCGGAAATCTCCAACGGATTTTTCCAGATACGGTCCGAAAAGGGGAAAGGGACGGCCATCCGTGTTGACTGGCCTCTTGGGGCGGATTGAATCAAGTTCCCATCGGACCATAAGCACAGACAGCCCCGGCGCGGCGTATTGACATGAACCATAATCCCATTCTCAAGCCAGGCCTGAACTGCCTCGACATTTACGCCGCGGAAGCTTCCGGACTTCTCGTGGATGCCCGGGATTTCTACGGCGCCGTCGCCCGGGCGGCCCTGGGGGCGCGAAAATACATCCTCATGGCGGGCTGGCAGTTCGAAAGCCGCTTTCGCCTCCTTCGGGGCACCGACGAAGAGGCCTTCGGCGGCGACAGCCGTTTTCTCCCCTTCCTGACAAGTCTCTGCGAAAAAAACCCCGACCTCCACATCTACATCCTGGCCTGGGACTTCACGTTCCTCTTCTCCCTGAACCGCCAGTGGTTCCAGAAATGGATTTTCGAAACCTGGGGAGGCCACGAGCGAATCCACTTCCTCGACGACGACTGCCATGCCCTGGGGGCGAGCCATCACCAGAAACTTGTCGTCATCGACGGGACCCTCGCTTTTGCCGGGGGCATGGATCTCTGCGCCGGACGTTGGGACGACCGCCGCCACCTGGGAGAAAACCCCGAACGGGTGGACCCCTCGGGCCAGGCCTTCGACCCCGTCCACGACGTACAGGCCCACGTGACCGGCCCGGCCGCCCGGGCCCTGGCCGATCTTTTCACCCAGCGGTGGCTCGCCGCCGGGGGAACCCCCCTGACCCTGCCGCCCCCGTCGGGAAGGCCGCCGGCTTTCGACGATGCCCTGCCGATAGCCATTCCCCGGGTGGCCCTCAGCCGGACGCGGGCCCGGACCCTCCTGCCCCCGCAGGACGAAATCCGGGAAATCCGGCAACTGTACCAGGATGCCGTCGCGGCCGCTGAAAAGTCCATCTACATCGAAAACCAGTACTTTACCTCCGGGGCGGTGCACCGGGCCCTCCTGGAGCGCCTGGCCGACGAAAACCGGCCGAAACTTCAGGTGGTGCTCGTTCTTCCCCAGCGGGCCCACACGCTCATGGAACAGGCCTCCCTGGCCCACCTCCAGAAGAAGCTTCTCGATTCCCTCAAAAAGGCGGCGAAACGGGGCGGGCACCGCCTCGGCCTCTACAGCCCCGTTTCAGGCACCGGACCGTCGGAGGTTCAGGTCTACATCCATTCCAAGGTCCTCGTCGTCGACGACCGCTTCATCACCGTGGGATCGGCCAACACGACCAACCGCAGCATGGGCCTGGACACGGAACTGAATCTCTCGTGGGAGGCCGCCCCGGACGAGGGCGAATCGATCCGTTCGATCCGCGAGGCCCGGCTGAGCCTCCTGGCGGAGCACCTGGGGAACGGGGACATACCGGAAGAGGGGGATCTGGTTGAATTCCTGGACCGCCGGGCCGAGGCCGGGGATACCCGGCTGCGGCGCCACGGCGGGGACGTCGAGGATGTGGCGCGCTGGCTGGACGAACTCGGGGCTACGGAAATCGCCGATTCGGAAAAGCCCTTCCTGGACGAGCAGATCTACGAAACGGTCTCCCGGGACCCCTCCGGGTTTTTCGCCCGGGGCCTGACGGCGCTCAACGGCATCCTTGATAACGGCCAGGCCGGAAGCTCGCCGGGCCGGATGGCCCGGTTCCGGCGCTTCCTGCGGTATGTCTTCCCCCTGGCCGCCCTGGCCGCCGGTCTCGCCCTCTTCTGGCTTTACTTCTCAGGAAACTGAGGGCTTCCTCTTTTTTGTGTTCCCTTCCGTCTCACACTTTCCTTCTTTTCGGATTGACGGGAAACAGGGAGCCTTCCCTCCCGCCGCGCCTCTTTCGCCCCTTCATCAGGGGAACATCCCTGCCGGGATGGTCCCTTTTTCCGCAACGGGTCGTCTTTCCAGAGAGAGGTCGGCTCGAACCGGAAGGTGATCCGATGCTTCTCGTGAGCCCCCGCTTCGCCAGGCCGTCGCCTTCCTCAGGGCGGAAGGGGGGTGAACCCAGATGCGGTCAAAGGCGAGGAGAGGAAATACGGCGGGATAGGTCCGCGGTGCCGGAGGAAAACCGAAGATGGCATGCATTTTGCGATAGGCACGGCGGGGCAGGAACCACACATTGAAATCCCCCATGAGGATAATGAAACGGCCGTCCGGCGGGTTCAGCCTTTCCAGGAGGCTTTTCAACTGGGATCTCCGCTCCCTGACGCGAAGACCCAGGTGGGTCACCAGGACCCGGACCTCGAGGTCCCGGAATGAAAGGTCCACGTCCAGGACCCCGCGGGGTTCAAAGGGCCGCACCGTGAGATCGAAGCGCCTCACCCGGAGAACGGGAAACCGCGTGAGAAGAACATTTCCGAAGTGCCAGGGCGCCCTGTACAGGGTCGGACCCAGAACAGGTTCCATCCCGGTCATTTCCCGGAGATAGCCGGCGGTGAATTTCTTGCCGCTTTCCAGGGAAAACGTCGCCTCCTGCAGGCCGACAACGTCGCAGTTCATCTCCTGGATCACCCTGAGGCATCTTTGAGGAATCTGCCGGGAATCCCGGCCCGTCCAGCCGTGGACGTTATACGTGGCGGCGGCCATGGGACGGGAGGAACCGGTGCCCTCCCGGAATGCCGGTGATTCACGCGTCATTTTCCACATCCTTGAACAGGTGCCTCTTGAGAAGGAAGAGCAGGATAAGGGCAAGGGCAAAGATGCCGGCAATGATAAGAATGTTACGAACGCAGGGATGGACAACAAAATCCTTCAGGCTGCTGGCAAAGAGGGTAATGACAACAATCCCAGGTGTCATTCCCAGGATCGTCCCGATGACATAATCAATGAACCGGATGTGCGACGCCCCGGCCACGAGGTTGATGACGGAAAACGGCGCCACCGGTATGATTCTCAGGGCACTTATGGTGAGAATGCCGCGCCGCGCGATCACCCGACTCACCCGGTTCACCCTTTCCCCCGTGATCCGGTGGAGCGTGTCCCCGCCTAGGAAGGCGCCTATAAGATAAAGCAGGATGGCACTGGAAAGAGCTCCCAGGGTAGCGTTAACAAACCCCTGAAGGGGATCGAAAAGCAGCGCCGTGGCGGCGATGAGCAGTGTGACGGGAAAGACCAGAAGCCCACCGAGCATGAAACCGGCGACAACGATGAGCGGTGCGGCGGGGGAAACTCGAACCGGTTCCGCCCAGGCGACCAGGGCATCCAGGTCGAGAATGTCCCCAAGGGGCGACCAGCGCCAGAGAATGGCAAGTACGACAAGAATGGCGAGAAAGAGAATAAATCCCTTAAGTTTACCCTGACCGGACAGCCAGCCTTCCCGGGATACGTAGCGATCGATATCGGCCATCGGAATATTTCAGTCCCTGTAACTCACGATCACCGTCGCCGGACGGTGATGTTCATAAGAAAATTTCAGTCCTCAAAATGGCAACCATCTAATATTTCTTATATTTCAAAACAAAAAGGCCATAAATGGGGTGGTTTGTGTATTTGTCCTGACCATCCCCCGTCCTGTCGCCCTGGGGAACGGAGACCCGCAAATAGTCGCAGGCCTGGGGCTCGCATTGAATCATCACCTCCTCCCGCCGGGGAATCCACCGCCGGACGAGGGGCTCGGTCTCACGGCTGATCCTGTGGGTCTTTTTCAGGTCGCCCGTCCGAACGGCAACATTGCCCTGGAAGAAGCGAAAACGCGGGAAAAACGACCATACAGGCTCCGCCCCATTGCCCTCCGGCCGACGTCCCTGTAGAATTGTCACAGTTCCAGTTCACCAATATGGCCGGCGTACTTTTCGACACCGGTTTCGAACAGAAGGAGGACCATGAGCGAGAAAAAGAAAAGAGCGAGACCCTTCTCCCGGTCCGATTACGATGCCTTCATTTTCGACATGGACGGTGTTTTGACCAGAACGGCAAGGGTGCACGCCGCCGCGTGGAAAGAACTTTTCGACGAGTACCGGAAGCGCACCGCAGGTACCTGGCAGCCTTTCGACCCCGACGAAGACTACCGCCGTTATGTCGACGGAAAGCCCCGGTATGACGGCATCAGGAGTTTCCTGGCTTCCCGGGGAATCGAGATTCCTTTCGGCACCCCCGAAGACGATCGGGAAAAGGAAACGATCTGCGGCCTCGGAAACCGGAAAAACGCCTTCTTTCGGGAACACCTGAAAAAGCAGGGTGTCGAGACATACGGACCAGCCATTGACCTGGTCAGAAAACTCAGGACCGCCGGCTTCGGGACGGCGGTCATCTCGGCGAGCAGGAACTGCGAACGGGTCCTCCGGGAAGCGGGCCTTCTGGATCTCTTCGATGTCCGGGTGGACGGCGTGGCCTCGGAAAAGCTCGGCCTGAAAGGGAAACCCGATCCCGATATCTTTCTTGAAGCGGCCCGCCGT
>JAXGPA010000003.1:0-323044 GCA_040767195.1 Syntrophales bacterium
GTAGACCTCGTCGGGGAAGAGGGCAAGCCTCAGGTTCTGCATGAATTCCCGGGCGTCCTTCGTGTCGTGCTGGAAGTCGAGGAGTTCCCGGAGTTTCTTGATCTGCTCCTCCTCGTTGGTGGAGATGCCGTCGCCCTCCTTGTAGCGCCAGTGGGCGGCGATCCCCTTTTCGGCCCACTCGTGCATTTCTTCCGTGCGGATCTGGATCTCCACCCGTTCCCCGTAAGGGCCGATGACCGTCGTGTGAAGGGAGCGGTAGTTGTTGGCCTTGGGCATGGCGATGTAGTCCTTGAACCGGCCGGGAACCGGTTTCCACAGGGCATGGACGATGCTGAGGACTTCGTAGCAGTCCCTCACCTTGTTGGACTGGACGATGATTCGGAAGGCGATGAGATCGTAGACCTCGTCGAAATGGATTCGCTGTTCCTCCATTTTTTTGAAGATGCTGTAGAAATGCTTCGCTCTTCCTTCGACACGGGCCTGGATTTTATAGTTGGAAAGCTCCTTCTCGATCATGGCCTTCACTTCCTCGGTGTACCGGTCGCGCTCCTCCTTTCTCGTCGCCACACGGTTCATGAGCTCGTCGTACTCATCGGGGTGGAGGAACTTGAAGGACAGGTCCTCGAGTTCGATTTTCATCCAGTTTATCCCCAGGCGGTTGGCCAGGGGGGCATACATTTCCAGGGTTTCCGTGGCGATGGTTTTCCGCTTTTCCGAATTGTGAAACCCCAGGGTCCGCATGTTGTGCACCCGGTCAGCGAGCTTGACGATGAGAATCCGGATGTCGGAAGACATGGCGAGCATCATTTTTCGAAAATTTTCCGCCTGCCGCTCGATGCGGCTTCCGAAAGTGATCCGGCTGATCTTGGTGAGACCGTCGACGAGAAAGGCCACGTCCTTTCCGAAGGCTTTCTGGATTTCATCGAGAGTGGCCAGCGTGTCTTCCACCGTGTCGTGGAGAAGGCCGGCTATGAGGGAAGCCGTGTCGAGCTTCATGTCCGCCAGGATGACCGCGACGGCGAGGGGATGGACCAGGTAGGGCTCCCCGGAAAGACGGCTTTGCCCCTTGTGCACCGAGGCAGTGAAAATGTACGCTTTTTCAATCATTTCCACATCATTCTCGGGCAGATACTTCTGGGCTTTGTCCAGAATGTCCGTGATCCGGATCATCTTGGTCGTCTGCTGTTCCGATTCCATGGATTGTTGTTCGGTCCCTCGCCGGTTCCTGTCAGGATTCGTCACGCCCGGGACGGGGTGCCCTCTTCACGCGGGTTCGGCGGAAAAGATACCCCTGAGGTCAGGTTCCGCTGCCGTCCGTTTCGTAGCTTTTCAGCTCGTCGTCAATGGCCTGCCGGATGAATCCGTAAACCCGGCCCAGGGGAAGGATTGTCACTTCCTTCGTTTTCCGGTTCCGGACTTCCACCGTACCTTCTTCGATCCGCTTCGGTCCGATGGTCACCCGCCAGGGGATCCCGATCAGGTCGGCATCCTTGAACTTGACCCCAGCCCGCTCATCCCGGTCGTCGAAGAGGACGTCCAAGCCGCCTTCCGTGAGTTCCCCGTAAAGTGTTTCCCCCGCTTCCATGAGCCGGACGTCCTTTATGTTCACAGGCGTGATCACCGCCTGGAAGGGCGCCAGGGACACGGGCCAGATGATGCCCTCGTCGTCGTTGTTCTGTTCGATGCAGGCCGCCGCCGTCCGGCCGATGCCGATGCCGTAGCATCCCATGATCATCAGCTTTTCCTTCCCGTCCCGGTCGAGGAAGGTGGCTTTCATGGCCTTGCTGTACTTCGTTCCCAGCTTGAACACGTGGCCCACCTCGATGCCCCGGGCAAAGCGGATCTCCTTTCCGCACCGGGGGCAGGCGTCTCCCTCCTCAACCATCCGGAGATCGGCGAAAGTATCCACGTTGAAGTCCCGTTTGAAGTTGCAGTTCTTGATGTGGTAATCTTCTTTGTTTGCTCCCATGACGAAATTCGTCATGTTCATGAGGGAATAGTCGGCGATGGCCCGGCACTTGATTCCCAAGGCGCCGGCGAAACCCTTGGGGGCTCCCGTCACTTCATAGACGATGTCGTCCGTCGCCAGTTCCACCATGTCGGCGCCGAGAAAGTTCTTGAGCTTGATCTCGTTGATTTCCTCGTCCCCCCGGATCAGGGCGGCCACGGGCTTCCCGTCGCAGGAGAAGATCAGGGTTTTCACCACATCCTGGGGGGTGACACGGAGGAAGTCACAGACTGCCTCGATGGGCCGGACAGCCGGGGTGTGGACTTCTTCAAGTGGAAGAAACACGGCGGGGTCGGCTTTTTTCTCCTCGGGCTTCGGCACGGCGGCCTTTTCCAGGTTGGCGGCGTAGGCGCAGGCGGTGCAGTAGACCATTCCGTCCTCCCCCGAGTCGGCGGTGACGAGAAACTCGTGGGAAAAGCTTCCACCGATGCTCCCCGAGTCGGCCTCCACGGGCCGGAAACGGAGTCCGCAGCGGCGGAATATCCGGTTGTAGGCCTCGAACATCTTTTCGTAGCTCAATTCGGCGCCTTTTTCGTCCACATCGAAACTGTAGGCGTCCTTCATGGAGAATTCCCGGCAGCGCATGATGCCGAATCGCGGACGGATCTCGTCCCGGAATTTCGTCTGGATCTGGTAGAGGTTCCGGGGAAGCTGGCGGTAGGTCTGTATTTCGTTTTTCACGAGGTCCGTGATGACTTCCTCGTGGGTGGGGCCGATGCAGTAGTCCCGGAGGTTGCGGTCCTTGAACCGGAGCAGTTCCTTGCCGTACATTTCCCAGCGGCCCGATTCGATCCACAGTTCCGCCGGCTGGGCGGCGGGCAGGAAGACCTCCTGGGCGCCGGCCCGGTTCATCTCTTCCCGGACAATCTGCTCCACCTTCCGGATGACCCGAAGCCCCAGGGGCAGGTAAGAGTAGATGCCGCTGGTGAGTTTCCGTATCATCCCCGCCCGGAGCATGAGCTGATGGCTGACGACTTCCGCATCTGAAGGGGTTTCCCGACCTGTTGGCAAGAACATTTCCGAGTAACGCATCACGCCTCCTTTTGTCCGGTCATCTGCATTATTTCATCCATGAGCCCGGTGACGAAGTCTTCTTCCCGGATCTTACGGATGGCTTTTCCCTTTTTGAAGAGAAGTCCCGTTCCGCGGCCTCCGGCGATGCCGATGTCCGCTTCCGATGCCTCTCCCGGCCCGTTAACGACGCAGCCCATGAGGGCGATCTTGAGATAGTCCCGCATCCCCGAGAGACGTTTCTCCACCGCCTCGGCCAACCCGTTCAAATCGATTTCACATCTCCCGCAGGTGGGGCACGAGATGATTTCGGGACCTACCTTGCGGACACCCAGAGCCCGCAGGATACTATAGGCCACTTTGACCTCGGGGACCGGGTCCCCGGTGATGGATACCCGGATGGTGTCCCCGATTCCTTCGTATAGCAGGATACCCAGGCCGATGGAAGATTTTATCGATGCCTCGAGAAGGGTTCCCGCTTCCGTCACGCCGAGATGGAGGGGATAATCGGTCCTGTCAGCGACCAGGCGGTACGCTTCGATCATGGTGACCACATGGGAGGACTTGAGGGAAAGCTTCAGGTTCGCGAATCCCGCCTCCTGGAAAGGCACGAGATTTTTCAGTGCGCTTTCAACCAGGGCCTCCGCCGTGGGGCCGCCGTATTTTTTCAGCAGGTCCTTCTCCAGGGAACCGGCGTTCACCCCGATACGGACGGCGGCGTCCCGTTCTTTCGCGACCCCGATGATTTTCCGGATGCTTTTTTCTCCCAGGTTTCCCGGGTTGATCCGGATGCCCTCGACACCTGCCTCGAGGGACTTGACGGCCAGGGCCTCGTGAAAGTGAATATCGGCGATAAGGGGGATCCCGATGCCTTTCCTGATGGAAGGCAGGGCGTCGGCGGCCGCCTCATCAGGGACGGCGACGCGGATGATTTCACAGCCCGCTTCCTCGAGGCGGCGAATCTGGGCCACCGTGGCGGGCACATCCCGGGTATCGGTATTGGTCATGGACTGGACGATCACGGGGGCGTCACCGCCCACCCGGACCGGTCCCACATGAATCGATTTCGTCTTTTTTCGTCTGATGCCGTCTTCTTCCAGAGATCGCCGTTCCTTCTGCAGAAATCTTAATCAAAAATTATTTATAGCACGAACGCAGAAGAAGGATCAACAGGTTCTCCTTCGACGGTCCCGGAAAAAGGTTCACCCTCCAGCCGTTCCATGACGGCGAGAATTTCTTCCTGAATGTCCAGGGGTGGAACCGGGGCTTGAACGTCAAAAGGCGGAAGGGGGGTATCTGGCCGGTGAAGAAAGGTCTGAAGGGCCTGGAACATGGGAAGGGGAGGGAAGGCTTCCCGGGAGAGAAAGCGGATGAGCTTGAAGGTCTCAAACCCGTCGAACCAGCCGTGAAACTGGGAAAGGCGCTGCCGCTGGTTTTTCGCGTTCTCCCCTATTTTTGCCCAGGCCCTGGGGAATCCCCTCTCCCGGAGGAACTGTTCCAGGTCGGGATGGATGTCCCCGGCCCTGGCGAGAAGATCCCTGTCGTTTTCTCCTGAATTTTCGCCGACGGTGCGAAGCCACGATCGAAGAGGAAAAAATCCGGGGATCGTACAGGACGTATTCGTTTTGCCCGTCCTCGATAAAACGGGCGACCCGCCGGCCCGTACCGAAGGGAACCCGCCCCGATGGCCGGGCGGCGGGATAGACGGTGGTGGCGCGGATGTCGCCCACGGCGGTCACCTTGGCGAGCTTGTTCAGAAAATAAAAGTCCTCGCCCCCTTGCGGCGGTTCATGCCCCGGACGGCCGCGTAAGCCTCGGGCGTGCAGACCATGGTGGAACCGACGGTGTGGAAGGCATAGGGGACCGGCGTGTTTCAGTCCCAGGACGTAGTAGCGGAGAAAAATCTCGTAACAGACGATGGCCCGTCTTTCCTCCTCATCGCCTGTGCGGCGGTGGCGGAAACGGACGACCCCGGCGCCGGGACCGCGTTTCGTGAAAAAGCCGCGGACCGATGAAAGATAGTTCCGTTCCACCAGGGTGTCGGCGTCGAGGCAGAAAAGAAGAGCCTTTTCCCCTTGTCGGGGCGACAGGATGTCCAGGGCCCGGTCCAGGCCTATTTTTCTCGCCAGGCCCACACCGCCCGTCTTTTCCGGAAGTTCGAGGCCCGGAGACGCGGCATCGACGACGGCCAGGTTCAGAAGGCCGGGAAGACCCGTCGCGGCGGCTTCCGACGGCCCATCGAGAAGCCCCCGGGGAGGGGCCTGGCCGGCGGACAGGGCCCGGAGAACCTGCAGGGTCCTCTGGTTGTCCTCCCATTCTTCCGGCTTGACGGTTTCTTTCCCGCGATTGTTGACCACCACGAGAATCGCCGTCCGGCTCCGTTCTTCCGGCGGATTCGCCGCGAGACTCGCCAGCGTGTGAAAAAGGCTGCCCGATTCGGCCAGGGCGGGAATGACGACGACCTGGCAAATCCCTTCCCGGACATGGGGTGTCGGGGTCCATTTCCGGTCGGCGCCGTATCGGGACAGGTAGGCGTTTCTCATGACATCTTCTCCGTGGCCGTTCTATATCGGGAAAGCCCGCGGAGGGCAACCACCTTTTGGGCCTTCCAGGGAAAACCCCCGGTTGCGGTTCCTGTATTGACAGGGTCTGCCGTTTGTTGCAGTATTTTGCAATGTTCAACAAAAACCTTTTTCACGAGGAGACTTCATGGCAACGAAAGACGTTCCGACCGCCGCCGCAAAGAGAAAAGAATTCTCTTCCCTCTTCTTTTTTCAATGCCGAGAGAATCCTGTTTCTGACCCTGTTCCTCCTGTCCCTCATCGGGATTGGCGTGTCCGATTTTTCCATGAAATACGGTTTCTGGTACTGGCTCGCCATGGTTCCCGTATTCGGGGGAGCCAGCGTTTATAACGAATGGAAGGCCGGACGGAAAAAAGGGGAGGAAAGGTCAACCCTGCTCGGCCGCCAGGTGTTTCACTGGCTGGCCCTTTTCGCCGTCGTCTACCTGGTACACGTGCTCCAGAGCACGGGACGGATGAACCAGGAGGACGCCGGTCTCATCCTTCTCATGGCCCTTTCGCTCGTGGTCTTTCTGGCGGGGGTTCATTTCAACTGGCGGTTTGCCGTTCTCGGCGTCGTCCTCGGCGCCACGGTGGCCATGGCGGCCTTGGTCGACCAGTACTTCTGGATCATGGCCACGGCGATCGTCGCCGGAGGCCTCACGGTCATTTTCTGGAAGACCAGGAGCGGGAAATAATCGGGGACGTCTCCCGCTGGGCTATTTTTGCCGTGCCTATAAAAAAGCCGACCGTGGCCGGGTGACCGATGACGCTTACCGGCAGCGGGAAAGCATGACGGCGAGAATTTCCGGGTCCATGGCGGAAAGGCCCCTTATGGTGACCCGCGACAGGTTCTCCACCGTCTGTTCCGGCGTTTCCCCCATGATACCGTCGGTGGCAGGCACCACCGTCCCGTGAAGGGCGAAAAGGGCGCTCTCCACGGCCGATGACGCGGCGTACCCGATTTTCAGGGCGCACGATGTCTTGGCCCCATCGCAGATGACCGTGGCGTATCCCGCGATGTGATTGCTCACGGCCCCGCCGATCTTTTCACCATCACCCCCCAGGAGATAGGCGATGCCGGCGGCCGCCCCGGCCCCGGAAGCGACCACACTGCCGCACAGGGCGGACAGCCTTCCCACCCTGGCCTTGATGTAGCAGGTAATGAGATAGCTCAGGGCAACGGCCCTGAAAACATCCCCCTCATCCTTGATGGCTGCCCGTTCGGCTACAGCCAGGATCGGAAGTCCCGCGGCGATGCCCTGGTTACCACTTCCTGCGAGGGTCATGGCCGGCAGGCCCACGCCGCCCATGCGGGCGTCGACCCCCGAAGCGGCGAGAAGGCCTGCCCGGAAGGCCATGTCCTCCTGCAGTAGCCCCTGCCGGGCCAGGCTCGCCTTCATTTTGCCGATGCCCAGGCCGGAACTGTGAAAGAGTCCATAGTCGGCGAGCGCCCGGTTCATTTCCAGGCCCCGGCGGATGTATTCCAGGTCTTGGCCGTCCAGGGCCGGCAGAAGGTCGATCATGTCTTCTATCCCGAGTCCCGTGAGCCATTTCTCCATTCCATTTCCCTCATCCATCTCATCGCCGGCGGGAAGGGTCAGAAGGGGGTGGTCCGAAACCGGTTCGCCGTCCCTGGTGAGGGCGACGATGCGGTCATGCCGGTCCGTGATGGTGGCCACGGCGGAGCGGTCTTTCGCCCGCAGGGTCACCTGGACGAAAAGACCGGCCGCGTCATCCCGATAGAGGACGGAAAGGCGGCTTTCCGACAGAAGCTTTTTCGCCTTTTCCAGGCCGGGGGCGTCGACGGCTTCGAACACCTTCAGGCCGCGGTTCGGATCGCCCGCCACGGCCCCCAGGGCCGCCGCGAGATGTATCCCCGTACCGCCGCCGGTCCCGGGAATCACGACGCCCATGGCGTTCTTGAACACGTTCCGGTCCGTGACGACGGCGACGGCGTCGAATTCCCGGGTGTCAAGGAGGGAAGCGGCGGCGGCGGCGCACAGGCCGACGGCGGCCGGTTCGGTACAGCCAAGGCCCGGTTCCGTTTCGTGGTGAATGAGCGACGAGGCTCGGTTGTGAAGGATCTCCTTCAGGGAAAAAGCCATGTGTTTCCTCCTCGGGCCGGCGCCGGCGACACCCGCCGGAGAAAAGGGAAAGGGTGACCGCGCCGGGATCTCCGGAATTGATTGACACAGGAGAAGCGGGTGTGTCAAGAAGTGAAAAAGACCGGCGGCATCATGGAAAATCGAGGGCCGAATGAAGGAAGGAGACATCCTCGAATTCAGTAAAGGGGGCGGGTGCCTCCTGCTTTTCGGGTTTCCCTTCTTCCTGGGGGGGCTTTTCGTGCTCGGCACGGCCTTCCGTCTTGTTCCCGTCCAGGGGGACCGTCCACCCCTTCTCGTTCTCTTTCTTTTCGGGTTGGCATTTACCGCCGTCGGGTTATTTGTCATGTTCGCCCGGGAAAAGACCGTCCTTCGCCGGGGACAGGGCCTCGTCATGAGAGGCCGGGGTTTCCTGTTCTTCTGGCGATGGAAACGGGAGCGCCTGGACGATTTCCGGCGGGTCGTCCTCCAGGGCAGGGACCGGCAGGGCGGGAAATCGGCGGAAGAGGCCTTTGCCGTGGCCCTGGAGAGACCTTTTCCGGGAAAGGATTTCGTCGTCGAGGAATCGGGCGATTACCTGGCGGCCCGGCAGGCGGCGGAGCGGGTGGCCCGGTATCTCCGGTTTCCCCTTTGCGATTTTTCCTCCGGTGAGGAGGTGCTCCGGGAGCCTGACCGCCTGGACGAAGCCTACGGCGAGAGGTTGAGAAGGACGGGAGAGGCCGTGGCGGTTCCCGAACCGCCGCCGGCGGCGCGGGCGATCCTCCGGGAAGAGGGAGACCGGCTTTTCGTGGAAATCCCCCCCGTCGGCCTGAAAGGAACGGCGGCCTTGAGACTGATTCCACCCCTCCTGTTCGCTTTTTTTGCCCTTTATTTCTTCGGGGGCGTTCTCGCCCTTCCCATGCCGGAGCCTGTCCGTTTCATCGCCTGGGGCGTTCTGGGGCTTTTCCTCGGGCTGCCCGTTTATTCCGGTGTCCGGGATTTCCTCGATCACGCCGGGCGTTCGGAAAGGATGACCCTCACGGCCGGGACGATCCGCGTCGACCGCCGGCGGGGGTTTCGGTGGAAAAGCGTGGACCTTCCCCTGGCCGAAATCGAGGACATCGTCCTTCCGCCGCGACCCCGCCTGGAGGGAACCCGCCTTCCAGGGGGGAAAATCCGTCTGCCCGAGGCGTTTCTGAAGGACCGGGACGCGTCTTCCCCGTCACCGGGGGATCTCGGCCGGGGCGTTATCCTTGGAAGGAGAACGGCGGCCTTTCTGGACTGGCTCGTGAAAATCGCCCCGGGACGGACCATCACCTTTTTGACAGACAAAAGGATGGAACGCTTCGGAGAGGGGCTGGGTTTCGAAGAACTGGCGTGGATTCACGGAAGGATCCGGCGGTACATCGTCGATGCCGCCGGCCCGGGGGGTTCCGTCCATGATTAAGGCCTTTCTCGTTGTCACCGCCTTGATCCTGGCCGTCGTTCTTTTCGGCCTCGTCAAGATCCGGTTTTTTCCGGTGGAAGTGGATGAATCGGCCTTTCACGAACCCGCCGGGGAGGATCTTTCGCCCCTCGTCGATCACGTGGCGGAACTGTCCCGGCGGATCGGATCCCGAAGCGTTTACGAGTACGGCAAGCTGGAGGAGGCGAAGGCGTATATCGCCGGGACGATCCGCTCCCAGGGGGGTACTCCCGAGTTTCAGCGGTATGCGTATAACGGGAAGACTTACAGCAATATCGTGGTGACCCGGCCCGGTGGAAAGGAGGCCGACAGCTGGATCGTCGTCGGCGCCCACTACGACACCGTCCTGGGAACCCCCGGGGCGGACGACAACGGCAGCGCCGTGGCGGTCCTTCTCGAGATGGACCGGATCCTCGGGGCGGAGACCTTCGACCGGACCGTCAAGCTGGTTTTTTTCACCCTCGAGGAACCCCCGGTCTTCCGGTCCGAATTCATGGGAAGTTTCGTTTTCGCCCGGGAGGCACGGCACCGGGGACAGGACATCCGTGCCATGATCTGCCTGGAGATGCTGGGTTTTTTCGGTGACGAAAAAGGAAAGCAGTCGTTTCCTCTTCCCCTCATGAAACTCTTCTACCCGTCGACCCCCGATTTCATCGCCGTGGTGGGGAACCTCGCGTCCCGAAAGCTGGTGCGAACGGTGGGGGAGATCCTGGGGAGAAACAGCCCGGTGCCCGTTGAAACCCTCTCGGCGCCTTCCGTTGTTCCGGGCATCGATTTTTCCGATCACCGGTCCTTCTGGAAGATGGGGTACCCGGCGGTTATGATCACTGACACGGCCTTTTACCGGAACCCCTATTACCACACGTCCCGGGACACCCTGGAAAAGCTGGATTTCCGCCGGATGGCGCAGCTCGTGCCGGGGCTTGTCGCCGTGGTCCGTGAACTGGCCGGGGCAGAGTGAGGACCGTGTTGACCAGGCCCTGTCAGGCCGGGACATCCGCCTGAGGGGAGAACCCTGAAGACAATGGTCTTCCGGCCTTTGCCGGAGATGCGGGCGAACGCCGCGAGTCAGCGGATGGCGGCCCGTCCCTTGGTGGCCAGTCCGTACTTCATTTCTTCGATGGCCTTGGTCAGCCCGATATAGACGAGGTTTCCCAGGGCCACGTCCTGGGGATTCCGATTCGGAGCCATGAATGCGAACATACCGGCCTGGCCGGTCATCTGCTGGCCGGCCTCTTCCCGGATGTCGTCCTTCCAGGTCGTTTTCACATCCCCTTTCCAGAGCCGCTTTCCCTTGCCGTCATAAACCTCACCCTGGAGGTGTATCTCCACGACGTGCTCGTGAAACAGGGTCGGGCCGAAGCGGAAAGCGGAGCCGGGACCGAAGGTGAGGACCAGAAAACGGTCCGTTCCGGAAGGAGCGGATTTCCTGTCCGTGACGACCTGGTATTTCCTGAAAATATCGGAAAAGGTGTAGGACGACTGTTCGAAAAGGGCCTCGCCTACGGGAAAAACCGCTCCGCGCTGGGTGAGGGTGAATTTATGGGTCGGTTCGTCGATGACCACGGCGAAAAGATGGTGGAATTTTTCCGGTGGCCTCTTGAAAAGAGAATAATCCAGGGGCATTTCATCGGGATCGTTCTGTACGGGTATGACGTGGGCGCACCCCGCCAGGAGAAGAAAAAGGAAAACACCCAGGATCTTAGCAAAAGCGCCTCCCCGTCGCCGAGATGACAACATACGTCCTCCTTGGGTCGGCCTTACCCATTGCCTGGGAAAAGAAGGCCTCTTTGTGAGTCACCGTCATCGGTTCGCTCAGAATAGCAGGTGTTTCCGTTTTTGACACTTTTTTTTTGACACTTTTTTTAACATTCCCGATGAGATTCCCGGGCCTCGTCTTTTTATCGTGCCCCGACCGTTTACCAGCCCTTGACAACGCTCAAATCGTGCGTATATTGACGGTCGAACATTCACGAAGAATATCAAGCCGTTTAATCGGTCAAAAGGGTTGTTTTACAGCAGGACCGTTTCGACGCTAAAACGGCGTAAAAAAATATGACAGCATAAAGGAGGTATGGGACTGATGAAGGTAAGGCCTTTGAATGACCAGATCATCGTGGAGCGGGTGGAAAGCGAGGAAAAAACCTCGGGAGGGATTATCATTCCCGACACGGCGAAGGAAAAGCCGAGGGAAGGAAAGATTATCGCCGTGGGGAGCGGGAAATTGAATTCGAAAGGGAAACGTCTTTCCATGGATGTAAAGCCCGGTCAGCGCATTCTTTTTGAACGCTATGCCGGCACGGATATCAAGATAGACGGCAAGGACTACCTCATTATGCGCGAGGACGACGTCCTTTGTGTCATGGAATAACGAGGAGGGAACTGCATCATGGCTGCCAAGGAAATCAAGTATGACAGCATGGCCCGGGAAAAGATCCTCAAGGGCGTGGACACGCTGGCCAATGCCGTGAAAGCCACGTTAGGGCCCAGGGGTAGAAACGTGGTTATCGAAAAATCCTGGGGAGGGCCGACGATCACCAAGGATGGGGTGACCGTGGCGAAAGAGATTGAGCTGAGCGATAAATTCGAGAACATGGGCGCCCAGATGGTGCGCCAGGTGGCCTCGAAAACCTCCGACATCGCCGGTGACGGGACGACCACCGCCACCATCCTGGCCCAGTCCATCTACCGGGAGGGGGCGAAACTGGTGGCTGCGGGACTGAACCCCATGTCCCTGAAACGGGGCGTCGACAAGTGCGTCGACGTCGTTCTCGATGAGCTTCAGAAGATCTCCAAGCCCGTGGCCGAGAAGACGGAAATCACGCAGGTCGGAACGATTTCCGCGAACAATGACGCCACCGTCGGAAACATGATTTCCGAGGCCATGGAAAAGGTGGGAAAAGAAGGCGTCATCACCGTGGAGGACAACAAGTCCCTCGAAACGGTTCTCGACATCGTCGAGGGGATGCAGTTCGACCGGGGGTATATCTCGCCCTATTTCGTCACGAATGCCGAAAAGATGGAGGTGGTTTTTGACGATCCCTACATCCTGATCAACGAGAAGAAGATCAGCGGCCTCAAGGAGATGGTGCCCCTCCTCGAACAGATCGCCCGGACGGGAAAACCTCTCGTGATCCTCGCCGAGGACGTAGAGGCGGAGGCCCTGGCGACTCTCGTGGTAAACAAGCTTCGGGGCGTTCTCAAGTGCGTTGCCGTAAAGGCTCCCGGTTTCGGGGAGCGGAGAAAAGCCATGCTCGAGGACATCGCCATTGTCACCGGCGGAAAGCTGATTTCCGAGGACCTGGGACTGAAGCTCGAGAAAGTCACCATGAACGAACTCGGAACATGCAAGCGGATCATCGTCGACAAGGAGAATACCACCATCGTGGACGGTGCCGGGGACAGCGGGGACATCGAAGCCCGGGTCAACCTGCTTCGGGCCCAGATCAATGAAACAACATCCGACTTCGATCGTGAAAAACTCCAGCAGAGGCTGGCGAAACTCTCCGGCGGCGTGGCGGTCATCAGGGTGGGCGCGGCCACGGAAATCGAGCTGAAGGAGAAAAAGGCCCGCCTGGAAGACGCCCTGAACGCCACCCGGGCGGCGGTGGAAGAGGGAATCGTTCCGGGCGGCGGTGTTGCCCTGATTCGTTGCCTGCCCGCCCTCGAGAAGGTTGACCTCCCCGCTGACGAGAAACCGGCTCTCGGTCTCGTGAAAAGGGCCATCGAGGAACCGGCCAGGCAGATTGCCAACAACGGCGGCTACGTGGGATCCGTCATTTGTGAAAAACTCAAGGAAAAGAAAGGCGACTTCGGGTTTGATGCCGACAGGGGCGAATTCGTGAACATGGTGAAGGCGGGCATCATCGATCCCACCAAGGTCGTCAGGACGGCCCTTCAGAACGCCTGTTCCGTCGCTTCGCTTCTCATCACCACGGAAGCGATGATAGCGGAAAAGCCGAAAAAGCCCGTTCCCATGCCGCCCATGCCGCCCGGCGGCGGAATGACGGGGATGCACCCCGACATCGACGACTTCGATTAAAAAAACCCGTTTTTACCGGTCCGTGATAAAGCTTCCCCGGATGACCGCCGGTCGCCGGGGAAGCTTTTGAATGACCGGTGACCCGCGTAATGCCCTGAAACGGTCTCTTTCCGACGGCTTTTCACAAGGCCGTTGACGCCTTTTTCAAAAGGAGGACGGAATGATACACGCCGAAGGCCTCACGAAAGACTACGGGAACCTCCGTGCCGTCGACGGAATCACTTTCGACATTTCGAGGGGGGAAGTTCTCGGCCTTCTCGGGCCGAACGGTGCCGGAAAGACGACGACCCTGCGGATGATCACCGGGTACCTGGCGCCGACATCCGGTTCCATCCGGATCGGCGGCCGGTCCATCCAGGAAGACCTCCTGGAAATCAAGAAGACCATGGGATATCTCCCCGAGTCGGCTCCTCTTTACAAAGACATGCTCGTTTACGACTATCTCGTCTACGCGGCGGAGATCCGGGGACTTGAGAAGGAAAGGCGAATGGAACGGCTCAAGGAACTGGCAGGGCTCTGCGGGATCGGTGACATCATGCACAGGACCGTCGGTGAGCTTTCCCGGGGCCTCAAACAGCGGGTGGGAATCGCCTACGCCATGATCTCCGATCCCGAAATCCTCATACTGGACGAGCCCACCGCCGGCCTCGACCCGAATCAGATTGCCGAAATCCGCGAGATCATACGGGAAATCGGAAAGAAAAAAACGGTCATCCTTTCCACCCACATTCTCAGTGAAGCGGAAGCCACCTGCGACCGGATCATGATCATCGACCGGGGGCGGATCGTCGCCGACGACGCCACGGATGCGCTGAAACAGAGCGCGGCGGGCCGCGTGGTCATTCACCTGGGGTTCCGGGAGACAGGGGATGCCGATGAGGTCATCTCCCTCCTGGGCACCGTGGAAGGGGTGGAAAAGATCGAGCGGGTCGACGGGGGGGAGCCGGGCACGTCCCATTTCAGGCTTTACGGCGATCCCGCTTCGGACGTCCGGGACCGCGTGTACGATAAAATCCGTGAGACGGGCTGGCGCCTCACGGAATTTTACCGGGAAAAGAGGACCCTGGAAGCCATCTTCCGGGAACTGACCAGGGAGGGCTGACATGAGGGCGTTCACTGTCTTCGCCAAGGAACTCCGCGATTATTTCGTTTCTCCCATCGCTTATATCGTCATTTCCATTTTTCTCCTCGTGACGGGCTGGTTCTTCTTCACCCCCTTCTTCCTCTTCAACCAGGCGAGCCTCCGGGATTTCTTCGCCCTTCTCCCCATCGTTTTCTCCTTCATCGTTCCGGCCGTGACGATGCGTCTCTTTTCGGAAGAATTCAACATGGGGTCCTATGAAATCCTGGAAACCCTTCCGGTGACCACCCGGGACATCATTATCGGAAAATTCCTGGCCGCGGCGGCCCTCGCGGCGGCCCTCCTCGTTCCCACCCTTGCCTATCCGCTCATCGTTTCCCTGCTCGGCGACCTCGACTGGGGGCCCATAGCGGGAGGCTACCTGGGCGCCCTTTTCCTGGGGGCCGCATACGGTGCCATCGGCCTTTTCGCGTCGTCCCTCACGAAAAACCAGATCATCGCGTTCATCGTGGGGGCCGTTCTGTGCTTCGCCCTGACCCTGATCGACAAGATGCTCTTTTTCTTCCCCCCCCAGGCGGTCTCCGTTTTGAGCTATCTCGGAGCGGACGCCCATTTCCAGAATATTTCCCGGGGCATTATCGATTCCCGGGACTTTCTCTATTTTCTGAGCATCATCTTCCTCGGTTTGTACGGGACGTCCCTGGCGCTGGAAAACAGAAAATAGGAAAGGAGGGAACATCCGGTGAGCAAAAAAGGAAACGCTTATATAAAATTTCTTCTGTACGCCGTCCTGGTGGTCCTCATCAACGTCGCGGGGATGAACCTCTTCTTCCGGTTCGACCTGACGGAAAGCGGCCAGTACTCCCTTTCCGACGCCAGCCGCCGGGTTGTTTCCACCCTGTCGGAGCCTCTCACCATCAAGGTCTTCTTCACGAAAAATCTCCCCGCCCCCTACAACGGCACGGAGCGTTACCTGAGGGACCTCCTGGAGGAGTACGGGATCTACGGGAACCGCCATTTCAATTACCAGTTCTTCGATGTCAACCCCGAGGGGGATTCGGGGAAAGCCCGGGAAAACGAGGAAACGGCCCGTAACTACGGAATCCATCCCGTCCAGATCCAGCACATCGAGAAGGACGAGGTCAAATTCAGAAAGGCTTACATGGGGCTCGTCCTCATCCACGGGGACCTGATCGAAAGAATCCCCACCATCACGGGGACGGAGGGCCTGGAATACAGGATAACCACCTCCATCATGAAACTTAACGACAAGATCAGCGCCCTTCTCGCTCTCCAGGGCAAGGTGGCGGTGAAACTCTTCCTGTCGTCGTCCCTGAACCGCGTGGCCCCCTACATGGGGGTGGAGGGGCTCCCGGAACTGCCCGCGGGGATCGAGGGCGTCGTCAAGGATCTGAACGTCAAGAATTACGACACGCTCGAATTTGAGTTCATAGACCCCGAAGCGGGCGAGGAGGCCGCGTCGGCGGCGGAGAAATACAGGCTCATGACCCTCAAGTGGCCGGCCTTGGAGGACGGCAAGGTGGAGGCCGGGCAGGGGATCATCGGCCTCGTCATGGCGTACGGCGGGAAGACGGCGGAGGTCCCCGTCATGAACGTCATGAGGATTCCCCTATTCGGGACCCAGTACAGCCTGGTGCCCCTGGACCAGGTGCGGGAACTCATGGAAGGCCAGCTCGACAGCCTCATCGATATCCACGAGGATATCGGGTACCTGGCCGACCATGGCACCCTGAAAACCTTTGCCATGCCGGGAATGGAAGGGGATGAACGAAGCGGCGCGAATTTTCATGCCCTCCTGTCACGGGGCTACACGGTCCGCGATGTCCGCCTGAAGGACGGCCCCCTGCTGGACAATGTCAACTGCCTCATCATCGCCGGTCCGACGGAGAAATTTTCCGAATACGAGCTTTTTCAGATCGACCAGTTTCTCATGAAGGGGAAAAACCTGGCTCTCTTCCTCGATCCCCTGGAGGAAAAAACGCCTCCGGGGAACCCTTCCGCCCGGTTCAGTCCCGGCGGCGCCGGGGCTTTCGTTCCCGTCGAAACGGGACTGGATAAGCTCCTCGAGCATTACGGGGCTTCCCTGGAGAAGGCCTTTGTCCTCGACGAGAATTCCTACCGGCAGCGCCTGGCCCCCCGGTTGGGCGGCGGGGAACGGCCCGTTTATTTCGCTCCCATCATAAAGAGCGACAACATCAACAGGACACCGCCCTACATGAAGAACATCCGGGGTCTCGTGGTCATGAAAACGGCCCCCCTGGATTTAAAGGGGGAACGCCTGAAAGAGCTGGGGCTGAAAGGGGAGGGGCTCGTCAATTCCTCCGCCCGCTCCTGGACGGTGAGCCGGGTGCCGAACCTGAACGCCCTGTTCATGGAAAACCCGCCCCCGGAAACGGAGATGAAAAAACACCTGCTGGCGGCGGTCGTGGAGGGGGAATTTCCCAGCTACTTCAAGGGGAAGCCCCTCCCGGAGAGAGAAATGGAAAAAACGGAAGGAGAGGAGCCCGGTGCAACGACTCCCTCTTCCCCGGTTCCCGTGGAACAGGAGGGGGCTGTTCTGGAAACGGGAAAACCCGGCAGGATTTTCCTGATAGGCGGTTCCGATATCCTCACGGACCAGATGGTCGATGAAGGGGGAACGACGCCGAACAGCGTCTTTCTTCTCAACGTGGTGGATCACCTGAACGGCCGGGACGACATCGCCGTCATGCGGGGGAAGGAACAGCGGTTCAATCCCCTGAGCGAAACGAGCGCCCAGGTCAAAACGGCGGTCAAGGCCTTCAATATTGCGGGACTGCCGGTCCTCGTGGTCCTCTTCGGTCTTCTCGTCTGGTTCCGGAGGGTTTCCCGGAAAAAAGCCATCCAGGCCCTGTTTCAGCCCGCCAGGGAGGGTTGATCATGAAAATCGGAAAAGAATACCTCGTCCTGATTCTTCTCATCGCCGCCCTGGGTTTGTACCTTTTTTTCCAGGGAAAGGATCGAACCCGGTACGAACTGCCCGAACCGGCGAAAGTGACGGTGAACAACATCACGGCGATCGATATTACCGCCGGGAAAGAGAGAAGCTTCCAGCTGGTCCGTAAAGAAGACCGCTGGATCCTTCTCCCGGGGGACTATCCTGCCGACGAAAAAAAAGTTCAGAATCTTCTTGACGACCTGGGAAACGTCACCCTGACGGCCCTGGTGTCGGAATCGAAGAATTATGAACCCTATGACCTGGGCGACGACAGGAGGATCCGTGTCCGGGTCCGGGAAGGGGAAAAGGAGGTCCTCCAGGTCGACCTTGGAAAAGCGGCTTCCACGTACCGCCACACCTTCGTCCGGATCGGGGAAGACCCGCGGGTGTATCACGCCCGGGGCAATCTCCGTTCCCTTTTCGACAAAACCGTTGACGACCTGAGGGATCGGAAGGTCCTTTCCTTCGACAAAGGGGAGATAACCGAGCTGACGGTGACCGGCCCCGAAAAGAAAGCGACGTTGACCCGGACGGAAATCCCCGTTGAGGAAAAGGAACAGCCCGCAGGCGGGGAAAAAGAGCCGGAAAAGAAGCAGGAGACCGCCTGGCTCGACGAGACGGGGAAGCGGGCGGACGGCGAAGCGGTCGACCGTCTTCTCGGAAGCCTTTCCCGGCTGGAATGCGAGAGCTACCTGGAAGGAAAAACGAAGGAAGATTTCAAGGAACCCCTTTACACAGTGGCCGTTGTGGGCCCGGAGGAACACCTTCTTTTCGTCTATCGGAAAGGCGAGGGAGGGGAGGGGGGGTATCCCGCCGTGTCTTCCCAGAATGGGTGGCCCTTTATCCTGCCCGATCACCGGGTGGACGGCCTGAAGTCGGCCCTGGACAAAATAACGGCTTCATGAAACCCTTTGAATACCGGTAAGAAAAACCCGTGGAGCGGATTCTCGTCCAGATTTATGAAATCCAGGAACCCCGGGAGGCGGAAGCCCTTCTCGGGCTGGGCGTGGACCACATGGGGTCCGTTCTCCTTTCCCGGGAGGCCTGGAAGGTCCCAGCCGTTCGGGATGTGATGACCCTCCTGAGGCAGGAAGGCGTGAAAAGCTGCCTCATCCCTCTTTTCGACGACCTGGAAGATCTCTGCCGGGCCGTCGATTACTACGAGCCCCGGATCCTTCACTTCTGCGAAGCCATAAAGTTTCCGGACCGGGAAAGTCCCGAGACGGACCGGTCGTGGCAGTTCCTGTACGTCCTCCAGGACAAACTGAAACGGCGCTACCGGGAATTGGAAATCATGCGGTCCATCCCCATTCCGAAAGAGGGGAAGGGGAATGTCCCCGCGGTTCGGACCGTCATCGAGAACCTCGCGGACTTCTTTGCCCCCGTGAGCGACTGGTTTCTCACCGACACCCTCCTGGGGGATCTGTCCACCCCGGGGTTTTACGAGGAGCCCGTCGCGGGCTATGTGGGGATCACCGGCGAAACCTGCGACTGGAACCTCGCGGCGGCTCTCGTGGCGAAAAGCCCCGTCCCCGTCATCCTGGCCGGTGGGATATCGCCGGAGAACGTCTTCGAGGGCGTCCAAAGAGTCCGCCCCGCCGGTGTCGACAGCTGCACCCGGACGAACCGGGTGGACGCCGACGGCCGCCCCGTCCGGTTCCGCAAAGACCCCGCAAAAGTCCGCCGCCTCGTGGAAGCTATCCGGGGTCGGACCAAGACAGATACTTAATAATATTAGACAATCAACCGAAAAAAGTCTCATTTTCGGGCTTAGAAGGCTGTTTTTTAACCCGAAAAGAGACATCTAACGGGCAATCCGGAAATAAGATCTCTGCTCTTCACAGGCATGGTTAAATCGCAAACGCTGTGAAATGAAAGGGATTGACGGGAGGCAGGGGTGAAAGACTCTCGAGATCCGGCGGATCTTTGATCCACCGGATCTTTTCAATCGCAAGCTATCGATTGGAAACGCGGGTTCTCCTCGATTTGAACCGGGCCGTTCCGAAGAACGACTTTCCCGAAGAGAGAAAAGGCTGAGTGTTGGAAAACCCGGGGGTCTGGCCGACTGCGGGGGGCGGACAGGTGTTTTCCCGGGGTGATGCCGAAGGATTCCGTTCCGCTGTTCCTCTTGCTTTTCTCCGTCTCGATCCCGTTTTGATGACCGGAACCGGCAGGGCATAATCAAAATCGTCCAGGGTCCTTCTCTCGATGGTTTCCCCGAGTATCCGTTCAAGGGTCCAGACAAAGGCCCGGTCCTGAAGAGTTACGAAGGTGAAGGCGGTTCCTGTCCTTTCAGCCCTTCCCGTTCGGCCGATCCGGTGGATGTATGCGTCGGCGGTGTCGGGCATGTCGTAATTGACCACGTGGGATATCCGGGAAACATCGATTCCCCGGGCGGCGATGTCGGTGGCCACGAGAACCTGGTATTTGCCGTTCCGGAAGCCGTCGAGGGCCTCCTGCCGCTGATTCTGTGACAGGTCGCCCTGGAGGGAGGCAACGTTAAACCCGGCTTTTTTCATTTGTCTCGCCACGCGTGTCGTCCGGTCCTTGGTCCGGGTGAAGACGAGGACCGATTCGGTTTCCGTCTTTTCCAGGATCTTCATGAGAAGAGCCGTCTTCCGGTGGGACTCCACGGGATAAAGGGCGTGAGAAACCGTCGCGACGGGTGCTGATTCACCGACCTGGATTGTCACGGGATCACGAAGAATTTCCCGGGCCAGTGACCGGATGTCGTCGGGCATGGTGGCCGAAAAAAGAAGCGTCTGACGCTTTTCGGGAATCCTTTTCATGATTTTCCGGATGTCCGGCAGGAATCCCATGTCGAACATGCGGTCCGCCTCATCGATGACAAGAACTTCCAGGTCCGACAGGTCGACGGCGCCCTGGCCCATGAGATCGATGAGCCGCCCCGGGCAGGCTACGACGATATCCGCTCCGGCGCGGAGCTTTTTTACCTGGGGTTCCGTTTTCGTTCCCCCGTAAACGGTAACGCTTTTCAATTTCGTTTTTGCACCCAGGAGGTTGAAGGATCCATGGGTCTGCTCCGCCAGTTCCCGGGTCGGGGCGATGATCAGTGCCCGGATCCTTTTCCGGGTTTCTCCCATGAGACGCTCGAGGATGGGAAGAACAAAGGCGGCCGTTTTGCCTGTCCCTGTCTGGGCCAGGCCCATGAGGTCCCTGTTTTTTCTTATGAGAGGTATGCACTGTGATTGAATGGCCGTGGGCTCATGATAATCCGCTTTTTCGATACCCGATTCGATATCGGGGTGAAACTCAAAGTCTTTGAAATTCATTCATTGTCCTTTTTTCATGTGTAATATACCGGTACAGGGCAGGTGCATCTTTGCCCTTCCGTTCCCTGTGAGGAACTTAAACGCTTAATGTTCATCTTTCCGGGGTTGCTTCTTCCGATGGTTGATCCGTGAGGTCCGATGGCGGGTCCAGGGCGGGTTCTTCGTTCCGCTTTTTTTTGTTCTGGCGTCTGGCCATTTTTTCCGCTGCTTTTCGCTTCTTTTCCATTTCTTTTTGGCGCTTGATGAACTGGTTCGGGCTTCTCCGGGCCATTGTCCTCCTCTTCACAGATGGAAAGCTGATTATGAAAAAAGCCCAGACGCTTTTTACAGCTCTGGGCCACCCACCAAAACCGCATCTAAAAGTAGCCTTTACTTAGGGCATTTATGTAACTATGTCAAGGAAAATAACGTTCCGGTTCATGTCAGTCGTTCCTGGAAGGCGTAAATATTTCCTCCTCGTGCGGGTTTCGTGCGTTCTTGAAGTTGCGTTTTCCTTCAGGCCGTAACCGTAAAGGAAAAGACGCTGGGTGAGCAAGCTGAACAAAATGAAGTTGAAAAGCTTCTCACATGAGACTGACGATCACCGTTCCCCAGATGGTGAGGAGAACGTTGGCAAAGGCATAGGGGGCCGCATATCCCAGGACGGGAGTGGAACTCTCCGCATCTTCCTGGAGGGTGTTGAGGGCCGCCGTGAGGTTTCTTCCGCCGGCGAGGGCCCCCATGAGGAGGACGGGATTCATCCGGAGGAAAATTCTCGCGAAGAGAAGACCGGTGATGACCGGAAGAAGGGTGACGATCACCCCGGCAAAGAAGACGGAAAGCCCCGTCGTCTCCAAGGCCTTGAGAGCCTGGGCCCCGGCCCCGAGGCCGATACAGGCGATGAAGAGATTGAGACCCAGGTCCTGGAGAATCCATCGTCCCGCTCCGGGTATCTGGCCGAAGGTGGGGTGGATGGACCGGAGCCACCCGAAGACAAGTCCGGCGACGAGAACACCCCCTCCAACGCCCAGCGTGATGGGGATGGCGTCGATGTGAACCGCCAGAAGCCCCAGAAGGGTGCCGCCGGCGCAGCCGGTTCCCACCATGATGAGGTCCGTGGCCTCGGTGGGGCGCTCGGCGTATCCCAGGCGTGTCGCGGCCCTTTCCACGTCCTCCCGGGCGCCGATGACCTGGAAGAGGTCGCACTTCTCCACGACCGTGTCGAGGAGGAGGGGAACCTTATGGCCCATCCGGGTGATCCCTCTCAGGAAAATGCCGTGGCTTGCCGGATCCGCCGCTAGATCCCGAAGGGTTTTGCCCACGATTTTTTCGTTGAGAACGCAGATTTCCATGACTTCTCCGACGACATCGGCGACATCCGCGATATCCACCTCCGGTCCGATGATTGCCGGCGCTTCAAGAAAGCAGGTTCTCACGGCCCCGCCGAGGAGGACGACATCGCCCGCCTGGAGGACCGTTTGCGGTTCCGGAATCACGAGGCCCTCCCTCCGCTTGATTTTTTCGACAGCCACCCGGTAAGGAAAGAGGGCTTCCAGTTCCGCCACTTTTTTCCCCGCCGTCTGGGGATTTTCCACCCGATAGGCCCGCAGGGAGAGTTGGCGGGACCAGGAGAAAAGTTCCGGTGTCTTGTCCAGATCGGAAACCCCGCCGGACATGGTGTCCTCGAGCTTCCGGGCTTCTTCCCTCAGGTTGATTTTCATAAGGCGGGGCAGGACGGTGAAGGAAAGGATGCCGCCCACGGTGCCGAAAACATAGGTGATGGCGTAGGCCACGGCGATATTCGTGTCCAGAGCCGCCCGGGCGGTATCGGACAGCCCCAGGTGAGCCACCGCCCCCTCGGCGGTGCCGATGGCGGCGGAGGTGGTCATGGCCCCGGCGAACAGGCCGGCGGTGGTTCCCTTGTCAAAGCCGAAAAGTTTTCCCAGGATGACGGACGTGGCAAGGGCCGTGAAAGCGATGACGAGGGAAATCCAGATGTAGTTGACGCCCTCCTTTCGGAGGGCCCCGAAGAACTGGGGTCCCACCTTGTAGCCGATGCAGAAGGTGAAGAGGGCGAAACTCACGTTTTTCAGGAGCGGTGGAATCTCGAGGGGAATCTGTCCGAGGAGGAGGGCGACGAGAAGAACGGACGCCGTGGAACCCAGGCCGAATCCCCGGACCTTGACCCGGCCGATGGCATAGCCGGCGGCCAGGGAGAGGAAAACGGGTACCTGCGGATAGGTCTGGAAGAGATGAACAATTGACTCGGTCATGGTCATCCCTCCGGCGTTATTTCTTCGATTTTTTCCGGCCCTGTTCCCACAGGCGGTGGTATTCTTCCAAAAGCTCGTTGACGCCCCGGCCTATTTCCTCGTACATCCGGTTCGGGAGGTTGGCCAGGGACACGCGGATTGACATGTTGGGGGCGTCGAACCCGCCGCCGTCGAGAAGGACGACGGATTTTTTCTCCGCGAGACGAACGATGAAGTCAATGGGCTCGTAGGCCTTCCGGAGATGCCGGGCGAACTCCTTGCCGTAGCGGCTTTCCGCCAGGGCGGGGACGTCGATGGTGGTGTAGTAGCGGGTGCCGTGAGTGTCGTCAGGCGGAGTGATCTCCATGGCGTTGTAAAGGGTGTTGTGGCGGTGTGTGACGATGTACTGGGCGACCTTCTTGTAGTCTCCTCTCCTGTCGGTGAGGCAGTAAAGGGAAAAGAAGACCATGAGAACCTGCTGGGGGGTGGACAGGCCCGCCGTGTGATGGAGGGCCACGGAACGGCTGTCCGCCACCATGCGGTCGATGAGCTTCATCTTCGCTGGATTGAGGGTGACGGTGCCGTAGCGCTGGTTCAGCTGTTTCCTGGTTTTATCCGGAAAGGCAGCGATTTTTCTGTCGAAAACGTTTTCCCGGTGGATGCCGATGACACCGAGACGCCACCCCGTCGCCCCGAAATACTTGGAAAAGGAGTAGACGAGGATAGTGTTTTTAGGGGCCACGGTGACCAGCGACCGAAAATCGTTGACAAAGGTTCCGTAGACATCGTCGGTGATGATGATGAGGTCTTTTCTTTTCGTCCGGACAAGTCTTCCGATCTTGTTCAGGGTTTTCCCGTCCATGGCCACCGACGTGGGGTTGGAGGGATGGACGACGAAGAAGGCCTTGACGGCCGGGTCGGCAAGCTTTTCAATTTCCGAATCGGGATACTGCCAGCCCCCGTTTTCATCCTGTTGGATTTCCAGTTCCACGAAGCGGTAGTCGTTGAGCCTCGGGATTTCCAGATAGGGGGTGAAGATGGGCGTTCCGAGGGCGATCTTGTCCCTCTTCTGCAGAAGTCTGTTTTCCATGAGGGTGGTGAAGATGTAATCCATGGCCGCCGTGCCCCCCTCGGTGGCGAAGAGATCGAAATTTCCCTTGGGAGGCTCGTTACCGCACATTTCCTGAACGAGATAACGGTGGACGATTTTTTCAGTAAGGGCCAGCATCCGTTCCGGGACAGGGTAGTTGTCCCCCAGGATGCCGTCCACCATTTCCTGAAGGAACCCTTCCGGATCCAGCTTCAGTTCGTCCCGTACATAGTCCAGGGCATTCCGGAGGAAAGGTACGCCCGGTTCCTTCTCATTTTTTTTCAGAAAGGTTTCGAATCGCTTGAGAATGTCTTTTTTGTCACAGGGTCCGCCGATGGCCGGCAGCTCCTGCCCCCGAAGAGATTCCTCCAGGGCGAAAAGGCCGAACCGGAAGAACCCGTGACGGGGAGTGACAGCCACCCAGTTGGGATTTCCCCGGCCGGCGTTGAGCATCATCCGCTCGTGGTGGGTTTCGGCGATGTTGATGAGTTTGTTCTTGAGTTCAAAGGGACTGAGCTTTTCGTACTTCTTTTCTTCGGACCGTTTCATGGAACCCCCCTTGGCTGTGATGAAAAGACGAACAAAACAGAAATTCTCATAACCATTGGTTCTATATACACTGATTATGCACAAATTCAATATGATTCCTGATTTTGCATGGAAACCGAAAGAAATGATTCCTCCTGGGTGGTAACGTTCCGAAGTCCGCCGTTTACTCAAAAAATGATAGCGGCTCTGATATGTGATATAAATAATAGAAAGTGGTTCAGGAACGTTCTTGAATTTTTAAAAACAGGGTTTGAAAAAGCGTTATTGAAAAATTTAAGAACGTCCCTCCGAGCTGAAAAAGCGTTATTGAAAAATTTAAGAACGTCCCTGCGAGCACTGCGAACATCCCCTCCAAGGAGCGACCCTTGACACATCGTGATCAGCGTCTCGACGCGTGGCTCTCCTCTCTCAGAAACAACTTTGATGTAACTCTTTCCAATGCCCGTGAAATCATAACCTGTTTTCACGAGGAAATGAAAAAGGGTCTGGCCGGTGAAGAAAGTTCCCTCACGATGATCCCATCATTTACAGGCCGGCCCCGGGGAACGGAGCGGGGACGGTTTCTCGCCCTCGACCTGGGGGGAAGCAACATCCGGGTTTTGTCTGTGACCCTTGATGGTAAAGGCCGGGCGAAGACGGAGCGGGTCAGTCGATTTGCCGTTCCTCCTGAAATCATGAAAGGCAGCGGAGAAAACCTCTTCGATTTCGTTGCCGACAGTGTCGGCGCATTTTTTCGCCGACACGCATTTAATCCGTCTGAGGAACATGATCTTGCTTTTACGTTTTCCTTTCCCGTGGCACAGACGGGCGTGGCATCGGGGAAACTCCTGACATGGACGAAGGGATTCACCGCAAGCGGAGTCGAGGGCCGTGACGTGGTGCTTCTCCTTACCGAGGCTCTCAGACGTAAAAAGATGGAAGCGGTCCGTGTCACGGCTCTGGTGAACGACACGGTGGGAACCCTGGCGGCGGGAAGTTATGGCGACCCTGCCTGTGACATGGGTGTGATCCTCGGCACGGGGACCAATGCCTGTTATCCTGAACGGTTGAGACGGATCAGAAAAATCCGGGAATCCGGTTCAACCGGCGAAATGATCATCAATATGGAGTGGGGAAACTTCAACAGGATAAGCAGAAACCTCTTTGATCAGCAACTGGACCGGGCCTCATGGAACCCGGGCCGCCAGGCCATGGAAAAGATGGTTTCGGGGATGTATCTCGGTGAACTGGCCCGAAGGGTCATTATGGAAGCCAGTGACAGGGGTCTTCTTCTCCAGGGGAAAGACCGGTCCGCCTTGTCCCGGGAATACGTACTGACCGCGGAGCATCTTGCGAAAACGGAGGAGGGCGCTGATTTTTTATCCGATTTTGGAATCAAAGACGTGACAGACAGGGACCGGAACACCGCAGTGGAGATTTGTCGTATGGTTTCTCGAAGAGCTTCACGGATTGCCGGGGCGGCCATCGCAGCGGTCTTGACATGGATGGACGAGAACCTGGACGGTGAGCACACCGTCGCCGTCGATGGGTCTCTCTTCGAAAAATATCCGGGATTCAGGGAAAACACGATGAAGGTCATGGGAGAACTTTTTGGGGTAAAAGCGAAGAAAGTCAGACTCAGACCAACCGCCGATGGATCGGGAATCGGCGCTGCGGTAATAGCTGCTACGAATGTTACCATTTCCTCAAGATAAAATCCGTAACCTTTTAAAAATCCTGCCATAAAAAAGAGTTATTGAAATATTTAAGGACGTCCCTCGCTTTTGTTGTTGTCTTGAGAAGTGAGCCGAAGGTTGATTCTTGAGCTCTTTTGTTGTAACAAGAAAAAGAATATTGAATTAGAATATCTTCAGGTCTAATTGTTCGCAAGCCGACAGATCGTTCCTTTCTTTCAAAACAAGGTTAAAAAAGAAACAGGAGGTTCATATGCGAAAAAGGTGGTTTTACGGTTTTGTTTCGGTTTTATTCATGATGTCTCTCATGGTGTCTGTCACCGTGGGGGACGTGTCCGCCGCTCCTTCCAAGGGGACCCTGGTCCTGGCGGACGTCAACTGGGACAGCGTTCAGGTACACAACCGCATCGCCGGGTTCATCCTGGAACACGGCTACGGGTACAAGCCCGACTACATTCCCGGGGCGACCATTGCTCTTTGGGCCGGCATGGAGCGCGGGGATATCGACATTACCATGGAAATATGGGTGGATAACCAGCTGGAGGCATACCACAGGGGCATCGACTCGGGGAAGGTCGTCGACCTGGGAAGCAACTTCCCCGACAGCTGGCAGGGATGGCTCGTCCCGACTTACGTCATCAAGGGGGACCCCGAAAGGGGAATCAAGCCCATGGCCCCGGGTTTGAAGAGTGTCGAGGATCTGCCCCGTTACTGGAAGATCTTCAAAGACCCGGAGAACCCCGACAGGGGGATCTTCTACTCCTGCATTCCCGGTTGGGAATGCCAGAAAGTGAACGAAAAGAAGTTCAAGGCTTACGGGCTCGACAAGCACTATAATATTTTTCTTCCCGGTTCCGACGCCGCTCTCAACGGTTCCATGGCCGCCGCCTACAGGAAAGGGCAGCCCTGGTTCGGCTACTACTGGGCCCCCACCTGGGTGCTCGGCAAATACGACATGACCCCCATCGAGGAACCCCCCTACGACGAGAATAAGTGGGGGAAGAGTTACGCCTGTGCCTATCCCTCCGTCAAGGTGAATATCTGCGTCAATTCGAGCCTTCTCAAAAGGGCCCCCGAGGTCGTCGAGTTCCTGAAAAAATATGAGACGACCCAGGACATGGCCAATAAATTCCTGGCTTACATGCAGGATCACGGCTCGGACACGGGGCTCGCGGCTATCTGGTTTCTGAAGAATTATGAACCCGTCTGGACCACTTGGGTTCCCGCCGACGTGGAGAAAAAAGTCAAGGCGGCTCTGGCGAAAGAGAGATAACAAGAAAAACGAAAAAATAACGCGACACGGCGGCGGGGGTTTTTACTCCCGCCGCTGTTCATTACGAACCCGTCTACCCGGGACAGTCGAAAAATGTCAGAAAAAAGTGAAATAACGACCCGCGTCCTGGGCATCGGCGGAAGCCCCCGGAAAAAAGGGAATTCCGATGTGATCCTGAAAGAGATTCTGCAGGGTGTCCGGGAGACGGGCGTCCCGGCGAAGCCCGTCCACTTGAGGGATCTTTTATATCAGCCCTGCGTGGGCTGCGAGAAATGTCGGAAAGACAAGATCTGCACAGGACTGACCGACGGCATGACAACCCTTTATGGGGATATCCTGAAAAGCCGCGGGATGGTTCTCGTCTCTCCCACGCACAATTACAACGTGACGGCCTGGATGAAGGCCTTCATCGATCGGCTTTACTGCTTTTACGACTACACGGACGAGAGTCCGAGACGCTGGAAGAGCCGCCTGGGAGGGCAGCGTCGAAAGGCCGTCATTGCCGCCGTCTGCGAACAGGTGACCAAAAAGGACATGGGGTTCACCCTTGAAGCCATGCGTCTCCCCCTGGAGGCTCTCGGTTATGACGTGGTCGATGAACTGGCGGTTTTCGGCGTTTTTCACCGGGGAAAAGCGAGGGATCGGAAAGACGTCATGACAGAGGCCCGGGCCCTGGGCCGGAAGCTCGCCAGGGTCCTGCGTGGTTCCTGATATTCCCGCCGACGGAGATCAACATTGAAAACCTCTTGCTGCCGGGGATATTTTTGAGATACTACACAAAAGTATCCTGGACAGAGGTGTTGAAAACGCTTTGCGTGGGTAATTCATGAACGTGACGTGGTTCCTCGTGTTTTTTTCCGTTTTCGCCTGGTCCGCCGTCCATCCCAGGGATTACCCCACCTGGGCCCTGGAAGTCTTCCCCGCCGTTGCGGCCCTCGTCATTCTTCTCGCCACCCGGAAACGGTTCCCCCTGACCCGTCTTTCCTATGTTCTGATCCTCATTCACGCGGTGATCCTCATGGTCGGCGGCCATTACACGTATGCGGAAGTCCCGTTCTTCAACTGGCTGCGGGACGTCTTCGACCTTCAAAGAAACAACTACGATAAACTGGGTCACCTGGCCCAGGGGTTCGTTCCGGCCATCATCGCCCGGGAAATCATCATGAGAAAAGAAATCATACGGGGCAACGGGTGGACCCGCTTTTTCGTTGTTTCCACATGCCTGGGCATCAGCGCTTTTTACGAACTCATCGAGTGGGGGGTCGCTCTTCTCGCAGGCGCCGAGTCGGAGGCGTTTCTGGCAACCCAGGGTTACGTCTGGGATACCCAGTCGGACATGGCCATGGCCCTTGTCGGCGCCCTTTTGGCCCTGATTCTTCTCGAGAGGGTTCACGACAGGCAGATGGGGATGTTGAGAGAACCCGCGGGAGAGGGGAAAACAAGGGACTGAAAAAGGAAAAGCCCCCGCCGTCGCAGCAGGGGCTTGGTTTTCCTGGAGGCGGCAACCGGATTCGAACCGGTGAATAACGGTTTTGCAGACCGCTGCCTTAGCCACTTGGCTATGCCGCCGTAATGGAGCGGGCGAACGGATTTGAACCGTCGACCTTCACCTTGGCAAGGTGACACTCTACCGCTGAGTTACGCCCGCATATAAAAGAACGGGTTTCTTAATAATAAAATCGTCCGCCCTTGTCAACAGAAATCTTCGTGTTCCCGTCACGCCCGGGGCCTGATGTTGCTCTCGTAAAACTGCAGAAAGTAGTCGATTCCCGACCAGAAAGTGAGGATAAGGGCCACGTAAAGGATAGCGATCCCCACCCCGTGGGCGTTCAACCCCAGGAAAGGGTAGTGGATGATGAGAGCGGAGACGGCGATGACCTGGCAGAGCGTTTTCTGCTTTCCCAGGCGGCTGGCGGGGATGATGAGCCCCTCCGAAGACGCGAAACTGCGGAGCCCGTCCACGGCGAGATCACGCATGATGATCACGGCGGCGATCCAGGCGGGGATCCGGCCGGACGGAATCATGAGTATCATGGCCGTGTTCACGATGAGCTTGTCCGCCAGGGGGTCGAGGAACTTGCCCATGAGCGTGACGATACCGTATCTCCGGGCGATGTAGCCGTCGAGAAGGTCCGTCAGCGCCGCCAGGATGAAAAGGATGGCGATGACGAGGCTCCACGTCGGCCCGGGGGCGACGAGGAGGAAAAACAGGACGGGAATGACGCCAAGCCTGAGCATCGTGATGGCGTTGGGCAGGTTCAGGATTTCCCGGGCCCGGCCGGTGAGCGGGAGCCGGTCGAAGGATTGCTTGAGATAGTCGATCATGTCACTTGCGGGGAACTTTTTCCCAGTCTGCGAGAAATTTCTCAACACCGATATCCGTCAGGGGATGCCGGATCAACTGCTGCAGGACCTTGAAAGGCATGGTGGCGACGTGGGCGCCCGCGAGAGCCGCGTCCACCACGTGAAGGGGGTTCCGGATGCTGGCGACAATCACTTCGCAGCCCAGGTCGTAGTTGTCAAAAATGGTCATGATCTGTTTCACCAGGTCCATTCCGAAGTGGGACACGTCGTCCAGCCGCCCCACGAAGGGGCTCACATAAGAGGCCCCCGCCTTCGCCGCCAGGAGCGCCTGGGAGGGCGAAAAAACCAGGGTCTGGTTAACGGCGATTCCCTCGTCCGCCAGCGCCCGGGTGGCTTTCAGCCCTTCGGCGATCATGGGGATTTTGACAACCACGTTGTCACCCCGCTCGGCCAGCTTTTTTCCTTCCTGGATCATTCCTTGCGCCTCGAGACTCACCACTTCCAGGCTCACCGGCCCGTCGACGATCCGGAGAATTTCCCCGACGACGGAATCGAAATCCTTGTTTTCCTTTGCCACGAGCGTGGGGTTCGTCGTCACGCCGTCCACCATTCCCAGGAGGATACCCTCCCGGATTTCATCGATGTTTCCTGTGTCGAGGAAGAACTTCATGGTTTCTCCTTGTGAATCATCATATAATTACAGATTGTTCTCTTTCCTATAGATGTCCATGCACTCCCGGCTGCAGAAATAAAGGCGTTTCCCGTTCACGGTCAGGCTCTTGGCCTCGCTGACGGGCACGTAAACGCCGCAACAGGGGTCTTTTACCATGTCTTCGCTTTTCTCGGGCGTCCTTGCCCTTGGAAAAGACGTCCGTTTCGCGCCCCCGGGGAGACGAAGCAGAACCCGGACGAAACGGTACAGGAGAAAGACGATGACGGCGATGAGAATGATACGTCCTAAAAACATGAGACCTCTCAAGGGTCGGGAACGGCGTTTCCCCGATCCGCCCTTCCCGTTGAATGACCGGTGGCATCATCCGTATCGCCGAGGCGCTCCACGATGCCCTCCGTTTCCTCCAGCCGATCCAGCATTCCCCTGACGGAAATCCCGTACAGGGGATGGACGGCGCAGGGAGCGATCTCCGCCAGGGGTACGAGAACGAAGCGCCTTTTGTGCGCTTCGGGATGGGGGACGATCAGGCCGGGCTCCGAAAGGATCGCCTGGCCGTAAAAGAGGAGGTCCAGGTCGATCACCCGGGGTCCCCACCGCGCTTTCCGCCTCCTGCCCATGGCATCTTCGATACCGAGCAGGACATCCAGAAGCTGACGGGGCGGAAGAAGCGTTCGAATCTCCACGGCGGCGTTGACGAACCAGTCCTGATCCGTCACGCCCACCGGCTCGGTGCGATAAAATGACGATACCCGGAGAACATGAATTCCCGCTGCTTCCGACAGCCGCTGAATCGCCTCGCGGCATCGGGAAGGGGGGTCCTCCCGGTTCGATCCGACGGAAATGTAGGCGACGAAACCCTCGCTTACCTTGATCGGTCCTCCTTTCGGAAGTCAGGCCGATTTGAGACCGAGAACGTCCTGCATGTCATAGAGCCCCGGCTTGCGGCCGGCTATCCACTTGGCGGCCCGGAGGGCCCCTCGGGCGAAGTTGTCCCGGCTGTGGGCACGGTGAATGAATTCCAGCCGTTCCCCCATGCCTCCGAAAAGAACGTTGTGCTCTCCCACGATATCTCCGGCCCTGAGTGTCTGGATTCCAATCTCTTTCGGGGGTCTCGCCCCGATCATTCCTTTTCGCTCATAAACGGCTACCGCGTCAAGGTCGCGGCGGAGGGATTCGGCGATGATCTGGGCCATCCGCACTGCTGTGCCGCTCGGCGCGTCTTTTTTCTGGTTGTGATGGGCCTCGACAATTTCCACATCGTAATCGTCCCCGAGGATCCGTGACACGTCGGCGAGAACCTTGAACAGGACATTCACCCCCACGCTCATGTTGGGTGCCAGAAGGACCGGGGCCGTCTGCGAGAGATCTTTCACAGCGTCCCTTTCCTCGTTGGTCAGGCCGGTGGTCCCGATCACCGTGGCCTTTCCCGCCCCGACGGTCACTTTCAGGTGCGGTACCACGACATTGTGATGAGAAAAGTCGATGACCACGTCCGCTTTCCCGACAACAGGCGCCAGTTCACCTGAAACGGCGACGCCCGTCACCCCCAGGCCGAGATATTCGCCCACATCCTTTCCGACAAGGGGATGCCCGGAGCTTTCCACGGCCCCCACCAGTTCGATTCCCTCCGTGGTGGAACCGAGAGTGATGATCCGGCCGCCCATGCGGCCCCCGGCCCCGATGACGATGACTTTCACCATGACAACACCCCCTTCTTATCCATTTTCAGCGTTTCTCACTGATTCACCTTGCCCGGTGCACCCGCCGAAACCCTGTGAAGACAGATCCTCATAAACCCGGGAACAGGGCGGCGGCGTGAGAAGGTCTCCCGACCGTCGCCCGGGCTTTCAGGCGGGAGGACGGACCTATGCCTTGATGAGGCCGTAATCCAAAAGGACCTTTTTCATGCGGGCATCATTGGCTTCGGACATCCGGCACAGGGGGAGGCGGACCTCGTATTGAATTTTTCCCATCATGGAAAGAGCCGCCTTGGACGGGATGGGATTCGTTTCGAAGAAAAGCGCCTCCATGAGGGGCCACATCTTGTAGTGGTAGTCATTGGCCTTTTTGAGATCCTTTGCCTCGAAGGCGTCGACGAGGCCGGCCATGTCCGCCGGGGCGACGTTTGAAATCACCGAAATAACCCCTTTGCCTCCCACGGCGAGAAGGGGAAGAACGGTGAAGTCGTCCCCTGACAGAACGGAAAACTCCTTGTCCACGAGGCTGAGGATCTTGCTCACCTGCTTCAGGTCCCCCGTGGCTTCCTTGAGGGCCACGATGTTGCTGATCCTGGAAAGCCGGGCGACGGTTTCGGGCAGGATGTTCGTTCCCGTTCGCGAGGGCACGTTGTAGGGGATGATGGGAATCGGCACCTGCTCCGCCACGGTTTTATAGTGCTGGTAAAGGCCTTCCTGGGTGGGACGGTTGTAGTAGGGGGTGACCATGAGGGCCCCGTCAGCCCCCACTTCGTGGGCGTGTTTCGTCAGGCGGAGGGCTTCCCTCGTGCTGTTCGATCCCGTGCCGGCGATGACGGGCACCCGTTTTTTCACCTGGTCCACGACGATCTCGACGACCCGGTCGTGCTCTTCGTGTGAAAGGGTCGCCGACTCTCCCGTAGTGCCGCAGGGAACGATACCGTCGGTTCCGCTTTCAATCTGGAACTCGACCAGTTCCCTGAGGGCCTCCTCATCCACCTCTCCATTCTTGAAAGGTGTCACAATGGCAACGATCGCTCCTTTAAACATCTTTTCCTCCCTTGCCTCTTTTTGCCTCGTTGATCCTGTGCCGTTCCCGGCACTCACCGGGACCGGTTCTCCCTCGTTTCGCCCTCCCGGCCGTTTATGAAAAGACCCTTTCCGGAAGGATTATTTATTCCCCCCGGGCAATGAAATCGGGGATACGCTCTCCCCGAACCAGGTCTTCGTACACCTCCCGATCCCGGACGACGATGTATTCGCCGTCCCGCACCAGCACTTCGGCAACCCGGGGCCTCGAATTGTAGTTCGAGGCCATGGTGAAACCATAGGCGCCCGCGCTCATGACGGCCAGAAGGTCGCCCCGGCTAGCGGCGGGGAGGTCCCGTTTCCTGGCCAGAAAATCGCCGGATTCGCAGATGGGGCCGACAATATCCGCCCGGATCTTTCCGTCATCCCTCGGGGTGATCGGCTGGATGAAATGGTAGGAACCGTAAAGGCTCGGACGAATGAGGTCGTTCATCCCCGCATCGACGATGACGAAGTTCTTGTCTTCGTGATTCTTCGTGTAAAGGACACGGGTCACGAGAATGCCGGCGTTTCCCACGATGACCCGGCCCGGTTCCAGGACAAAGGTCACGTCGAGGTCTCCCGCGCGCTCGATGATGGCTTCCGCGTAGTCGGAGGGATGGGGCGGCGTTTCCAGGTTGTAGGTGATGCCCAATCCTCCGCCCAGGTCGAGATAGCGGACGGGGATCCCGTCTTCCCGAAGAAGGGAAATCAGTTTCTTCAGTCTTTCCAGGGCGTCGAGAAAGGGGTTCATGTCCGTAATCTGGGAGCCGATGTGGCAGTCGACGCCGATGATGTCGATGTGTTTCAGTTCCGCCGCTTTCCGGTAGGTTTCGCGGGATTTTTCGATGTTGATACCGAACTTGTTTTCCTTGAGGCCCGTGGAGATATGGGGATGGGTCATGGGATCCACGTCGGGGTTCACCCGGATGGCGATGGGCGCCTTTTTACCCAGGCGTCCGGCGACCCCGTCGATGACCTCCAGTTCCTGGAAGGATTCGATGTTGAACATGAGGATGCCCGTCTCGAGGGCGAAGGTGATTTCGTCCTCCCGTTTTCCCACTCCCGAATAAACGATCTTTCCGGGGTCCGCCCCGGCCTTGAGAGCCCGGAAAAGTTCCCCGCCCGAGACGATATCGACGCCGCTGCCCAGAGCGATGAGCGTTCCGAGGACGGCCATGTTGGAATTGGCCTTGGCGGAAAAGCACACCACGTGAGGGACCTGGCGGAAGGCTTCGTCGAAAACCTGGTAGTGCCGCTTCAGGGTCCGGTGACTGTAGAGGTAGAAAGGTGTTCCCACCGCCTCGGCGATTTTCCGCACGGGCACATCTTCACACCAGAGCTCGTTTTCACGGACATGGAAGTAATTCACACGCCTTCTCCTTGGCTTCTTGTATCCGATTTCGGGCTCATATTTCAAGACACCGGGATCATTTTTTTAGAAATTCTTCCGCTTCTTCTACAGGCGCCGGGATGGACCGCAGGCAGAGATTCCGCCGGTCCACGGCGAAAGCCGCCGGCCATGCGGGCGGGCCGTCACGGCTCGTTGTCAGTAAAGGATTTCCACGGGAGAGGAGGGTTCGCTGCACAAACCCGGGTCTTCGCAGTGGACAACCCGATAGGCATAAAAATTTCCCGCCGTCACGTCACCGTCCAGGAGGACGGCCGTCCCGTCTTTCTGGAATACGGCGGAATCCCGGCGTTCCGCCGCGCGAAAAGGCACAAAATTCCGTGGGCAGCCGGGACAGGCCGCTTCCCGGGACAGGACACTCCTGAAGACACGGTAGGTTTCCCGTCCCGAGGCGCCCGGTGGGGCGCTCCAGCACAGAACGACGCCACCGGCGTCCCGTGCGGCGCTGATGTCCGTCACGACGGCCGGCCGCTTTCCGGCGGGACAGACAGGGTCTGCTTTTTTTCCGCAGGCCGCCGGGAGAAGGCAGCTCAATGCCAAAAGCAGGACAAAAACCGGTTCAATCCCGCGTCGGCTTTTTCTCACCCGTGGACTCGAGTTCTTCAATGCGTGCGGCCACCGTGTCATGAGCCGTTCCCCCGGGGATCTTTCTGGTTTTGACGGAGTATTCCGGTGTCAGAAGGGCGTAGACCCCTTCATCGAAGCCGGGATAAAAGTTCTGGAATTCCGGCAAGCTGAGGGCTTTCAGGTCTTTCCCCTGGTCCAGGGCGTACCGGACGATCCGGCCGACGATGCCGTGGGCCTCCCGGAACGGGATACCCCGGGTCACGAGATGCTCCGCCAGGTCCGTAGCCGTCGAAAATCCGGCGGACACCTTTTCGTACATCCGGTCCCGGTTGAACGTGACGTGGTTCAGCATCCCCGTGAATACGCGAACGGAGGCCGTCACCGTCTCCACCGTATCGAAGAGAGGTTCCTTGTCCTCCTGGAGATCCCGGTTGTATGTCATGGGCAGTCCTTTCAGGACCGTGAGCAGGGCCAACAGGTTCCCGTAGACACGCCCCGTCTTCCCCCGCACGAGTTCCGCCACGTCGGGGTTTTTCTTCTGGGGCATGATGCTGCTTCCGGTGGTGTAGGCGTCGGACAGGCTGACGAAGCCGAATTCCTCGGTGGACCAGAGGATGAGATCCTCGCAGAACCGGCTCAGGTGCATCATGACAAGGGCGCTGTCGAAGATGAACTCGGCGGCGAAATCCCGGTCGGATACAGCGTCCATGCTGTTTTTCGAGATTTCCGGAAAATCGAGAAGGTCCGCCGTGACGGACCGGTCCAGGGGCAGCCCCGTTCCGGCCAGGGCCGCCGACCCGAGGGGCGACACGTTGACCCGCACGAGGCAGTCTTTCAGCCGTGCCGTATCCCGGGAAAACATTTCCCAAAAGGCGAGCAGGTAGTGGGACAGGAGAACGGGCTGGGCCTGCTGGAGATGGGTGTACCCCGGGAGGATCACGCCCAGTTCCCGGCGGGCCCGGGTGATAAGAAAAGATTTCAGGGTTTCCAGTTCCGCCAGGAGGGCCTTCAGGGCGTCCCGGAGATAGAGCCGAATGTCAAGGGCCACCTGGTCGTTCCGGCTTCTTCCCGTGTGAAGCTTGCCGCCTGCCTCCCCGACTCGGGCGATGAGGGCCTTTTCGACGGCCATGTGGATGTCCTCAAGATCCGCCGTAAACGGGAAGGTCCCCGCTTCCATCTCCTTCCCGATGGCGTCAAGGCCTGCCAGGATCGCCGCTTCCTCTTCGGCTGCGATAAGACCCTGACGGGCCAGCATCCGGCAATGGGCCCTGCTTCCTTCGATATCATACCGGTGAAGCTTCCGATCGAAGGCGATGGAAGATGTGAATTCCTCCACCAGGTGGTCCGTACCCTCGGTGAAACGGCCTGCCCAGGGTTTTTCCTTCTGGTCCGTCATGGCGCTTTCCGTTTCTTCCGCTACCGGTCCAGGAGGGCCCGGATCCGCATGCGGAGCGCGTTCAGCCGGATGAAACCGGTGGCGTCCTTCTGGTCGTAGACGGCATCCCGGTCAAAGGTGGCGAAATCCTCGCTGTAAAGGGATTTGGGTGATTTTCTCCCGGCCACGATGCAGTTCCCCTTGTAGAGTTTCATCCGGGCCGTTCCCGTTACATCCTTCTGGGTGTCGTCAATGAATTTCTGAAGGGTTTCCCGCTCCGGGGCGTACCAGAAACCGTTGTACATGAGCTGTGAAATCTTGGGAATGAGGCCATCCCGGAGCAGCATGACCTCGCGGTCCATGGTGATGGATTCCACGGCCCGGTGGGCTGCCCACAGAACAGTGCCGCCGGGGGTTTCATAGACGCCCCTGGATTTCATGCCCACGAACCGGTTTTCCACCATGTCCACCCGGCCGATGCCGTTGGCGCCGGCGATGCCGTTGAGATGGTCCAGAAGCGCCGCCGGGGACATGGCCTTTCCATCCACCGCCACGGGGTTGCCTTCATCGAAGTCGATGTCCACGTAGGTCGGCTTGTCCGGCGCTTTTTCCGGGGAGGTGGTGAGGACGAAAATCTCCTCGGGGGCCTCCGCCCAGGGATCCTCCAGGATTCCCCCCTCGTGGGAAATGTGAAGGATGTTCCGGTCTTCGCTGTAGGGCTTTTTCTTTGTCATGGTGATGGGAATGCGGTACTTGGCCGCGTAGTCGATCATGGCGTCCCGGGACCGGAGGTCCCAGCGGTCGTCCTTCCAGGGGGATATGATCCGGATGTTCGGTTCCAGGGCCATGAAGGTCATCTCGAAACGGACCTGGTCGTTTCCCTTGCCTGTCGCTCCATGACACACGGCGTCGGCCTTTTCCATACGGGCGATTTCCACCTGCCTCTTGGCGATGAGGGGACGGGCGAGGGAGGTGCCCATGAGATACGTGCCTTCATAGATGGCATTGGCTCGCAGGGCTGGGAAAACGAAGTCCCGGACGAACTCTTCCGTCAGGTCCTCGATGTAGATCTTGCTGGCCCCCGTTTTCAGGGCCTTCTCTTCCAGCCCCGTCAGCTCCTCCTTCTGCCCCACGTCGGCGGCGAAGCAGACGACTTCGCACCCGAAAGTCTCGATGAGCCACCGGACGATGACGGACGTATCCAACCCGCCCGAGTAGGCGAGAACGACTTTTTTCACTTCACTCATGGGGTCTTCCTCCTAACAGTGTTTCCAGAACCGCTTTCTGGATGTGCAGGCGGTTTTCCGCCTGATCGTATACGATGGATCGGGGCCCGTCCATGACCGCGTCGGTGATTTCCTCGCCCCGGTGGGCGGGAAGGCAGTGCATGACCAGCACGTCCTTTTTCGCGTTTTCAAGAAGGGCGTTGTTGACCTGGTAGGGCCGGAAAACGGTTTTCCGGCTTTCAGCCTCCTCTTCCTGTCCCATGCTGGCCCACACATCGGTGTAGACCACGTCGGCCCCCCGGGCAGCCTCGGCGGGGTCGCGGAAGAGCGCGATCCCTTCGGGGGCGGCTTTCCGCCCCCTGTCGAGAATCCTGCTGTCCGGGTCGTATCCCTCGGGGCAGGCCAGGGAGAGATGAAAGGGAAGCCGGGCCGCGGCGTTGATCCACGAGTTGGCCACGTTGTTCCCGTCACCGACGTAACAGATCCGGAGCCCCTTGTAGGTGCCTGTCTTTTCCTCGATGGTGAGGAGATCCCCCAGGATCTGGCAGGGGTGGAGAAGGTCGGTGAGGCCGTTGATGACGGGAATGGAGGCTTCCCGGGCGAACTCTTCGACGAGGTCCTGGCCGAAGGTCCGGATGACAACGCCGTCGAGATACCGGGACATGACCCGGGCGGTGTCGGCGATCGTTTCCCCCCGGCCGAGCTGAATGTCCTTCCGGGACAGGAAAGTCGCCATGCCGCCCATCTGGAACATGGCCGCCTCGAAGGACAGGCGGGTTCTCGTGGAGGACTTGTCGAAGATGAGACCGAGCATTTTGCCCTCGAGGGGACGGTAGGTAACGCCTTTTTCGAGGTACTTCTTCATCTTTTCCGCCCGCCGGAAAAAGATTTCAAAAGAGGCGGGTTCGAGATCGTAAAGGGTGAGAAGATCTTTTTTCATCCTTCTTTCAGGACCTCGTCCAGGATTTCCACGGCCCGGTCCACATCGGCTTCCGTGATGACGAAGGGCGGGACGAAACGGAGCACGTTTCCGCCGGTGCAGTTGATGAGAAGGCCCTTTTTCATGGCCTTGAGGACGGCGTCGTCTCCGGGGCCGGCCAGTTCCATGCCCACCATGAGGCCTTTCCCGCGGACTTCTCGAATTGTTTCATGATCTTTCTTCAGGGTTTCCAGTCGCGACCGCAGGTAGTTTCCCATGGCCCGGCAGTGTTCCAGGGTACCTTTTTCCAGGAGGGTTTCCATGACGGCAATTCCGGCGGCCATGCCCAGGGGGTTCCCCCCGAAGGTGGAGGCGTGGGTGCCGGGGACGAAGACGGAGGCGATGTGCTCCCGGGCCAGGAGAGCCCCCAGGGGGTAACCGTTCCCCAGGGCCTTGGCCAGGGTCATGATGTCCGGTTCCACGCCCCATTCCTCGTAAGCGAAGAGGTGGCCCGTCCGGCCCATGCCCGCCTGCACTTCGTCGAAAAGGAGAAGAATCCCCCGTTCGTCACAGAAATTCCGCAGTTCCCGGAGATAGCCGGGGGAGGGGATCCTGATGCCCCCTTCGCCCTGGATGGGTTCGACGAGAACGCCGCAGGTGTTTTCGGTAACGGCGGCGGCCAGTGCCGCCATGTCGTCGAAAGGCACGTACCGGAATCCCCCCGGGAGGGGTTCGAATCCCTCGTGGTACTTTTTCTGGGCTGTCGCCGTTACGGCCGCCAGGGTCCTCCCGTGGAAACTGTTTTCCATGGTGATGATTTCATAGCGGTGGCCTTCCATCCGCTCGTGGGCGAAGCGCCGGGCGAGCTTGATGGCCCCCTCGATGGCCTCGGCCCCGCTGTTGCAGAAGAAGACCCTGTCGGCAAAGGAATTCTCCACAAGAAGCCCGGCCAGCCGGATTTGCGGTTCGATATAGTAAAGATTTGAGACATGGGTGAGAATCTCCGCCTGCTCACGGATGGCCGCCACTACCCGGGGGTGGCTGTGACCGAGGCTGCACACGGCGATGCCCGCCAGGAAATCGAGATACTCCCGGCCGTCCGAGTCCCAGACCCGGGCGCCTTGTCCCCGGGTGAGGACGATGGGAAAACGGCGGTAGTTTCCAAAGAGATACCGGTGTGCCGCCCCGATAAGTTCTTCCGTGGTCATGTGTCCCATGGTCTTCAATTCCCCGTTACGATTTCCGTGCCGATTCCCCGGTCCGTGAACACTTCCAGGAGGACGGCGTGTTTTTTCCTGCCGTCGATGATGTGGGTCTTCCGGACCCCGTTTCTCAAGGCCTTGAGGCAGCATTTCACCTTGGGGTACATGCCCCCTTCGATGGTGCCCTCGGCGATGAGCCGCTGCGCCTCCCCGTTGTCCATGGTGTTGATGAGGGTTTTCCCGCCGTCGAGAACGCCGGTCACATCGGTGAGAAGGACGAGTTTCTCCGCCTGGAGTTCCGCGGCCACGGCGCCCGCCACAAGGTCGGCGTTGATGTTGTATGTCTCCCCCTCCTCGCCCACGCCCGTGGGGGCGATGACGGGGATGAAGCCGTCCCGGGCCAGGGCCTGGATCAGGCCGGCATTGACCCGCTTCACCTTGCCCACGAGCCCGAGGTCGATGATCTCCGGGGGGGTGTCCTTCGCTTTCTCGTCGCTCAGGTAATATTTTTCGGCCACGACGATGTCGCCGTCCTTTCCCGAGAGGCCGACGGCCTTGCCCCCGTGGTGGTTGATGAAACCGACGATTTCCTTGTTCACCTTGCCCACCAGCACCATCTCGACGATGTCCATGGTTTCCCGGTCCGTCACCCGCATCCCCTGGACAAAACGGGATTCCTTCCCCAGTTTTTTCAGGAAACTCCCGATCTGGGGCCCGCCGCCATGGACGATCACGGGGTTCATCCCGATGTATTTCATCATGACCACGTCGAGGGCGAAATTCTTTTTCAGATCCTCGTCCACCATGGCGTGGCCGCCGTACTTGATGACGATGGTCTTGTTGTAAAACCGCCGGATATACGGCAGGGCCTCGAGAAGAATGTCGGCCCGGTCCATGACTTTCTGGATGTCTTCCATGTTCAACCCTCGATGGGGAGATACCCGCTTTTATTGTGATTCAACCGTTCTAAAGAACGTACCGGCTCAGGTCCTCGTCCTCCATGATGAAGTCGAGTTTCTCCCGGACATAGTCGGCATCGATGACTATCTCCTTTTCCTGGAGATCGGGGGCGTCGAAGGAGACGTCCTCCACCAGTGTCTCCAGGATCGTGTAGAGCCTTCTCGCCCCGATGTTCTCCGTTCTCTCGTTCACCACGGCGGCCACGTCGGCGATCTGCTCGATGGCGTCGTCGGTGAACTCCAGGGAAAGCCCCTCCGTGGCCAGCATTTCCCGGTACTGAAGGATCAGGGCGTTGTCCGGTTCCGTGAGGATGCGGACGAAGTCTTCTTTTCCGAGGGAGTCCAGCTCCACCCGGATGGGGAACCGACCCTGGAGTTCCGGGATCAGGTCCGAGGGCTTGGTGAAGCTGAAGGCGCCGGCGGCGATGAAAAGTACGTGGTCCGTCTTTACCATCCCGTATTTCGTGTTGACCGTGGAGCCTTCCACGATGGGCAGCAGGTCCCGCTGGACCCCCTCACGGGAAACATCGGGTCCGCTCGAGGCGTCGCTTCCCACGATTTTGTCGATTTCGTCAAGGAAGATGATTCCCGACTGCTCCACCCGCTCCACGGCCGTCCGTATGACCTTGTCCATGTCGACGAGCCGCTGGGCCTCCTCCTCGGCCAGTATTTCGACGGCCTCGGAAATCTTGACTTTCCGTTTCTTTTTCTTCTGGGGGAAGAGGTTTCCGAACATTTCCTTCATGTTGACCCCGAGATCCTCGACGCCGGAGGAGGAGAAGATTTCGATCATGGGGCCCGTTCGTCCTTCGGAAACCTCGAGATCCACGGTGCGCTCGTCCAGTTTTCCGTCCCGGAAGAGTTTCCGGAGTTTTTCCCGGGTGTTGTCCCGGCCGGTCTCTTCCACGGGGAACGGCTTGACGGTGCCGTCGGGAGGGGGAAGGGCCTCCACCGAAGAGGGCGTGTCGGTCCGGCGGGGGGGCAGAAGAAGATCGAGGATCCGTTCTTCCGCCATTTCCAGGGACTTGGAGCGGACCGTTTCCTGTTCCTCCATCTTGACCATGTTGACGGAAAGCTCCAGAAGGTCGCGGATCATGGACTCCACGTCCCGTCCCACGTACCCCACCTCGGTGAACTTGGAGGCTTCCACTTTGATGAAAGGGGAATTGTCCAGCTTGGCGAGACGCCGGGCGATTTCCGTCTTTCCGACGCCGGTGGGCCCGATCATGATGATGTTTTTCGGGGCGATTTCCTCCCGGAGTTCTTCCGGGACGTTCTGCCGCCGCCACCGGTTCCGGAGAGCGATGGCCACGGCCCGCTTGGCGTCATCCTGGCCGATGATGAATTTGTCCAGTTCCGATACGATTTCCCTGGGCGTCAAGTTTCTGGAGGGCATGCCGAAGCTTCCTTATCACGCGTGATGTGACCGCGACTCGAACGGTTCGAGAAAGCCATAAACACTATCACCAATTATTAAGTTGTCAAGGATTTAATCGCTTTTTAAGGCGATTTTTTTTAATCGGCGGGCCTTCCTCTTCCTCCGTGTCGATTTCTTCCAGGGTGATGTTCTTGTTGGTGTAGACACAGATGTCGGCGGCTATTTCCATGGCTTCCCGGACGATTTCCGGCGCCTCGAGCCCGGACCGGCGGATCAGCGCACGGGCGGCGGCCAGGGCGTAGGGCCCCCCGGAACCGATGGCCATGACCTCATCGTCCGATTCGACCACGTCCCCGTTGCCTGAAATAATGAGGGCGTTTTCGCGGCTCACGGCGATCATGAGGGCCTCGAGATGCCGAAGAACCCGGTCGGTGCGCCAGTCCTTGGCCAGTTCAACAGCCGAGCGGAGCAGGTTCCCGCCGAAAAGTTCCAGCTTCTGGTCGAACCGTTCGAAAAGAGTGAACGCGTCCGCCGTGGCGCCGGCGAAGCCGACGATCACCCGGTTGTGATAGAGTCTTCGGACCTTCTTCGCCCCGTGCTTCAGGATGGTCATGTCCAGAGTCACCTGGCCGTCCCCGGCCACGGCGATCTTTCCCTTGTGGCGGACGGCGAGGATGGTGGTTCCGTGCATTTTCATCGGCTGTTCTTTGCTCCTTTCGCTTTGGGGTGTGCCCTGTCATACACGTCCATGAGGCGCATGACCGTGGCCGACGTGTATTTCTGGGTCGTCGACAGGCTTTCGTGACCTAAAAGTTCCTGTATCGTTCGCAGGTCCGCCCCGGCATCCATAAGGTGAGTGGCGAAACTGTGCCTCAGGGCGTGGGGACTGATTCTGCCCGGGATTCCTGTCTCTCTCACCCTCTTGTCGAGGAGACGGGCGACGCCCCGCGGGGTGAGACGGGTCCCGAAACGGTTGAGAAAGAACGGGGAGGCCCCCTCCCGGGGCAGGCCGGTTTTTTTCCTGTCCGAGAGATACCCCTGAAGGGCTTTCCCGGCAGCAGGACCAAAGGGGACGATACGTTCTTTTCTGCCTTTTCCCACGACCCGGATAAGTCCGTTTTCCAGGTCCACGTCCAGGAGGTTCAGCCCCGTCAGTTCCCCTACGCGGACACCGGAAGAGTAAAGGAGTTCCAGGATGGCCCGGTCCCGCCGACCCGTCGGCGTTTCCGGCGACGGCCCGTCCAGCAGGGCGAAGGCTTCGTCCACCGTGAGAAACCGGGGCAGGTGTCTTTCTCCCCGGGGGGCGGAGACCTTCTCCATGGGGTTCTCGGACCGCCACCCCCTTCGAAGGAGATATCGAAAGAACGTTCTCAGGGCCGACACTTTTCTGGAAATGGAGGTCTTCTTTTCCTTGAACCGGTAGAGGCGGGACAGGAAAGCCCGGATGACGGGAACCGTCGGGGCCTCCGGGGCCAGGAGGGTGTCGTCTTTGTCTCCGTCGCCCTGTTCCTGCAGAAAAGCGAGGAACTGGTTGATGTCCGAAAGATAGTTTCGAACGGTGTGGGAGGAGAGGTTTCTCTCCTCCCGAAGGTGTTTTTCAAATGCCTCGAGGATCTCTCCCGAAGTCGGCTTGTCCATGGGCCTATCTTCCGGAAAAACGACGAACCCCGGCATAGTAACAGCAGCAGGAATTGTCGATATTGTTGTCGAAGATCCGGGTGTGCCCGTCCCGAAAGGTGATCCGCACGAAGGAGACGCCCCCGAGAACGTTCGAATTCATCTCCTCGACGACTACGCCGAACCCCCATTCGGGATACCGGAGATGGGTGACCTGGTCCCCCGGTTTCAGGTACAGGCGGCGCGTCTCTTCTTTCATGAACGGGGACATGGCGTTACATCTTGTATTTTCCGAAAGCCTCGGGAGACAGATTTTCCAGGATTTCCTTGAGTTTTTCCCTGGAATATTTACCCAGGTCCTCCGACTGGGCGCTGATGTCGATGTGGGTGGATTTTTCGATGACTTTCTCGTCCACGAAAATCGGTGCTTCCGCCCGGAGGGCCAGAGCGATGGCGTCGCTGGGGCGAGCGTCGATGGTTTTTTCCTTCCCATCCTTGAGACAGTGGATCAGGGCGAAAAAGGTGTTGTTCTTCAAGTCGTTTATGACGATTTTGACGACCTTGGCGTCCAGGGACTTGAGAACGTCGTGAAGAAGGTCGTGGGTCATGGGCCGGGCGAAGCTTATCTTTTCCATGACCGAAGCGATGGCGCTCGCCTCGAACAGCCCGATCCAGATGGGAATGGCCTTGTTCTCGTCGAGATCCTTCAGGATCACGATGGGCGTGTTGGACATGGGGTCGATGGCCAGTCCGAACACCTTCATTTCAACCAGCATGAGGGTCCTCCTCTACCTCCGTGTATTCACCCCGAAGGGAGTGGGCACAGGCCCTGGTGATCTCGACGGGAAGCGTTCTTCCGATCATGGCGGGCGTTCCCGGGAAATTGACGATTCTGTTCGTGCGGGTCCTGCCCGTCACATCCTCCGCGGCGTTCCGACTGAGTCCCTCGACGAGAACGGTCTCCGTCATCCCTTCCCGCGAGCGGTTTCTCTCCAGGGTGTGTTTTTCCTGAAGCGCCTGGAGTTCCGTGAGCCGGGCCCCTTTGACCCTCTCCTCCACGTGGTCCTCGAAAGACGCCGCTTTCGTCCCTTCCCGGATAGAGTACTTGAAAGAGAAAGCGCCGTCAAATTTTACCGCGTTCATGAGATCCAGGGTGTCCCGGAAATCCCCTTCCTCTTCTCCGGGAAACCCGACGATGATATCTGTCGTAATGGCGATGGATGGGCATATTTCTTTGAGTTTCCTCACCTTCTCGAGGTATTGGGAAGCGCTGTAGCGGCGGTTCATCCGCTGAAGGACGCGGTCCGACCCCGACTGGACGGGAAGGTGAATGTGTTCGCAGAGCCTGTTCAGGGAACCGAAACATTCCATGAGTTCCAGGGAAAGATCCTTGGGGTGTGACGTGGTGAACCGGATACGCTCCAGGGAAGGAATGCCGTCCAGTTCCCTGAGAAGCCGGGGAAAATTGTCGCCGTTTCCCAGGGTGTCGCCATAGGAGTTCACGTTCTGACCGAGCAGGGTGATTTCCTTGACCCCCCGGGCGGTGAGCGTTTCCACCTCGCGAAGAACATCCCCCAGGGGCCGGCTTTCTTCCCGGCCCCTGAGATGGGGGACGACACAGAAAGCGCAGAAGTTGTTGCAGCCCTGCATGATGGTCACATAGGCGGACAGGCATTCCCGGCGGGGCGGGGCGATGATTCCGATGGAGGGCACCGATTCCCGGAAAGCCGTTTCCGCCAGGGGCCTTCCTTCCCGGCTGGCCTGCTCGATCATGGCGGGGAGACGGTCGATGTTATGGGTTCCCAGGACCAGGTCCACCTGGGGGAACTGTTCCAGGAGGTCTTTGCCGTACTTCTGGGCCATGCAGCCCAAGACGGCGACGATACGGGAAGGGTTCCGCTCCTTGAGGCGTCGGTACCGGCCAAGGAGGCTCATGACCTTCTGCTCCGCCTTCCGGCGGATGCTGCAGGTGTTCACGATGAGAATATCCGCTGTCCCTGCTTCCGCCGTTTCCCCGTATCCCGCTCCCGTCAGGAGTTCCGCCGCCTGTTCCGAATCATGGACATTCATCTGGCACCCGAAGGTGCGGATGTGAAAAGAAAGCTTTTTCATATCACCCTTTTGAAACGCCTATTTCACGTGACGGAGAGAAATTTCCGTGTATCGGTGCTGCTTGAACTTGAATTTCTTTTCCCTGAAAAGCTTGAGACAGGCATCCACCACGTCGGGGTCATAGAGGATTCCCCGGTTTCTCGATATTTCCTCCAGCGCCGGCTTGAGCCCCAGGGCGGAGCGGTAAGGGCGGTGGGAAACCATGGCTTCGACCACGTCGGCGACGGCAAGAATGCGGGCTTCCAGAAGAATTTCCTCGCCGATGAGGCCCCTGGGATATCCCGTTCCGTTGACCCGTTCATGGTGCTGAAAGACGATCTGGTCGACGGGCCAGGGAAAATCGATATTCTTGAGAATGTCGTAACCCACCTGGGGATGCACTTTCATCATGAGAAATTCGATGTCCGTGAGCATGTCGGGCTTGCTCAGGATTTCCGCGGGCTCGTAAATCTTTCCGATGTCGTGGAGGGTGGCGGCCACGGTGATTCCATCGACCTTGTCCTCCGGGAGGCCCATTTCCTCGGCGATCGCCCGGGCCAGCTGGGTGACCCTCTGCTGATGTCCCGCCGTGTAAGGGTCCCTCTTTTCCGTCATGGAAGACAGGGCGTTCACCGTTTCCTCAAGCCGCCTCTGAAGCCTCTCGAAACTCCTGTCAAGTTCTTCCTGGGCCTGCTTGTGGGCCGTGATGTCCCGGACATACCCCATGTCCGCCGGCTGCTGATTGATGGAGATGATTCCGAAGGCGATTTCCACGTCCTTTTCACTGCCGCCCTTGCAGAGAACCTTCGTTTCGTAAAGCGGCAGGACGGTTCCCCCGGCCATGCGCATCTTGTATCTCTTGGCCACGAGTTTCCGGTATTCCGGTGTGAAGATTTTCAGGAAGTGCATTCCCATGAGTTCCTCCACCGAGTATCCGGTGATGTCCGCCATGGCGCGGTTGGCGAATTTGAAGACTTCCTCCTGGATGATGACCACCCCGTACATGGCCTGCTCGACGACGGAAGAGTATTTCTCTTCGCTTTCCCGGAGCTGCTGTTCCTTTTCCTTACGGGTGGTGATGTTTTCGTACACGACGACGATCCGCTTTTCCCTGAGGACACCGCCGACCCGGGCGGCGCTCACGTTGCAGACGATGGGATCGCCGTCCCGGGTGACGCAGGGGAATTCCTCGCTGTAGGTTTCATCGTGCTCCAGGACGGGGTAGAAATGCCTGCCTATTTTCTCGAAATCTTCGTCAGACCGGTAAAAGATCCGCGTCTTTTTCCCGATGACCTCTTCCGGTTCCCACCCGAAGACCGCTTTCACCGAGTCGTTGGCGAAGATGATCTGCCGGTTTTCCAGGCCGATGACGGCATGGGGGATGGCGTCCAGGATGGAAGATTCCATTTCCTGGACTTCCTCGAGGCGCAGCCGGGCCTCCCTCTCCCTCGTCACATCCATGGAGTTCCCCAGGATGGCCCGACGGCCGAAATAATCGATGGCCGTGACGTTCTCGAGAATCCAGATGACCTTGCCGTCCTTCGTGATCGTCCGGTGTTCGTAGGGGAAATGCCTGTCCCCCTTGAGCATCCGGATGGCGTTCTGGCGCACCATTTCCCGGTCGTCGGGGTGGACCAGGTGCTCCGAGTCCATTCCGATGAGTTCTTCCTTGGTGTATCCCGAATGCTCCGACATGTAGGGGTTTACGAAAACGAATTTCTTGTCCTGGATGACGTAAACGCCCGCCTGGGAACTGTGGGCCAGCTTGCTGTAAAGCTCCTCCGCCTGTTTCTGGTCGCTCCGGTCCTGGATGATGCCATGATAGCCTGTAATTTTACCGTTCTGCCGGCGGACGGCCATGTTCATACTGCAGTCGATGACCCGGCCGTTCTTGCTTTTCAGCCGGACGGGGTAGTTTCGGATGTAACCCGTCGACTCGATTTCCTTCATGAAAACCCGCCGGTCCTTGGGGTTGGCGTAGAGGCTGCGGACATTGAGCGCCTTCAGCTCATCGGGCGTATAGCCGAAGAGGTCCAGGGCGGCCTGGTTGAAATTGACGAGACGCCCCTGCCGGCTGGTGGTGATCATGGCGTCCCGGGACTCTTCGATGAGTGTCCGGCACTTGGCCTCGCTTTCCCGGAGGTAGTTCAGTTCCTCCAGGAGCTGCTTCCTCGTTTTCTTTTCGTCCTTCATGGTCGTCCTCGAGGGAAAAGCGTTTCTCAAGTCTTGGGATCACCGCGGTAAGTGTCGAACCCGTCCCGCGTCTTCGCCTTGACCGCATACATGGCCTTGTCCGCCCCTTTCATCAGCCTTTCGAGATCCTCACCGTGATCGGGATAAAGAGCGATTCCCAGGCTTATGGTGACGGAAAGAGAGTCCTCTTCTATCAAAAAAGGACGCCGGAACGCTTCGACGATTTTGCCCGCCGTGTTTTCCGCGTCCTTCTGCGAGCGGATTTCCTGAAGCAGGAGAATGAACTCGTCGCCGCCCATGCGGGCCACCAGGTCTTCCGTCCGAACCGATTCCTGGAGACGTTTTCCGACGGCCTGCAGGAGGAGGTCCCCTGTCTTGTGCCCCAGGGTGTCGTTAATCTCCTTGAACTTGTCCAGGTCGAGGAGAAGGACGGCCATTTTTTCCCCGTAACGGGACGCCCGGGCCCGGGCCAGGAGGAACTGCTCGCTGAAGAGAAAACGGTTGGGGACACCCGTGAGGGGGTCGTGGTAAGCCAGTTTCCGGATCTCTTCCTCGGCCCTGACCCGTTCCGTGATGTCCCTGACGAAACCCATGTCGGCGGGTTTTTCTCCGAAGGGAATGACGGTGAAGGATATTTCCACGTTCCGGACGGATCCGTCCTGCCGCTGAATTTTTGTTTCGTATACGGGAGGGGGCGCGGGGCCCCCGGAAAGGCGCATTTCGTACCTCTCGTGGATCAGGTGCCGCTGATCCGCCGTAAAGAGGTCCAGGAACGGTTTTTCCGTCAGTTCATGGACGGGGAACCCGGAGATTTCCGCCATGGCCGGGTTGGCGTATTTAAAGAGGTAATCCTGGATAATCACGATCCCGTCGCGGGTGCTTTCCACCACCGTGGCGTACTTTTCTTCGCTTTCCCTGAGTTTTTCCTCCGTTTCCTTCCGTTCGATGATCCTTCCGAGGCGCTCGGCGACGGCCCAGACGAGCTTGACCTCGCTTTCCTCGAAAAGGGAAGACGGGCTGCGGGGAGGCTCTTCCAGGTAATTGACTTCGAGAAACCCGACGGCGCGGCCCCACGCGTGCACAGGGCGGACAAGCTTCCAGGGGGTTTCCCGGAAACGGCTGGTGCGATACGTTTTTCCCGACACGAAGAGACGGGCGGAAACGATGTCCTTCAGCTCCATGGCGCCGGGAAGGAGCCCCACCGTTCCCGCCAGGAGGTCTTCCAGGGGGCCCTTTTTTTCGACGAGGTCGGAAAGGGCGTACAGGCAGTCTAGTTCCCGGAGCCGCTTTTCCAGTTCCCGGGTTTTTTCAAGCAGGGCGTCCTCGGCGTTCATGCACTGGAGTTCGAGAGTTTCCCACTGGGCCCTTCTCTGGCGCATTCTTTCCAGGGCCTCGAGAAGCTGTTCACGGGTCAAGTCCGTCATCTGCTGCGTCACAGCCATCCCTTTCATGCCTTTTGCGACTGGAATCACCATTTAAGATAACATCGACCATTTAAAAAAGCGATCTTTTAGCACCTTTCGGACGCATGGACCCCCCCGGCGGGGCCGGGGCACCGAACGCCTCTTTTTTTTCCGGGCACAGGCCTTGATGAACTCGTAAAAACTAGAAAAATGTTCAGTTACCGACGGCTTTGAAAAAAGATCCGGAGGCAGAGCGCCCAAATCCCGAGGAATGAGAAGTACTTATCGGTACGTTGCCATGACGGGGGATGAAGGGCAACACGGCATAGGGACTTTTTGAGAAGTCGTCAGCCTTTGTTGTTGATAAAATAAAGCCTGTTTCATATATACTATTCACCCATACGAGTAAAGGCAACCCCTGGAGAAAACACCCCTGGAAGCCCTGGAGGCAACCGATGATCGACCGGAAAAAGGACCGGGAGACGGGACGGACCGCTACCATCCTCGGCTGGAAAGGCCACAGGAAGCGGCTGAAAGAGAGGTTCCGATTACACGGACTGTCTTCCCTGCATGATTATGAAGCCCTCGAGCTGCTTCTCTTTTATGCCGTCCCGAGGAAGGATGTAAAACCTCTGGCCAAGGGGCTTATCTTAGCCTTCGGCGGGCTCAGGGGGGTTTTTGACGCCTCTTTCGAGGATCTCAAAAAGATCCCCGGCATGGGGGAAAATGCTTCCCTTCTTCTTCCCCTTGTCAAGGCGCTGGGAAGCGCTTACCTGAAGGAGCGGGCCCTGGAAGGGGAACAGCTTTCCTGCACGGAAGATCTTGTGAGATACTGCATGGCCTCCATGGGAGGCCTGAAGGACGAGCGTTTTACCGTCATTTTTCTCAACACTCGAAACCGGATCATCGAGGTGGAAGACATCCAGGACGGCACGGTGAACCAGGCTGTCGTCTATCCCCGGAAGATCCTTGAAAAAGCCCTTCAGCACAAGGCTTCGGCCATGATCCTCGTGCACAACCACCCCTCGGGGAACACAGCGCCCTCGGAAGCGGATGTCCGCCTCACCCGGGCCGTCCAGGAAACGGCAAAAATTCTGGATATCCGGATCCACGATCACCTGATCATCGGCGGAAACCGGTATTTCAGTTTCCGCGGGGAAGGGTTGCTTTCCTGATCGCCTGAAAATGCGCCTCCGCCCGGACCGATGCGCCGAAAGAGGGACGCTGCTTTAGCGAACGGCGGGGGAACGCCGCCGGGAAATGTCGTTTTAGCTGTTTTTACGAGTTCATCAAGATTCGGCCGGCTACAGAAAAGGAAAAAGGGCAGGGGATGCAAGCGGCGGGACGGGATGGCGTCGTCCCCTGAAAAAAGAGGAGAAAAGGCCACACCCTTTCTCCTCCTCCGTGTCACCGTATCCGAAAGCCCGGCTTTCAAACCTCGGTTTTTTCAGCCGGAGCCCGGAAGCTCAGCTTCATTTACCCTGATTGACCATCTCCTTGAGTTCTTTTCCGACCTTGAAAAAGGGGAGTCGCTTCGGGTCCACTTTGATCGTTCCCCCCGTCTTCGGGTTTCTGCCCATGTAAGCGCCGTAGGCCCTGACAACGAAGCTGCCAAAGCCGCGGATCTCGATACGGCCCTCGTTCCGCAGTTCGTCGGTGAAGCTCTTGAAAATGAGATTGACCACGTCCGTCGCCTGCCGTTCCGTGAGGTTTTCCTTTTTGCTCAGCGCTTCGATCAACTGTGACTTGTTCATATGACCCCCTGGTATGGACATTCTTCCGAAAGAATAAGAGTTTCGCCAAAATTTCAATATCTTTTAATGGCTTTACTTCTCATTGTCAAGAAAATTTTCACTTTTTCCCCGTCGGTGCGGGCAGAAAGGATGCGATGTCTTTTTTCTCGAGAAACCGGTATTGTGCCGGCTTCATGCCTTCCAGAAGAATGCCGCCGACGGCCGTCCGGATCAGGCGGGTCACGGGATGGCCGAAATGTTCGAAATACCGGCGGATGACACGGTTTTTTCCCTCGTGGATGACAACACGGAACCAGGTGCTTCCGGGATTCCGTTTTTCCGCGGATATCTCGACGGGCCTGAAGAAACCGTCGTCGAGGTCCGTGCCTTTCCGGAGAGCCGACTGGACCGGTTCCGACACGGCGCCTTTCACCTTCACGTAGTACTCCTTGGGAATTTCGTGCCTGGGATGCTGTATCAGCTGGGCGAACTCGCCGTCATTGGTGAGCAGAAGAAGGCCTTCCGAGTCGTAATCCAGCCTCCCCACGGGGAAGACCCGCGAGGGGGTTTTCTTCAAAAGATCGGCCACCGTGGGCCTGCCCTGGGGATCGCTCATGGTTGTCACGTATCCTGGTGGCTTGTGCAAGGCGATGTAGATCAGTCGTGGCCTCTCGGGCAGAATGCGTTTCCCGTCCACGCGGATCTCGTCTTTTTGCGCATCCGCTTTGCTTCCCGGCTGGGTCAGGATCCGCCCGTTCACGGTGACCCGCCCTTCCGCGATCATCCGTTCCGCCTTGCGCCGCGAGGCGATTCCCGCCCGGGAAAGGATTTTGTGGATCCGTTCATCCATTTGGATCAGTGCCTCCAACCAGGGCAGGTCCAAAACGGTGTTGAAAACGTTTTCATGGAGCGGTCATGTCCTTCCAGTCACGGAGCGTCGGAAGCTCGGAGAGATCACGGAGATGAAACAGTTCGAGAAACCGGGCCGTCGTCGCGTAAATAATGGGTTTTCCCGGGATGTCTTTCCTCCCGGCGACCCGCACCAGGTTTTTTTCCAGGAGATTTCTCAGTGTTCCCGAGCTGTCTACGCCTCGAATGACGTCGATTTCGGCTTTCACGACGGGCTGCCGATAGGCGATGATGGCCAGGGTTTCCAGGGCGGCCCGGCTGAGGGTGAAGGGACGTTCCTTCCGGAATCGGCGGACCCACTCGCGGACGCTTTCCCGCGTCCGGATCTGGTAGCCCCCGGACACCTCGGCGACATAGAGTCCCCCTTCCCGGGAGCGGTAATCCTCGACGAGGGATTTCAGGGCCCCCCGGATACGGTCTTCATCCCACTCGGGCAGCAGGTTCTTGAGGCGCTGGAAGGGCACCGGGGTGTCGGAAACAAAAATCAGCGCTTCAAGAATGGTTTTGAGATCCTCCATGGCTCACTCCGGGACGGATACGGATCGTTTCGTAAGGGCCTGCCTGAAAGGCTTTCACGATCCGCAGCTTGATGAGCTCGAGAAGGGCCAGGAAGGTGTAAATGACGCGGGTACGATCCTGGGCGTTTTCGAGCAGTTCCTTGAAGGTGAAAGACCCTTTCCGGTTAAGCAGTTCCAGGATTTCCTGGATCCTGTCCGTTACCGAGAGGGTTTCCCGGCTCACCTCCATGCCGTCGCCCTCTTTCCATCGTCCGAGAACGTCGCGGAAAGCCTCAACCAGCTCGAAAACGGTTATTTCCCTTACCAGTTCTCTCTCCGGTGCGGGTTCCGCGATGGGAGAGGCCCCCCGGGGGAAGACGTCCCGGTGGAGAAGGGGCATGGTGTCCATGGCCAGGGCGGCTTTCTTGAATGTTTCGTATTCGAGGAGCTGCCTTGCCAGGTCCATGCGCGGGTCCTCTTCGGCTTCCCCGTTTTCCCCCGTTTCGTGGACCGGCAGGAGCATCCTCGATTTGATGTGGAGGAGGGTGGACGCCATGACGAGGTAGTCGCTGGCGATGTCGAGATTAAGCGTGCTCATCCGGTCGAGGTGCTGGAAGTACTGCTCCGTGATGACGGCGATGGGGATGTCGTAGATGTCGACTTCGTTTTTCCGGATCAGGTAGAGGAGGAGATCCAGGGGACCTTCAAATATGTTCAGGCGGATTTCATAGCCTGTCATCGGATTTTCAGCGCCCTGCGGACCTCCGTCATGGTCGTGCCGGCGATGACCCGGGCCCTGGCGGTGCCTTCCAGGATGATTTCTTCCACTTCTTTTCCGTGGGTCCGGTAATGTTCCCGCCTCTCATGGATCTCTCCCATGGACGCCTCGACACGTTCTGCCAGACGTTTTTTGCAGGCCACGCAGCCGATGGACGCCAAGCGGCACGATTCTTCTATTTCCCGGACTTCCTCCGGAGCCGTGTAAAGCCCGTGGAACGAAAAAACGTTGCATATTTCCGGCCGTCCCGGGTCACTTTTCCGCATCCGCTGCGGGTCGGTGAACATGGACGCTATTTTTTCCCGAAGCACCTGGCCCGTGTCGGAAAGGTAAATGGCGTTTTCGTATGATTTGCTCATTTTCCGACCATCTATGCCGAGCATCTTGGGAACCGTGGCGAGAAGGGGTTCGGGAACGGGGAAGACGGTCTCATAAAGATAGTTGAAACGGCGGGCGATCTCTCTCGTGAGTTCCAGGTGAGGAAGCTGATCGACGCCGACGGGGACGCCCCAGGCCTTGTAGATGAGGATATCCGCCGCCTGCAGGACGGGGTAACCGAGGAAGCCGAAGGTGGACAGGTCCTTCGTTGCCAGTTCGGCCTTCATCTCCTTGTAAGTGGGGTTTCTTTCCAGCCAGGGCAGGGGGGTTATCATGGAAAGAAGGACGAAAAGCTCGGCGTGCTCCAGGACGTGCGACTGGATGAAGAGCGTGCTTTTCTCGGGGTCGAGTCCGACGCTGAGCCAGTCGATGACCATCTCGCGGGTGTATTCCGCAAGATCGTCGGTGGAGGCGTAGTCGCTCGTCAGGGCGTGCCAGTCGGCGACGAAATAAAAGCATTCGTAAGAGCCGTCGTTCTGGAGCTCCACCCAGTTCTTCAGCGCACCGTGATAATTCCCGAGGTGAAGCCTGCCCGTCGGCCGCATCCCGCTCAGGATCCTCTTTTTATTCACCGATAGCCCTTTCGTTGTTGCGGGGATTTGAACACGGACCTGGAAAAACGGATTTCCAGCGTGTTCGCGGCCTCGTGTCTTCCGGCGCCGTGTATATCAGAACGGCTCTTTTCTGTCAATTCGGAGGATACGGCGGAACGGGAACGGGCGAGCCTTTCGGGTTCTGTCGACAGTCTTCAAAAAAGATGAACTCGTCAAAAGCCTAAAAATGTTCAGTTATCGACGGCTTTGTAAAAAGATCCAGAGGCAAGGCGCCCGAGTCCCGAGGAATGAGACGTACGTATCGGTACGTCGCAATGACGAGGGATGAAGGGCAACGCAGCCTATGGGCTTTTTACGAAGTCGTCAAAAAAAACCCCCGGACCATGACGGAGGCCGGGGGTTTTCCGGAAACAGGATTCTAAATCTTGGCGGCCAGGTTCTTTCCAGGTTTGAACTTGATGGCTTTTTTCGCCTTGATCTTGATTTCCTGGCCTGTTCTCGGGTTTCTTCCCGTCCTGGCTTTTCTCTTCACCACGGAGAAGGTGCCGAAGCCGACAAGACCGATCTTGTTGTTTTTCTTAAGTTCGTCCGCCACGGTGTTCATGAAGACTTCCAGACTCTTTCCCGCTACCGCCTTGGAAACCCCCGCCTCTTTGGCCATCCTTGCAACCAGTTCCGCTTTTGTCATGCAAAAACCCCCCTTCTGAAATTTTTGTGGATACAAATCCCCTCTTCACCATCGAAGAGAAAAAGGATCACTCCCCTCTTTGTTTCGTGACGGGTCTGCCGTCACAACTTACAACCTGCACTTCCGGTGCGACCCGCTTTTCCTGGAAACGGTTTCGGGAAAGCAGACAGTCACAGGGATTGGACAGGAAAAACAAGTTGTAAATGTGATTAACACAAAGAAATTAAACATTCAAGAAAAAAATCCACAGTTTTTTCGGCTTACTCAAAAAGATTTCCCCGTCCCCGGGATCCCCGATCACCTGGAGGAAGAAGTGGTGAAATTTTCTTGACAGGCTTCCTTAATACAGGTAGAAACCGCAAATTCAGGAGGTCTGCATTGCCGTTCCGGCCTCCCGTGGCAAAAAAGAAAAGAGGTAAGACGAGGTGTCGAAAAAGCCTATAAGAAGGGTTCTGGTGGCAAATCGAGGGGAAATCGCCCTTCGAATCATCCGGACCGTCAAGGAACTGGGTCTCGAAGCGGTGGCCGTTTACGAGAAACCGGACAGCGAATCCCTTTTTATCCGCTTCGCCGATGATGCCATCCCTATCGGCGACGGACCCCGTAAAGACTATCTCAGCATCGACCGCATGATCTGGGCGGCCCGGAAAAGCGGGGCCGACGCCATTCACCCCGGATACGGGTTTCTTGCCGAGAACGCCAATTTTTCGGAAGCCTGCGAGAAGGCCGGCATCATCTTTATCGGCCCCCCACCGAAGGTCATCCGCGACCTGGGGGACAAGGTCATGGCCCGGAAGATCATGGAACGGGCCCGGATCCCTTTCGTTCCGGGGACGGACAACCTGAGCCCAGGGGAGAAAGGGATCGAGGAAGCCCTCCATTTCGGCGCCACCCAGGGCTATCCCATCATGCTCAAGGCATCCTCCGGCGGAGGCGGGCGGGGAATCCGCAAGGTTCAGAACGACGGGGACCTGAAGATACAGCTTCCCCTGGCCCGTTCGGAGGCCCTGTCAGCTTTCAACGATGACAGCCTGTACGTGGAGAAATGCATCGAGGCGCCCCGGCATGTGGAAGTCCAGATCCTGGCGGATACCTTCGGCGGTATCATCCACCTGGGCACCCGGGACTGTTCCATCCAGCGCCGCCACCAGAAGCTTCTCGAGATCGCACCGGCGGACCTTCCGGAGAAGGTCCTGGCGAGCATACACGACACCGCCGTAACGGCGGCCCGGGAAGCCGGCTACATCAACGCCGGGACCGTCGAGTTCCTGGTGGATTCCAAAACCAACGATTTCTGGTTCATGGAAATGAACACGCGCCTCCAGGTGGAACACACGGTGACGGAATTCCTCACGGGCATCGACATCGTCCGGGAACAGATCCGGATCGCCGAGGGGGAGCCCCTGGCCATTCCCCAGAAAAAGGTTCACCTCATGGGTAAATCCATCCAGGTGCGCATTAACGCGGAGGATCCGAAGAATAATTTCATGCCCGAAGGCGGAAAAAGGGTGGAGGTATACCAGTCCCCGGGAGGGCCGGGGATAAGGCTCGACGGCATCGTCTATCAGGGATATAAGATTCCCACCGATTACGATTCGCTCCTCGTCAAGATGACCGTCCGGGGGTACAACTGGGAACAGACGGTACAGCGGCTCAAGAGGGCCCTGCACGATTTCCTCATTGTGGGCCCGCAGACAACCATTCCTTTCTACCTGGCCATCTGTGACGAGACCGATTTCAGGAAAGGGGTGTTCGACACGTCCTACCTGGACACCCACCCGAAAGTCTTCCAGTACCCCCCGCAGGAGCGGGAAGTGGCGAAACTGGCCCGGCTCGTGGCCGAGATTCATGCCAAGAAGACAAACCCCTACGCGTTTTAGAAGCAAGGAGCGCTCATGTATTCCATGGAAGAAAGAATAACACCCCGGGAACTCAGGGAAAAGGGTGTTTCCCACGTTCTCGACAAGATACGAAGGACGGGCGACTTTTTCGTCACCAACACGGAACGGGACCTGTCCCAGTCCGATTTCAAGAACCGCGTCATGCCCCACACCCAGATGCTGGTGGCGGAAGAGCGGAACGCCGCGGGATTTTTCTCCCTCGAAATCAGCGGGGGGGCCTCGGTCCACGTGGACATGCTGAGAAAGCAGATCAGCCCGCTGGAAAAGCTCGAGGTCCTGTCGGGTCTCATGCCGGACACGCTTTTTCAGACCCTTTGCCGGGGGATCAACCTGTTCGGTTACCGTCCTTACCCGGAGAATGTCATCCGGCTCACCGTGAGAAGTTTTGCCCGTTACATCCATGTGTGGCGGGTCTTCGACTTTCTCAACTTCATTCCCAACATGGTGCCGGTCTTCGAAGAGGTCAAAAAGGCGGGCTGCATCCTCGAGCCGTCGATCTGCTTTTCCACGGGGCCGGAGCACACCGATGACTTTTACGTGAAAAAAGTGGGCGAAATTCTCGACGTCACCGGGCCCGACATCCTTCTGTGCATCAAGAACCACGCGGGCCTGGGAACCTCGAAGCGCATCGGGGATCTTGTCCGGTCCATCCTGGACCGTTATCCGGACCTGATCATCCACTATCACGGCCACAACACGGACGGTGACGACCTGGGCAGGATCGTGGCGGCAGTGCTGAACGGCGCGAAAATCGTCGACGCGGGCGATCACTCTTTCGTGGGCTTTTACGGTCCCCCGCCGCTGCTCACGGTGATCGACACCCTGGCGAGTTACGGCCGGAAGGCCGCGGGCGTGGACCGGCAGAAGGTGATCGACACGTCCAGCAAGCTGAGACCGGAGCGGGAGCATTACCGGGACTTCGAGTCCCAGTTCCTGGGTTTCGACCCCACCGTCCAGACGCACAAGCTGCCCGGCGGGGCCACCGGCTCGAGCTTCGAGCAGGCTGTCAAGGGAGACTTTCTCCCGCTCATGCCGGAGATTCTGCAAAAGGAACTCCCCCGGGTGCAGGTGGAGCTGGGAAACTGGTGGAGCGTCACCCCGGGGTCCCAGATCCTCTGGACGACGGCGGTGAACAACGTGCTCAAAAAGAACCGCTACCGGGACGCCAATGACGACCTCAAGAATCTCATGCTGGGACGATATGGGGACCTGCCGTTCTACTGGCCGTCCGATGAAATTTATGAAACTGTCTTTGGAAAAAACTGGAAAACCATCGTGGAGAACGAACGGGGGTACCAGAAGGTAGAGGACGTCGATCTTTCCATCGAGAAACGGGTCCTGGAGCACCGCCTGGGAAGAACGGCCTCGGAAGACGAACTGGTTCTTTATCTTCAGCATCCCAACGATGCCGTCAATTTTTTCAAATTTGAGGAAAAATTCGGAAAGACCTGGGTCCTGCCGCCGGGTGTCTGGTTCCGGAAGGGCGGTTTCAACCTCGGCGACCGGTTCGAGTTCGCTGATGCCTACGGGAAGCAGCACAGCCTAGAAGTGGGGCCCCAGCGAAGGACAAAGAGCGGCGATGCCGTGACCTACATGATCATCGACCATCACCCCGAGCCCATTCTCACGGAACTCGATCTGGAACCGGGCCGGGAGAAGAGGAAGGTCACCCTGTCTCCCAAGGAAATCGAAGCCCTGGCGAAATCGGGTGACATTCGTTCCCCCCTCAAGGGAACGGTGAGCGAGGTGCCCGTGGAAAAGGGGAACGACGTTTCGGCGGGTCAGGTACTTATTGTTCTCGAAGCCATGAAGATGCTGAACAACATCCTTTCGGACCTGAGCGGCAGTATCTCTGATGTGCTCGTGTCGCCCGGCGACGCTGTCGACGTGGGGGACCCTCTCCTCGTCGTTCAGAAAGCGGAGTGAAGAGACGGCGCGAATCCTCTTGAAAAAAACTCCGGATTCACGTTTTGAACCGGGATCACGGCCCGCCGAAAGAAGGAAATGCCGGGAAGTGGCCGTGAAAGGGTCGGCCTGAATCGGACCATGGAACTCCCCCCGAACCCGTTGCTGCGCGTTTATGCCGGGCTGAGGGTTTCCTCTTTGGAGGGCTGCCGCGGCGCCTGGAAGGTGGCGGGCGGCGGTACCGACGAAAAGGGAAGCGTTATCACGGTCAAAGCGTGACGGTTTAGTTACTTTTTACGAGTTCATCAAGCTTGACTTTTTATCGCGCACTGTTTATTTATAGCAAAGCAGGATGCGTGAAATCTTTCCCTAAAACTGAAAAAGCCAAGAGAGGGGGCCAGGATGCCCGACAACCGGTATACGCTGTTCGTCATCACCGGCAAGGGAAGGCGCATGCGCCAGCTTCACCTTTCAAAGTCGGTTTTCCGGTTCGTTCTGGCGTTCCTCGTCCTTTTTATCGCCGGCTCGGTTTTCCTCTCCCTGGATTATTTCCAGATCCGAAGCCAGTCCGGTGAGCTCGGCAGGCTCAGGGAGCTGGCCCGCACCCAGAAAGAGCAGATCGACGACCTGGCTGCCAAGGTGAGCCAATTCGAGGAGCAGATGATCGGTCTCAAGGAGTTCGACCGCAAGATCCGGGCCATTACGAACCTGGAGAGCGACGGCAAGGAGGGTCAACTGCCCGGCATGGGGGGATCGATCCCGGAGGGAGATCTTTCGGCCCTTAACGAACTGTCGGACAAAGAAGCCCTCTACGACGCCATTCAGGATAACATGGACGAGCTGCTCGAGGAATTGAGCTTCCAGGAAGACAGCTTCAGGGAGATTTTCACGTTCCTTGAAAAGAAGATGAAGATCCTCGCGTCGACGCCGTCCATATGGCCCTGCCAGGGTTTCGTGACCTCCGAGTTCGGCTATCGTAAGTCCCCCTTCACGGGAAGGAGGGAACTGCACCGGGGAATCGACATCGCCACGAAACTGGGTGAAGAAATATGCGCTCCCGCGGACGGCGTGATCGTCAAGGTCACCCGCGAGTCGGACATGGGGAACATGATTAAAATAGACCATGGAAGGAACGTCTGCACGTATTACGGGCACCTTCTCAAGACCATGGTCCGAAAGGGCGAAAAAGTGAAACGGGGTGACGTCATCGGCCTTGTGGGCAACTCGGGAAGAAGCACGGGGCCGCACCTGCACTACAGCGTCACCTTGTCAGGCGTCTACGTGAACCCGAGAAAATACCTGTTTTAACAGCCTCCTGCGCTCTCATTGAAGAAAACCTTTCCAGTCACGTAAAGCGACATTAAACCCGATCCCCGTAATTTCCCTGCGGGGTTTTTTGTGGAGCGGACATGTTAGCCTATCTTGTCAAAAAAATCGTCGGAACGAAAAACGACAGGGAGATCAAGCGGTATTGCCGTTCCGTCGAAGAAATCAACGCCCTGGAACCTTCCGTGGCGGCCCTCACGGACGCGGAACTCCGGGAAAAAACGGACCGGTTCCGAACGCGCCTGGCGGAGGGGACTTCCCTGGATGATCTTCTTTTCGAAGCCTTCGCCGTGGTCCGTGAAACGGCGAAACGGCGGGTCTCCATGAGGCCCTTTGACGTCCAGCTCATAGGGGGCATGGTCCTCCACGAGGGAAAAATCGCCGAAATGAAAACGGGGGAAGGGAAAACCCTGGCGGCCACCCTGCCCATTTACCTGAACGCCCTTTCCGGGGAAGGGGTCCACGTGGTCACGGTGAACGATTACCTCGCCCGCCGCGACGCCCAGTGGATGGGGCCGATCTACGAGTCCCTGGGACTCTCCGTGGGCGTCATTCTTCACGGCCTTTCCGATGAAGAGCGGAAAAAAGCCTACAATTGCGACATCGCTTACGGGACGAACAACGAGTTCGGGTTCGATTATCTGCGGGACAACATGAAATTCAGGCTGGAGGACTATGTCCAGCGGGAATTCAACTACGCCATCGTGGACGAGGTGGACAGCATCCTCATCGACGAAGCCCGAACGCCGCTCATCATTTCGGGACCTTCCGACGAATCGACGGACAAGTACTACAGGATCAATCAGATCATCCCCCGCCTTCGCAGGGAACAGGATTTCACCATCGACGAAAAAAGCAGGACCGTGGCGCTCACAGAGGAAGGGGTGGCCCGGGTGGAGAACCTGCTGAAAGTGGAAAATCTCTACGACCCCCGGCACATGGGTCTGCTGCACCACGTGAACCAGGCCCTGAAGGCTCACACGCTCTTCAAGCGGGACGTGGACTACATGGTGAAGGAAAACCAGGTGATCATCGTCGATGAGTTCACCGGCCGGCTCATGCCCGGGCGGCGGTACAGCGACGGCCTCCACCAGGCCCTCGAGGCCAAGGAACATGTCAAGATAGAGCGTGAAAATCAAACGCTTGCATCGATAACCTTTCAAAATTACTTTAGAATGTACAACAAGCTCGCCGGCATGACCGGTACGGCGGACACGGAGGCGGCAGAATTCAAGAAGATTTACAACCTCGACGTGGTGGTGGTGCCGACGAACATGCCCATGATCCGCGAGGATCACGCCGACGTGATCTACAAGACGGAAAAAGAGAAGATCCAGGCCATCATACAGGAAATCAGGGAACTCCATGAAGCGGGGCGGCCCGTCCTCGTCGGGACCATTTCCATCGAAAACTCGGAGCTTTTGAGCGGTCATCTGCTTCGGCGGGGGGTCAAGCACAATGTGCTCAATGCGAAACATCACGAGAGAGAGGCGGAGATCGTGTCCCAGGCCGGTCAACCCGGGGCGGTGACCATTTCGACGAACATGGCCGGGCGGGGAACGGACATCAAGCTCGGTCCCGGGGTCGCTGAACTGGGCGGGCTTCATATCCTCGGGACGGAGCGTCACGAGAGCCGCCGGATAGACAATCAGCTCCGGGGACGGTCAGGCCGCCAGGGTGACCGGGGCTCTTCCCGTTTCTATCTCTCCCTGGAGGACGATCTCCTTCGGATTTTCGGCGCCGAGCGAATATCCTCGGTCATGGACAAGATCGGCCTGGAAGAAGGCGAGCCCATCGAGCACCGTCTCATCAGCAGGGCCATAGAGAACGCCCAGAAACGCGTGGAAGCACAGAACTTCGATATCAGAAAGCATCTCCTGGAATACGATGACGTCATGAACCAGCAGCGGGAGGTGATCTATCGTCAGCGAAAAGAGGTTCTCGGGGGTGACAACCTGTCGTCGGCGCTGGGCGAGATGCTCGAAGACGTGGTGGACACCGTTCTCGAGGAATTCGCTGATGAAAACGTCCCGCCTGATGCGTGGAACCTGAAGGGTCTCGATGAGCGTCTCTTTCAGCTCTTTTCTCTCAAAACGAACTTCCAGGACATGGAAGACGGCACTCCCGCCGGTGGGGAGAGTCTTCGGGAGTGGATTCTCGAGGCGGTCCGGACTCTGCTCCGGCAAAAAAAGGAGGAACTGGGAGCTTCCCTCATGGAAGAAATCACGAAGATTCTCATGCTCCAGTCCATCGACACCCACTGGAAAGACCACCTTCTCAGCATGGACCATCTCCGAGAGGGAATCGGCCTGAGGGGATACGGCCAGAAGGACCCCAAGCGGGAGTATCAAAAGGAGGGTTTTGACATGTTCTCCGCCATGGTGGAGCGGATCAAGGAGGACTCCCTGTCGAAAATCTGCCGGGTCCAGATCCGCCGGGAGGAGACGGTTCAGGAAATGCAGAAGAAACAGGAGCAGGAATACGTTCTCAGCCGGGGAGACGGGCCGGCGACCCCGCAGACGGTGAAGCGGAAGGACGTGAAAGTGGGCCGAAACGATCCGTGCCCCTGCGGGAGCGGCAGGAAATACAAGAAATGCTGCGGCAAGTGAGAAAAAAGGCGTTTCCGAAAGAGAGGCCACGATGAGTGACGGGACACGCTTCCGGGTACCCGGTTTCCTGGGGAACGGCGTTTCGGCGGGCATCAAGGACACGGGGAGAAAGGACCTTTCCCTTATTTATTCCACCGTACCGGCGAAAGCGGCCGGGGTTTTCACCACCAACGCCTTCAAGGCGGCCCCCGTCCTCGTCGACATGGAACGCATCCGCGGGGGGATGGCCCGGGCCATCGTGACGAACAGCGGAAACGCCAATGCCGCCACGGGGCGGGAAGGTTATGAAAATGCCCTCCGGATGGGAAAGGAGGCGGCCAGGCTTCTCGGTGTCGGCGAGGAATCCGTTCTGGTAGCCTCCACGGGGGTTATCGGTCAGACTCTCCCGATCGGGAAAATCGTTTCCGCCATGGGGGGACTTGTTTCGGGATTGAGGGCCGACGGGCTCGTAGACGCCGAGGAGGCCATCATGACGACGGACCGTTACCCGAAGATGGCCTTGAGAACCTGTGTCGCCGGGGGGAGGGAGATCACCCTTTGCGGTCTGGCCAAGGGGGCGGGAATGATCGAACCCAGGATGGCCACCCTCCTTTCCTACATTCTCACCGACGCCGGCCTGGATGAAAGCGCCATGAACCGCCTGTTCCGGGCCGCCCTGGATCGAAGCTTCAACGCCATCTCCGTGGACGGCTGCATGAGCACCAACGACACCGTGCTCTTCCTGGCAAACGGCGTGGCGGGAAACAGGCCGCTTCGGGGCGGTTCCCCCGGTTACGGACGTTTCCGGGACGCTCTCTTCCAGGTCATGGAGGAACTGGCCAAATCCATCGTCCGGGACGGGGAAGGGGCCACGAAAGTCCTGGACATCCGGGTAGAGGGGGCCAGGTCCCGGAAACAGGCCCGCTCCTTCGCCTATGCCGTGGCCCGGTCGAATCTCGTCAAGGCGGCCTTCTTCGGCAGGGACCCCAACTGGGGAAGAATCGTGTCCGCCGTGGGTTCCCTGGGCATCCCCGTCGATCCGGACCGGGTGGACGTGTTCATCGAGGACATCCCGATTTTCATCGGCGGCGCCGGAACGTCGGCGGACGAGGCGAGCCTCCGGGAGGCCATGGCCCTTCCGGAAATACGGGTTTTCATACGCCTGGGCGCCGGAAAGGCGGCCTTCCGGGTTTTCGCCTCCGATCTGACCCACGACTACGTGAGCATCAACGCTCACTACCGGACGTGATCCTTCCGCTCTTTCGTGGATGGACCGTCTTTAAGGGAGAGGTTATCCTTTTTGGCTTGCGTAATGGTTGGGAATATGATAGTTCCCTTTGGCTTTATAGAACGGCAAGGCGCCGGATTTTTAAAGTTTTCGTAAAACCGCACATTCCCGGATTGCCGCGGTGTTGCCTCCCCTGAGGGGGGTCCGGGGCAAGAGGATGGGAATGGAGGAAATAAACAAAAGGAGTGCTGTATGCCCCAGGTTACCATGAAGTCCCTCCTGGAAGCGGGCGTCCATTTCGGTCACCAGACGAACAAATGGAACCCGAAAATGAAGCCCTACATCTTTGGAGCCCGGAACGGCATCTACATCGTCGACCTCCAGCAGACCGTGGAGATGTTCGAGACGGCCTACCGGTTCGTTTCGGATCTCGTCGCCTCCGGCGAGTCGGTTCTTTTCGTGGGAACGAAAAAACAGGCCCAGGAAGGCATTCGAGCCGAGGCGGAACGGGCCGAGATGCCCTACGTGAACCAGCGCTGGCTCGGTGGAATGCTCACCAATTTCGCAACCATCAAGAGAAGCATCGACAAGCTGAACCAGATCGAGCGGACCCTTGAGGACGACAACATCCATGCCTTTCCGAAGAAGGAAATCCTTCGATTCCAGAGGGAGCAGGAAAAACTCGTAAAAGTTCTCGGCGGTATCCGGGCCATGAACCGGCTCCCAGGGGCCCTTTTTGTCATCGACCCGAAGAAAGAGACCATCGCCGTGAAAGAGGCGAGAAAACTTCAGATCCCCATCGTCGCCGTGGTCGACACGAACTGCGATCCCGATGACATCGATTACATCATTCCGGGAAACGATGACGCCATCCGGGCGATCAAGCTTTTTTCGTCGAAGATCGCCGATGCCGTCCTGGACGGCAAGAGGAAATTCGAGGAAGCCATCCAGGCGGAAAGCGACAAAATGACCGTCGTCGAAATCGCCGAGGCCGGGGAAGAGGACGTGCCGGTCAGCGTGGAAACCAACCCCCCCCTTTCCGGGGATGAAACCGGGAAAACGAAAGCGGAACAGGAGGAAGGAAATTGAGTATTCCAGCATCTTTGGTAAAAAAGCTCAGGGATAAGACGAACGCCGGAATGATGGACTGCAAGGAGGCCCTGGAGGCCTCCGGCGGTGATTTTGACAAGGCCGTCGAGTATCTTCGCAAGAAGGGACTCTCCGCGGCGACGAAACGCTCTTCCAAGGCGGCCAAGGACGGTGTCATCGCCTCTTACATCCACATGCAGGGACGGATCGGTGTCCTCGTCGAGGTGAACTGCGAAACCGATTTCGTCGCCCGCACGGAGGCCTTCCAGACCATGGCCAAGGACATCGCCATGCACATCGCCGCCTCCAACCCCTCGTACCTGAACGCCGAGTCCGTTCCCCCGTCCGTCCTGGAGGGGGAAAAGGAGATATACCGCAGCCAAGCCAAGGCGGAAGGGAAGCCGGAGAAGATATACGACCGGATCATCGACGGAAAGCTGAAGAAGTTTTACGAGGAAGTGTGCCTCATGGACCAGAAGTTCATCAAGGACACGAACATCACCGTGAACACCCTGGTCCAGAACATGATCGCCAATACCGGCGAGAACATCATGGTCCGCCGGTTTGCCCGTTTTCAGCTCGGAGAAGAACTGAAGTAAATTTTACGGAAGGGGAGAAGGGAGGACCGTCTTCCCTTTCCGCGGATTTCCAAGGCCATGGATGAACCGGTCTACCGCAGAATACTCCTCAAGGTAAGCGGGGAAGCCCTCCTGGGAAAGGCTCCCTCGGGAATAGACGGGGACATGGCCCGGTCGATCGGCAGGGAGATCGGCGAAATCAGGGGGCTCGGTGTCCAGGTGGCCCTGGTGGTGGGCGGCGGGAATTTCCTCCGGGGCGAGGCTCTGAGTCACCGGGGGATCGGCCGCGTGACCGGGGACATGATGGGAATGCTGGCCACGGTCATGAACGGTCTTGCCCTCCGGGATCTTTTTCGGGGAGAAGGTCTGTCCGTCCGGGTTCAGTCGGCTGTCGCCATGCCCCAGGTGGTCGAGGCCTTCAACAGTGAAGCGGCCCGAAGATACCTGGAAGACGGCGAGGTTGTCATTTTTGCCGGCGGAACGGGGAACCCTTTCTTCTCAACGGACACGGCGGCCGCTCTCCGGGCGCTCGAAACCCGGGCCGACGTTTTTCTCAAGGCCACCAAGGTGGACGGCGTTTTCGACAAGGATCCCGTTAAACATGCCGATGCCCGGCGGTTTGAGAGAATTTCCTACGACGAGGTGCTGGAAAAAAATCTTCGGGTTATGGACCAGACGGCCGTCGCCCTGTGCCGGGACAATGCCCTGCCCGTCGTCGTTTTCAACATGGAAAGGGCCGGGAACATCCGCCGGGTGGTCTGTGGTGAACCGACGGGAACGCTCATAGGAGGGAAACCATGAAGGATGAACTGATCGCCGAACTGAAAGAAACGATGAAAAGACAGATCCAGGCCCTGGAAAAGTCCTTCAGCAAGGTGAGGACGGGCCGGGCTTCCCTTTCCCTTCTTGACGGGATCAAGGTCGAGTACTACGGGACGCCCACCCCCCTGAACCAGGTCGCGTCTCTTTCCGTCCCCGAAAGCCAGCTTATCGTCATCGCCCCCTGGGACGTGACGGTCATCGGGGCCATCGAGAAGGCCATTCAGAAGTCCGAGCTGGGCCTCACGCCCTCCAACGACGGGAAGGTCATCCGGATCACCATTCCGCCGCTCACCGGGGAAAGACGAAAGGAACTCGTCAAGGTGGTGAAGAAAATGGCCGAGGAATGCCGGGTCAAGGTCCGGAACGCCCGCCGGGACGTGAACAATGATCTGAAAGAACTGAAAAAGGAAGGCGATCTTTCGGAGGATGAACTTTTCCGCACCCAGGACGACGTCCAGAAAATCACCGACGAATTCATCAAGAAGACGGACCAGGTCCTGGCGGCCAAGGAAGAGGAGATCATGGAGATCTGAAAGAAAAACAAGGATTGAGGAACGAACGGAAGGGGACGATCAGGTCCCCTTTTTTTTGTGCGCTCAGCATGGGCGCACTCTTGCGGGTGGAAGTCCTTCCTTGACGTGATCACAGCGAACGAAGAGATGCACATCAGCATAAAATTGACCGAAAGATGCGCTGGCGAACCACGTCCATTCGTGATGTATCGGCCATAACGAGGTACCCATCCCGATCACAGCTTGATGACGGGAGAAGAGGATCGGTAATGACGTCTGAGGGTGTCCCGAAAAGCTCTTGACGGAATTCTGGATATGCTCTATTCAGCATAGATAAAAGAAAATACCCCGTGCCGGGAGTTGTGCCGTCGAAAGCCGGTGATTTCCCGTATCCATGGAAGGGAGGAATCTATGCGTAAGAGTATATTATTTATAGGGATTCTCGTTTCTCTCCTGCTCCTGTTTGCTGTAGGCCAGGCCCTTGGAGAGGTCAGGTGCGCGGAGACGTACGGAAGCGGCTCTCACCATTTTTCCCTGGCCACGGGAAGTCCCGGCGAACTGGGCCTCCTCAAGGTCCTCGGCGAGACTTTCTGCGGTGAAAACGACGCCACCCTCTGCTGGGTGAAGGCCGGTTCCGGCGCTTCCCTGAATCTTTTGAAAGACAAAAACGTGGACATGATCATGGTTCACGCCCCGGCGGCGGAAAAGAAAGCCGTGGCGGAAGGGTGGGCAACGAAACGCCTTCTCATCGGCTCCAACGAGTTTTACATCGTGGGACCTTCAAGCGATCCCGCCGGCATCGCCTCGGCCACCTCCGCGGCGGACGCTTACCGCCGGATCGCCGGGAGCAAGGCGAAATTCTTTTCCCGGGGGGACAATTCGGGAACCCACAAGAAGGAAATGGCCGTGTGGAAGCAGGCCGGCGTGAATCCCTCCGGGGACTGGTACATCGTCACCAAGGATTTCATGACGGCCACCCTGAAGCGGGCTAACGACGAAAAAGGCTATTTCATGACCGACAGCAGCACCTGGATCGCCGAAAAAAAGAATGTCCCCGACCTGAAAATCCTTTTCCGGGGGGACAAGTTCCTGGTCAATACCTACCACACCCTCTGCCAGCCGGCGGGGGTCACGGCCGGTGCGGCCATGGCCTTGAAATTCATAGACTTCGTGTCCTCCGAAGAAGGCCAGAAAATCATCGGGACCTACGGGATGGAAACATACGGCGAGGGTCTTTACAACGATGCGGCCTATGCGAAACAGTACGATGACTGAGTCATGGTAAAATTCCTGGTGTCACCGGCATTTTTCGTTTATATATCGGAACCCCTGGGGTTCCGGACTGAGTACTATGCTTGGAGGTGAACAATGAAAAGAAAAACTGTTTTCACCCTGGGGCTGTCCCTGCTGTGTCTTCTTTTCCTGTTTTCCGGGGCGGTTACGGCGGCCGACCGGGTGCTGATGATGGCCACGACAACGAGCACGGACAACACGGGCCTCCTCAATGACCTGGGGCCCATGTTCAAGGCGGATACGGGGATCGAGCTCAAGTGGGTGGCCGTGGGAACGGGAAACGCCCTGGAACTCGGAAAGAACTGTGACGTCGACGTCCTTCTCGTTCATGCCCCGGCGACGGAAATGAAGTACGTCGCCGACGGCTACGGTGTGGACCGACGGGAAATCATGTTCAACGATTTCATCTTTGTCGGTCCCAAGGGGGACCCGGCGGGCGTCAAGGGTAAATCGGTGAAGGAGGCCCTCACGATTTTCGCCTCGAAGAAAATTCCCTTTGCCAGCCGCGGGGATAACTCGGGAACCCACAAAATGGAGCTTTCCCTCTGGAAGAACGCCGGGATTCCTTTGCCCGACAAGGAAACCTGGTACATCCAGACGGGCCAGGGGATGATCAACACGATCAACATCGCCGCCGAGAGGGACGCCTACACCCTGACGGACCGGGGAACTTTCATCAAGTACGAGGCCAACTGGAAGGGAAATCCCCCCCTTGAGATTCTTGTGGAAGGGGATGCCGCCCTGAAGAACCAGTACAGCGTTATCGCCGTCAACCCGAAGCGGTGCGAAAAGGCGAAATACGACCTGGCGACGAAATTTTCCCAGTGGATGGCCTCGCCGAAAATCCAGAAGGCCATCGCCGACTTCAAACTCATGGGAAAACAGCTGTTCTTCCCGAACGCCGCCAAATAGAAGGAATCGATGGATTATCTGGGAAGCGGATTTCTCCGGGCCCTCGTCCTCCTTTTCAGCGGGGACCCGGAGACTTATTCCGCCATCATCACCACCCTTGAAATTTCCACTCTTTCCATTGTGGCAAGTCTCGTCATCGGTATCCCCGGCGGTTTTGTCCTGGGATACTTCGAATTCCCCGGGAAGAGGCAGATCCGCACCATCTCGGACACCCTCCTCGCCCTGCCCACGGTGGTGGTGGGGCTTTTCGTTTACGCCTTCATTTCCCGGCGGGGCCCCCTGGGCGATTTCGGCCTTCTGTTCACCGTTCCCGGCGTCGCCCTGGCCCAGACACTCCTCGTTCTTCCCATCGTCGTCTCTCTCACGGCGACGGCCGTGGAAAGCCTCGACCGGAGGCTCCGGCTCACCCTCATCACCCTCGGGGCCAACGCCCGGCAGATCGCCCTGCAGACGATCCTGGAGGCCCGCTTCGCCGTTCTCACGGCAGCCGTCACCGCTTACGGGCGGGCCATTTCCGAGGTGGGGATCTCCATGATGATCGGCGGCAATATCAAGTGGCACACCCGGACCATCACCACGGCCGTCGCCCTGGAAACAGGGAAGGGGGAATTCGCCATGGGAATAGCCCTGGGAATTGTCCTGCTCAGCCTGGCCCTGGTGGTGAACGCCATCCTCGTGACTTTGCGGAGGAAACGGTGATGACGCCGGCGCCTCTCTACCGTCTTTCGAACCTGACGTTCCGGTACGGGACCGACGGCTTCGCCCTTTCTATCCCCGAGATGGACATCGAGGCGGGCGCTTCCATCGGCCTCGTGGGACCCAACGGGGGCGGGAAAAGCACCCTCCTGAAACTCCTGGCGTTCCTGGAAACGCCCCAGGAGGGGGCGATTTTCTTTCAGGGGAAAAAGGTGTCCGGCGCCGGGGATCCGTCGGTCATGCGAAGCGTGACCATACTCCTTCAGGAGCCCTATCTCCTCCAGGCGACCGTTTTTGAAAACGTGGCCTACGGACTTCGTATCCGCGGCGAAAGGGAAGGGGTCCGTGAAAAGGTGGCGGACGTTCTTGAACGGGTGGGTCTTCCCTACGGGGAATTCGGCCACCGGAAATGGCATCAGCTGTCGGGGGGCGAGGCCCAGCGGGTCGCCCTGGCTTCGAGGCTTATCCTCAAGCCCCTGGCCCTTCTTCTCGACGAGCCCACGGCCAGCGTCGATCCTTACAGCGCCTACCGGATCCGCGAGGCCATCGTCGATGTCCGGAAGACATTCAAGACGACGCTGCTCGTGGCCAGTCACGACCAGGAATGGCTGAACGGCTCGGTGGACCGGATCTACAAGGTCCACGACGGGAAGATCATCGGCTCCGGTGACGAGAATCTTCTCCCGGGACCGTGGGAACCGGGCCCTGATTCCCTCTGGAAAAAAGTTCTGGAAGGGGAAAGGACCATCGTGGCGCCACCGCCGCCGCACCGGGAATCGACGGCCCTTCTCCGGGGAACGGATGTGGACCTTTACGTGTCGGAATGGCAGGAAAAGAAAATCGAAAACATAATACCCGGAGTCATTACGGGAATGTACATGGAATCATTTAAGGGACACTTGAACATATACGTGGATATCGGCGGCATCACGATCCTGTCCGTCATGGCACCGGAACGGGCGGATCATCTCCGGGTCCTTCCAGGCAAGAAGATCTGGGTCGCTTTTACCGCCTCCGCCTTGCGGTGGCTTTAATATCGCAAAAAGTTTATCGATCGGGACAATGTCATGAGACTGTATATCGGAGTGGACGACACGGATCACATTGAATCGGACCGGGGAACGGGAAAGCTGGCCCGGTGGTTCGAGAAGGAGGTGCCCTCCGGCGGCAGGGTCTGGGGGGTGGTCCGGCAGCAGCTCCTCGTTCATCCCGACGTCCCCTACACGTCTCACAACAGCGCGGCCTGCATCGTCGTCGATCTGCCCAACGGGGCAATGGTGAGGGAAATTTCGCGGCGGATCGTCGCCCACGTGGAACGGCATGCCGACGAGGGAAGCGACCCCGGCGTCGCCGTGGTGCCGGAAGATGACCCCGGACTCCAGGAGATGATCGCCTTCGGTCTGGATTGCACCCGCAGGGTGGTCACCCGGAAGGATGCCCAGGAGACGGCGGGAAGAGCCTTTCTCCGGGGACTCGGCGGCACGAACGACGGAATCATCGGAGCCCTGGCGGCGGTCGGCCTCACGGCCTCGGGCTGGTCGGGACGGTTCATCGAATTCGGCCGTCTTCGTGACTTTCCCGATTCCGTCTCCGTCGAAGACCTGGCCAGGGCCCATATTCACGTCGTTTCCATGGATCGGGACGCCCGGGTTCCGGGAGAGACCGAGTGGATCCGGACCAACGGGTGGCTGCGGCCCCGTCTTTTCGGCAGCCGGGCCGTTCTTCCCGTTTCTCCCGGGGAGGACGGTGTGTGGATCGCCTCGGGCGGAAAAAGAAGCCGGCCCCATTCCCCATAGGGCCCCGCTCAGTCCTTTTTTTCTTTTTCTCGCTCCATCCGCTCGTAACTTTTTACGAATCCCTGGAGCGCCCGGGCTTTCCGGCCCAGGTAATCCATCCACAGGGAAAGCATCTCCTCGCCCTCGGGATTGATGGCGTAAACCCGCCGGGCGGGACCCTGTCCCGCCGTCTCCCATTCCGACCGGACGAGCCCCTCCTCCTCCATTTGGCGCAGGTGGCGGTAGATCATGCCCGGGGGGGCGCTCCCCTCGACGAAACCGAAGCCCTGAATGTTCCGGATGATCTCGTACCCGTAGGACGGTCCGGAAAGAAGACTGAGGAGAATGGACGGCTGGATATAGCGATCCTGTCTTCCGCCTTCGAATGAGCTTTTTTTTCGGGCCATAAGACCTCCTTGACATATATCCTTAAAGAATCTATATTCATAAAAAAGACATTCGGGAGGATTGTGTCATGGAACCCATGATTTTTGTCCGTGAAAGACGAAAGGTGGAAAAAGGGGAGAAGAAGCCCCGGTTTCGGATCTGCGGCGTCAGCGGCGTGAATCTCAAGGTGTACGCAAGCCACATGCGGAAGATGGAACTGGACGAGATGGCCGGACATTTAGGCGCCAGGGTCATCGTTCTCCATTCCGGAAAGGAAGACAAAAAAGAAAAGTGATCCGTCCCGGGCGGGGATTTTCTCACTCCCGGTATATGATGGTGCCCACGTGCTTTCCCTCGAGGGCGTCCAGGATGTGGCCGGGGTGACGGAGGGCGTCGATGATCTGAAGTTCCCGGATGATCTTCGCCCGCTGCAGGAGGATGAGGACCTCCCGTTCGATGATGAGATCGTCCAGGTCCATCCGGAGCAGGTCGTTCACCGAGACCCGGTCCCAGTATTTGAGCCCGCTTCGATCCCTGGACGGGACCTTCTTCGGATCCTTCTCATAAAGGCCCCGCTCGTCCTTCAGATAGATGAGGGAACGGGCGCCGATGTTCTCCGCCAGGAGAAAGGCCCCGCAGTCCGTCCGGTGGGGCGGGATGGACCCGTGGAGGGGCGGGTGCTCGAAGTAACCGTAGGGTGGCACACCGTAGGTGATGGGCAGAAAACCGAGCCGGCAGAACATGGTGAGCTGTTCCAGGTTGTCGCCGTGACCGATTTTCACCCCGCCGTGCTTGGCGAGAAGGACGGAAATCATTTCCGCGTTCTGCCAGGAAACCTTGTCGGCCAGTTTTGAAAGAACGCCCGAGGGCATTCCCAGTTCCACCCCGATGTTCATAACGTGACGGCTTCTCGTCCCGCCTCCCGTCATGAGAATCATCTTATGTTTTTCCTTCGCTTGGACGAGGATGTCGAGAATAGGGAAGATGGCTTCCCCGCCCCGGTCGATGATGCTCTGACCCCCTATCTTCAGGACGTTGATGTCGGGGTGCATCCGGAAGTACTCCCGGACCTCCGTTTTTTTCAGAAAATCCTTGCTTACGAGGGACTCCCCCATGAAGGGCGAGTCGATGTGAAGACGGCCCTTCCGGCCTCTTTCCTTTTTCAGCTTCGACATGCCAGGGTCCTTTCCGAGAGCGTTTCAGGCATGATCATAGAAACCGGCGGGGTCCCTGTCAAGGTCTTTCCCCATCGGCGACGGGAAAAGAATTTACAGGAAATAAACGGGGTGGTATGTAGGGCCGTGAAATTTCCGTTTACACAGGGAGGATTGCCTTGCTGAGTCACCAAGTGGACTATGAGATCCTGGGTCACGACATGCAGATCGTGGAAGTCGAACGCGATCCCGGCGATCGGAAAATAGAATCCCATGCCTGAAAGCATCGCCGCCCTTCCGGCCATCGTCCGGGTTCTTCTCGTCTTCATCGTCGTTCTTTACGCCATGAGAAAGAAGCTTTCCCTGGGGAGCGCCTTTCTTCTCGGGTCCCTCCTTCTCGGCCTCCTTTTCGGACTGGGTCTGGCGCCCATGGCCCGGTCGATGGTCTATTCCATATTGTATCCGAAAACCCTTTCCCTCGCCGTCATCGTTTCCCTCATCCTGGTTCTCAGCAGCAGCATGGAACGGATGGGGGCCATGAAGCGCCTTCTTGACCGGTTCCAGGGACTTTCCTCGAACCCGAGACTCAATCTCGTTGTTTTTCCGGCTCTCATCGGGCTCCTGCCCATGCCCGGCGGGGCCGTTTTCTCCGCTCCCATGGTGAAACAGCTCGGGGAAAAAAGCGGCCTGGCGGCGGATCAGCTGAGCTACGTCAACTACTGGTTTCGCCACATCTGGGAATACTGGTGGCCCCTCTATCCGGGGATCCTTCTCGCCACAACCCTGGCGGATCTGAACATCTGGGCCTTCGTCGGCCTCATGGGGCCGCTGACCCTGGTGGCCGTCGGCGTCGGCTATCTCCCCGTCAGGAACCTGGCGACTTCCGATGGAAACGAAAGAGGACGGGTATTCTCCCGCCTGTTTCTTTTCCTGAGTGAGCTCGTTCCCATCGGAATCGTCATTTTCCTGGGACTCGGAACGGGCCTGGTTCTCGCTCATTTTTTCCCCCGGTGGACCGTGGCCCGGGAGGCGGGACTGATCCTGGCTCTTCTTCTGGCCATCGGCCAGGTCTGGTTAACCTCCGGAGCGGGTCGCAGGGACATTCTCGAGGTGCTCCTGGACCGCCACATTCTCAGCATGATCTACATGGTCTTCGCCATCCTCGTTTTCAAGGGCATGATGGAAGATGCCGACGCCGTTTCGGCCATCACGGGCGAGTTGATTTCCTTTAATATCCCGCTCATCTTCATCACCGTCCTGCTGCCCTTTCTCGTGGGGGGCGTCGTGGGTATTACCATCGCCTTCGTGGGAAGCACCTTTCCCATTCTCATCCCCCTTGTCCAGTCCTACGGGGAGGGCCCCTGGCTCATGACCTACCTCATGCTGGCCCTGACGAGCGGCTTCATCGGCGTCCTCCTGTCGCCCCTCCACCTGTGCCTTCTCCTCTCCAACCGATATTTCGGGGCCGCCATGGGCGCGGTCTACCGGCACCTGGCCCTTCCGACCCTTCTCCTGGCCATGGCTGTGGGAGGGTATTTCATCCTCATCCGGTGGGGCGGGCTGGGGCAGATTCTCCATCAGGGTTGACGGTTTTTAAAAATCATCCTTCAGCCTGTTTTCTTCATACCCGAAGATTCTATTTTTGAATGGATCCTTTTTGGGCGAGAAACACTGCTGGAGGGCTCCGGAAAGCCGTCCCCGTCACATATTCCGTTCGGAGCGTCTTCGCCACCGTCCGCCCTGACCGGGGAAGCCGGGTGTAGTCGAAGTCGAAGACCCTTTCCAGGAAAGACATAATCACAAAAAAGGTGGCCCCCCAGAGAATTTCCTCCTCCCCGTCCCCGTCCCGGTGGATGAGACAGGGAAATTCCCAGGTGGTCCGTTCCGGCTGGGCAGGGACGGGCATATCCGACGCCACCCGGCAGGTGCCGTAACTGTCCGGCGAGAAGAAATTCTTCAGGGGAAGGGAAACGACCTTGTCCACCTCCCAGTTTGTCCGGAAGCGGGGGGTTCCCCGGACGAACCCCACCAGGGGAAACATGGTCCGGGCGAACATGATGAGGGAATAGCAGGGGAGCGTTCCCAGGAGCGACACCCGGAAAGGGTTGAGTCCCACTTCCTCCCGGGCCTCCCTGAGGGCGTTGGCGAGAAGAAAGGTGACGTTCCGGAAAAATGTTTTTCCTCTCCGGCGAAGGAGAGAGGCCGCCCGGGGATGGAAGAAAAGAGGAAAAAACCAGGAGAGAAGCCTTCCCGTCATCCGATCGGTGAGGGGATCCACGATCCCGCCGGGACAGCTCAAATCCCCGCCCTGGGGTACGGAAGCGGACCGCCGGATGAGGGCGAGGGAGAACCCTTCCCGATCCGACGGAAAGGTGAGGGGGAGAAGAATGGCGGCGGCGGAAGCCCGGCCGGTTTTTTCCTTCCAGTTGATTCGTCGGAGGCGTTCGTCAAAGTCCGAGGGGACCGCTCCCAGCCGGGAAACGATTCTTTCGATGACGGCATTGCGGTCTGACAGGTCGGGGGACTTCATTCACGGGGTCCTTTCGCCAATGATCCGGAGGGCCTTGCGGGCCACCCAGGGTTCGTACCAGCATCCGAAGGGAAAGGGGTCGATGAAGCCGCAGTGTCCCCCGAAATCCTGGATGGACAGGATCAGGTTTCCGTCCCCGTTGCGAAGGCCGAGAAAATCACTGACGGGGATGATGGGGTCGTCCTTCGACGTGAGGATGACCGCCGGAAAGGAAAGCCGTTCCAGGGCGCCGCCAAGAAGGGTGTACCGGGAAAAATAGTCCCGGTGGTCCCGGAAGGGCGAATACCGGGCGACGAAGAAGTCGGTCATCTCCATGAGGGTCTTCATGGAAAAGACCCCGTCGAAGCTGTACAGGTCCGGGTACAGATGCTGCTTGGTTTTCAGGGAGTGCTTCCACTTCCCCATGAAGTACTTTCGATAGAAGGGGAACCCCACGTCGATGGCCACGGTCGTCTTCAGGGGGTCGAGAACGGGGCTCACGGCGAAGATCTTTTTCAGGGTGGGGAAGGCTTTCTCTTCGCCGTCCCGGGCAATTCGAAGGGCGAAGTTTCCACCCAGGGAAAACCCCATGACGAAGAAGGGCTTCCCTTCGGCGAGGGCGTTGACCCGGGACGCCGCGGCGACGACTTCCGCCGTCCGGGCGCCGTGAAAGAGCCCCCGGTTCAGGTGATGGCTGGGGCCGTGATCCCGCAGGTTGAGACGGAACACGTCGAACCCCTGCCGGTAGAGGTAGCCGCCGGTGTGCCGGATATAGGCTGACGCGGTGCTTCCCTCCCAGCCGTGGATGAGCAGAAAGAGTCCCCGGCTTTTAGACTCTCTGTGCCGGGTCCAGTAACCGAGAAGGCGGACATCGTCGCCGCAATCGACAACGTGTTCGGCGCTTTCTGAAAGGGTCCGGCGATAGGGAAGGACGCGGAACCGGAGGCTCGTCATGATGCTCTGAAGATGGGCGTTCCGGGTGAGGGGGGACGGGCGGAACGGCAATTCCGCCGTGTCGGGGACGGAGGGCTTTCCCGATGCTCTCATGGCTTACCTTTTTCGTGATCCTGTGATAATCTAACAGGAAATAGACCAGAAATCCCTTCCTGTCAACGAGGCATTCCCATGAGGCAAGGAAAAAAAGCCCACGAAGGCCCCCGGGCGCTTCTTTCCGGGGTGCCGGGCCTCTCCGGCGCCGTGGTCCTTTTTCTTCTCCTGTTTCTGTCACCGCCCATGGAGCCATCCTTCGGGGTTGAAAATGCCGGAAAAGGAGACGCTCGTACCATGATTTCCCTGCCGAAACCACCTTTTTCCAAAACCCTTTCCATCGAGGAGGTCCTGGAAAAACGACGATCCGTCCGGAGATTCGCCCGGCGTCCCCTGACGGAAATGGAGATTTCCCGCCTCCTCTGGGCGGCCCAGGGAGTCACCGGCGGCGGCAGGGGCCGGACCGCGCCGTCCGCGGGGGCCCTCTACCCTCTCGAGGTTTATCTCGTCATCCCCGAAGGGGTGTACCGGTATCATCCCCAAAATCACGAACTCGGGATTCACCGGAAAGGGAATTTTCTCGGACAGCTTTCCGAAGCCGCCCTGGGCCAGGCCTCCGTCCGGGAGGCGCCGGCGGTGATCATTCTCGCGGCCGTGTACGAACGGGTCACCGGAAAGTACGGAAAACGGGGGGAACGGTACGTCATCCTGGAAGCGGGTCATGCCGCCCAGAACATCCACCTGGAGGCGGTGGCCCTCGGCCTGGGATCGGTTCCCGTCGGGGCTTTTCAGGACAGGTCCGTTCAGTCCGTCCTGGAACTTTCTCCGAACGAGGAACCCCTTTACCTCATTCCTGTAGGAGAGCCCCGGCCGTGACGGTCGGGGTCATAATATAACATATAGAATTTATTTCATTTATAACAGAAAAGGAGATTGTCCGGGAATAAAAATCTTGTAAAAACATCATTTTCGTAATACATTACCCAGGCCGGAAGTTGTGTTCGATGGAATGCAAAATATAGATACGGATGGAGACATTCATTCCGGGGAGGAGGTGGTCGATCGGAGACATAGACAGGAATTAACGGTTTGTAAAAAGGGTTATCCATTAATGGAGTCATCAGGAAGGAGATAAACCATGGAAAGAGACGGAAACAAATTCCCTGATGTCCTGAAAAAGGAAACGACCCGCCGGGGCTTTTTGAAAGGAGCCGCCACCGCAGCGGGCGGTGCGGTAGCCCTGGCCGCCATGGGCGGTGTCGCGGCGCCGAAAAAGGCGGCGGCGCAGGCGCCCAAAGATGTCATGCGCTACCTCTTCGCCGAGAGGCAGAACTGCACGGGCTGCCGGGCCTGTGAATATGCCTGTTCGGTTTATCACACCGGTGTTGTCAGGCCCTCCGTAGCGCGGGTTCATGTTCTCAAGTACCGGGGCGTGGTGGATGTGCCGGTCATCTGCTGGCACTGTGACGACGCGCCCTGTATCGAAGCCTGTCCCACAACCCCCAAGGCCATTCAGAAAGACAAGGTTTCCAACGGGATCATCCTGGACGAGAAAATCTGCCTGGGAGCCAAGTGCCTCAAGTGCGTCGATGCCTGCCCGGCGGAATTCCTCCGCGTGAACCCGGACATCGGGATGCCCCTCTTCTGCGACCTGTGCAAGGGCGACCCCGAGTGCGTCAAGGCCTGCGAGGCCCAGTCGGGAAACCCCCAGGGACCGTGCCTCATGGCGAACAAGCTGGGGTTCGGGGTGAACCAGGCCTACCGGAACGTGACGCCCGAGGAGGCGGGACAGGACCTCTTCGATCTCCTGTTCTATCCTGCTAAACCGGATGGAGGGAGGTGAGAACCATGGCAGCATCAAAAGGTGGGTATTTTGGAAGGATCCTGGAGATCGACCTGTCGAAGCAGCAGTTCAAGGCCCGGCCGCTGTCCGATGAACTGGCGAGAACCTACATCGGCGGGGCGGGGCTCGGCGCCTATTACCTGTTTACGGAAATGAAGGCGAAAGCCGATCCCCTGGGTGCAGACGCGCCCATTTTCATCGGCACGGGCCCCCTGAACGGGACCTACTGTGTCGCCACCCGGATGAGCATCGTCAACAAGAGCCCGTACACCGGTCTTTTGAGCCATGCCGAGGTGGGCGGCCACACGGGAAACGAAATCAAGTGGGCCGGCTGGGACGGGATCCTCATCAAGGGAAAATCGAAGAAACCGGTCTGGCTTTTCATCAAGGACGACACCGTCCAGTTCCGGGACGCCTCGAAGCTCTGGGGCAAGGACACGGACACGGCGTCGGAGATGATGCTCGCCGAAATCAAGGACCCCTATGCCCGGACGGCCGTCATCGGTCCGGCGGGCGAAAACGGGGTGCCCTATTCGTGCGTCGTCATCGAACGATTCCGGGCGGCCGCCCGGACGGCCACGGGGGCCGTCATGGGTGACAAGAAGCTGAAGGGTTTTGCCGTCAGGGGAACGAAGGCCGTTCCCGTGGCGGACAATAAAAAGTTTTACCTCGCCGCCTCCACGGCCAAGCAACTGGCCGTGGACAAGGAAGGCTGGCAGGGAATCAAGCGGTGGGGGACGGCGGGACTCCTGGAACTGAAGCACTGGGTTTCCGGTTCCCTCATCACGAAGAATTTCCAGACCACCTGGTACCCCGACATCGAGTACATCGGGGCGGAAGAGGCGAACCGCCGCTTCTGGAAGCGTCACGTGGCCTGCAACCACTGCCCCGTTCACTGCATGAAGCTCGGCGTTATCCGGGACGGGAAATACGCGGGTCTCATCGCCGAAGGCCCCGAATACGAGACGGGCGGGCTGCTGGGCAGCAACTGCGGCGTTTCCGACTTTGACGGCATGATGGCCGCCATCGAGGCCTGCGATGCCCTGGGTCTCGATTCCATTTCGACAGGCGGTGTCCTGGGATTCACCATGGAGTGCGTTCAAAGGGAGATTCTCACCCCCAAGGACCTGGACGGTGTGAACCTCGAGTGGGGCGACACCGACGCCATGGTGGAGATGATCCGGAAAATCGCCTACAAGGAAGGCAAAGCCGGGAAGCTTCTCAGCCAGGGCGTGGCGAAGATGGCGAAAGAAATCGGGAAAGGGTCCGAGGATTTCGCCGTCGTGTCTAAAGGTAAGGAAATCGCGGCCCACGACCCCCGGGGGGACAAGGGACGCGGTTACAGTTACGCCATGGGAACCTGCGGCGGGGACCATCACGAGGGAACCGACGCGGCCACCCTGGCCCGGTGGTGCATGATCAACTCGCTCGTCATGTGTTCGTTCGTCGGCGGCTATCCCTGGGGCAAGGAAACGCCCCCGGTGTTCACCAACATGCTGAACCCGCTGTGCGGCTGGAACATGACGGACGACGAGTTCTGGAAAACAGCCAGGAGAATCATGACCCTGGAACGGGCCTTCCAGGTCCGGGAAGGAGTCAGCCGGAAGGACGACGTCCTGCCGAAACGGTTCACCACGGAAACACTGCCGGAGGGCCCGAAGAAAGGGGCCATCTACAGCGCCGAAGACACGAAGAAGATGCAGGACAGCGTCTACGGATACTTCGGCTGGGACGACAACGGGATCCCCACGGAAAAGACCCTGAGCGATCTCGGTCTCGGGTTCGCCGTGGCGGATGTAAAGAAAGCGGTTAAAGGTTAAAGAAATTTCAACGACGGGCCGGTGCGGAAACCCGCATCGGCCCCCATGACCGATGTCAGCAACAGACGCTTCCGGTGAAAAGGGAAGATCCAGCCGGTGAGGTAACCTATCTGCAGGCTGGAGGGATGTGAACCATGGGCTTTACAAGACGGGATGCCCTCCGGGTCCTCACGGGCGCCGCCGTTTCCGGCCTTTTCTTCGCTTTTCTCAAGATCCCCGGGGCGAAGGCCCTGCCGAGGCCTCCGGGCTCTCTCACGGAAAAGGCGTTTCTTCAGTACTGCACGCGGTGTTACCGGTGCATCGACGTCTGTCCCGCCGACGCTCTCCGCCCGGCGGGCCTTTTCGATGGCATCCCCAACCTGGGGACCCCCGTTCTGGACTGGAAGAAGTGCATCTTCTGCCAGGAGTGCATTCGCGTTTGCCCCACCGGGGCCATCGTCAAGATACCCGAGGACGAGATCGACATCGGGAACGCCGTCATCGACCGGGACACCTGCCTGGACTGGACCCGTAAAAGGCGCTGCGGCATCTGCTACAAGGCCTGTCCCTACGATGCCATACGCCTTGAAGGGAGACGCAATCCCGTCGTTATCGAAGAGAAGTGCACGGGATGCGGTCTCTGCGAGCAGCGATGTCCCACGGACCCCAAGTCCATCGTCGTTTTTTACGACAAGTACCGGCGTTTCGACCCGCCGGAAGGGACCTTCATGGTCCGCCTGGAGGACCGGGTGGAGCCTTACGAATATCCGCCACCCGATTTCAGAACCTGGTTCATGAGAAGATTGGAAAAACTGGCAAGACAGCATGGCCTTATCGATTGATCCGGGCATTCCGGGAGACCCTTCCATGGCCGTCCTCGTCGTCGGCGGCGGCGTGGCGGGGATTCTCGCCGCCCTCGATCTTGCCCGGGCAGGGCGACCGGTCACCCTGGTGGAACGGTCCCAACGCCTGGGAGGCCAGGTGGCCCGCCTGGACAAGATCTATCCCACCGACCACTGTGCCTTCTGCCCCCTCTGGACGGACATTCGAAACTGCCTCGAACATCCCGGAATCACCGTTCTGTCCTCGGCGACGGTCCGTAAACTGGAAAGAACGGGGGATCGATGGGCTGTCCGGATCCTTCGGGAACCCCCGGTTATCGAGGAACGCCTCTGCATTTTCTGCGGTCGCTGCGAATCCGCCTGCCCGGAAAGGGCCGTCCGGCCCCTCCTGGACCAGGCTTATCCCCCGGTGTACCGCATCGACGGGGACAGGTGCACCCATTGCGGGCAGTGTGAACCCGTATGCCCCACGAAAGCCATCGATTTCAATCGGAGGTCCGTGGAAGAACGGATCGTCGTCCAGGAGGTCCTCTGGGCCGCCGGCTTTCAGGACGGCGACTACAAGCCCCTTCCGGAATACGGTTACGGAACCCACCGGGATATCATGACCGCCCTCGAGTTCGAGGAATGGACGGCCGAATCGGGGCCCAACGGCGGGCGGATCCTCCGGAAATCGGATCTCCGGGAGCCGTCCCGGGTGGCCTTCATCCAGTGCGCCGGTGCCCGGGACCTGAGAAACCTTTCCTACTGTTCCGCCGTCTGCTGCATGCACGCCCTGAAACAGGCTGCGTGGGTCAAGAAACGGAAACAAGACATTAATTGCACAATATTTTATACGGATTTACGGGCAGTTGGAAGAGATTACTTCAAGTATTCCATTAATAATGTTCCCGGGGAGCCTCTTCGTCTCATCAGGGGTCGCCCGGGCCTCGTTGTCGCCCTGCCCGGCGGCGGCATCGCCGTCACATACGAAGACACCCTGAAACAGGAACGAAGGATCGAGCGCTTCGATCTTGTCATATTGAACGGAAACCTGAAGCCTTCCCTCAAGCCGGAAGGGGAACCGGGAACGCTTTCCCTGGACGGGGAGGGTTTCGTCGACATCGCCGTCGGTTTCGGCTGCGGATTTGCCGTCGAACCGGCCGATATCATGGATTCGGCCATTCAGGCGGCATCGGTTTCCATGCGCATTCTCGGACGAGAAAACACTTGAGGAAAAATCATGGCTGAAACGGTCGTCCTTCTTTGCCGGTGTTTCGGTGAAATCGACGGCGTCGTCGACCTCGACGGGATTGCCGGGCGCTTGAGAGAGGAAAACCAGGACACGTCCGTGTACCTGCTCGATTCCCTTTGCCAGGAAGACGACGGGCCCAAGATCGAAACGCTCTTCAGGGAGGAAAAAGCCCGGAAGGTCATCACCGCCCTTTGCGCCGGCGACCGGGGACACCATTCCCGCCGGAACGCCCTGCGAAATGCCGGTGTCGGGCCATCGGGGCATGCGACGGTGGACCTCCGGGAAGGGTGCGCCTGGATTCACCGAAGCGACCCCGCCGGTGCGACGGAAAAGGCCCTGGATCTTGTTTCCATGGCCCTGGCCGCCCTGGCGGAGAAAGAAACCTCCCGGGATGTCACCACGGCCGTTCATCCCCGCTGCGCCATTCTCGGCGCCGGCCCGGCGGGGCTGGCGGCGGCGGCGGCCCTGGCCGGTCAGGGCATTCCCGTTCATCTCATCGACCGGGCCGACCGGCCCGGCGGAATGCTGAACCTGATTTCCAAAATATACCCGGAAGACGACGATGCAAAAAGCCGGATCGACCCCTTTGTCCGGGAAATGGAAGTGAACGAACGCATCACCTTTCATCCCCGTTCCCGGGTGACCGCGGTGACGGGATTCGCCGGAAATTTCAAGATCACCGCGGAGGGACCGGACGGGCCTTTCCGTTTTCGGGCCGGCGCCGTCATCATCGCCACCGGCGCCGGTGTTTTCCTGCCCCGGGGCCTTTACCGGTACGGGGAACTCAAAGAGGTGATCACGCAGATCGAACTGGAACGGCAGTGGATCAAGGGGACGCCGGAAAAGAAACGGTTTGCCTTTATCCAGTGCGTCGGGGCCCGCTCTCCTGAAAGGCCTTACTGTTCCACGATCTGCTGCCCCTCAAGTCTGAAAAACGCCGTGCGGGTCGTGGCGGAAATTCCAGGCGGCGAGGCGACGGTCTTCCACCGGGACATCATGACACCGGGAAGCGTCCTGGAGGAATATTACCGCCGGTCCATGGAAAAAGGAGTCCGTTACGTCCGGTTCCAGGAAGACGGCCCCCCGGAAATCCTCGGGGAAAAGGGTGTCGAGGCGGTCCGGGTCCGGGATGCCGGAAGCGGAAAAGAGCAGGTCCTTCCGGTGGAGACGGTCGTTCTGAGCACGCCCCTCGTCCCGAACAGGGACAATGGCGCCCTGTCCGCCCTTTTCCAGGTAGGGCTGGACAGCCATGGTTTCTTTTCCGAGACGTATCCCCTCCATCCCCTGGAAACCCGCCTGGATGGTATCTTCATTGCTGGTTCCGCCCGCTGGCCCGTGTCGTCGGAGAAGGCCGTGGAGCAGGGGCAGGGGGCCGCCATGAAAGCCCTGGCCCTCCTGAGACGGGACCGCATTTCCGCCCTGTCTCTCAGCCGTACGCCGGAAGAAAAGCCGGGCCACGGAACCGTGGCGGAATACGCCTGCACGGGCTGCGGCAACTGCGTGGCCGTGTGCCCCTTCGAAGCCTGTGCTCTCCAGGAAAGGGACGGCGGCCGATTCGTGAGCCGGGTGAACAAGATGCGCTGCAAGGCCTGCGGAAGCTGCGTGTCCGTGTGCCCCAACGGGACCATGCAGATACCGGAGCACAATTACCGCGTGACGGCCGCCATGATCCGCCGGTCTTTTTCGTCGTGAAAGGCCGGGGCGGCGAGGAAAAGCCATGGACGCCGAAAAGAATAAACAGGGATTGAAAGGGGGGGAGGAAAGAGGGAAGGCGGGAGCGCCATCCCCGAAGATCCTCGTTTTCGCCTGCCGCTGGTGCGGCGGGATCGGCGCCGGCCGGGCGGGCTGGAAACGCCTGGACCTTCCCATCTCCTTTCGGGTCATCCCGGTGGAGTGCGCCGCCCTGGTGGAACCGGACGCCATTTTCAGGGCCCTGGCGTCAGGCATCGACGGGGTGGCCGTCCTGGGCTGTCACATCGGGGGGTGCCGCTACAACGAGGCCAATCATGCCGCCCTGAAGCGGCTGGAACTGGTCAAGGTCCTTCTCGACACGGTGGGAATCGGGGGGCGGCGGCTTCTCCTCGCTTTCGGGACCGCCCACGAGGATCACCAGTTCGCCGAGGTGATCCGGAATTTTCATGAATCCATCGGTAAGGAGCCCTCTCTGGGACCCTGGCTCGGGGCAGGTGAAGATGTTTTCCTGCGGCGGGAGGAATGATGGAAGAAATCCGGAAAAAGGCCCGGGAACTTCTCGAAAAAAATGACGCCGACGGTGTTCTCGCCCTGCGGCAGGGGGAAGAGGCCGCCGTGAAGCCCTATCTCTTCCGGGAACTCGGCGAAATCGACCATCTCGTCACCGAGCCCAAGTGGCCCCTGGCCAAGACGGCCATGAGGATCCTCCAGTCCTCTCCCCGGGATTTCCGTCTTGCCGTGGTCGTCCGGGGCTGTGACGACAGGGCCCTGGTGGAACTGGCCAAGAGAAACCAGGTCATGGAAGAGAACATCCGGTTCATCGGCCTGGCCTGCACGGAAGAACAGGCGGGAAGATGCTTGTGTGAAAGACCCTACCCCCGGACGATTCACGGGGGAAAGCCCCAGCCGGGCGTTCACTTCCTCCAGGACGAGCGGGTTTTCAGCCTCCTCGAGGGCGACCCCGCGGAAAGAATGGAACGGTGGGCGGCCATTCTCAGGCGCTGCATCAAGTGCTACGGGTGCCGGAACGCTTGCCCGATCTGCGTGTGCGTCCCCTGCAAACTCGAGGACGACGTGTGGGTGGAGAAAGGTTCCATCCCCGCGGAGATGCTCGTTTTTCACCTCATCCGGGCTTTCCACCTGTCCGACGCCTGTGTTGCCTGCGGGGCCTGCCAGGAGGCCTGTCCCGTTTCCATCCCCGTCATGGCCCTCCAGTTCGCCATGCGCCAGGCCCTGAAGGACCGCTTTGGGTACGAGCCGGGGCTCGACGGTGCCCGAAAGTCGCCCGTCCTGAAAAACTTCCTGGAGGAACCGGAGGCGGGGCAGGACTATCCCGCCTGGATCACCCACGGGGGCACGGGACATGAGTGATTCCTTCGTCAGGACCATCTGTCCCTACTGTGGAACGGGGTGCGGCCTGATCCTCAGGGTCCTCGACGGGGCGGTCGTCGAGTGCCTTCCCGACCGGGATCACCCCGTGAGCCGGGGGCATCTCTGTGTCAAGGGGTGGTACGCCCACGAGTTCATTCATCACCCCGAGAGGCTGACGACGCCCCTCGTCCGGGAAGGTGACCGGTTCCGGCCCGTCTCCTGGAAAGAGGCCGTCTCCCTGGCGGCGGAGAGGTTCAGGGCAACGGCGGAGAAATACGGGGGAAATGCTATCGGGGGGCTGTCCTCGGCGAAGTGCACGAACGAGGAGAACTACCTCTTTCAGAAGCTGATCCGTGCCGCCTTCGGGACAAACAACGTGGACCACTGCGCCCGGCTCTGCCACGCCCCCACGACGGTGGCCATGGCCCGGTCCCTCGGGAGCGGGGCCATGACCAATTCCATCGCGCACCTTTCCCGCGCCGGGTGCATCCTGATGATCGGATCCAACGCCGCGGAAAGCCACCCCATCATCATGGGGGAAATCTACCGGGCCGTCGATGGCGGGGCCACCCTCATCGTCGTCGATCCCCGGAAAACGGCGGCGGCGGAAAACGCCCATATCCACCTGGCCATCCGGCCGGGCACGGACATTCCTCTCGTCTGCGGCATGATGAGGCACATCATCGATTCAGGACTTCACAACGGGTCCTTCATTGGCGAGAGAATGGAGGGGTTCGAGGAACTCAGGGCCTTTCTTTCCGACTGGACGGTGGAACGGGCGGCCCGGGAATCGGGTATACCCGAGGCGGACCTGCGCGAGGCCGCCGAGCTTTTTGCCCGGGCGCGGGAAGGGGCGGTGGTCTACTGCATGGGCATCACCCAGCACGCCTGCGGCACCGCCAACGTCTTCGCCCTTTGCGATCTCGCCATGCTGTGCGGCCACGTGGGCCGGGAAGGTTCGGGCATCTATCCTCTCCGGGGACAGAACAACGTTCAGGGGGCCTGCGACATGGGGGCGCTGCCCAACGTCTACCCGGGATACCAGGCGGTCAGTGATCCCGCCGTCCGGGACACGTTCCGGAAGGCCTGGGGAAGGGATCTGTCCGACCGGCCGGGGCTCACGGTCACGGAAATGATCGGTGCCGCAGGAGAGGACATCCGGGCCCTCTTCATCATGGCGGAGAACCCCGCTCTCAGCGACCCCGACGTGAATCACGTGCTGGAGTGCCTCCCGGCCCTGGATTTTCTCGTCGTCCAGGACATCTTCCTCACCGAGACCGCCCGGCTCGCCCACCTCGTCCTGCCCGGGGCCTGTTATGCCGAAAAAACGGGAACTTTCACGAATACGGAGCGGCGCTTTCAGCTGCTTCGAAAAGCCGTGGAGCCGCCCGGGGACGCCGAGGACGATTTTTCCATTCTCTGCCGTCTCGGCCGGGCCCTGGGGCTCGATTTTCCCTATCGAAACCCTGGTGAGGTCATGGAGGAAATCGCCGCCATGGCGCCGGCTTACGGGGGGATCCGCTACGGCCGTCTCGAAAAGGAGGGGATTCAGTGGCCCTGCCCGAACATCGAGCACCCGGGAACGGCCTTCCTGCACAAGGACCGATTCACCCGGGGAAAAGGCCTTTTCGTGGTACCGGACCACGTACCGCCCCGGGAATCCCCCGACGGAGACTATCCCTTCTGGCTCAGCACGGGCAGGATGTTTGCCCACTACCACACGGGAACCATGACCCGCCGGTCAGCATTTCTGAACCGCGAACAGGAAGAGCCTTACGTGGAAATTCACCCGGAAGACGCCCGAGAGCTTGCTCTCGAAGATGGAGACCCCGTTCGGATCACCTCCCGCCGGGGCAGCATCGTCACGACGGCGCGGGTGACCAGGCGTGTCGCCCGGGGGGCCCTCTTTGCCCCGTTTCATTTCACGGAGGCCCGGGCCAACCGGCTGACCAACCCTGTCCTGGACCCGCTGTCGAAAATTCCCGAATTCAAGGCCTGCGCCGCCAGGGTGGAGAAGATCAAGGCATGAAGAGAGAGGACGACAGGCTCGCCCGGGTCAGGAAATATTCCAAGGCATACGCCTGTGTCGAGTGCGGGCGGTGCGTCGCCGTGTGCCCCATGGCGGAGATGTACGCCGACTTTTCCATCGAAATGTCCCCCCGGGGCATCATTCGGAAGGCCCTTCGAGACGGCGGGGGTGTCCTTACCGACGAAAACATCTGGTACTGCACGGAGTGCAATGCCGGAACGGACGTCTGTCCCCAGGGCGTGAGCTGCCGGGACCTCATCCGGGGACTCCGGGAACTCGTCCTGGAGAGGCATCCCGCGGAAAAGGTGTCTTATTGCCGGGATTGTGGAAACCCCTTTCTCGCCCTACCGGTGGAACGCTTCGTCATGGGGAGACTGGAACAGGAACCGCCCAATGTCCGGGCCCTTCTGGAAAGGTGTCCCGCCTGCAGGCGGCTCACCTATGCCCGGCGAAACGCCTGACCCCCGCCCGGCGGGGCTGAAACGACGGAACATGGAAACCAAAAAGGCAAAAACGGACCACGATTCCCCATCCCCTTTTCTGAACCTGGAGGATCTCCGTCCCAGGCTGGTGCCCCGGGAAAGATTCACCGACCGGTTCATGCCCCGGCGCAGCGGGCAGCTTCTTTTCGACCCGTCCCGGTGCACCGGGTGCGGTACCTGCGAGATGGTCTGCGGAAGCCGGAACGTGTCCCTCGTGGCCCCGGCCTCGGCCAGCGTGAGGGTTTTCAGGGATGAGGGGCGGGGGAAGAATTTCGCCCTCTATTGCCAGCACTGCCGCCGGCCCCTTTGCCTGGAGGCGTGCCCGACACGGGCCATCACCAGGGGGGAGGACGGTATCGTTCGTATCGACAGGGTTTTCTGCGTCGCCTGCGGCCTGTGCACCATGGCCTGTCCCGAGGCGGCGCCGCTGCGGGACCATCGGACGAAAGAGATCCACAAGTGCGATCTCTGTGAAGGGGACCCCCTGTGCGCCCGTCACTGCCCCGAGGGGGCCCTTTCCTTTACCCGGGGCAAGGCTTTCCGCTGGATCAAGGGACTCCGGTGGACCGTCCAGGCTCTTTTTTTCCTGCTCCTCGTTTTCATCCTCATCGGCACGTTCTGTTCCTTCCAGGCGGGGGTCGTGAGCCTTTCCTGTCCCACCGGGATTCTTCAGAACATCGCCTCCACGAAAACCATCGTCCTCACCGGAATCGCCACCGCCCTGGCTCTGCTCCTCCTGACGGTTATCGCCGGCAGGCTTTTCTGCGGCTGGATCTGCCCCTTCGGGTTCGTTCTCGACCTGGTCGGCAAAGTTGTTCCAAAGAAAATCAGCCCGCCCCGCTGGCTGGCCAACAGGCTGAACAAGTACGGTCTTCTCGCCGGCGCCGTGGGTGGAAGTTTCGCCCTCGGTTACCAGGCCTTCTGCACCGTCTGTCCTATCGGGACGCTGTGCCGCTCTTACGGCGTTCAGGGGTTTTTCCGGGGGGCTGAACTGGCCATCGTTCCCGCCCTGGCGGCCCTGGAGGTCACGGAAAGGCGCTCCTGGTGCCGCTATTTCTGCCCCGTGGGGGCCCTTCTCGCCCTGGTGGCATCGCTCGGGCTCATCAAGATCGTCATCGGCGCAAAAAAATGCAAGAAATTTTCCTGCGTCCAGTGCGCCGAAGTCTGCCCAGTCGGGATTATCGACGGAAACCTGCTCCGGGAAGGGGTCTCCCCGAAGATTCCCATGACCGAGTGCATCTCCTGCTTCCGGTGCATCGACCGCTGTCCTTACGGGGCGGCGAAAATCCGGTTCCGCTGGCAGAAGGGCGTTCCCGGCGAGGAGGCGTGATGAGCCCCTACAAATGCTATTACAACCACAACGTCGGTCTGGTTGACCTCACGGAAAAGACCTTCCGCGTCCTCCCCCTGCCGCCGGAGGGCGTCCGGGAGCACCTGGGCGGGGCTCCCCTGAACGCCTATCTTCTTGGCCTGTATGAAGGGAAGGACCCTCTCGTCCTGGGGACGGGACCGCTCACGGGCAGTTTCGCTCCCGCGTCGTGCCTTCTCGTGGCGACTTTCCGGCCCCCGGGGTCCTCGAGGCCGGCCCACGTTCCCCTGACCCTTCGAACGGGTCCGGAAATGAAGTTCAGCGGACTCGACTTTCTCGTCATTCACGGCCGTTCTTCCTCGCCGGTTGTACTGAAAATCAAGAACGGGGAAGGAACCTTCGCCGGCGGGGAGGGGATTCACGGTAAAAATCTCACCGAAGCCCAGGCGTCGCTTCATCGGTTCGGGGAGTTTCGCGCCGTTCTTCTGGCAGGCCGGGCGGGGGCGCTCCAGGTACCCCGGGCCACTGCCCAGGTCGGACAGGCCGGCAGTTTCGACAAGGCGGGGCTGGCCCTCTGGATGGGCCGAAAAAACCTGGAGGGGATCCTTTTTCAGGGAGCCGGGGGGCTTTTCTTTGCCGGTGACCACGCCGGCCTTTCCCTGGAACTGGGAAAAAGAATCCGGTTGAAGGAAGGAAAGCCGGAAGGCTTCCGAAGCCTTCTCAAAAAAACAGGTGGAAATATCCTGGCGGGTGACCTTTTCCGAGGGACGGACGAAAAGATCATGGCGTGCTACCACTGCCTGTATCCCTGCATGACCCGGCTGTCCTTTTCCAACAGGCGTTTCGTTTCGGGCCGGGATAAAGTGCGGCGGGAATCGGTGTGGCTGGCCGACTCCGTGGGCTTTACATCGCTGGTCGAAAAAAGACCGGCCGACGTCCTGCCCCTTTTAAAAGCCTGCCGGGAATTCGGTCTCGATCCACAGGCCGTGGTTCCCGTCCTCAACAGAGAAGACCCTTACAGCGACACCCTGGTCCGCCTGGAGTCCCTCCTTCTCGAGAATAACGGGAAAGAGCCGCCGGTGCAGGGGGAGGTGGCTTCTTTCGCGAGCGGGATGCCGTCCCCGGACGTCCCCGGCGGGGAGGAGGAAACCGCCTCGACGAAAAAGAAGATGGCCATGGCCATGATCCTGGGCATCTGCCCCCTTTTCCTCTTCCTCGTACCCTGCCTGGACGTGCCTGATTACCTGAATTTTCTCCCGAGAGAAAAGGGAGCCTCGGCCTTCTACAGGGAAAAAGTCGAAGAACTCTCGGAGAGGCTCATCGGGGAATATCCCGTCCCCTGATCAATATCCGTATGTGTTTTTTCAATTCCTCCCCCGTGACGATGCCCGTGATTTTTTCCTCCAGGCGGCCGTTTTTGAAAAATAGAAAGGCTGGTGTCTTTTCGACACCGTAACGCTTCGCCACAGCGGGATTTTTTTCCAATTCCATCTTCACCATTTTAACCCCTCCGGCGTAGGCCGGCGCGATCCTGTCGAAGATGGGGACGAGGACCCGGCAGGTGACGCACCAGGGCGCCCAGAGGCACACCAGGGCGGGGCCGGGAAAATCGAGGATCTCGTTCTGAAAGGAAGCCTCCGCCAGTTCCGTGCTCGTTCCCTGGCAAAGAGGCGTGCCGCAGCGCCCGCATTTCGGCCGGTCCTCGAGGCGGTCTTCCGAAACGAGATTGCGGGTTCCGCAGTTGAGGCACCGGATGATGAGTTCGTCCAGGGAGGCCCCGCATTTTCCGCAAAGGGGCCTGAACCCCACGGCCGAACCGGGAATCCGGTTTTTCTGTCCGCATCGGAGACACCGTATGACAAGATCGTCGGAAACGTTCATGATATCGGGGTGACGAAACGTTAAAACATGTACGAGGTGAATCGGCAATACTCCTGGAACCCCAGGGTGCGATACAGGCTGTCGGACCCTTCCAGGGCGTGAAGGACCCCGAGTCCGTAGCCCAGGGTTTTCGCGTCCTGAAGCGTCTTCGACACCATGGCTTTCCCGATCCCCCTGCCGCGGTATTCGGGCAGGACCGCCAGGTTGTAGACCCCCGCGGCCCCGGCTTCCATGAAAAGAGAGGCCGCCGCCACGGGCCGCCCTTCATGAAGGGCCACGTAATTCCGCAGGGGCGTGTCCCCCTCGAAGCCGAGGCCTTCATAGGCTTCCCTGAAAAAATCGGCCGCCCGGGGCGGGAGGGAGAAGACGGTGGAAAACGGTTGAAAGAATTGCCTCAAAAGGCCAGCGTCGGTGGCGTCTTCCACGGACACCCCCTCGGGAAAGGATGATAAACCTTCAAACAGGCTCAAGTCAACCGCCATGCCCACGGCGTCCGCGGCGACTGTCAACCCGTGCCCTTGAAGATGACTTCCAATATCCTCGGGAGCCGATGAAGGGCCGACCCACCAGAGACCGGGAAGGCCCCTTTCCCGGAAAATCCGCAAGGCGTCTTCGATGGCCTCGTCGATTTCCCCGGGTGCCAGGCGGGCACTGAATATCCCGTTGCACAGGGGAAAAGGCACACCGCCCACGAACTGGATCAGGTCTTTTCCCACGTAAATTTCCGCCTGGGGATGGGCTTCCAGGGCCATCCACGCTTCAACGAGGTTGTCTTCTATGATTTTAATGACTTGTAAGATTACCTGGCCGACATAGGGATCCTGCTGTTCCATTTTGCTCCTTTCGAAACCCCTTCAGGTGTTTTCCGGGACCCTCTCATCCTGTTCCTTTGCGCCGGGATTCCGTTCCGGCCTTTTTGTTTCAAGCCGTTGAACCCACAGGGGGTGTCTCTTCCGGGCATAATCCAACCGGACGGAACCGGTGAAGATACTTCGAACGAGGGGGCGGTTGGGTTTGAGGATCAGGGCCCCCAGGTGGGCCACAAAAGCCAGGATGAAGAGAATGAAAGCGGTGTTGTGAACCCAGGTGGCAATCATGACGAGAGGGGGTGACAACTGGGGATCGAACAGGTTCTTCCAGGTTTTCACGAGACCGGAAAGAATGAGCAGTCCGATAATGAAAGCCATTCCGGCGTAGGCGAGCCTCTGTTCGGGGAGGTACTTGTCGAAAGGCGGTTCCTCCCCCTTCCCGAAAAAGGAACGGATCACCTCCACGGAAGCCCGGAGGTCGCCCTTCCGGGGCATCATGCCGTCATGGCGGAGAAGTCCGTGATAAACGAGGTGAAACGCGCCCGCGGCGATGAAGACAATGGAGGCGGCGTAGTGAATCTTGAGGGACGTGATGTAGTCTCCCGACCAGCCGAGGCCGGGAAGTTCTGTGATGAAATACCGCCTGGCGATGGGCAGTTCGAAAAGGCCCGTCAGAAGCAGGACGAGGCCCGAGAGAGCGATGGTCCAGTGCTCGACCCGTTCGAGGAGGCTGTGCCGGACGACGACGCCTTTTTTTTCCAGTATCCGATCCGTCATTTCTCAGTCCCCTCCCGATTTCCCGTCTTTTTCCAAGGCGGCGACGGCAACCCCCAGCCAGGCCGCGGCGGCGCCCGCCAGCGGCGACAGAAGAAGGGCTTTCCCGAGAGCTTCCGTTTCGGCCATCCGGGGCTTTACGGGACCGAGGTGAGGCTGGCCGGGTCCTTTTTGGATGGACTCGTTGAGACGGTCGAAGGGCACGGGGGAGAGGTAAAGGGTGCTTGTCCCGCCATTTTCCGTCTTTCCGTAAATGAAGGCGCCCGTTTCCGCGGCCCGTCTTTCGGCCTCCGTGAAAATGTCCTGCCGGGAACCGAAGGTCATGGCATCCCTGGGACAGGCGTCCACGCATCCCGGTCGCTCGTTTTTCGTGATCCGCTCGTAACAGAGGTCGCACTTGAAGAGGACACCGTTCCCCGCCAGGGTCGGGAGGATGTGCAGATAAATGCCGATCCCGGACTGACGCTGGGGGATGGCCCAGGGACAGAGATCCCGGCACTTGGCCCCGCCGAAACACAGATCGGGGTCGATGACCACGGCCCCGTTCCCGTATTTCTGGTTGGCCGAGAAAGGGCACAGGGTGGCGCAGGCGGGGTGATCGCAGTGCATGCACCTCCGGGGAATAAAAAGTTCCCGGGTTTCACCGTTTTCCGAAACCGACGCCTTCTGGACGTAAATCCGGTTGTAGGGCGTCAGGCGGTCGGAGACGTGTTTCCGCCCCGACCAGTCCTCGATCTTTCCGCGGGGAAAAAGCTTGGGAATGGGCTGCACCGGCTCGGGAACCCGGGACAGGTAGAGATCCCGGCAGGCGGAAACGCAAAGGGGCCTTTCGTATCCCCGGCAGCCGTCGCACCGGCTGATGTCGATGAGGGTGGCAAACCCACGGGGTTCCCCCGCTTCCGCGATTCGGGGAAGGCCCGCACCGGCCGCGAAGGCCACCCCTCCGGCCATTTTCAGGAACCCTCTTCGGCTTATTTTCGGGGATTCGGACATGAAGCCTCCTGAAAACGCGATGCGATTCAATCTTCCCAGTCCCGGTTCTTCCGGGCCCGTTTTTCCATTTCCATCTCCTCGGCCAGCCGCTCTTTCTCTTTCATGCAGGCGCTGCAGCAGGGAAGGGTTCCACACTGCCCCTTGCAATCGGAGAAATCGATGCCTTCGAAAGGGACGGGTTTTCCGTTCTTTTTGTCACCCATGGACCAGCCTCAAAAAATCAACCCTCGATGTCTTTCTAATATATTTCTTATTTCCCGTCTGTCCAGTGCTTTTGACGGAAACTTCCTCAATGAAGGCGAAAACGGAAAAACTTTCCCGTCAGTCTTGTTTTCGTCTTGACATTCGTTGCTCATCTGGCCTTTGATGAGAGGAAAACGGGCAAAAAGGATTTCACCGGGAGAAGGAAGACCATGGCATGGGATGATTTGATAAAGAATCTTCAAAATAAGAGACAAAAAGCCCTGGGGCAGGGCGGACCGGAAAAAACAGCGATACAGAAAGGGAAGGGGAGGCTGACCGCCCGGGAGAGGATCGATCACCTGCTGGACCGGGATTCTTTTTTCGAATTCGGCCTCCTCGCCTGTTCCGACATGCCCGGGATGAAAGACAAAACCGCCGCCGACGGCCTCATCACCGGTTACGGGATGATCGATGGCCGCCAGGTCGGCGTCGTCGCCAGCGACTTTACCGTTCTCGCCTCGACGAACGCTCGGGTCTACTCGAAAAAGGCGAAACACGCGAGGGAGCAATCCCGGGAGCTGGGCTTTCCCCTGGTCTGGCTGGCCGAGTCCGGCGGCGGCCGGCTTCCCGACATCCAGGGAAGCCTCGGCATGGCCTCTCTCAGCGGAGAGGGCGGGAACAGGACGTCCATCTATCCCCAGTACAGCAACGCCAGGACCAGCCCCTGGATTACGGCGGTCATGGGACAGAGCAACGGCGTTCCCATGTGGCAGGCGTGCCTCTCCGATTTCGTCGTCCAGGTGAAAGGATCCACCCTGTCCGTTTCCGGTGTCCGGGCCCTGAAAAAGGCGATCGCCGCGACATACACCGATGAGGACATGGGCGGATGGCAGGTGCACGCTGAAATAACCGGCATGGCCGATCGGGTTGCCGAAGACGAGGAAGAGTGCTTCGGGCTGATACGGGAGTTTCTCGATTACATGCCGTCATCGAGCGGGGACCCTCCACCGGATCGTCCCGGTCCCGCAAAATCGGCGAAAGAAACGAAAGGCATCATGGACATTCTTCCGCAAAAGCGAACACGGTCCTATGACATGTACCGGGTTATCGAGGCGATTGTTGACGGCGGCACGTTTTTCGACCTGAAGCCGCTCTTTGGAAGGGCGGTTATCACGGGCCTCGCCCGAATCGGCGGGCGGGTCGCCGGCATCGTGGCCAATCAGCCCCTCGTCAACGGGGGCGCCATGGGCATAGAAGCCCTGGAAAAGATGACCGCCTTTTTCTGCCTCTGTGACACGTTCAACATCCCCTTGATTTTCTTCCATGACACGCCGGGCTTTATCACGGGAAAGGACGCGGAACACCGGAAAGTGGGGCTGAAGGTCACCGTGGCGCTGGAAGCCCTCGCCCAGGTCACGGTCCCCAAGATATCCGTCATCGTTCGAAAGTCCTACGGGCAGGCCATGTTAAACATGTGCGGGCCGACGGCCGGGCCGGATTTTATCGTGGCGTGGCCGACGGCGGAGGTCGGTTTCCTGGAACCGGAGATCGCTGTCGACGTCGTTTACGGATCGACGGCCGAGTCGGAAAAGGCAGCCCTGGTGGAAAGGATGGTCGCTGAAGGGAACCCCTGGCCGCTGGCGGAGCAGTTTTACATCCAAGATGTCATCGATCCCCGGGACACCCGAAATTACTTGATATCCGTTCTTTCTTTGATAAAAAAATCAAAAACAGGGGGCAAGGGCAAGCACCTTCTGGCCAACTGGCCATCGCGATTTTAAAAAAGGGGAATCGGCGCCCGTTTACAGAAGACTGTAAAAGGAGGCGGATTGAGGGTTTAAGGCTTCACGGGTCAGCTCTTGAGGATTCAAGTGGAGTACCCCGCCCTTTTTATGGAAACGTGTCCTTTAGCCGCGACCACCCGGGTCGAAGCCGCGGCCTCGAGGGCGACGGCCGCTTCATTTTTTTCACACACCGATTCGGGTTCCCAGGTCCATCCCCGGGCAAGCCGCTTTTCCTCGCTCTTCAGGGTCCGGTAAAGATACCGCCCCGTAACGGGAGCGGCGATACGGGTCAAAAAACCGAAAGCATGGTAAAGATCCCGAAGGAGGACGTCCATCTTTTCCCGCATCCGGCGATCTTCGGCATACCATTTCCTCATGGCCCAGACCGCCCCGGCGTAAACGGTGCGAAGGGGCCGCACTTCCCAGGCGAAACGCTCCCGGATACGGCGGTTCGGGTGGTCCTTGTAGCGCTGCCATCCCTTGAGAAACGTCCGGATCAACCGGGCCAGGCTCGGGCCATTGACCACGAAATCCCGCCGAAAGGCATCGAGAAGGTACTGTTCTTCCCGGCCGCCGTCGATGTGACGGTGACGATAATTGAAACGATACTGGCCATGCGTGTCCGCCGGAGGAAAAACATCTTCCGAATAGAGGGTGCCGGCTTTTCGATGTTCCTCGTAGAGAGGGGTTCCCGGAATGGGCGTGTAAAGCATGAACTGGTGAAAATCGGTGTCGTGACTGACGGCATAGTCGATGACCCGGTCCATGTTTTCGGGCGTGTGGTTTTCGAGACCGATGATGGAAGAGCCGAGGACGCGGATTCCGTGAGATTGGAGCGTTCTCACCAGATCCACCGTGTCCACGTTTTTGAGTTTTTCGTAAGCGTTGTTCTCTCCTTCCAGGCCCATCCATACCCAGGAAATCCCGAGCCCTGCCAGTTCCTCCAGGGTGTATGAACGGAGGACCCGGGCGGAGCTGAAGACGAAAAGGGCCCAGCTCTTGCCGTTTTCTTCCATGAGCTCGAGAAGCCGGAGGGCCCGCTTCCGGTGAAGGAGAAAATTTTCATCCATGACGAAGAAGGATTTCACTTGCAGTTTTTTTTCCATGTTTTCCATGACTTCGAAGAGTTCATCGCCCGTTTCGTAAAAGTGAACGGCTTTTCCCTTCCCGCCGAAGAGGGCTGAAGTCGAACAGAAATTACACCCCACGGGACAGCCAACGGAAGGAATGAGCATGGCCGCCGTGTTTCCCGGCCTGAGGGGTAGGGTGACGCCAAAAACACGGGCGCCGAAGCCCGAATGAACCAGGGGGTGACGGATCGGGTCTTTTTCCTGCTGTCCGAGAAAGCGCCGAAACCAGCGGACGCCTTCGCCCCGGCAGATGTAGTCGACGTCAATCAGGTTTGAGAGGTCTTCCTTCCCCGCAATGTGACCGCCGACGACAATGGTTGCCCCGGGCTGATGTTTCCGGACAAGCCGGCACATTTCCCGGACCTTGCCGATGTTGGGGAGGATGGAACTGATGCCGACGATGTCGTAGGTGTTGTTCCGGATCTCCGACGTGAAGCGGTCGAGGGAGGGAAAATCGAGAAGGGTGCACGGTGCGTCGATATTGGACTGGATCATCATGAGACCGAAGGAGCGATGGAACATGCGCAGCGAGAACCCGCCCTGAACCCGGGTGACCTGGTTGTGATAAAGTTCCATGGGATTGATGGTCCGGCTTCCGTATTCGTCGTCTCGGGCGTAAGGTCCGAAGACACCGGACAGAAGCACCCGGGCCCGAAGGCCCCGGGGATGTACGGGAGGAAGAGAGGTCATGGGTTCTCCTTTTGGGACAGATTTTTTTGCGCGTGTTGCTTATAACCCCGGGAAGAAAGGAAAGACAGGCCCCTGGGAGGGGTTTTACATTTGTTTTACAATCAGGCCGGGGAAACGCGTCCCTTTACCCTTCCTGTTGACAGAAAACAGGCCCTGTTATAGGGACAGATATGATCGATCGAACGAAGTGGTTTTTTCACCCTGTCTTAATCTTCGTTTTTTCCGTCACCGCCCTGGCGGCATCCCTTTTTCTTTATATTTACTGGTACGTGGAAGCGAGTGCCGGTATCGCGGACATCGTCCGGCGATTCAATCTCGACAGGTCACAGATCATCACCGCCCAGACATGGCTGGTCATCCTGACCCTCTCCCTTCTCGTGGGCGTTATCCTGGCGGGCATCTTCATCATTTTCGTTTACAACCGAAAGCTGATACAGCTTTACCGAATGCAGTACAATTTCATAAACAATTTCACCCATGAGCTGAAAACACCCCTGACATCGATGAACCTTTATATCGAAACCTTTTTGCGTCACGATCTCTCCAGAGAGGATCAGGTCCGCTATCTTCATTTCATGCTCCGGGACGTCAGGCGCCTCGAGGACGACGTCAGCCGCATACTGAACCTGGCCCGGATCGAAAGCGGCAGTTATGAAGACACCCTCGTCACCGCCGATCTCGTCGAAACGGTGAAGCATTTCTATGAACAGAACGGGCATCTCTTCCGGAACGGTGAAATACGGATCAGCAACCCGTCGGGAAGATCCTTTCCCTTTCCCATAAGACCCTCCCTGTTTGACATGCTCCTGATGAACGTGACGACGAACGCCCTGAAATACAACGACGGGGATGTTCCAAAACTGGACATTACGTTCGTCCCCGAAAACAAAAGGCTTCGTATCCGGTTCGAGGACAACGGCATCGGGCTGGAAAGAAAGCAGCTGAAAAAGATTTTCCGGAAATTTTATCAGGCCGGAAGCCCGGACAACATGACGGCCAGGGGAAGCGGGATCGGGCTGTATCTCGTCCGGCATATCGCCCGGATACACAGGGGGCGGATTGTCGCGGAAAGCGAGGGGCCGGGGAAGGGCTCCGTCTTCACCCTGACGCTGCCCTTGAAATCAACAGAATGAGCGGGTTGTGAAGCAGACCGGGAAAAAAAGGATCCTCATCATCGAGGATGACCGGCACATCGCCGAAGGGATGAGGCTCAACCTGAACCTCCAGGGGTACGATGTGGATATAGCCCCAGACGGCCTTTCCGGGCTTGCCGGCTGGAAAGAGAAGAGGCCGGACCTGATCGTGCTGGACATCATGCTTCCCAAAATGGACGGGCTCACGGTCCTCCAGAACATCCGCCTGGAAGACGAAAGGATTCCCGTCCTCATCGTTTCCGTCAAGGGCGCTCCAGGAGACAGGGTGAAAGGCCTGTCCTTCGGTGTGGACGATTACCTGACCAAACCTTTTCATCTCGATGAGTTCCTTCTCAGGGTCGAGCGGTTGCTGACCCGCGTGTCCTGGTACCGCCGGGAAGGAGATCCCGGTGAGGGAACGGACAGGGAATTTCCCATGATCTACGCCTTCGGGGCGAATCGAATCGATTTCGGAAAAGGCAGGGCGCAAAGCCCGAGAGGGGATATCGCCCTGACGGAACAGGAGTTGAAACTTCTGAAGCTCTTCATCACCCACCGGGGGAAACCCCTTTCGAGGAAGAAACTTCTCGAGGTCGGCTGGGGATACTCGAAGGGCACGACAACGAGGACGGTGGATAATTTTCTGGTCCGATTCAGGAAATATTTCGAGGACAACCCTCATGAGCCGGTTTATTTCATAAGTATCCGGTCGGTGGGGTATCTCTTCGACCACGATTGAACAGGCAGGCGTGGAAAAATCCGTGACGGAGGCGAAGCGTCCCATGAAGGAACGTTTGAGGCAGATTGCACGGCAGCGTAAAAAGGCCCACGGAAGGCTTCTGGATCTGGATTCCAAAGCGTACAAGGCCTTTCTGATCCTGGAAGAAAAGACCTTTTCCGACGGCCGTCTTCCCAAAAAGACGAAAGAGCTGATCGCCCTGGGCATATCCGTGGTCATCAACTGCGAGTCCTGCATGCAGTGGCACATCGAGCAGGCGGTCGCCGCGGGGGCGTCCGAGGGCGAAGTGCTCGAAGCCGTGGAAGTCGGCATCGAGATGGGGGGCGGTCCCGCCACCGTGTCGGCCCGGTTCGCCCTGGAAGTCATGGAATCGGTGTTTTCAGGCTGACTGGCGGGGCACCCTTCCGCATGTTATCGGGAACGGCCTTGCGATCTCATGAAGTTTCACCGGCCGAGGATATCCCCGATTGCGGTTCGATTGTTCTTTGAAAAAAAAGATCGGAACGTTTAAAATACAAAAAGACGTCGTGCCGACGGTGTTGAAAGAAGTGGAGAAACGGTGATTTCGACAAGAATTTCAGGGGGCTTTCGGGTTCCTCTGACGAATCGATGAGGGAGGGCTTGTTCATGAAACCCATAGGACCCTTGATGTGGGAACACAGGCTTATCGAGCAGATGGTTCCCCTCATGAAAAAAGAAATAGAACAAATCGGAAAGAATCACATCGCTAACGTCTATTTCATCAGCATTGCCGTTGATTTTTTCAGGACCTACGCCGACCGGACCCACCACGGAAAGGAGGAGGACATCCTCTTTAGCGAACTGTCAAAGAAAAAGCTGGCGAAAGAGCACAAGAGGATCATGGATGAACTCGTCGAGGAGCATCGCCTGGCGCGAGAGACGGTGAAGCGTCTTGTGGACGCCCGGGACCATTACCTGAAAGGGCAGGGATTCAATCTCGAGATCATTAAAAAGACCATGACCGAGCTTGTCAATCTCTATCCGGAGCACATCCGGAAAGAGGACAAGGAATTCTTTTTTCCCGTCATGGAATATTTCACAGAATCTGAACAGGAGGACATTCTTCGGAGATTCAGGGACTTCGACAGGCAGATGATCCACGAGAAATACGAGGGCATCATTTCCGATCTTGGCGGGAAGGTTTTAAAGAGGCCCCCGCTGAAAGGAGAGTGAGGAGGAAACGCTCCCTTTCGGAGGCATCCATGCGTGTATTTCAGAACGCCCGCTTCATTTCCTGCGAGGAAAAAAACCGCGTTTTTTCCCTCATGGCCGTCGATGGGGGAAAGATCGTCCACACCGGTGACACCCTGCCGGAGAAATTCAGGGGGGCGGGACGGACCGATCTCGAAGGGGCGTCCGTCGTCCCCGCGTTCGCCGACACCCATATCCATTTCTCCTCTTTCAGCCTCTTTCACGCCGGCCTGGACTGCCGGGATGCCTCCGATTTTTCCGACCTGAGACGTCTCGTTCTGGAATACGCAAAAGCGAACCCCCGCCGTAAAATGATCCTCGGCTTCGGGTGTTCCGCCCATTCGGTAAGGGAAAAGAGGCTGCCCGACCGGGAGGTCCTTGACGGCGTCACCTCCCGGCCCCTTCTCATCGTCAAGTACGACGGTCACGGGGCGGTGGCCAACAGCGCCCTCATCGCGTCTCTTCCCCGGGACGTGACGGCCGCCCGGGGCTGCCAGGAAAGCGCGGGCTGGTTTTACCAGGAAGCGTTTTTCCGTCTTGTCGATGGGATCACCCGCTCGATAAACCTCGGCGATGTTTTCAAAAACCTCATCCAGGGGAGTCATTTCATGGCCTTGAGGGGCATCGGCCTGATCCACACGGTGGAGGGGGTCGGGTTTCCCCGGGACCTCGATGTGGACATGATGCGTTTCGCCGCCCGGGGGCTCCCCCAGGAATTCCGTATTTATTTTCAGACCCTGGATTCTGGAAAAGTCCTCCGCAGAAAAATGCCCCGCATCGGCGGCTGCTTCGCCACGGCCCTGGATGGGTGTTTCGGTTCCGAAGACGCCGCATTGAGGGAACCCTACCAGAATGATCGGGCGAACAGGGGCGTCTTGTTCTACACCGGTGAACAGGTCGACGCCTTCGTCAGACAAGCAAACCGGGCCGGGCTCCAGGTGGCGGTTCACGCCATAGGGGACGCCGCCGTCGATCAGGCCCTGGCGGCATTCGACGGGGCCTTGAAGGTCCACCCCCGGGAAGATCACCGTCACACCATCATACACGGCTGTCTCATGGATCCGGGACAGATCGAACGGGCGGCCCGTCTTGGGGTTCACCTGGCCGTTCAGACCCCGTTTCTCCACTGGAACCTGGAACCCCTGTCCTACCTTGAAAGCCTGCTGGGGGCGAGAACCGTAAACCTCTCGCCCCTCAAATCCATGGTCGACGCCGGGCTGCGGCCCGGAAACGGGTCCGACGCTCCCTGTACCGTGCCCGACCCCGTCCGCGGCATCTGGGCGGCCTGCAACCACCCCAACCCATCTGAAAGCCTGACCGTCCTCGACTCTCTGCGGATGCACACCCTGTGGGCCGCCCGGCTCTCCTTCGACGAAAAGGAAAGAGGGAGCCTGACGGAGGGGAAGCGGGCCGATTTCACCGTCCTCGACAGAAACCCCCTGGAAATCCCCGTCGCCGATCTCGATCAAATCCGGGTTCAGGACCTGTATCTCGAGGGAGAGCGCTATGTCACCCCGCCTGCAGGCCCTCTCGATCTCGCCGTGGCCTGCCTCCGGGGTCGGAAACAGCCTTAAAAAGCTTTATCTCCCAAGGATTTTCTAAAAAACATACGGGAAACCTGTCTGATAAAAGAAAGAGAGGAATCTAACATTTCATAGAGGCTTTTTTATAACGCTTCAATCCATATGGTCTTTTATGCTCTCACATTCCGTCATTACTTCTTTTCTTGACAGAAAAAGAAAGTCGTCATACAAATTGACGACAGAAGATTATCTTTTCCGTAAAGAGGGAGGGGAATATGAGCGTTGACGACAAAGGGGCGGGTCTTGCAGAAATGATCAAGAAGGCCATCGAGGACGGGGAACTGACGACGAGCGAATACGACCGGATCCTGGCTCTGGCGGACGCCGATAAAATCATCGATTCCTATGAAAGGAACCTCCTCACCCAGCTTCAGGAGCTTCTGGCGAACAAGACCGTAAAGAAGGTGTCAGGCTGAAATCCCGATGGACTGCAAAAAAACCCGACTTCGTCGGGTTTTTTTTCGAGAGCGGGGATCAACAGCCACGTCCATCGGGCCATCCTTTCTTTGTATTTTTTCATACGGGGAAAATCGACCATATCCTTAAGATCCCGTGAAAAGCAAGATTCCGCAGAATCCTGGATACGATGAAGCGATCAGGCGGGAGAAACACCGCCGTTCATCAGGGCCGTCAGCTCGTCGGGAGAGTAGGGCAGGTATCTGAAAAGACACGCTTCCAGGATTTTTGTCCTCTCCCAGGTGTCGATAATCCGTTGAATGTCGCCGGGACTTCTTCCGTATCGTTCCAGGATATAGGTCATCCTTTCCTCGAGGGACGTGATTCTCTCGTGGAGAACTCTCTTGTCGGCATAGTTGACGATCTCCGCTTCACCGGGGACCCGCAGATCTTCATAGGAGGAAAGCCTGACGTGCTCACCGATGATTTTCCCGACCTCGGGATACCCCCGGCCTGCCAGAAGCTCCGCTCCGGTCCGGGCATGATCCTCCCCCGTCCGGAGACTTCTCGTCTTAGTGATGTCGTGAAGGAGAGAGGACGTCCGGACAAGATCCGTGTCCAGTAAAAGACCCTGCTCTTGAAGGGAAGCCGTCATAAAGAGGGCGACCCGGCAGACCTGCCGGGAGTGTGCGACGATGTGTTTTATCATGCCCGTTTCCCTGATGAGGGCGAAACACGCCTCCTCCGTGAGAACGGGAATCTTCCTCTCCGCCCGGGGCATCAGGGATTCCACCGGTTAAGTCATCTCCGCCGAATCCGCCTTTTCGATGAGCAAGGTCGACGGGTCAAGAAAAAGCCGGACTGGGGGCATCTTCCCGGCAGGACCCTTGACCATTCTCACGGGAATCCGCTCACCGTCCGGCTGGAGAAGGATGAGGGTGTCGAAAAGGTCGGACACGGGATCCAGTGAAGCGGGGAGACCGCCTCCGGTCACACCGTCGTGCCGGTGGATGTGGGCGGTAAACCACAGGGCTACGGAAAACCGCGCCGCCAGGCCCTTGAGTGCCTCGAGCTTTTCCCGGACGGACGTGTCGAAGTGGAGACCGTCCATGATGATCATTTTCGGGTGAAAGATATCCTGGACGGTCAGATCGGTCAGTCTCTCCTCCAGCTTCGGGACGGTGAAACTGTCGATTTTGAACGTCATGATGAACCGGTGAGGCATGATTTCCTGCCACATGTCGTCGACCCGGGACATTTTGCTTTGGCGGGCCATATTGACGAAGAGTTCCCGGTACCAGAGGTCGATCTTGTTCACGGGATCATGGAGGCTCACGTGGAGGACGTCAAAATCGTTGAGCATGGCGTGAAGGGCCACCTGGACGAGGAATGCCGTTTTCCCGACACCGGCCCTGGCGAGAACGGCCCCGAACCCCGGGGGCGGGAGCAGGTCTTCCGACGTGAAGCCGGCGTCCTGTATGGGGTGATGGGTGAGAAACTCTTTTTTCAGCATGTGCCTGCACCTGTCTTTTAAAAAAAGGATTTTACCGGGTCTGGCGGGGGAAACCAACAGGGTCATGGACGATACGGTTTTCCTTCCCTGTCAGGCGGCGCTTTTCTTTCTCTGGGCCGCTTCCTCGGCGATCTTTTCAGCAATGGACGGAGGCACCTGCCGGTAGAGGGCGAATTCCATGGTGAACTGGGCCTTGCCCTGGGTGGCTGATCGAAGAACCGTTGAGAAACCGAACATTTCCGCCAGGGGGACCTGGGCCTCGATGCTCGAAAGGACCCCCTCGTCCTGGGCCCCGATGATCATTCCCCGCCGCTGGTTCAGGAGCCCCATGGCGGAGCCCTGGAATTCCGAGGGTGTTTCCACGACAACCTTCATGATCGGTTCCTGGACTACCGGCCTGGCTTTCTGGAAGGTTTCCCTGAAGGCCGCCCGGGCGGCGGTTTGAAAAGCCATGTCGGAGGAATCGACGGCGTGGAAGGCGCCGTCATTGATCACCACCTTGACGCCGGTAATGGGGAATTCCAGTTTCGGGCTCTTTTCCATGGCCGCCCGAAACCCCTTCTCGCAGGACGGGATGAACTGGGTGGGAATCACGCCCCCGGTAATGCGGTTTTCGAAAAGGAAATCGGTCTCCCCGCAGGGTTCCAGGTAACCGGCGATCCGGGCGTACTGACCGGCGCCGCCGGTCTGCTTTCTGTGGGTGTAGTTGAAGTCCGTTTTCTGGGTGATGGTTTCCCGGTAGGCCACCCGGGGTTTGCCCGTGGTGACTTCCGCCCCGTACTCCCGGCGCATCCGTTCCACGTAGATTTCAAGGTGAAGTTCGCCCATTCCCTCGATAATGGTTTCGTTCGTCTCCTGGTCCACGAATGTCCGAAACGTGGGGTCCTCCTTGGTAAACCGGTTCAGCGCCTTGGACATGTTGATCTGGGCCTTGTTGTCCTTGGGGACGATGGCCAGCGAAATGACGGGCGAGGGGACGAACATGGAGGTCATGGTGAGGTTTGTTTCCGGGGACGTGAAGGTGTCTCCGGAAGCGCAGTCGACACCGAAAAGGGCGCCTATGTAACCGGCGGGAATGGCTTCTATGTCTTCCATCTGGTCGGCGTGCATCCGGACGACGCGGCCGATTTTCACCTTTCTTTCGGTCCGCGAGTTGACCACCGTGCTGCCCCGGGCGACCGTTCCCTGGTAGGCCCGGATATAGGTGAGCTGCCCGTATTGCCCGTCCTCCAGCTTGAAGGCGAGGGCGACGACAGGCTTTTCAGGATCGCTCACGAGCTCCACCGGGGTTTCGTCACGCTCCATGTCGAGGGCCTCGTTTCGGACGTCAAGGGGTGTCGGAAGGAGATTCACGACACCGTCGAGGAGGGGCTGGACCGCCTTGTTCTTGTAGGCCGATCCCATGAAAACAGGGGTCAGTTCCCGCGACAGGGTACCCTTCCGCAGGGCGTCGTTCAGGAGGCTTTCCGGAATTTCCCGCTCTTCCAGTACGGCTTCCGTCAGCTCGTCGGAAAAAACGGAGGCGGCATCGACCAGGATCTCCCGGTGCTTTTTCGCCTCCTCCACGAGAGAGGCCGGAACGGCGGCCTCGCGGACCGTCTCCCCGTTTTCTCCTTCAAAATAGAAGGCCTTCATGGAAACGAGGTCGACGATACCCTGGAAATCACCCTCCAGGCCGATGGGAATCTGCATGGCCACCGCGTTGTGTCCCAGCTTGCTTCGAAGCTGTTGAACGACCCTGAAAGGATTGGCCCCCGTCCGGTCGACCTTGTTGATGAAGGCGATGCGGGGAACGCGGTAACGCTTCATCTGCTGGTCCACCGTGATGGACTGGGACTGGACACCGCCCACGGCGCACAGGACGAGGATCGCCCCGTCGAGGACCCGAAGGGAACGCTCCACCTCAATGGTGAAGTCCACGTGGCCGGGCGTGTCTATGATGTTGATCTCATGGTCCCGCCAGCGGCAGTAAGTCGCCGCGGACGCGATGGTTATGCCCCGCTCCCGCTCCAGGTCCATGGAGTCCATGGTCGCTCCCACGCCGTCCTTGCCCTTGACGTCGTGCATGGCATGGATACGCTTCGTGTAGAAGAGGATCCGCTCCGTGAGGGTCGTCTTTCCCGAGTCGATGTGAGCGCTGATCCCGATGTTTCTTACTCTTTCGATGTGGCCGATCATGTCCTTCTTTTTTTCCTTTAAAAAATAAAAACCCCCCGGAAGACGGAGAGTTTCGACCGAAGCACGAATTTTGTGGCTTATAGCCTCACAGTCGCCATTTGTCAAGGGGTTTTTTTACGGAGAAAACCATTGCGGTGGAGAGCGGAAAAAAGATACAGTTGCCCTGCCTCACCCATGGAACCGAAGTATTTCGAAAAGGGGTCTTGCCGTGATAAGAATGGAGCTTCGCGTTGCCGGAATCGGTCCCGTGACTTTCCAGAGAAGCCGCCGGGCCAGGAATCTGCGCATAACCGTGCAGCCCCTTCAGCCGGTTCGGGTGGTTCTCCCGCCGGGTGTTTCCCTTGAAAAGGGTAGAGACTTTCTACAATCCAAAAGGGCCTGGATCGCCCGGCAGCTCAAAATACACGAGGAGGTCCTCAAACGGCATCAGTCGCTTTTGTCGTCCGTGAAGCCGGTGAATCCTGAAACGGCCCGGCGCCGGCTTGCCGACCGGCTGGAGGCGCTTGCCTCCCGGTTCGGTTTTTCCTACAAGAAGTGCCTGATCCGGCAACAAAAAACCTGCTGGGGCAGCTGCTCCGCGGAGAACACCATCAGCCTGAACATCCATCTGGCGAAACTCCCGGCGAGTCTCGCCGATTATGTCATCCTTCACGAACTCATCCACACGCGCGTCAAGAGCCATGGACCGGTCTTCTGGAAAGCCCTGGAGGACGTTCTTCCGGGCGCGAAAGAGCGAGCGGGGGAGTTGAAGAAATATTCCCCGGCATTGTTTTCCCTGAACGGGGACCCTGAGTAGGTACCGGTCATGACACCCCCTTGTGCCGTCCTGTGGGTTTTTGTGAGAGCCGCTTTATGGGTCTTTGTTCCCCTCGTGTTTTTTTTCTTCATCCTCTATCTGTTCCAGGGACGGTTTGTCTTTTTTCCCACGGCAGTCCTGGAGGGGACCCCGGCGGACAGGGGCCTTTCTTTCGAGGACATCCATTTCACCGCCGCCGATGGAACCCCTCTCTCGGGATGGTTCGTCCCCGGCGGCCGGGAGGGCCCGCCGCAAGGCACGGTTCTCTTCTGCCACGGCAATGCCGGCAACATATCCCACCGTGTGGAGTCCATCCTTCTTTTCCATGAAATGGACCTTGACGTGTTCATCTTCGATTACCGGGGATACGGCGGAAGCGCCGGGAAACCCTCGGAAGAGGGCACCACGAGGGATGCCGAGGGAGCATGGCGCTACCTCACGGAGAGACGATCGATTCCCCCGGAGCGCATCGTTCTTTTCGGCCGATCCCTGGGCGGGTCCGTGGCGGCCTGCCTGGCCGCCAAAACAGCCCCGGCGGGCCTTATCGTCGAATCCGCCTTCACGTCAATTCCCGACCTGGCGGCCCATCTCTATCCTTACCTGCCCATGCGCCCGATCCTGAAACTGCGCTTTCCCACCCGAAACTGCCTGCAGCGGGTCAGTTGCCCCGTTCTGGTTATCCACAGCCGGGATGATGAAATCATCCCGTTTCGCCATGGAAAGGCCCTTTATGAGGCCGCCGCCGGGCCTAAACGTTTTCTTGAAATCGGGGGCGGGCACAATGACGGGTTTTTCCTTTCCGAAAACGTTTACCGGGAGGGGTTGAAAGAATTTTTTCTTTTCCTGAGGGAGAAAGGGAGTTTCGGGACGAAAACCGGCACGGAACCGTGAAAAGCCATGACCGCCGCTTGACATTTTCATGGGCCGGGCATTACAAGAAAACGAAGCACGAAACCAAAGGAGAGGAAAATGGAAAACTACAAGCTCGTTCAACCCGATGAAAGAAAGTGGGACCCCCATCCGCAACTGCCCGGCGTCGAGGTTTCCTACCTCTTGTCGAGACGGGAGGACAATGTCGATATGACAGGCGCCCTCGTTCACCTGCCCGTCGGGTCGGAACCGGCCAGGCACCTGCATGAAAACTCGGACGACATCCTTCTGGTTCTGAAGGGCAAGGCGAAGATGTGGGTTGATGGGGTCGGGGACGTGCCCCTGGTTCCGGGAACCTTTCTGAGAATCCCGAAAGGGACGCTTCACCAGCCCCATGACATCGAAGAAGATTTCATCGCCTATGACATCTGGTTTCCCGCGCTGGTCTGAAAGGACAAAATCCAAGGACACAAACAAAAGGAGGCATACGTAGTGGAAGAAAAAATCAAGCTCCAACCCCTCGACAAAATAGAGATTCTCACGCTTCAGGACAATTATGTCGAGGTGACCGCCATGGACAACTCGGAGGTCGTCAAGCGGGCGACGGCCATCCAGGACAATAAAATTCAAAGGTCCATCAGCGCCGAGCACGGGTTTAGCGCCGTCGTGAGGGCCCACGGAAGTTCCGGTGTGAGGACCCTCCTTTTCGATTTCGGTTTTTCCGAGAAAGGCGCCGCCGAAAACGCGAAACGTCTCGGTGTGGACATGACGGAAGTCGAAGCCATGGTCCTTTCCCACGGTCACAGCGACCACACGGGCGGCATCGAAACCCTGACGGGGATGATAGGGAAGAAGGGCATCGAACTGTTCCTTCATCCCGGCGCGTTCCGGTCGTCGAGACATCTCAAGTTCCCCGGGGGGCTTGAGTTTGCGTTTCCCGAATTTACCCGGGAACGGCTGGAGAAGGCGGGCGTCCGGATTGTCGCATCCGAACGGCCCCGCCTCCTGCTCGACGGGACCGTTCTCTACCTGGGGGAGATCGAGAGGACGTCCGATTTCGAGCGCGGCATGCCCAACGCTTTCCGCCGGGAAGAGGGGGGTGAGACCTGGGACCCCATCGAGGACGACACCGCCGTGGCTTTCCATCTTCGGGGGAAGGGGCTCGTGGTCCTGTCGGGATGCTCCCATTCGGGGATCGTGAACACCGTCACCTACGCGCGCAAGATTACGGGGATCGAAAAAGTTCACGCCGTCATGGGGGGGTTCCACCTTTCCGGTCCGGCCTTCGAATCCATCGTCCCCAGGACGACGGAAGAACTGAAAAAGATGAACCCGGCCTACGTTATCCCCTGCCACTGCACGGGACGGAAACCCATCCATTACATGGAAAAGGAAATGCCCGAGGCTTTCATCATGAACATGGCGGGAACGCGCCTCACCTTTCGAGCCTGAGGAAAAGACGGCGGCATTCGGCTTAGCGACAGTCCCTTTCGTCGGCGGCTTGATACAAAGATTTCCAAGGCCTGTGGCGTCTCACGGGGATCTTACTTCTTTTTTCCAAGGAACCGGGCCAGGCTGTCGTACTGGGGCGGCATGGCCGGCTCGCACAAAATGTTGAGCGCCGGAGTGGGTACGCGGTTGGCCCCGGCCCTGTGGCTTTCCTCCAGGCCCCGGGCGAAGCTCCCGAAGAGGCTTTTCGGCACGGCAAAACTCATCTCGAAGTCCTGGGTTCCCGCGAAGGCCCTTTCCCCGCCCCCGGGGAGGATCACCTGGTACCGACCCGTCACGATGGGGAGAATAATCTCGTACCCGCAGTTGGCGCGGCCGGGGAAGGAAGAGGCGACGGGTTCCCCCGTCTGCCAGAGAGCGCCCTGAACGCAGCGGGCGATCTGTGACGGCATGCCGTAGATGACGGCGACGTCAGGATCGAAATCGGCGCGCCCGCCCCCGGCGATGATGATCGTTTGGGCTTTCCCCTGGGGAAGCTGGGGCATGGCGTTTTGAAGGCTTATGCCTCCTTCCGGTGTTTCCGTGTAAAGGGGGCAGGCGATCTCGCCGTCCATTTCAGGAGGGCGTTTGCCGCCGAAGCCGAAAAAAGACATCCCCACGGCACACCCCCAATCCTCCTCGTGAAAGGCGATTTTCCAGCCGAACCGCCGGGCCAGGGCGATGCCCTGGCAGAGGGCCAGGGAATGGCCGAACGCCGAAAGGGGGGTTCGGGCCTTCGGGACCGCCTCCTTTCTGTCAAGGACGGCCACGGCCACCGGAAACGTGAGCGGTTTCACGTACCGGTCCACTGTTTCGCACAAATTCTTCCATTCCATGGTCACCTCTCCTTTTGTTTTTTGCCGTTGACCATAACACGGAACGAAAAGGGAAGGAAAGCGCCGGCAGTGTGATTTTTTTCGTGAAACGGGACGAATTTGAGGGTAATATGACGGCAGCTTAATGGAGGAGGTTTAAATAATGAAGAAAACCGGAATGATCGCCATTGGGGTCCTCATCGTGGCGATTTTAATGCCGTTTACGGTCGTTTCGGGAGGCGGCGGGATGGAGGATGAGGTGTTTTACAACGACAGGGGCCTCACCCACTACAACAGGGCCTATTATGATTTCCTGGCGTCGGGTAGGACGGCGCTGGCGGACGAGGCGTTCGAAAAGGCCGCCGCCGACTTCCGGGAAGCCATCAGGATCAACGGTGACTTCGTCGAGGCCTATCGCAACCTGGGCCGGGTGTACACGGTCCAGAAGAAGGACGACCTGGCCGTTGAAGCTTACAGGAAGGTGGTAGCCCTGGATCCGGAAAACGTGGAAAACTACCTCCCCCTGGCATCGTCCCTGCAAAGGGCCGGGCAATGCGGCGAGGCCCGGGACGTCCTGGCCCGGGCGAAATCCCTCACCGCGGACCCTGCGGTTCGAGACGCCCTGGACAAGATGATCGAAAAAATGAAGGATCTGGGGGAGCGTTGATGAAGCGGTTATTGAAATTATTCCGGAGAGGCGTCACTATCATCGGCTGTTTTCTGATCCTTTCGTCGCTTTTTTTCACGTACGGGGGCGCGGCGGAGGCGGCGAATCCCGAAGGTGCCTATTACAGTGCCGTTAACAACCGGGTTTTCTGGTTCGTTGTCGCCGCCGACACCCATGTCGGCAAGAAAAACGGCCAGGGTGAGGCGAACCTCCAGTGGCTTCTGACAGAGGGCCGAACGGTCATCGACCCTTCCTTCATCGTCCTGGCGGGGGACCTCACCGATTCCAGCAACGGAGGGCTTTACCCCAACGGACCGTGGCTCGAGGAGTGGATCCGCTACCGGAACACCGTGGATGGGGCGGGGGCGACAGCGGACTATTTTTTCGACGTCCCGGGAAACCATGACGAATACAACGACGGCGGCCTGTCCTTTTACCGGAATCATTCCGTTCAGGGCCGGGCCACGGGACAGACCCAGGCCTCGTGGACCCGGACGTTTTCCTTCGGCACCTATCATTTCATAACCGCCTGCACGGCCGGTAACGACGGGGCCCCTTTCAGCATTTTTCCCCCGACCTTCGGAGATCACGCAGGGCTTGACGACGGGGAGATCAATTTCATCGAAAACGCCCTGGAACTCAACAAGGACGCCGAACTCAGTCTCATCTTCGGTCATCACCCCCTGGTGAAACCGGAACTGTCCCCGGAAAACTGGACGGACACGGCCCTGACCTACGGGCTTGAAGCGTTTACCGGGCTCATGGACCAGTACGGGGTGTCGCTCTACGGTTACGGTCACACCCACATCTACCAGGAGCAGTTTTTCGTGGAGGACATGACGGAAGGGGTCATTTACCTTAATACGACGGCCCTGGGGGAAGTGAAAGACAACGCCTACGCCCTCGTGGCCGTGGACTGCAATGGAATTTCCCTGCGCAGCCAGCCCGTCGGGAGCTGGCCCCTCGTCCTCATAACGGCCCCCCTGGACCCGAATCTCGGCATGGAAAAGGATCCTTACACATACGACATTCCCCGGGTCGGGCCGGGAAACCCCGTCCGGGCCCTGGTCTTCGACATCAATCCCGTCCTTTCCGTGGAATACCGAATCGGCGGGCAGGGGAGCTGGCTCCCCATGACACCCGTTCCCGGAAATTCCCGTCTGTGGGAAGCCGAGGCCTCGGTCGACCTGGCCGACCAGTCTCATATCGTCGAGGTTCGGGCGACAGGGTCGACCATCCAGTATGACCGGATTCCCACGGGAGACCCCCCGGAGCCGGTGGAGGAAGAAGGGGGGAAGGGCTGCTTTATCAGGACGATCGGGGGGCGATGAGGCGCCTCGTCAAACCGAACACGGCCTCCATGTAGGCCCTGAATCCACGAAGGAAAAGATCATTGTGGTTGGCCCCGGCGATCTTCAGAAAACGCTTTTCCTCTGAAGGGCAGGCGGCGAAGAGAGCTTCCCCGTCCGACAGGGGGATGATGTGATCGTGTTCCGCGTGGATGATGAGGACCGGCTTTTCGAAGGTGGAAATCCGGGAAAGATTGAAACGGTCTTCTCTTTCCGTTATTTCAGGGGGGATGGGGGTTGCCCCGACAAGACGGAGAAGGGGGACGATCCGGGCGAACCCGCTTTCGATGATGAGCCCGTCGATCCGGTCCTGGAAAGCTGCGGCGATCTCCAGGGCCGAGGCGCTCCCGAGGGATCTTCCCATGACGACGAGAGGGCCGCTGAATGATTCACGGGCGAGAAGATCCAGGAAAAAAGTGAAGATTTCCCGTGCGTCGCCGAGCATGGCCGATACGGTGGGAGACCCCGTTGAACGGCCGTACCCCCGGTAGTCGGCGACGATGAAATTGAGACCGAGGCCGGTGTAAACGGGGGCGAGATCATCGTAATCGGCTGCGATCTCACCATTTCCATGAAAGAAGAGAACATGGGGACCTTCCCGATTGTCCCCGTGAAACCGGGCCCCGACGACGTCGCCTCCGGTCACGGGAATGAGATAATCCCGGCTTCCCGGCCGCGCCCCCGGGCCGCTCACCTCGGGCCTGGGATGGAAGAGCCTCTCGGAAACCAGGGGCGTGTCAAGAAAAGTGAGATTTGAACGATCGGTCATGATCACACTCCTTCCTCCTTCCTCCGTCCACCCGTCCCGCCCGTCAGCTCGAAACGGCCGCGTCCCGCAGCTTTAATTGAATGGTGGATACGCCGTTCCAGCGGTTCGTCTGGGGCGTGAAGGCGATGTCCATCCTGTCGCCGCAGGACATCTGCCGGAAAAGGTGGGCTTTTTTGAACCAGATGGACCCGTGGGAGGTCTCCCGGTCCTGGACCTGCATCTTCAGGTGGTTGTTTTTCAAAACCACCGGGGATGTGACCCGGATGTCCCGGGCACAGAGAACAGGCTCCGGGTTGGCGTTTCCGAAAGGGGCGAGCTTAGCGAAATCCTCCATGAGCTTCCATCCGATCTCTTCGAGGCCGCACTCGGCGTCGATGGACGTCCGCGGAATGAGTTCGGAAAGATGGATGCTTTCAAGGATGGCCTTGTTCAGGGTCGAAGACAGTTCGTCGATGTCTTCCTCCCGGATGGAAAGTCCCGCCGCGTAACGGTGGCCGCCATAACCGAGAAGGAAAGGCTCGCAGGACTTTTTCAGCCACTCGTAGAGATTGAATTCGGCGATGCTTCTTCCCGAACCTTTTCCGATCCCCTCCCGAAGGCTGATGAGAATGGCGGGGCGGTAAAACCGGTCCACCAGCTTCGAGGCCACGATCCCGATGACGCCGGGATGCCAGCTTTCCGACGCGAAGACGAGAAAACCCCGTTTACGCAGGCTTTCGTCGGACCGCATGCGAAGGAGGATGTCCTCGAAGATGTTCCGCTCGATTTCCTGGCGCTCCCGGTTGAAACCGTCCAGGCGTTCCGCCAGTCTCGCCGCTTCCAGCGGGTCGTCAGTGAGAAGGAGGCGGACGGCATCTTCCGCGGACCCCAGCCGGCCGGCGGCGTTGATTCTCGGCACCAGGTAAAAAGACACGTCGACGGCGTCCAGGGGGCCCGACGGGGCATAGGTCGCCCTGTCCTTCAGGGCCCGGATTCCCGGACGTTTTCCCTCGTTGATGAGATCCATGCCGATCTTGACGAAGATCCGGTTCTCGTCGAGAAGGGGAGAGATGTCGCCCAGGGTGCCGATGGTCACGAGGTCGAGATACTCCCGGAGGTTGGGATAGGGTCTGCCGGTCCAGAAACCGGCCGTTCGAAGGGTTCCCCGCAGAGCGATGAGAAAATTGAACACAATGCCGACGGCGGCCATGTATTTGAAGGGGAAGGGGCAATCGGATCTCTGGGGGTTGATGACGGCCGCCGCACGGGGAAGGCTGTCGGGCACCTTGTGGTGATCAAGAATGACCGTGTCCACACCGGTGGACCGGGCGTATTCTATGGCGTCGTGATCGGTGATGCCGCAGTCCACGGTGATGATCAGCCGGGCCCCCCGGCTCCGGATATCATCCACGGCTTCCCGGTTCAGGCCGTACCCCTCGGAAAGGCGATGGGGAATGTAGTAGGAAACCCGGGGGTGAATTTCCCTCAGAAATTTAACGAGACAGACCGTGGACGTGATGCCGTCGGCGTCGTAATCCCCATAGACCGCAAGGGGTTCCTTCCGGTAGAGGGCCTCCACGACCCGGTCCACGCCCCTTTTCATGTCAACCATGAGGAAGGGGTTGTGAAGATCCGCCAGGACGGGGTTGAAAAATTTTTTCGCCCGGTCTGTGTCGACAATGCCGCGGTTCACCAGGATACGGGAAGTGAGCGGCTCTACACTCAGTTCTTCCCGAAGCGCCCTTTCGGCGTCTCCATCGGGCCTGGGAAAGTTCCACCGGGTTGTGGGAATCATGAACGGCCCCTTCCTGTTCTCAAAAATAACCAAGTTTGTTTCTCTGTGTATATGAACGATGGACCCCGGCGTGTCAAGCGGGAAATCGGGCGGATTCACAAATTATCCCTTGATCTTTCGCAGTGCCGGTGTTACAAAAATCCCGTCCGGAGGAACCGGTGGCCGCATCGTGGTGTCGAAAAATCGTCGAGGTCAAGCGCCGGGAGATCTCTTACCTGAAATTCATTCTCGAGGGTTATGACGGTCTCGTCACGGTGACGACGGTGGACGGGAACCGCGGGTGGGTGTCCTTGAGCTTCCCCCCTTCCGTATTACCCGACGTGGAGAGAGTTCTCGAGGCGCTGAAAGAGGAAATTGCCCTTGCCGAGATAAAGTTTCCCCCTTGAGGAGAATGGGTCCATGAAATCATCACCCCGTTTTTATCTCTTGATGATCCTGCTGCTCGTTCCGCTGGTCACGGGCATGGGGTCCCTTTTCGGTGACGAGCCGGCGGGCAAAATCCCCGAGCCTGATGAAAAACAGGAAGCCCTCTTTGTGGATCAGATGGGGGTGGCCACGGCCTGCCGGGACGTCAGCATCGACGGAAACACTTACATAGAGGGAAAGAGGGGTTCAGGAACCTACACGGTCCCCTTCGACAGGATACGGGAGATCGTCTTTTTCATGAAAGAGGGGGTCTTGAAAGGGGTGGTGAGCCTGAAAACGGGGGATTCGGTGGAACTCGTTTTGAAGAGTGACCGGAAGGCATACGGCAGAACGGCCTATGGAACGTTCCGTATCCCCCTGGGGGAACTCCGAAAGATGTCCTTCTCCCCGTCGAACGGCGGGGAAAAGGAGAAGGAGAAATAAAAAATCCCGGTCCCGCAGGGGAACCGGGATCGTCTCAACAGGGTTTTTCAGAGCGCCTTCTTGACGAATCCCGACTTGATGCACCGTGTGCAGACCTTCATCCGCTTCACGCCCCCCGTCTTGGGGTTGACGACACGAAGCCGCTGAAGGTTCGGGTACCATACCCGCTTCGTCTTGTTGTTCGCGTGGCTGACACTGTGCCCCACGGAGGGCTTTTTACCGCATACTTCACAGATTCGAGACATTTTGGGCTGCTCCTTCCGGAAATTGGAGAGACTTCATAAAACATATCGTCCAACAATTCAAGCTTTTTCTTCATTTCATCACCGGGGGCTGACCGGTGGCCTCCAGGACGCGCATCCATAAGACCCCCTGGGGATCCACTTTTTTCCGCTTTGTCACCGTCTTTATGGGCAGGTGAACGTACTCGCCGTTGTAAAGCCCGACCACCATCCCCGTTTTTCCCGCCATCCCCGCGTGGACGGCGTAATGACCGAGTAGCTCGCAGTACAGGCTGTCGATGGCCCCGGCGGGAACGCTGCGGATCGTGTAACTCGGGTCAAAATATTTCAGGTTGATTTCCCAGTTCCGTTTCTCGAAAAATCTTTCGATTTCCGTCTTCAGGTGAAGACCGATATCGAACAGCCTGAGGTTTCCCGACGCGTCCCGGCCCTGGAAACCGTCGCTGGAGAAGAAGTCCTGGCCGGCCCCTTCGGCGACGAGAATGACGGCATGCCCCCTTTTCCTCAACCGCTTCGCCAGCACGGAGAGAAACCCCTTTTCGCCGTTCAGGGCGAAGGGAACCTCGGGGATGAGGACATAATTGACGTCGTTCTGGGCCAGGGCGGCCGACACGGCGATGTGACCGGACTGCCGTCCCATGATTTTAACGAGACCGATCCCGAAGGGGGCCCCCTTGGCTTCCACGTGGGCGCATTGAATGACTTTTACGGTTTCTGAAATGGCCGTGTCGAAGCCGAAAGTCCTGTCAATGAGATTCAGGTCGTTGTCTATGGTCTTGGGTATTCCTATAACGCTTATGGTAAGGCCTCTGCCGGTGATTGTCTCGGTGATTTTCTCCGCCGCCTTCATCGTCCCGTCGCCGCCGATGCAGAAAAGGAGGTTGATGTCCCGGGCCGTCAGCGTATCCACGATGGCGTCGATGTCCTGCCCCCCCCGGGAAGAGGACAGGATGCTTCCTCCCAGTGTGTGAATATCCTTGACATAATCAGGAGTAAGCGGGACCACTTCATGACCGTAGCGGGGAATGAATCCCTGGAGCCCGTAGCGGATACCCTCGATACGGGTCACCCCGTATCGATAGGTGAGCTGCATGACCACGGAACGGATGACATCGTTGATTCCCGGGCAAAGGCCTCCGCAGGTGACGATGGCGGCCGTCACTTTCTGCGAGTCAAAAAATATTTTTTCCCGCGGTCCGGCCACTTCCAGAGAGGCGGGCGCGCCGCCCTGGTCCAGGACGAGATTGTAATCATCGGTGAAATGTCGGAAGAGAACCCGCCGCGTTTCAGGAACGAACGTGGTGGCGGAAAGAGGGCAGGCGATCCCCGGAACCCCCAGTTGGCGAATGCTGAAATCCGTATTTGTCTCATTCATGACGCGTACCTCCAAGAATCGCATCGGCTGAAAAAATACCCGAAAGAATCTCCCCGTCGAAACCCAGCTCGGGAAACTGGAGGCCGCCGGTGAGAAAGACCTGTTCCAGAGGCGTTTTCGAGGGGAAACCGGACAGGGGGGAAACCCAGGAGAGAGGAGCGCCATACTTGTGGTTCAGCATTTCCTGGTACTTCCGAGAAAAATCCATGGACCAGGACGGGTCCAGAAAGACCAGCCTGTCTCTGAGGAAGGGTAGAAAAACCAAAACATTCCGGAGCACGGTCTTGAAAACATCCTCCAGTTCGGCGTCGCCGAGCCTCCACGGTGACTGGTGAAGGAAAACGGTTGCGGAAAGGGCCCGACCGTCGCCGCCGAAGGACGCTTCGTTCTCCCCGGGACCTGCGCTGAGATAGATGAGTTCATGGGCCATCAGGGGGTGTTTTTCGTTTTCCAGAAGAACAATGGACCGTCCCGCCTGCTCGGGAAGCGCTTCCTGCCGGATGCCCATGTGGAGCGTCAGGGGATACCCGGTATGGAAGACTCTTGACCACTTCTTTTCAAGGGCTAAGAAACGGGTTCCCCTCAAGAGGATCGGGCGCAGTTTCTCCCACTTGGTGCTCAACACGGCCCTGTCCCCCTCTATGGTCCAACATTCTCCGTCCCGGGACAGGTCCACTTCAATGCGGCGCTTGACCCGGAACCTCATGACCGTGCACCCCGAAAGAGAGACACTCCCCCCGGAGGAACAGAAACCTTCGAGAACGCGATCAAGCTCACCTTTCTCCCCCCAGATTCGCCTTCCTCCCCCGAACGAGGCCATAAAGGCGTAAGGGGAAGAAAAAGGAGGCTTCTCCGCCAATGCGGCATTGGAGAACAGAAACCCGTTCGCATGGAGAATTTTTCCGAGCCCGGGGTGGGACTCTTCCAGGCGCTTCCTTGTTCTGCGGAAGCCAAGCCCGTTCTGTTTCTGAAGGGCCAGGTTCTTCAGCGAAAAAGCCGGGGTTTCGGTCATCCGGCCTGGCGCTTCGAAGGATCGGGAAAAAACATCGTCGAGGCAGCGGATTATTTTTTCCCCCCTGGCGTATAGTTTCTGCCAGAGGTCGGGGGAAACGTCGAATTCCCGGACGAATTCGGTGACCGTTTGCGCAGGATCGTCGAAGAGGTTCAGGCGATGGTCCCTCAGGATGAACTGTTGACCCGGACCAGCCGGATCCCCCGCCGTCGCGGAAAAGGGGATCCCCCTTCGACGGAGCCCCTCCACGGCCAGTCCGTTTGAAACCACGCCCGGTCGGGGCAGGGGATCGGCATCGAAGAGGAATCCCCCTTTTTCGACGCGGCCCGGCATAGAATTTTCACTGAGGCGCAGGGTTTTCACTCCCGCCCTGGAGAGAACGGCGGCCGCCGTGAGACTGCTCAAGTCGCTCCCGATGACGATGCAATCGTAACGCTGGTTCATGATACGAGGTTCCAAGGAAGAAGCCCTTCCATCCCTGTAACCGGACGAAAAGGCAACGTTGAGGGGTTGACGGGAAATTCAGAAACGGGTGAGGGGCGGGTTGTGGAGTGGCCGGTTCTCGGCTCTCCCCCCTCCGGTCAGGCGCACTTTACGCCCGACGATTTCCAGTTTTCCCTCGGCGTAATACTGGATGGCCTGAGGATAAATCCTGTGTTCTTCTTTCAGGATCCTTTCCGCCAGGACGTCCGCCGTGTCGTCGTCAAAGACGGGGACGACGGCCTGAATGATGACCGGCCCCGTGTCGACGCCCTCGTCGGCGAAGTGGACGGTGCAGCCGCTGAACTTGACCCCGTAGTCAAAGGCCCGTTCCTGACCGTGAAGCCCCTGAAAGGAGGGAACCAGGGCCGGGTGAATGTTCATGACACGCATGGGAAAGGCCTGAAGAAAAGCCGCCGTGAGCACCCGCATGAAGCCGGCCATGACAACGAGTTCGACATCGTGCTCTTTCAGAACGGCGATCATGGCTTCGTCAAAAGCCAGCCGGTCCGAATAGTCCCGGTGGTCCAGCACCACCGCCGGAATACCGTGTTTCCTGGCCCTTTCCAGCGCATAGGCCCCGGCATTGTTGCTCACGACGACCCGGATGACGGCGTCCAGCTTCCCTTCTTCCGTCTTGTCGATGATGGACTGGAGGTTGGATCCGCTCCCCGAGACAAGAACGCCGATGCCGAGTTTCAATGTCCTGCTTTCAGGCAATGATGACCCCCTTCCGGCTGTCGTCTTTTTTATCCACCGTGCCGATGACCCATGCCTTCTCCCCGAGGACGGAAAGGCGGTCCAGGATATCGCCGGACTCCTTCTCGGGAGCGACGAGTATCATCCCGATGCCCATGTTGAAGACACGGAACATCTCCGTTTCCTCGATGCGGCCCATGTCCTGGAGGACAGGGAAGACGGGAGGCACATCCCAGGTTCCCCTGTGAACGAGGGCCCGGCAGGGATCGGGAAGAATCCTCGGGATGTTGTCGTAAAAACCGCCGCCGGTGACATGAACGATTCCCTTGATGTTGAAATTCTTGATGAGATTCAGGACCGCCTTCACGTAGATCCGCGTCGGCCGGAGGAGTTCCTCTCCCACGGTTATCCCGAGTCCCGGCATCTCGTCGTGTACGGTGAGTTTTCCTTCTTCGAAAACGACCTTTCGAACCAGGGAATACCCGTTGCTGTGAATGCCGCTGGAGGCGATTCCAATGAGGACATCGCCCACCCGGACCGCCGAGCCGTCTATGATTTTCTCACGGTCCACGATTCCCACGGCAAATCCCGCCAGGTCGTACTCGTCTTCCCCGTAAAACCCCGGCATTTCGGCTGTTTCTCCCCCGATGAGGGCACAGCCCGCCTCGAGGCACCCCCTGGAAATCCCTTCGACGATGGCGATGTTCCGATCCACGTCCATCTTCCCGATGGCCATGTAGTCGAGGAAAAAAAGGGGTTCCGCCCCCTGGACCACGAGATCGTTCACGTTCATGGCCACGAGATCGATGCCGATGGTGTCGTGCTTCCCCAGCCACTGGGCGATCCTGAGCTTGGTTCCCACGCCGTCGGTGCAGGAAACGAGGACGGGATATTTCAGGCGGCTCATGTCAAGGTGGAAGAGGGCCCCGAAGCCCCCGATATTTCCCAGGACCTCCTTGCGAAAGGTGGATTTGACAAGAGGTTTTATTCTTTCGACGAAAAGGTTGGCGCCGTCGATGTCGACGCCGGCATCCTTATAAGAAAGGGACCGGTCTTTCATGAAATCCCCCCGGAAATGAAGTGAAAGTCAGCGGCAAGAATATTTCAAATATGTGAAAAAGTCAAATCCAACTTGTAAATGTGTAAAAAATATGTTAGGAATTTTGAACATTTATACCGCTTCCACGGGGTTTGTCTCCAGGGATATGGAAAACCTTCGAGATCTTTTCGAAAAGATTGAAAAGCCTCTTCTTTTTTCATGCCGGGATCGTTTTCGACGCCTTTCGTCGATCCGGGACCTGGAGGGAACCCTTCGGCTTTACTTGCAAAAGGGACGGGATTTTCTTCCCCTCATGCCCCTTTCCCTGGAAGAGAAGCGGGCGCTGGAAGACCGTCTCGAAGACATGGAGCGCCTCTTCACCGGTTTTGACGCCCTTCCGGCAAGGGAGAAGGAAAAGAGGATTCTCCAGGCGCTGGACCGGCTTTCCGGTCTGAAGATGACAGTGGCTGAAAAAAAGGAGGGCTCCCGTCCGGAAGAGCCTGAAGGGGCGGACCCCTTTCTCCCTGAAGAACGGGAAAGGGCGCTTGCCGCCCCCACCCGTTCCGTCCGCGGTGTCGGCCCCCGGACAGCGGTCCTTTTAGAACGGAAAGGGCTGAAGACCGTCGAGGACCTGCTCTATTTCCTGCCGAGACGCTACGAGGACCGCCGGCAGGTGGCGGCGATGGGACAGCTTGTCCCCGGAAGAAAAGAGACTGTCCTCGGGACGGTGACCCAGGTCCGGGAAACCCGGTACGGCCGTACCCGGAACCTGGAGGTCTTACTCACCGACGGGACGGGCATCCTCAAGGCCCGTTGGCTCAAGGGAAATTTCGCCTATCTCCGGAACCTCATCCGGCCGGGGACCCGTCTCGTCATGACCGGCCAGGTCCGGGCCTGGTTTGCCGGCCGGGACATGGTCCACCCCGATTTTGAGGTCCTCGACGACGGGGAGGGCGAGACCCTGCACTTCCGGCGGATCGTTCCCGTCTACTCGGAAACGGAGGGACTGCACCAGAAGATCCTGCGCCGGATTCTCGCGGAGACGCTGACCGGTTTCGGCAAATACCTGTGGAGCCCCATACCGGCCGGGTATTCCGGCGGCCGGGGTGTCCCGTCTTTCCGAAAAGCCCTGGAGAGCCTTCACTATCCCGACGGGTCCGAAAACATCGATTCCTACAATGCCTTTCAATCGGAGGCGCACCGCCGCGTCATTTACGACGAGCTGTTCTTCTTTCAACTGGCCATGGCGTTCCGAAACCGGGGAGCCCGCCGTGAAAGCGGCCTTCCCTTCGAGACAGGCGGTACCCTGGTGCGGCGTTTCGTCGCGGGACTTCCTTACGCCCTCACCGGGGATCAGAAACGGGTGATCGCCGAAATCGATCGTGACCTGGCCCGATCCTGGCCCATGCACCGTCTTCTTCAGGGCGACGTGGGGTGCGGCAAGACGGTGGTTTCCATGATCCCTATGATCACCGCCTGCGCTAACGGCTGCCAGGCGGCCCTCATGGCGCCCACGGAGATCCTGGCCGAGCAGCACCATGCCCGGATCGCTCCCTGGGCGTCACGGCTCGGACTCGAGGCGGGCCTGGTGACCGGAAGCCGCCGCGGGCGAATACGGGAAGAAGTTCTCGAAAAAATCGGCAGGGGAGACATCCATCTTGTGGTGGGGACCCATGCCCTGATCCAGGAAGGGGTGGCCTTCCGGAAACTCGGGCTTGTCGTCATCGACGAGCAGCACCGGTTCGGGGTTCTCCAGAGGGCGACTCTCCGGGAAAAGGGTTCTTCTCCCCATGTCCTCGTCATGACGGCCACCCCCATCCCCCGCACCCTGGCCCTGACGGTCCACGGGGACCTGGACCTTTCCACGATCCGGGAACTTCCCCCCGGGCGGGAAGCCATCCGGACCCAGATCCTCACGGAACGGAATCGTCCGATGCTTTATGAGAGAATCCGCCGCGCCGTGAAGACGGGAAACCAGGCTTTTATCGTGTATCCCCTGGTGGAGGGGTCGGAAGCCCTGGATCTCAAGGACGCCACAGGCATGGCCCGGGAACTTCAGGAACGGGTTTTTCCCGAATACCCGGTGGGGCTTCTCCACGGCCGGATGAAAGGGCGCGAGAAGGAAGAGATCATGGCGGCCTTCCAGAAAGGCGAGATTCCCATCCTCGTCTCGACCACGGTCATCGAAGTGGGCATCGACGTTCCCACGGCTTCCCTGATGGTGGTGGAGCATGCCGAGCGGTTCGGGCTTTCACAGCTTCACCAGCTCCGGGGACGGGTCGGTCGGGGCGGCGGTGCCGCGCAATGCCTGCTCATGGCGGGCGATCCCCTTTCCGCCGTTTCCCGGAAAAGGCTCAAGGTCATGGCGGAAACGAACGACGGATTCCGCATCGCCGAGGAAGATCTCGAAATCCGGGGACCGGGGGAATTCATGGGAACACGGCAGTCCGGTCTCCCCGATTTCCGGGTGGCCGACATCCTGCGGGACCGGGCACTTCTCGATGAAGCCCGGGAAGCGGCCTTCCTTGCCGCTGACGAAATGGAGAAAGAGCCGGCGGGCCGTTACGTAATCCTGCGGAAGGAACTTTTCCGCCGGTGGCGGGAGCGGCTGGCGCTCGCGGAAACGGCATGAAATATGTTTTGACAAACGGCGGCAAACTGATATAGCAAAACGGTTTGAATCATTTTCAAAGGAACGGCAGCCATGACAGGAAAAAAGATCTGCGTGGGCCTTCTCGGGCTCGGTACGGTGGGGATGGGCGTCGTGAAGCTCCTGAGGGAAAACGGCGACCTCATCAAAAAACGTCTCGGGGCGGAACTGGTTATCAAGAGGATTGCCGACATCGAGCCGGACCGGCCCCGGCCTGTTACGGTGCCTCCCGGGATCATGACGACCGACGCCGGGGAGGTCATCGGGGACCCCGACATAGCCATCGTCCTGGAACTGATCGGGGGGTTCGAGCCGGCCCGGACCTTCATTCTCGAGGCCCTGGGAAAAAAGAAACACGTGATCACGGCCAACAAGGCCCTCCTTGCCACTTACGGCGATGAAATTTTCCGGGCCGCCGTGGAAAACGGCGTGGACATCGGGTTCGAGGCCAGCGTCGGCGGAACCATCCCCATCATCAAGACGCTCCGGGAAAGCCTTGTGGGGAACCGGATCCGGTCCATTTTCGGGATCATGAACGGGACCTCCAATTATATCCTCACCAAGATGACCGATGAGGACCTTCCCTTTGAGGAAGCTCTCCGGACGGCCCAGGAACTCGGTTTCGCCGAGGCCGACCCGACGTACGACATCGAGGGGATAGACACGGCCCACAAGCTGGCCATATCCCTTTCCCTGGCTTATGGAAAAAGGGTCCGGCTCGAGGACATCTACCGGGAGGGGATTTCGGGGATCAGCGGCCGGGATGTGGAATTCGCCAGGGAACTGGGGTATAAAATCAAGCTTCTGGCCATCGCCTTTGACCGGGGTGACTTTGTCGAGGCCCGGATCCACCCCACCATGATCCCCTTCGACCACCTCCTGGCCAACGTGAGCGGCAATTTCAACGCCTTTCACTTCATCGGGGACGCCTCCGGGTCGGTGTTCCTTTACGGACAGGGCGCCGGAATGGACCCCACGGCCAGTTCCGTGGTCTGCGATCTCGCCGACATCGCCCGGGACATGCTCTGCGGCATTTCCGGCCGCGTGCCCCCCCGGTCTTACCCGGAGGCCCGGATCGACGACATCCGCATCCTGCCCATGGAAGAAATCGAGACGAATTATTTTTTCCGGTTCACCGCCGTCGACCGGCCCGGTGTTCTCTCGAAAATATCGGGAATCCTGGGCCGCCACAATATCAGCATCGCCGCGGTGATCCAGAAGGGACGGAAGATCGACGGCGTCGTCCCGGTGGTGATGACCACCCATGAAGCGAAGGAAAAGGCCGTCCGGGAAGCCCTCCGGGAAATCGACCGGCTCGACATCGTGGGGGACAGGACGGTCCTGATCCGCATTGAAGACGAGAGGCTCCAATGAAGTACGTCATTCTGCTAGGCGACGGCATGGCCGACGAACCCCTGGAGGAACTGGGAGGCAAAACCCCCCTGGAGCAGGCCCGAACCCCTCACATGGACGAGCTGGCGGGACAGGGAACCCTGGGGCTCATCGACACCATACCGGAAGGATTCGCGCCGGGGAGCGATGTGGCGAACCTGTCCGTCCTGGGATACGACCCCCGGGCGTTCTTTACCGGCCGGGGGCCCCTCGAGGCGGCCAGCATGGGGGTTTCCCTTGGGCCGGAAGACATCGCCTTCCGGTGCAACCTGGTCACCCTCGACGGCGGTTTTGACGGGGTGATGGAAAATTTCAACGCCGGCCACATCTCCTCCAGCGAAGGCGCGGAGATCATGGAGAGCCTGAACGAAGCCCTGGGATCCCCGGAGGTCCGTTTTTTCCCGGGCGTCGGATACCGCCACCTTCTGGTCTTCCGCGGAAGCGATTTCGACCTTGAAACCACCCCGCCCCACGATATCGTGGGGCAAAAAGTCCGAACACATTTGCCCCGGGGAACGGGCTCGGAGAAGGTTCTTTCCCTCATGAAGGCCTCCCTGGATATTCTTAAAAATCAAGAGGTTAACCGTATACGGCGGGAACAGGGTAAGCTCACCGCCAACGCCATCTGGCCCTGGGGGCAGGGGAAGGCCCCCCGGATGCGTCCCCTGACCGAACGGTTCGATCTTCGCGGCGGCGTGATCTCCGCCGTGGATCTTCTCCGGGGCATCGGCGTTTACGCGGGCCTGGAAAACATACCCGTTGAAGGCGCCACGGGATACACGGACACGAATTACCTGGGCAAGGCGGAAAAAGCACTGGCCTTCCTGAAAGACCACGACCTCGTCTTCGTTCACGTGGAGGCGCCCGACGAAAAGGGACACGAGGGGGACGTCTGGGGGAAGATCGCCGCCATCGAGGACTTCGATGAAAAAATTGTGGGAACGGTGTTCCGGGGTCTCAAGTCCCTCGGGGCCTTCCGGATCCTCGTCCTCAGTGATCACCCCACGCCCATCCGGTTAAAGACCCACGTGGGAGACCCCTCGCCCTTTGCCCTGTACTCGTCGGAACGGGGGGAAAACCTGCCCAGGGGGGTCTCCTTTTCGGAGAAGAACGCCCGGGAAGGGGGGATCGTGGTGACCCCCGGCTGTCTCCTGATGGAGCATTTCATTGGCGATTGGAGACGATATATTGAGGGTTCGCGTTAACGTCCGTGTGATTTACGGCGACACCGACGCCATGGGGATCGTATACCACGGGAATTACCTCCGTTGGTTCGAGGTCGGCCGGACGGAGCTTTTCCGGACGCTGGGCATTGTTTACCGGGACCTGGAAGCCCGGGGGTACTATCTTCCCCTGACCAAGGCCTATTGTCATTATCACGCCCCGGCCCGGTACGACGACATCCTCGTCATCGAGACGTCCATCGCCGACTGGGGAAGGGCGAGCATCCGCTTCGATTATGTCGTCTGGGACGAGGGGGGGGCGAAGCGCCTTGTGGAAGGGTATACCCATCACGCATTCACCAACGCCGGGGGCCGTGTGGTCAGGGCCCCCATGGAAATCATCGCCCTGATCCGGGACGCCTGCGAGCCGTCGAAAGATCGGGAAGAAGAAAAGGAAAGATGAAATGGCGAAGAAACTGACGAAAAAGGAGTTGAAAGAACCGGACGAGTTTCAGACCTTTTCCATGAAGGTGCTCCAGTACGTGACGGAGAACAGAAAACGGCTGTATCTCCTCGGCGCCGTCTTTCTCGCCGTGGTCCTGGCGGCGGGAGGCTATGCTTACTACCAGCAGAGCTATGAGGCCAAGGCCCTGGAGCTTTATACCGAAGCGGCGAATGCCGTTTCCTTTTCCCCCGGCCCTGTTCCGGAAGAGGCCCTGAAACCGTACGAGAGACTGTTGACGGCCTACCCCCGGAGCGCTGTGGCCCCCCTGGCCCATTATCACCTCGGAAATCTTCACTATGACAGGGATGAATACACCGAGGCTGTCGACGCTTATGAAAGATTCATCAGCAAAGCTTCGGGACGGGAAAAGGAACGGTTCCTCGTTTCCCTGGCCCATTACGGAGTGGCCTACAGTTACGAAAACCTGAAGGAATACTCGAAAGCCCTGGAAGCCTTTCAGCGGGCTGCGGAAACAACGGTCGACCCCGCTTTCCAGGCCATGATGGACCGGAACATGGGGCGGGTTTCGGAAGCCATGGGCAATGTTGAAAAAGCCCGGGAATATTACGAAAAGTCACTGGTCAATGTCAATGACCCGCTCATGGAGCAGGTCATCAGGGTTATTCTGGCGCGACTGGGAGAACAAGCCCCGGGAAGGAGCGTGGAGAAGCCATCATGAAAGTTCTCATGTCGGGAAACGAAGCCATCGCCCGGGGCGCCTACGAATGCGGCGTCACCTTCGCCGCCGCCTATCCCGGGACGCCAAGCACGGAAATCACGGAGGAATTCTCGCGATACGAAGGGGTTTACGCCGAGTGGTCGCCCAACGAGAAAGTGGCCCTCGAGGTGGCCATCGGCGCGGCCCTGGCGGGCGCCAATGCCATGGCCGTCATGAAACATGTCGGTGTCAACGTGGCCGCCGACCCTCTTTTCACGGTGAGCTACACGGGAACGAACGGCGGGCTCGTCGTGATTTCCGCCGACGACCCCTCGCTCCACAGTTCCCAGAACGAGCAGGACAACCGCAATTACGCGCGCTTCGCCAAGATCCCCATGATCGAACCTTCCGACAGCGCCGAGGCGAAGGAATTCATCAAGCTGGCCTTCCGGATCAGCCGGGAATTCGACACCCCCGTGTTTCTCCGGTCCACCACCCGGCTCTCCCACTCCAAATCGGTGGTGGATCTCGAGGAGGTGACCCGTCCTGAGGAAGTCCGGGAAATCAAGCATCAGCCTCAGAAGTACGTCATGGTTCCCGCCAACGCGAGAGTCCGGCGGGTGGTCGTGGAAGAACGCATGAAAAAACTGGCCGCCTTCGCCGAGACCTTCCCGGAAAACCGGATCGAAATGGGCGACCCGTCCGTCGGCATCATCGCCGCCGGCATGGCCTACAGCTACGCCCGGGAGGCTTTTCCCGGCCATTCCTTCCTCAAGCTCGGCATGATCCACCCGCTCCCCGTGGGGATGATTCGGAAATTCGCGGAAAAGGTGGACAAGCTTTACGTGGTGGAAGAACTCGACCCCTTCATCGAGGACCAGATCCGGGCCCTTGGCATTCCCGTGACGGGAAAAGCGGTGTTCCCTTACACCCATGAATTCGACCCCGGGGTCGTTGAAGAGTCCATCACGGGAGAAAAACGGGAGCTGAAGCCGCTTCCCCCGGTGAAAATCCCCCCCCGGCCCCCGAACCTCTGCCCCGGGTGCCCCCACCGGGGCCTTTTCTACGCCCTGGGAAAAACGAAAACCTTTGTCGCCGGGGACATCGGGTGCTACACCCTGTCATTCATGAAGCCCCTCGAGGGTCTTCATTCGTGCATCTGCATGGGGGCCAGCATCGGCATGGCCCACGGCATGAGCAAGGCCCTGGGGGAACCGGGAAAGGGGAAGGTTGTCGGCGTCATCGGCGATTCCACGTTCATCCACTCGGGGATCACGCCCCTTCTGAACACGGCCTACAACCGGAGCGATGTGGTCATCGTCATCTGCGACAACCGGACCACGGCAATGACGGGAATGCAGCATCACCCGGCAACGGGATACACGCTCCAGGGGGCGAGGACCCGGGAACTGGATCTTCCCGCCCTGGGCAGGGCGCTGGGCATCGAGAATGTCCGGGTCATCAACCCTCTCGATCTCAAGGAAACCCGGGCGGTCATGAAGGAGGAACTGGAACGGGAAGGCCCGTCCCTGGTGGTCGCCCAGTCGCCCTGTGCCCTTCTGCTCAGGAAAAAAGGCGGCGAGGAAAAGGCGTTCCAGGTGGACATGGATGTCTGCACGGGCTGCAAGGTGTGCCTGGGATTGGGCTGCCCCGCCATTTCCTGGAGAAAATTCGACGGGGAACTGGAAAAGAAAATCACGAAAAAGACGAAAAAACAGGAGGGAATATCCGTCATCGACCAGGATCTGTGCAACGGCTGCACGCTGTGCAGCCAGGTCTGCAAAATCGGCGCGATCAAGGAGGTGATCTCATGACGGACCGGATCCGAAGCATCCTGATCGCCGGCGTGGGCGGGCAGGGCGTCCTGAAGGCGAGCGATATCCTGTCCGCGGTCATCATAGAGGCGGGACTCGATGTCAAGAAGAGCGAGGTCCATGGAATGGCCCAGCGGGGCGGGTGTGTAACCAGCCACGTCCGCTACGGGAAGCGGGTTTTTTCACCGTTGGCCCGAAAGGGGGATGTGGATGTCCTTCTCTCCTTCGAGAAGCTGGAAACCCTCCGTTACCTGGATTACCTGAAGGAAGAGGGGAGGGTGATCATCAACGACCTGGAAGTCTATCCGCCTTCCGTGAACATGGGCGAGGCGGAATACCCGGAAAACGTCATCGACCTGGTGAGGGACAGGGTACATGCCGTGGAGGTCCTCAATGCCTCCGACACGGCCTCGAAGCTGGGGGATGCCCGAATGGTCAACACCGTCCTTCTGGGTGTCCTTTCCCGTTACATGGAAATCCCCGGGGAAATATGGGAAAAGGTGCTTCGGGAAACCTTTTCCCCCAAGGTCGTGGAAAAAAACATCGAGGCCTTTCGCACGGGCCGTGAAAAAAAGGACCGTTCTTAAATAAGGCGTGTCTCGGGTTTATTCATGAAAGGATCGGAAAAAAGGAAACAGCGGCCAGGGGGTCTGTCCCGGGGGGCAGATTTATCCTTGTTATTTCTAGCTGTTATCCTTCTTCTCCTGTTTTTTCCATTTCATTCGGTCCCGGCCCAGGACGTTTCACCAGCGGAAAGACAGTTTGCCTTTGCCGAAAGCCTTTTCGAAGAGAAGGACTATTTCCGGGCCATTACGGAATACAAGAGATTTCTATTTCTTTATCCCGAGGATGAAGGCCGGGTGGAACTTTCACGGTTCCGAATCGGTGAATGTTACATGAGGGCGGAACGGTGGGAGGAAGCCGTTGCGTCTTTCAATTTTTTTCTCAGACACTATCCGGAAAGCCCCCGGGTGGACGAGGCGCTCCTCTTCCGCGGCACGGCGGAGAAGAAGCTGAAGCGATTCGATGAAGCCCTGTCCTCTTTTAACGCCGTCGTCGACAGGGATACCCGGAAATACCGGGACAGGGGGCTTTATGAAGGGGCCCTGCTTCTCCTGGAGCAGGGGGACTGGCCCCGGGCCCGGGAGCGTTTTCTCGAAGTCAGCGTCGTAAGTCCTCTTTACAGACCCGCAGGCGTTTACGCCGAAGGACTGGCGAGGGAAGGCGACATTCCCTCTAAATCGCCGGCCGTGGCGGGAACCCTGGCCGCCTTCCTTCCCGGCGCCGGTCATGTGTATACGGGGCGCCCCAAGGATGGTCTCGTCGCTTTTCTCCTGAACGGCGCGTTTATCTGGGCGGCCATCGAACTGTTCGATGACGGAAATGAGGTCGCGGGCGGCGTGGTTACCTTTTTTGAGCTGGGCTGGTACACGGGAAACATCTACAGCGCCGTGAGCAGCGCCCACAAGTACAACCGCAGAACGAGAGAGGATTTCCTTAAAATTCTCGAGGAAAAAGCCCTCCTGTCAAAGCGTTACGAACATGAAACACATCCTTTGGGCTACGCGCTCGTCATTCCGTTTTAAGTCGATTTTCGTCGCCGCCTGGGTCCTTTGCCTCCTGCTGAACCCACTGCAGGGGATCGCCCGGGCGGAAGGGGGCTTCACGCCCTGGGATTTCAAGGGCCCGACGGTTTCCGGACAAGAACCTGAAAAGGAAAAAGAACCGGCCGGTTTTTCAGCGAAAATACTCCTTGCGGGGGTATCTTTTTTCACGGATCACATCTCCCGCGTCGACGGAGACCGGTGTCCCATGATGCCCACCTGTTCCGCCTACAGTAAGCTGGCTATCCAAAAGCACGGTTTTTTTGTCGGAATCATGATGACCGCAGACCGGCTCATACACGAGGCGAACGAGATGGAACAGGCCCCCCTGGTGAGGGTCGGAGACAAAATCCGCTTCTATGACCCCGTGGAAAACAACGACTTCTGGTGGACGAGCCCCTCTGCGAAGAAATAAGAAAATAAACAAGACATATTAGTAGTCTATTCAATATGATATAATATTATGTATAAAGTATATTCTAGCTATTTGCGCTCGGGTTTTCAGGGGAACCGGCGACACCTTTCAGGATGTGTCCATCATGTCCGATGACTACTACCGGATTCTCGGCGTGGAAAAAAACGCCGGCCCGGACGAGATCAAGAAAGCCTACCGGAAACTGGCGCTCCGCTACCATCCCGACAAGAATCCCGGAAACCGGGAAGCGGAAGAAAAGTTCAAAAAAATTAATGAGGCCTACGCCGTTCTGAGCGATCCGGAAAAACGCGACCAATACAACCGGTTCGGGTCAGAGGCCTTCAGCCGCCGCTTCAGCCAGCAGGATATCTTCAGAAACTTCGACCTGAACAGGGTCTTCTCGGAAATGGGCCTCGGCGGGTTCGGCCGCCGGTTTTCCACGAGGCGGGGGGCCGGGCATGCGGATCCCTTCGGCGACCTTTTTTCCGATTTCATGGGTGGCGGCCCGGGCCACTCCCGGGTGCCTTCCAAGGGGGCGGACCTGACCCATGTCCTCCCCGTATCACTCGAAGAAGCTTACAGGGGAACAGAGAAGACCGTTCTCGTATCCCGTGGATCGCAACGGGAAGAGATCCGGGTGAAAATCCCAGCCGGCGTGACGCCTGGGCAGAAATTGCGGGTGGCCGGCAAGGGGCGGCCCCACCAGGGCGGCGGGCGGTCGGGAGATCTGATCATCCGCGTCGAAATGAAGCCTCACGATCTTTTTTCCCGTGTTGAAGATGACGTGTACATCGGTAAGACCATATCCTTTTCCCAGGCCGCCCTGGGTACCGTCGTGCCCGTCGAGACCCTGGAAGGTGAAACGAAGCGCGTCCGAATCCCCCCGGGCACCCAGGGAAGCACCAAGATCCGAATCAAGGGATACGGCTTCCCAAAGCGTGACAAGTCAGGCCGGGGAGACCAGTATATCCGTATTGCCATCGAAATCCCTAAAAAACCAACCCCGGAGCAGGTCGAGCTGATCCGAAAGCTTTCGGAATCCGGATTGTAAAACATTCCGGCAACATGCCTCTTACCCCTCGAAACAGCCTGAAAATATATCGTCTGATAAGATATCTTATGTAAACTTTTATTTCGTTTCCAGGGATGTGTTATTTTATCTTATCTTAGAAGAGCGCCCCCTCTCCCCCCGAAGACGATCCAATTTTTCGAACCCACATTCTCACAAGTTGTCTTCTTGAAACGGATCTCATTGAAAAAACATCGGGGAACAAGATGATAGCGTTAATGTTTCATAAGACGGCACGATCTTCCGGTGCTTGACTTGGTCCGACCCCGGTTAGAGCCAGCGCAGAAGTTGCTGCAGACGACAATATCTTCCGGCTTCATGGCCGTGTCATGTGGGTCCCCGTCCCCTTTTTTATGAAATGAACGGAGGGATACTATGAGACCTTACAGTTATAGAAAGGAATCGAAAAAGGAATTTTGGGCCTCTTCCGCTCGTTCAAGAAGCATAGGGAGGTCAGACCCTGGCTTAAAGGAGGGTTTAAGGGGTTAAAAAGGAAAACGACTCTTAAAAGAGGGTTTTGGGGGTCAAAAAAGGCCTTCTAAGGCCAAAAAAGAGCAGAAAAAAGGCGTTATCGTAAAATAAAACAGATACTTGACTTGGTCCGACCCCGGTTAGACCCGGTTAGAGCCAGCGTTTGCGGCGCTTGTAGGACTTGACGGTGTCGTAGGATTTCCGTTCGCCGTCGGCCTTGGTGCCCAGGTAGAACTCGCGGATGTCCGGGTTTTCGCGAAGGTCCTCCGCCCTCCCCTCCATGACGATCTTGCCGTTTTCCATGACATAGCCGAAATGGGCGATCTGGAGGGCCATCCGGGCGTTCTGCTCCACCAGGATGATGGTCGTTCCCTGCTCCTCGTTGATCCGCCGGATGATGCCGAAGATTTCCTTCACCACCAGGGGGGCGAGCCCCAGGGAGGGCTCGTCGAGAAGAAGGAGCGCCGGCCTGGCCATGAGGGCCCGGCCGATGACCATCATCTGGAGTTCGCCGCCGCTGCAGTAACCGGCCAGGGCCTTCCGCCGCTTCACCAGGGCGGGAAAATAATCGTAGATCATGTCGAGGGTCTCGGCGCCCGGCTTTTTTCGGAGGGCCGCCGTCCCGACCCGGAGGTTTTCCTCCACCGTCAGGTACTTGAAGGGCTGCCGGCCTTCCAGGACCTGGATGATCCCCTTCCGGGTGATGTCCTCCGGCATGGCGTTGGCGATGTTCACACCCTCGAAATGTATGGTGCCGTCGGTCACCTTCCCGTTTTCCGGCTTCAGAAGCCCCGAGACGGCCTTCAGGGTCGTTGTCTTGCCCGACCCGTTGCTCCCCAGGAGGGAAACGATCCGGTTTTTCTCGACGGACAGGGAAACCCCCTTCAGCACCTGGACCACGTCGGAGTAGACGACGCTGATGTTGTTCACTTTGAGGAGAACCTGGTCGTTCATGGAAGAAACCTCAATAGGAGAAAGGCCACAGCCGGAAACTGGACCGGATCACCCGCCAGACCTCGGCGAGACCCTTGGGCTCGAAAAGGATGAAAAGGACGATGGCGAGCCCGAAGACGAACTGGCGAAGGGCCGCCGGGTTGAGATCCAGGCCCTGGAGGGCCGGAAGATTGGTCAGAATGTCCGAGAGGGACCGTAGGATTTCGTTCAGGCCGGAGATGAAGACAGCCCCGAAAATCGAACCGGTAACGCTTCCCAGCCCGCCGATGATCACCATGGCGATGTATTCGATGGAAAGATCGAGGTTGAACGGTTCGGGGGTGATGCTCATGGTGTAGTAGGCCCACAGGGCCCCGGCGATGCCGGCATAGAAGGAGCTGATACCGAAAGCGAGAAGCTTGTAGGGAAAGATGGGGATCCCCATCCCCTCGGCGGCCCGGTCGTTATCGCGGATCGCCATGAAGGCCCGGCCGGAACGGGTCCGGAAAAGATTTTTCGCCATCCACGTCATGAGGACGACGAGACCGAAAATAAGGAAGAAAAAGGCCCGGTCTCCCGATATGGAAAGACCGAAAAGGGACGGCTCGGGAAGGACGATTCCCTGGGTGCCCTGGGTGAGCCCCTCCCACTGGATGAGAACGTATTCGATGATGAATTGGCCCGCCAGGGTGGCGATGGCCAGGTAAAGCCCCTTCAGGCGGACCGACGGGACCCCGAAAATCATTCCCACGGCAGCGGTAAGGATGCCCGCCATGGGAAGAGAAACGAAGAGGGGAAGATTCCAGGAGGTGGCCAGGATGGCCGCCCCGTAGGCCCCGACGCCGATGAAGGCTCCGTGGCCCAGGGAAATCTGGCCCGTAAACCCGATGAGAATATTCAGTCCCAGAGCCCCGATGGCGGTGATCCCGGTGAGGTTGATCACGTAAAGAAGGTAGGGGGAAGACACGAAGGGCACGACAAGAAAAAGAAGAGCGAAGCCGCAGAGCATGGCCGCCCGGCCGAAGTCGGTTTCGAAGATCCGTAGCTCTTCCCCGTAAGATTCCCGGTAATTGCCGCAGGGATGAAACCGCAACCGTCTCATGGGCTCACACCCTTTCAATTTCGACGAGGCCGAAGAGCCCGTAAGGCCTGACCAGAAGGATGAAAACGAGAACGCCGTACGGGACGACATCTTTCAGGGATGGCGAAAGATACCCCCCCGTAAAGGCCTCCAGAAGGCCGATGATGAGGCCGCCCAGGATGGCCCCGCCGATACTTTCAAGGCCCCCTAAAATCACGACGGGAAAGACCTTGAGGCCGATGGAGGCGAGATCGTGAACGTTGATCCCGTTGATGATTCCCAGGACGACACCGCTCATGGCCGCCACCAGGGCGGCGATGGCCCAGGACAGGGCGAAGACCCGGCGGACATTGACGCCCAGGGAGAGGGCCGCCGGCTGGTTGTCCGCCACGGACCGCATGTAGATCCCCTGGGAGGAATACTTGAAAAAGAGCCCGAAAAGAACGAGAAAGACGAGGCCGACGGCGGTGGACAGGATGTACACGGGGGGAATGGTGATCCCCGCCCACTGAAGGGACAGCCAGGACGGAAGAAATTCCGGAAACATGTAGAGGTTGCCGCCGAAGATGAAGAGCATGATCCCCTTGAACATGGCCGCCAGCCCCACGGTGAGCATGATGACGAAGATGAGGGATTCCCCGATGAGGGGCCGGAGGAAGACCCTCTCGATGACGAACCCCAGGGCGAAACTGCCCGCGAGGGTCAGGGGGAAGGCCAGGAGGACGGGGACTTTCGCCCAGGACACGAGGGTCAGAAAAAGGAAGGCGCCGATGGCCACCAGTTCGCCGTGGGCGAAATTCAGGACGCTGGAGGACTTGAAGATCATGACAAACCCAAGGGCCGCCAGGCCGTACAGGAAACCGATGCTGATGCCGCTGATGAGAAGCTGAAGAAAGAATTCCATGGTCATTCCTCCACATCGTGGATCCGGACGGTCGTCTCGATGACCCCTGTCCGGCCGTCGCGGTAGCGGACCTTGCCCTTGACGGCGATTTCCCGCTTTCCGGCGTACATGGCCTCGATGATGTCGACGTAAAGCCCGTAGACAAACCGCCTCCTCACCTTCCCCGTTCGTGTCAGTTCCTCGTCGTCGGCGTCGAGGAGCTTATAGAGAAGGACGAGTTTCCGGATCTTCATGGGACCCGGGAGTTCCCGGTTCACCCGGCGGACCTCCCCGAGTATGAGCGTTTCAACTTCCTCCTGCTGGGACAGGTCCGTGTAGGTCGTGTAGGGGATCATCCGGTCCTCCGCCCAGTTACCCACGTTGCCCATGTCGATGTTGATGAAGGCGGTGAGATAAGGCCGGCCCTCGCCGAAGATGACCGCCTCCTGGATGTAGGGGCTGAACTTGAGGCGGGTCTCGATGAAATCGGGGGAAAAGACATTTCCCGCTTTGTCCCGGATGACCTCCGCCTTTCTCCCGATAATGACCAGGTGTCCGTCCTCGTTGAGGACACCGGCATCCCCGGTCCGGAGCCAGCCGTTTGAAAAGGCCTCTTCCGTCGCCTGATAATCCCTCAAGTATCCCTTGAAGACTGTCTCACTTTTTACAAGAACTTCGCTATCTTCCGATATCATGACCTCACTTCCCGGAAGGCTCAGGCCCACCGTGTCGAGTTTCGGCGAGTGGTCCGGCTGGGCCTGGAAAATCCCCCCCGACTCGGTGAGCCCGTAGCACTGCTTCAGGTTGAGGCCCATGGCGCGGAAGAAAAAGATGACATCGGGGCTGATGGGGTGACCCCCGGTATAGGCGCTCTGGATCCGTGAACATCCCACCCGGTCGAGGAGCGGCCGGAAAACGGTCTTGTCCGCCAGAAACAGGGGAAGGCTCCAGGAACGGGGTACCCTCCCCTCTTCCATCCGGACCTTCTCCACCCGCCGTCCCGTCCGTTCCGCCCAGTGGAAGGCTTTTTTCTTGAGCCACCCCGCGTCGGCCATGCGGACCCGGATCCGGGAGGCCAGATCCTCCCAGAACCGGGAGGAGGTGATCATCACCGACGGGCCGATTTCCCGGAGATCCTCGGGGATGGTTTCCGCCGTTTCGGGGAAGTTCATGGTGAACCCGCCGACGAGGGAGACCCCCAGGCCCCACATCTGGTCGACGATCCAGGCCGGCGGCGACAACGACACCCAGTCGATGTTTTCCGAGGGGGGGAGGGTGTCGAGCCACTGGAGGCCCATGTGGACGAAGTTCCCATGGGAGAGCATGGCGAGCTTGGACAGGCCCGTGGTGCCCGAGGTGAGCATCATGACGGCGATGTCGTCCTGCCGGCCCCGCATCACCTCTTTTTCAAAGACCCCGGGATGGCTTTCCCCATACTGTTCCCCCAGGGACAGAAGGTCCCGGAAACTGATGAGCCAGGGATCGTCCCGGTAGCCGTCCATGCCCGTGGGGTCCACGTAGATTACTTTCTGGACCAGGGGAATCCTGTCCCGGACCTCCAGGAGCTTGTCCACCTGTTCCTGGTCCTGGACGAATACATGGGAGGCCTGGATGCGCTGCAGGGTCTGGGAGAGTTCCGTCGCCACGGCGGAGGTGAAGAGGTTGACCGTCACACCGCCCAGGGCCTGGACGGCCAGTTCCGAGAAGAGCCACTCGGGGCCGTTGTCCACGATGAGCCCCGCCGTGTCCTTTCTCCGGAAGCCCAGGGATTTGAGTCCCAGGGCGACTTTTTCGACATAATCCCGGTAGCTTTTCCAGTCAACGGCCTGCCAGACACCCCAGGCCTTCTCCCGGATCGCCGGCGGCCCTCCCCTTCCGAGGGCTTCGGCCTGCTTGAGAAGAATCTGGGGAAGGGTGCAGTTCCTGAGAAAAGACGCCGTTTCTTCGTTCGTTCTGCTTTCTCTGTGAAACAGCCTTCCCATGTTCAGGCCTCCTCCGCCGGCCCCAGGTAGGCCCGGGTCACCTCGGGGTTGCCCTGGATCTCCGCCGGGGTCCCCTCGGCGAGCTTTTCCCCGAAATTGAGAACGGCGATCCGCTCGGAAAGGCTCATGACGATGGACATGTCGTGTTCCACGAGAACGATGGTCCTCTTCCACACCCCGTGAAGCTCCCGGAGAAACCGAACCATGTCCTCCTTCTCTTCCAGGTTCATCCCCGCAAAGGGTTCATCCAGGATCAGGAGCTTCGGTTCCAGGGCGAGGGCCCGGCCCAGTTCCACCCGTTTCCGGAGGCCGTAGGGCAGCGATCCTACGAGACGGTGCCGGATGGACTGCATTTCGAGAAAATCGATGATCTCCTCCACGATCCGCCGGTGGCGCACTTCTTCCCTCCGAACCGACGGAAGGAAGAAGGCGGCGGACAGGAAATTGTACCCGTAGTGGATGTGCCGGGCCAGGAGAAGATTGGAAAGGACGGACAGGCCCGGGAAAAGCTCGATGTTCTGAAAGGTTCTTCCGATACCCACCCGGACGAGTTCATGAGGCGGGTGCCGGGTGACGTTTTTCCCGTTGAAGGAAATGATGCCCTCCTGGGGCCGGTAATAACCGGTGACGCAGTTGAGGAGGCTTGTCTTGCCCGCCCCGTTGGGACCGATGACGGAGAGGAACTCCCCGGTGCGTACATCGAGGGTCACGTCGTGAACCGCCACGACGCCGCCGAACCGCAGGGTGAGCCCCTCGATCCGCAGGTCCGCCCGGTCCCGGTCCCGGGAGGTCAATCGGAAGATTTCCGGATCGGCCCGGAACGCTTTCATTATTTTCCTGCCTCCTGGAGGAGAACGATCGGTTCCTTCCCGGGTGTGAAGAAATTGGAGAGGGGAACGAACCGGCCGTCTTCGTGGACCCGGACAATCCGGGCCTTGAAGGAGCCCTCATGGTTATCCTTCGAGTAGGATACGTCGGGAACCAGGCCGCCCATGGACTCGCCCCGGAAAGATTCCAGGGCCTCGTTGATGGTCTCTCTCGTGACCTTTCCGGAGCGCTCCGCCGCTCTTTGGACGGCTCTTTCCATGATCATGGCGACAGCCACACCCTCCCAGTAGGAAGCATCGAAGGATTCTATGGTCTTGTAACGCTTCACGAGTTCTTCAAACACCTTGATCCCCGGGGTCCCGTCGGAGGGAAGCCCGCCGGGGAACTGGATGACGAGGCGGTCACCCAGAAGCCCCTGCCCCATCCTGAAGAAATCGGGGTCCGTGGACGTCCAGGTGCCCAGGAACTGGGGCCGGTACTCGATCCGGTCGGCGCTCTTGAGGGTGGTGATAATCGCCGCCGGCAGCATCTGGAGAACCACGTAGTCGGCGCCGCTTTTCTTGAGCCTCAGAAGTTCCGTGGTGAGGTCCACCGTCTTGGCGGGAAACTCCTCGACGGCCACGATGTCGATCCCGATCTTTTCCGCGTATTCCCGGCTCGGTTTGTGGATGGACCGCCCGTAGGCGTTGTTGTACGTCAGGAGCCCCACCCTGGCCGGTTCTTTTCCCTGGTGCACCGCCTTGATGTAGTCGAAGATGGCGTAACAGTCAAGCTTGTAGCTCCCGAAGGGCAGATAGATGTAATCGACAGGCGGTTCGAGAATCTCCCAGCCCGTGGAGAAATTGATCGTGGGAATGCCGTACCGTTGAAGGATCGGCTTCGCCGCCAGGCCTTCGCCGGTGCTCCATGTGGCCATCATGTCCACGTTTTCCTGGGTGGCGAACTTTCGAACCGCCGCCAGGGCCTCGGGCACCTTGTAGGCCGTATCCACGAGGATCCAGTCGATTCGGCGGCCCGCGACGCCCCCTTTTACCTCGTTGACATAGGTGAGATAGTCCTGGAATCCCTTGGCGTGATACTGGCCGAAGGTGGAGGCCGGGCCGGTGAGATTGATCGCCGCCCCGATCTTCACGGGTTTGGCCTCCTCCGCCCCGGCGGCGACCGCCGACGCGACCAGGAGAATGAGGGAAAGAAGCACGACTCTTTTCATGACGTTCCATCCTTTCATGACTGTCCTCCTTCGTTGATGAAAAAAGCCGTGGGGCTGGCCACGGCTTTTAAAAATAAAAACCGCGGGCGGCTTGGGGTCCGCCCGCGGCTCTCGATTCCTTTTACGGGACTACGAGCCTGTCAGGCAGACCTCCTTCTAAAGCTGAAAAAAAAGCAAAAGATGCCAGACAGTCTCGAACGTTTCATGTGAGATGACTCACTCCCTTTTATGGTTTCTCCCCTATCGGAAGAAAGAGGAAATGTCAACGGAAAAATGACATTCCCCCGCCGGCGGCGCTATTTTCCCGCTTTTCCCGTTTTGCTGCCGAGGTGCCGGAAGAAGGCGTCCTCCGGGCTGACCACCAGGGTGGTGTCCGTTTTCATGGATTTCCGGTAGGCTTCCAGGCTCCGGATGAATTCGTAAAACTCCGGTTCCTGCCCGTAGGCTTCGGCGTAGATCCGGATCGACTCGCTGTCGCCCTCCCCTTTCATCTTCTCCGCCTCTTCATAGGCCTTCGCGAGAATGATTTCCCGGTCCCGGTCGGCGGCGGCCTTGATCTTCAGGGACTCTTCCTCTCCCTCGGACCGATACTGCTTGGCCTGCCGTTCCCGTTCCGCCCGCATCCGCTCGAAAACGGACTTTTCGTTCTGTTCCGGCAGGTCGGCCCGCTTGATCCGGACATCCACCACGTCGATACCGTAGCTCTTGGCCAGCTCATCGGATTTTTTCGTCACGATGGTCATGATGTCGTTTCGGGTCGTGGAAACGATGTCTTCCATGGTATGCCGGCCCAGTTCCACCCGGAGCTGGGCGTAGACGATGTCGTCGAGCCGAAGCTGGGCCCCCGTTTCGTTCCGCACCGTCTTGTAGAAAGTAAGAGGCTCCCGGATCCGCCACTTGGCGTAGTTGTCCACCAGGAGGTTCTTCTTGTCCTTGGTCAGGATTTCCGTCGGTTCCGCGTCGTAAAGAAGGATTCGCTTCTCGAACCTGATGACCTCCTGGATGATGGGGATCTTGAAATGGATGCCCGGTCCGTAGGTCCCTTCCAGGGGTTTCCCGAGCTGGATGACGATGGCCTGCTCGGTCTGGTCGACGGTGAAGAGCGACTGGGAGAGGACGAGGGCCCCGATAAAAAGCAGAACGGTTATGAAAAACGACTTTCCTTTCATGGGGTCCTCCTTACGGTTTTTCCGGCGCCTTCGGATTGACGAGAGGCACGTGGGGTAAAATGTTCCGTCCCAGGCCGGGGTCCATGACGATCTTGTTGATCCCCGGGAGGATCTCCTCCATGGTTTCGATATAGAGCCGTTTCCGCGTCACGTCCCGGGCCTGCCGGTACTCGGCGAGCATCTGGGTAAAACGGCTGGCGTCCCCGTTGGCCCGGATGATCTTAGCCTGCTTGTACGCCATGGCCTCATTCACGATCTGGGAGGCCCTTCCCTTGGCCCGGGGAATCAGCTCATTCTGATATCCCTGGGCCTCGTTGATCATCCTGGCCCTGTCTTCCTTGGCGCTGGCCACGTCCTTGAAGGCCGCCATGACCTGGTCCGGGGGGTGGACGTCCTGAAGCTGCACGGCCACCACCTGGATTCCCGATTCATAGCCGTCGAGAATTCTCTGGAGACTTACTTTCGTGTCCTGCTGAATCTTGAACTTTTCCGTCGTCAGGATATCGTCGATGTCGTTCTCCCCCACGGTTTCCCGCATGGCCGCTTCGGCGGCGTCCTTGACGGTTACGTCGGGAAATTTCACGTTGAACAGGAATTTCATGGCATCATTGATCTTGTATTGGACAATGAAGCCGAGGTTAACGATGTTCTCCCCCTTGGTGAGCATAAGGCTCTCGTCGGGAACGACCCGGCTTCTGCCCGTGGCGCCCTCCCCGATGGTCCTGAAACCGATTTCGTATCGCCTCACCTGGGTCACTTTCGGTTTCAGAACCGTTTCGATGGGATAAGGGGCGTGATAGTGAGGCCCCGGAAGGGTGGTCCGAACGGCCTCGCCGAAGCGCTTGACCACGCCGACTTCATCGGGGGCGACGAAATAAATCCCCGAAAGAAGCCACAGAATGACGATGATGGCGAGGAGCGCCGGAAAGGCGCCGAATTTCCCCGCCAGGGGCAGGCTGTGAATGGGAAAAGCCTGTTTCAGCTTCCTCAATGTTTCCTCGATATCGGGACGGTTCCGCCCGCCCCAGGGGTTTCCTTGATCTCCATGCCATGCCATGGCTTTTTTCCTCCGGAAGATTTCTAATTGTCGCCTGTCGCCTTGTGAAACGGCGAGAGGTAAGGCGTTTCGTAACACGGGCGCCCCGCCGTGTCAATGCACCCTGTCTGCGACCTTGAAAAAACGACGGGATCATGCTATTTTCATGACGATTCTGAAGATATCTCCCCGACAGTTTACGGCACGCCGCTTCCATGAACGGCAGGGGACTGGACGGCCGTTCCTGTCCGCCAGAAAGAGAGGGGTTCCGTCATGTTCAACATATCCCAGAAGCATACCAGGGTTACCACGTTCTACGTTCTGTCCCGGGAAACGAAGGACCTCGCGCCGAAACTCAAACTGAGTTCCCGGCGGAAGAAGACGGTCCTCGTCATACCGACCCTGGCGACGGAATTCACCCTGGAGGAAAATCGCCCTGTTTTTCTGAATATCCTCAAGCACATCAGCCGCTTGACCTATCTTTCCAACATCATATTCGGCCTTGACAGGGCCACCGACCAAGAGGCCCTGGAACTCGCCATCCTGTGCAAACGCCACGGTATCCGCAATTTTGTCATCCAGCACAACGAGGGCGCGGACTTCCGGCGGCTTTATGACCAACTGAACGAAGCGGGCTTCGATCTGACCCTTCCCGGGAAAGGCAAGAACATGTTCATGTCCTTCGGCGTGGCCCAGGCGCTGGGGGCCCGGTGTGTCGGCGTGGTCGACGCCGACATCCGGACCTTTCACCGCCGCCAGGTGGACCGCCTCTTCTATCCCGTTCTGGCCCTGGATTACCAGTTTTCAAAGGCTTTTTACGCCAGGATCGGGGACAATCGCATGTACGGCCGTGTCAAGCGCCTCCTGGTGGACCCTCTGCTGCTCGCCTTCAAGCGAAAATTCTCCGAATCAGGAGAGGAAAAGTTTCTCCGGATCATCGACTACCTGCTCATGTTCAACTACCAGCTCTCCGGCGAGGTGGCCTTCGACATCGGGCTTCTCAAGAAGATGCATTTCGCCATGAACTGGGGCGTGGAGATCTTCACGCTCATCGAGGTTTTCAGAAAAGCGAGCAGCATCGCCCAGATCCAGTTTTCCACACACCCCTTCGATCACAAGCACCAGAGCGTGTCCATGGACGACAAGGACAAGGGGCTCCACAAGATGGCCATCGACATCGTGACCACCATTCTGTCCGCCCTGGTTATCGAGGAAGGCCTCGAGATATCCGACTATTTCATGCAGGACCTGACGCTCACCTATATGAACGTGGCCGATGAACTGATCAAGAAATACGCCGACAACTCCTCCTTTTCAGACCTTCACTACGACCGGAACGCCGAGGAGGCCATCGTGCGGCGGATATTCAAGGACGCCATCCTGGCGGCGGGGGATTACCTGACGACCCCCCAGCGGTCGACGGAACGGTTTCTCCGGGTGCTGTCGAGCCACGAGCGGTTCCGGAAATACCTGGAGGCGGGAATATCCGAGGATCTCATAGCCTACGAGAAGGAAAACCGGACCCAGCTTTTTGAAACGCCCCAGACCGTTTCCTGGGAACGGATCATCATGAAACTTCCGAGAATCCTATACGATATCGGCGATGTGGTGGAAAAGCAGAGATCCTTCTACGCCAAGGCCTGACAGCCCCGCGAAAAAGCCCCGACCGGTGCGCCGCCCCCTGCGGGCCGTCATGGCGGCACAACGCCGTGCTTCCTTCTCGCATTTCTGAAACCGGTCGCCTTGTCTCCGGCGGTTTTTTCAAGCCGCCCGCCAGGGTCTCCTTTCAGGGGACGATGACGATTCGGAGGTCCATGACGTTCGTCATCGTCGGTCCCGTTTTCACGAGATCCCCCAAGGCCTCGAAGAAATGATAGGAATCATTGTCTGCCAGGTACCTTGCCGCTGAAAGGCCCTGCTCTTCCGCCCGGGCCAGGGTTTTTCCGTCTGCCACGGCGCCGGCGGCGTCGGTGGGGCCGTCGGTCCCGTCGGTCCCGGCGCTGAAAACGACAACCTGGGGAAGCCCGCCGATTTCCATCGCCGCCGCCAGGACGAATTCCGTGTTCCTGCCGCCCAGGCCTTTTCCGCGGAGGGTCACCGTGGTTTCGCCGCCTGAAATGACACACCCGGGTCGGCTCACGGGCTGGCCCGTTTTCAGGATTTCCTTGCCGATGGCGGCGTGAACCCGGGCCACATCCCGTGTCTCACCTTCGATCATGGACGACAGGACAAGGGTGTTGTAACCCCTGCGGCGGGCCTCCTCCCTCGCTGCGGTCAAGGACATGCCCGCGCTCCCCACGATGACGGCCTGGGTCTTCTCGAAAACCGGGTCTCCCGCCTTGGGCGTTTCGGCCTCGTCGCCCCTGGTACCCCTCCTGAAACGAGCCAGGACGCTTTCGGGGACCCGTTCCTTCAGGTTGTATTTATCCAGGATCTCGAGGCACTCCCGGAAGGTCGAACGGTCCGGTACGGTGGGGCCGGAGGCGATAGTGTCCAGATCGTCGCCGATGACATCGGAGAGGATGAGAGAAACGAGGGTTCCCGGCCAGACGGCTTTCGCCAGGCCACCCCCCTTGATGGCCGACAGGTGTTTTCGTATGGCGTTGATTTCGTGTATCGTCGCGCCGCTGGCGAGAAGCTCCCGGGTGGTGGCCTGTTTTTCCGGGAGCGTGATGCCCGGGGCCGGCAGGGGAAGAAGCGCCGACCCACCGCCGGACAGAAGGCAGAAAACGAGGTCTTCCTCCGTCACGTCTTCCAGGAGGGACAGGATGTCCCGGGCCCCCTTCTCCCCTGCCTCGTCGGGAACGGGATGGGCGGCCTCCCGGAGCTGTACGGTTTCGAGGGGCATGTCATGGCCGTATTTGGTGACGACGAGTCCCTTGGCGATGCGGGAACCGAACCGGTCCTCGAGGGCACGGGCCATGGGGGAGGCGGCCTTGCCGCCCCCGATGACGAGGATGCGCCTGTAGCGCCCGGCGTCGTAAGACCTTTCGGCTACCGTAATGCGGTTCTCTTTCACCTGAAGGGTTCTTTCCACGGCGGCGAACGGGTCGGCCGCCTTCAGTCCCTCTTGAAAGATGGCCAGGGCGTCTTTTCGTGGATCTTTCATGGTCACCCTCCTCCGTCTTCGGCGCCCGGCTCAACGCTCCTCTTTTTCCGTCACCGTTTTCTTGATCTCGTTGACCCCGTCCATGAGACAGGAAAAGACGTTTTCCCGAAAATCGCCCGCCACGACGACGAACATGATGTCGTCCCCCGGGTGAAGAACCCCTTCGTTCACATGGACCAGGACGTCCAGGATGCCCGGCCTTTTCTTCAGTCCGTCAGCGATTTCCCTGAGCCGGTCATGACGGCACCGTACCGTCAGCTCCCTGACGGGACGGCCGTCCCGCGACGTGGCCCGCACCACCCCGTTGTGGCAGAGTATCATGCCCGCCTCGTGATACCGGGGATGTTTCTTGATCTTTTCAATCATTTTTGCGATCATTCTTCTCGATCCTTTTTATTTAAGTCAGGTTTGCAAAGCCCCACCGGGCGCATCACCGTTAAGGGAAGCGAGAAAATTTGTCCCCATGAAACGTAGAGGCAACCCCAAGGATCCTCTCCTTCCCGTCGGTGAGGTTCTCCGCAAGTGGTTCAACAAGCGAAAATTCAGGGTCCACTTCCTGGACCGGGCCGTTGTCGACGGGTGGAAGAAGGCCGTCGGCCCCCAGATCTCCGGCAACACCCGCCCTTTCATGCTAAAAGATCGCGTCCTCTTTGTAAAGGTGTCCAGTTCCGTCTGGATGCATCAGCTCCAGTTCATGAAAGGCGACATTGTTGAAAAGCTGAACGAGCGCCTCGGGGGAAAAACGCCCGTCGTAAATCTTTTCTTTTCAATCGACACTTTCGATAAGCCCGTTGAAAAGGTTTCCCGCCCCCATCCTCTCTCGGACAGGGACCGGAAATGGATCGACTCCCAGGTGTCCGGCCTTCGCGACGAGGAACTCAGAGAAATCCTGAAAAAAACAATGGCCAGGTCGCTTACGTCGGGCAAGGAACGGAACAGGCGCTGATGTTCCTGAAAAGGGCTTCCGCCTCCGGGGAGTAGCGGCCGTCGTCGCCGTAAAGGAAAAGCGGGGGCAGGATTTTCAGTTCCTCTCCCCCGTTTTTGACCCCCCGGGCCAGGATGAGGTCCCCCCGGGAGCCTTTTCGCGAATGAACCACCCGGACGGTCTTGGGTTCCAGGGCTGTTTCCCGCATGCGGTGAAAAAGCTCCACCGCCCGGGCGGCGGGATAGACGAGATAAACATCGCCGCCGTCCTTGAGTCCCTTGAAAGCGGCTTGAAGAAACAGGGCCAGGGACCCGCGGACTTCATGGCGGGCCACCGTTTTTTCCGGGCTTGCATTGGTCCGGCCCGTCCTGTTTTTGCGATAGGGTGGGTTGAAAACGACGACATCGAAATGCCGGGGGGAGAAAAGCGTTTCCATGTCAGCGGCGTCTCCCGTGAGAATCCGGACGGTGTTCCCGAGGCCGTTCAGAACCACGGTACGACGGGCCATGTCGGCCAGGGTTTCCTGGATTTCAATCCCAACGATTTCCCTGGGTTGAAAACGGACGGCGAGGAGGACGCTTAGGATGCCGCTTCCCGTTCCCAGGTCGAGGACCCGGTCCTTTTTCCGCAGGTTGACAAATCCGGCGAGGAGAAGGGAGTCGACGGAAAAGCGGTATCCCCGGGCTTTCTGAAGGACGGTCAGTTTCCCGCCGCACAGGATGTCGGCCGTTTCATCGTCGTTAATCATGTCTTTCGGGGTCGGACCAAGTTATCCTACTGATATCTAATAATAATCGCTCAAAAAAGAGGCGTTTTTAAGCCTTAGAACGGCTATTTCAAGTGTAAAATTGACCCTCTAAAGTAAACCTGCACGGCATTCACTACCCCCCCTCTTCATTCGACAACCCGGGCGATTTGGTCCCTGACCGGTATGTTTTCCGAGTGAAGACCGGGGGTCTGCCCGTGCAGATCGAATTTCAGGTTGACCCCCGGCCTGAAAACGAGGCAGTGAGTTGACCCGCCAAAGTGGAACATTCCCAGCTGATCCCCTTTTTTCACGTGCTGTCCCTCGCGGACGGTGATTTCATTGGACGACACTTCGGCCATGCCGACAAAGACGGCGCACATGAGACCGATGGCCGGATTGTCGGCTTCGATGAAGATTAGTGCCCGCGACGCCACCTGGGTGATGTAACCCTGAGAATCGTTAGGACCCGCCGGGTCGAACCCTTCGGACAGGGCTTCGGCATAATAGGAGCCATCGATCACGCGGGTCTTGACAATCTTTCCGCTGACGGGACTGTGCCATCGGTGATAGCTCAAGGCACTCAGAAACGCCTGATAAACCGTGCCGCCCGCAAACTGCCCGGCGAGAGGGTCCATCGCCATCATATGCTGCAGCGAATACGGTTGTGCCTTTATCCAGAACCGGTCAAGGAGCTTTACGTTTCTGGCGATCCTGTAAGGGGCGGACTCACAGGCGTTCGCTATGACCGAATTGTCATCGGGACTTGCCACCGGGCGGCGGCCCGCCCGGAAGGTCCTCGTGAAAAAATCATCCCAGGAGGAAAACCCGTGGTAGGGCAAGGAGGGATCACAAACAAAATCCTCCACGAAAGATGGCATCGCCGCCCTGGCGTCCCTTCCGAACCACCCGCTTTCGGGATCATCGTTCAACACGTAGCGGGATTCGGGAGAACCCAGGAAGCGGGCCCACTGGTTGAGAATTTTTTTCAACTGGCGGTTAACTTTTTCATTCAGGAAAACGGACGTCCCCGCGGGGGTGCCCATGGGCCAGGCGAGAATGGCGTTGATGGGGAACCCGACGAGGCCTGTTTTGTTGAATGCGGGGGACATGGTCAAAATCCGGCTCATGACCTGAAGCATCTGGTCGTAGTTCCGGAGCCGGAGGTTTCCCGTGGGGTCTTTCCTGAAGGACGCGCTGTCGGGGACCTGCTCGAACATCTGGTTGAAGAGCATGTACAGTTGCGGGTCTTCTTCAATCAACACCTTGAATTCCTGAATGACGGGCGCCAGGGGTTCATCCACCGATTTGTTGCCCGCGATCAGGTTTTCCATCCACTGATCAAAAAAAGCCTGATCCGACGGCAGCCACTTCCCGGCGAAATAAGGCGCCGGCTTTTCGGGGGATCCGGCGACGCCTTCCTGTCCGGAAAAAAGGCTGAAGAAAGCCAGTGTCAACAGGGAAATGAAGATGAAGACTCGTTTTGTCATGACTTTTTGCTTCTCCACGGTTTCGGTTTGATGCAGGATTTCTCCCGATAAATTATCAATCGTCATGGTTTCGGGGAGGCAACCCTTCCCCTTTCCGCTAATCGTAGGAAAGACGCGTTTCTTCATCGGCCAGTGTCGGTGCGATGATGTCTTTCCACCGGGGAGCATCCCACGTGCCGAGCCGGTCGTGCATGTCCAGGTATTTTTGAGGTATCGGGTGGGTGCCGTACACGACCTCGAGGCCGTATTTCGTTTTTATGAAGTCATGGAAGTAGGCTAAGTGCGGGCATGGGGGGTAGCCGACCACGAGCCCCGTGGCGAAGTGTATGACCTCCGCCCCGTTTCTTTTCATCTCATCCACCGCATATTCGATATTGCCGCCGGGGCACCCGTCGCAGCTGGTGTAACCGACAACCTCGACTTCCGTGTTCCCGTAGCGGCTGAAAGCCCCTTCCCTGTTGCGCAGTGACCTGAAGCATTTCCCACCTGCGCACCGGCGGTAACGGTCGCAGATGATGATCCCGATCTTCGTTTTCTCTTCCATCTCGTCTCCTCCGGACATTGGTTTTCGTGGTTCCCTTACGCTGGTCCAAGTTATTGTCACCGAAAGCAGGATTTTAATCAACAGCCTGACGGTACCCCCTTCAGACACGCTGCCGGCGGCCGCCTTCTAGAGAATGATCCCGACTGTCGCCGTCACTGACTTTGTTATAAGCCGATAAGGTGCTTTTCCCGGGCTTCAATTTTTCGGCGTAATGTCCTCGATGTCCTGTTCCCCTTTAGGTTCAAGGGCCAGGCGGACAAGACCGTCGCCGGTCTTTGAAAAATCAAGTTCCGTCAAATGCAGGGCCCGGACACGCCGGTTGTGCTGCGTGTGATAATAAAGAACCTTTTCGGAAAGGTCCCACGCCGTCGTCCATATGGTGGAACTGCGCATGCCTTGCGTTCCGGCGGAGCCGTCGGACCCTTCGGCGGAGCCGAGAGGTATGTTGAAATTATCGAGGATCCTGAAAACCTCGTACACCGTTTCAGAAGATGTCGCCGTAGGGCGTGCCGTCTGTGTCCAGGCGACGGCGCGGACAAACCGGGAAGGAGGCGTGTTGTCACCGGGCAACCCGATCATTCCGCTGCCTCCCCCCAGGGGTTCGAAATCGAGATTTTCAATTTTCTTGTCCGGCAGGGCGACGGGCGAAAGATTCAAATAATTCCTCAAATTGGTCATGTGCCAGTCGTAAGTCGGCCCGTTCGTGATGACCCCGAGGGGATTGTCAAATATCTTCATCCCGCCGTCCTTGAACTCGATGACGACGGATTTTCCCTCGGGGCCTGTGATCATCCAGTGCGCGTAAACGGGGATTCCGATGGCGTCTTCCACGACGGGAACGACCCTGACTTCTCTCAAGCCTGCGAGAGCCTCATCCACCGTTGCAAACCGCGTGAGAATGAAGTTCGTCACATCGAGGGCCGTGATGGACTTAGCCGCCTTGTTCCTTTCGTATTCCGGGTAATCGGCGAATCCCATGTGGTAGAAAAGTCCCGCGGCCAGCCCCTTCTCGTTCATGCCGTCGGCGACGTAATTTTTCCCGAGCATATCCAGCCCGACGACGCCATATTTTGCTTTCCAGGTCATGCCGTTCATTCCCTCCGGGGTCAGTCCGGTCAGGGAAAAGCCACGGGGAATGATCATGACACGGGATTGGAGGTCAAATTTACCCCACTCCATAGTACGGCCGTAAACGACCCCCCCATCGGCGGCCGTCAACCGGATTCCGGTGCAGGCCCGGCCCGAGTTCACGGAAATTGCGAGGAGAAACAGGAGAAGCAGGAGCCCCGGAATGAACATGGTTCTGTTCAGCTTCATTTTGCCTCCTTTTGCATGACGGATTTGCACCTATGACAGCTCTCATCCACCGGCCGGGAATCCTCGCAGTTCATTTCCCGTATTCCGCATCCAGAAAAGCCTCCAGACGCTCCATGGTTTGTTCGGCCACCTTTTTTTCTTTGGTAAAATAGCGCCGCAATCGCTCAACAAGGAGCCTTTGTTTCGTTCTGTCATCAGAATAATATTCATGCTTCAACAACTTTTCCACCCAGGCCAGATTCGATCCCACTTCTTCAGGAATGCGTTCCCCGTCATGACGGACGGCGTCGCTCGGGCAGATGTCGTGACAGACCCCGCATCGTATGCACTCGTCTTCATTGATGAAAGCAACGTCTTCCTTCATAGAAATAGCGCCGACGTAACATTCATCGACGCAGATCCCGCATCCGTTACAAAGTTCTTTTTTGATCCAGGGCATCTCGATGTCTCTCCTCCTTAAATATTTTAGGGTTTAGGGGTCGGGTTTAGGGGTCGGACCAAGTTATCCTATTGATATCGAAAAGTAATCGCTCAAAAAACAGGCGTTTTTGAGCCTTAGAACGGCAATTTCAATGGTAAAATCGATCCTGTAAAGAAAACCAACCCATCATTCATTGATGACACATCACACATATCCGAAGATGCGAGGTCTATTTACCCATGGCATTGTATGACTCGAATCTTAAAAAGCCATTTTTAACGTTAAAAATGCTGGTTTAAGCCAAAAAATCAGAGAAAATTTGTCTACTATTGGAATAATATTAAATTGTTATCTTGGTCCGACCCCAGTGATCCCAATAATCGTGACTCCCGCGAGCTAAAGGGCGTTTTTCATTACAAATCAATCCGGGGCCAAACCCTTATCCTCCGCTGAAACAAATTGCCGGTACAGGTATTCGATGACCTCCCGGTCCAGCGGGAATTGGCCCGGCCATTCACGGATCTTTGCCTGTCCTTTTGAGAGTTCCCCGCGGGGAACGACAACACGAACGCCGAAGGGAGTCTGCACCTCTAAGGCGTTCTTTTCGGCCACCTGATGGGAACCGTCCAGTTTCAGGGCAACGGTGCCTGAACGGGTAATGAGCTTTTGGTTGGCAAGCCTTTCATCCCGGCAAGGCGCACAGACACTGCGACAAAAGCCGCATACCGTATAGTAGAACCAGTCAGGATCGAAAACGGCCTTCCGATAGTTGGAGAAGTAGCTTCCGGCGTCCTGCATCTGGGGATCTGACTTCTGCAGACTGATACACAGCGCGTCAAGCTCCCTCTTGTCTTCGGGTATCGATCGACCAAGGCGGTAGGGACTCCAGTTCGACCATGCACCTGAGGCGGCAGTCCCCTCATATCCGGTGCAGCCTATCCAGCAGCAGGTATTGGGCCGCTTGCGTGATATGGTTTCGGTGATGCCGGCGACGGTGACTTGGGTCGACGTCTTGGGGTGAATCATTCCCACAGGGCAGACGAGGCTGCACATTTTGCACTTGTCACAGGGGTGTTTTTTGTCCGGGATCGGTACGTCAGGCGTTAAAATGGCGGAGGTCAGGACACTCCCAAGCTCAACCAGCGCACCGTATTCCCTGGTCAGCAAATTGCCGCTCCAGCCTAACCGCCCTATTCCAGCTGCAACAGCTCCGTAACGGTGAGAAAAAACCGGGTGAAACTCGGTCATCTCAGTGATGTCTGCGGCGTTTTTCTCAGGCCGAAAATTGTTGTTGAGGTCAACATTGACAGCTTCGAAGCCTTCCGATCGCAGTTGCCCGGCAAGCCGGTCGCCGATTTTATAGAGTTTCCGCGCAACGTCTTTTCTGTTTTCGCAGTGAGGACGCCATTTTTTCTTACTGATAAAATCGTTTGCCGTTTCCCTGTCCAGTGAGACCGCGAAAGAAATAACCGAGTTTGCCGACGGCAAAAGATAGCGTGGATCGGCGGAGGGCGGCCCGTCAGCCATAACGCGCCTCGACGTGATGCCAATCAGATCGGCACCACAATTCCTGGCCAGGGATTTCAGTTTCGTTTCAGCATGTCCCATCGCTTTAGTTCATCGCTCCTATGCTTTTGTCCAATGTCGCCATCACCTTTTGAGTGAAGTGCAGCGGTACTCATTCACGTGCTTGTATTTGTCGGTTAGCCATCATCCTAGCTCGATAACCAGGCTTCTGCCTCTGCCTTTTGATCCCTATCAAAAGCTCTAATTTTCAGACCTGGAAACAACGCCCCTTCGAATTCACTCACTTTCTTCAACCAGGTTCTGTCAGTCAACACCGCCGCTCGGTCAAACTTCTTCATGAGACCAACCATTGAAGGAAAGCGCGAAAACTCAATTGCAATTGCACCAAGCGATGGCAGATGAAAGTCTTCAATTTCATACAACATTCTTCCATTTTCGATATTCTTCGACTTGTTGATTAGTTCATCTAGAGCAATTTTCATTGCTTCAGTGTCCAACTTCCCACTCAACCAAATATTTAAACGATTCATACCATGTCGTTCTACTTTAAACATGAATTTCCACTTTCAGGTCAGACCAGGTTATCCGAGTTATCTTATTGGTATCCAAAAATAATCGCTCATAATAACTAGAGTTATGAAGCCTTAAAATGCCAATTTCAGACGCAAAATTGAGTTTGTAAAAAAACAACCCTGCATTCACTGATGACAGGTCAAACGCATCAAAAGAGGTAACCTCCATTTACCCCATGGCATTATATGAATCAAAGCTTAAACCGACATTTTTAACGTTAAAAATGTCGGTTTAAGCCAAATAATCAGAGAAAATATGTCTATTATTGAAGTTATATTAAACCGTTACCTTGGTCCGACCCCGAGGACCCAGGAAATTCGAAGACGAATCGGGAATGAGACCTGTCCTGCTGTTCCTGGAAGTCCCCGCCGTGGTTCTGCATGGTACGCTGAATGATGCGCAGTTGTCGTCCTTCCAGAGGAGCGGTTTCCGGTGATGTCGCGGCCGAGATGCGGAGCCACGATTTCCCGCGAGTCTCTCCATAAACGAGCTCGATGTGCTCGAATCCCCTAACGGCAAGCCGCTCGAAGAGGATCAGGAGAAGATCCTGAAATACGGCCCTGTCCATCCGAACCTGCGCCGCTTGACGGCATGAGGGGTCCAGATCAAACCGGACCCCTTCAAAGAGCGGATGCTCGGCGATCCGGGAAGCAAGCGCCTTGAGGAAGGTCCCGCCCGCTCCTGTAGCCTCCAGGACGGCCTCGTCGCTGAACAGGGGTTCGCGCGCCTTGCTCACCACCTCCTCCACGGCCTCGGACAGGTCGAATCCTTCTTCCGGAAGAACGAACCGGAAACCATAAGTCGCGTGGTAAAACTCGGAGAAAAGGGTCTTTATCCGTCGCAGCAGAAGGGGGTTCATCAAATAGGAAACGCTCTCCGGGGAGAACGTCTTGTCGAACCGGGCCATGAAGTGAAGCGCCCGAACCAGGATGACATTCTTGAGTTCCTTACCCTTGAAGTCCTCCACGAAGTAGTGAAAATCATCGATCAGGCGTTCCACGGCCGGCAGATCGATGGCATTCTGAAGGTTGCCCGCCTCCTCCTTTTCGTCCAGGATTTCAAGCCAGTGTGCTGTCTTGAGGAGCCGTGCGGACACCACGGCGAAGAGGACGCTGATCTCATCCAGGACAATGCCCGCATAGTCCAGAAGATCAAGCAATCGCTGACGGTTCAGGGGGATCAGGTCCGAGAGCGTCTTAAGCTGCCGTTCCTGGCGATGAATGATCTTCTCGAACTGGTCAAATGAAAACGGCTTTCCATGCCCCGGAACGACCCACTCGATCTCCCGATTCCGGCCCAACCAGCGCAGCAGGCTCAGCGTTTCGTCGAGCGCTTCCGGATCCCACCCCACGGCACCGGCCACGCCGATGTCGGTCGCAAAAGGAAGGTCTCCCACAAAGAGGCACTTTCCCACAAGGAAACTGACACCGTCCGGACTGTGTCCGGGCGTCTGAAAGATTTCCATCCGGTCGTGACCGTTGACGGCCACCTGAACCGTGGGGACAGAAGATCCCGCCTGAATCTCCACCCGTTCCGGCTGAAACATTTCCTCGAAGGGGTGGTAAGCCGGAGGGCCCGCCTCAACGGGTTCCTCGGCTCCGAAAATACCGGCCCACACGTCGCAGGCCGGTACGTCGAGCGCGTGCAGGTCGGACACCGTCACCGCACGATCCCGCCTGCTCAATAGCCGGGCCCCCTCGGCATGGCAGATCAACCGCGCCCCCAAAGCTCCTTCAAGCAGGAATGGCACCGCGAAAAAATGATCGATGTGGCAATGACTCAGGTAGACAAACACCGGTTTCGAAGCTTCCGCCAGGAGGGACGTCAGAATCTTCCCGATCTCGGCGATCTGAAGGGTGTCGGCCCCTGGATCCATGACGATGATCTGAGAGGACGTGGCCAGAACGAAGCTGTTCGAGCAGAGAATGCTGGGCTGTCGGATCAGCGGATAAATCTGCACCTCCCGTGTCCCTGGAACCTGAGTCCATTTTCCGTTTTCAATCAAGGGATTCTCCTTTCCCCCCGAATTCGGGGCTACCGACGGGAAATGTCACCCATCGCCTATCATGCGCTTAACGATCCTGCAGGTTTCACATCGAGTCGGCACGATATCTCGTGCTTAAAGTGACTTATTGTTTGGTGGTGCTGACGTTCCGGTTCAGCGGCGGCGCGCCGGCAACGTCCGCTGGAACCGGTTGTTATGGCGTATTCCAGGAGCTGCGTTTTTTCGCTCTGGAACGTCACAAGCCGGCCCGTCCCAACCAATACAGTAACAAAAGAATCAGCCCCGCCACGAAAACAACGACGAACCAATCGTGGACCTTAAACAGCTGCGGCAGGGTCAGGTCGCCGAAATCGCCTTTCTTCAGAATACCCTGATTGAGTCGGGGATAGAGTGCGGCGAAAAGACTGGTGCCGATCAGAATGCCCGCCAGCCCTCCCACCGCCGCGTCCAGGTAGCCATTCCCGATGGCGCCCGCGATGGTTCCAGGACAATAGCCCAACACCGCAAATCCGATCCCGAAAATCAGCCCGCCAATGATGTTCATGCCCGCCGAACCGGTTTTGGGATTCAGTTGTACCCAGCCCAACGATTTCATGGCATAGATCCCGATCATTCCGGTCAGGACGGCGGATAGCATGATTTTCAGGACAGTGAAATCAGTAAGCAGAAGTTGTCCGAGGATCACGTCGTACTTTGTCGCGCCTCCTTTCTGCAGCAGAAAGCCGAACACGATGCCAAACACCAATCCCCAAAGCAAAGTGGGTTTGTCTTCAAATCGTGCTGTTCCCGGATTCTTTGCATGCATGTGTCTCTCCGCTAACCGATCAATCTGAAAATCAGATGCGCCGTCAGGATCCCGCCGATGAAAAAGCAAGCAGCAGAGATCCAGCTCGAAACAGCCAGTTGCAGCGTGCCGCTGATGCCATGCCCGCTGGTACATCCGTCGGCCCACCGGCTGCCGAAACCGATGATAACACCGCCCAGCAGCGCCGTACCAACTCGCAGCAAGGGCGCGCTGCCAAATCCGCTTTCCCAGGTTGAAGGGACCCATTGCCAGCGAAAATCACCGGACAGCAGCGCTGAAAACAACGAGCCGATGACAATGCCCAGAACCAGCATCATCTGCCAATCCACAACAAGCTGTAACTTTTTATAGTAAGGCTTCTGCTCCACTTTATCACCTCGAAAGAGCATTTCGATCATGCCGCCCAGCTTGGCAAATGTGGTCGAGCAGGCGATGGGTCTTTTGGAGATGAAAAAGGTGAGCCAACTGAGGATGCCGATACTGATCCCAACCCCGTAGGGAGACCAGCGGACTTGAGTGAAAAGATCCATCATGTTTAACCCCAATTCTTATGCCGCATCCCAATGTCGTTTGACTTCGCTTAAATTCGTGAAGAACCTGGAACCGTGTGGATTGACACAAGCCCGGCAATCCCGGGTATAACCGGCTGCGCTGTAGCCTGTCATTCCACCGGCAATATTGTACACATCCTTGAATCCATGCTGTTCGAGGAGGCTGGCGCCGAGACTGGAACGATTGCCTGTGCTGCAGATAAGGACGGTCGTTTTGTCCCTGTTCAACTCGTTGTAACGGGTGCGCAGGTCGGCCACCGGGATGTTGATGGCGCCCTCGATATGGTTGTCTTCATATTCCAGTGGAGCGCGCACATCGAGCAGCACAAAGTCAAAATCGCCGGCGATCATATCTTGCAGATCTTCTGCGGAGAGCAGTTTGATGCTGCGGGTCTTGAGGCCAGCCAACGCCCAGGCCACCATGCCGCTGTCCAGGTAGCCCACGATGCGATCTACCCCAACCCGTCGGGCCCAGGTGATGGCTTCCAGCGCTGTGCTGTAATCATCCGCCACCAGCAACACATCTTTGTCGGTGGGCAGGACCCAGCCGGCAAAGGTGGGAAAATTGCCGTTGAGATCGAGATGCCAGGCGCCGGGAATGTGCTGGCCGGCATAAGCATGGTAGCTGCGGGTATCCAGCACCAACACCCCGGGATCGCTCATACGCTCTTTGAATTGGCTTGTACTCAACTCTTCGACAGCAAGGAGTTCATCAAGCCTTGCCGGGCCGTGCCGGTTGATGTCGCTGCAGCGGCTGAAATGATCAGGCGCGGGCGGCATGTTCTCGGTAAGCGACTTGACGAACGCGGACTTGTCTTTAATTTGCAGGGTCGTGTTGAATTTGCGCTCGTAGCCGATGGTGCTGGTCCATTTAGCGCCCATGGCGCGGCCGCACAGGGACCCGGCCCCATGGGCCGGGTAGACCTCAACATAATCGGGCAACTGCAGCAACTTGTCATGCAGGCTGTGGTAGAGTTGCCCGGCCAGCTCCCGGGCGATGTCGGGAAACAGGTCCGGTCGGCCCACATCCCCCACAAAGAGCGTATCACCCACGAACACGCCGATCGGGCTGTCGGAGCGGGATTTATCGATCACGACATAACTGAGATGTTCCGGGGTGTGGCCCGGCGTTTCCAGGACCTTGAGAACCATGTCCTCCAGCTCGATGGTATCGCCTTCCGACAGGGCAACATGGTTGAAAGTGCATTGTGCTGATTGCGCCACATAGATCTTGGCCCCGGTCTTCTGCGCCAGATCCATGTGCCCCGAAATGAAATCGGCATGAAGATGGGTTTGTAGAATGTGGGTGATATCAACCCCCAGGGCGCGGGCCTCCGTGATGTAGAGATCCACATCACGCTGGGGGTCGATCACGGCACAGCTGTTCTTGCCGGCGAGGATGTAAGAGCTGTGTGCGATTTTACCGGTGAAGAAGTGCTTGAGTAACATGAGGTTTCTCCTATGCGCTTTGGGTTACAGGTAAAAAGGACAGAATACAGTTACTGCCACAAGCAAGAAAAAAAAGGTCATCCGCTGCCAGCCTTAATGCAGTCCGCGTTGCGATGGCCGCCTGTGGACATCTGCAGCTTCAATAGTCAGATTCCCTCTTTCGCGGGAACGAAACATTGGACAGCTTAATAATTTTTTGCGAGACCATCAAATTTAATATGCAGGCTGTCAGCTACTTGTTCCAGTTTCTTGTCAAGTGTCCAAAATGGAATGCCCGTTAATAGAGCGGATGCAATCAGTTGAACATCCACATAACCGATACCTTTTCCCATTAAACGGTTATTCTCAATAAAAGACAGTACTTCTTCATGTTCGGCTTCAATGCTCATTGGTAATAGTCGGAGAAAGGAAAGTATAACGTCTCTGTCCTTGAGATTCCCGCAAGCCAGTTCTCCAACAATTAATGGATGGCATATTACCCTGCCGTTATGAAGCAAATCTGCCAATTCAGCATTCCCATCTCGTAAATGCGAGACCCAGACAGACGTGTCCGCCAGAACCATGAGCTGTTATGCTCCCTTTCTTCTTGGTATTTCCTGAAGTTTTTTTTGAGTTCCACCCAGCTTCGCAAGCCTCCGGGCGCTTTCCTTCTCAATCAGCGCTTCCAGGCCCAGTTTGACGAGTGTTGTTTTCTCTTTAATTCCGGTAATTTTAATTGCTTTATCGAGTAAATTATCTTCGATATTCAACGTTGTTCTCATGCGATCACCTCATACAAATGTGATGCTATAATATGTACATATTATGCATATATGTCAAGGATATTTTATGATAACGTGCTGGTCACCGCAGCTGAAAGCCGTCCGCTTGTGTAGCTGGTTATGAGTTGTACTCCATTAATATTTCCATATGACCTGTATGCTTGTCGACTTTTTCCTCGATGATTAAAAATCCACATTTTCTATAAAAATCAACGCTCCTGGGATTCTCTTGGTACACAGTGAGATACAATTTCTTTCTCAAAGATTTTGCCTTCTTCATCAATTGCTGTCCAATGCCTTTACCCTGGGCATCTGGAGAAACGAACATTGCCGCTAACGACTCTCCATTGAGCGAGATGAAACCCTTAACAGTTCCGTTCTCCGAAAAGACGTACGTATCCGAAGCTGGAATATATGTTTCACGCATGTCGCAAACTCTTGATTCCCAGAACTCTTTTCCAACAAAGCCATGCGCCCTGATTGTGGCTTCCAGCCAAATATTCAAGACATCATTCATATCCGATGATTCAAAAGTGCGTATCATGTCAGTCCTCAGACTCATAACGAATTAAATCAACGGGGCGGTTTTGCCGCATTTGCTGGATCTGCTTGTCAGCGTCTTCGACATTTCCACACATGCCATTTGCCTTCCCGTTGGTAACTGGAAAAAACCTTCAAGGAGTTGGGTGTATCCGTGTTTCTGATAAAACGTCTTAGCATTCAGAGACGAATCCAGTTTAAGTTTTGCATGGCCTTTTTGAAGGGCAATTTTCTCAAGTTCCTGAAGCAGCCTCTTGCCAATGCCCCGTCCAGTAAACGCCGCCTTCACATAAATCGCCCCTATACGCTCTTGATATAAATCGAGTATGCCAAATCCTGCAGGTTCATCGTTTAAGTAACCAATCAGCCCGACAGAATGGCTTTCAGCCATCTTCTGCTTGAGGTCACGGATTCGCTGCTTTGTCACCGGCGGAGACCAGTCATTTAATATCTCTTGTCCGTAAAATTGCCGAGCTTCCCCTTGATGGACGGCGTCGTGGTGGATACGAACAACCGTTTCTACAATCTCTGATTCAGCAGATTCTGTTTTGAACAATTTCATCATGTGTGCTAACGGCGGAGCTAAGCGGAGAAAACGATCAATATACGATTATACCTCTTATACCAGCTTCAGGAAAAATGCGTCATTGAAATTGGATGAATTTTCAAATCCTTTTAAAAATCAAATAATTATTATTGAAGAATGAACGTAAAATGTGTTTAAAAATCAAATAATTGTTATTGAAGGAAAACGTAAAATGTGTCTATTATCAGCACGTAAAATGGATAATCAGAAACATTCGGCACGTCATATTGAGAATGTGTGGTTCGTATTATCGGGAACGGTGCTGAGCGGATCAAGGAAACCACCCCCGAGCGATCACGGTGAAACATGAATGGGAAAAAAACCGAATCAATCAATTACGTACAGCACGTCAAAAACCATAAAAAACCGATTGGGAAACTCCCGTCAAAATCGACTTCAATCCCGAATTCCACCGTGCCGTCTGAATCCCGAACTGGAACTCATGGAGAAGACGGACAGGCACGTCTTCGTCACGGGCCGGGCGGGCACGGGAAAATCGACGCTCCTTCAATATTTCCGCAGCCGCACGGGCAAGAACGCCGTGATCCTGGCGCCGACGGGCGTGGCCGCCGTCAACGTGGGCGGGCAGACCATCCACTCCTTTTTCCATTTCAAGCCGAACGTGACGCCGGCGTCCATCCGCAAGAAGCGGCGTGCGGAACAGGGCAAGCCGACGATTTACAAGAAGCTGACCACGATTGTGATCGACGAAGTCTCCATGGTGCGGGCCGACCTGCTGGACTGCGTGGACAGGTTCCTGCGGCTCAACGGTCCCGATCCGAAAAAACCCTTCGGCGGCGTGCAGATGATCCTCATCGGCGATCTGTATCAATTGCCCCCCGTCGTCTCCGGCCGGGAAAAGGAGATTTTCCGCGGGCATTATGAAAGCCCGTACTTCTTCAGCGCCGCCGTCTTCGATCAAATGAACCTGGAATTCGTCGAACTCGAAAAAGTGTATCGCCAGAAGGACGACGAGTTCGTCCGCCTGCTCAACGCCATCCGCAACCGCACGGTGACCGATGACGACCTGGCGCTCCTGAACCGGCGCTGCGATCCCGCCTTTGAAGCCCCTGCCGAAGCCTTTTACATATCTCTGACCAGTGTCAACAAGACGGCCGATCGGGTCAACGAGGAGCAGCTGGCCCGGCTGCCAGGCCGGATATGGAAAGCCCACGGTCTTATGGAAGGGGAATTCGACCGGGACTATCTTCCGACGGCCACGGAACTGAAACTCAAGAAGGGCGCCCAGATCATGCTCCTGAACAATGACTCTTACGGGCGCTGGATCAACGGCACCATCGGGAAAGTCAAGGGCTTCAAGAAAGACAGGGAGGGCGAGGACGTTATCACGGCCTCACTGGATAACGGCAAAACCGTTGAAATCGGCGTTTACACCTGGGAAATCTACCGTTTCTTCCTGAAGGACGGGGAGCTTGTCTCCGAGGCCGTCGGTTCCTTCAGCCAGTACCCGGTGCGGCTGGCCTTTGCCGTCACCATCCACAAGAGCCAGGGGAAAACCTTTGAACGGGCCGTCATCGACGTGGGCCGGGGCACCTTCGCCCATGGGCAGATGTACGTGGCGCTCTCGCGGTGCGTATCCCTGGACGGGATCGTTCTGAGGCAGCCGCTCAAGAAAAGCCATATCCTCATGGACTGGCGGATTGTCCGGTTCCTGACGGGCCTCCAATACGACAGGGCGGAACAGAAGTGTTCCCAGTCGGACAAGCTGGCGATGATCCGTTCGGCTATCGAGGAAAAGAGAACCCTGGACATCCTCTACCTGAAGGCGAAGGACGTGAAATCCCGTCGCACGATCCGGCCCCTTTCCGTGGGAGACATGGAATACAACGGGCATCCCTATGTGGGGATGAATGCTTATTGCCTGATGCGCAGGGAAAAACGGGTTTTCAACGTGGACCGGATCCTGGAAATCGGCTGGTCGGAAAAAGACGGGTGAGGCAGGCCGTCGACGGCCTCCCCCGGAAGACGTGGAAGGAAAAAGAAAAAGGGGCTGACGGTCATACGCCGGCCCCTTGTTTTATTTATGGGGTGAGTGATGGGACTTGAACCCACAGCCTCCGGGGCCACAACCCGGCACTCTAACCTTTGAGCTACACCCACCACAGGGCTTTTCCGGGATTATCCTTTAAAAAAAGAACTCTCCCTCTGAAAGAGCCGATTTCTATCACAAGACAGGGGGTTCGTCAAGAATCGTTTCCGCCGTCCTGGCGCGGATACCGGTCCACCGCCATGGAAGGAAACTCGTCCTGCTGAAACGCCAGGCGGAGGAAGTGTTATGCAAAAGAGACTCTCCATGCAAAAGACCCTGAAGGGCCGGTCTGCGTCTTCTGTTTTCCGCTGAGACTCCGGCCCGGAGGTCCCGGGTTACCCGTTTCCCAGGTCCTCCCGGAGAGAGCCTGAAGGTTTATCTCCCGAAGACCCTCCGGATCATTTCCGTCGCCGCCTCCTGGATGTCGTTGAGATGGGCCCTCCCCCTGAAGCTCTCCGCATAAATCTTGTAGATGTTCTCTGTCCCGGAAGGACGGGCGGCGAACCAGCCGTTTTCGGAAACGACCTTGAGCCCGCCGATGGGCGCCCCGTTGCCCGGCGCCTCGGTCAGGATGGCCAGGACAGGTTCTCCGGCGAGGGTTTCTTCCCGGACGTCCCGCGATGACAGCCGGGAGAGCCGTTCTTTTTCCTCCGCCGTCGCCGGGATGTCCCGGCGCTCGTAGAGAGGTTCCCCGAACCGATCGGCCAGGTCTTTGTAGTGTTCCCCGGGATCCCGCCCGGTGACGGCGAGGATTTCCGCCGCCAGGAGATCCATGAGGATGCCGTCCTTGTCCGTCGTCCAGACCGTCCCGTCTTTCCGGAGGAAGGACGCGCCCGCGCTCTCCTCGCCGGAAAACCCGCACCGCCCCGATCTGAGGTCCTCCACGAACCACTTGAATCCCACGGGGACTTCCACGACGTTTCTTCCAAGATGGGCCGCCACCCGGTCGATCAGGGTGCTGCTCACCAGGGTCTTCCCCACGGTCACCTCCGGTCCCCAGAGGGGGCGATGCTGAAAGAGATACCACACGGACACGGCCAGGTAGTGGTTCGGGTTCATGAGCCCTCCGTGGCGGCACACGATGCCGTGACGGTCGCTGTCCGGGTCGTTTCCGAAGGCGATGTCATAGCCGCGGCTCAGGTCGATGAGGCTCGCCATGGCGTAAGGGGATGAGCAGTCCATCCGGATTTTCCCGTCGTGGTCCAGGGTCATGAAACGGAAGGCGGCGTCGACGGTCTTGTTCACGACGGTGAGATCGAGCCCGTATTTTTCGGCGAGAGGTTCCCAGAAAGGGAGAGAGGCCCCTCCCAGGGGATCCACGGCCATCCGGATGCCCGAAGCCCTGACGGCTTCCAGGTCGACGGCCGTGGAAATGTCGTCGACATAGGGGCCGACGAAATCGTGAAACCGCACGTTTTCGCTTTTCAGGGCCTTTTCGTAGCTGACCCTCTTGACGCCCCGGTTGCCGTCGGCCAGATAGCGGTTCGCCTTCTTTTCGATGGCGCCCGTCGTTCCTGTCGGTGCCGGCCCGCCGTCGGGGGGGTTGTATTTGAATCCGCCGTCCTCGGGGGGGTTGTGAGACGGGGTGATGACGATGCCGTCCGCCGGGGCGTCCGGGTCGCGCCGGTTGTGGGTCAGGATGGCATGGGAGATGACCGGCGTCGGGGTGTACCCGGAATCTTTCTGGATGCGCACGGCGACGCCGTTCGCCCCGAGGACCTCGAGGGCCGTCCTGTGGCTCGGCTCGGACAGGGCGTGGGTGTCCATGCCCAGAAAGAGAGGACCGCTGATCCCTTCTTCCCGGCGGTAGTCGCATATGGCCTGAGTGACGGCGACAATGTGGTCTTCGTTGAAAGACCCCGTGAATGACGATCCCCGGTGTCCCGACGTCCCGAAAGCGATCCGCTGTGCTCTGTCGTCAGGGTCGGGACGCTCCGTGTAGTAGGCCGTTACCAGTCTTGGAATATTGACGAGCATGGAGGGGGGAACGGGTTTCCCCGCCAGAGGGTGGGTCTTCATGGGGTCCTCCTTCAATGTCTGTCCTCTTCACAGGCTTCGTAGCATTTTAACAGCAAATCCCGTCCCTGAAAACGAAAATCCTTTGATTCTCCTGAAAAACACTTGACAAAAAGGTGAGGCCCGTCTATGTAATCCTTCACTTTCGAAATCGCCGCCGGCGGATCGCGAGAAATTCAACGGGTCGTTCTTCCATGACTAAAAAAGGCAAAAAGGGGCGAATCACCGTCGACCGGGAGTTTTGCAAAGGCTGTTATCTCTGCATTGCCGTCTGCCCCACCGAATCTATCGGCATTTCCAGCGAGCTGAACCAGAAAGGGTATTACCCGGCGGAATTCCTCGACGGGAAAACGCCTGGACAGGAAATCCGCTGCACCGGCTGTGCCACCTGCGCCCTTGTCTGCCCGGATGTGGCCATCGAGGTTTATCGTGAATGAAAAGGTCCTGATGCGGGGGAGCCACGTGATCGCCGAGTCGGCGATCCGGGCGGGATGCCGGTTCTATGCCGGGTATCCCATCACACCACAGAACGAATTTACGGAATACATGGCCGGCGCCATGGCGAAACTGGACGGGGGAACCTTTATCCAGGCCGAGAGCGAGATCGCGGCCATCAACATGGTCATCGGCGCGTCCATGGCCGGGGCCCGGGCCATGACGAGTTCCTCCAGCCCCGGCGTGAGCCTCAAGCAGGAAGGGATCTCTTTTCTCGCCTCCCAGGAACTTCCCGCGGTCATCGTCAACACCATGCGCGGCGGCCCGGGAATGGGCAACATCGCCCCGTCCCAGGGGGATTACTTCCAGGCGACCCGCGGGGGCGGTCACGGCGATTACCGGACCATCGTTCTCGCGCCGGGCGGCGGGCAGGAACTGGCGGACCTGACGACGAAGGCCTTTGACTACGCCGACCAGTATCGAACGCCCGTGGTCATCCTCGCCGACGGCATGATGGGCCAGATGATGGAACCGGTGGTGCTTCACAGGCCGGTGGAGCTTTCCGAACTCCCCCCCAAGCCTTGGAAACTGGACGGTGCCGCCGGGAGACCGAGCCACTTCATCCGTTCCCTTCTTCTCAACGTCTCCCAGGAAGAGGAACTCAACTGGAAACTTGCCCGTAAATACGACAATATCTCCCGGGAAATCCCCCGGGCCGAATCCTACCTCACCGACGACGCCCGGTTCGTCGTGGTGGCCTACGGCACGGCGGCGCGGATCGCCAAGGGGGCCATCAAGCGGGTTCGGGAAATCGGGCTCAAGGTGGGTCTTTTCAGGCCCATCACCCTGTGGCCCTACCCGAAACGGGTCCTTTATGAAATGAGCCGTTTCGCCCGGGAGTTCCTGGTTTTCGAGATGAACACCGGCCAGATGGTGGAAGACGTGAAGCTGTCCCTCGAGGGCCGGGGCAACGTACACTTCTATGGCCGGCCCGGCGGCAGCATCGCCACGCCCGACGAGGTCGCCAAGGTCATCAACAGCCTCTATCACCGTCAGCACCTGGAAGAGGAACCCTGATGGAAAAAAAGGTGTTTCAGAGACCGCGATACCTGAAGAAGGTGTCGAACCACTACTGTCCCGGATGCGGCCACAGCATCATTCATCGCCTCGTGGCCGAGGTCATCGAGGAACTGGGCATCCGCGACCGGACCATCGGCGTTCCCCCGGCGGGCTGTGCCGTTCTGGCCTATGACTACATCGACGTGGACATGGGCGAGTCCCCTCACGGAAGAGGCGTGGCCCTCGCCACGGGGATCAAGAGGGTCCTGCCGGACCGGATCGTTTTTTCCTACCAGGGAGATGGAGACATCGCCGCCATCGGCACCGCCGAGACGATCCACGGGGCGAACCGGGGTGAACGGATCACCGCGATTTTCGTCAACAACGGCTGTTACGGGATGACGGGCGGCCAGATGGCCCCGACAACGATCGTGGGCCAGTCCTCGACGACCACCCCGGGCGGGCGCCATGCCCTGAGAGACGGCCATCCCGTGGACCTGAGCGAGATGCTCGCCGTGGCGAAGGGAAGCGTCTACATCGAGCGGACGGCCGTCAACTCGCCGAAGAACATCCTCCGGACCAAGCGGGCCCTGACCAAGGCCTTCAAGACGCAGATGTCCGGACTCGGTTTTTCTCTCGTCGAAGTCCTGTCCCCCTGCCCCACCAACTGGAAACTCAGCCCCGTGGAGGCCAACCGCTGGGTGGAGGAAACGATGACGAAGATATTTCCCCTCAAGGTGATCAAGGACGAAACGGGGAAAGAGGAACAGTAAACCAGCGACAGGAATTCCTGATGAAAAAAACGATTTTTGCCGGGTTCGGCGGCCAGGGCGTTCTCATGATGGGCTACGCCTTCGCCGTGGCCTCCATGCTGGACGGGAAACACGTCACCTACCTCCCCTCCTACGGTGCGGAAATGCGCGGAGGAACGGCCAACTGCACCGTGGCGGTGTCGGACGAGGAAATCTTCTCTCCCGTGGCATCCTCTCCCGACTACGGCGTCATCATGAACAAGCCGTCCATGATCCGTTACGAAAGCGCCATGAAACCGGGCGGAACCATTCTTCTCAATTCAAATCTCGTTGACATGGAGCCCTCGCGGCGGGACATCGAGATCTTCAAGGTTCCCGCCAACGACCTGGTCAGGAAGGCCGGAAGCGATCAGACGGCAAACATGATCATGCTCGGCGCCTTCACGACCCTGACGGGGATGACCTCCCTCGATTCCATCCTGCGGGGCCTGGAAGAAATCACCCGGGGAAAGAAGGCCGCCCTGATGAAACTGAACAGGGCCTGCCTCGACCTGGGTGCCGAATACGTGAAAAACAGCCTTGCCCAGGGCGGCTGAAACCTTTTATGATGCAGCGAGGAGTGCTTTCATGAAAACGGTTAAACAGATCGATCTCTCCGTGGAAAACGTTCCCGGATCCCTTTCCCGGGTCAGCGATCTTTTGAGCGAGTATCGGATCAACGTCATCGCCTGTTATGCCACGGCCCAGGAGCAGGAGTTCAATTTTCACTTCATCGCCAACGACCCCGACAAGGCCATCAATGTCCTTAGCACGGCGGGATACCGCTTCGATGTCCGTGAGGTCATCGCCTGCGAGATCCCCCATCACCCCGGCGGCCTGAACGCCATCCTGAAGCCCCTGAAGAAAGCGAACATCAACGTGGATTTCATGTATCCCTGCATCGCCACGGGAGACATCGCCGTCCTCATCGTGGGTCTTCAGGCGCTGCGGGAAGCCCTGAAAATTTTTGAGGACAACTGGATCCGGATCCTCGGAAACGAGCTCTACCACATCTGATCACGTCAAAGGAAGGTCTTCCCCGTCCGGCGGCTCCTCGTCGGGCAGATTCTTTGCCTTTCTCATTTCCTCGATCTTCAGGAGAGACCGCTCCAGCTGGTTTCTCCTGACCGAAACGAGGGCCTCGTATTCCCTCTGGGCCTCTTCGATTTTTTTCCCCATCCGCTCCATGGTTCCCACAAAACCGTTCCATTGCCTGTAGAAAGAGGAAAAGAGCGTGAGAATCCGGGAGGCCGTCTTTTCAAGGTGGAAGTTCTCCACGCCCCGCCGGATCACCGCGAGAACGGCATAGAGGGTGACGGGCGAACACAGGACCACCTGCCGGGCCATGGCTTCATCCATGATGGTGGTGTCGCACTCGTGGATGAAGGCGAAAACCTGTTCATTGGGGATGAAAACAATGAGACAATCCACGGTCTGGTCCTCCGGCCGGACGTATTCGCGGGTCGACACGTCCCGGATCCGTAGACGGACGTCCCGGAGAAACTGGGTTTTGCAGCGCTCCCTTTCCTCGTCACCTTCCGCCTCCACGAAACGGAGATAGTTGTCCAGGGGAAATTTGACGTCCATGTGAACCTTCTTTCCCCCGGGGAGGAAAAAAGTGTAATCGGGTCGTTTTCCCGTAGACTCCTGGGTTTCCTGTTTCACGTAATTGACGCCTTCGACGAGGCCCGAAGCCCGGAGCACGTCTTCCGCCATCCGCTCCCCCCACTGTCCCCGTATTTTCGTGTTCGTCAGGGCCGAACGGAGCCCTTCGGCGGTCTCACGAAGCATCCGGGTCTGTTCCGCCGCGTGACCCATCTGGAATTTAAGTTCCCCGAATTTCTGTTCCCGGTCTTTTTCGAATGTCGTAATAAGTTCCTGGACCTTCAGGAGATCGCCCTTCATGCCTCCGAGAACCTGGTCGATGAGGGCTTTTTTGCTCTCCAGTTCCCTTCCCCCCATCTCCATCTGGTTTCCCAGGGTTTCCCGGGCCATTTTCAGGAATTCCTCCGAATTCCGGTACAGGGCCTGGAGGGACAGGGCCCCGAAGGAATCCTTCATGTGGTTGCTCAGGCGGTCGAACTCGGCGGAGCGGTGACGGTCCGTTTCATCGAGGATGCTCCGGGCCAGCCCTTCCGCGTTCTGCCAGCGGACGGAGACGAAAACGAGAGCGCCGGTGGCCCCCATAACCATGCCTGCCATGAAGTAGAAAATCGAGGAATCCATTCATTTCTCCTGAAATATGATCTGTTTGCAGCGGCCTCAAAAACGCGGATCGACCCGGGTGGCGAGTCGTTCAAAAACCGGAGGTCTCCTGCCCTGCTTGAAGGTTGGCGGATTTGTTAAAATTGCATTGATCCTCCCAGGGGTTATATGTTATGCAATTAAATGATGATTTTTCTCCACGGATACCATGAAAAACATTCCTTTTGGGGGGAAAGGCAATGAAGAAATTCGAAAACCTCATCAGTCTGGCCGTCAAGTCCGAATTTTCCGACGTTCACATTGCCGGCGGGTATCCCGTCGTGTTTCGCCATCACGGCACGATCCGGGCCGAACCGGACCTCATCTGGACCCACGAGGAAATCGACCGGCTCGTCTACGATCTTCTCGATAAAAGACAACTCCAGATGCTCCGGTCCCGGCATTCCGTTGACTTCGCGAAAACCGTTCATTTCACGAGACTCCGGATCAACGTCTTCAACTCCGTGCGGGGTCTCGCCCTCGCCGTCCGCCTCCTTCCAGGGAAGGTCCCCACCTTTGAAGACCTCAACCTCCATCCCTCCCTCGAGGAGATAACCAAGCTCCCTTCGGGCCTCGTTCTCATCTGCGGGCCGACAGGCCAGGGAAAAACCACGACCATCGCGGCCCTCATCGAACGGATCAACCAGACCCGGTCCGTTCACATCATCACCCTCGAGGACCCCATCGAATACCGCTATTACTCAAAAAGAGCCTTCGTGGAACAGCGGGAGCTGGGAGCCCACATGGTAACCTTCGAGCAGGGCCTTCTCGACGCCCTCCGGCAGGACCCCGACGTCGTCGTCGTGGGCGAGCTCCGTGAAAGAGGGACCATGCGCCTCACCCTGAACGCGGCGGAAGGGGGAAACCTCGTCATCGCGACCCTCCACGCCACGACCCCCGAAGACGCCATCTACCGCATCTGCAACGCCTTCCCCCTGGAGGGGCAGGACGAGGTCCGGTTCCAGATGGCCTCGACGCTCCGGTGGATCATCGTCCAGAACCTCGTCTACCAGGAGGGACTTCGCTACAGGCTTCCCGTTCTTGCTATTCTCAAGAACACCAGCCCCGTCCGGGGGATCATCAGGGACAACAAGCTCTACCAGCTGGAGAGCACGATCCAGATGGGAAAAGCCGACGGCATGTTCACCAAGGAACGGTACCTGAAGGAATTCCTTGAAACCCGTAACGATTTCACACCCCCCGTGAAGGTGTTTCAGCCCTCCGAGGAAGTCAGCCGGGAAAGAATTTACGAGTCCCCCGTGATGGACGAGGACACGGCGGTCCCGGCGCCCGCCATGAGGGCGATGCGGACGATCGCCGAGACAAAAATGACGGAGGAAACCCTGTCCATCAGCGCCGACGACGAACCCCTGGTGATCAGTGACAGCCCGCCGCTCCAGGATATCATCGATCGGCTGAAATAGGGCGCCGGAAACGCCCCGGTCAGAAGGCGAACCGGAGATTCGCCGTCAGAAAGGGACCATCCCCGAGGTCAAGGCGGTTCCTGTCCCGGTCACCGTAGTCCTCCCCCTCGAAATAGAACCGGTCGAAGGCATAGCCCCCGGTGATTTCGAGGAATACGCGCTTTTTGTAATCAGCGACGATACCGGCGCTGACGCGCTTCTCGTAGTAAAACAGCCGGTCGTCCTCTTCCCTGCGATCGGCCCTGAAATAGGCGTCGTTCCGCCAGTCAAAACCCATTTTTACCGTGACATGATCGGCCGCCTTCACTCCCAGGGAAGCGCTCACCGTCCGAACGGGATAATAGAGGAAGGAGAGGGTTACCCGATCGAGGGGGCGCCAGGAGAGGTACGCCATGGGAATGCCCGCCACGGCCAGAAACCGTTCATTGGGGGAATACCAGTAGAGGAGCCCCGGCAGGGGGATGTTGTTCAGGAACTCGCGGTTGCTCGAATAGAAGACGGAAGCGACCCATCCGTTTCTTTCTCCCCGGGGAAACCGGATAAAAGCGATTCCGTTGACCACCGATTCGGCTTCTCCTCGAAAGGGCCTGTCGCTGGCGGAGCCCACGGACAGGAGCCCCCCGGCGATCCGTCCGCCGCTGAGACGCTGCCGGTAAACGCCTCCCAGGTTCAGGTCCCAGAGTGTCCCGGGAAATTCGTCCTTCGTGTCGGGAAAGCGGACATCCGTGTCGACCTGCACGACACCGGCGTCAGCGACGGCGACGATCTGTCTTTTTTCGTCCTGGAAGCAGGGCGCCGCCACGGAAAGGACCTGCCGGGTTTCCTGAAATTTCTCGTTCGTTTGTTTGGTTTCCACTTCCTTCGAATAGTGACCGTGGTACCGAATCTGGAATTCCTGTTTCTCCATGTCGGGACCGATCCACTGAAGGAGGCCCGATGACTGGGCGAACAGGACACCGGGGAAGAAGATCAAAAAAAAGGCGGAAATGACAGGACCTGTCACAAAAGATTTCATGATGCCTCTCCTTTTTAACGGCGAGCGGAAAGAATCGTCAACGTTCCTCCGCCGGCCGGATCAATAGGCCGCTCGTGGAAATCCACAGGACCAGTTCTTCTTCAACGCCGGCGGGCACAAAGGTTGCCGACCCGTACCGGGCGTCGACAAACCATTTCAGAAAAGAGCAGCGGCGGCGCAGATCGAAAAGGTCGATACCCTGCCTTTCCGAAAGGGCGTAAACCGTCCGTGGTTTTCGTCTTTCCTCTTCCAGGCTGCGGTAACGCCCCGAAACCCTGTCAAGCTCGTAGAGCGTGTGGAGACCGAGAAGATTTCCCACGGGGGTCCACTTGAGAACATGGGCGTCCACGTAAAGCTCATCGCCTAAAAGTTCGAATGTTTTGACGGCACCGTCTGGAAACTCGAACAAAACGGTAAAACGCTCTTCCCCGGCGGGATGAACGGACATCCGGGCGACCGCTTCTTCCCGGGTGAACGCCTCATACCCCCGAATCCCAAGGGCCGTCATGGCAAAGAACCCGGTCATGGCGAGAAGCAGAAGGCATTGAGCCGTCTTTCCGGCGCCCTTGAGCCATTTTCTTTCTTTCACGGTCACGGCCAGCGTGATCAGGGAGAGAAGGAAAAAAACGGCGAAAAGGATAAAGAGAACGAGGAGAAGGTGCATGATTCTCACTCCATGCAGCAATTCTTGTATTTCTTTCCGCTCCCGCAAGGACAGGGGTCGTTTCGCCCCACCGGAACGCCGGCCTCTTTTTCCCTGCGGCGGTTAAAAAATGTATACGCACCGAGGGAAAGAAAAATGGCCACCAGGGAAAGGAACTGTTTCCCGCCGTTGTTCAGGACGTGTCCCCAGAACTGGATGAGACCCGCTGACAGTGTCTCGAGAGGAATCCCGTTTTCCACCTTCCACAGGATGTGAAGGGGAATGTCGAGAAGTTCGGCGGCGAGAATGAAGGGGAGCGACAGGATGACAAGGGTTCCCTTTTTTTTCCAGGGCACCGTCGGCCAGGCGAGAAGGGCGGAAAGGACGAGGATAGGGTGAATGGCGACGTTGCTTGCGGGAAGGCGCCCCTCTTTCACGATCCCTTCCTGCCGTTTCCCCGCTTCATCCCTCCAGACGAAAGGAATGGCTATTTTGTAAGCGATCCTGGCCGGCTCCCCATAGGAAAGGGCGATGTCGTAGTGCGGCCTTATGATACGCATTTCCGTTTCCATGACGGGAATAAACCCTCGGGAAATCAAAGGGCCCGCGAGGAAGAATAGAAAAAGAAAAAGCGGGAAAAAAACGAGAAGCCGGCCCAGGAAGCGGCTGAAAGAAAAGCGAGAGATGTCAGTGGCCTTTTTCATGGGTTCCCGAAAAAGCGCTGATCCAGAAAAGGAAAAAGAGAAGGCCGATGACGATGATAAACGTCTGGCCTACGAAGATGTGCATGAAATCGAAAAGGCCCGGGCGGTATTTCAGGACATAGTAGAGGGAGATGATCCGGAGGATGTTGGCCCCGTAAATGACGAGGAATCCCGCCAGGATCCCCAGGATTTTTTCCCGCAGGCCCATGGCGAAGGCGAGTATGGCCGAGGCGATAAGGAGAATCCCCTCAATCCCCTCGCATCCCTGGGCGACATTGAGCCGGAACGTCCCCGAAACGATGACGTTCCCGTCAAGGCTTGTTTTTTCCCAGGGCGTTACGGCGTTGATGATTTTTGAACTGACGCCGGCGTTCAGGAAATTGACGAGGAAGGGCGCCGTATAGGATCGGGTGGCGTAGTGAATCCCCTGCCCCAGGAAAAAAAACAGCACGAAAAGGAGGAGGAAACGGAGTTCCCGCCGGTAACTTTTCAAGAAGACCTTCACGTTCATGAACCCTCGTCCCCACCTTGTCCGGAAAACCCTGTTTCAGGGCCTTCAACGTACCAGATACATGAACCATTTTCAAGGTTTCCTGCAGGTTGCCAATGGCCTCACATCAAATGTAGCCAAAGGGAGAAGATTTTCAAGGGTTGGCTTAACCGACCGCTGAAAAAATTTTCGCCCGCTTTTTCAATTTACCTTATCATGATGATACAAGGATAAGGCCTTTTTCGATGGAAAAATCAATCCTGTAAATGGCAGAGGAATCCCCATGCGGCGATTCTTGTTAATGAATCTGTTCCGGTCTCTTACATGCGCGTCGTTTTGCCGGGACAAAACATACAAATATGTTCTGTCCGGGCGGCTTCTCCACCGGTGCGCTCCAGGAAAGATGAACCTTCGCAGCCTTTTAACGGTATTTCCAGGTCTTTCGGTCCCCCGCGGGGACGCGGCACGGAACTTGTAAACTTAACCTTTGAAGATTATTTATAGCCCGGGAGTTGCCTGTCCTGGAGACGAAAACGGCCATTTTTTGAGGTGATGATGTGATGCCCCTATTCGCGAAAGTGAGCACGGGAATTCCGAGCCTCGACGAAATCATCGATTTTCTTCGCATGGGAGACAACGTCGTCTGGCAGGCGGACAGCGTAGAGGATTACCGGCGCTTCGTCGTCCCCTACGTCCGAAGAGCCCTCGCCGACAAACGGCGGGTCGTCTACATGCGGTTCGCCCATCACGAGGCCCTTCTGGCACCCGATGACGGGATCGCCGTCTATCGCCTGGAAGCTGACGCGGGCTTCGAGTCCTTCTCGAGCCAGGTTCACAATATCATCACCCGGGAAGGCCGGGATGTCTTCTATGTCTTTGACAGCCTGTCCGATCTCCTCATGGCCTGGGCCACCGACCTCATGATCGGAAATTTTTTCGCCATCACCTGCCCCTATCTTTTCGAGCTCAACACGGTCGCCTATTTCGCCCTGCTGCGGGGGCGCCATTCCTTCAAGACCATTGCCCGGATCCGGGAAACGACCCAGGTTCTCCTCGACATACACAACAACGACGGTCGTCTTTACGTGCACCCGCTGAAGGTCTGGCAGCGGTACTCCCCAACCATGTTTCTCCCTCACCTCCAGGAAGGGGACGCCCTGACGCCCATCATCAACAGCATCGAGGCGACGACGCTCTTCTCCATGCTGGCCGCCAGGCGCGAGACCGTAGCGGAACGCAAGCTGGATTTCTGGGACCGCATTTTCCTCCAGGCCAAGGACATGCTGTCCCGCCCGGAGACGGCCGACGAGCGGCGGGCCATGGTGGATCAGTTGAGCCGGATTCTCCTGGGGCGGGAAAAAAGGATGCTCGGCCTCGTCATGGCCTATTTTTCCCTGGAAGACCTTCTGAACATCAAGGAACATCTCATCGGGACCGGTTTCATCGGCGGGAAATCGGTGGGAATGCTCCTGGCGAGAAACATACTGGCCCGGGACCCCGACTTCGACTGGGGGCGTCATCTCGAACTTCACGACTCCTACTACGTCGGCTCCGATGTTTTTTATTCGTACATCGTCCAGAACGGGTGGTGGAAACTCCTCATGAAACAGCGGACCCGGGAAGGATATTTCACGGCGGCCGAGGAACTTCGCGGCAAAATGCTTCAGGGCGCCTTCCCCGACGAGGTCAGGGAGCAGTTCCAGCTCATGCTTGAGTACTTCGGCCAGTCGCCCATCATCGTCCGTTCGAGCAGCCTCCTGGAGGACGCCTTCGGAAACGCCTTCGCCGGTAAATACGAGAGCTACTTCTGTGTCAACCAGGGCTCACCGGGGGAGCGCTATGCCTATTTCGAAGACTGTGTCCGGCGGATTTTCGCCAGCACCATGAACGAGGACGCCTTGAATTACCGCCGGCAGAGGGGTCTTGACGAGCAGGACGAACAGATGGCGCTCCTGGTTCAGCGTGTCTCGGGAACCTACCGGAATCACTTTTTCTTTCCAGTTCTGGCGGGTGTGGGCCTGTCTTACAACCCCTTTGTCTGGAAACCCGGCCTGGACGCCCGGGCGGGAATGCTCCGGCTTGTCCTCGGCATGGGGACCCGGGCGGTGATGCGGGTCGAAAACGATTATCCGAGAATCGTCGCCCTCGATTCGCCTCTCCTGAAGGCGCATGCCGGGCTGGAGGACACGCGCCGCTTTTCCCAGCACTACGTGGACACCCTGGACCTGGAGGAAAACCGCATGAAAAGCGTTTCTCTCCGTGATCTGACCCGGAAAGACATGGGCTTTGACTGGCCGCTTTTCGCCGTGAGGGATCGTGAAACGGAGTCGAGGCTCCGTGACCTGGGAAAGTCGGATGAGGACATCTGGGTGTTGACCTTTGACGACCTGATGACAAAAACCGATTTCCCCGCCCTCATGGGCCGGATGCTGAAACGGATAGAATCGGTTTATCGCTACCCGGTGGATATCGAATTCACCGTGAATTTCGACCAACAGGGACGCCCCCAGATCAATCTTCTCCAGTGCCGTCCCTTTCAGAGCCGGGACATCCAGGTTCGCATGGACCTGCCCGAAGAAGCGGATGACGAAGACATTCTTCTTCGCATGGAAGGGAATTTCATGGGCGGAAGTGTTTCCAGGAAGATCGACCGGATCATCTACGTGGACCCGCAACGTTACGCCGGTCTCTCCCGGTCGCAGCGGTACGACATTGCCCGGGCGGTGGGCAGGCTGAACAGGCAGATCCGGGAACGGGACAACCCGGCCACCATGCTGCTTGGGCCGGGACGGTGGGGAACGACGACCCCCACCATGGGTGTTCCCGTTCGTTTCTCCGAGATCAACAACATCGCCGTTCTGGGAGAAATCGCCTATCAGGAGGGGAGTCTCATTCCCGATCTTTCCTTCGGGACCCACTTTTTCCAGGACCTGGTGGAAGCGGAAATATTTTATCTGGCCATCTATCCAGAAAGACAGGCGGTGCGGTTCAACCGGTCATGGTGGGACGATTCTCCGAATCTCCTCGGTAACCTCTCTCCGGGGGACCGAAATCATGAAGACACCCTCAAGGTCTTTGACGTCGGGGACAGGAATTTGAGGCTTATTTCCGACGTGGTTTCCCAGAAAGTCGTCTGCCTGAGTCTTCCAAAAAACCGGGAATCATAAATAAAAAAGGCCGTCCGGCCCGGGAGATGGGGACCGGCCGGCCTCTGAAAGCGATCGGATCTTTAGACGACGCCGTATGCCAGCATGGCCTTGGCGACCTTGGTAAATCCGGCGATATTGGCTCCCGCGACGTAATCCCCCTGGCGGCCGTAAGCCTCGGCGGCTTCGGTGCAAGCCTTGTGGATGCTTTTCATGATGATGATGAGGCGGCTGTCCACCTCTTCCCGGGTCCAGGAAAGCCTCAAGCTGTTCTGGCTCATTTCGAGACCCGAGGTGGCGACGCCGCCGGCATTGGCGGCCTTGCCGGGACCGTAGAGCAGGTTGTTCTGCTGAAAGATCTCCACGGCCTCGGGCGTGGACGGCATGTTGGCCCCCTCGGCCACGCAGATGCAGCCGTTCTTAACGAGGGCGGCGGCATGGCTCGCGTCGATCTCGTTCTGGGTGGCGCAGGGAAGCGCGATGTCCACTTTGATGCCCTGGTCCCGGATGGTGTCCCAGACGCTCTGGCCCAGGAAGCACGCACAATCGTATTCCTCCGCGTATTCCTTCATGCGGCCCCTGCGGACGTTTTTCAGCTCCATCACGTATTTGGATTTTTCCTCGTTGATTCCCGCGTCATCGACAATGGTGGACTCGGAGTCGCACAGGGTGATGACCTTGCCGCCCAGCTGATTCACCTTTTCCACGGCGTACTGGGCCACATTGCCGGCGCCGCTGATGGCGACCACCTTTCCCTTGAAATCCAGGCCACGGGTGGCCAGCATTTCCGCCGCGAAATACGTGGTTCCGTATCCCGTCGCCTCGGGGCGGATGAGGCTTCCGCCGTACTCGAGGCTCTTTCCGGTGAAGACGCCCGTGTGCTCGTTTCTGATCTTCTTGTAATACCCGTACATGTAACCGATCTCCCGGGCCCCGACACCGATGTCCCCGGCCGGGACGTCGCACTCCGCGCCGATGTGGCGGAAGAGTTCCCGCATGAAGGACTGGACGAAGCGCATGACTTCCCCGTCCGACTTGCCCTTGGGATCGAAGTCGGAGCCTCCCTTGCCGCCGCCCATGGGCAGCGTGGTGAGGGAATTCTTGAAGATCTGCTCGAAACCGAGAAACTTGATGATGCCCAGATTCACGGACGGGTGAAAGCGGATGCCGCCCTTGAAGGGGCCGATAGCGTTGTTGAACTGAACCCGGAACCCCCTGTTGACCTGTACCTCGCCCTGGTCGTCCACCCAGGGAACCCGGAACAGGATGGCCCTCTCGGGCTCCACGATCCGCTCGTAGATCTTGGCCTTCACGAACTCCGGATGTTTCTTCGCCGTGGGCTCCAGGGATTCCATGACCTCCTGAACGGCCTGATGAAATTCAGGCTGATCGGGATCCATCCGCTTGACCCGCTCTAAGATGCGCTCTGTCAGTGACATGAAAAAAACCTCCCTTGATTCTTGATTCGTCCTTGTTCTATTTTCCTTCGTCCTTCGAATCTGGCAAAACGTTACCGCTTTTTCCACAGATTTCATTTTTTGTCAACAAAAAATGATCTTGAAAAATCAGAAAATTAAGCGTATAGGTCGTCCGGTGTTCCGGCAAAAAAAGCCGGGATGAATGTGTCATTTTTGCCGGATAATTTTCAGAGAGGCACGGTTCGTGATTTCAAAAGCCCAATATGAAAAGAAAACCCGTTTCAGCCACCCCTTCCATAGGCCGGGTGCCTTGAAACCTGATCCGGCAATATTGCCACAAGCGGATAATCGAAAGTCAAAACCCCCCTGGAGGAGGACCCGTGGAAAAAACTGAAAAAAACCGCCTGGCCATTTTGAGGATACTCGAGGTGTCCGACGGGCCCTTGAGCAGTGCGTCCATCGCGGAACAGCTTCATGCCCGGGGCCACGACATGAGCGAACGGACGGTCCGCTTTTATCTTCTCCGGGCGGACCGGGAAGGACTGACGGAAAACCTGGGCAGGCGGGGACGGGTCATCACGGAAAAGGGTAAAAAGGAACTCACCGAGGGACGGGCCTATGACAAGGTCGGCCTCATCGCCGCCAAGATCGAGGAAAAAACCTACGGCATGAAATTTGACCTGGAAACCCGCACGGGAAATGTGGTGATGAATGTCAGCCTTATTGATCTCGAGGACCTGCCCAGGGCCGTCCCGCTTATTCAGCGCGTCTTTTCCGCCGGGTATGCCATGGGAAAGCTCATGAATCTCTACCCTCCGGGACGAAAGTTCGACAGCCTCAGGATCCCCGACGGATTCGTCGGGATCGGTACGGTGTGTTCCGTCACGCTGAACGGCGTCCTTCTGTCCTCCGGAATCCCGTCCAATTCCCGCTTCGGCGGCCTTCTCGAAATCAGAAATAAAAAGGCCCTGAGATTCGTCGAGCTCATTCACTACGAAGGGACGACCCTGGACCCCCTGGAAATTTTCATCAAGAGCGGCATGACCGATTACAGCGGCGCGACCACGACAGGAAACGGCCTCATCGGGGCGGGGTTTCGGGAGCTCCCGGCGGGAAGCCGCGGAAGGGTCGAGGAAATCGCCGGGGAACTTGAAAAAATCGGGCTCGGCGGGTTCATGGCCATCGGCTGGCCCGGCCAGCCCCTGCTGGAGATTCCCGTGAGTGAGGGGCGGTTCGGTGCCGTCGTCATCGGCGGGCTCAACCCCGTGGCCATTTTAGAGGAACGGGGAATCCGGACCCAGTCGAGAGCCCTGGCCGCTTTCGATGATTTTTCATCTCTTTTTCACTACGAGGAGCTTGACGAGAGAATCAGGAAAACGTAAGCGGGATCGGGCAACCGTTTTTTCCTGTCTCAGCCTCCAGGAGGCCCTTTCAATTGACCGCGAGCCTGTCCCTGTTCGCTTCGAAGACCTTGGGCCCTATCCCCTGGACCTTCAGGAGGTCTTCCGTTTTCGAAAACCCGCCGTTTTCTCCCCTGTACGCTATGATCCGCTCGGCCAGGCCGGAGCCGATCCCATCGAGGGTGACCAGCTGTTCCATCGTGGCCGTGTTGAGGTTCACCTTGCCGGCCGCCTCCTCCGCCAGGGGGATAGCGGTCCAACCAAAAAGAATGAGCAGCGTTAAAAACCCGATGATGATTTTTCGTACCTTCATGCCTGTCCCTCCTGTGTCTGTCATGGTATTTTTTTTGTGGTAATTTTCCTCACCCGCTTACGTCCCGACCGGGCATGGGGAATCCCTGTCGGGGCCGCAGACTACCGGCGTTGGAAAGCCGTTTCAACCCAATGGTGACCATCCCGGCAAAGAATGTGATGAAACAGCTTCGTGCCGGTTTCAGGAGCGTACCTTGCTCGGTTTGGCCCTCGTAATCTTTCTCATAATCTTTCTTGACACAGTCCGACAGCCTCTCTATACTTCGGGCAGTCCGTTGAAAACTCTTTCAAATTTCTAAAAAAACAGGATTAAATGCAAAGGCGGCCGAGGGTGCTCAAGGGCTTTGAAAAAAACATCATTGAGAAACGGGGGGTAACGTTATGAAGCGCTTGTTTTCCGTAATCCTGTCATCTTTCTTTCTCCTCGGCTGTGCGGCATCCCTCACGGCGGAGAAGGATAACCGGTTTTCAGGGTTTTTGGGCGATCCCTCGGTTTATGAGCGGCTTGTTCCCGGGCCGGAGGGCGGGGTCGCTCTGCGCTGGGTAAAGGAGGGACAGGCTTCGAAAACATATGACAAGTTCATGGTGGACAGTGTCATTTTCTTCCTCGCCGACCAGGCGGACTACAAGGGCATCGACCCCCAGGAGATGAAGGAACTGGCCGACGGGTTCAACCAGGAGATCGTGGCGGCTTTCAGGGACAGGTACCCCATCGTGGCGGAGGCTGGTCCCGGGGTGGCCCGAATCCGCATCGCCATCACGAAAATCGAACCGAGCAACCCGGGAAGGAGCGCCATTACAACAATTATTCCCGTCGGACTGGGCGTCAGTCTCGTGAAGAAAGGCACAACGGGCGGCTGGACCGGGAGCGGTGAAACGGGCATGGAACTCATGGCTCTCGACAGCGTGACCGGGGAAATACTGGCCCTCGCCGTGGACCGGCAGAAGGCCGCCTTCGAATCGCGGTTCTCCAAGTGGGGCGCCGCCGGCGACGCCTTCAAGTTCTGGTCGATAAGGATCGTGTCGTTCCTCGACGGCGTCAGGGGCGCGGGACAGGAACCCGGTGGATAGAAGCCGTTCCACCCCGTTCAGCTTTCTCCAATGAACTGGAACCCGCCTCGTCGTGAAGGGAACGACGGGGCGCTCCGTCACCGTGTTTCCGAGAGGTTATATGGTCTCTTCTTCCCAGGAGGTCATCGCCTGCGGCGATTGTGACCTGTTGCAGCGTCTTGCCCCCCCTCCCCCCGGCGCCGCGGCCCGGTGTCGCCGCTGCGGCCACACCATTGCCCTCAACAGGCCCGATTCTCTGAACAGAACGCTGGCCCTGGCGATTGCCGCGTGCATCGTTCTCATCGTGGCCAACCTGTCACCCCTGATGGTGCTTTCCGTGTCCGGGCGCCAGGCAAGTACGACCATTCTGGGGGGCGCCAGGGAGATGTGGTTCACGGGACAGGCAATTACGGCCATTCTCGTTGTGTTCTGCACGGTCATCGCTCCCGCCGTCCATATCGGGATCATGTCCACCGTCCTCATTGCCGTGCGGCGGCCCCCGGCGCCGCAGTGGGTGGGAACACTGCTGCGCTGGTCCGAGTGGCACCAGTCCTGGGCCATGGTCGAGGTGATGATGCTTGGTATCCTGGTGGCGCTGATCAAAATTGCCGACCTCGCGACGGTGATTCCCGGGATCGGTATGTTTGCGGCTGGCGCCCTGGTAATACTCGTAGCGGCCATGACCGTCAGCTTCGACCCCCGCGAGGTGTGGCAGCGGGTAGCGTGGGCCGGCGGCGCCGCCCCCTCTTCGTCACCGTTCAGGACATCAACGGTTCCCGCGAAAAGGAAATCCCCCTGTGCTCGCTTCCTGACAGCGATCGATGCTGGGCTTGTCTCCTGCGAGGTCTGCGGTCTTTTGTCAAGACCTGCGGACATTCACAAACCCGGACGATGCCCCCGTTGCAACGGGACGCTCAACTTCCGGCACCACACCGCGATACAGCGGACCTGGGCGCTCATCATCGCGGCCCTGATCTGCTATATTCCCGCGAACCTGCTGCCTGTGATGGTCACAAACACTCTGGTTTATTCGGAAAAAGATACCATTATGAGCGGCGTCGTCATGTTTTACAAAACCGGGTCGTGGCATCTGGCGATCATCATATTGATCGCCAGCGTGGTGATCCCCCTCGCCAAAATTATGGCGCTGGCCTATCTGCTCGTAACGGTCCAGCGCCGTTCCGAGAGAGGACAGAACGAGAGGCTCCGGCTTTACCGGCTGGTCACGTTTGTGGGGCGGTGGTCCATGGTCGATGTATTCGTCGTCACGTTCACCGTTGCCCTGATTCAAATGCGGCCGCTCATGTCGATTCAGCCCGGGGCCGGTATCCTGTTTTTCGCGGCCGTGGTCGTCCTGACCATGATCGCCTCCGAAAACTTCGACCCCCGTCTGATCTGGGATTGCACGAACGCACAAAGAGGTCCAAATGACTGAAAACATCGATCTCGAGGATGTCCCCGAGACCACCGTCGTACCGAGGAAGAAACTGAAGGTTTCCGTGGTGTGGATCATTCCGCTCATCGCCGCAATCGTCGCCATCGGAATCGCGGTCCAGCGTATTCTCATGGAGGGGCCGACAATTACGATCGTCTTTAAAAAAGCCGAAGGCATTGAAGCGGGGAAAACCTTCATCAAATACAAGGAGGTGAATGTCGGCCAGGTAACGGAAGTAAAGCTTTCCGAGGATTTTCGCCAGGTTGTCATAACGGCGAAAATCGACAGGAGCGCGGCGGGACTCCTCGTCGAGGACGCGTGCTTTTGGATCGAACAACCCCGTGCCACCTTGAGCGGAATAACCGGCATAAGCACGCTTCTTTCTGGAAACTACATCGGTCTCGAGCCCGGCGAATCGAAGGTGGAACGGCGGGCCTTTACCGGCCTGGAAGAGCCGCCGGCAATTACTTTCGATGAACCGGGACGCCGCTTCATCCTTCGAACGGAAAGCCTCGGGTCGGTCGGTAGCGGCTCCCCGCTTTATTATCGGAGCTTGAACGTGGGACAGGTCATCGGCTATGATCTCTCGGAAGATGGCGAATCCGTGAGAATCCAGGTTTTCGTTCGGGCCCCTTACGACAGGTATGTCACCGTTCGCACCCGCTTCTGGCAAGCCAGCGGTATCGATGTGTCCGCCGGGACGGAAGGTTTTTCGGTACGCACCGAGTCGTTTCTCTCCATGCTGATCGGCGGGATCGCCTTCGAACACCCCCCTTCGGAAAAAAACCCGAAACCCGCCGGGGAGAACAGCGTCTTTATCCTCTTCGGCAGCCGCGCCGAGGCGCTGGCGAACCCCGAAACGATTGCAAGTCCTTACGTCCTCTATTTCAACGAAACCTTGAGAGGGCTCAGCGCCGGCGCGCCGGTCACGTACCTGGGGTTGACGACGGGCGAGGTCACCGATGTGGGGTTCGACCAAGACGACCGGACAAACCTGATCCGGCCCCGCGTGGACATCGTGCTGTATCCCGAAAGGTTCATGGCGTATGCCAAACCATTACCGGGTCAGGATGCCGTGGTCCCGAGCGTTACGGATCGCCGCGCGTTCATGGAGCGCGCCGTCAACCTGGGGCTCCGGGCCCAGTTGAAGAGCGGGAATCTCTTAACCGGGCAGCGGTTTGTCTCCCTGGACATTTTTCCCGACGCGCCCGACGTGGAAATCGACTGGAGGAAGGTTCCCACAGAACTGCCTGTCGTGCCCAGCGGCCTCCAGGATATGGAGACGAAGATCCACAACCTGCTGGCCAAGCTGGAAAAAATGCCCCTGGACGGTCTGGCTGCGGATCTGAAAAAAACACTCGTCACCGTTGACAAACTTCTCAAGCGCATAGACGAGGAAATACTGCCCGACGGGAAAGCAACACTGGCGAAACTGAAGCAGAGTCTTGAAAACATCGATGCCACCCTTATCGGCAAAGACGCGGCGGCACAGCAGCAACTACGGGAAGCGCTACAGGAAATCGCCAGGGCGGCCCAAGGTGTCAGCCGCCTCACCGAGTATCTCGAGAGAAACCCCGAAGCCCTCATCAGGGGCAAGGCACAGGAGAATCGACGATGAGAAAATTCATGTATGGCCTGGTTTTCCTCACTTTTTTTACTTTTATTACGGGGTGTGCGTCATCGTCACCATCTCATTTTTATACACTGACTCCGGTATCTGTTCCGGCTTTGACGACCGGGGCGGACTACGCCGTGTCGGTCGGTCCCGTTGTGGTGCCCGCCATGGTCGACAGACCCCAGATCGTTCTTCGGACAGGTCCTAACAGGGTGTTCATCGACGAATTTGATCGCTGGGCGTCGTCACTCAAGGACAACATTCAGCAGGTCGTTGTGGAGAACCTCATTTCCATGCTCGGGACGACCCGGGTCACCATGTTTCCCAAATTCACGGCGGCTGACGCGTCCTATAGAACCCTCATCGAAGTTCTGCATTTCGATTCGGAGCTGGGGAAAAAGGCCACACTCGACGCGCTCTGGGAGGTCAAGGCCTTGAAAAAGGAACTCTCCCATCGAGGGCGCACGACCCTTTCAGAACCGGTGAGCGGAGAAGATTATGAAGCCCTCGTCGCGGCGCACAGCCGCGCTCTGGCCAAATTGAGCGCGGACATCGCCGAGGCGATCCGGGCGTTTGAAAAAGGAACCCCTTGATCCGGGCCGGTGCCTGCAGAGTGACGCCCGTGGCAAGGGCGGCGAATTTCATCGGGGGCCATCTTCATGAATAACGTGTTCATCATTCCCACGGGCCAGGAATCTTTAGGCAAACCTTCCCTTGCCCGGTCGGCCGTGTGCGATATGGAAATGCTCCTCACGTTCATACCCCCTGGACGGTTCGCCGAGGATTTGAAAGGACTCTGCCCCGACGGGGTCTGCTACATCCGGGGGGTGCGGGAACGAAGGGGCGACAACGAGGGGATATGGGAAACGATGACCCAGGGCGACCTCATCCTCGAATACAGGGATGGCACCATTCTCTCAGCGTCCTTTCTTGTCGCGAAAAAAAACGACCCTCTCCTGGCGGAAAAACTGTGGAACGGAGACGGGCCTTTCGGGCTTTTGTGCTTCACCGACAAACCGCGGGTGGGTGACGTCCCTATCCTTCCCCAGATGCGGCGGTATCTTGACGGGGAATACGGGGATTTCACAAAACTCGACGCCGACAAGGTCGCAAACATCGTGGCCGATTACGGGTCCCTGGAAACGTTCGTCAACCTGTGTCTCAGGTACGATTTTCCATTCAGCTTCCGCCATTCGTGACGGGAACGCGGGAAGCCTTATAAAGCAACACGTCAAGCTCACGGTAAAAAACCCTCTCGTGCGAGTCAAAAAAGACACCGCCACGGCGAACTAAATGCTTGACATCAACGCAAATGCCTATTATACGAAGTGAAAGAGTTTCCAAGCTTCACGAGTCAAAAAACGGTAAGAAAAGGGGGTGGGTAACGAATAATACAGTGATTTTAAGATCTATCCGGAAAAGTTGTAGAAAGTGAATGGCATCATTCGAGTTGGAGTCTGCCAGTCAGATTCGGGCTAATATCAGGTATTGATTTAGGAGGGTAAGAAATGGCGCAAGAGAAAATCAAGGAACCGTTGAAAATCAGGATGACCCCACCCACCCAGCAGAAGCTCAGGGACAAGACGATCACGGCGAAACAGTGGGCCGACATGGTAAAGCCCGGCGACTGGATCAACCGCGGCGGTCCCGGCGCTGACTCGCTTCCCAGCATGGAAGCCCTGGCGGCGCGTTTTCATGACGGCCCCGGCGGCCTGCATAACATCGAGATCTGGAACCAGGCCATCATGCTCGGTCACAATTTCTTTTTTGCCGCCGACCCCGAGGGGAAATACCATGTGAACCACGAGGCCTTCCTTCTGCCGACCCTTCGCGGCATCCTGAAAAAGGGATACAAGGCGTTCGACTGGAAGCACTGGGGATGGGCCATCGGCATGGACGCCGAATACGCCCGCTTCTACCGGAAGGATAAATCCAAGAGGGCCATGGACTGGAGCGTTCAGGCCATCGCGGTACCCGAGGGCGGTTACGTCAACGCCAGTTACGGCGTCAACAACTTCCTGCAGGTCGCCAAGTCCAGCAAGAAGGTAGTCTGCGAGATCCGTTCCGACTACGCCTGGTGCGAAGCCGGGCGGAGCATGATGCTTCCCATCGACGAGGTCGATTACTTCATCGAAGTCGATGTGAACGACCCGAAATACCAGTGGATGTACATTCCTGAAAAAGACATCAAGCCCAAAGATGTGGAAATGGCCATCGCCAATCACTGCCTCGAGATCATGCGGGACGGCGACTGCATCCAGGTCGGCATCGGCGGCCTTCCCACGGCCGTGGTCATCGCCCTGGCGGGGTCCAACCTGAGGCACCTGGGCGTGCACAGCGAAATGATCGGCGAATACGCCTTCACCCTGACGGAACGGGGCGTCGTGGACAACTCGCGGAAGACCATCGACCCGGGTCGGTGCGGCTGGGCCTACATCATGCCCGTCGACACGCCGAGGTACTACGAGTGGATGCACCGGAACCCCTATTTCGCCGGGTTCGACATCGGCTACACGAACAATATCCAGACCCTCTCACAGCTGGACAACATGGTGACGGTGAACAACTTCGCCGCCATGGACCTCCGTGGCCAGGACTGTGCCGGTAACGTCGGCGGGAAGGTCATCTCCAGCACGGGCGGCCAGTTCCAGTTCACCATCGGCGCTTCCATGGCCAGGGGCGGCCGGGCGATCATCGCCGCGACGTCTCGGGATGCCGCGGGCCGGTCCCGCTTCTTCCCCAAGCTGCCTATGGGAAGCGTCATCACCGTTCCCGACCAGCTGGTCACCTGGGTGTGCACGGAATACGGCATCGTCAACCTCATGGGCTGCACCGATGCTGAAAAAGCGAAGAAGATCATCAGCATCGCCCATCCCGATGACCGGGAGCTTCTGGAAAAAGGCGCCGCGGAAATGGGCATCATGGAGAAACACTGGATGTTCGACTCCGCACCGGATCGCCGTTTCCCCACATCCTTCGACCTGGTCGACCACAAGTACGGTTATGCGCAGGTTCAGACAGCCCCCGCTCCCATTGCCAAGCTGTTTGATTAAAAGAATCGAAACAAACCTTTGAGGAAAAAGGGCAGGGTTTTTCACAAACCCTGCCCTTTTCTTTTTCAGTCTCGTTCAATTACCTTGAGATTCAGCCGGGCGGCCTCGAGCCCGGGGTCGCAGGACAGGGCACGCCGGAAACTTTCGGCCGCTTCACCTCTTCTCCCCTCCTTCATGTAGACAACACCGAGGAGGTTGTGCGCTTCGGCATAACCGGCGTTGATCTCGAGGGCCTCCCGAAGCAACTGGGCGGCCTTTTCATTTTCCCCCCGGCTGACGAAGATCATGGCCATGTTGAACAGCATCCCCTCCTTCACGGGACCGTGCTTCAGCGCCTCGAGCAGATGCGCCTCCGCCCCCTCGAGATTGCCCTGGCGAAGAAGAACAACGCCCAGGTTGTTGTGGGCGGCGGTGTAGCCGGGATTGAAGCGGATGGCCTCGCGGTAGTGGAACACAGCCTGGTCCCCGCGCCCCAGGGCCACCAGGTGGTTGGCCAGGTTGAAATGGGCGCTGAAGTGACGGGGATTGACCCGGATGGCCTCCTGGAAGTGGTTGACAGCCGCTTCCCGTTCACCGTCATCGGCCAGGGCTACGGCGAGGTTGTTGTGGGCGAGAGCGTTGTTCTCTGTCACCTCGAGGGCGTGCGTGAAGAGGCTTCGGCTGTTCTTCCAGTGAGACAGTTGAAACCATGTCGTCGAGGAAAGTCCCGCCAGGAGTATCAGGACAAGGGAAGCCGAAGCGAAAACGGGAAATCGCCGACGGGAAAGGGTCTCATCGACAGCCCAGGTCAGGGCGATGAAAAGACCGATGAGAGGGATATAGGTGTACCGGTCGGCCATGCTCTGGGGGCCCACCTGGACGATACCGATGACAGGGAAAAGGGAAATGAGGTACCAGAGCCACCCGGTGAAGAACCAGGGCCGGCGGGCCTTTTCCCGGAAAACGAACACGGTGATGAGAACCAGGAGGGCCGCCGCTCCCAGAACCTTCCAGAAAGGAATGGCCGCCGGGTAGGGGTAAAAGACGGACAAGCCGGCTGGCCAGAACATCTTGCCCATGTATGTAACGGCGGAAACCAGGGCATTGGCGGCCCGATCCGCCAGGGGGATGGCCTCGAGGCTTCTCATGGCTCCCCCGGAAGCCTGGGCGTAGAGCGTTATCCCGGAAGACAGGACGGCAAGAGCGAAAAAGGGGATTTTTTCCATTTTTGAAGGTGGCCTGTCGGGAACAGGCCGGCGCCGCAAGGGCCACACATCGAGAAGGAGCAGAAGGAAGGGTGCGCTGACGAGCATGGGCTTGGCCATGAGTCCGAGAGCGAAGAACACCAGGGCGATTCCGTATTTCCAGCGGCCCGGTCTCTCCACGTAAAGGGCGTAGGCCCCCAGCATGAGGAAAAGAAAAAAGGTGCTGAGGACGTCTTTTCGTTCCGCCACCCAGGCCACCGATTCCACGTGCAGGGGATGAAAAGCGAAGAGTGCGGCCACGATGCCGCTTTTGCCCGGGGCGCCGGTCATCCGGGTCAGGATGAGAAAGAGGAGGACCGTGTTCAGGATGTGAAAAAAGAGGTTTGTCCCGTGGTGGCCCCCGGGATCGAGACCGTAGATCTCGACATCGATCATGTGGGAAAGCCAGGTCAGGGGATGCCAGTTGCTGGCGTGAAAAGAGGTGAACGCCCAGCCCAGGCCGCGAAGGGTCACCCCGGCGGTGACCTCCCGGTTGTTCAATACATACTGCCAGTCGTCCAGGTTGATAAAATCGTGGTTAACGACGGGATGATACAGAAAAAGAGTCATCCCCGCCAAAAAAACAGAGACGGCCCAGAGCGTTTTCTTGAGGTCCGTCCGCGGCAACGGGTTCACCGGTCCGGCAACGCCATGCCGCCTGTTTCATGCTTGACGGTGATGGGTTCGCCCCTGATACCGGCATAGAAAACAATTATTTCCGCCGTTTCATTGCCGTCGTTTTTCCCGTAGTGCCAGGTGTTCACAACCTCGACAATGGCCTCACCGGCTTTCAGGTTCAGTGTCCTGCCGCTTTTGGTGACGACCGTCAGTTCCCCTCGCAACAAAACACCCGCGTTAATAACAGGATGCCTGTGGAGCGGTAAAATCGCACCGGGGGGGATGGTGATCCTCAGGATGGTTATTTCAGGGTTTCCTTCCGGGTAATCAGGCAGAAGGTTTCCGTCCCAGCTGGAACCGGTTCTCGAAAGGGTTTCGACGTGAACGCCGCTTTCGTCCGCCGCCGCGACATGCACCGACAGCAGTATCGCCAGCCCTACAAACAAAATCCTTTTCACGGGGTCGGACCAAGATAACATGTTGATTAATCGGGATATACTTCCCAAAATAGGCTGTTTTTATGCCTTAAAAGGGCATTTTCGGGCCGGAAAACACTGTTGTAAGATTCATCAGGGTCTTTAAGAATATACAAATTCTCCGTCTTCAAAGAACGAACATCTCGCCCTGATCCTTGAAGTCCAAGATTTACTTTCACTCGGCTCACATAATCCCGGCTGCCCACGGCAACGCTATTTGACCAGAAGGCCTGTTTTACGGAACCTGCGGCAATGGCCTTCTGAATCCACTCTTCGTAGACATTATTAAAATTTTCATTCACAGCTACCAGTTCATTGAGTCTTTCCCTGGCGATGATTCGATATCGTTTTGGAGGGTTCATTAATTCGTGATAACCGCAATGCCTCCACTTTCCAGGATGATTGACGACTCCGGCACGAACCATATTCAGATCTATGTAAAGGAGGCATCGAATCAAGTGTTCTTCCGTATCGATGGCTGTGGCATGATAACGATCCTCCCAAAAAGCACCGTTCCGTTTTTTCCGCCGGTTATATGCCTGGGCCGTTCTACCGGCGACAAGTTGAACAGATTTTGGAATAACCTCTCTGTCTTTCCCCCCGTATACCATGAGGTGAATGTGATTTGAGGTTATCGCGTAATTCAAGACCTCGAGGCCATACCGTTTTTTCGCCTCGAAAAGCCAACGGACCCAGGTACTGCGGTCAATTGAAAACTTAAGGAGAAAAGAGCTTTTATGGCAGCGGTGCGTTATGTGCCACACATTGTCCGGTAGGAAGTGTCTGTTCGCTCTGGGCATGTTCAAATATCAAGGAGCGTTTTTTTTAAACAAGCTTTTTTGACATCAAAAAGGGCCTTTTAAGGCCGATAATCGCAACAAATAAGATTGTTTAGGAAACTATTTCAAATAGTTAACTTGGTCCGACCCCGGATTCCCGGATTCCATGGTGCCTGGGGCGGGAATCGAACCCGCACAGCCTCGAGGACCGAGGGATTTTAAGTCCCTTGCGTCTACCAGTTCCGCCACCCAGGCACGAAAAATCACTTTAGCTATAGCCTCTCGAACAAGCGCTGTCAAGGATTACGTCCGGTTTCATGGGCCTCCTTACACCGTGGCGGACTATCCTCTGGGATGGTATTTCCGGTGTGTCTCCCGCAGGCGCTCCCGGGTCACATGGGTGTAAACCTGGGTCGTTGAAATGTCGGCATGGCCGAGCATGATCTGGACTGACCGGAGGTCCGCTCCCCCCTCGAGAAGGTGGGTGGCGAAAGAGTGGCGGAACACGTGGGGGTGTATGCGCTTCTGCAGTCCGGCAAGGCGGGCGCAGGCCCGGACAATCTTCCAGAACCCCTGGCGGGTGAGCCCCTTTCCCGAACGGTTCAGGAAGAGGACATCCGTCCGCGAGCCTTTCAGAAGCTTCGGCCGCACCTCCCCCAGGTACTGACGGATGTAGTTCTGGGCGGAACGCCCCACGGGAACGATCCGCTCCTTGTCGCCCTTCCCGCGGATGAGAACAAAACCCACCTGCCAGTTGAGCTGACCCAGGGTCGTCGATATGAGCTCCGTCACCCGGACCCCCGTGGCATACATGAATTCCATCATGGCCCGGTTGCGAAGCCCCAGGGGTGTCGTCACATCGGGCTGCTCGAGAAGACGGTCCATCTCCTCCCGGGAAAGCGTGTGGGGAAGGTGAACCCACTCCTTTCCAGAAACGATGTCCGAAATGGGGTTTTCGTCGATGAGTTCTTCTCTCAAAAGATATCGGAACAACCCCCGAATGGCGGCAATGGCCCGGTTGACGGACCGGCTGTTCAAACCATGAGAACGGAGATGCCCGATGTGGGCGATGACATGGTCCGAGTTGACATGAAGAAAATCGCTTGCGGCTCCCGTTTCCTCGAGACAGGCGATGAACCGGCTGAGATCACGGCCGTAAGCCTCGAGGGTGTTCCGGGACACCCCCTTTTCGACGGCCATGAAATCCAGGTACGCATCCACCTGGTCATGAAGAGAAAGGGCCGGGCGTTTCACCGTCGGTCACCCCCCTATTCAGCAAGCCACTTTTTGTGACCTTTCAGTTCTTCCGTCTCCCACCGGGGGGACAGTCGAAGCGACAGGAAGTGGTCAAAAAGCTTTTCCACGGTTCCCAGAAGGGTTTCCACAAGCTGGATTCGCTCCAGGAGACGGCCTTCCCGGCTTTCTTCCTCGTCGGAAAAATCAACTGTCACGGGAAGCCTGAGGGTCTGGTAACGGAACGTTTCCGCCTTGAGGGTGAATTCCCACTGCTCAGAACCCAGGTCAACCCGAATACGGGCCTCCCGGATCTTCTTCCCTTCCCGGAGAGCCGCCTTCCCTTCCCGCAGGTCCGCGTGCATCCCCTGACAGGTCACCGTTTCGGCATACTCGCCTTCCCCGGACGAGAGAACCATTTTCCGTACAAAGATGAGCCCCATGTCTCCCATGCCCGGCAGAAGGATCGTGCCACCCCGCTCCTCGCTCTTATACCAGAGCCAGGAAAGAAATTCCTTGCCCAGGAAGGCGAAGTTCCTGTCCCCTTCCCTGTTGGACGGCGCCGCCGTCTCCCCGGGAAGGGCCCGCATTTTATCCACCGTCGCCCCGTCTCGGTCCTGGGGGTCCCAGGGGAACCAGGGCCTGAGTTTCATTTCAAAGGTCCTCCTGAAAAGGTCCTCGAAGTCTTCCAGGGTTTTCTTCCCCGATCCGCCGAAAAGAAGCCTCCCCTCCGAAAGGTTCCAGCAGATTTCGGAAAAAGACGGTGTGGGAGGAGTCTGTGAAAGGCAGGAAAGAAAAACGGCATCGCGAATGTCCTCCCGCTCGTTTTTGTAAAGTTTCTTCCGCCTGCTTTCCTCGAGGACCTTTTTTTCCCGTTCAAGGGTCCGGATCCTGAGCAGAGCCGGTGGGACGAGCCGGCGGTCGACCCGGAGCAGAAAGGTGAAATAATCCGCCACGGCATAGGAAAGGTAGGAAAAGGCCGTGTCCAGAGGGTTTTCCAGGCTTGTCCAGCCGAGCGATTTTTCACCGGTCGGCATAAGTTCCTGAAAGGCGAAGCGCTTCAACTGCCTGTCGGCGAAGTCCCTGAATCCGACGGGGAGGTCCCCGTCGACCCGGTATATGACGAAAGAAAGAGTTCCCTTCAGAAGACCCATGAATACCCCTGTTCCCGATCTGGATTGAGACGAACCTTACGCAGTTTCGGGAGGGCTGTCAAGGCGATTTCATCTTGGCCGGTCCCTTTCGCATGGACAGGAAATCCGTTTTTGTGATAGTCATAGAAAGCAAGTGGTCAATGGGAGCTTGAGCTTTTTCAAGACCCGTTTAAACCGCAACACCCCTTTCAGGAATCTTTTCAAACAATGGCCAAGACATTGGAAAAAATCGGCATTATCGCCAACACGGACAAGAAGGACGCCGTCCGATGCACCCTCGAACTCCTTGAGTGGCTGGAAGAAAGAAACGTCGAAGTCCTGCTGGAAAGGGAAATCGCCGCAAAAACGGGGAAAGGCCCCGGAACGGAGAGGACCCTCCTTCCCGCCGCGGTGGACCTCATGGTGGTTTTCGGGGGGGACGGGACACTCCTGTCCGCCGCCCGAACGACGGCCGGTCACGAAGTGCCCGTCGTCGGGATCAATCTCGGCGGATTCGGCTTCATGACGGTGGTGAACCTGAACGAAATGCTCCCCACTATGGAACTTATCCTCGAAGGCCGGTTCAGGACATCGAAACGGATGATGCTGGACGTCACGTTGCCGGGCGAAGAAAAGGACGTCCCTTTCGAGACCGTTCTGAACGATGTCGTCATCAACCGGGGAAACCTGTCCCGGATGATTCACCTGGAAACCTTCGTGGACGACTCTTATCTCAACACCTTCAAGGCGGACGGCCTCATCATCGCCACGCCCACGGGCTCCACCGCTTATTCCCTGTCGGCGGGCGGCCCGATCGTTTTCCCGGAGCTTCAGTCCATCATCGTCAACCCCATCTGTCCCCACACCCTGACGAACCGGCCCGTCATGCTTCCACCGGACGCCACGATCCGGGTCATTCTGTGGACCAAGGAGGAATGCGCCACCCTGACCCTGGACGGGCAGATTTCCAGGGTCATCCGATCCGGAGAGGCCTTCGAGGTTCGGAGGTCGAATACCCTCATCCATCTTGTCGACTCGCCCTACCACAACTACCTGGAGATTGTCCGCAACAAGCTCGGCTGGGGGGGGCTGCCCTGAACGGACATGCTGAAAGAGCTCAACATCCGGAACCTTGCCATCATAGACGACCTGAGGGTTTCCTTTGCCGACGGGCTCACCGTCATCTCCGGGGAGACCGGCGCGGGAAAGTCCATCATCATGGAAGCCGTCGGCCTTCTTCAGGGGGACCGGGCGACAACGGACTGGATCCGCTCATCGGAAGACGCCGCCGTGGTGGAGGCTTTATTTGACATCGGCAGCCGCCCCGGACTTCAGGAAAAACTCGAATCCCTGGGTTTTGAACGCCAGGACGAGATCGTCATAAGGCGCATCATCTCCAGGACGGGAAAGAACCGGGCCTATGTGAACGGGTCCCTGGCGACGCTGTCGGCCCTTTCCCTGCTCGGCGAGTCCCTGGTGAACATCTGCAGCCAGCACGAGCACCAGAGCATCCTGAACCCGGAACACCATCGGGCGATCCTCGACCGGTTCGGAAACCTGGAGGACCCGGTAGAGGGCTACGGGCGTCTCTACAACCGTTACCGGGATGTGGAGGAACGGATCCAATCCCTGGAAAAAAAAAGGGAAGAAAGGCTTCGAACGGAAGCGTTTCTCCTTTTTCAGCTGAAGGAAATCGATGATGGCAAGATCCAGAAGGGAGAAGATGAGGCGCTTCAGGCGGAGAGAACCGTTCTCGCTCACGGGAGAGCTCTCAAGGAGCGGGCTGAGGCATCCTTCGGGAGTCTTTATTCCGACGAGGGCGCCGTTTTGGAGAGGCTTTCTTTTGCCATATCAAATATTAAAGATATCTATAGGATAGACAGTAACATTAAACTATTGCTTGAACAAGTGGAGGGGGCCTACTACACCCTTCAGGATGCTGCTATCCGTCTCCGGGACTACGGGAAAGAAATTCTTATCGATCCCGACAGGATTGAAAAAATCGAGGAGCGTCTCGAATATCTGAACCGGATGAAACGAAAATACGGCGGAACCCTGGAATCGGTCCTGGAAAAAAGAGGTCTCCTCAAAGAGGAGCTTCGGGCGTTGTCCGCCACCGAGTCGGATCTCGATAAAAGCCGGGCCGAAATAATTTCCCTTCAACCGCTTCTTCTCGAAAAGGCGAAACATCTTTCGGAAGGGAGAAAGAGCGCGGCGGCCGTTCTCGAAAACCAGGTTGAAAAGGAGCTCGGCGGCCTCCGCATGGAAAACACCTCTTTCCGCGTCTTTTTTCACAAGGGCTACCGGGAAAGCACCGATCCGGCGACCTTGAGCCCATCGGGTGCCGACGAGATCGAGTTTTTCCTTTCCCCCAACACGGGAGAGGAACTGAAACCCCTGAACCGCATCGCCTCGGGGGGCGAGCTTTCCCGCATCACCCTGGCCATCAGGAGGGTCCTGGCGGAAAAGAGCGACGTGAGGACCATGATATTCGACGAGATAGACTCGGGCATCGGTGGCGCTGCCGCCGAACTTGTCGGAAAGAAGCTCCGGGAAGCGGCTTCTCACCACCAGGTCCTTTGCATCACCCACCTTCCCCAGATCGCCGGGTTCGGGGAAAATCACTTTCTCGTGGAAAAGGCCGTGTCGGGAGGGCGGACGAAAACGATGATGAGGCAGCTCACGGAAGAAGAACGGCTCCAGGAGATGGCCCGCATGCTCGGGGGGGTCACCGTGAGCGACAAGGCCCGGGAACACGCCCGGGAAATGTTGAAGTCGGGAAAGGACAAGCCTTCATAAAGCGGGAAGGGAAATGCTTAAAAAAGCGAGAGTCAGCGACGTCAGAACGATACATCGGATGATCAACGCCTCGGCGGGAAAAGGGGAGATCCTCCCACGCTCCCTCATGGATCTTTACAGCTCCCTCAGGGATTTTTACGTCTACCTCGACGGAGAAGGGGGACCCATCATCGGGATCTGCGCCATGCACATTTTCTGGGAAAACCTGGCGGAGATCCGCTCCCTTTTCGTCAGCGAAAACCACCGAAGAAAGGGAATCGGGAGGAGCCTCGTGGAAGCGTGCATATCCGAGGCCATAACCCTGGAAATCTACCGCGTCTTCACCCTGACCTACCAGCGGGATTTCTTCCGAAGCCTCGACTTTCTGGAAAAGGATCGCTCTATCCTGCCGGAGAAGATCTGGTCCGACTGCTTCAAGTGTCCCAAGTATCCCGATTTCTGCGACGAAGTGGCCATGATCCTCGAGCTTTAATAGATCGGCGTCCCCCCGCCGAAGGGCATGAGCGTTTCTCATGAAGGGAAAGACCCGCCTCATTTTCTTGTTTATCTCGATCGTCATCCTGGCCGCCTGCGCCCCCGTGAAGGAAGAACCCCTTGCGCCGCCCCCGACGGCCCTCGTCCCCGTTGATAAAAAGGACGTACCCGCTTTTTCCGACGACCTCAACTTCAAAAATCTGGAACTCGCGGTGGGCCGAAGCCTCCAATACTACGACGTCCTCCCCGCGGACATGGTCCTCGCCTTCGGCAGGGACCGATTCACCGTCGGGGAACTCCGGGAATCCCTCCACGAATTCCTCCGGATCGTGAGAAGCGCGCCGACGGCCGGCGAGCTGCAGGACCGGGTCACCGAGTCCTTTCACATTTACCGGTCCGTCGGCCGGGACAGCAAAGGCTCCGTCCTTTTCACGGGATACTACGAACCGGTTCTGAAAGGCTGCCTGTTTCCCACCGACGTTTTCAGGTACCCCCTTTACGGAAAGCCGGAGGATCACCTCGTCATCAACCTGGAAAAGTTCGACGACAAATACCGGGGACTGCGGCTGATCGGACGCCTCGAAAACGGTGAGGTCGTTCCCTACTACTCCCGCGCGGAAATCGACTCGGGGAAGGCCCTGGCCGGCCGGGACCTGGAAATTCTCTGGGTTTCCGATCCCATCGCCCTTTTCTTTCTGCACATCCAGGGCTCGGGCGTCATCGAGCTTCCCGGCGGCTCCCCCGTTCACGTGACTTACGCCCACACCAACGGCCGGCCTTACAGGAGCCTCGGAAAACGCCTCATCGACCTTGAAGCCCTCTCACGGGATGAGGTGTCTTTACCGAGCATTCGCCGTCACCTGGAGGAGCACCCGGAGGACATGGAGGACCTTCTCAACTACAACGAGAGCTATGTTTTTTTCCGGACCTCCCGGGGAGCCATCGGGAGCCTGAACGTCCCGGTGACGGCGAACCGGTCCATCGCCACGGACGGGAAACACTTCCCTCGGGGTGCCCTGGCTTTCATTCACACGGAAAAACCCGTGATGGACGATGAGGGGAATATCCTGTCGTGGGTCCCTTTCACCCGGTTCGTCCTCAACCAGGACACCGGGGGGGCCATCAAGGGACCGGGAAGGGTAGATCTTTTCTGCGGGAACGGGCCTTACGCCGAGACCATGGCGGGGCACATGAAACACGAGGGCGCGCTCTATTTTCTCGTCATGAAGAGGAAATGATCTCTCGCTTCACCGGATATAGCACCGCGGGTCCTCGGCGAGATAATCCCCCGAATAGGCGTGGGCCCGCCCCCGGCAGCCGCCGCATATTTTTTTGTAGCTGCACGCGGCGCATTTCCCCTTGAGCAGGGTTTCGCGGTTTCTCAGTTCCACGAAGACCGGGGATTCCCGATAGATCTCCCGGAAGGGCTTCTCCCGAACCGATCCCGCCTTCACTTCCACGAAGGGGCAGGGCCAGATGTCACCGTTGGCCTTGATGTAAACGAAACCTCTTCCAGCAGCGCACCCGTGGAATACCTGTTCCGCCAGCTTGAGCCACCCTTTTCCCCTGGCGCCATTTTTCTCAAGGAGATAGGGCCAGTACTGCGGTCCCGCGACGGGTTCGACGATAGTGGTTACGTCTTTCTGCTTTTCGGCGATGAGGCGGCTGAGCAGGTAGTTGGCCTGCTTTTTCAGCGTGGCCTTCTCGATCTTCCCTCCCCGGCCCACGGCGACAAGCTGGTACATGAGCATAATGGCGGCCCCGCAGCGGTCGACGAAGTCGATGAGGCCGTCAAGACCGGGGAGGTTCGTTTCCATGGCCGTGGTGTTCAGCTGGAGGAGAATTCCCGCCTTTTTGGTCGCCTCGATCCCCCGGAGGGCCAGGTCGAAGGCCCTGGGGTTGTTCCGGATGAAATTGTGGACGTCCGGGTCTGCCGAGTCCAGGCTGATGGCGTTGCAGACAACCCCGTGTTCCTTCAGTTTCCACGCCGTCTCCTCGTCGATGAGCGTCCCGTTCGTGGCGAGAATGTTCGAAAACCCGACGTCCTTCGAATGCTTCAGGAGCTCGAAAATGTCGGGACGCACCAGGGGCTCGCCCCCGGTGAAAACGATGGTCCTGAATTCCTTGATTTCGGCGAGGCCGTCGATGAGCCGCCTGGCTTCATCGGTATCGAGATCATCCGGGGAAGGTTTCCCGCTCGTGGCATGGCAGTGGATACAGCGCAGATTGCAGGCCGAGGTCACTTCCCAGGCGGGGTGACCGGGATAGCCGATACAGCCCATCCCCCAAGCGCCGTTGGAAACGGGGATGGATTCCAGGCTGTGGCGGACGAGCCAGTGAGGAAATTTCTTCCATCCGTTCAGGTAGCCCATGAGCAGGGCGCCCCCCAGTTGACGGAAAAGCAGGGAAGGCGGCCAGAAGACCGGGCGGACGGCCTTTTTTCGCGCCCTTTCCGTCTGTTTCGTCAGTGCTTTCATTCTAAAGTCCTGTTCGCTCCCCTCTCTTCTTTCCGGATTACAGAAGAGCGATGATGTAGGATAAGGTGGTGCCGAGATTGACGACGATGGTCAACCCGCAGAAAAGTTTCAAAAGTCCGGGGTTTTCATGCTTTCCCCGGTACACCTGGAAGGCAAGGTACAGGGAAAGGACGGCGATCACCCCGAAGAGATAAAGGCCGTTGGCTCCGACATGCGCCTGGGTAAGGGAAAGGAAGAAGAACAGAACGGCGAGAACGGCGGCCCCGGCGTAAATTTCGGCCCCTCTCTTGAGGCCTGCCCGGACGAGAAGATTTTTTTTCCCCGTTTCCCGGTCCGGCTGGTAGTCGGGAAACTCGTTGAGCAGGATGACGTTGAAGATGGTCAGTCCCACCGGTACGGCCATCCAGTGGACCAGGGGGTGAATGAAACCCGCCTGGATGTAAAAGGCGGCCGCGATGGGAAGCCAGCCGTAGCAGAACCCGATGAGAATCTCCCCCACGCCCCGGGCGACGAATCTCACGGGGCGGGTGGAATAGAAGAAACCGCAGAAAAGACCGATTCCGCCAAGCAGAAGGGTCCAGGGGCCGGTTTTCAAGCCGAACTGGAGAATAACGCCGGTCACCGCGGCGAGGAAAAGGGCGGCCAGGCTCGTTCGAAGGGCGGCAGCGGGCGAAATGAGTCCTTCCTGTATGGCCCCGGAACCGCCGGCGAACGGGTTGCTGTGAAGTCTTTTCGAGAGGCTGTCTTCCCGGCGGTCAAAATATTCGCCGCTCTGATAGGTGGAAAGCATGACGAGGAGAACCCCGGCGACGCCGAGAACAAAGACGGAACAACGGATTTCCCCGGTGACCTTCCAGGCGAGAATCGTTCCGAGAATGAAGGGGAGAACGCCCACGGAGTGGAAGGGAAGACGGGAAAGCCGCAACCATGCGGTTACTGTTCCCATGACAGCGGCTCTTTTCGTTTCCTTGATTTCCGCCGACCCGTCTTTTCCGTCACGGTCCTGTGGCCTTTCTCATAAGCATGGTTTCCCGGATCTGAATGTAAGCGGTTCGCCCGGTTTCAATTGAAAGCGGCCATAGGGCCTAACACACCGGAGAGTTTTTGTCAATTTTCGCCCGCCTCGCCGTTCTCTTTTTGACCGGCCGGTTTCGGAGAAGGACATAGGTCGCCCCCGCCCCCCCGTCGCAGGGGCGGGCCGTCGAGAAAGCGGCGATCCATTTGTTCCAGGGGCTCCGGGTCAGGAAACGGCGGACCGTTTCCTTCAGCACCGGTTCGCCGGCACTGGAGAGCCCCCTTCCATGTATGACGAGAAGGGAGCGCTCCCCTCTTTCGAGAGTCTCCTGGAGAAAACGGGCCAGCGCGGCTTGCGCCTCCGGGGCGTTCAAACCGTGAAGATCGATGTGACGGCGGACTGAAAACTCCCCCCGGTGAAGCCGCCGGGCCAGATGATCGGGAACGCCGTGTCCCGTTCCCTCCATGTATTCCGGTGTAGAAGACAGAACGAAACCTTCGCCTTTTCGTATGAGAGCCTTCAGAAGCGTTATCTCCCCCAGGCCGCCCCCCCCGGAAACGGGATACACCCTCTTTTCCGGACAGGGTCCCACCGGACCGCCACCCTTCAGGGGTTTCACCCCCTCGGTGGCTTTCAGGAACAGGGCCTCATCGTCCTTCGCGTCCCCTGCCCCGTCTTTTTCCATCACCGGAACGGAGGAATCCCCTACGGCAAAGCCCCCTTCTTCGAGACGTTCCCGCAGATCCGAGAACGGCCGGTATCGAAAGGTAACCGGGCTTTTCTTCATGAAATACCTTCGCAACGTTTTATTGAGGATAAGCGGAAAAAAGATTTTCTGTCAAGGCGAGGAGAAGCGGTCAACATCAAAAAAAGAAACGGAGCGACAAAATTGTCGTAAACGATTCACCCAAGCCCGGCCTTGCATCGCCGCTCCCGCAGAAAGGGGTACATCTCAGAAAGTCGACAATTATTTCCTTCGTTTTTTTTCATCAGGTTCGAAGGTCTCGGAGGAGATCGCCCCTTTCCCATGTCCTGCCTGAAATATTTTTTTCTTCATCTCTGGCATGTTTCATGCATTATCAAAATTCAAAGATGCGACCAGTACCATCGTGCATGGGATCCCCCCCCGATTCCATACGCGATCCGCCAGTGTGGCTATGTTCCCCCTCCTTGCGTAGGCACTGGCCGGCAGTCAGCATCTGTCACAAAAGGGGAGGCGCAAGCCTCCCCTCCCCCCTTATTTCCGGCGGAAACAACTTCTTATGAGACCCCATCCACAACTCTGTGGGAAACCCTGTGGAAAAATCTGTTCATGGGTCCTGTAAGATATGAGAAACGGCCCCTTTTGACCGTTTTGCACGAATCTTGTGCACATATTTATTTAAATATATCAATATATTATTTAAACTTGCAGGGGATACGAAAGGTTAACGGGGGGTCTCGACGAAACGCCCCGCGAGGCCACCGTTCCCCTTTATCGGACCGGAAAGAGCCAGTGATGAAAGTTTTTCTCTTTTCCGGCGAGAATTTCTTCCATGAATTGATTGATTCGAAGGGTGATCGGCCCGGGTACGGGGGCCAGGCTCCGGTTTCCCGTTCGTTCGATGGGAACGACTTTCCCCAGGGTTCCCGAAAGGAAGATTTCATCGGCCTCTTCGAGGGCTTCCGGTGGAAGTTTCTCCTCCACGGGATTCAGGCCCAGTGCTCCGGCAACTTCGAGAACGGATTTGCGGGTGATGCTGTCGAGAATGCCCCCAAGGGATGGCGTCATCAGTCGCCCTTTTTTCACCAGGAAAACCGATTCCGTTCCGCCCTCCGCCAGGTAACCGTCCCGGTCAAGAAGAAGCGTGTAATCGAACCCCTTCTTTTTCGCTTCCTGGCGGGCCAGCATGCCGTTCAGATAATTGGCGGCCACCTTCGCCTCCACGGGAACCGTCCCGGGATCGAGTTTCCGCCATGAGGAGAGACCCATGGAAAAACCCTTTTGCGATCCCCCCTGCTGATGGAGGGGGTCCACCGACGCCGGGATGACAAAAACCGCGAGATCCAGGTCCTCCTCCGGCGGGAGGATCTCGTAAGCGATCCCCCCGTAGTAGCCGACGACCTTGATGTATCCCGACGAGAGGCTGTTTCTCCTGATGGTCTCGCAGATCGCCCGGGCAATCTCCTTTTCCCCGAGGGGAAGGCGCATTTCCAGGAGACCGGCGGTCTTCATGAGCCGCGCCACATGCGCGTCAAGGCGGAAAATCGAGGGCCCTTGAAGACCTTCGTAGAAACTCAACACTTCAAAGATGGCGGAACCGCGGCTGACGCTGTGGGATAGCAGATGCACCGTCGCCTCATTCCAGTCAACGTAGCGGCCGTTCAAAAAAATCGTTTTGTGATGCTTCATAACTCTCCGGGGGTCTCTCCCCTGTGCGTTCAGGGCCTCGTTAAGAGCCGATATTTAATCCGATGGGGCTGTTCCGCCTTCGCGCCCAGCCGGGCCCGGCGGTCAGCCTCGTATTCGCTGTAACTGCCCTCGAACCAGACCACCCGGCTTTCTCCTTCGAAACCCAGAATGTGGGTGGTAATCCGGTCGAGAAACCAACGGTCGTGGCTGATGACGAGAACGGACCCGGCAAAGGTCAGCAGGGCGTCTTCCAGGGCACGGAGGGTGTTGACGTCGAGATCGTTGGTCGGTTCGTCCAAAAGAAGAACGTTGGCCCCTTCCTTCAGCATGCGGGCTAGATGAACGCGGTTTCGCTCACCCCCCGAAAGCTCGGTTACCCTTTTTTGCTGGTCCGTTCCGGTGAACTGGAATCGGGCCAGGTAAGCCCTGGAGTTGACCTGCCTGCCGCCGAGGGAAAGAAACTCGTTTCCGCCGGAGATTTCCTCCCAGACCGTTTTTCCCGGATCCAGAACGTCCCGGCTCTGATCCACCCAGGCCAGTCGCACCGTTTCGCCCTGTATGACGGTTCCGCTGTCGGGGATTTCAAGGCCGGTGATCATGCGGAACAGGGTGGTTTTCCCCGCGCCGTTGGGGCCCACGATCCCCACGATGGCTCCCGGGGGAACGGAAAAAGCCAGCCCGTCCATGAGAAGTCGGTCCCCGTATCCCTTGGTGACGCCGTCGGAGGCGATGACGAGTTTTCCCAGACGGGGGCCCGGGGCGATAAAAATTTCCTGTTCCCGCTCCCTCTGTTCCTGTTCCTCGTTCAAGAGCTCTTCGTACGAAGCGACCCGGGCCTTCGATTTCGCCTGCCTCCCCTTGGGGGACATGCGGATCCACTCCAACTCCCTTTCCAGGGTTTTCCGGCGCTGGGATTCCTTTTTTCCCTCCTCCGTCAGGCGCCTCTGCTTCTGTTCCAGCCAGGACGAATAATTGCCCTTCCAGGGAATCCCGTGACCCCTGTCCAGTTCCAGGATCCAGCCGGCCACGTTGTCGAGAAAGTACCGGTCGTGGGTGACGGCAATGATCGTCCCCGGGTAATTCCGGAGGTGATGCTCGAGCCAGGCCACCGTTTCGGCATCGAGATGATTGGTCGGCTCGTCGAGAAGAAGAATATCCGGTTTCTTCAGGAGAAGCCGGCAAAGGGCCACCCGCCGCCTTTCGCCTCCCGAAATGACCCGGACCGGCATGTCTCCCGGTGGGCATCGCAGGGCGTCCATGGCCATTTCCAGCCGGGCATCGAGATCCCAGGCGTCCTGGGCGTCCATTTTTTCCTGGAGGTCCCCCTGGAGGGCAATGAGACGTTCCATTTCATCGTCTGAAAGCGGTTCGGACAGTTTCTCCGAAACGGCGTTGTATGCGTCGACGGTGTCGACAATATCCCGCACCCCCTCCTCGACGACCTGGCGAACCGTTTTGTCATCGTCCAGACGGGGTTCCTGCTCGAGAAACCCGAGGGTGTATCCCGGGGAAAGAATGGTCTTTCCGATGAACTCCCTTTCCAGCCCGGCCATGATGCGAAGAAGGGTGCTTTTCCCGGACCCGTTGAGACCGATAACGCCGATTTTCGCTCCATAGAAATAGGAAAGGGAGATGTCTTTGAGCACCGTGCGGGTGCCGTACACCTTTCCCACGCCGAGCATGGAATAGATCACCTTGTTCGGTTCGTCCGCCATTTCAAGAAAACCTCCCGCCAGGACCCCACGAAACCGGTTCCGTGGAGACAGAAGGGGAAAATAGCAGTTTTTCAAAATCATTCAAGAAAAAAATCCTCTCATGGCCCGTGGAACATTTCTTTATCCACTGGTAACCCCAAAACGGTAGGACCTTTCTGTCGTTTTCGTATTATCCCCGGAAAGGGGTCCTTTTCCCCTTTTTCCTTCTCACGGCCGTGTTGATTCCATTGACCAGTGAGGGGATCTTTTTTTCTGCGATTTCTAAACGGTTGAGAACCCTTGTTCCGAGCTGGACCAGAAATACAAGACGGCCGCCGCCGCTGGCCCGAAAAGAACCAGTGGACAATCGAAATGGACGCCTCCACCGACGACGGGCCTTTCGAAATCTTTATGGTACTGACCATAGTGAAAGATGAGGCGACTGGAAAATGGTGCCCGCTTTCGGAACCATGACCTTCACCGAACTGTCGACGGGGAAAACGACGACCCTCGTCTTCAGCAAAACGCGCAGAGCCAGTCGCCTTATGATTACATCGAGAGCCCGTAACGAACCGTGAAAACAGCCGGGGGCGGGCGGGAGCGGCCCCCGGCTGCCTTTTTTTCAGCCCGGAAAAAGTTTCACCAGCACCTCTCCCGCGGGCCCGTAACAGGTGTCGTCGTAAAGGGACGACATCTCCGTTGGTTCCAGGTTTATCTCGACGAGCCTGGCACCGCTTTCCTTGGCGATGCCGGGGAATCCCGCCGCGGGCCAGACGACCGCCGAGGTCCCGACGGTGATGAAAAGATCGCACCGCCGGACAAGGCGGTCCGCCAGATGGAGGACATAGGGGTCGAGCCTGTCCCGGAACCACGTCACATCGGGACGCAGCCAGGCGCCGCAGTCCGGGCAGCGGTCGGTTTCATAACGTTCCCCGGGGGCTTCCCGGACACCGTCTCGGGAGCACCGGACGCGCCAGAGACTTCCGTGGAGTTCCGTCACCTTCCTGCTTCCCGCCCGCTGATGCATGCCGTCGATGTTCTGTGTTACCACCTGGACGTCGGGATGGTTTTTTTCGAGGGCGGCGATGACCCGGTGCCCCTCGTGGGGCTCGCAGGCCAGGATGGCCGCGCGCCGCATTTCGTGAAACCGAAGCACCTTTTCCGGGTCGGCGTCAAAGGCCTCCTGGCAGGCATATTCCTCCCAGTTATACTGGTGCCAGACACCGCCTCTCCCGCGATAGGTCGGGATGCCGCTTTCCGCCGACATGCCCGCGCCGGTAAAAAAAACGATGTGCCGAAAGTCTTCCGGTCGAACAGGGTTCATCCTTCCTCCTTTTTCGGGTCCTTCTTGAGAAGGGCCCCGTATTCCACGGCGCCCCCGGCCATGCCGTGCTCTTCCGCGACCCTGCCGCCGGGTCCGTACACCCGGCCGGCCTGGTGGTCGTAAATCACGCCCTTGAGGCGATCCGACAGGACCGCGGCGATGTGGTACATTCCCTCGCGAGAAGGGGTGTCTCCCCCCGAAGCCAGCAGAATTTCATCGAGGGGCAGGAAGAAAAGATCGTCCAGGGTCAAGGAAACCCAGAAAGGGTCTTCCCGGGGGTTCTCCTCCAGGAAAAGAGACAGGAAGAAGGGACCGGAAGAGCACCAAGCGCCCTGCCCGCTCCTTTCAAAACAGTTCTCCCTCAAGAGAAGTTCCATGTCTTCTTTTTCTTCCGCCGTAAGCTTCCGGGGAAACAGAATGGAAAGATACATCGTTCCGCTCCTCAAGACCCCGGCGGCGCCGGGGGAAAGGACATGTTTTCCGGGGCATCCCGACGGGGAAGCTGGAGGGTCGCCTCGTGAAAAGACATCCGTTTCAGGGCCAGGGCGAAAAAAGCCGTCCCGAGAGCGTGGTTGAGAAGGCTTTTGACATCGTACCCCGGGTTTCCCGTAAAAAAACTCACCAGCGAATTGATGCGGAAAATGCTCTTCACCTCTTTTGCCCGCCGGGGCAGGCGAAGCCGGAGGGCGTGGCCCATGAGCGTCAGGGCGAATTTCAGTTCCCCCGTCACCTGGAGGAGGACGTGGTGAAGGAACGCGGGATTTGCCTCTTCCCGGGCCAGCCGCTCGCAGACCTTCCATTGGATCAGGCGGCACCACCCCTCCCGGAACCAGCGGTCTCCCTGCCTGTGGCCGAAGAGGGTTCCATAGACATGGTGGGCGTACTCGTGGGCGAGATACGAGTGAAAGGGCGCCTCCTTCAGCTCTTCCATGAAGATGCAGGCCTCTCCCCCATCCACATGCCGGTAGTGACACCGATGTTCCAGGTTGAGCCGCAGCCTCCGGCGGTAAATGAGGGGAAACAGAAGCAGAAAGACGAGGACGGCCCGGATGAACCAAACGGCGGGATCTGTCCCGGAATGATCCAGGGTCATGTAAAAGAAAAAAAGGCAAAGAGGGATAAAGACCCCATAGAGCCTCAAGGTCAGGAACCGGAGCCGGCGGAGATCGCGGAGAAGAACCAGGCGGGGCTTCCTTCCGGGAAGGAACGGTTCCCCGAGAAGATCCTCCATGACGGCCGACACCCGGTCGAGGCAGGCCGCCGCCTTTTCATCGGTCTCAACAGCCGGGCCGAAGCCCCCCGGGGAAGCGGAACGTCGCATCCGGTCCGTGTCCAGAAGTACCTCGATGAGTTCGTAGAACCCGTCCACCGTGGTCAGGGCCTTCGGGAGAATGGCCTCGGGCCTGTCGGGGGATCTCTTTTTCGCCATGAGCGGCGGACCTCGCGGGGGTTTTTGTCACCGCACACCTTTTACATGATTTCCCGGTGAATTGTAAAGCCGCCGCGGATCGGAAGACAATGGCAGGCCGGTCACGGTACGGTGTAGATGCTCAGGCTGTCGGTCCCCCCCGAGGCACCGCCGTATTTTCCCTCCGTGATCAGGATACGGTCACCCGGCACGGCCATACCCGATGCCAGAAGATCGGCCACCGTCCGCTCCCGCCAGCCTTCCGACCGGCCGTCTCGGCACAGGGGGTGAACGCCGTAGGAAAAGGCGAGGAACCGGCAGACGTCCTCACGGGCGCAAAGAGGAAGAACCCAGGCTTCGGGCTTGAAGCGTGAGATCCGCCGGGGGGTGTTTCCGCCTCGCGTCGGTGTCAGGATAAGGGAGGAGCGAAGGGCCAGGGCGGCCTCCGCCGCGTTGAGAGAAACCGTGTCATGCACGGACAGGTTCTCTTTCAGAAGCTCCCCCTTCAGAAGATCCAGGCTTCCCCGCCAGGCCGGCAGAGTCCCCCGGTTCGTCTCCACCGATCGGGCGATGCGGGCCATCATGGCCACCGACTCGAGGGGGAAACGGCCGACGGCCGTTTCTTCCGAGAGCATGAGGGCATCGGTGCCGTCGAGGATGGCGTTAGCCACGTCGGCCACTTCCGCACGGGTCGGTCTCGTGGCGCGAACCATGGCAAGCAGCATCTGCGTGGCCGTGATGACGGGCCGGCAGCGGAGATTGGCTTTCCGGATGAGCTTTTTCTGGAGAAGGGGAAGCTCGTCCAGGGGTACTTCCACGCCCAGGTCCCCCCGGGCCACCATGATGGCGTCCGCCCCGTCCAGGATGCCGTCGATTTCCTCCACCGCCTCCCGTCTCTCGATCTTGGCGACCACGAAGATGTTTCGGCCCTTTCTCCGGGCGTGATCCCGGATCTTTCGAACATCCGACGAATCCTTCACGAAAGAGAGTCCGAAAGTGTCCACGCCCATGTCCAGGGCGGCGTCCATGAGAAAAAGATCCCGGTCCGTGACGGCTTCGAGGGCCAGGGCGCCTCCGGGGAGATTCACCCCCTTGCCCGAAAGGAGTTCGCCCCCCACGTTCACACGGCACGAAACGGCGTCGCCCAGGACCTCGAGGACCGCCAGCTCGATGTAGCCGTCGTTCATGAAAACAAGGCTTCCTGGACGCAGGCTTTCGGCCAGGGCGGGATAGGAGACGGGAATGAAAACGCCCGCCGCCCCGCTTTCCCGGGCCGACAGAACGACCCGGTCACCCTTTTCGAGAGAGAGGGACCCCCCGGGGAGCGTGCCCACGCGGATTTTCGGTCCCGGGAGATCGGCCAGAACGGTAACGGTTCTCCCCGTCGATTCCGCCGCTTCGCGGATGCGCCGGACTGTTTCGCCGTGTTCCTCCAGGGTCCCGTGGGACAGGTTGATCCGGGCCACGGACATCCCCCGGAGGATCATTCCTTTCAGTATGGACGCGGACCGGGAGGCCGGACCGACGGTGCAGACGATCTTTGTCTTCTGTTCCGGCAAAGGGATCATGTTCGCCTCCTTACTTCCTGATACCATCGAAGGGCCGCCGGTGACAAGAATCCGTTGAAAAAAGCGGCCCGAACCGTTATAGTTCCCCTGTCCCGTCACGTTCATAAACCCGCCGCACCGCTCTTTAAAACCGTCTTCGATCCCTTTCCGGACCTTCCCGCCGCGATAAAAGGCTTTCAGGATCGTCCAGATCCTTCGGACAGCGGTGAACGGTCTTCGCTGTTTTCCGCATGATTTTCATCAGGGGGAAAAGGGGTGTCCCCCTGAAAACAATAAGGAGGGAACCATGCTGCCACTGGAGGGAATGAAAGTTCTGGACCTGTCGAATTACGTGCCCGGTGCGCTTTGCACCATGATCCTCGCGGACATGGGGGCGGAAGTTGTCAAAGTCGAGCCGGCGAAACCCTTTCCCATGGAGGACATGGGCTACTCTTCCGGCGGGGAGGAAAAAAGAAGGAAAGCGGCCTTTTTCACCCTGAACCGGAACAAGAAGAGCATGGGCCTCAATCTTCGGGCGCCGGAAGGGCGGGAAATTTTCTACCGGCTGGCAAAAGACGCGGACGTGGTTATCGAGGGATACCGGCCCGGCGTCGTGAAGCGCCTGGGCGTCGATTACGACACCGTCCGGGCCTTGAACCCGGGGATCATTTACTGTTCCTTGAGCGGTTACGGCCAGGACGGCCCCTACCGGCTCTACTCGGGCCATGACATCAACTACATTTCCATTGCCGGGGTCCTGGGGCTCATCGGCCCCGCCGAGGGCCCCCCGTCGGTCCCCCTCAACCTCATCGCCGATTTCGCCGGGGTCTCCCTTTACGGCGCCGTGGGCATTCTCCTGGCCACCATAGCCCGGCAGAAGACAGGAAAAGGCCAGTACATCGATCACACCTACATGGAGGGGGCCCTCCATCTTCTCACCTGGTTCACCCAGGATTACCTCTACGACGGCACGGTGATGAAGCGGGGGGAATCCTGGGCCTCGGGCGTCTATCCTTACTATGCCGTCTACGAGACCAAGGACGGGAAATACCTGTCCGTGGGCTGCCTGGAACCCCATTTCTGGGAGAACTTGTGCCGGTTCATCGGCCGTGAAGACTTCATCGACCACGCCTGGAGCATGGACACGACCTTTCGGAAACCCGACGCCCGGCACGGGGAAATGTTCGCCCATCTCAAGGAGGTTTTCCGGACGAAGACCCGGGACGAGTGGTTCGATCTCCTGGCCCCCAAGGACATCCCCGTGGGCAAGGTCTACGGCATGGACGAGGTCTTTTCCGACCCCCAGATCCTGGCCCGCCGGATGGTTCTCGACCTCGAGGACCCGAAACTCGGGAAAATCCGCCAGGTGGGGATCCTTCCGAAACTTTCCGACACGCCGGGGTCCGTCCGGACGCTTCCCCCCCTCCACGGGGATCACACGGACGAGATTCTCCGGAATGCCGGTTTCTCGAAGGAGGAGATCGACGGGTACCGAAAAGACGGCGTTGTCGGTTGAGAGGACGCCGCGGCTGCCGATCCCGAAGGCGGCTCAACAGGGCCGATTGAGCCCGCAGCGGAGGACCTGGCCGGCCCGGCTGCCGTCCCGGTAGACGGTGATGCCCTTGCAGCGGAGTTCGTGGGCCAGGAGAAAAGCTTCCCGGACATCCTCCGGGGCAGCGGACGGTGGAAAGTTGACGGTCTTGGAAACGGCGTTGTCCGTGTACCTCTGAAAGGCCGCCTGCATCCGGATGTGAGTCTCCGGGGGAATTTCGAAAGCCGTCTCGAAGAGATCCCGAAGGGGACGGGGGATTCGGGTATCAGCGGGGATCCGCCCCGTCCGCCGGACCGACGCCGTCAATTCCGGGGAGAGGAACCCTTCCTTCTTCATCCGCCCCAGGAACAGGGGGTCCGTTTCGGTGATTTCAATGTTTCCCGCTACGGTCCGCGACCACGACAGGGCGTAAAGAGGCTCGATCCCGGAAGAACACCCCGCGATGAGGGAGAGCGTCCCCGTCGGCGCGATGGTTGTCACCGTGGCATTGCGGACCGGTAGCGCCCCCTCCCGGTCCCGTGTGCTTCCCTTGAAGTTCGGAAAGGCCCCCCTTTCCCGGGCCAGCTGCCGGGAGGCTTCCCAGGCCTTGTCGCTCACGAAGGCCATGACGGTTCCGGCGAGATCGACGGCGGCCTGCGACCGGTAGGGCAGGCCGAGCTCGATGAGAAGATGGGCGAATCCCATAACCCCCAAGCCGATTTTACGGTTTCCCCGGGTGACCGCCTCGATCTGAGGCAGGGGGAACCGGTTCACCTCGATCACGTCGTCGAGGAAACGAACGGCGACAAAAATCACGTCCTCCAGCTTCTCCCAGTCGACAGAGGTCCCGTTTTCCCGGCGACGGATCATCCGGGCCAGGTTGACGGACCCTAAATTGCAGGATTCGTAAGGCAAAAGAGGCTGTTCCCCGCAGGGGTTCGTCGATTCCAGGATGCCGAGACGGGGCGTCGGGTTGTGCCGGTTGATTTCGTCTAGAAAGAGAACCCCCGGTTCCCCGCCCTCCCAGGCGCAGTCCGCCGCGAGATCGAAAAGTTGCCGGGCCGGCCGGCTTCCCGTGGGCTGTCCCGTTCTGGGGTTGACAAGCGCAACGGGGCCGTCCCGGCGGACCGCCTCCAAGAAGGCGTCGGTCATGGCCACGGACAGGTTGAAATTGGAGAAACGCCCGGGATCCCGCTTGGCGGTGATGAAGTTCTCGATGTCGGGATGGTCCGCCCGAAGGACGGCCATATTCGCCCCCCGCCGCGTCCCGCCCTGGCGGACCACGTCGGTGGCCTCGTTGAAGATTTCCATGAACGAGACGGGACCACTCGCTTCGCCTCCCGTGGTCGAAACCAGGTCGTTTCTCGGCCGGATCAGGCTGAAGGAAAACCCGGTCCCCCCGCCGCTCTGGTGGATGAGGGCCGTGTTTTTCAGGGCCTCGAAAATGGAGGCGAGAGAGTCCTCCACGGGAAGGACGAAACACGCGGAAAGCTGTCCCAGATCCCGTCCCGCGTTCATCAGGGTGGGCGAGTTGGGAAGAAACGCCCGTGACGCCATGACGGAGAAAAAACGGTCTTCCCAGGGGTTTCCCAAAGGATCCCGGCAAAAACGCTCTTCCGCCGACGCCACGTGCCGGGCCACACGCCGGAACATCTCTTCCGGTGTTTCCGCCACATGTCCCCGGCCGTCCTTTTTCAGGTACCTGGCCTCAAGGATTCTCAAGGCGTTTTCGCTGAGATCTTTTTCCATCCCCTTCCTTCCGGGATTTGCCGGAGACTGTCGGAATGCCGCTCTCCGCCCTTAAATACAAAAGCATGAAACGGGGAAATGCCTTTTTTGGAAAGCCCCTTTATCGAAAGCAGTTCCGGAAGATCGCTTCGACGTCCTCCTGGGTCAGCCTCACCGGCGTGAGGGTGTAGAGGCTCCCCATGGTTTCCATGGAATTCCTCGCGATCTCCCCCGCTTCTTCCTTTTTCAGCCCGAACCGTTCCGGCTTCAGCCCGTCCATGCCGATGTCCCGGATGAGCTTTTCCAGGGCCGCCATGAAGGCCGCGGGGCCTGCGTCGTCGTCCGCTCCCCCCGTGTCCACTCCCATAGCCCGGGCCATGGCCCCATAGCGGGCCGGGTCCCTCTCGGCCAGGTAGCTGAAATAGGCGATGGACGTCATGATGAGCCCGGCGCCGTGGGGGATCTCAGGGTGGCAGGCGCTCATGGCATGTTCCAGGGAATGGTGGGAAATGCAGGCCGACAGGGATTCGACGAAACCCGCTTCGGTACTCGCCCAGGCCAGGGCGGTCCGGGCCTCCAGGTCGCTCCCGTCCCGGACCGCCACGGGCAGGAATCGGGTGATCTTTTCGATGGCGTCGAGAGCGAAGTGATCGCTTGCCGGCTGGCTTGCCCGGGCAAGGTATCCCTCCACGGCGTGGAAGAAAGCGTCCATGCCCTGATAGGCGGTGAAAGCCGGGGGAACGGAAAGCATGAGCTCCGGATCGACGATGGAAAGGGTGGGAAAGGTGCAGTCGGCCCCCCAACCGATTTTCTCGCGGGTTTCCGTCCTGGTGATGACCGTCCAGGGATCCGATTCCGTCCCCGTTCCCGCCGTGGTGGGAATAGCAACGATGGGCAGGGCCCCGCCCGAAGGCTTTTTCCCCTTTCCAGAACCGCCTACGATGTAATCCCAGTACTCTCCGGGGTTTCTGGCCATGACGGCAATGCTCTTGGCGCTGTCGATGCTGCTGCCGCCGCCAAGCCCGATGACGAAATCACAACCCTCTTCCCGGGCCCGGGCCGCCCCTTCTTCCACGTGCTCCGAGACAGGGTTGGGGAGAACCCTGTCGAACACCGCCGAGGAGACGCCGTTCTTCTCCAGGGCGTCGGCCAGGCGCTGCAGGTAACCGTTCGCCTTCATGGCCTTTCCCGCGCTGATGACGATGAGAGCCTTTTTCCCGGGAAGAAAGGGCGTCTTCGCGAGGTCTCCGAGCCTGCCCGGACCGAAGAGGATCCTTGTGGGCATGAAGTACTGGAATCGTTTTTTCATGGGACCTCCTTTCACAGTAAGAGCGATTCCCTTTTACCGCTATCCTAAGGGTTTCAAGGCGTCTCTTCAACCATAAAAAATACCATAAAAAAGGGCCTTCCTGGAGACCACAGGGAAAAGACTTGCAAGGGGGCTCTTTTTTTCCTAAATTTCAATGTGGCGGTTCCTGAAAAGTCGAAGCCCCCCCGCATCCCGGCGGATCCGCCGGGAGCCCCGGGGGCCGGCGCCCGTATCCCGGGATGGGGAAGGAACCCGTCGGCACGCCCCGGTAAGGGGAAAAAAGGTCGGCGCCGGGGCGTTCTTCGAAAAGCCGCCACGCACAAAAACCAGTCGTTGACTGATGGGGAGGAGACACAGCCATGGCAGGGCTTATTATCTGGAAAAACGAGGAATTGAACAAGATGAAAAGAGACCTTGACCGTCTCATGAATCGCCTCCGGGATGAAATGGACGTGTCATTTTTCCCGGGCCTGGTGAAGAAACTCCCGTCCGTCGACGTGGCGGAAACGGAGCGAACCGTCATCATTCGGGCGGTCCTGCCGGATATGAAGGCTGAGGATCTTCAGGTCTCAGTACACGAAAACTTCGTGACCATCCGCGGCGAATCGCAAAAGGAATCGCAAAGCAGTGAAAAAAACGTCGTCCGAACAAACAGGGTGCGGAAAACCTTCGAGAGGGTGATCCCTCTTCCCTGCCGGGTGAACGCCGACGAGACGGAGGCCACGTTCAGTGAGGGTGTCCTCCGCGTCGTTCTTCCCAAGTGCGGACCCGACAGGGCGCGGACCGTGGAAATCAAGAAACGCTGAAATGGAAACCTTTACCGTCCCGTTATCGCCGGATATCGAAAAGAGAAACGAAGGAGCCTGCTCATGACAGAAAAATATGCCGAAAAGAAAGTGGCCGCGGAAAAATTGAGATGGTCCCTCGACCCAGCCACCCTGCCCTTCGAAACGACGGACATGATCGAACCGCTGCAGGAGATCATCGGCCAGGACCGGGGCGTCGAAGCGCTCCGCTTCGGAATCGGCATGAACAAGGAGGGTTACAACGTCTTCGTCACCGGCACCGCCGGATCGGGCCGTCTCTCCACGGCGAAAAAGATCCTCGAGGAACTCGTGTCCAAAATGAAGCGGATCCCCGACGATCTCTGCTACGTCAACAATTTCAAAAACACGGAAGCCCCCATCCTTCTCGATTTCCCGGCGGGACAGGGGAGCCGTTTCAAAAAGGACGTTCACGAGTACCTGGAAACCCTGAAGAGAGAAATCCCCCGGTTTTTTGAAAGCGAGGATTACCTGAACCGCAAAAAGGAAGTCATGCAGGAATACGAGAACAAGAGCAAAGGGTTTTTCAAGGAACTGGACCGGAAAGTGCGCGAGGAGGGGTTCGCCCTTGTCGACGTCCAGGTGGGTCAGCTGACCCGCCCCGACGTGGTTCCCCTGATCGACGGCAACCCGACCCACCTGGATCAGATCGAACAGATGGTCGAGAAAGGTCGTTTCCCCAAGGAGGAATTCGAGGAATTGACGAAAAAGCAGGGGCGGCTCAAGGAGGAAATCAACCAGATCTTCAGGGAGATCCGCGTTCTTCAGAAGGAAATCCAGGAAAACGTGGAAAAGATGGACCGATACATGTTTCTCAAGGTGGCGGCGGAACTTCTGGCGCCTCTCCGGGAAACCTTTCCCGGTCCCAAGGTAAAGGCCTGGTTCGACGACTTGACGGAGGAGATGGCGGAGAATCTTCAGGCCTTCATGCCCCGCCCCCAGCAGGTACCCGGTCTTCCCTTTCTCATCCAGGAAGGGGATCCGCTTCAGCCCTACCGGGTCAACCTGCTCGTCGACAACAGCCACCTGGAAAAACCACCGGTCATCATCGAGTCTTTTCCCACCTATCGGAATCTTTTCGGCAGCATTGAAAGAGTCCTCGACAGAAGCGGCGTGTGGCGCACCGATTACAGCAGGATCAAGGTTGGGTCTCTCGTCCGCGCCAACGGGGGATTTCTCGTGCTGAACCTTCTTGACGCCATCATGGAACCCGGTGTCTGGTCCGCCCTGAAACGCTCTTTGAAAACGAAAAAGATGGAGATCCAGACATACGATCCCTTCTACATGTTCACCACGACGGGACTGAAGCCCGAACCCATCGACATGGATGTGAAGGTGATCGTCATCTCCGACGCCCATCTCTATTATCTTCTTTATGCCTATGACGAGGACGTGAAGAAAATTTTCAAGGTCCGGGCCGATTTCGACACGGCCATGGACAGAACGGAAACGTCCATCCATCAGTTCAGCGCCTTTCTCCGGTCGAAAACGGCCGAGGAAGGCCTGCGCTCCCTCGACCGCACGGCCGTGGCCGCCGTGGCGGAGCAGGCCGTTCGAATGACGGGAAGACAGGAAAAAATTTCCACGAGCTTCCCTGCCATAACGGACCTTCTTCGCGAGGCCGATTACTGGGCCGGACAGGCCAATGAACCGGTCGTCCAGTCGGGCCACGTCGACCGGGCCGTCGAATCGAAAATCTACCGATCCAACCGCGTGGAGAAACACATCCAGGAGATGATCGACCGGGGGACGCTTCTCATCGACGTCCGGGACAGTGTCGTCGGCCAGGTCAACGGGCTGGCCGTGTTCAACATGGGTGACTTCACCTTCGGCAAACCGTCCCGGATCACCGCCACCACGTCCATGGGACGGGCGGGGATCATCAACATCGAGCGGGAGGCCGATCTTTCCGGGAACACGCACAACAAGGGAGTTCTCATTCTCGGAGGGTACCTGAGAAATCGCTATGCCCAGGACAAGCCACTGACCATCAGCGCCAGCATCGCCTTCGAACAGTCTTACAGCGGGGTCGACGGTGACAGCGCGTCGTCCACGGAAGTCTACGCCCTCCTGTCGAGCCTGTCCGGTGTTCCCCTCCGCCAGGACATCGCCGTCACCGGTTCCATCAACCAGAAAGGCGAAATTCAGGCCATCGGCGGCGTTAACGAAAAAGTGGAGGGGTTTTTCGACTGCTGCCGCCACCTGGGATACACGGGGAAACAGGGCGTTTTGATCCCCGAAAGCAACGTCCGTGACCTGATGCTTCGAAAGGATGTGGTAAAAGCGGTGGAAGACGGGACCTTCCACATTTACGCCGTCGGGACCGTCGACGAGGGCATGGAGATTCTCACGGGCCTTGAAGCGGGGCGTAAAGGGTCGGATGGGACCTATCCCGAGGGAACCATCAACGGGCGCGTGGATCAGAAACTCAGGGAACTGGGGGAAGGACTTCGTAAACTGGGGGAACCCCCGGAAGAGGAAGGCCGGAAGAGCCGATCTCGAAAAAAGAAGGAAACGTAAAGGTGCCACATGAATGAAAAAACAAAAAAGGGCCCTGCCCCTGCCGTGGCGTTTTCCGGCACGGGAAAGGACGAAGATAAAATTGAAGACGAAAACGTCCGGATCATGGCGTGGATCCTGAGAGACCTCGAGGAAGCGCGACGGTTCAACAAGGAATGCGACGGAAAGAACGGGGAGACCGCCGGTCCTCGGTACTTCTTCAATGTCTTCATCTAAACCCCGCTGGCAGGAGAAAAATCGGTGAAAACCTTCGTCACGATCCTGGATCACATGAAGGACGGCTACTTCGAGGTGGACCCGTCGGGGAATATCCACGCCTTCAACACCGCCCTTTGCGAAATAGTGGGATATGCCGGGGAGGAACTCCTGGGAATGAACATCCGCCGGGTGACCCCGCCCGAGACGACCCGACTGATCCGTCAATACTTTCGTGAAACGATTCTCTCGGGATCCCCCCCCGCCATGATGGACTTCGACATCATCCGCAAGGACGGGGCGGTGCGGACGGTGGAACTGACCGTTCATCCCGTGGTGAACGAAAAAAACGAGCTCGTTTCTTTTCGAGGCCTGGTCCGGGATGTGACGAACCGGAGAAAGGCGGAAGAGGCGCTGAAAAAATCGGAACAGCGCTACCGGACGATCTTCGAAACCGCCGGGACGGGAATGGCCATCATCGAGGAAGACACGACCGTTTCCATGATCAACCAGGAATTCGAGCGCCTGACGGGATTCGATAAAAACGACATCCTCGGAAGGCCGTGGACGGAGTTCGTCGTCTCCCGCGACCTCGAGAGAATGAAGACCTATCACTATTTGAGACGGAGCCACCCGGAAGCGGCTCCAAGAAGATACGAGCTTTCCCTGGCCGACCGGAACGGCGGGGAAAAGGAAATGATCGCCATGGTGGATCTCATTCCCGGGACGGGCCAGAGCGTGGCGTCTTTTTTCGACGTGTCCCCCCTCAAGCGGTTGAATCGGGCCCTCGAGGAAAGCGAGAAAAAATACCGTCTCCTCGCGGACAACGTGAACGATGTCATCTGGACTCTCGATAGAAACCTGATCTACCGTTATGTCAGCCCGTCCGTGGAAAGGATCCGCGGCTACCGGGTGGATGAAATGCTGAATCAGCCTCTTCGGAATTTCCTCGCCCCCGGTTCCATCGAGACGGGCGAGGCTTTTTTCCACGAGGAAATCGACAGGCAGAGCCCTGACCGGGATATCCGCTACCGGGAACGAAACCTGGAAGTGGAGGTGACCCGAAAGGACGGCTCCACCATGTGGGTGGAAGTCAAGGTAACCGCCCTCCTTGACGATGAAGGCTTCCCCCGGGAATTTCTGGGAGTGACCCGGGACATCACGGAACGCCGCCAGGCCGAACAGGCCCTCCGGGAAAGCGAGGACCGCTACCGGGCTATCGTTCAGGACCAGATGGAACTGGTCAGCCGATGGCGTCCCGACACGACGCTTACCTTCGTCAACGACGCCTACTGCCGCTATTTCGGCGAAACGCGGGAAACCCTGCTGGGACAGAGCTTCCTCCACCACCTTCCCGATGAGGACCGGGAAAGGTTCGAGCGTCACGCGGCGATTCTCGGCCCCGACAACGTTGTGGAAACCATCGAACACAGGATCATCGACGGGAACGGCCAAACCCGCTGGCTCCAGTGGACGGACCGGGCCATCGTGGACCGGGCGGGAAAAATCACGGAGATCCAGTCCGTGGGCCGGGACATCACGGAAAGACAGAAAACGGAAGAAGCCCTGAGAAAATCGGAGCGTCTCCTCGCCGACATCATCAACTTCCTTCCTGACGCCACGCTGGCCATCGACCTGAACGGTAAAGTCATTTCCTGGAATCGCGCCATGGAGGAGATGACGGGGGTACCCGCCTCTGACATGCTGGGAAAGGATGACTATGAATACGCCCTGCCCTTTTACGGCCACCGCAGACCCATGCTTATCGATCTCGTCCTGAAAGAGGACCGGGAAATCGAAAAAAACTACACGTTTCTGCACCGGGAGAAGGACGTTCTCGTCGTCGAGACGAATACCCCCTTCATGAAGGGCGCGAATCGCGTCATGTGGGGAAAAGCGAGTCCCATTTATGACGAGGACGGCCATATTGTGGGCGCCATCGAATCCATCCGGGACATCACGGAAAGGAAGGAAATGGAAGAGGCGCTCAAAAAGCGGGAAAGGGAACTGGAAAACAAATCCCGGTATCTGGAGGAGGCCAATACGGCCATGAACGTGCTTCTCAAGCACATCGAAAAAGACAAGGAAGAGATCCAGGAAAACATGCTTGTCAACATGCGGAAGCTTCTTTTGCCCTATGTCGAAAAGATCCGCCGGTGTTCCCTGTTACCGGAGCAGGAGGCCTACATCGACATCCTCCAGTCCAACATGGAAAACATCGCTTCCCCTTTTCTGCGGAACATGACCGTGCGCCATTACAATCTCACGCCGAGAGAAATCGAGGTGGCCCACCTCATCAAAGAGGGAAAGACGACAAAGGAAATTGCCGCCATGCTGAATCTTTCCTCGCGCTCCGTGGATTTTCACCGGCTGAACATCCGCCGGAAACTGGGGTTTTCCGATCGCCGGAAAAACCTGCGTTCCACGCTCCTTTCCCTCTCCTGATACTGGCATATCACTAGTATATGTTAAGTAATCAATTCGTATTGCATCGCCGGTGAAACCATTTTATACAGAAGCATCTCAACGAGGAGTCAGAATTCATGCAGGAAGGCCGGGTAAAATGGTTCAACGACCGCAAGGGATATGGTTTCATCGAGATTGAAGATCAGGATGGAGACATTTTCGTCCACTACAACGCCATACAGATGGAAGGCTACAAAAGCCTGAAGGGCGGTCAGCGGGTCGTCTTTGAAATGACCGAAGGCAAAAAAGGGCTCATGGCTCTGAACGTGCAGCCCCTGTAGGACAATCGGGGAAAAGGAGGGGAGGCATCCCGGGTTTCCGGGATGCCTCTTTCCCGAAATCTTCGGGTTTTCTTTCCCCCTGCATATAACGGCCTATCTTCCTTCCAATCCTATTTCAGGGGCGGGTGTCACCGTCGGTATACCCGCCCCGTCCACTCACCCTTTATCAAACCTTCGCCCTTGTCCTCCCGCCTGTCCGGTGTTATTAAATACGGAGGGGTTTCGAAAAATCCGCGGGCGTTTTTCTCTTTCCCGACATGGGGGCGGCAACGTCCCGAAACGCGGGATGGGGATAGCCGGCCCTGTGTGAATTTGCCAACATCCTTTTTGAGAAACGGCGGGGGCTCAACGAATTTCATGTCCCTGGAGAGCGGCACGAAAATAAACGTTACCGGGAAACGGCGCCGGGGGAGAAAAAGGTCCCTTTCCCCGTCCGATCTCTTGATGCTTGTCCTTTTCTGTTCCTTTTCAGCCTGGATCCTCTTGGAAGGAACAAGGGGACTGGGATACCACTGGCAGTGGTACCGGATTCCCCGGTACCTGCTCTTTTACGACAACAACGCGTGGCACCTCGGCCCCCTTCTTCAGGGCCTCGTCGTCACGCTTCAAATTTCTTCGGTCAGCCTTTTCGTGGCCCTTGCCATCGGGCTTCTCACCGCCCTTTTCCGCCTTTCCGATTCAGTCATGGCCCGGGCGGCAGCCCGTTTCTACCTCGAGATCATCCGCAACACGCCCCTTCTCATCCAGCTTTTTTTCATCTATTTCGTCATCTCGCCCATCCTGGGGTGGTCCGCCTTTTTTTCCGCCGTTCTCGCTCTCAGCCTTTTCGAAGGCGCCTATGCGTCGGAAATGATCCGCGCAGGCATCCTTTCCGTCCCCCGGGGACAGTGGGAGGCCTCCCGCAGCCTCGGCATCGGCACATACCAGACCTACGTGAGGGTCGTTCTCCCCCAGGCCGTCAGGAAGGTTCTTCCCCCCCTCACGGGGCAGGCCGTTTCCCTGGTCAAGGACTCGGCCCTGGTGAGCACCATCGCCATATACGACCTGACCATGGAAGCCCAGGCCATCGTCGCCGAAACCTTCCTGACCTTCGAAATATGGTTTACCGCGGCGGCCATCTACCTTTTCATGACTCTTGGGCTGTCCTTTTTCGCCCGTTTTCTCGAACGCCGGTTCAGGCTGGATTATTGACAAGAATAAAAAGCCCGGTCCATCGTGAAGGAAAAAGGACGGGGCAAAGAAATAAAAAAGATGAAACGGAAACCACGCCAGAGGAGGGGTTAGAACATGAAAACACGACATTATGTCATTGCCGTGGCCCTTGTTGCCCTGATGATTCTCCAGGCCTGGCCCGCCGGGGCCCAAAAAGTCCGGGAGGAACTGGTCAGGGAAAGCACGGTGGAGCAAGTCCTGAAAAGAGGGGTTCTCAGGGTCGGCCTGTCCACCTTTTTGCCCTGGGCCATGCGTGACAAAAAGGGGAACCTCATCGGTTTTGAAGTCGACGTGGCCCGCCGTCTCGCCGATGACATGGGGGTCAAGGTGGAGTTTGTCCCCACCAAGTGGTCGGGCATCATTCCGGCCCTTCTGACAGGCAAATTCGATGTCATCATCGGGGGCATGGGTATTCGCCCGGACCGGAACCTGAAAGTCAACTTTTCCATACCCTATGATTACGCCGGCATGTCACTGGTCGCCCACCGGGAACGGGCGGCGGGCTTCAGCAGGCTGGAGGATTTCAACAGGCCGGATGTACACATCGCCGCGCGGATCGGGACAACGGCGGTGACGGCGATCAAAAAACACCTTCCCCTGGCGGGGCTCCGGCTTTTCGATGATGAATCCCAGGCGGTCCAGGAACTTCTCAACGGGCGGGTACACGCCATGGTCTCCCAGGCTCCCCTGCCCGCTTTCCAGGCCATTCGGAATCCCGACCGGCTCTTTCTCCCCCTGAAGGGGAACTTCACGAGAGAGCCCAACGGTTTTGCCGTGAGAAAAGGGGACGTGGACACGCTCAACTTTTTCGACAACTGGATCCGTGTCGTTGAAGCGGAGGGATGGATCGAGGAAAAACGGCACTACTGGTTCGAGACCCGGGACTGGGAACCCCTGATTCAATAAATTTACTCCCGGAAAAGGACGAGCCGTGACAAAAAGACGAATCAGGATCGGTCTCCTCGACGGCATCATCCTGGCCGGTGTCGTCCTTGCCGCTTGTTATCTGTTCTTCAAGGTGCGGACGGGGATGGCCTACCACTGGAACTGGTCGGTCATCCCTCAATACCTTTTCCGTTACGACGCGGACCGGGAGCGGTGGGTGGCCAACCTTCTCATGGAGGGGTTCTTCACCACCCTGCGCCTGAGCGTCTGGGTCATGATCCTCGGAACGCTCCTGGGAACGATCATGGGGCTTTTACGAGTGGCTCCGGGGCTCTTCGGGCGGTTTGTCGCAACAACCTACGTGGAGCTCCTTCGGAACATGCCCCCTCTCGTTCTCGTGTTCATTTTCTATTTCTTCATCGGGGACCGGATCTTCACCGCCCTCGGCACGGATGAATTCATCCGAAGCGTCTCGGAAGGCACGGGGGAAATCGTCGGGTTCCTTTTCGCCCCCCCGGCCCGGTTCTCCGCCTTCGTTTCCGGAATCATCACCCTCGTTCTCTACGAAGGGGCCTACATCACCGAAATCGTCCGGGGAGGGATTGAGTCGGTCGAGAAGGGGCAGCAGGAGGCCGCTGACGCCCTCGGGTTTTCCTGGGGCCAAAAAATGCGCCACATCATCCTGCCCCAGGCCTTTCAGAGAATTCTCCCGCCTCTTGCCGGTCAGCTTATTTCCGTCATCAAGGACTCGGCCATCCTGTCCGTCATATCCATCCAGGAACTGACCTTCCAGGGTCTCGAACTCATGGCCGCCACGTACCGCACCTTTGAGGTCTGGATCACCATAACGGCCCTTTATTTCCTCCTGACCTTTTCCTGTTCTCTCCTGGTGAGACGGCTGGAGCTTCGGGTGAACCGCGGCGGCACCGTCTCAGGCGGCATTCTTCGGCATTAACGAAGAAAATCAGACGAACGTTATTTCCAGTCCTGGAAATTCTTGCCCGAATTCCTTTTCCATATTTTTAAGGATCGTCGCCGACAGGGCCATGGCAATGCCCGCGCAGGTCACGCAGCCGGGCCTGTGGCTTCCGAAATCCGTAAAAACGTACAAGACCCCGGGGTCGGCGCTGTAACGGACTTTCTTCACGATCCCCAGCTGCGCCACGGACAGCCCGCTCTCGGGATCCTTCACCCTCTCCAGAACCGCTTCGATCCGGGCGATCATGCCCGCTTCCATGGACTCTTTCAAGGTGTGGACCTCCCTTTCTTACGTTTTGAGCCCGACCTTTCAGATCTCCCAGGGCAGGCCGGGCCTTCCGAAGTGACCGTAATTCGTCGTCATCCGGTAAATGGGCTTCATGAGGCCCAGCGACGTGATCATATGGGCGGGCCGGAAGTTGAAGGTTCTCACGAAAGCCTCGGCCCGGCCGTTGTCCCCCGTCCCGAAGGTGTCCACTTTCACGGAAACCGGGTCGGCCATTCCGATGGCATAGGCCACCTGGATTTCCAGGCGCTCCGCCAGCCCCTCCCGGACCACCTGCCGGGCCACATACCGGCAGTAATAGGCGGCGCTCCGGTCCACCTTGGACGGGTCTTTCCCACTGAAGGCGCCGCCGCCGTGGTGTGCCGCGCCGCCGTAAGTATCCACGATGATTTTTCGCCCGGTGACCCCGCAGTCCGCCGACGGTCCGCCCACAACGAAGGACCCCGTGGGGTTGACGTAAAAACGGATGTTCCCGTCAAACCACCCCCCGAGTATCCGGGGCGCCAAGTCCCGGAGCACGTATTCCCGGATTTCAGCCTGATTGACCGCCTGGTCATGATGGGAGGAGATCACCACATCGGTAATCTTTTTGGGTTTTCCGTTCTCATAGAGAACGGAGACCTGGCTCTTCCCGTCGGGCCGAAGCCACCGTACCCGGCCCGATTTGCGGTCTTCCGCCAGGCCCTCCGCGAGGCGGTGGGCCATGAGGATGGGCAGGGGCATGAGTTCAGGCGTTTCGTTCGTGGCATAGCCGAACATCATGCCCTGGTCCCCGGCGCCCTGATCGCCGCTTCGGCTCGTCTCCTTGTTGACCCCCAGGGCGATGTCCGGGGACTGGCGGGAAATGAGGGAGACGATGTTGACCCGGTCCCAGCAGAAAGGCATGGCGGGGTCGGTATACCCCACTTGCCGGATGGCCTCCCTTGCCGTCGCCTGAAAGTCGACGGGTGTTTTCGTGGTAATCTCACCGGCCAAAACGACCTGGTCCTCCTTGCAGAGGACCTCACAGGCCACCCGGCTGGACGGGTCCCCCGCCAGGCAGGCATCGAGAATGGAATCGGCGATGAAGTCGCACACCTTGTCGGGATGGCCTTCCGTAACCGATTCGGACGTGAGGATATAGGTATTGTTCATCAAAACCTCCTTCTGTGTTTTCGCTCTTCAGGGGCAAAAAAAAAGCCCCGTGCCAAAGCACGGGGCCGTAACAGGCAGTTCACGGCAGCGCTTTAGCACATTTTTATAGCGGAGCAATTTGCTGATCAAATCACCGCTTCGCCTGAAAAGCCTATAAACCAAACCCTGCGGAAAAGCAACAGGATTTTGAGCCCACCACCGGCCTTTCCGCCGCGAGACGTTACGGGGTTACAGAAACGGCGTGTCGACAGGCGATAACATCCGGACTGAAACAAGCCTTTCGAGAAGGGACCCTTTTTTCGTTCCTTTCCCGAGGGTAAGATCGGAAAGAACCACACGGCCGGTCACCCGAACGCGATCCCCGCCCCAGGTTCTTTCCCGGTAGCCCCACAGGGCATGGACGGCGTAAGGAACGCCGTCGACATGACCGGTATAAAGAAGGATGTGTCCCTTCATGTACAGGAGCGTAAGCCCCCCCAGGGCACGTTCCGCCAGGATCGCGATTTTGCGTTCCGCCGGGGTGCCCCCGTCGAACCTGTCCAGGAGAAGGCCCGCCTCGGCCTGTTTCGATGAATTCCGGGGAAGGCGGACGCCCGCCGTGGCAAAGACCTCCTGGACGAAACGGGAGCAATCCTGTTCTCCGTTCCGCCCTCCCCAGCCGTAAGGAGCGTTCACAAGCCGAAAGGCCTGTTCCAGCATATGTCGTCCCGTCAGGGCCAGGAACCCGCGATGGACTTCCGCCTCCGATGCATAGGCCTTTTCGATGCAAAGGCTCCCGTCTTCCCGCCGGAAAGGCAGAAGAAGAACGACCCCGTCACCGTTCCCGCCGTCGTCTCCGGCGAGGGGAAAGGAAACACCCATGCGGGCGTGATCGTGATGAACCGTCCGTTTCGGGTCCCGGTAGAGATCGCCTTTCGGGGAGATGACGACGGCTCTTTTTTCAGGACGGAGAAATCTCTCCAGGTCTTCCCGGGAAGCCGGTGCGACCCTGTTATTTTCCACCCAGCCGCGGTAAAGGGGATCGAAAACGTACACCCAGGCCTGGTCGCGGCTTTCATGGAGGATCCGGAGAGGGGTCCCGATGTCCAGGGCGCTTGTCTGCACCGCGTCGAAGTCCCGGTCGCCCCGTGTCCCGTAGAGGGACTCCGCCGTGGGGAAAACCCGCTGGTCGGCATAACGGGTGACCAGGGCAAAACGGGGCGGGACCCGGGGGGGAATATTCTCGAGGTTCATGTTCCCGTAAAGAGACTCAAAAAAATCAGCCCCCACCGCCAGGCCGTCCTTGTCGTAGCAGGCCGGCCCGGTGAAGTTCCTCATGTCTTCATCGAGGAGGGAACGGATTTCCTCTTGTGACATACTTTGATCGGAAGCGAGCATGTCCCGGGTCAGGCCGAGTTCCGCCTCAAGGTATCCGTTCAGTTTTTCGATTTGTCCCGGGTCCAGAAAGACCCGGTCCGGGTCGGGGTGGCGACCGATCCAGAAACCGGCGGTTTTCATCATCCGGTTCGTTCCGGGAAGAAGGGACGGCGCCGCCTGGTACCGTTTCTCCACCGGGACGCAACAGCCCCCGAAACAGAGAAGAAACAGAAAGATAATGACGGGAAGCTTCCGGGTCTTCAGAAAGGCCACAGGCAGCACCCTTTCTCCCTGACGAATTGGGCCTCGCAGGAAGCGAGCTGATTTTCGTACATCTTCTTTCTCGTCAGGACCTTGCCCGCCACGGCCAGAAGCCATTGCTTGGAGCGGTGCGTTTTCCTGGAATAGCCTCCCCACCCCTCGTGGTAGGCCAGGTAGAGGTTGTAGACGTCTCCCTTGTCGATGCCGCACCGGGCGTGACTCGTGGCGCAGTACCACCCGATGAAGTCGGCGGCGTCGGCGAAATCGTTCCTGTCCGCCCCGGTGTTGCCCGTGGCTTCCCGGTAGACGTTCCACGTGTCGTCGAGGGCCTGGGCGTAACCGTAAGCCGACGAGGGCCGGGGGCCGGGTATGATGAAAAGACAGGTTGTCCTTGGCGGCTTCGCCTCGGCGTCAAACTTGGATTCCTGGTGCATGATGGCCATGATGACCGGAATGGAAACCCCCCAGCGGTCCCGGGCCCGGGCGGCTCCCTCGTACCAGTTCTCGTTTTCGGTGAATATGTCACAAAGGTTGTCCGGGTTTCCGGAAACACGGCCGGCGGTGTGGCAGCAGCCGGCGAGCACGATCCAGGACAGGATGAAAGCGCCTGCAATAAGAAACCATCGGTGCTTCCGCTCTCTCATGACCCTCCCTGAAAGCCCGCCTTCACTTCCTGCTTTTTCCGGGCCCACGAAGCTTCCGCTGGAGCAGATCACCCAGTGTACCGAGAGAGCCGCCCTGAACGGACACCGGGGAAAGGTAGTCCCCCCCATCCTGTTCTCCCGGAAGACTTTCCTCCGCCGGCACGAGGGATATCTGCCTGCCGTCACGGTCCAGCCTTTCGATCCGAAGATCAAGAATCTGGCCCTTGTTCAGAACATCCCCGGGATGCTTTATTTTCTTTCCTTCGCCCAGGCGGGAGATGTGGAGAAGCCCCTCGATCCCCGGTTCCAGTTCCACGAAGGCGCCGAACCGGGCGAGACGGACCACTTTTCCCCGACACGGAGACCCTTCGGTGTAGCGCTGTTCCACGGTAAACCACGGGTCCGGCTGGATTTTCCGGAGACTCAGGGAAAGACGGTCCTTTTCGCGGTCCAGTTTCAGCACCTGAAGCTCCAGTTCCTGTCCTACGGTGAGCACATCACGGATGTCCTCCACGTGACCCCAGGAGATTTCCGATATGGGCAGCAGGCCCTCCACACCGCCGAGATCGACGAAAGCCCCGTATTTTTGAAAAGAAACGATCCGGCCCCGGACGGTCATTCCCTCTTCCAGGGCATTCATGAACGCTTCCTTTTTCTCTTTTCTCTCCGCCTCCAGGAGGGGTCTCCGGCTGACGACGATATTTCTTCCTTTGCCGTCGAATTCGATGAGCAGAAAAAGGTGTTTTTCACCGACAAGAGAAGCCGGGTCTCCGATACGCTCCAGGGACATCTGGGAAAAGGGGCAAAAGGCCCTGAAGGTCCCCGCTATTCTCACGGAAAACCCCCCCTTGACTTCCTCTTCCACGAGACCCTCCACGGGAATACGGCTTCTCCAGGCTTCCTCGAGGTGGGCCTTTCCCGCCGCCGTTTTGCCGATCCGGGTGGTAAACTTTTTCTCGTTGTGGGCCGAAGACAGGAAATAGGCCTCGACGGTGTCCCCCTCCCGGATCCCGATGCCACCGTCCTCGCCGACAAATTCCGACCGGTCGATAATGCCTTCCGTTTTTCCTCCGAGATCGACAAAGACCCACTCGGGGCTTATTTTTACGATCCGAACGGCATGCTTCTCGCCGGGCCGGAACCGTCGCTGCCCCTCGGCCAGGCTCTGTTCCAGCAATTCACGAAAATCCGCCTCTTTCCGCTCGCCTTTTTCTGTGTCGTTCATTTCCTTCATAGGGGACACCCGAAATTAAAAAATTCTCCTTTCCTCAATGCCTGAAAAAGAAATCAATAAAGGGATCATCGAATCTTTTTTCCATTTTTCTCACGCGGTAACCGAATGACACGGCGCCGATGCCGATGAAAACCAGGACGGCGGCGACGATGATGGATAGAAGATGGGGAAACAGGGCGATGAGAATCCCCGCCACGATAAAGCCTATGCCGACGGCCATAAGGCACCTCCCGTTTCTTTTCTTTTTTTGCCGGTTACGATACGCTCTTCCCGAAACTTCTTTCAGTGGAACCGCCGATCCATGGCGGCCCCGTATGGCCGCCACTCGTAGCAGGACCGGAGGTCGAGATAGGAAGCCCACAGGTCCACGAGCCGGATGTCTCCTTCGTGGTTGTCTTCCCCGCGATTCTCCAGGGTTATTTTCACGAGCCCCTCCCCCTTTTCCCGGTACAGGGTCCCCGTGTAGGGGTTGACGTAGTTCACGCCGAAAAGGTCCCCCATGAGCCGGAAATAGGCGTAGTTCATGAGATGGGACGCGTCGAATATTTTTTGCGGAGTGACTTTCCGGATCCTGTCGGAGAGAGAGAGGACCGCCGTTTCCCGCTGCTCCAGAATGGCCTTCATCTGGACAGGGCGAAATTCCGGGAACCGCTCGTAGAGCCATGACTCCACGGCGATGTCGGTGGGCATGCGGGTCACTTGAAACACGATCCCGTCATACCAGACGATGATGAGCTGCCTTACCTTCTCGGTCCCGAGGGTCAGAGCGATTTCTTCTATTTCGTTCTTCATCTCCTCGAGAAACTGGATCATGGTCTGCTGATTGGCCACGGGAACCCGGCGCGACTCGTCCCGGGCGCAAAGCATCCTGAGCAGATGACCGCACTCGTTGGCGATGATGTGATTGGCCACGGGACCGGCCCCCCTGCGATAGGAGAGCACATGGGCGGGGCGGCCTTCCGCGGCGACAGCCAGGTTCGCCGCTACGGGAAGGTGTTCGTTTTCCCGGTACTCTACCGGTTTGCCCGTCAGGGATTCCAGTTCCGCGAGCAAGGATTTCACGGTATCTAAAAGAAGCATCCCCATGACATGTTTATCTATAATTCTTATGCCAGCCGGGAGACAGCCGACCGGATCCGCTTCGCCCCTTCCTCGATGTTTTTCATCGACGTGGCGTAGGAAAGGCGGATATACCGGTCATCGCCGAAAGCCGAACCGGGAACGACGGCCACATCGGCCTCGTCGAGAAGAAAAGCGGCGAGGTCGAGAGAATTCCCGATGACCCGCTCTCCCCTTCTTCTACCGTAAAGACTCGCCACGTTGGGAAAAACATAAAAGGCCCCTTCGGGCTTCCGGCAGACCACACCGGGGATGTCGTTGAGGGCGGAAACGATAAAATCACGGCGCTTCCTGAATTCAATTACCATCTTCTCTGTGGGTTCCTGGGTCTCCCTGAGGGCCGCCACGGAGGCCTTCTGGGAGATGGACGTGGGGTTCGAGGTGTTCTGGCTCTGGATGTTCGATACGGCGGTGATGACCTGTTCCGGCCCGGCGGCGTAGCCGATCCGCCACCCTGTCATGGCATAGGCCTTTGAAACGCCGTTTACCACGATCGTCCGGGCCTTCATGTCCTCTCCCGTGTTGGCCATGTTGGAAAAAACGAACCCGTCGTAAAGGACTTTTTCATAAATGTCGTCGGAAATGACAAGAATGTCCGTTTCCCCGAGGATATCCCCCAGGGCTTTCAGTTCTTCCCGGGTGTAGGTCGTCCCCGTGGGGTTGGAGGGGCTGTTCACGATAACCGCTCGCGTGGACGGCGTGATGGCCCGTCTCAAGGCTTGCGGCGTCATCTTGAAACCGTCCTCTTCCCGGGTTTGGAGAATGACGGGAACGGCGTCTGCCAGGACGATGATGTCGGGGTAGGACACCCAGAAGGGCGCCGGCACGATGACCTCGTCCCCTTCCTCGAAGAGGGCCTGGGCCAGGTTGTAGAGGGTGTGTTTCGCGCCGCAGGAAACGACGATGTTCGACCGCCCGTAAGTAAGGCCGTTCTCCCTCTCCAGTTTTCCGGCGATGGCGTCTTTCAGCTCGTCGGTCCCCCCGACGGGCGTGTACTTGGTGAAGCCCTCCTCAATGGCCCGAATCCCGGCATTCTTGATGTGGTCCGGCGTGTCGAAATCCGGTTCCCCGGCCCCGAAGCCGATGATGTCCCTTCCCTGGGCCCTCAGGGCGTTGGCTTTCGCCGTGATGGCCAGGGTGGGAGACGGTTTGATGCGATGGACCCGAGTGGCGAGTTTCATGGACGCTGTTCCTTTCTCCAGGCGTTGCCTTATTTCATGCCGGGAAGCTTTTCCCGCAATTTCTGAAGAACCGAATCCGGCACCAGCCCGCGGACGGATCCGCCGAAGCCCGCCGCTTCCTTCACGATGCTCGAATTGCAGTAAAACCACCGGGACCCCGTCATGAGGAAGATGGTCTCGATACCCCGATCGAGGCGCCGGTTCATGAGGGCCATCTGGAATTCGTACTCGAAATCGGACATGGCCCGGAGACCCCGAAGAATGGCGCAGGCCCCGGCCTTCCGGACGTATTCCACGATCAGCCCCGAGTCGTGATCCACAGAAATCCGGTCATTGTCGCCAATGACTTCCCGGATCAGGCTGACCCTCTCTTCGACGGTAAAAAGAGATTTCTTCACGGGATTGTAGGACACCAGAATGATGAGTCTGTCGAAGACCCGCAACCCCCGGTTGATGATGTCGATGTGACCGTTGGTAATGGGGTCGAAAGAACCGGGATAGACGGCTGTTTTTTCCATGATCACCTCTCCGATATTTTGTGCTCACTTACGCGGCAAAACATTCCTTCCGTCGGTCCGGCAAAGATCCGGGAGCCTGGAACCTGCACCCGTGTCCGTGACCTGAAATCAAAGGCATCGCATTCTGCAGGCTCTTGACAAGGCCGTCACCCCCTGTCGAGGGCGAAAAAAGAGAGCACCGTGTCCCCGTAGCGGCGCCTGTCCCGGAGAGCGAGGGATTCGTAGCGCTTTCCTGTTTCTTCCCGGATGGCGTGCTCGACGACGACGAGCCCTGTATCCTTGAGAACCTCCCCCCCTCCGAGAGCCTCGAGAGTCCCGGCAATGTGTCCTTTCTCATAAGGCGGGTCGGCGAACACGATGTCAAACCGGTCCCCTCTTTCTTGAAGAAACGGAAGCACCCGTTCAACCGGTCCCGTGATGACCTCGGACCGTTCCCCAAATCCCAGCGCCTCCAGGTTTTTCCCGATAAGGGTGACCCAAGCCGGCTCTTTTTCCACGAGAACGGCCCGTTTTGCTCCCCGGCTCAGGGCTTCCAGGGAAACATTTCCCGTTCCGGCGAAAAGTTCAAGGAAAAAAATCCCCTCCATATCGGGAAGAAGATTGAAGAGGGATTCCTTGACCCGGTCCGAGGTGAGTCTCAGTTTTTTTTCCCGGGGAACCTGGATTTTTCGCCCTTTCGCCTCTCCCCTGATTATTCTCACAGTTTTACCATCCTGGAGAAATAGGACAGTCGGAATATTCTGCCTCCCCTCCGGCCCGCCGTAACTATCATGGTGGTTTGCGTTTTTCTTTAGAGAATTTACGAAGTCGTCGTTTTAGTTACTTTTTACGAGTTCGTCAACCTTGCTCAATTCTTTTTTTTTCACCAGTTTTCTGAACAATTTCAGGACCAGCCATCCCGGTCCGGAAACGCTGTATGCCACCGCGAGGGCGAAAAGGGTGATTCGCGGCTCGAGAATAATGACGGTGAAGCCGAGGATAATCCCGACAAGCGTCATGAAGGGCTTCTTCGAGAAGACGTTCAGGTCTTTGAAGCTGTAATACTTGACGTTGCTGACCATGAGCAGGGACAGGATGATCATGACGGGAATGAATAAAGCCGAATCGAGCGTCGTCACGCCGATGAAATACCCGTGAAAGAGGACCGATGTGGCGACGACGATGGCGGCGGCGGGGATGGGCAGGCCGTTGAAGACGCGGCTTTCGATGATCCCGATCTGAATATTGAACCGGGCCAGCCGAAGGGCCCCGCAGGCCACGAAAAGAAAGGCGGCCATCCAGCCGTAACGGCCGTAGGGAGACAGGGTCCACAGGTAGGCCAGCATGGCCGGCGCGACGCCGAAGGCGACGAGGTCCACCAGGGAATCGTACTCGCTCCCGAACTTGCTCGTCGTGTTGGTCATCCGGGCAATCCGCCCGTCGAGGCCGTCGAGGATCCAGGAGATCAGTATGGATACCGCCGCATGGCCGAACGCCCCCCGGGTGGCGGCGATAATGGCGTAAAAGCCGCAGAAAAGGCTGGCCGTGGTAAAAAGGTTGGGGAGGATGTAGATCCCCTTTTTCATTCTTTCCCGCCTGAGCCTTTGCTTGTCGTTCATGGCAGATACCCGATCACCGTTTCTCCCGCCCGGACACGGTCGCCTTTGTCGACGGCGACCCGCGTATCGGGCGGCATGAAAACCTCGAGGCGTGAGCCGAAACGGATGAGGCCGAACCGCTCACCCCTCTCCACGGCCATGCCCTCCTTCACCCAGCAGACGATCCTGCGGGCGATGAGCCCGGCGATCTGGGTGGTCATGATCTCCGTTCCGTCATGCCCCTCGACGAGAAGGGCGCTTCTCTCGTTGAGACTGGACGCCTTGTCCAGGTTCGCCGAGAGAAATTTCCCCGGGGTGTACCGTATCTTCCGGACCGTCCCCGACGTGGGGACCCGGTTCACGTGGACGTTGAAAATATTCATGAATATGCTGACTTTTTTGACTTTTCTATGGAGTATCTCGTCCTCGACGAGTTCTTCCACTTTCAGCACTTTTCCGTCCGCCGGCGAAAGGATGGACTTTTCATCCCCCGGCGCCGTCCGGTCGGGGTTCCTGAAAAACCAGACAGTGAAAAGGAAAAGGAGGAAAAAAACCATCGATGTCCGGTAAAAATCGAGGAGAAGAAAAAGAAGAAGCAGGGCCGCCAGGGGGAGGATGATAGGAAGCCCCTCAAGGGCGATCGGGCTGTTTTTATGGTTCACGGGAAGCTCCCTCCGCCGACTCCACGGCCTTTCTTTTTTCCGCCTCGGACAGGCGAAGATAATGAGGCACAAATGTCAGAATATTTAAGATATCATTCCCATGAAATTTTTTCAATCCGAGAAGGCCCACCGACGACGCCCGGACGAGGTGTCCCGACGGGGCCGGAAAAACGGCTTTTCCACCCAGGAAGGACCGTATCCGGGATTCATAGCGGACGGCCCCGTCCCCGATGAAAAGGATCTCTCCTTTCAGCTTCCCGAGAAAAGCCTCCAGGGGCGTGACCCGCCCCGGCTCGATCTCGATAACCTCCCCGCCGTCCTCCAGCCGGAAGAGGGCCGCATAGACCTCCTCTTTCCGTGCGTCAAGCATGGGACACACGAGCCGCTCCCCGGGCCCGCCGTTCAACGCCAGGGCCTCAAGGGTGGAAACACCCGCCACGGGAACGCCCCAGGCCATGGCGAGGCCCTTGACCACGCTGGCTCCTATCCGAAGGCCCGTAAAGGACCCGGGGCCCGTGGTGAGGGCGATGAGGCCCGTTTCAGCGGGTGAACGGCCCGCTGTCTGATAGAGGGTATCCACGGCGGGCAGAAGGGTTTCCCCGTGATGCCGGTCCAGGTTGATGAGGATTTCGAGGAGGGGAACCCCGCCGTCGAGGAGGGCCACGGCGGCCGATCTGGTTGCCGAGTCAATCGCTAATGTGATCATTCCGAGGGAGTTATTATCCTTACGATGTCATTGTAAAAGACGAAAATCATGAGAAGAATGAGTATGAAGAAACCGATCTGCTGGGCCCGTTCACGCCAGCGGATGTTGACTTCCCTGCCCGTCACCAGTTCGATCCCGTAAAAGAAAAGATGACCGCCGTCCAGGACGGGGATGGGCAGAAGATTCAGAACACCCAGGTTGATGCTCAGGATGGCCATGAAAAAGAGAAAAGGGAGAATGCCTTCCCGAACCTGGGTCCCCGCCATCTGGGCGATGAGAATGGGCCCCCCGAGCGTCTTCGGCGACAGGACCCCTTCGATCATCTTTACGATGCTCAGCACAGTCAGTTTCGTCATGTTCCAGGTATAAACCAGGGACGACAGAAAGGCCCGTCCCGGGTTTTCCCGGCGGTCCACCGTTTCGGAGGACGCCATGATCCCGATTTTGTAGGAATCGATCTCCTCGCCGAAAATGTTCCGGCTTTTCATGATCTCCGGTTGCAGTGTCCACTGAAGGGTTTCACCGTCTCTTTCGATGACGATCTCGATTTCCTTTCCGCCGCTTCCCTGGACCGACGCGACGATATCGGACCAGAGGGAGACGGGCCGGCCGTTCATGGAAACGATGCGGTCACCTTCACGGATTCCCGCCTGAAAGGCGGGCGTTCCCTCCGGCACGCCGCCTACCCGGGAGGTTATCTCCGGTACACCGGCCATGAAAATAACGGTCAGAACGAGGATGGCAAAGAGAAAATTGAACAGGGGCCCGGCGGCGACAATGGCGATCCGTCTTGTCACCGGCTGCTTCTGAAAGGAGCGTTTTTCGTCTTCAGCGGAAATCTCTTCTTCGCCGGACTCCCCGAAAAGCTTCACGTAGCCGCCCAGGGGAATGGCGGAGACCCGGTATTCGGTCTCGCCGATCTGCCGGCCCACGAGCCGCGGCCCGAAACCGAGGGAGAACTTGAGGACCCCGACGCCGCACATCTTGGCGGCCAGAAAATGCCCCAGTTCGTGGACAAAAATGAGAATACCCAGCAGAATGATGACGGAAATGATGTCGATGCCCATGGGAACCCGTTATGTTTCCTTTTCGATGTATTCCAGCGTTTTTTCCCGGCTCCACCGGTCCGCTTCGAGCACGTCCCCGATGCCGCGGGGCTCGAAGGCGGCATGGCTGTTCATGGTTTTCTCGATGAGCCGGGGAATGTCCGGAAAGGCGATTTTTCCGGAAAGAAACGCCTCCACAGCGATTTCGTTCGCCCCGTTCAGAACCGCCGGCATCGTGCCGCCCTCGCTGACGGCCCGGAAGGCCAGCCCCAGGCAGGGGAATTTTTCAAGATCCGGCGGGTAAAACGCGAGGGGGCCCGTTTTCAGGAAGTCCGGGGCGAACCGTCCATCCTCCAGCCTCTCGGGATATCCCAGGGCGTAGGAAATGGGGACACGCATGTCCGGCAGTCCCATCTGGGCCAGAACCGAACCGTCCCGGAACTCCACCATGGAATGGATGATGCTCTGGGGATGGACAATCACGTCGATCCGGTCGGCGCCGATATCGAAGAGCCAACGGGCCTCGATGACCTCGAGCCCCTTGTTCATCATGGTGGCCGAGTCGATGGTGATCTTTTTCCCCATGATCCAGTTGGGATGGCGCAGCGCGTCGGCGGGGGTGATTTTCCCGAAGTCCTCTTTGGGAAAACGGAAAAAGGGTCCCCCCGAAGCGGTGAGAAGAATCCTTTTCAGCCGTTTTTTATCCTGCCCTTCCAGGCACTGGAAGATGGCGCTGTGCTCGCTGTCCACGGGTACGAGGCGGACCCCCCGGGACTGGGCCCGGTCCATGACGAGCCGGCCCGCCGTGACGAGGGTTTCCTTGTTGGCCAGGGCGATGTCCTTTCCCGCCTCGATGGCCGCCATGGTGGGAACGAGGCCGGCGGCGCCCACCATGGCCGAGAGGACCATGTCCCCCTCGGACAGGGAGGCCGCTTCGGCATACCCCGGCCCTCCCCACAGGATGGAAATCCCGCGGGCTTGCGCTCCCAGGGATTCTTTCAGTTTATCGGCATGCTCCTTGTCCATGACCGCCGCCACGGCAGGTCTGAAGGCCAGGATCTGCTCCCTGAGGAGGCCGATGTTCCGTCCCGCCGCGAGGGCGACGACCCGGAACCGGTTCCGGTGCCTTTCGATCACGTCGAGGGCGCTCGTTCCAATGGACCCCGTGGACCCCAGTATGACAACGCCCTTCATCGAATCACCAGGATGATGTAGTAATAAACGAAAGGAACCATGAGTATGAGGGAATCCAGCCGGTCCAGGACACCGCCGTGCCCGGGGAAGAAGCCGCCCGAGTCCTTCATGTCGGCGCCCCTTTTGATGGCCGACTCGAAAAGATCTCCCAGCTGGCAGAGAATGCTCCCTAAAAAAGCCAGGAGGACCGTGTCCAAGACGGAAACACCGGGAAGGAAGACGTATCGGAAGACGAGACACCCGAGGATGCTTCCCGCCACGAGCCCCAGGGTTCCCTCCACGGTTTTCCCGCCGCTTACGTTGGGCATGAGTTTGTGCCTTCCCCAAGTCCGACCCACGTAAAAAGCGGAAATATCGCCCGAAAAGGCGAGAACGACAATGAAGAAGATCCAGGCCGTTCCGCCGTCCAGGCCCCGTATCAACACGGCGTGGGAAAACAGAAAGGGCAGATAGACGACACCGAAAGTGACTTTCATGAGGTCGGCCATGTCCGGGAGAACGTCGCCGGCCCGGAAAAGATAGAGCAGGAAGAGAGCCGTGAAGAGGAAGACTGACGATGCCGTGAGGAGGGTCACCCCCCCCAGAAAGGACGACAGGGGCAGAAACAGGGCGGCCGCCAGGCCCTCCGCCCTTTCGAAATGACGGCCGTCGCCGAAAACCATGCGGTGGTATTCGAGAAAACCGCCGAGGAGCAGAAGGGTGATGAGTCCTGTGAAGATGAGAACGTTTCCGAAGAAAACGACGGCAAAGACAACGGGAGCGGCAATGATCCCGGTAATCCATCTTTTCGCGTGGGGGTTCATAGGTTACCTTGAAAGCTGGTCGCTTGTCCTCCCGAAACGCCTTTCCCGGTTCTGGTAGTCGGCGATGGCCCGCAGCAGGTGCTCACGGCTGAAATCCGGCCAGAGGACGTCGGTAAAGTAAAGCTCCGTGTAGGCCATCTGCCACAGGAGGAAATTGCTGATCCGGTATTCGCCGCTCGTGCGGATCAGGATATCGGGGTCAGGCATGGCGGCGGTGAAAAGAAAACGGGAAAAGGTCTCCTTCGTGATCTCCTCTTCCTTCAGCGTCCCGGCCCGGGACCGGCGCGCGATTTCTCTCGCCGCCGTGACGATCTCGTCCCTTCCGCCGTAACTCAGGGCGAGGGTCAGTGTCATCCTGTCGTTTCCCTTCGTTTTGTCCTCTATTTCCGCCAGGGTCTCCCGGATGAGCGGGGGAAGCGCTTCCACGTTCCCGATGCTCCTGAGGGAAATCCCGTTTTCCAGCATCTCTTCCAACTCGGACAGGAGATACTCCCGGAGGAGCACCATGAGGGCCGTCACTTCCTCCCGGGGGCGCTGCCAGTTTTCAACGGAAAAGGCGAAGAGCGTCAGGTACCGGACGCCGATCTCCCGGCAGGCACGGACAATTTCCCGGACCGACTGGGCCCCTTTCCGGTGACCCTCGATTCTCTTAAGCGAGCGCTGCTTCGCCCACCGGCCGTTGCCGTCCATGATAACGGCGATGTGTCTGGGGATTCTCTTCCCGTCTATCTCCATGGTCATCGAAAATATCAGCCCCTGTCAGGCCTTGGGATGTACCACAGCCCATGGACATTTTCAAGGCATCTTTTCCCGGAAAGGGGACCAATCTTTTTGAGAAAATTAACTTTTTTTCGCTAATTCAACGACACCGGTGAAGACGGCCGCCGAACCGGGCACGCCCGGGGACCGGCCTCGTTTCACCGACCGGCCCGTGGGGGAATCGAGGATAGAAAGTCGCCTTGAATTGTGCTATGAAGAGACGATGAACAGCGAAAAACCGTCTCCCTGGCTGTGGTGGGGAACACATCTGGCGATTGCCGCCCTGACCCTTTTCTTTTTCGTCGAGGGCATCTCCATTCTCATCGGCTCCTACGGTTCGGACAACCCCCTCGTTTTCATCATGCTCTTTTTTTCCTCCAGCCTCATCATCATGATCAGCGCCGTGGGCTTTCTTTATCCCCTCATCCGCATTCTCCGGCGGCTGAGAGGCGAAAAACCGGGGCAGGGAGAGGGCTTGCCGTGAAGACGGGCGGTTCCGCTCCCGAAGGGCATTTCATGAAGAATAAGATACTCCTTCTTTTCGTCCTTTTTTTCCTCACCGCGACACCGTTCCTGCCGGAGGCCTTCGCCGAAAGCGACACCGTCGACCTGGGAAAAGCCGTCCGGAGGCACACCCTGTCCAACGGCCTCAGGCTTCTCATCGCCGAAAGACACCTGAGCCCCACCGTGTCCTGCTACATCCGCTACAAGGTGGGTGCCGTGGATGAACGGGGGAAAAGCACCGGGACGGCCCACTTCCTGGAGCATCTCCTGTTTAAGGGAACGGAAACGATCGGCACGGTGAACTACGAGCGGGAGAAGCCTCTCCGGGCCCGGATCAGGAACCTGGTCCGTGAGTTGGACAGGGAAAAGAAAAAGGGTGTCCCGGGAGATGAGAAGAAAATCGAGTCCCTGGCGGCTGAGATCGCCGCCCTGGGGGAAGAGGCCGCCCGATGGACGAAGCCGAGCGAGATCGATCGTCTTTACACGGAAAGCGGTGCCGTGAACCTGAACGCTTCCACCGGTTACGACCTGACGACCTACCACGTGAGCCTGCCCGCCAACCGGCTCGAGCTGTGGGCCCGGATCGAGTCGGACCGTATGGCCGACGCCGTTTTCAGGGAATTTGAAAGAGAGAGGATGGTCATCGAGGAAGAACGGCGCCAGACCGTCGAATCCGTTCCCAACCGCAGGCTCGTGGAACTCTTTTTAGGAACGGCCTTCATGGTACACCCCTACCGGCGGCCCATCATCGGGTGGCCTTCCAGTATCCCTTTTTTGGACATCGACTACGTCGAGAGGTTCTATGAAACATACCACGTCCCCAACAACGCCGTCATCGCCGTCGTGGGCGCCGTGGACCCCGGACAGGTTCTCGAGATCGTGGAACGGTATTTCGGACGCCTCCCGGCCCGGGAGATCCCTCCCCGCGACATCCCCGGGGAGCCGATCCAGCGTGGAGAACGACGGGTCGAATACAGGGCGCCGGCGAACCCGAAGATCATTCTCGGATATCACAAGCCCACCCTCCCCTCTCCCGATGACGTCGCTTTCGACCTCCTCGACATCGTTCTAACGGGTGGAAGAACGGCCCGACTGCATCGCGTTCTTGTCGAGGAGGCCACCGTGGCTTCATCCGTCCAGTCGTCCAGCGGTTTTCCCGGGGTCCGGTACGACAACCTCTTTACCGTTTTCGCCACCCCCCGATCTCCCCACACCCTCGAGGAGCTTGAAAAAGCGCTCCTGTCGGAACTGGACCGCCTGAAAGAGGAAGCGGTGCCGGAGCGGGAAATCGAAAAAGCCCGGAACATCTACCGGGCCGGCCTCCTCCGGGAAATGCGCTCCAATGCCGGTATGGCGGGGCTTATTTCCTATTTCGAGATTCTCACGGGAGACTTCCGCTTCCTGTCGGAAGCCCTTGAACAGGCAGAAAATGTCACCGCGGAAGACCTGAAAAGAATCGCCCGGACCTTCTTCGTCGATGAAAACCGGACCGTGGCCATTCTCGCTGGGACGGGTGAATCATGAAAAAGGCGCTTCCGGTTCTTTTTTTTCTCGCGTTCTTTCTCCTTTCCTGTGGACCGGCGCGGCTCCCCGACCCCGAAAACATTCCCGCCCCCCCTCTCGAAGCCGACATGCCCCCGGTGGAGAAAATCAGCCTGGCCAACGGGATGACCCTGTATTATCTCGAGGACCGGGAACTTCCCCTGGCTTCCGTGTCCCTTCTCGTCGGCGCGGGCTCCGCCCTCGATCCCCCGGGAAAGGAAGGACTCGCTGAACTGACGGGCACGCTGCTGCGCACGGGGGGAACGAAGACGACAGGAAGCAGGCGGGTGGACGACGAACTCGATTTCATGGCCGCCGAAGTCACGGTGAGCGTGGAAAAGGAGATGACCTGGATCGACGCCTCTTTCCTCAGGGAAGACCTGGATCGAGGTGTCGATCTTCTCTCACGGATGCTTGTCGAGCCGGCCTTCGAGAAGGACAGGGTCCAACTGGCCAGAAATCTCAAGATCGAGGCCCTCAGGCGTATTCCGGACAACCCCTCGGGCATGGCCTTTCGTGAATTTTTCAGTGTTCTTTACGGCAGCGACCCCAGGGGGCGGCTGGAAACGAGGCAGACCGTCGAACACCTCGACCGGCCCGACGTCCTTCGATTTTACGAGTCCCACTATTTCCCGGGGAACGTCCGGGTGGCCGTGACGGGAGACGTGACCCGGCGGGAAGCGGTTGAACTGGTTGAAAAACATTTCCGGCGCTGGAACCGTGCTGGCACCCGTTCCTCCCTCCCCGATCCCGCCCGTCACACGGGCGGAGGGGTCTATCTCCTCGAAAAAGACCTTCCCCAGTCGGTGATCGTCACCGGCCAGATCGTAGCGGGGAAAAGGGAGGACGACTACTACGCCTTCGAGGTTCTTGATTTCATTCTCGGAAGCGGGGGATTTCGCTCCCGGATCTTCAGCCGCGTCCGAAACACGCTGGGTCTCGCCTACAGCGCGGGAAGCTTTTACGTCCCCCGGGGAGGATATGGAATCTTCGCCGCCTATGCCATGACGAACGGCGGCGCCACCGCCCGGGTGACCGACGAAATCACCGGGATTCTCGAGTCCCCGGGCTTCCGATCCCTGAGCGGGGAGGAGATCGCCTGGGCCAAAAACGCCCTGGTCAACCAGTTCGTATTTTCCATGGCCTCCGCAGCGGGGATCGCCAGGCAATGGATGATCAATGATTTCAACGATCTTCCGGAAGATTTTCTGTCACGCTACGGGGAGCGGATCGGCCGGGTCACGCCGGAGGACCTGGAACAAGTATCCCGGAAATACCTCGGGGAAATAAAAAGGCCCATCCTGGTCTTAGGGAAAAGAGAAACCTTTGACAGGCCCCTTGACGCCTTCGGCACCGTCCATGAAATACCCGCTACCTACTGACGGCGGAAAACAGGAAGGAAATCACATGATCGACGACGCCCTATTCGACAGGGTCTCCCGGCGGATCGACGCTTACCGGGAGGATATGATCGAACTCCAGAAGGCCCTGACGGCCATCCCGGCCCTGGGACCGGAAAACGGCGGGGACGGGGAATTCGAAAAGGCGAGATTCCTTGAATCCTACCTCCGGAGCGCCGGCTTCCGTGAGGTCCTTCACTGCGATGCTCCCGACCCCAGGGTCTCGTCGGGCCTGCGCCCGAACCTGGTGGTGCGGGTTCCCGGTAAAAGGGGAAAAAAGACCGTTTGGGTTCTGACCCACATGGACATCGTACCGCCGGGGGAACGAAGCCTCTGGGAAGGCGACCCCTACGAGGCCGTCGTGAAAGACGGTAAAATCCGCGGGCGGGGAACGGAAGACAACCAGCAGGATCTTGTCGCCTCCCTTTTCGCCGCCCGGGCCGTCATGGACGAGGGAATCGAACCGGATGCTTCCATGGGCCTCGCCTTCGTGTCCGATGAAGAGACGGCCAGTTCCTACGGGCTTCCTTATCTTCTCGAGACCATGGGGACGCTCTTCGGGAAAACGGACTGGATCGTTGTCCCCGATTTCGGCAACCGGGAGGGAACCCTCATCGAGGTCGCCGAGAAAAGCCTTCTATGGCTCAGGATCAGGACCGTGGGCCGCCAGTGCCACGCCAGCACGCCTGCCGAGGGCGTCAACGCGTTCACTGCCGCGTCCCACCTGGTCGTAAAACTACGGGAGCTCTACCGCGTCTACGGCCATTCCAATCCTGTTTTCCTGCCTCCCGTGAGCACCTTCGAGGCCACGCGAAAAGAGGAGAACATTCCCAACATCAACACGGTTCCCGGCGACGACGTCTTTTATCTTGACTGCCGCATCCTTCCGGACTACACCGTGGAAGAGATCAAAAAGACGATCCGCGCCATGGCCGACGAGATCGAGCACGACTTCGGGGTCACCGTGGAACTCTCCCCCGTCCAGGAGCACCAGGCCCCTGAGCCGACAGCCCCCGACGCCCCCGTGGTTGTGGCCCTCCAACGGGCCTTGAAGAAGGTTTACGGTGTTGACGGCGTCCCCACGGGCATCGGGGGGGGAACCGTGGCGGCCTTTTTCAGGAGGGCGGGGTTCCCGGCGGTGGTCTGGTCGAAAACCAACCAGACCTTTCACCAGGCCAACGAGAGCTGCATCATCGACAACATGTTGGGAAACGCTAAAATCTACGGGCACCTTTTTCTGCAGAAAGACTGAGGGAAAGGAAACGAAAGGGATTGCGCCCTCCCGATGATGATGGTATCATGCGAAAAAATGGGGAATTGGGCTTTTTGAAAGAAGAACCCGAAGATTTCGTTCTGCGGGAAATCCATCTTCCCGACGTCTCCATCCTGAAATTCCTTCTGGGAGAACACGACAGCCACATCCGGCTCATGGAGAGACGGACGGGCACCCGGATACACGCCCGGGGATCCCGTATCACCCTGAAGGGGGAACGGGAAAACGTCTCCCTCGCGGAAAACCTCATGAACCAGCTTTGCGGTCTCGTGAAAAAAGGCTACCCCCTTTATCCTCCAGACATCGACTACGCCTGCCGGATCCTCAAGGAGGACCGCTCGGCGAGCCTGGAAACCATTTTCCTGGACGCCGTCTACATCCCGTCCACGAAAAAAATGATCACCCCCAAGAGCATGGCCCAGAAGCTCTACGTCGACGCCATCCGGGGTTACGACATTGTCTTCGGCATCGGGCCGGCGGGAACCGGGAAGACTTACCTGGCCATGGCGGCGGCCATCGCGTCGCTCATGGAAAAGAAGGTGAACCGGATCGTCCTCACCCGTCCCGCCGTGGAAGCGGGGGAAAAACTTGGTTTCCTGCCGGGAGACCTGGCGGAAAAAGTCAACCCCTACCTCAGGCCCGTTTATGACGCCCTTTACGACATGATCCCCTTCGACCGGGCGTCGGCCTTTCTGAACAAGGGGATCATCGAGGTGGCCCCCCTGGCCTTCATGCGGGGGCGGACGCTGAACGACGCCTTCGTCATCCTCGACGAGGCCCAGAACACCACGTCCGAGCAGATGAAGATGTTTCTCACCCGCCTGGGCTTCGGCTCCCGGGCGGTCATCACCGGGGATGTGACCCAGACGGACCTTCCGCCGGACAAGGTGTCGGGACTCATCGAAGCGGAGAAGCTCCTGTCGAAGACGGAGGGTATCGCCTTCATTCACTTCAGCGAGATCGACGTGGTCCGCCACCCCCTGGTCCAGGAAATCATTCGCGCTTACAACCACCTGGACAGGCAAAAAAACAGGAAAACCGAGACGGTACAGGAAGAAACGGGTCATGTTCGGGAATAAGAAGACGCCGAAAGGCAATAAAAAACGAAACAGGGCCCGCCCTTTTCCCGGATCCCGGTTTCTCACGTCCGCCGGGTTCAGGGTGTTCATTCTCTTTTCTCTCAGCATAGCCCTGGCTTACATACTCAACCCCTTCCTCCCCGGGGCCTTTCCCCTTTTAAAATCCGGAACCATAGCCCCGAAGGACGTCAAGGCGGACAGGGATTTCCTCATGGAGGACCGGGCCTCCACGGAACAAAGACGTCTCGAGGCCGTCGAAACGGTCCCGCCGGTGTACGATTATGATCGGCAGGTTCCCACCGTGATCGGAATGGCCGTCGCCGGCGCATTTCTTGAAATGTCACGGCATCCCGCGGAAGGACCTGGGGAGAAAGGAACCCCGTCCGTCGAGGAAAAAAGAGAGCCGGCGGAGATGAAACAGGCCTTTGAGGCGCTTTCAGGCGTCACCCTCGGGGACAACGAGTTCCAGGCTCTCCATCGTTACGGCTTTTCCATAGACAGGCTGAACGATTTTGTACGCGTCATTCACGCTCCCTACCGAATGGGGCCGATCAGCCCGGAGAGCCTGCCGACGGGCCGGAGCATTCTCGTTCGGGACATCAAGACGGAAAAGGAGGAATCCTGGGAAAACCTGAAAAACGTCCTCACTCTCGAAGCCGCAAGAAAACATCTTAGAGAATACGTGGAGCAGTACAGGGGACTGCCCGAGGATCTCCGGGAGGTTTACATCTCCATAGGAGGGAAGCTTCTCAGGCCGAGCCTGACTTTCGCCCGAAACGCCACGGAAAAACGGAAACAGCTGGCGGCGGAGTCGGTGAAGCCCGTTTTTTTCAAGGTCCAGGCGGGAGAAATGATCGTTCGGGAGGGAGAGAAGGTCACCGCCGGTCACCTGGAAAAGCTGCGGGCCCTCGGCAGTGCTGAGAGGGACAATCTTGTTTCCCATGTTTTCAAGTCCGCCGGGACTTTTTTCATGATTCTTCTTTTTACCTTCCTTCTCTACCTCCTTTTGAGAACCGATCGGCTGTCCTCGGCCAAGAACAACCTGGACCTCCTTTTCCTGGCCGTTCTCTCCATTCTCATGGTTTTTCTCGTCGAAGGCGGCCAGTTTGTGGCGCGGTCCCTTACCGCCGCTTTTCCCAAGGTACCGCTGGAGGCCGCCTTCTTCGCCATTCCGTTCACCACGGGAACCATGATCGTGGTCATTCTTCTCAGGAAAAACGCCGGGCTCCTCTTCACGCTTTTCTTCGCCTTCCTGACGACTTTTCTCTTCGAGTCACCCTTTCGAATGTTCTTTTACGTCGTTACGGCGGGAATCGTCGCCGCCTTCCGGATGGCGGAATGCCATGAAAGATCAGTCTTTTACCGCGCCGGAGCGGTGGTCGGCCTGGTCAACATGGCGGTGATCCTCTGTTTTTCCCTTTACGGCAACACGCTTTTGACCGTGGTGACGGTACCGGCACTGGCCGGTGGGTTTCTGTCCGGGATTCTTTCAGGAATCTTTGCCGGAAGCCTCGTTCCCCTTTTCGAATTCATTTTCCGCTACACCACGGACATCAAGCTCCTCGAACTGGGCAACCTGAATCGACCCATATTCCAGCGGATGATTTTTCTCACGCCGGGCACCTATCACCACAGCATCATCGTGGGGTCCATGGCGGAAGCGGCGGCCGAGGCCATCGGCGCCAACGCGCTCCTGGCCAAGGTCAGTGCCTACTACCATGACATCGGCAAAATGAAAAAACCGCTCTATTTCGTGGAAAACCAGAGGAAGTGGGAAGACCGCCACCAGAAACTGTCCCCCAAGATGAGCAGCCTCGTCATCATATCCCACGTGAAGGAAGGGTGCGAAATGGCGCGGGATCTCCGTCTCGGCCGTCCCATCACCGACATCATCCGGCAGCATCACGGAACCCGTCTCGTCACCTACTTTTACGACAAGGCGCAAAAGGATCGAGACCCATCCATCCGCTCCATTCCAGAAAGCGACTTTCGCTATCCCGGACCGAAACCCCAGACGAAGGAGGCGGCCCTTGTCCTCCTCGGGGACATCATCGAGGCGTCTTCCCGGGCGCTCATCAACCCCACGTCATCGAGAATCCGGAACCTGGTGGAGAACAGAATCCAGGAAATCCTCAACGAGGGTCAGCTGGACGACTCCAACCTGACATTCCGGGAACTGCGCATCATCGAGGACAGCTTCACCAGGATTCTCCTCGGCATCTTTCATCACCGGATCGATTACCCGGCGACACCGCCGTCGAAAACACCAAACGGGAAAAAGGAAAGGAATGGCCATCCATATCGACAACCGCTGGGGAAAAGCGCCGGTTTCTTTAGCGGCACTCCGTCGGGACCTCACTGACGTTCTTCACACCCTGGCCCTGGAAAAGCGGGAACTCTCTCTCGTCCTCGTGGGTGACGAGGAGATTCGAACCCTCAATCGCCTGTATCTCGAGCGGGACCGACCGACCAACGTCCTTTCCTTTCCTGCAGGAGAAGACAGGGGCGACCCCGGTCACCCTCTTCCCCTTGGGGATATTGTCATTTCCGTCGACACGGCGGCCCGGGACGCCGGTGAAACGGGAATCCCCCTTGAAGACGCCCTTCTTTTTCTCGTGATACATGGTCTTCTTCACCTGGCGGGATACGATCATGAACGTCCGGGAAGCGACGAAGAGGCGATGAGAAAAAAAGAAAATGAACTCTTCAGGCGTTTGAGGGGCTATGAAATGGAATGAGAGCGACCTCCCGGGTCGCCCATTCAGCGGCAGATCCTGATTTCCTGGCCCGGGTAAATCCGGCCGTCGGGGCTGAGCCCGTTCATCTCGAGAAGATCATCCACGGTGATTCGATAGGTCCGGGCGATCTGAAAAAGACTGTCACCGGGTTTCACCGTGTAAACCGTCCCGCTTTCGCCGCCGGCACCCGCGACACCCCTTCCCCCGTCCAGACGAAGCACCTGGCCGATCTGGAGTCCATCACCGGAAAGTCCGTTCAGGCGCTTGATTTGCGAGACTGTAACACCGTGTCTTCGAGCGATGTTCCACAGGGAATCGCCCTTTTTCACCCTGTAATAAGCAGGTTTGACGGAAGCGAATCTCACCTTCCCATCGCCGGCAGGTCCTTCATCTCCTGAAAAATCGGCCCGGGTGGGAACTTTCAGAATCTTACCCTCACGGATCATGTGCTGGCTCGAAAGATGGTTCATCTTGACGATGGATGCCACGGAAGCGCCGTATTTTCTGGCAATTCCCGAAAGGTATTCGCCCCGTTTCACCCGGTGAAGCACCAGGGCCGTCGCCTGGGGTTTTTTCGCGGCGGGAATGCCATCGAGAACAGCCAGGATCCTTTCCGTCGATCCCGACGGAATCTTCAGATCGTATTCCCGGTCCGGCGTCACCCCGTATCTCAACTGGGGGTTCAAAAGGCGGAGATCCTCCTCGCGAAGCCCCCCGGCGCTGGCGATGTCCTTCAACCTGAGAGATCGCTGGACGGTAACGGATTCAAAATCAATGCCTGTTTTCGGATTTGGAAGCGCCATTCCGTATCTGTCCGGAGCCTCGATGATTTGGAGGGCGGCGAGAAACCGCGGGACATACCGGGCCGTCTCGAAGGGAAGCTGGTGATAAAGATCCCAGAAATTGTCGAGGTAATTGGTGTGTTGCCGCGATATCACCCGAAGGACCCTGCCCTCTCCACAGTTGTAGGCGGCGAGGACGGTCAGCCAGTCCCCGAAAATACCGTGGAGTTCCTTGAGATAGGCAATGGCGGCATCAGTGGACTTCTCCACGTCCATTCTTTCGTCGATCCAATAGTCCCGCTTTAGTCCGAACTTGTAGCCCGTGGAGGGGATAATCTGCCACAGGCCCAGGGCCCGGGCCGATGAAAGGGCCTGCACCATGAACCCGCTTTCCACGAGGGGAAGCCAGGAAAGCTCTTTCGGCAGGCCCGCCTTTTTCAGTTTTTCAAGAATCATAGGCCGGTAGAGGCCAGAACGCTCATAGGCCCGCTGAAATGTCCCCCGCTCGGATTTCTGGAACCTTTTGATTTCCTTTTCCACATCGGCATTCACCACATGGGGGATCTCGCTTTGATATCCCGTGGTCACGACATTGCGGGACGCGTAGATTTCTAGAATCCGCTTCGAAATCATGTAACGCAGGTCGTCTTTCTGCCAGGCCATGTCGGGGTTTCCATCCACATTCAGAATGGAGGCATACGCCTGGTCTAGAAGGGCCACGGCGTTTTCCAGTTCGCCCTTCTCCCAAGCCTCCTGGGACCGGTTGATAAGTTCCAGTGCCGCATCGATCGCTTCCTGCTCCTCCAGCTTCTCGCCCTCTCCGGGCCCACCGCCGAGGGGTTCATCGAGGGCCGTGGCGGCCAGTTCCTTGTCTGAAAGGATTTCCCCGGCTTTTCCAAAGTCCGACCCGCTGTCCGGGCACCTCTCCGCGGAAGAGGCGCCCTTTTCTTCCACCGATCCGCTTTCCGGTCCGCCGTTGGCCGGCACCGTTAAGGCCGTATCCGTTGAAAGGCGGGCCCCGTCGTGGAAAGAACTGCAGGAGATGAGAAAAAAGGACAGGAAAAGAAACAAAGCGAATAAAAACATTCTATTAGGATTTTCTCTGTCCGTCACCGTTCTCCCCCCCCGCCTTTTTAAGCTTTTCATGATTTATACGGGACCGCGTTGTTTTCCCCTGGAAAACGCAACTCTCCAACAGAGCCATTACGCTTCAGCTCTGTTGCAGAAGATACCCCTCGATGAGGTCGTCGATGTCCCCGTCCAGGACCCGGGTGACGTTTCCTATTTCCATGTTCGTCCTGTGATCCTTCACCAGCCTGTAGGGATGAAGGACGTAAGACCGGATCTGGCTCCCGAAAGCGATGGCCTGTTTCGTCTTGTTCAGCTCCGTCATCTTTTCGTTCTGCTCGTCGACCTTCAGCTCGTAAAGGCGGGATCGAAGCACTTTCATGGCCACGGCCCGGTTCTTGTGCTGGGAGCGCTCGTTCTGGCACTGGACGACGATGCCCGTGGGAAGATGGGTGATCCTCACGGCCGAGTCGGTCTTGTTCACGTGCTGACCACCCGCCCCGGTGGAGCGGTAGGTGTCTATCCGTAGATCCTTATCGTTGATCTCCACGGTTATCTCGTCGGTGATCTCCGGATAGACGAAAACGGAGGCGAAGGACGTGTGCCGCCTCGCCCCGGCATCGAAGGGGGAGATCCGGACAAGCCGGTGAATCCCCACTTCCGCCTTGATGTAACCGAAGGCATAGTCCCCCTCCATGGTCACCGTGGCGCTCTTGATTCCCGCCTCCTCGCCGGGCTGCAGGTCGATGAGGTTCGCGGTAAAGCCCTTCCTCTCGGCCCAACGGAGATACATGCGGAGGATCATGTCCGCCCAGTCCTGGGCCTCTGTCCCACCCGCCCCGGCGTGGATCATGAGAATGGCGTTTTTCTGGTCGTCGGCGCCCCCGAGCATGCTTTTGAGCTCTTCGCCCCGGACGGCCCGCTTCAGGTTCTCGAATTCCCTTTCAGCTTCCTCCAGGGTTTCCTCGTCGGCCTCCTCGCAGGCGAGTTCATGAAGGACCTTCAAGTCCTCCAGGCGTCTGTCCGTGCTTTTCCAGCTCTCGACAACCTGTTCGAAATCCCTTTTTTCCTTGAGAACGGTCTTTGCCGTCTCCTGGTCGTTCCAGAAATCTTCCCGTGAAATCCTGGCATCGAGCTCCCGAAGGGCTTTTTCCTTGCCGTCGATGTCAAAGAAAACCTCTGAGGTGGTGAATCCGTTCCTGGAGTTCCTGGATACCCTCGGCAAAGTTTTCAATCATCTAAAAGCTTCCTCCTCAGTGAATAAATAAATATAATACCAGAAAAAAGAAAACAGAAATAGACAAAAATGTCCCCGTAACGGGAATAGGGGCTCCCCATGTCGACAAACCGGACGTCTCCCCGCAGGCCCGTCCGCTCGAAAAGACCCGTTTTCGCGACAACCTCTCCCGTTGGGGAAATGATGGCGCTGATCCCCGTGTTGGCCGCCCGGACAAGGAAAACCCGGTTTTCCACGGCCCGGAAAAGGGCCGAGGCCAGGTGCTGATAGGGTGCGGAAGACGTTCCGTACCACCCGTCGTTGGTGATGTTGACGAGGAGGCGCGCTCCCGCCGTACTGTAGGCCCGGCTGATCCCGGGGAATATCCCCTCGTAGCAGATGAGGACGCCGAGCGGTTTCCCGCTCGCCTCGACGGGAACCCAACCCTCACCGGGAACGAAATCGCCCACGCCGGCGACGAGTTTCTCCATGAATGAAAAAAGGCCCTTGAGAGGAACATATTCGCCGAAGGGCACGAGGTGGACCTTGTCGTACTTTCCCGTAATGTCACCTTCCGATGAGACGAGAAAGGCGCTGTTCCCGTATCGGACCCCCTCTTCTTTCTCCTGGTAACTCGGGCTTCCCAAAAGGATATCCGCTCCCGTCTTCCGGGCGAGGCGCAGGATCCTTGTCAGCTTCTCACCGCCATCCTGAAGAAAAAACGGCATGGCCGTTTCGGGCCAGACCACCAGTTCCGTTTCCGGCCCGGTCCATGATTTGGTGAGATTCTCGTAAATGTCCAGGGTTCGAAGCTGGTAGTCCCGGTTCCACTTGACGGCCTGCTCGATGTTTCCCTGGATGACCGACACGGCGGCGGTTTGAGCCTCCGACGTTTTTTCACGGACTTCCTCGATGCGGTAAAAACCGTAAAAAACGATGACGAACACGGCAAGAGAGCAGAGGACCATCTCTCCTGCTATTCGGCGCCTGTTTTTCCGGCTGACCCGAAGGATGCCGTACAGGACGGTGCTGACGAAAACAATGACGAAGGAAAGACCGTACACGCCCGCCAGGTCGGCGATCTGGATGACGACGAGATGTTCGTGGAGAGCCGTTCCCAGGTTGCCCCAGGGGAACCCGGTGAGAAGGTGCGATTTTCCGTATTCCAGAATCGTCCAGAGGAAGGGCGCGGTGACAATCTCCGGGAAGCCTCTCCCCGTGAAATGGCAGAGGGCGGCGGAAAAAACGGCCACGTAAAGACTCATGTAGATGACGAGAAGGAGAAGAACGGACCAGCCCGCCGCCAGGGACAGGTTCCCATAGCGTATGACGGCCTCGGCCACCCAGTAGAGAAGTCCGAGGTTCCATGCGACGCCGGCGACGCCCCCGAGAAGGAAACCTTCCCGCACCGATTTTTTCCTGAGGGCGAAAAAAAGAGGGATGAGGGCGAACCAGACGAGCCAGCCGAAGCCGAACTTGGGAAAGGAAAAGAAAAGCAGCGTTCCGGAAAAAAGAGACAGGCCGAGGTCTTTTCGGTCCATGGTCACCCCGCTTCGAGCCTGCTCAGGCCTGTTCTTTCCAGTTCAGATCGCCGGCACCGGTGGACCCTTCGACCCGCCGAACCCGAACTTTCTGGATGCTTCTCTCGTTGGCTGACTCGATGACCATTTCCAGGGTTCCGAAAGGGACGACCTCACCGGGCACGGGAATTTTCTTCGTGATGTGAAGAATCATCCCCCCCAGCGTTTCGAACTTCCCCTCCGGGGACGTGACATGGAAATATTCTTCGAAGTCCTCGATGTCCACCCGGCTGTCCACGAGGACATCGCCGTCGGGCAGGACGGTGAAGGGATCCTCCTCCTCATCGTGCTCGTCATGGATCTCACCGACGATTTCCTCGATCAGGTCTTCCAGCGTGACGATGCCCGATGTCCCCCCGTACTCGTCGATAACGACGGCCATGTGGCTTTTCTTTTCCTTGAGCTCGTGCAGGAGCTGGTGAACGTTTTTCGTTTCCGGGATGTAGTAGGCCTCCCGCATGATGGTCGTGACGTCCCAGGTTTCGGGCTTTACGGGCCAGAGGCCGAAGAGGTCCTTCACGTTCAGAATGCCTATGATGTTGTCGACGCTTCCCTCGTACACGGGCATCCGGCTGTTGCCGTGTTTCATGACGGCGGCAACCACGTCCTCGATGGAGGCCTCGGTGCTCACGGCGATCACTTCCGTCCTGGGCACCATGACTTCCCGGGCCACGGTGTCCCGCAGATCGAGGATGTTGACGATCATCTCCGCCGACTTCCCGTCGATGACGCCCTTTTCACGCCCTCTTTCGACGGCCGCCAGGATCTTCCGGCCGGACCCCTCGGGGTCTTCCGGGTCCTCCCCTTCCGACTCGAGCCAGTGCTTCCAGAATGAACGGATCTTTTTCAGTTTTTCCGCCTCCTCAAAGAGCCCGGAGAAATTCCGGCCTCAACACGCTCTGATTCCTCTCTTCCACGACCCGGCGGATCAGGCGGACCGCCTCCTCTTTCTGTTCCGGAAGCCTGACGCGGAGGGGAAGATAATTGGAAGCGTGGTTTGCGGTGAAATAGCACCGGGTGAAATGGGACTGGCCGATCATGGCGCCGAGTTCCCGGAGGAACCCGAAGGTGTCCGGCAGCTGAAAACGTCCCTTCCGATACAGGTCGTGGAGCGGCGTCCCGGGAACGACCATGACGGTGAGGGCACCGACGTAATGGGGGTCCATCTCGGAGAGGACTTTCGCCGTGTCCGACCCGTGGACGTCGCTTTTTTCCCTCCCCCCGATGCCCAGAAGAACGGTGACGGAAAGATCCATGCCCGCTTCCCGGACACGCCGGGCCGCCTCGATCATATCGGCGGGCCCCACGCCCTTGTTCATCCACCTGAGAAGCTCTTCATTTCCCGACTCCAGGCCGAGATAAACCAGCGAAAGCCCCAGGGCCCTCAACTCCCGAAGCTCCTCCGGCGTCTTGCGAAGGACACTCTTGGCGTTGCCGTACGTGGCGATCCGCTTCACGCCGCGGATGTTCCCGGCGATGGACTCGAGAACGGGCACCAGTTTGCGCTGGGGGACGATGAGGGCGTCCCCGTCGCAGAGAAAGACCCTCTCGATGACCCCGTACCGCGAGGCCTCGAGAATGTCCTCCTCGATTTCCGGGTATTCCTTGATGCGGAAGCGCTTGTCCTTGAAGCTGGGGCAGAAGATGCAGCGGTTGTGTGAACAGCCCACCGTCACCTGGAGAAGGAGGCTGTGTGCCTCGCTCGGGGGCCGGATGATCATGCCCTCGTATTTCATGATGATCGCCTTAAGGCCTTTTCCCCCCGTAAATATTCACGTTAATGTCATCATAGCAGACATGGCAGTAGGCTTTGCCGTCCACGTGGCCGCACCCGTACCCCCAGAGTTCGAATTTCCGGCACCTGTCGCAAAGGGGAATCTCGCATCCGTCGCACAGAACCACGGATACCCTCTTGCCGCAAACCCTGCACACTTCCTTGCCGTCGGACAATACCATGGGAAACAGACCTCCTTCCCGTGTTCACCAGATAAACAGGCGTAAATTCCTATCACAAAGTCCATTGTATTGCAAAATCTCTTTACCCTGCCCCCTGAAAACCCTTTCGTCTCCGAGAAACGGTTCCGCCCCACTGAAGGATTCCGCCGCGAAATCACCGGTTAAGAATACGCCTTTCAGGCGGCGACCTCAAGCAGCTTGCAGCATGGATTTTCAAAAAGGAAAATCCGTTCGAATTTATCGAGAAGAGTTGATCAGACTTAACTCCGGCGGCGGGTATTCCTGAGGAATATTCAGCTTACTGCCAGGGGTTTGTTTTCAGATAGGTGCTGAACTCCCGAAAGGCCAGGCCCAGGGGAATGGCAAACCCCATTCCCTCGAATTTCTGGGTGATCAGTTTCAGGGTGTTGATCCCGATGACTTTTCCATCGGTGGTAATGAGCGGACCCCCGCTGTTTCCAAGGTATATCTTGGCGTCCGTCCGGATGTAGGCATCGTCGTAGCCGGATACGATGCCCGAAGAGACGGAATCACTCACGCCCAGGGGGCTCCCGATGGCAAAAACCCGCATCCCCTGGATGATCCCGCCCGGTTCGCCCGGCTGAATGTAAGGTGTCCTGCAGCCGTCTGTCTTGAGAAGCGCCAGGTCGTGATCTTCGCTGACGGCGACCAGGCTCGCCTCGATCTCCGTTTTGTCTTTCAGCACGACCGTAAACCGTTCCTCGAACTCGGCCATCCTGGCTTTCCTGCTAAAGTCACCCTTCTCGCGCCGGTATTCCGATTTTTTCTCTTCGAATTCCCGCTTTCGCTTTCTGAACTGCTCGTCGTAGTAATTGTATTCGGCGGCCTGGCTTTTGTACTTTTCCATGGCCTCCGCGCGGGCGCGCGGGTTTTTGATGCCGTCGATGTAGGCCCTGTAATCGTCCAGGTCGCTTTTCATCCGCTTCAACTGATTTTCCGCGTTGGCCATGGCCGCTTCGTCTTCCTCTATCCTGTCGTCCACCCGGGCGATAAATTCTTCCGTTTTCCTGATCTGGCTTTCGTCCCCCCTCAACACGTGCCTGTTCGTCAGAATATAGCCGTCCTCGCTGACAAAAAACCCCGATCCCAGCCCCAGAATCGTCCGGATGGTCACGGTGGCGAGCGAAGCCGCCTCCACCGCGCTCCTCGGCGGGAATTTTTCCGTCAGTTCCTTTGCTACGTCCCGGAAGACGGGCGACCGTGAAGATCGTCCGTCCCTGATGACCTCGACCTCCCCGACACCGGCCGGGGGAACGTCCGTGAAGACCCAGTGGCCGTCCTTGTCCCTGTACTGATAGATATCGGCGCCCGCCTCACCGGCGCCGAGCGCCAGGACCAAAGACAGGGCCAGCAACGGGCACACGGCCGAAAGAAATGTCTTTAAAATGGGCCGTTGAGAGGATCTTTCGTTCATGCCTCACGCTCCCCTTCCAGGGCGAACCAACCCCTCCGGAAGGTTTATTTCAACTTTCCCACAAGGATCGGACTGGGCGTCAAAAAAAATACAAATACGTGATTTACCCGTAATATTAATATGTTAAATGCAACTTGGAGACAGTATTAATGATGCCGTCAAAAAAGTCAACGCAAAAATCGTGGATACACCAAGATCTGCCGGCATGTCGGAACCCTACAATTTCAAAACGATCTTCCCAATCGTCACGATAAAAACAGTCGGCGACCATGAGTTCTGGGCGACGCTTTACCGGAACGGAAAGGCCCACTGGGGTGCGACACGGCCGCATCAAGACCGGGACGCCGCCGCTGAACGCGAGAGGGAATGCTCCCGTGACTCGGACAGGATAAAATAAGGCCCTTGATAAATGTATTCAGGAGATGATATTTTTCCAACTCATGACTGACCGGCTGCCGGATATCTTGACTATGGGGAAAAAGCCTGAAGACAGGTTCATCGGCACCAACAACCCGCGGCTTCATTATCTGGACTGGGGAAGCGACAAGGCCCGTACCATGGTTCTCCTTCACGGTATCGGGGACACGGCTCATGTCTGGGATTTCTTCTCGCGGGAGGCGTCGGATCGCCTGAGAATTATCGCCCTGGACCAGAGAGGCCACGGTTTGAGCGATGGGGTCGTGCCGCCGGCGTACCGCTGCGATGATTATGTCGCCGACCTGGACAGGCTCGTCGAAAGCCTCCGGTTGACCGGGGTCATTCTCATGGGACACTCCATGGGGGCCCTGCACGCCACACGCTACGCCTCCCTGCGACCCGACAGGGTGTCCGGCCTTATTCACTGCGACATCGAGCCCCGCCCGCCCGAGTGGAACAGGAAGTATCTCCTCAATCTCTATGAAAAACTGCCGGCCCATTACGAATCGATCGATGAATATGTCAGCGAAGCCCGTCAGAACAGCCCGTACGCAAACGAACACACGCTCTACCGGATCGCCTCCTCTTCCCTGACACTGGGGAACGACGGCAGGTACCGTATTCAGTTCGACCGGGAAGTCCTCCCCCACTTCGATACCTATGATTTGCGGCCCTGCCTCGGTAACATCCGGTGTCCTTCCCTTGTCATCCGGGGTGAAAAGAGCCGGGTCATGGACAAAAAGGCCGCCGTGGAAATGAGCACCGCCATCCCCCAGGGCCGGTTCAGAGAAATACCGGAGGCCGCCCATCCGGTTCACACCGATAACCCCGTTGAATTTAACCGGGCGGTGTTCGAGTTCCTGGACGAATTTCCCGTAAGTGTCAAATAAAGCAATCCCTTGGGCCGTTTCCGGAAGCACGCTCACCGGCCCTGGCATGGCTCGGCGGCGACCACGGGAATGGCATATCCCCCCGCCGCTGACTCTCTCCCGGGGCTTGCCTTTCGAACCACGTCGGTATATTCTCGACACCGCGTAAAACCAGGCAGGCCAGACCATGAAGACTATCGTTGACCTTATTCACCGGATTGTAACAGGGAAACAGCATGCCCGGATGTTTTTTACGCCGGTCTTCGCCGCGTTTTTTCTCGTCCTTGTCGCACTTCCGGTATGGCTTGCCCTCAAAGTCGACGCGTATTTCGGTCTTTTCCTCCCCCTTCACCATCCCTGGGATTACGTCGTTTCCCTGCCCCTGCTCGGGGGTGGCTCCCTTCTCTGGCTGTGGTCGGTGCTCCATTTCGCGAAAGCGAAAGGAACCCCCGTCCCGGTCAGCCCCCCGCCGGGACTCGTCGACACGGGCCCTTACCGGTACGCCAGAAACCCGATGCTGTCGGGGGTGTTTCTCATCCTATTCGGGATCGCTTTTCTCACAGGGTCTCCGTCCCTTCTGTTTGTTTTCACGCCGGCGTTTATGGGCTGCAGCATCCTGGAATTCAAGCTCATCGAGGAACCGGAACTGGAGAAGCGTCTCGGTGAAACGTACCTGGATTACAAGAAAAGAACGCCCCTTCTCATTCCGAAATTCTTCCGTCGACTGACAAACCGCGCCTTGAAGACGAAAAAATCCGGTGGTGATTGAGAAGAAAAACAGGATCGCGAAAGTAGAATCAGGACGAGATTCCGGGCTGAAAGAGACTCTCCGGGTGATAGGGGTATCCGTCTTTGAGTAAAACCGGCCTGCTTCCGGTCTGCACCCCTTCATTTCAGGGCCGCCTCGACCTTTCCGGCGACATCCGCGGGTACCCACCCGGTCCAGAGTTCTTTTTTATTTTTCAGGAACCACAGGGCGCCGTCTTCAGGCATGCCCCTGGTATCCTGCATGTAGGCGAGAATCTCGTTGTTCAGGTCCGTCGTGGTTTCGTATTTCTTCAAGAATTCGATCACCTCGGGCGCTTTCCCGGGGAGTTTCGCGTTCACGAAAATATGCACCTGGACGGGCTGAAAGGCACAGGCCTTCGTCGTGTTCCAGATCTCTTTGTCGAAGGGGGGTTCCTCGAGGGCCGTCATGTCGAGCTTTCCCAGAATCCATGAAGGCGCCCAGTAGTAACCGACCCAGGGCTTTCCCCGCTTGACGGCTGCCGTCATCGAACCGGCAAGGGCGGCGTCCGATCCCGGGATAAAATCCGTGAAATATTTATCCAGGCCGTAGGCCTTAAGCTTCTGGGAATTGATTGCGGTAACACCCCAGCCCGGGATGGAGTTGTAGAAGCGGCCCTTCGCCGGTTCTTCCGGATCCTTGAAGACTTCCCAGTATTTCGGAAGGTCGTAAACCGACTTGAGACCGGGTGCCATGGGCTTGATGCCCCGTTTTTTGTCACCCTTGATGACAAACGTAGGCACCAGCCAGCCCTGCCAGTTGTCCCGGTAGTTGGGACCCAGGTCGATGATGGTGCCTTCCTTGAGCCCCTTGTCAAAGAGTTCCTGGGTGTTCTCCGTCCAGGACTCCATCTCCACGTCCGTGTCACCCCGCTGAAGCGCCGTGAGGAGCGAGACGGTCTCCCCGGGAACATGCTCCACACCATAACCGTAGCCGTGTTCGATGATGAAGCCGGCAATCCGGTTGTGCACCTGGATGCTGTCCCAGCTTCGGTCATTGAACTTGATCGTTGTTTTCGCCGCCGCCGACTGAATTGCCAGGGTTCCTGAAACAAGCAAAACCGCCGCGAACATGATGACAAACCTGAATGATCGAAGTTCAGATCCTTTCATGACAACCTCCTTTTTGACTGGAATGAGAATGCCGTGGTTTTCAGCGTGATAAATTGAAACGCCGCTGTCTGAAAAATCTTTCTGTACCGGTGAGCAGGGAAAAAGCGGTCGCTTTGGAAAAACGGAAAGCCAAGCCGATATTTACCTTTTAGTTAACAGCATTCGGAACCAATTTCTACTTTTTTTTAGCCGGCTCACGTCGACGAAAAGAGCGGGATGAAGAAGCAGCCATGAAATAGAAGAGGCAAAGCATTCGAAACCTCGGCGCGGTCATTCTTTCCGCCCGATGGGTGGGAGCATACCCTCAAAAGAATCACCGGAGGCCTGATCAGTGCCTTCGGAGCCGGTATTTCTGCTTCACCGACACCATAACATTTTGATATTTCTTGACAGGCTGGAAATTTTTTCTTAAAATTTTCCCCACATTCATTTTTACCGTGTAGGAGGGGCCATGAAGAAAGAGGAACGGAAAGAAAAAAAAGAGGAGAAAAAAACCTACGAGAAGCCCGCGCTGACGGGCCATCAAAAGCTGACAAGTGTCATAGGTAAATTCTCACCGTCATAACCGGAACAGGAAACGTCCTTTACCAGGGAGGGGGAAAATGAAAAAAGAGACGAAGAAAGGTAACAAAATAAAAAAAGATTACGAGAAGCCCGAACTCACGCGGCACGGGAAGCTGACGGACGTGGGGTCGTTCATTTCTCCACCGGAGGTTAATCATTTGGAATGATGATCATGATTTGAACAGATTTTCCAGGTGAAATTTCAGTGGAATAGACAGTGCCGTCCTTCGGGGCGGCCTTTTTATTTGTCCGGGGGTTGAAAATGGCATTGGAATTTAAAAATGGCAAAGAAAAAGGGGTCAGCTTTCTGTCGCTGACCCCCTGTATTTACTGGCGGGGTCGATGGGACTCGAACCCACGGCCTCCGGCGTGACAGGCCGGCGTTATAACCGACTTAACTACGACCCCAAATCTTTTCTATCCATTCAAGGAATCGAGGGATTCCTTTTTCCCTGGTAGGCGGAACAGGACTTGAACCTGTGACATCCACGGTGTAAACGTGGCGCTCTCCCAACTGAGCTATCCGCCCGTCAATTATCCCAGCGGAACGTGCCGGGTTTGTATACGGAACCCATTCCGTTGTCAAGAACAATTTCAGTTCATGGGGGCCCCGGCATGCCGCCCCGACTCCCTGACCTGGCAGCCCGTGATGGGGGTGTCCCCGATCTGGGGGATGTCCTCCCCTTCCCTCAGGGCCACCTTGAGGACTTCGTCCATGTTCTCCACGCAGATCACTTCGAGATCCTTGAGGACGTTCTTGGGAACGTCCGCCAGGTCCTTCCGGTTCTCACGGGGAATGATGACCGTGTGTATGAGTCCCCGGTGGGCCGCCAGCAGTTTTTCCTTCAGGCCGCCGATGGGGAGGACCCGGCCCCTCAAAGTGATCTCCCCGGTCATGGCCACATCGCTCCGGATCATCCGCTTCGTCAGGGCCGACGTGATGGCCGTGGCCATGGCGATGCCCGCCGAGGGTCCGTCCTTGGGGATGGCCCCTTCGGGAACGTGGACGTGGATATCCGTTTCCTTGTGAAAGTTCGGGGACAGGCCGAGGGCGTCCGCCCTGGAACGGACATAGGTGAAGGCCGCCTGGGCCGACTCCTGCATGACGTCTCCGAGTTTACCCGTCAAGGTGATTTTTCCCGAACCGGGGATGACGGACACCTCCACGGCGAGGAGCTCCCCGCCCACTTCCGTCCAGGCGAGCCCGTTGGTCAGGCCGATCCGGTCCTTCTCTTCCTTTTCCCCGTAGCGGAACTTGGGAACCCCGAGATACGTCTCCACCGACCGGGAGGAGACGCGGATCCGCTTCTTGTAACCGCTGGTCACGATTTTCCGGGCCACCTTGCGGCAGATGGAGGCGATCTCCCTCTCCAGGTTCCGGACACCCGCTTCCCGGGTGTACTCCCGGATGATCCTCAAGATCGCCGAATCGGCGAAATCGATCTGCTCCGCCTTCAGCCCGTTTGCCTCCAGTTCCTTCGGAACGAGATATTTCCTGGCGATATTCAGCTTTTCCGGCTCCGTGTACCCGGCGATGCGGATGACTTCCATCCGGTCCTGCAGGGGCGCGGGGATCGTCTGGAGAATGTTCGCCGTGGTGATGAACATGATGTCGGAAAGATCGTAATCCACCTCCAGGTAATTGTCGTTGAAGGCCTTGTTCTGCTCCGGGTCGAGGACCTCGAGAAGGGCCGCCGCCGGGTCTCCCCGGAAGTCGGAGCTGACCTTGTCGATCTCGTCGAGGCAGAACACCGGGTTGTTCGAGCCCGCCTTTTTAAGAAGCTGGACGATCTTGCCGGGTAGAGCGCCGATGTAAGTCCGCCGGTGACCCCGGATTTCCGCCTCGTCCCGCAGGCCGCCCAGGGAGAGGCGGACGAACTTGCGGTTCGTCGCCCGGGCGATGGACTTGGCCACGGAGGTTTTTCCCACCCCCGGGGGTCCCACCAGGCAGAGTATGGACCCCTTGTTTTTCTGCAGCAGGCTCTGCACCGCCAGGTATTCCAGGATTCTCTCCTTCACCTGCTTCAAACCGTAGTGGTCTTCTTCCAGGATCCGTTCCGAGTCCTTGAGGCTGTTCGCGTTTTCCGTCCTTTCGAACCAGGGCAGGTCGAGGATCCAGTCGACGTAGTTTCTCACCACCGTGGCCTCGGCGGACATGGGAGCCATCATTTTCAGTTTTTTGATCTCGTTCTTGACCTTTTTGTGGGCTTCCTCGGTCAGTTTCTTTTCTTTAAGGCGCTTTTCCAGTTCCTTGATTTCCGTCTTGAAACTGTCCTCCTCGCCCATTTCCTTCTGGATGGCCCGCATCTGCTCGTTCAGGTAGTAGTCCTTCTGGGTCTTCTCCATCTGTTTCTTGACCCGGCGCTTGATCCGCTCCTCCACCTCGAGGATTTCCACCTCTGAAACGAGAAGGCCGTATATCTTTTCGAGCCGCTCGCCCACCCGGACGGTCTGCAGAATGCTCTGCTTGTCCTCCAGCTTGACATTGAGGTGTGAGGCCGCCACATCGGCCAGCCGCGACGGGTCCTCGATGGCGGTCAGCGTCGCGATGACCTCGTTGGGAATCTTCTTGCCCAGCTTGGCATACTGCTCGAAGGCGTCCAGGATATTCCGCATGAGGGCCTTGGCGCTCACCATTTCCTTTTCGTCGAGGACATCCTGCAGTTCCTCCACGTGGACCAGGAAAAAATCGGGATGGGAAACGTATTCCCGGATCTCTCCCCGGCTCTTTCCCTCCACGAGAACCTTAACGGTCCCGTCGGGAAGGCGCAGAAGCTGGATGATCTGGCCGATGGTGCCGCTTGGATAGATATCTCCTTCCGCCGGATCGTCTTTCTGGGCCTCTCTCTGGGTCGCCAGAAAAATTCCCTTGTCGTCTTTCATGGCCGATTCCAGGGCGCGGATCGACTTTTCGCGGCCGACGAAAAGAGGGGCGATCATATGGGGAAACACGACCACGTCCCTCAAGGGCAGAAGAGGCATGGTCAACTCGTTCTGTGGGTTCTTTTCCTTGTTTTTACTGAAACTGAACATAATCCTCTATCGACTTTTTATCTTTTTTCTCCAGTTTTCCTTCGCCGGTTCCGGCTGGGCCTGGCTTTCAAAAAGGAGAATGGGTTTCTCTCTCTTTTTCACGACGTCCTCGCTGATGAGGCATTCCCGGACGTCGTTCCGCGATGGAATGTCGTACATGATATCCAGCATGGTCTCTTCCAGGATGGCCTGAAGGCCCCGGGCGCCGGATTTCCGCTCGATGGCCAGCTCCGCGATAGCCCGAAGGGCCCCCTCGGAAAAGCTGAGCTTCACGTTTTCCATCTCCATGAGCTTGACATACTGCTTGGTGTTCGAGTTCCGGGGCTCCACGAGAATCCTGATGAGATCGTCTTCCGTCAGGTCGTTGAGCGTGGCGATGACGGGGATGCGGCCGATGAATTCCGGGATGAGGCCGTACTTGAGCAGGTCCTCGGGCCGGACCTCGGCGAGTATTTCACCGATGTTCTTTTCTTTCCTGCTTCGGATCTCGGCCCCGAAACCCAGGGAACTCACGCCGATCCGCTTCTGGATGATGTCGTCCAGGGTGTTGAAGGCCCCTCCGCAGATGAAAAGGATGTTCGTCGTGTCGACCTGGATGAACTCCTGCTGGGGATGCTTTCTGCCTCCCTTGGGGGGGACATTGGCCCGGGTTCCCTCGATGATTTTCAGGAGGGCCTGCTGAACCCCTTCACCGGAAACATCCCGAGTGATGGAGGGACTTCCCGATTTTTTAGAGATCTTGTCGATCTCGTCGATGTAGACGATCCCCCGTTCCGCTTTCTTGACATCGTAGTCGGCGTTCTGAAGAAGGCTCAGGATGATGTTCTCCACGTCCTCGCCCACGTAGCCCGCCTCGGTGAGGGAGGTGGCGTCGGCGATGGTGAAGGGAACGTTGAGGATCTTGGCCAGGGTCCTCGCCAGGAGGGTTTTTCCGGAACCGGTCGGCCCGATGAGAAGGATGTTGCTTTTCTGAAGCTCCACGTCATCGCTGCCCTGGTTCTTCGAATAAAGCCTCTTGTAGTGGTTGTATACGGCGACGGAAAGAATCTTCTTCGATCTCTCCTGGCCGATCACGTACTGGTCGAGAAAGCTCTTGATCTCCTTCGGTTCGGGAACGGTGTGGTCGCCGTCCTCGAAAAGCCGGATTCCCGCGTCCTCCTCGACGATGTTACGGCAGAGGTCGATACATTCGTCACAGATGAAAGCCGCCGGTCCCGCCACAAGCTTCTTGACCTCATACTGGGCTTTTCCGCAAAAAGAACAGTACCTCATAAGCTCGTTCCCGTCGTAATCCCGTTTTTTTCGTGTCATGAACTGACTCCTTCTCGGGCCTCCGTCTTCCGCTTCTCGATCACTTCGTCGATGATACCGTAAGACCTGGCCTCCTCGCTACTCATATAATAATCACGATCGGTATCTTTTTCAATCTTCTCCATGGGCTGATCGGTCATTTCGGAAAGAATCCTGTTCAGTTCCTCCTTCAGCCGAAGGATTTCCCGCGCCTGGATGCCGATGTCCGTGGCCTGCCCCTGGAACCCGCCGAGGGGCTGGTGAATGAGAATCCGGGCATGGGGCAGGGCGAAACGCCTGCCCTTCTCACCGGCGGAGAGAAGAATGGCCGCCATGCTCGCCGCCTGTCCCATGCAGACCGTCGAAACGGGGGGTTTGATGTACCGCATGGTATCATAAATGGCGAGACCGGCGCTGACGAGACCGCCCGGCGAATTCAAATAGAAGAAGATCTCCTTGTCCGGGTCTTCCGATTCCAGATACAGCATCTGGGCGATGATCAGGTTGGCGATTTCGTCGTTGATGGTCGTTCCGAGGAAAACGATCCGGTCTTTCAGGAGCCTGGAATAAATGTCGAAAGCCCGCTCGCCCCTTCCGTCCTGTTCGATCACCATGGGGATCAGGGTCACCGTTATTCCTCCTCCTTGCTTTCTTCCTTTTTCACGAGCCGTATGTTTGCCTTTTCCTCGATGTAATCGATGGTTTTCTGCTCGAACAGCTCGTCTTTCAGCCGGGCCAGGAGATTTTCGTTCTTTTCAAAGGACTCCCTTACCGTGTCGTAGTCCCGGCCGTATCGCCCGGCCAGGTCGCGAAGCCGTGACTCCACGTCCGGAGCGGTGACCTGGATACCCTCCTTTTCACCGATTTTACGGATAATGAGAGATGACTTGACCATCCGGACGGCCTGTTTTTCATACTCCTCATGCAAATTCGATACGATCTGGATCGCCTGTTCCCGGGGGGCGCCGCTTCCCACCATCTTATCGACGGCGTCGGCCATGATGAAACGCTTTTCCCGCTCCACGTAGCTCGCGGGCACGGGAACATCGTTCTTCTCGATGAGCCGGTTCACGATCTCCCGCCTCATGTCCTCCCGGACCCTGTCCTGGTTCCGTTCGACGATCGTTTTCCTGACGTCTTCCCTGAGTTCGTCAAGGGATTCGTATTTTTCAAAATTCTTAACGAAAGACCCGTCGAGCTCGGGGAGCTTCCGCTCCCGGATGTCCTTCAGTTCCACGTCGAAAACCGCCGGCTTCCCGGCCAGGTCCGCCTTTCCGTAATCTTCGGGGAAGGTGACCTGGATCTGCCGGGATTCGCCTTTCTTCATCCCCAGGAGCTGGTCCTCGAAACCGGGGATCAGGGACCCCGAGCCGACCTCGACCATGTGATGGTCCGCCGTCATGTCCTTCCTGGTTTCGCCGTCCACTTTTCCCTCGAAACGGAGAATGGCATAGTCGTTTTTTTCGACGCCCCTGTCCCCGGTAATGCTCTCCAGGGTGCTGTGCATGAATTGAAGCTGTTTCATGCCCTTTTCGAGCTCTTCATCGGTGAGTTCCCAGTCTTCCTTTTCCACGTCGATCCCCTCGTAATCTTTCGGTTCCAGGGGCGCTTCCACCTCGACGGTGGCCGTAAACACGAAACTGCTTTCGGGGACGATCCCTTTCTGGTCGATGGACGGCTCGTTGACGGGCTCGATGTCTTTCTCCCGCAGGGCGTCGAAGAAAAACCGGTTCATGAGGCCGATGGCGGTTTCCTTTTCCGACTCTTCCCTGTAATACCTTTCAAGGACGGGCCTGGGAACCTTCCCTGCCCGGAAACCCTTCACCTTCGCCTCCCGGCCGATCTTCCGATAGACCCGGTCCATTTCTTTCTTCACTTCCGGCCAGGGAATTTCAAAGGACAGCTTCTTCTCCACCGGGCTCACATCTTCAATTTTCAGGACACTGTCAATCTCCACAAACCTCTCTCCTTAACCAGTATTCGATGATCGGGGAGTTCCAACGATTCCCCGTCAGTTTCCGTCGAATTTGTCAAGAATGCTTTCCTGTGTACAGGGAAAATTCCGGGGCCCCGTTCCGGGATTCGATCACCGGTTGAAACCGGAATGAAACGACAAACGATGGGGAAGCCTCCCTGTGCGAGAGCCATGATCTCCCGGGGCATCCGATATGGTGCGAGAGAGGGGAGTCGAACCCCTATCCGCGAAGCGGGCTGGATCCTAAGTCCAGTGCGTCTTCCAGTTCCGCCACTCTCGCCTTTCAACGGTTATGATAGTAACTCCCCATATCATTGTCAACACGTAAAGTCAAAACGGAACGGGCCTCGAGACCCCGTCGGCGAGGGGAAAGAAAGGTCACTCGTGGGAGGGGTCCGACGATGCGATTTGACAGAAACAAGATAAAAAGATATTTTTAAAAATTCAGGAAATCATGGGACGATGAACGGAAGCGGAAACATGGACGGAAAAAAGGGCGACGGCGTACTCGTGGGTCTCAGCGGCGGCGTGGACAGCGCCGTGGCGGCGTGGATCCTGAAGGAACGGGGATACCCCGTGGAGGGGCTTTATCTCCACAACGGGTTTCCCCCCCGTTCCGAGTCGAACGTTGTGAAGGTGGCAGCCAAGCTGGCTATCCCCCTTCACCGACGGGACGTGTCCGGCCCCTTCGACAAGGAGATCGTCCGCTACTTCGCGGAAGAGTACCGTGCCGGCCGGACCCCCAACCCCTGCATCCGCTGCAACCGGGACATCAAGATTCCCGCCCTCCGCAACGAAGCCGACCGGATGGGCGTCCCCTGGATCGCCACGGGCCATTACGCCCGGACGGAGCGCACGGAAGCGGGGGACACCGCCCTGCTCAAGGGTAAAGACGAAAAAAAAGATCAGTCTTACTTTCTCTTCCAAGTGGCCGACGATGATCTTTCCCGCCTCCTTTTCCCCCTGGGCGGCCTGACGAAGGAAGAGGTCCGGGAAATGGCCCGGCGGCTCGATCTCCCTGTTTCGGAAAAAGAAAGCCAGGAAATCTGTTTCGTCCCCGATGACGATTACGTTTCCTTTCTGAACGCCTTTTTCGCCGGCGACCCTTTTCTCCCCGGGGCCATCCGCGATCGCCGGGGCCGCGTCCTGGGCCGTCACCGGGGCATACACACGGTCACGGTGGGCCAGCGCCGCGGGCTCGGGATCGCCTCGGAAAAGCCCTATTACGTGCTGGCCATCGACCCGGAAGCCCGGGATGTCATCGTGGGCCGGGAGGAGGAGCTTTTTTCCCGGGGACTCGTCGCCCGGGCCGTGACTTTCCGTGAAATCAGCGGAAAGGGAGGACAGGTTTTCGAGGGAACCGTGAAAATCCGATACCGCCATCCCGGTGTTTCCGCCACGTTCCAGCTCGTGAACGACGGCGAGTCGCCGCCGGCGTTCCGTGTCCTTTTTCGGACGCCCCAGAAAGCCGTCGCCCCCGGTCAGGCCGCCGTCTTTTATGACGGGAACCGTGTCGTGGGAGGCGGATGGATCGAAGAGGGGTTCGGCGAGTCATGAGAATTTCCCTGGCGACCCTGGGATGCAAGGTGAACCAGTACGACACGGCGGCCCTGGCGGAAATCCTCCGGCAGGACGGCCACACCGTCGTTTCCTACCCTTCCCCGGCGGAGGCTTACATCGTCAACACCTGCACCGTCACCGGAAAGACGGACGACCAGTCCCGCCAGCTCATCCGCCGGATACACCGAAGCGATCCCCGCGCCCCCATCGTCGTGACGGGATGTTACGCCCAGATGAACCCGGGGGATCTCGAAGCCCTGGAAGGGGTCTCCCTGGTCCTGGGAAACGGCGAGAAGCCCCGGATCGGGCGCTGGATTCGTGGACTCACGGAAAAGGCGGGCACCGTTCACGTGGAGGATGCGGAAAAGGAAAAGACCTGCTTCGCCCCGGCCGTTCCGGGCCTGCCCGGGAGAACCAGGGCTTTCCTGAAAATTCAGGACGGCTGCAACGCCTTCTGCCGGTACTGCATCGTGCCCCTGGCCCGGGGACGGTCCCGGAGCCTCCCTCCCGCGGAGGTCCTGGACCGGCTGGCCCTTTTCTCCCGGAACGACTGCCACGAAGTGGTGCTGACAGGTATCCATCTGGGCACTTACGGCGAGGACCGCACCCCCGGGACGACCCTCCTCGACCTTCTCCGGCTCATCGAGGATAAAGGATCCGTGAAACGTCTTCGCCTGAGTTCCATCGAGCCGATGGAGGTCACCGGGGAATTCATCGAGTTCTGGAAAAAATCGGCTGTCCTCTGCCGCCACGCCCACATCCCCCTGCAGAGCGGCAGCGACGCCGTTCTTCGAAAGATGGGCCGACCTTATGACAGGGCTTTTTTCCGCTCCCTCGTGCTGTCTCTCGTGGAAGCCATGCCCGACATGGCCGTGGGAACGGACGTCATGGTGGGGTTTCCCGGCGAGGAAGAAGCGGATTTCCAGGCCACCCTGTCGCTTCTGCAGGACCTTCCCCTGGCCTATCTTCACGTGTTTCCCTACTCGAAAAGGCCCGGTACGGCAGCCTTTCCCATGGACGGCCACCTTCCCGGCCAGGTGAAAAAAAAGAGGGTCGCCGCTCTCAGGGAGCAGTCCGCCGAAATGCGGGCCGCCTTTGGAAGAAAATTCATTGGGAAAACCCTCTCCGTCCTGGTAGAAGGAAAGAAGGACCGCCGGACGGGCTGGGTGAGGGGTTTTTCCGAAAATTACATTCCCTGCCTGATCCCTGAGGGGGGACAGGCCCTGGCGAACCGCATCGTACCGATGGTTCCCCGGGAAGAGAATGGAGGTGTTCTCATTGGAAACATCGCCCCCGCTGTCGAGTGAGCGCCGGGAGAAACTCCGTCAACTGGAGGCGGACCTCGGTGTGTCCTTCGAAGACATGAGCCTTCTCAACACGGCCCTGACCCACCGGTCTTACGTCAACGAAAACCAGGCGATGGCCGGCGGGGACAATGAACGCCTCGAATTCCTCGGGGATGCCGTCCTCGAGCTTTGCATCAGCGACCTTCTTCTTCAGATCCATCCCGATCACACCGAGGGAGGGCTTTCCAAGCTTCGAGCCTCCATGGTGAACGAACAGCCCCTCGCCCTCCTGGCGGACACCTTCCGCCTCGGTGAATACATCCTTCTCGGAAAGGGCGAGGAGATATCGGGAGGCCGGACCAAGCCTTCCATCCTGGCGGATGCTTTCGAGGCCATCCTCGCGGCCCTTTACCTGGACAGGGGGTTCGAAACGGTCCACCGGTTTGTCGAGCGGATTTTTGTTCCTCTCATCGGGACGGACTCGGAAGACCCCTTTTACCGCGACTACAAGACAGCCCTCCAGGAGATCTGCCAGAGCCGCTTCAAGACCATTCCCCGGTACACCCTTCTTCACGAGTACGGTCCGGATCATGAAAAAATTTTTCACGTGCGGCTGACGGCGGCCGCGTTCATCGCCGCTACCGGCACGGGCAGAAACAAGAAGGAAGCGGAGCAGGCGGCGGCCCGGAAGGCCTTGGAACAGATCGAAAGCATGGACGACGAGCCGTGATCATCCCTTTCTTTCTGCGAAACCGGGGATGCCCCCACCGGTGCGTTTTCTGCAGCGAAACGGTCACCGGCGGTGACGGCGCCGACGTTTTTCCGGAAGCCGTCTTCCGGGAAAACGTGGAGAAGCATCTTCGCTCCCGCGGCAAAAAAGGCCCTGTGGAAATAGCCTTTTACGGGGGCAACTTCCTCGAAATGGATGAAACGGTCCAGGAACGCCTGTTGCGCACGGCCTGCTTCTGGATCGAGAAAAAGGCGGTGGACTCTCTTCGCCTTTCCACGAGACCGGATTCGATCACGGAAAAACGGCTCGCCTTCCTTAGGAAACACCACGTGGGCACCCTGGAGATCGGGGTCCAGTCCCTGGCGGACGGGGTTCTGGAAAAGGCCCGGCGGGGGCACACCGCCGACGACGCCCGGCGGGCTGTCCGGATGTCCCTCGACGGGGGGTTCCGCACGGCCGTTCACCTCATGACGGGGCTTCCCGGGGAGAAAGCGTCCGATTTTATGGAAACGGTCCTGGAAACGGCGGCCCTTGGCCCCCACATGGTCCGGATCCACCCCACCCTGGTCTTCCGGAACACGGGGCTCGAGGCGGCATGGAAGACCGGGGCGTACACGCCCCTGTCCCTGGAAGAAGCGGTGAACCGGTGCCGGGCGGCCCTCGAAATATTTGAAAAAGCCGGGGTCTCCGTGATAAGGGTGGGCCTCCAGCAGACGGAAGCCCTGATCGGGGAACTGGTGGCCGGCCCGTATCACCCCGCCCTTCGGGACCTCGTCGCGTCATCGTCCTTCCTGGAGAGGGCGAAGACGCTCCTGGAAACCCTCCCCCCGGAAAGGGAAAAGAGAAGGGTTGTATTCAGGGTGTCCCCCCGGGACGGGTCGTCCTTCCGGGGGCACAGGGGTGAAAACGTGAGAAAGCTCCAAAACCTCTATCCCCGGACGGACATTGAAGTCAGGGAAGACGGTGACGCCCGGCGGGGAAGCCTTTCCCTGGCGCCGGCGGACGGGAAAGGACAGGCAGCCCCGGCATGACGGAAAATACCGAAAACGCCCACCGATCCGGTTTTGTCGCCATCATCGGGAAGCCCAACGTGGGAAAATCGACCCTCCTGAACCAGGTCGTCGGGGAAAAGATCGCCATCACGACCCGAAAGCCCCAGACAACCCGGGACAGGATCCTGGGTATCCGGACCGTCGACGGGACCCAGTTCATCTTCATCGACACGCCGGGGATCCACCAGGCCCGGTCCACCCTGAACCGGTACATGGTAAAGGCCGCCGTCCGAACCCTCGACGAAGGGGATGTGGTCCTGTTCCTCGTCGAAGCCCCGGGGGGCATCGATGAAGACGACCGGACCATCCTGGGCCTGCTGAAGAACATCACGACACCCGTTTTTCTCGTCATCAACAAGATCGACCTGGCGCCCAGGGAGACGCTCCTGCCCCTCATCGACGGCATGAAAGACCTTTACCCCTTCAGGGAAATCTTCCCGGTGAGCGCCAAAACGGGTTTCAACACGGACAGGCTCCTGGACGTCCTCCGCCGTTATCTTCCCGAGGGCCCGCCCCTTTACCCCGAAGACATGATCACCGACCGGACGGAACGGTTCATCGCCGCGGAAATCGTCCGTGAAAAGATCACGCTCCTCCTCCGGCAGGAAATTCCCTACCAGGTTGCCGTTGCCATCGACGGGTTCCGGGAAGACCCGAAAAAGGATCTCATCGTCATTCAGGCGACTATCCACACGGCCCGGGATTCCCAGAAAGGGATCCTGATCGGCCGCGGGGGGCGGATGCTGAAGGAGATCGGAAAACAGGCCCGCCTGGAAATGGAAGATTTCTTCGGAAAGCGGGTGTTCCTGGAACTCTTTGTCCGGGTGACCCGGGACTGGCCCGAAGATGAACGGATGCTTCGCGAGCTGGGCTACGGGGAAACGACATAGGAGAGGCCCTTGACCGACATGTCCGCGAAACCCGTCGTTGCCATCCTGGGAAGACCCAACGTGGGGAAATCGACCCTCTTCAACCGCCTGGCGACGCGGAAAAAAGCCATCGTCCTCGACGAGCCGGGGGTGACCCGGGACCGGAATTACGCCGACTGCCGGTGGAAGAACCGGGAATTCGTCGTCATCGACACGGGGGGGTTCGAACCTGTCTCCCGGGACGCCCTCCTCGTCCAGATGCGGGAGCAGGCGGCCCTGGCCATGGAGGAAGCGGACGTTATCATCTTCCTCATGGACGGCCGGGAGGGGCTCACGCCCTCGGACATGGAGATCGCCGGTCTCCTCCGCAAGGTTGAAAAGCCCGTCTTTTTCGCCGTCAACAAGATGGACACGGGAAAGCAGGACCCGCTCCTCTACGATTTCTACCGCCTCGGGGAGGACCGCTTTTACCCTCTCTCGGCGGAACACGGCCTGGGAATCGCCGCCCTTATGGACGACGTCACGGCGGCCCTCGCCGCCGCCGACGAAGGAGCTGAGGAAAGGTTGGAAGACCGGGAAGACCGGGTCCGGATCGCCGTCATCGGCAAGCCCAACGTGGGAAAATCCTCCCTGGTGAACAAGATCCTCGGCTTCGAAAGAACCATCGTGAGCGACGCCCCGGGGACGACCCGTGACGCCATCGACACCCCTTTCGAGATTTCCGGGAAGAAATATCTTCTCATCGACACGGCGGGAATCCGCAGAAAAAGCCGGATCAGCCGGAAGCTGGAAAAATACACCGTCATGGAGGCGATCCGCACCCTCGACCGGTGCGACATCGCCCTGCTCCTCATCGACGCCGCGGAAGGGATCACCGAGCAGGACGCCAAGATCGCCGGCCTCGCCTTCGAGCGGGGCGTCGCCACGATCATCGTCCTCAACAAATGGGACCTCGTCGCAAAAGACGACCGGACCCTCGGTCAGTACGCCTTGAAGGTCAAAGACACCCTGAAGTTCATGGACTATGCCCCCATCCTGTCCGTTTCCGCCGTCACGGGACAGCGGGTCCTCCGGGTCTTCGAGGCCATCGACGCCGTCTACGGCCAGTACACGACCCGGATTTCGACAGGCGAGCTGAACCGGAAGATGGAGGAGATCACCGCCGCCCTCCCGCCGCCTCTTCTCCGGGGAAAGCGAAACCCCCTGTATTTCGGGACCCAGTTCGCCGTCAAGCCGCCCTCCTTCGTTTTCTTTGTCCGGGAGCCGTCGGCCATCCATTTTTCCTACCAGAGGTACCTCATGAACCGGATCCGCGAGGCCTTCCACCTCGACAAGGTGCCCCTGCGCCTCGTATTTCGAAAAAAAGGAAAGGATAACAAAAAGTAGCATACGGAATAATTCGTTGACATGCCCCCGTCCCTGTGATAAAAATCCCGATTATTTCGGGGTCTTAAAGGTCAAAGAAAAGGGGAAAAGAAGGAGGAATTATGAAAAGATTCATCGTCGTGCTCATGGCCCTGTCCCTCGTTTTCGCCGTCTTTGGAACCGCCGTGGCGGCGGATAAGAAGGCGGAACCCGTCCGGATCGGCATTTATCTTCCCATGACGGGCGCCGTCGCTGCTTACGGGCAGATGGAATACGCCGGCGTCCAGGTGGCGAACAAGATGAAACCCACCGTCCTGGGAAGGCCCGTCGAGCTCTTCCTCGTGGACACGAAAAGCGACAAGATCGAGGCCGCCAACGCCGTCGACCGCCTGATCAAGAAGGAAAAAGTCCATGCCATCATCGGCGAGGCCATCAGCGGCAACACCATGGCGGGCGGTCCCATCGCCGACAAGTCCAAGGTTCCCATGGTGTCCCCGACGGCCACGAACCCGCTGGTGACCCAGAACCGGGAATACGTCTTCCGGGTATGCTTCATCGACCCCTTCCAGGGGGAGATGGCGGCGAAGTACGCCTTTGAAGTCCTGGGGGCGCGGAAGGCCGCCATGATGATCGACATCGCCCAGGACTACTGCGTCGGCCTGGGGAACTTCTTCGCCAAGAGCTTCATCAAGCAGGGGGGGAAGATCGTCGCCATGACCTACTTGCAGACGGGAGACCAGGACTTCACCGCCCAGCTGTCCACCATCATGGCCGCCAAGCCCGATGTTCTGTACCTGCCCAACTACTACGCGGAAGTCGCCCTGACCTGCAAACAGGCGGCGGAACTGGGCCTCAAGGTCCCGGTCTTCACCGCTGACGGCGCCCAGGCGCCCGAGCTCATCAGCATCGGGGGCAAAGACGTGGAAGGGGTCATCCTGACCGCCCATTTCGCCAAGGAAGCGGCGGCGACGGACCTTGCCAGAAATTACATTGAGAACTACACGAAGGAAACGAAGAAAGAGGCCAGCGGGTTCGACGCCCTGGGCGCCGACGCCTATTTCGTCATCCTCGACGCCATGACCCGGGCCAAATCGACGGACGGACCCAAGATCCGGGAAGCCCTGGCGAGCACGAAGAACTTCAACGGCGTGTCCGGTGTCATCAACATCGGCCCCGACGGGAACGCCGTCAAGAGCCTCGTCCTTCTCCACGTGAAGGACGGCGATTTCAGGTACCTGGCCACGGTCAACCCGTAGCGCCAGGCGGAATTTAAAAGCGATACGAGCAGGGGGGAGGCCGCTCCCCCCTGTTTCCGTATGGAGAACACACACCCGTGGAATTCAGCCTGTTCGCCCAGCAGCTCATCAACGGCCTGTCCCTGGGAAGCCTTTACGGCCTCATCGCCATCGGGTACACCATGGTTTACGGGATCCTCCGGCTCATCAACTTCGCCCACGGCGACGTGATGATGATGGGGTGCTTTTTCGCTTTTTACGGCATCATGATTTTTTCCCTGCCCTGGTGGGCGTCCTTTCCCATCGCCATCGTCCTGACGGCCCTCCTGGGCATTCTTATCGACCGGGGGGCCTACAGGCCCGTCCGGAACGCCCCGCGGATCTCCGCCCTCATCACCGCCATCGGCGTGTCCTTTTTTCTTGAGAACCTGGGGCTCGTCATTTTCGGCGGCCGCCCCAAGGGATTCCCCCGGCCGGACATCTTCGCCGGAATTTACACCATTGGGGACGTCCGCTTCCTGGGCCTTTCCGTCTGGGTTCCCCTCATCACCCTGGCCCTGCTCCTTTTCATCCTCTTTCTCGTTTACCGGACCCGTGCGGGCCGGGCCATGCGCTGCATTTCCTACGACATGGAAACCACGCGGCTCATGGGGGTGGACGTGAACCGCATCGTGGCCATCACCTTTGCCGTCGGGTCCGCCGCCGCCGCCGCCGGCGGGATCATGTGGGCCATGAAATACCCCCAGATCAATCCCCTCATGGGCGTCATTCCAGGCCTCAAGGCCTTCGTCGCCGCCGTTCTCGGGGGCATCGGGAACGTCGTCGGCGCCATGCTGGGGGGGCTGATCCTGGGGCTGGCGGAGATCCTCCTCGTGGCCATCCGGCCCGATCTTTCGGGATACCGGGACGCCATCGCTTTCGGCATCCTCATCCTCATTCTCCTTTTCAGGCCCACGGGCCTCCTGGGAGAGAAACTGCCCGAGTAAGAGATCATGGCCCTGGACGAAAACCGCCGCAGAAACCAGATTTTCTCCATCGTCGCCGTCGCCTGCCTTTTTCTGTTTCTGTGGTCCATGCACCTCTTCGCCGACGATTACCAGATCCGGATCCTCAACAACATCGGCCTTTTCGTCATTCTCGCCGTCAGCTACAACCTCATCAACGGCGTCACGGGACAGTTCTCCCTGGAGCCGAACGCTTTCATCGCCATCGGGGCCTACACCTCCGCCCTTCTCACCCTCACCCCGGCGGAAAAAGAAATGGCCTTCATCATCGAGCCCATCATCTGGCCGCTGAGCGTGATTTCCGTTCCCTTTGTCGTTTCCCTGGTCGCCGCGGGGATCGTCACGGCCTTTTTCGGGTTCCTCATGGGGTTTCCCGTCTTCCGTGTCCGGGGGGACTACCTGGCCATCGTCACCCTGGGGTTCGGCGAGGTCGTCCGGGTCATCGCCAACAACACCCAGACCATCACAAACGGTCCCCTGGGCCTGAAGGGGCTCGCCAGCCACACCAACATCTGGTGGACCTGGGGACTGGCCGTCTTCACTGTTTTTTTCATTGCCCGCCTTGTCCGGAGCAGTTTCGGAATGGCCATGAAAGCGGTGAAATACGATGAAGCGGCGGCCGAAGCGGTGGGCATCAACGCCTTCCGCCACAAGATGCTCGCCTTCACCACCAGTGCCTTCTTCGAAGGCATCGGGGGCGGCCTCCTGGCCCATCTCATCACGACCATTTCCCCCACCCTCTTCACCTTCTTTCTGACCTTCAACCTCCTCATCATGATCGTCGCCGGGGGGCTGGGAAGCATCACCGGGTCGGTCATCGCCGCCGTGATCATCACCTGGGGCGGGGAAGCCCTCCGAATCGTCGAGGAACCCATGGACCTCGGGTTCGTCGAGATCCCCGGCATACCGGGGATGCGGATGGTTCTGTTCTCCTTCATTCTCATCCTCGTCATGATCTTCGCCCGCCAGGGCCTCATGGGCACCCGGGAATTCTCCTGGAACGGCCTCCAGAACAGGCTCCTGGCCTGGAAGGGCCGGTACCTCAAGGCAGGCTGATGGACTTCTTCACGGTAAGAAACCTGACCATGCGATTCGGCGGCCTCGTGGCGGTGAACGACTTCGACATCACTTTGAAACCGGGGGAAATCGTCGGCCTCATCGGGCCCAACGGCGCCGGGAAAACGACGGTCTTCAACATGATCGCCGGGTACTACGTCCCCACGGCGGGAACGATCCACTTCCGGGGGAAACAGCTGAACGGACGAAAGGCCAACGAGATCACCAAGTCAGGAATCGCCCGAACCTTTCAGAACATCCGTCTTTTCACGGAACTCACGGTGGCGGAAAACGTCATGATCGCCTACCACTGCCGGATCCGGTCGTCCTTTTTCGGGGCGGCCTTCCGCCTGCCCCTCTACCGGCGGGAGGAAAAGGCCATGTACGAGGGGTCCTTGGGCTTTCTCGAGGAAGTGGGCCTTCAGGACCTGGCCCGGGAACAGGCGGGGTCCCTGCCCTACGGGAAACAGAGGCGGCTCGAAATCGCCCGGGCCCTGGCCACGGGTCCGGAGCTCCTCCTCCTGGACGAACCGGCGGCGGGGATGAACCCCAACGAAACCCAGGACCTCCTGAAACTCATCCTCGCGCTCCGGGAGAAATATAAGCTCACCGTTTTCCTCATCGAACACGACATGAAATTCGTCATGCAGCTTTGCGAGCGGATCAAGGTCCTGGACTACGGAACGACCATCGCCGAGGGCACCCCCGAGGAAATTCAGCAGAACGAGCGGGTCATTGAGGCCTACCTGGGGGAGGGATAACGTGCTGGCCATCGAAGATTTGAACGTTTACTACGGCGGGATCCACGCCCTCAAGGGAATCACCGTGGACGTCCCGGAAAACCGGATCGTGACCCTCGTCGGGGCCAACGGGGCGGGAAAAAGCTCCCTTCTTCGGGCCATCAGCGGCCTCGTTCCGGCCAACTCCGGGTCCATCCGCTTCCTCGGAAAGGAACTGACGGGAAGGCCGCCTTATGAAATCGTGAGAAGCGGCATCGCCATCGCCCCCGAAGGAAGAAAGGTCTTCATCAACCTGAGCGTCCACGAAAACCTTCTCATGGGGGGTTACAACCGGACGGACAAGGAAGAAATGGAGAAAGACCTGGAACATGTCTTCGGAATCTTTCCCCGGCTCAGGGAGCGGATCGGCCAGAAAGCGGCCACTCTCTCCGGCGGCGAACAACAGATGCTAGCCGTCGGGCGGGCCCTCATGTCCCGGCCGAAACTCCTCATGCTCGACGAGCCCTCCCTCGGCCTGGCCCCCCTTCTCATCCGGGCGGTCTTTCGGGTCATCGAGCAGATTCACGGCGAGGGGACAACGATTCTCCTCATCGAGCAGAACGCCCGGGCGGCCCTCCAGATCGCCGACTACGGGTACGTCATCGAGACGGGTTCCATCGTTCTCGAGGGCACCGGCCAGGACCTCCTGGACGACGAGCGGGTCAAAAAAGCCTATTTAGGGGAATCGATTTAGACGGATCGGCCCCGAGAAGTGCGCCTGCGTAGTCGCAAAACGGGCCTCACTCATATCCCGTGCCATCGGACATAACAGCAGGAAAGCCAACTTCCCGGAAGCAGGTCTAACGGTCTTCAAAAACTCCCTGGTCCTTTATGGCCGTGTCGATCGCCAGGACCCGGTAGATGCAGACCGGTTCAGGGAATTCGAGACTCCCGCCGCCGGTCAGGTATCCCTCCAGGCCGATGCCCCAGGCGAGATCGACAAAAGCGTAGCCCCGGGCGGGAAACCGGATGATCCCGTGGGTCGTCTCGTATCGAGCCGACGGCCGGCCCGCCTTTTCGTGCCGCTTCCGAAGATCCTTGAGCCTGGTCTCGTATTTCCCCGGGTCGAGGAGCTTTTCCATCTCGAGTCCCATTTCATCGAGCTCCTTCGATTCGGGGTTGGCGGTGTAGGGAACGACGGAAAGAAGGGACAGGGCATTCTTCAAGGATTCGGACGTCCGCCGGGTTCCTTCGAATTTCCTGTACTCGCAAAGCTCCCGGCCGCCTCCGGAAGCGATGTTCTGAAGGGTCCAGGAAGCCCGCCGGTCCGTTTTCTGGATGGTCCGCTCCTTCAGGACCCAGATCTTCCCGCCGGATTCCGTTTTTTCCCATTCTTTTCCCTTGAACTGGTTGCACACAATCCTGTTTTCCGGGACGTACCGGTCCATCCGGAAGGACGGGGGGGACTTGCGGTACCAGATGTCGCAGATTTCGCCGTCGACCCGGCCGTCCCGGAGGTTCTCCACGCTTTCCAGGGCTTCCCGGTCGGCGGTCCAGTATCGGAGATGGACCTCACCAATGTCTTTGTAGCCGCCGTAAATCCAGGGGAAAGGACCATCGTCGGCCAAGGCTGGGCCGCCGTTTCCGGTTACCATAAGAACAATAACCGCAAAGACGATCCAAAAGCCAGGGGCCAGGAGCCTTGAAGTGTCTTTCATGGCATGTTTCTCCTCAATCATCGGGAAAATGAACGCCGGTATCAATCGTCGGCAGGCCATTCCAAACAGTAAAATTCATTTCTTAAGTTGACCTTGAACCAATATCTCAGGACCGTGTCTCCAAAGGCCACCGTTCCCACCTCCCCCGGACCGGAATCGGCAAGATCGATCAGAGGAATTTCCACTTTTAATTTATCCTGCATGATGCCCCATTCATTCACACCATACATATTCGGCCAGGGAATAGTCTGTTCCCAGTTTTCATCGCTGCTCTTGCAGAAAATATCGAACGTGATGGTCAGGGGCTCAACAGGATGGATGTTGAGGGTGAGAATGTTTCCGTTCAGGCGGCCGGAAGCGGTCACCTTGAAGAGGCCTTGGTAAGGGCCGAGGTCGATGTTGCGAATGCTGCACTCGCTTCTTGTGGCCTCGATGACAGGTGCCGGTCCCTCATCCCACCATCCTACACCTGTAAAACAATGGTCCCCAAGACTGCAATCAGGATTACTCTGGACAACGCCTTCTTCATCAATTGTAAACGGTACGTCCATGTACAGGCAGTCCTTGTAGTGAAACATAAAATATTCATTTCCCGTTAATGCCCCGATCTCTTCAAACTCAATGTAGACGCCGGCAACCCACGCGTTTTGGGTCACCACGATCTTCGTCTGACCCTTGCTGTCGATGACGGTGGGATCCCCCGGGCAGCCGCATGTCGAGACGGTGGCGGTCACCGTGGCGGTTCCTGGATTTTTGGGGTGAAAGTAAACGAATGCTTTGCCCGAGTCATCGGTGGGGCAGGTTTCGGGAAACAGCTCTCCCGTGTTGCTGTTCTGGAGGGTGAAGGTCACGAGGAAACCGGCATAGGTCAGCGTGCCCCCATCTTTTTTCACAAATTCCACCGTCGCCTCGACCTTCGCTTTCGGGGCGCGGTCCGGCCCCTCCGGAGGGATTTCGATGGTGTCCGGGGTCGCCGTCACGGTGACCCGGGCCAGAAGCCGCATCCAGCAGATCTCCACGGTGAAGAAATACTGGTAGGACCCGTCGGGCGGGCCGTACTTGTATTTGAGGGTTTCCCAGGCATGACAGCCGTCCGTCTTCCCCTTCGTCCGGTCGCTGCCGTAATGGAATTTTCCCTGCTCATAGTCCATGCGGTACTTCAGCCCCTGGATCTCCATGACGCAGTCGTTCTTCCGCTTCACTTCGCCAAGGCTGTGGACCTTCGATTCGAATTCGTCGATCCACTCGGTGAACCGGCCTTCAAGGGCCGCTCTTGCCTCATCGGGGTCAATGGAGTCGGGATCGTCGAGGTTTCCCAGCCCCGGCGAGGGGAAGTTCCCCCAACCGCCGGTGGAAAAGGTGGTGAAGTGGGTCACCTCGGCGCTCCAGGAAAGCCCGTCGGGGTTCACCCGGGCGGTGAATTCCGTCTGCTCCCAGGCTCCCTCCGGGTCGTTCCACTGAAAGAGGGGCATCTCATCCCCCGGGGTGAGGGAGACGGTCGACGGGACGGTGATGGTCACCGGGAGGGCGAAGGTGAGACCGTCGGGGAGGAATTCCGCCGCCCCGTTTTCCCCGAATAGGGTAGACCACATCTCGTCCGGCAAGGCGGTGCCGTCCCGGTAGGTAATGACGGTGATTTCCGTTTCTTTCGATAAAGCGCCCGGCGGGATGACGACGGAAGACCCGCCTTCGTCGGTTACGGTTCCCCCCTTTGACCCGATCTTTGAAGTCGTTTCCGGGACCGGGGTTTCACTGTCGGAGGAGGATCCCCCGTTACACCCCGTAAAGTAAAAGATTGCGGAAAGGATCAAACAGGACCACAGGAAAGCAGACGTTTTTCCGGACCGTTTCATGGCATCCCCCTTCTTCTTCCCCAAAAAAAGATTGAAACCCTGAAAAAAGACCTGTTTTGTATTCTGCTTTATCCGTGAAGAGGAACCCTTCTCTGCTCGCGTCGGCCCAGGGGTCCCGGAAATGGAAAGGATGCGTGAAGATGGCGCCTGAAGATGAAAAGTTAACCCAGAAAAGCGTTCCCCAGAAAATAATATGCCGTGGGTTGCCGATATTGGCAAGTAAAATTATGGGGATAATTTCATAAAATAATTAAGAGGTTGTTTTGCAGCGCGCCTAAAATCAGCGCTTACCGAGGGGGCTGATCACGAAAAGAACGAGAAAACGGGATGGTTGCTCAAGCTTTCCTTTAACCTTTGCAATATCTCTTGTCCGCAATGATCTTATTACAGTCTGCCGTGTTCCAGATTAATAATTCCCATTAAGAGATGGTTTTTCCTCCGATCTTATGAGTTGAGTGATGTGGTGTCAATGTATCAGTAATTCCTTTCTCTCTATGACTCCGCGGCGCAAAGACTAGAAGATATGATACTACGAATACGGCATAACTGAGTTCCCGGATTTCCTGTATCACATGACGCTGTGAATCGGGCTCATTAATTTCGCTAATACCCGAAAAGATAATAACAGCCCATAGGATTATGAGAAAGAATAAGGAGGGACTCTCATATTTTATCCGGGATGTCATTTTCTGGATGGAGGAATGCATGTTGAGCAAGGGAAGAAGGAAAAAGAAAAAGAAAAATCCCATACGAAAGATGTTTTGAGCATCAAAGATTTGATAAAAACTGAATTCCCCGGTTTGCAAGAAATGAGTCCACGCACTTCCGCCAGAAAGAGCTTTTAGGTTATGAAAGTTAAATTCGTTCTGAAGGTTAATACGGGAACACCATGATGGGGTATCGAATCCAATAAGTCTCTGACCCCAGCTGATTTCCTCGCCAAATGACAGCAGGCAGACAAAAAAGAAAATTATTATTATAATTCTTGAATTATTTTTGGGCTTAACCGTTTTGAAAATGCAGATCACACAGCCAATCAACCAAAGGAAGGCGCTAAGATACTCGATTAAACCATCTTCGTTCGTTAAAAATGACAGGTCGTAACTTTTTGCGAGAAAAATCAACGCAACAAGAAGGAGTCCAATCATTGAAACAGTTATGTTTACAGCTCTTGCCCTAATGTCATGCATTTTTAAAAAAGACCTCATTCCGATTACTTGTAAATAATTTGACTGTTAAACGTCTGTCTTCGGTTCCGGATCATGGCTTGAATGAGCGTGATGCCGGTTTACCCGATTCAAGCGGTCCCTTACGTCAGAATCGACCGCTTCCCGTTGTACCGGTTCCCGTCGTAGTCTCTTTCGAGATCCACCAGCTTCAGCTTTCCGATCACCTCCTTCAGGGGGACGCTGGTGATCCGTCCCTGGTTCAGGCTCACCATCCGGCCGAAATCCTCGTTGACGATCATGTCCACGGCGGCGATGCCGAACCAGCGGCCCATGAGACGGTCATAAGCAGAAGGGTTCCCGCCCCTCTGCAGGTGGCTCAGGATGACATACCGGGATTCAATGCCCGTGGCCTCCTCGATGCAGTGGGCGACGTAACGGGCGATGCCGCCCAGGGTCTTGTGGCCGAACTCGTCCACCTTGTCGTCCTTGCAGACCTCCTCCATGCCCTGGATCCGGGCGCCCTCGGAAACGACGATGATGCTGTAACGGATTTCCCTGCCTCGTCTTTCCCGGAGAAGCTCCAGGACCCTCTCCATCTCGAAGGGGTGTTCCGGGATCAGGATGATGTAGGCGCCGCTGCACTCTCCGCCCCGAAGGGCCAGCCACCCGGCGTGCCTTCCCATGGTTTCGACGACGAAAATCCGGCTGTGGGAACCTGCCGTGGTCCGGAGCCTGTCGATCTCCTCCATGATCACGTTCACCGCCGAGTCGTACCCCAGGGAATAGGCCGTTCCCGCCAGGTCGTTGTCGATGGTCTTGGGAATCCCGATGGTCCTGACGCCCAGGTGATGAAGGCGGTAGGCGACGCCCAGGGTATCCTCGCCCCCGATGGCCACGACCACGTCGATTCCCAGGTCGCGGATGTTCCGGAGAAGTGTCTCCGACCGATCGTGCCGGGTGCTGAAGGGATTCGTCCGGGACGTTCCCAGGTTCGTCCCGCCGTACCGGTCCCAGGTCCGGACGATTTCCTCGTTCAGGAACTTAAGATGCATCCGCCGGCTTTCCCGGTTCGCGGGGTCCACGTCCAGAAGCCCCTTCCAGCCGTCCATGACACCCAGGACCTCGAAGGTCGTATCCCGCTTTTCCGCCAGTTTCGGGTCCAGGGCCGTCTTGGTTACCCACTTGACGGCGCTGTTCAGCCCGGGACAGTCTCCCCCGCCGGTGAGAACGGCGATTCTCAGCGTCATGGCTGCCTCCCTACTCGAGATATCTCAGGTTTTCCCTCTTCATGAAGGAGAAATCGATCTGGTCGGGCCGGTACGGCAGGGATTCCCGGATGGCATCGGGAATTCTTCCCCACCGGGCCTCGAACTGTTCCAGGTACTCCTGCCGTCCCTTGAGAAAGTTGGCCACCTGTTGCTTCAGCCTGTCCTTGTTCTCGAACATGGGATAGGCGTTCATGAAATCCATGTTGGCCCGATCCGTCTTGATGGGAAAATGGTATCCCAGGTGATCCGGTTCCGAACCGAACCGGAGCTGAACCCGAAGGAGGTCGTTGTAGGCCGCCAGGGACTGGCGGAGGGAGACCTTCATCTCCTTCTCCCCCATGTGCCCCGTGTTGGCCTGGTAACACTTGATCCGGTTCTTGCGGATGATCTCGTAGAAGATCATGGCGTGCTCCAGGCGGTCCCCGGCCAGGAACGGGTCGAGGAAGAAAACCCGTTTGAACTTACCCGCCTGTTCGGGGTCCCCGCCGGTGCTCTCGATGGACTCCCCGTAAATGAACTGCATGGTCGCCTGCTCCGGGGTCAGCTTGGAGATGACATTGATGAGCGGGTTGCGGGTGAGGATGACGATGTAGTCCACCTGGTCCGCCCGGAGCCCTTTGCTCGCCAGGCCCAGGTTGTCCCGCCGGACGACGGCCCTGCCGTTTCCCGTTTTGGCCGTGTTCTTGAAGTCGGGCATGTAGGGATACCGGGTGATGGCCACGTTTTCCAGGAAGGCGTCGGAAGACAGCGCCGCCCGGAGGATTTCCGGCTGGCTTTCATCGAGACCTTCCGTTTTGATGTAGATGCCTCCCTGCTCGAAGGCGTTGTAACTCCCGTCGTGGCCCAGGATCCCGCCGTCGTCGCCGATCATCTCGGAGCTCTCCCGGGGCAGCTTGGCCAGTTTCCGGCAGAGCGTCGTCGTTTTCCCCGTGGCTGTCAGACCCGAAACGCCGGTCACCCGCTCCAGGAGTTCCGGCCGTTCCGACTCGAGATCGTAGATCCACAGGTAATCCCGACGGGCACCGCAGTGAAGGAAGATTCCCTGCCCGTCGATGGCCTTGGCCCGCCAGTTTTCGAACTGGAAGATGCCCTTCTTGGCTTCCCCGAGATAAATGGTGTTCCGGCATATTTTCACCTGCTCCCCCCGGCGGTCCCCCATCCACAGGCGGACGGTGATGTCCTTGTCCGCAAGCTTCTTGAACTTGTTCGACTCGTAGGCCTCGTCGGTGAAGTACAGAATCGTGTAGGTCGGCTGTTCCACCACCCGGGGGGCGGGGTTGTCCTCGAAGAGAAGCTTGAGACCGTAGGCCACCTGGGCGTAATGCGCGGGCATGAGGAAACGGGCGGTGATCCCGTCCCGGCCGTCACCGATAATGGTGTCCAGGGACACCACCTTTTCCCGCCGGAGGTATTCCACGGCTTTCGCCGCCAGGGCTTCCTCCTCTTCCCCGAAAGGGTGGTCGACACTGTTTCTCGTGTGGGGCGCGGAACGGGACATGGGTTCCGAGTCCGCCGCCACGGAACCCAGGTTCGTCTGGATGACCCCCTCGTGGCGAAGAGCGATTTCCTTCAGCTCGTCCAGGGACTTCCCCTCGATGAGCCGGCCCTCCCGCTTGGCGTCGTGGTGGATTTTTTCAACCGCTTTCTTGAAGTAGTTCGTCATGAAACAGACACTCCTTTCAGAGATCGTGTAAAAAGGCCGTGGCGGTCCAAAGTGCCCGTGAGGGCTGGCCGTCGATTCCCCGAGGGTCAGTTCGCCCGTTTCGATTCCACGAGGGCTTCGAGTCTTTTTCTGTCTGAAACCCGCCGGTAAAGAGGCAGGTCGCTTTTCCCATAGGGGGGCAGTCCCTCCTCGAAGGTGGGAACCCCCTCCCGGACGTAGAAAATCCCCAGGGGATAGGGGTCTTTTTCAATGGCCCGGCGGAACGCCTCGACACGGTTTCCCCGGTCGTGCCCCTCCTCCAGGGGGTAGGTGTTCTTTTTGAACCACTGGAAGGTGTTCAGCCGGTTGAAGGAGACGCAGGGCTGGAAGATGTCCACCAGGGCGTATCCCCGGTGGCTTATGGCGGCCTTGAGGATCTCCTTCATCTGGTCCCGGTGACCCGTGAAGGCCCGTGCGACAAAGGTGGCGTTCTGGGCGATAGCCGTCGCCAAGGGGTTGAAAGGCTCGCCGGTGACGCCGTCCACCTGGACGGGCGTGGTGAACCCCGGGCGGCTCGTCGGCGAGGCCTGCCCCTTGGTCAGGCCGTAGACCATGTTGTTGTGGACGATATTCGTGATGTCGGGGTTGCGCCGTATGGCGTGAAGAAAATGATTTCCCCCCTCGCCGTACATGTCCCCGTCCCCGCTTTCGGCGATGACCACGAGTCCCGGGCTGGCTGCCTTGATGGCCGTGGCCGGGGGAAGGGCCCGGCCGTGGAGACCGTTGAAGACGTTCGCCCGGACGTAGTGGGGCATCTTGGCCGCCTGCCCGATGCCGGAAACGAGAACGAGCTTTTCCGGCGCGATCCCCAGTTCGCTCAGCGTCTCCTTGAGGGTTTCCCAGATGGCGAAGTTGCCGCAACCGGGGCACCAGGCCACATCGATTTCGCCCATGTCGAAACGGTTGTCGTCCATCTTTATCCCTCCCCTTTGAAAATCTTCCCGATCCGCTCCACCAGTTCCTCCACGGTAAAGGGCAGGCCGTCATATCTCAAGATTTTCCCCGTCACGGGGATTCCCGTCTCCTTCTCCGCCAGGGCGGCAAACTGGCCGGTGGCGTTACCCTCTATGGAAATGACCGTTTTGGCCTTTTTCAGATACACGGCGGCGTCCGGCGAAAGCGGGTAGACCTGTGGAAAATGAAGATACGAGAGTTTTTGTCTTCCGATCAATTCCAACGCTTCCTGGATTATTTTGTCGGTGGACCCCCAGCCGATGAGCAGGGTTTCACAGGATTCGTCGCCGTGGAGCACGGGGGGAAGGGCTTCCTCCCTCAAGCGCTTTTCCTTTGAAAGCCGTTTGTCCACCATGCGGGCCCGTAGCCCGAGGTTCTCGGTGATGTGCCCTTCCTCGTCGTGCTCGTCGCTTCCCGCCACGACAAGCCCCCGTCCGAAGCCTGGGATGCCCCGGGGAGAAACGCCGTCCTCCATAAAAGCGTACCGGCGGTAGGACGGTTCCGTTTCCACGACGGACCGGACCGCCTCCAGGCCGTCCAGGGGCAGTTCGGCCGTGTTGTAGTAAGAATCCATGAAATACTGGTCCGTGAGAACGAACACCGGTACCTGGTGCCGGTCCGCCGTGTTGAAGGCGCGGGCGGTGAGAGAGACGGCCTCCTCGAGGCTCCCGGGGGCGTAGACGCAGCGGGGGAACTCACCGTGCCCGGCATAGAGGACCAGGTTCAGGTCCTCCTGCCCCGTCCGCGTGGGCAGTCCCGTCGCAGGCCCGGGGCGCTGGGCCAGGTGTACCACCAGGGGGGATTCGAGCATTCCCGCGAGGCTCAGCCCCTCCTCCATGAGGGCAAAACCACCCCCGGAGGTGGAAACGAGGGCCCGGGCGCCGGCATACCAGGCGCCCAGTGCCATGTTGATGGCCGCGATTTCGTCTTCCGCCTGCTCCACGACGATCCCGAACTCGCGGGCGTGCTGGGCCAGGAAAACCATGACCGCCGTGGACGGTGACATGGGATAGGCGGACAGGAAATCGCACCCCCCCGCCAAGGCGCCGATGCCCACGGCATCCGCCCCGTTCAGGAGAATGTCGCCTGCCGCCCGTCGATCCTTTTTCACGGGGACGGTAACCTTCCCCGACCGGGCCAGTTCCTTTCCGGCGTCAAAACCCTTTTCGGCGGCCACGCGGTTGTTCTCGATGACCGGTCCGCTCATGCCCCCGAAAAATTCGCCGATAAAGGCGTCCAGTTCCTCTCTCGTAATGTCGAACAACCCCGCCACCACGCCCGCGGCGGTGGTGTTCCCGTAAAGGGCGCCCCCCGCCGCCTCGGCCATGGCCACGAGTGGCACGGGATGAAATACGCCCTTACCGGCTCGCGGTTTTATGACGTCCGGGTCCCCGATGACCATCGTCCCGGCGGAAATTCTTCCATCCAGGTGGGACAGGGCCTTGTCATCGAGGGGCAGGAGAAGGTCGATCCGATCCACTGGAGCGGCCACCGGCGCGGAGGAGACCCGGATCAGGGTGGAGTTGGTGCCGCCCCGGACCCGGGACATGTATTCCTTGGTTCCGAAGATGTGGTAACCCGATTTCTTGAGAATCCGGGTCAGGATCTGCTCCACCGTCTGGATCCCCTGCCCCGCCTCGCCGCAAAGGACAATGGAAAAATCTTTCTTTTCTGTCACGTCACGGGCTCCTTCCTTCGCGCCATCCTTGAGGAAATCCACCTGCCGGCGGCCTCTTTTTTCTTAAAGTAATCCTTCAGGGAATCACCGGTGCTGGTGAACGCGAGGGTGTCCCAGGGTATCTCGTCGGGGCGGAAGAGGCGAGCCTCCAGGGTTTCGTCGGCTGCCGTCAGGGCGCCCCCCGTGGCCTTGCCCTCGTAGACGACGATGACAACGGAAACGCCGGGGTAGGAGTACACGCCCACGAGATCCCCGATTGCCACTTCCAGCCCCGCCTCCTCCCGGGCCTCCCGGCGGGCCGCCCCGGCAACGGTCTCGCCGGCGTCGACAAACCCCCCGGGCAGGACCCACATCCCGAAGGACGGGGAAATCCCCCGGCGCAGGAGCACAACCCGGCCGTCCATGTCGACGATGACCGAGGCGGCCAGCTTGGGGTCGATGTAAAAAACGAACCGGCACCCGGGACAGACCAGCCTCTCCGGCTCCCCCGGCTTCAACCTCTTCACGGCGAGCTTCGCCCCGCAGCGGGGACAGAACCGGTAGTCGTCATTTCCATGCATGGGAAAGGTGCTCCATGAAATAACGGTAAAAAGCCGCGATAACGAGGGAATGGGTGATCTTTCCCTCCCCGATGAGGCGGGGGACCATGTCGACGGGAACGAGGGTCACCACGATGTCTTCACTGGCGTCCAGTTTTTGATTTCCCGCCGGGTAAGCCCCCTCGGCCAGGTACGTGAAACAGCGGTTGTTCTGGATGGCCGGGTTGGGGTGAACGTAACCGAGAGAGCGCCAGTTTCGGGCGGCGTATCCCGTTTCCTCCAGCAGTTCCCGGCAGCCGGCCTCTCCCGGCCGGTCTCCCGCCTCGACAAGGCCGCCCGGAATTTCCAGCGTCACGTCCCGGAGGCCGTGACGGTACTGGCGGATCATGACGACCTCGCCTTCCGCCGTCACCGGTATGACGTTCACCCAGTCCGCCGATTCGAGAACGAAGAAATTGTGGGCCTCCCCCGTTCTCGGGGAAACGGCCCGGTCGGTTCGCAGGTGAAAGACACGGTAAGACGTGTCGTAGCGTGTGGAGAGAATTTTCCAGGCTTTCGGCACGAGATGCTTCCTTTCGCTTTAAAAAAGCGGCCTCCCGGGGGCCGTTCCGACATGCCGGCTGCGGCGTTTTCTTTTTTCAGGGCCGGGACTTCGGCCCCGGGAACAACACTTTGGCTAATTATAGTGATTCCGTCGGGGAGGATCAAGAGAAATAGGGGAACTTTCAGCGGGATATCTCTTGAAGAGGGCGAAACGCCTGTGATATAGCGAAAAAAGCGACCGGCCCGGGAAGGCCTTGGAAGGAGGGAAAACGTCACATGGAGCGCGTCGACACGGTCCTTTTGGGGGAATGGCTTCTCACCATGGACGGCCGGGACACCCGTTTCAAAAACGGCGGCATCGCCGTCCGGGGAGACCGGATCGTCGCCGTGGGACCGCGGGAGGTCATCGCCGAACGCTACGAGGGAAGGGAAACGGTGGACATGCCCCGGGGCCTCATCATGCCAGGCCTCGTCAACAGCCACACCCACGCCGCCATGACCTGCTTCCGGGGAATCGCCGACGACCTGCCCCTCATGGAATGGCTGAACGACTACATCTTCCCGGCGGAAGCGAAAAATGTGAACCCCGAGCTCGCCTACTGGGGAAGCCTCCTCGCCTGCGCCGAGATGATCCTGTCGGGAACGACCACCTTCTGCGACATGTATATCTTCGAGGCGGAAACGGCCCGGGCCGCCCGGGAAGCGGGGGCGCGGTGCCTCCTCGGCGAGGTTCTCTTCGATTTCCCGTCCCCTTCCGTGAAAACACCGAAAGAAGGCCTGGAATACACGGAACGGATGATCCGGGACTGGGCCGGGGACTCCCTGGTGAACATCGTCGTCGAACCCCACGCCCTGTACACGTGCTCTCCCGACCTTCTCCGCGAAGCGGGAAAGCTGGCGGAAAAACACCAGGTGCCCATCGCCACGCACTTCTTGGAAACAGCGGGGGAAAAGGCGATGCTCGAGGAAAAGCTCGGCCGCAAGCCCGTTCACTACCTCCAGGAACTCGGTTACCTTCACGGCCGTTTTTTCGCGTTTCATGCCGTGGCCATGGACGAGGAGGACATCAACCTTTTCGCCCGTCACGGCTGCGGGGTGGTCCACAACCCGGAAAGCAACATGAAGCTCGCTTCCGGCGTGGCTCCCGTGTCGGCCATGCTCCGGGAAGGGGTCACCGTGGGCCTCGGCACCGACGGGTGCGCCAGCAACAACAACCTGGACATGCTCCAGGAGATGGACACGGCGGCCAAGCTGGAAAAGTGCGCCCGTCTCGACCCCACCATCCAGTCCGCCGAGACGGTGCTCCGGATGGCCACCATCGAGGGGGCGAAAGTTCTCGGTCTCGACGGCCTGACGGGTTCCCTCGAGGCAGGCAAGAAGGCCGACATCGTGGTCCTCGACATGGGCAAGCCCCACCTCACCCCCCTGTACAATCCCGTTTCCCACCTGGTCTACGCCGCTTCCGGCGCCGACGTCGATTCCGTCTGGATCGACGGCCGAAGGGTCCTTAAAGAGAGAAAGCTCCTGACTGTGGATGTCGAAGCCGTCATGGACCGGGTCCGGCACATTTCGGAACGGATCGCCGGGAGCCTCGCCCCATGAAAGCGACCCCCTCCGCAGACAGGCTGGACCTGCTGATCCGGGGCGGGCTGTGCCTGACCCTGAACGCCCGGGGAGACCTGATCGAGAACGGTGAAATCGGCGTTTCCGGCGGGGAGATCCGTTTCGTCCGCCCGGCGGAGACCGGCGAAGGAACGGCGGCGGAAGAGGTTCTCTCGGCGGCGGGGTGCCTCGTCATGCCCGGTCTCGTCAACACCCACACCCACCTGCCCATGGTCTTCTTCCGGGGGCTTGCCGACGATCTCCCGCTCATGGACTGGCTCCGCAATTACATCTTCCCCGCCGAAAACCGCCATGTGACCCGGGAACTGGTCCGAACCGGTTCGCTCCTGGCCATGGCGGAAATGATTCTCTCGGGAACGACCACCTTCTGCGACGGCTACTTCTACGAGAGCACCATCGCCGAGGCGGCCCTGGAAACGGGGATGCGAGGCATCCCCTGCCAGGGGTTCATCGACTTCCCCACCATGGACAACCCCGACCCGACCAGAAACGTCATGATCGCCGAAAACTACGTCAAGAAGTGGCTGGGCCGGTCGCCCCTCGTCACGCCGGCCCTGTTCTGCCACGCCCCTTACACCTGCAGCCCGGAAACCCTCCGGAGCATCAAGGCGGTGGCCCGGGAGGCGGGCCTTCTCTTCCTGACCCACCTGTCGGAAACCCGGGAAGAAGTCGAAACCATCCAAAGGCAGTTCGGCCGGACCCCGGGCCGTCACCTGGAGGACCTGGAGGTCCTGGACGAAAAAACCCTGGCCGTCCACTGCAACTGGCTGGACGACGAGGAAATCCGGATTTTCGCGGACCGGGGGACGAAGGTCTCCCACAACCCGGAAAGTTCCCTCAAGCTGGCCGCCGGCATCGCCCCCGTCCCGAAGATGCTTCGGGAAGGGATCACCGTCGGGTTGGGAACGGACGGGTCGGCAAGCAACAACGATCTCGATCTTTTCGGGGAAATGGACACGGCGGCCAAGATCCACAAGGGCGTCTCACTGGACCCGACGGTCATGGACGCCGAGACGGTTTTGCGGATGGCCACCATCGAGGGGGCGAAAGCCCTCGGTCTCGACGGCCTCGTCGGCTCTCTCGAAACCGGGAAAAGGGCGGATCTTATCGTCATCGACCTTAACCGCCCCCACCACGTTCCCTGCTACAATCCTTATTCCCAGGTGGTCTACGCCGCCCGGGGCGCCGATGTCCGGGACGCCGTCATCGACGGGAAGATCGTCATGAGAGACCGCCTTCTCCGGACCATCGACCTGCCGCGCCTCCTCGAGGAAGCCGCGAAAACGGCCTCTTCCATCTCACCCCGGAAGGACTCCCGGTAATCGCGCCGGGGCAGGACCCGGGCCTCCCTTGCGTTCGCCGGCAGCACGGGCATGGCCCGCCGCTTCAGGCGCCGTCCGCCATCTTCGAAGCCCGGTTCACGAGCCGGGAACCCGGATGCTCCGTATGCCGCCGGGGGCGACGGGGGCGAATTCGGGGACATTGGCGGCGTATCCCTCCTCGTTGAAGCGGGTCAGGACAACGGGGGGCGTGTCGTTTCCCTCTTCGTCCACGTGGGTGAGGAAGATTTCCGTGTAGGGCCCGTTCGCCTTGGAGCTGAACAAAAGCCACCGCCCGTTGGACGACCAGCTGTGCCACGAGTTGAAGTCCCCCCGGTTGCAGGTCATCCGCCGGGCCTCGCCTCCCGCCGCCGGGATGATCCACAGCGCGCTGTCGGGCTGGAGCATGATCCCCGTGGGGCTTTTTGTGAAGACGATCCACTTCCCGTCCGGGGAATACCGGGCGAAGTAATTGCTCATGCCGTTTTCCGACGCCCCTTCCAGGGGTTCGGCGACCCCGCCCTCACCGCCGTTGAAAGGAACCCGGTAAAGATCGAACCGCATGGGGTAAAGGGCGTTCAATTCGTGAATCGACCGCTTTTCCATCACCGTGGTCACATTCCGTAAATCCTGATGCACCTCGTTTCTCGTTTTCGCCCGGCAGAAGACGACATGCCGTTCGTCGGGGCTCCACGCGGGATTGGCCTGGACGAGGCCGTAATCGCTCGCCCCGGGGAGAAGGCGGATCGTTCGGAGCTCCCTGTCGTAAACGGCGATGACGCCATAGGTAGGAAAGAAGAGCTGGCAGTAGTCGAGATCGTCCATGACCGTGGCGAAGGAGATCTCGTTCACCGAGGCGGCGGCGTACCGGCCTGACGGGGACATGCGCCCGAAAAGCCCCCGGGTCGGGGGAAGAAGGCCTCCCCGGGGATAATCGCTCCAGGAAAAGAAATCCTCTTTCCCGAGGACCATGTCGGGGCGGATTTCGGCGATGAACTGGGCGCCGTTGTCACCGCCCAGGTTGTATTCCATGCTCATCCACCGCCCGTCGGCGGAAAAGGCGTGGCAGCTGGCGCAGACCCGCTGGCCCGTCATGACCGTTGCCGGCTTTTCGTAGGAGGCGATGTCGCCCAGGCGCCACCGGGTCTTTTCGAAGCTCCGGCTCGCCGCGGAAAAAGGAAGAGGGATCTGGCGGAAAAAAACGGTGTCTCCCACGGGGTCGACGGAGGTGCCGAAAGTGACGCCGCAGGCGGCGATGACGGTTCCCGGGTCCCCGTTCGAGAGGGCGCAAACGGTAAGCCATGCCGGGGCGTCCTTCGAATGGGCCTTGATATTTTCCCAGGTCTTCCGGTCCGGCGTCCAGGACATGACATCCGTGAAAACATAGAGGGGCTTCCTTCCACCTCCGAATTGCACGGAAAGAAGCCAGCAGGAAGACCGCCCGTCGCCGTCCCGCCAGGTCACCGTCGGGGAGGCCATCTCGGCGGGGAAAAGGGACCCGTCGAAGGGATACGTCACCGAAAGAAGCCCCGACAGGGGCGTTCCTTCCTTCATGGCCGCCGTCACCCGGCACACGAGGGGTTCCAGCGCCCCGCCGCCCCGGCCCGGCCGGTCCGCCCCGCTGTCCCAGCAGGTCACGCCGGACAGGGAGCACTGGCACAGGACGAGCAGCGGGAAAAGGGCCAGGAAAGGAAAAAACCTGAAACGCGAATGCCTGTTCTTCATGGACGCTCTCCTGTCTTTTCTTTTACTTCCCGTCATCTTCGCCGCCGCCCCGCCGCTTCCCCCGGCTTCACCGGAAAGACACCGTGGCGGTTGAATCAAGCGGGCCGCCGAGGCGGAGAACGCAGTCGATGGAACGGGGAATCTCATCCTCGAAGTGGGTCACGTAAAGGAGCGTGGTCTCCCCCCGCCTTCCCGTTTCGTCGATCAGGTCGAGGAGCGCCCGCCGATTGGGCCCGTCCAGGCCCTGGCAGGGCTCGTCCAGGATGAGGAGCTCCGGCGGCTTGACGAGGGCCCGCGCCAGGAGGACCATCCGCCTTTCGCCGTAAGAAAGGTGAGCGAAAGGCCTGCCGGCGATATCCCCGATGCGGAAACGGTAAATCTGATCACGGACCTTTTTCTTCTCTTCCGGCGACAGGTTGCGGTACAAGCCGATGGAATCGAAGAGGCCCGACGCGACGACATGAAACGCCGTGTCCTCCCGGCGGTAACGCCCCTGGAGCTCCGACGACACGACACCGATGCGGGCCCGGATGTCCGCCGCTGCTTCCCCTGTCCCCCGGCGGCGGCCGAAAAGGGTGATGTCGTTGCTGTAGGCCTGGAGGTTGTCCGCCGAAATCAGGCTCATGAGGGTGGATTTTCCCGAACCGTTGGGACCCAGGACAGCCCAGTTCTCGCCGGCCCTGACGGTCCAGTGGACATTTCGGAGAACCTGGACGGCCCCGTACCGGACGGACACGCCTTTCATCTCCACCAGGACAGGCCCGGTCTTGTCACGGAACGGCGCCTTTTCCGGGCTTGCCGCGGCAGGGGAAAATTCCCGCCGGCCCCCGCCGAAGAGCCTGTCGAGATTTCGAGGCGACAGGGCCGCCCGCCGCGTGCCCTGGAAGGTAACCCGGCCCTCCCGGACACCGATGACGTGGGAAATGAACGGAAGGATTTCCTCCCGGCGGTGGGTCACCAGGATGACCTGCGTCCCTTCTTCCGCCAGGGCCTCCACGACCTGGCGGAGCTTTTCTTTCGAAGGGGCGTCCAGCCCGGCAAAAGGCTCATCGAGAACCAGGATCCGGGGGGATTTCAAAAGGGCCCGGGCGATGATGATTTTTCGGGTTTCCCCCGTCGAGAGACCGGTGAAACCCCGGTCGAGAAGGTTTTCGATGCCGAAAATCCGATCGATGCGGCGGAAGGCCTCCCGATCCATCTCGTCCTGAGACAACCCGCTTAGAATGGCTTCTCCAGCCCGGTATCCCTTCCCGGTCTTCCCGGCAAAAGCATCGGCGGCCTCCCGCCATTCCGCCTGCCCCATGAGAAAATCCTGAAGTTCGAAGGACACGTATCCGATCCCGTTCGGGCAGTTGCTTCCGTTACGACCGGTGATTTTACCCCGGACATGGGACACCCTTCCGGCGATGGCGCCCACCAGGGTCGATTTGCCGGCGCCGTTCGGCCCCAGGACGGCCCAGTGCTCTCCCGGATAAATCCGCCAGGAGGTTCCGTCCAGGAGAAAACGGTCCCTGAGACGGAGGGTCACGTTTTCCAGCACGACAACCGGTTCGTTCCGGCCGTCCGCCGGTCTCTTCCCGGATGCAGATCGACTCATATCCCGGTCACTCCCGCCGTTTCCCTTTGTTCCCTCGTAACGGGGTCCGCCCCCGGGAGGGAATCCACTCCCGATCCTGCCGTTGTCTTCGGTCGTCAAGGTTTGAAGGCCTCCACGAGGGCGTCCATCCGTTCCCCCTTCCGCAGGAGGCGGATTCCCGTGAATCCCGCCGCCTCCAGCCACGATTCGATTTCCCCGAAGGTGTAGGTCCCGCCTCCCTCGGTCCCGACGAGCATGTTGATGGCGAAAAGGGCACCGTCCTTCGGGCGGGTGCGATCCGGTTCCATGACGTGGTCCCGGATGATGATCCGGCCGCCGCCCGCCAGGGCCCGGTAAACCTTCCCGAAGAGGCGGCGGTTTTCCTCGGGGCTGTTCTGGTGGATGATGGCGGAAAGAAGAGCCAGGTCGTGACCGCCGGGAAGTTCGTCCCGGCTGAAGTCGCCGGCGACGAGGGTCACCCGGTCGAGCAGTCCCGCCTCGGCGATCCGCTTTCGGGCCATCTCAACGACCCCGGGCCGGTCGAAGAGCGTGGCTTTCATTTCCGGTACGGCCTGAAGGAAGGCGATGGTGTAGGTCCCCGACGCGCCGCCCACATCGAGAAGGGCTTTCGACAACCCCGGTGCGACATCTTTCGCGATTTCGGCGGCCATGGGTCCGGCGACGACATGCATGGCGCCGATGAAGGCTTCCGTTTCCTTCTTCCGGCGTTCCGGTTCTTCGGGAAGGCTTTTCCCTCCCGCGACGATGTCCGTGAGCCTGGACCACCGCCCCCACAGGTGGGCGGCGTGCAGGACCATGGGCCGGACCGAGCCGGGGTGTGAGGACGAGAGGAGCGGTAAAACAGCCGGAACGGTCCGGTAGGTTTCCCGCTCCTTGACCAGGAACCCCATGGCTGCCAGGGCGTCGAGAAGGAAGCCCAGGGCCCTTATATCGGCCCCCGTCCGCGCCGCCGCGTCCCCCGCCGACAGGGGGACATCCCCCAGGAGGGTGAAGAGATCCAGCTCGGCGGCCGTGAGGAGAACGCGGCTTTGCATGAAATCGCTTGCCAGCTTGAGAATGTCCGATGATGTTTCGCCCATGGAATCTCCTTCCGGCGGAAAAAAGAACCTTGCTTTTTTTCTCACAGTTCCCCTTTCCGGTCAAGAACCGTGGGATCGCCGCGGCGCCGGTCCGAAGGACGCCGCGATGAAATTCAGGCAAGTTTTGACAGGGGGAAACATCAAGGAAAAGAATGAATCCGGTGTTCCGTGAAGGCTGGGAGTCAACAAGGGAAAGGCGGGCGGCAGGCCGCCCGCCTTTCCCCTGTTTCAATGGTGTGAACGGGACCCTGTGAGCCCCCGTGCTACCCGCGACGGTCTCCCTTTCGGGTGAGAGCCGCCATGCCGAGGAAGGCCATAATGAAAAGGAAAGCCGCCCCGGTCCCGGTGGAGAAAAACGAGCCTGCCGGCCCGGTCGTCCCCACGGTGTCGATGAAGCAGCCGCTGCTGCCGCCGCCGCCGGAAACTGCCGCCTGGGTTGGAACCGCTACCGCGCCGGGGTCTTTAATGATCCCGTTTTCAACCCCGTCGAGATCCGTCTTCGGGTCCCCGTCGGTCAGGCTGAGGGTGATCCGGTTGTCGCCGTCGTTGCTTCCGAAAGGAATCTCGTTCCACCCCCCCGAGGCGCCGATTTTATAATATTCGGCGTTCACCGGCACGTTTCCGGGGAAAACGATGGTGACGGTCACGGTGGCGCCGCTGGCGACGCCGACCACGTCAAACCGGACCGTACCGAAAGGAAACGTTCCCTCCGGCTTGTTCACCTGGGACACTTCGGGGTCGTCCACCCCCAGAGCCCGGACATCGGAAAGCTGGCCTTCCGACGTGTGGATGAGGATCTTGTCCCCGCCGTTGGCCTGGCGGACCCGGGCCGTATCGGGATCCTTGTAATCGGGGATTCCATCACCGTCAAAGTCGGCCGTTTCGTCCGTCCCCTCCTCGCTGTCCAGGACGCCGTTGCCGTTCGAGTCGGTGCCGTCGATCGCCCCGTAGATGATGACCTTCTCCTGGTCCACGTAAGACCAGCCCGCTTCCAGAACGTTGATGTCCGTCGTTCCCTCGGGCAGGGGCTGAACCTTGATGATGGTCACCGTCTTCGTTGCCGCGCCGGCGTTGTGATCCCAGTCGTACTCATAGGGCCAGACAACGTCCTTGTTCTCCGCGCGGCTTGACTGGTCGGGAGGCGACGGGGCTTTCTGGGGCGGCACGACCCGGAAGGGCCCCTCACCGTCGAGCTTGTTGTCCACGTTGAGAACGCCTGGATCCAGGGCCAGTCCTTCCCGCTTGAACGCGAGAATCATCTTCAGTCCCCCGGGGACGGCAATGGGGTCCAGGTGGTTCCGTCCCGCGCAGGAGGGCGCGGAATAATCGCACCAGCCGTCGGTCGGGTTCAGGGCCTGGTCCGCTTCGGGATCGTAATAGTACACCGATGACGGGTAGGGCCCGTTTACGGGATACATTTCGGGATCGGGGTCGTTCTCGATGGGGTGGTACTGGGACCACCCGTCGGGGGCATAGACCAGGATTCCCGTGGCAGAAGGCAACATGCCCGCATCCGCCAGGATGTCCTTCACCGGGGCCCCGGTGTACTGGGCATAGAAATCGCCGGACCGGGACGTGTTCATGAGGAGAAACTGGGTGTGCTGTCCCAGCGCCTGGACCTGGGCCTTTGTGTAAATCCTGTAGGGAGCTTCCGTCTTTCCCGGGTCATCGTTCGGGTCCCCGGGGAAACGATTGACAGCGATCTCCGCGAGGTTGTTGTACCCGTCACCGTCCGAGTCGATCCCCTCGATCGCCCGCACCGCCGCTTCGTTCCGCCCCGCGTCGTGAAAGTCCTTCCCGTACTGGTTCATGGTGTCGAGAATGTTCCCGCTGGCGTCGTAGCCGTAAGTGTAGTGACACCACTGGCAGCTTCCCAGGCTGGTCATCTTTCCCTTGCTCTCGTAACTCCCCCCGCTGTGGCAGGTGGCGCAGTGATCCAGCTTGGTTCCCTTCTTGTCCGGATAGACGTTGAGGAATTTATCCGAGTCTCTTTCACCTTCGTGGTGATACGCCGCCAGACCCACCGCGGGCAGAAGCAAAAAACCGACAAGCCCGGCGATGACGGCCGCTATCCTGATTTTCCCTTCCATGGATCACCTCCTAAAATCCTATTTGAAATCTTGCTGTTATGACATCCTCCCTGTCGCTGTACAGGGCGGTTCCCGTCATGGAATCCCGCTGGATCAGGAGGGGCCGGTCGAACTCGGTCCGGGTGTAATCGATAATGAACCGGCAGTTCGCGTTGAGAAACCAGTTGAGGGCGATGGAATAGGCCGTGGCCTCGCGAACCGAATCCCCGGCGTTGATCACCGTGTCGTAAACGGATTCGTCGGCTTCGAAGACATCATAGCGGACCGCCAGTCCGAGAGCGCCCCACCCCCCCTCGAAGACGCTCTTCCCGGGCGCGACGGGTCCGACGGTTGCGCCGTCAAGGCTTGGCCTTTCTCCCGTGATCATCCAGAGAAGGGCGATGTAGTAATCCTCCATTTCAAGATCGAACCGGCTGGAGCTCGTCACGATGTCCCCGTATCGAATGCGGAAGTACTCTCCCGTGGCCAGGAACGGCCCGGCGGCCCAAGCCAGTTCGGCGCCCAGCCTGGAGCGGTCGCCGGCCTCGCGGATGATGTTGAACTTAGCCGAGGCAGCCACGTTGAAGAACGTCGTCATCCCCGCTGTTTTGACCTCGCACTGGACGTTGTTCCGGTCGATGGAGGCATGGCTGAACGAACCGCCCACAAGCAGGTTTTCCGTAAGGGGAGACTGGATGAATCTCAAGGGGAAGAGGGCGACGCGGCCCGTTATTTCCGGCGAGTCCACATCCCCGCCGGTGGCGTCGTCGAGACCGTCACCGTTGAATATGCCGGCGGCATAGTTTACGGCGCCGTCCCAGAGGGACCCGTGGGCCATGACACCCACATCCCGCTGCGGTGTCAGGTAGTATCCCATGGACCGCTCCGCGAAAAAGAGGTTCTTGTCCCGGGAGCTTTGTTCGAGGCCGAAAGGCTCCTTGAACTGACCGGCGCGGACATTGAGGGAGGGGGACATCCCGGCGCCGGCGTAGGCGTCCAGCAGGCGGCGGGTTCCGGCGCCCTGGAACTCGTATTCGAACTTGTAGTCGAAGTAACGGAGCACCTTGCCGCTCAAGATGAGGCGGACCCGGCGCAGGTCGAACCGGTCCTTGCCGGGGTCGGCGTCCTGATATTCAAAATACCGGTAATCGGCCTGGAGAAGGCCCCCGATGCAAAGCGAATAGAGATCCTTTGTCCGGGAGGAAAAACAGAAGCCGTTGCGATAAAAGGTTTCCAGGGGTTCCCGGGCGGGACCGCCCTCATCGGCGGTAACGGCGTCAACCGGGCGACCGGCCATTTCCTCTAGCCTTTTTTCCCTTTCCTCTACCGCCTGCTCTCTTTCCTCGATGGCCCGCCGCTCCTCCTCCAGGTGTTTCCGTTCCTCCGAGAGGGTCGCCCGGATGGCCGCCGCCTCGGAAGAGCTCAACGTTCCCTTGCTCTCGAACAGCTCGACGAGCTGTTCGAGAGCCCCCCCAACATTCTGCGCGGGACAGGCCGCAGGCGCCAGAAACAGGGTAAAGGCCGCGAAGATCGACAAAAGATAAAAATACATGGACACCCCCCCGGGGAAGAAAAGAACCGCTGCCCTGAGTACCAGGAAATCATTTCAGGAAGCCTGGAACCGTGTCTCGGGATAGGCAAATAATTATCAAGACATAATATGTAAGTCAAGACATGTTTCAGGGGGGTCCATTATTTTTAACATTATTAATTAAAACTAATTGATTATAGGAGACAGGCGGTGTGTCCGGTGACATTCCCAGGCGAGGGAGGCTGACGCCCCGCTTCGGCCATCCCGGTCCGGGCCGTTTTCATTTGTGGGCCATTTAACCAGGATGGCCGCGATCCGCGGAACGATCTGCGCTGAAATAGTTTTATGCTCTCAGATACCTATTAAACCAGTCCAGGCACCGGTTCCAGGCGTCCGCCGCCGCTTCGGCCCGGAAGCTGGGCCGGTAGTCGGCGAAAAAGGCGTGGGGCGCGTCAGGGTAGACAACGAACTCGGCGGTCACGCCCGCTTTCACCAGGACCGATTCGAGGGCCTTCACGTCCCCCGTCGGGATGCCCAGGTCCGCCCCGCCGTACAGGCCGAGAACGGGAACCCTGATCTTGTCGGCCACGTCGAGGGGCCCGAAGGTCCGCACCCCCGGCGTCAGGGCGGGACGGATCTGGCCGTACCAGGGAACGGCCGCCTTCAGGGCTGTAGTGTGTGCAGCGAAAAGGAGGGTGTAAAGACCGCCCCGGCAGAATCCCGTCACGCCGATCCGCTCGCCCTGGGCCGACGGGTGCCGGGCCGCGTAGGCCGTGACGGCGTCCAAGTCGCCCATGACCCGGCCGTCGGGAACGGCGTTGGCCACCTTCAGCGTGGCGGCGATGTCCGGAAGATGCAGGACGCCGCCCTCCCGGGCATAGGGTTCGAAGGTGACCGCCAGGAACCCCTCCCGGGCGAAACGGCGGGTCACGTCCCGGATGTGCTCGTGCATCCCGAAAATCTCGGGGATGATGAGGACCACCGGGTATCTCCCCGCCGCCGTCGGCCGGGCCTCGTAGACAGGAACGGGAAACCCCCCGGAACCGACCGAGGTTTCCGCGATGACGAGGTCCTCCACGGGTGTCCGGATCACTTTTCCCGCCACCGGCGTGGCGGCGACGGCAAATCCCGCCAGCCCGACCCCGGCGGCGCCGATGGACGCCATGAATTCCCGGCGCGACAGTCCCCCATACGCGTTTGCCAGCCAATCCTCCACCATGATGGACTCCTTTCCCCTTTCCAGGAACGTTGAGACGAACATTACGGGCCGTGCACCACCGGGCACTCGCGTTTTTCCAAAAGCGCCGGTGCGCGGCAGCCCTTTCTGTCGGCGCCGCCCCTTCGCCCGGGAAGCCGCGATGAACACGTCCGGAAAGACGAGAGGCCGGGCTGAAGACAGCGCGCCGCCAAATCCTGACAGCTATCATATCCACGACCGGAAGAGGGATCAAGATACATTTGTAAATCCGCCAGGGGCCTGGACCGGATTTTTCTCAAGCCTTTCCTGGAGCCGCTCGTTCCGGCATCCCGGAAAAAGATTTCCCCTTCTTTCGATCATATTTTTCGGCACCCGGGACCGGAAAGAACGCTTCGTCCGCCGGCACCCGGAATCACCCGGATCTGCGTTCCGATCCGCTCCCGCACGGCCGGGACATGGGAGATGACGCCGATGAGCTTCCCCTCCCGGCGAAGGCTCATGAGGGCTTCCAGGGCCGTTTCCAGGGAGTCGTCATCCAGGGTGCCGAACCCTTCGTCGAGAAAGAGGGAATCGACGGGCACGTTGCGGCTGGCCATGAAGGACAGGCCCAGCGCCAGGGCCAGGCTTGCCAGGAAACTTTCCCCGCCGGAAAGGTTCCTGGTGGAGCGGATCTCGCCGGCCTGATAGTTGTCGACCACGCTCAGTTCCAGCGGCTGGGCGGGGTCGCGGATGAGCAGGTACCGGTCCGTCATCTTCATGAGCTCGCTATTGGCGTGGGCGATCATCATCTCGAACGTGAGACCCTGGGCGAAATTACGAAACTTCCTGCCGTCCGCCGAACCGATGAGGCTGTGCAGGTCGTCCCAGCGGGCGCATTCCCTCCGGGCGCCTTCGACCTTTTCAAGAAAGGCCTGTTTCTTCTCCCGGTTCGCCGCATTGTCGAGGAGGCTCTTCCGGATTCCCCCGATGTCCAAGCCAACTTGTCTCAACTCGGATTCGCAGCTCTCCAGCCGATCCCCAACGGCTTCCGCGGTCATGTCCGTCAACTGTTTTGCCCGCTCCGCCTCCAGGGCCGCTTGCCGGTCTTTCCGGGCGGTGTCGATTTCCGTTTTTTCCCGGACCAGGGACGCCTCCCGTTCTTCCAGGGTCTTCCGTTCATTCTCGTCAAGTCGGGACGAGAGGAAGCCGGCCTCATCGGCGAACCCCGCCGCCCCGATCTTTTCCATGAACGCCCCATCCGCTGCGGCGAGCTCCCCCGCCCGGTATTCCGTCTTTCCTTTCAGCGCGGCGATCATGCTTTCCAGGGTGGCCTTTTTCTTCTCGATCCCATCCAGGGCCTCCCGCGTCTTTTCAAGGTCCTCTCCCGCTTTCTCCACAGCGGTGGCCAGGCGCTTTTCCTCGTCATCGGGACGCTTCTCTCCGAAAAGGGCCTGCCGTTCCGCGAGAAGGGCCTCGTGAGCGCCGTGAAGAGCGTCCCGTTCTTTCCGCCGGGCGGCAACCTCTTCCTCCAGTCCCGCCAGGCGCGTCCGAATTTTCTCCAGGTCGGCCTTCTCATCGGCGACCCTTTTTTCCTGCCGGGCCTTTTCCTCCCCCTTCGCACGCCAGGCGGCTTCCCGGGCAGCGAGTTCCCCCAGGACGGCGTCAAGATCCGTCGGCTTTGCGCCGTCGACGCCGAAGGGTTCCATGTCCTTCAGGACGGCCAGCCGGGCCTTTTCCACCCCGTCGGCCAGGGCGGCCTCCTCCCGGAGGCTTCGCGCCTCTTCCCGGGTCGCACTTTCCAGCCGGTGCCGGGCCTCCTGGAGAGCCCGCGCCGATTCCTCGACGTCTCTTCTCAATTTTTCCAGTTTTATCCGGGCTGCCCTTTCCTTCTTTCCCTTCTCTTCCGCCCGGGCGAGAATATTCGACGCCTCGGCGATTTCCGACCGGACGGCGGCCAGCGCCGCGTCCAACTTTTCCGCCCGGCCGTCCGGCGGGGTCTCCACCTCCAGCTTCGACAGGACGGCGGCAAGCCGCTCTCCCTCCCTTTCCAGCCCCTCTTTTTTCAATGCCCGCTCCCTGCGGCCGTGCCTCAGGTCCGCCGCCACGCCCTCCCGGCGGCTCCCCAGCCTCCCCAGGGTTTCCGACGCCTCTTTCAGGGCGTTTCTCGCCTTCTTCAGGGCCGTCTCCTCCTTGTCGAGGGCGGGAACCCGGCCTCTCCCATAGGGATGCTCCGTGGCCCCGCACAGGGGGCAGGGCCGGCCGTCCTCGAGCCGCTCCCGCTCCTCTTCGAGGTCGCGGACACGGCGGAGATGGGCGACCCGGTCTTCCAGGGCGGCGGCCTCCTTCTCCAGGCTCTCCTTGCGGCCGGACAACCGGGCCTGCTCCGCCGCCAGTTCCCGATCCTCACCTTCCAGGGTTTCCAGGGACGTTTCCAGGTCTTTCACGGCGGCCGCCGTTTTTTCGATCCCCTCCGCCGTCTCGCCGGCCTCCATGATGAGACGCTCCCGTTCCCGGAGACGCTCCTGTCCCCGAAACCACTCGTCCGGTTCCCGCCCCCGCAGGACGGCGGCCAGGTCCGAGGCGATGCTTTCCGTCTCCCGCCGCGTCTCCTCCCAAGCGCGGTCGTTTTTCTCGTGGTCCTTTTCCGCCCGGCTGCAGGCGCCCGAGGCGGCCGCCTTCGACGCCGCCTCGGCCCGTGAGGACTCGCGGGCCTTCTTAAGAGCGTCATCCCTGTCCCGAAGGTAAGCCACCCCCCGTCCGATGAGGGGGAGCCGGGACGACAGGGCGGCGTCGGCGCCGTGGGTTGCCAGGTATTCGGCGAGCCCCTCCAGGACGGCCAGGGAGTCTTTCAGCGCTTTCTCGCCCGTCCGGATGTGCTGCCCATAGGCCTTTTCCTGTTTTTCGAGATCCAGGACCGCCCGGCCCGTCTCGTCGAGCTGGCGTTTTCGCTCGCCCAGCCGGGCATCGAGATCACGGACCCGCCGGATGATCTCCCCCTGGGAAGCGAGGCGCGCCCTTTCTTCCCCCAGCCGTGCCAGGGCAGCCTGTCTCGCCGAAAGGGCCTCCTGCCGGGCTATCTCCGTTTCAGGGAAGGAAGAGGAAGCGGATTCCAGTTCCGCCATGTCTCTTGCCTGCTCGGCCCGCAGTGCCCGCACGGTGCCGTAGGTCCCCTCGCAGGCGAGGGCTTTGCGCGCTCTCGCCAGTTTTTCCCGGGCCGGGCCGAAGGCACGGTCCCGTTCCTCCAGGGCTTCGGCCCGGCTCACCAGGCCGCCGATCTCTTTTTCCAGGGCCGCCAGGGTGTCGAGCCAGGCTTGGGCCTTCCGCAGCGTGTCCCGGGCTTCCGCAAGCCCCCCCTCCCGGGACTGCAGCGTCGTGAGGGAAGCCTCGAGGGCTTTTTCCTCCTCTTCCTCAAGGATGGAAATCCCCCTGGTCTCCGCCTGGAGGAGCTTCAGGTTCTCCTGTTCCTCGCCGCGCCTGCGGTGAACGGCCATGGAGATGCGGCTGTAGATCTCGGTGCCCGTAATCTGTTCGAGAATGGGGGCCCTTTCGCCCGGCGACGCCTGGAGAAAAACGGCGAATCCCCCCTGGGCGAGAAGCATGGAACGGGTGAACCGGTCGAAATTCATTCCCGTCACCTTCTCGATGAAGGCGCCCACCTCGGCGATCCGGGATTCCAGAACCTTTCCCGTAACGGCGTCGGCTATTTCGTGCCGGGACTGCTGCAGCTCCCCGTCGGGCCGTCTCCGGGCCCGGTGCTGGCTCCAGTGACACCGGTAACGGCCCCGCCGGGTCTCGAAGGTGACTTCTGAAAAACAGTCGCCCGTCTGGCGTGACATGAGGTCGTTGGCGCTTTTGGTGACCCTGTCCAGGCGGGGCGTCCGGCCATAGAGGCCGAGGCACAGGGCGTCCAGAATAGTTGTTTTCCCGGAACCCGTGGGGCCCGTGATGGCGAAAACCCCGTGGGACTCGTAGTCGGGGTGGGTGAAGTCGATGTGCCACTCCCCGGTCAGGGAATTCAGGTTCCGGAACCGCACGGAGAGGATTCTCATGGCCCGGACTCCTTCGCCCTTTCGGGATCTTCCTCGTTCAGGAACACGAGGATTTCCTCATAGGCCGCCCGGAGCGCGGCCCGGGCCTCCCCGGGAACGCCATGGGCGTCGAGACAGCGCTGGAACACCTCCGTCACGCCCAGGTCGTCCAGGGTCTCCCGGGTGTCCATCCCGTCGAGGACCCGTTCCAGGACCCGGGTGTTTTTGACCCGGAGGATTTCGAGGCCGCTCCCCTCGACGGACTCTTTCAGCCGCGCCTGCAGGTCGCCGGCGATGTCCTCCCCCTCGTAGACGATCTCGAGCCAGGCGGTGCTCCCGCCGGCCTTGAGCCTCTCGATTTCCCGGGACAGGCAGGTCCAGTCTCCCTTCAGGCTTACGAGTTCCTGAAACCGCGGGACCTCGACGGTCCTGACGGTCTTCCCATCTCCGGCAATCTCGAAGATGACCACGCTCTTACCCGACCCCCTTTCCCCGAACCCCAGGGGCAGGGGCGACCCCGAATAGCGGATGAACGGCGAGCCCCCCACGGGCTGGGGTATATGAAGGTGACCCAGGGCCAGGTAATCGATCCAGGGGGGGAAGACATCGGTGCCCACCTGGAGGAGGGTCCCGATGTAGAGTTCCCGGACGCCGTCGCCGTCCATGGTGAGACCGCCGGCGGTGAAGAGATGCCCCATGGCCACGATGGGGACGGGTGTTTTCAGGGTCGCGCGAAGACCCATGGCCGCCTCGTGGACCCCGTGGTAATGGGCCCGGATTCCCGCGACGATTTTCCGCTCCTTTTCGGCAACGCTCTCCCCGGCTTCGGCGGTGCGGATGTCCCGGTCCCTGAGGTAGGGAACGGCGCACACGATGAGCCGGGGGTCCCCCCGGGAATCGGTCAGGAGGAGGACTTCGTCGGCCGGGTCCGGCGCCGCCCCCCCCACAACATGGATGTTCAGGGATTTCAAGAGCTCCCGGGGAGCTTCCAGGAAAGACGGGGAATCGTGGTTCCCCGCCGTGACGACCACGTGACGGGCGGGAGAGGCCGCGGCGCGGCACAGGAAGCGGTAATAGAGCTCCTGGGCGCGGTTGCTCGGGGCGGTGTTGTCGAAAACGTCCCCGGCCACGAGAAGAACGTCGATACCCTCGTCATCCAGGAGGTGTGCCAGCCAGTCGAAAAAGGATTCGAACTCGACGTATCTCTTCCGGCCGTGAAGGGCGCGGCCGATGTGCCAGTCCGACGTGTGAAGGATTTTCATGGGGGAGAGGACCTGTTCGCGCTTTCCCGGATCGGCATTGTTCTTTTGTTCACTTCATCTCCCGCGCCGGGTGACCGGCACGGTCGTCGGCCCTCGATCCGAGGCGGGGTTCTTTTGGCGAATTCCGACGGCCCGTGCTTGCGGCCTTCCCGATCGAAGCCCGCAGCGGCAAGCCGTTTTTCACAGATCCGACAATTTTTCCTCGAGGCGCCTCATGGCATCGATCACCGGCGGCTCGTAAAGCAGGTAGCTCTGGACGGGGTACCGGGTTCCTTTTTCCTGGGTTTTTTCAAGGCCGTCCAGGAGGGATTCGGCCCTGTCCGCCGGGAAAGTGAAAAACATCTCCCATTCGTCCGTCCCGGCGAGCATCCGCTCGCCCCGCCCGGGATGGACCAGGGCGGGCTTTCCGGTAAAATGCGGTTTCACCGCGGACAGGCAAGACAGGCCGAAGCCCGTCGTTTTCGACGCGATGAGTTCCCCGCCGTGATACACGTAGCCGGCGGCCAGCCGGGCCATCTGGGCCGGGGTCCCGTAGACGACGATGACATCGGGGGAAACGGGAGCGAGGTCCAGGGGAAACAGGGTCACGGCGGCGATTTTTCCCGGCGGTATGAGGCCCATTTCCGCCACGGCCCTGCGGGCGCCTTCGGCGTCGCTGAAATACCCCATGTCCATGAGATACGCGGCAAGGTGCCCGGGGTCTTTCAGAGCCTTGAACCCCAGGGCGGCGAGACAGCCGGCGCAGTTGATGTCCGCCGCCGTCGCCCCGAGGACCCGGCCCCACCGCCTGGCCATGGTCGTCCACTGGCACAGGGAGATCCGGATCCCGTATTTGGCCGGCCTCACGGCCCCCTCGGGCAGCGTTTCGCCGGCCTTGAAGAACTTCAGGCCGAGCGGGTGAGACTGGGGGCGGATCATCCTGGACAACGCTTCCGAAATCTTCCTGCAGTCCATCCCGACCTCCCGCGCGTGCCCTTTCGAATTTCAGCCGGCCCCTCCTTCAAGCCCTTCCCTCCGTGTTCAAGGGGGGGTTCGAGAAGAGTCGGAAAGGCCCGGACCCGAGGATGCCCGGACCCCGGGCCTCGGAAAAGCCCGGTCACCTTTTCCCGCTTTTCTCGCGGCTTCCGTCGGAAGTATAGAGAAAGGCCGACCGGCCTGTCAACAGGACAATGATCCCCCCCAAGTGACGTGCATAAATTACGTTGACTCGGGCCCTCTTTTTTCTTAAACTCCCCCCTGTCACATCGGCAGAGGGGCTTTCAAAGGCAGTTTATAATAAAAAAGGAGGAAGGATCTATGGCAGAAAAATCGTATCGACCCGGGGAAAGTTACCAGTATCCGCTTCTCATCAAGAAAATTCTGATGACGCCGCTGGCCTATTCGCCGAACCAGGAAATCATCTACCGCGACAAGTTCCGGTACACTTACAGGGACTTCAACACCCGCATCCACAAGCTGGCGAACGCCCTGGCGGGCCTCGGGGTCAAGGAAGGCGACACGGTCTGCGTCTTCGACTACGACAGCCACCGCTATCTCGAGTGCTTCTTCGCCGTCCCGATGATGGGGGCGGTTCTCCACACGATGAACTGGCGGCTTTCGCCGGACCAGATTCTGTACACGATGAACCACGCCGAAGACGACATCGTCATCGTCAACTCCGATTTCCTTCCCATCGTGGAAGAAATCTGGGACAAGCTGACGACGGTCAAAAAACTCGTGGTGATCTACGAAGACGGGAAGGTCGAGACGAAGCTCAAGGTGGACGCTGTTTACGAGGACATGGTGAACGGGGCGGCGGACTTCTTCGAGTTTCGGGACCTCGACGAGAACACCCGGGCCACCACCTTCTACACGACGGGGACCACCGGCCTTCCCAAGGGCGTTTTCTTCACCCACCGGCAGCTCGTCCTCCACGCCATGAGCGTGGCCATGATATTCTCGTCCTACGACTCTCCTGCCCGTTTCAGGTCCGGCGACGTCTACATGCCCATCACGCCCATGTTCCACGTTCACGCCTGGGGAATTCCCTACGTGGCCGTCCTTCTGGGGTGCAAGCAGGTCTATCCCGGCAAGTACGAGCCGGAAATGCTGCTCAAGCTCATCCTCACGGAAAAGGTCACCTTCTCCCACTGCGTCCCGACCATCCTCCACATGCTCGTCTCGAGCCCCGTGGTGAAGAAGATCGATCTTAGCAACTGGAAAGTCGTCATCGGCGGTGCTTCTTTTTCGAAGGGGCTCGCCAAGGCGACCTGGGACCTGGGGATCAAGGCCATCTCGGGCTACGGCATGTCGGAAACCTGCCCCGTCCTGACCATCGCCAACCTGAAGGAACACATGTTCGACTGGGACAACGACAAGATCACCGATGAAATCATCAAGACGGGCCTCCCCATCCCCCTGGCGGACCTCCGAATCATGGGCCCCGACGGGAAATTCCTTCCCCACGACGGCGAGACGACGGGAGAGCTGGTGGCCCGGACCCCGTGGCTCACCGCGAGCTACTTCAAGGACGAGGAGCGCGCCAAGGACCTCTGGCGGGACGGCTGGCTCCACACGGGCGACGTGGCCTACGTGGACACGGAAGGCTACTTCAAGATCACGGACCGGCTCAAGGACGTGATCAAGACGGGCGGCGAGTGGATTTCATCCCTCGAACTGGAAAACCTGATCAGCCAGCACCCGGCCGTTTCGGAAGCGGCCGCCATCGGCGTCGCCGACGCCAAGTGGGGAGAGCGCCCGCTGATCGCGATCGTCTTGAAACCGGATTTCAAGGGCAAGGTCAGCGCCGACGAGATGAAGACCTTCATGATGAAATTCGTCGAGGAGGGAAGGCTCCCCAAGTACGGGCTTCCCGACCGGTTTGAATTCGTCGACGCCATCCCGAAAACCAGCGTCGGCAAGATCAACAAGATCGCGCTGAGAAGCCAGTTCGCCGGCTAGCCTCGCCAGGCAGCGGCATCACAGGCGGCAAGCGGGCTCGAACCCGCTTGCCGCTTTTTTTTACCCGGTGAGCAAAGGAAAAACCGGACAGGCCGTCTCAATAATCCCGGACGACACGGAACCCGCCGCCATTGAAACGGGCGTCGGGGGTGCCCCCGCTGCGAACCGCGGAACGGCAGCCGGACGCGCCGCTGCCCCAGCTGCCGCCGCGAAGGACGCGGACCCTGCCGCGGCCGGGTCCCGCGGGGTCCGTCACAGCCGTGCCCGGATAGTCCCCGTACCAGTCGCGGCACCACTCGTACACGTTGCCATGCATGTCGTAAAGGCCCCACCGGTTGGGGTCCTTGAGCCCCACGGGGTGTGGCCCGCACCGGTCGCAGGACCGGGCCCGCCCGGACCACCGGGAACACCCGTAGCCACCCGCGTAGTCCACACAGCTGTTCCCGCCGTACCAGGCGACGGGTTCCAGGGCCGGGGCGTTCCGCCTTTCCAGGATTTCAAGAGGCCCGCTGTGAAGGGCTGTCTCCGTCCCCGCCCGGCAGGCGTACTCCCACTCCGCCTCCGTGGGAAGGCGGTACCGGTCCGTCTTCTCCATCCCGTTCAGTTTTTCGATGAAGGCGCGGCAGTCGTTCCACGACACTTTCTGGACAGGGCAGTCGTCGCCGCATTTCCTGAAATCCGACGGGCTGGGACCCATGACGGCCTTCCACTGACCGTTCGTCACTTCCGTGGTCTGCATGTAAAAGGCCTTCGTCACCGTGACCCGGTGCCGTTTTTCGTCATCGCGCCTGCCCGGTTCCCCGGCGGGGCTCCCCATCATGAAGGACCCCGCGGGGACCATGACGAAAGCCATGCCGACGGAATTGACCAGGGACGGTTCGACAGCGCGGGACGGTCCCCCTGGAAAGAAAAGAAAAAACAGGAGGAATCCTGTCGGCGCCAGGAGAAGGATTCGTTTCACCATCGATCGCTCACGGAAAAGGGCACGGCCGCCCTGCCGGGTTTCGGTCGCGGCCCGGGACGGGGAACGTTCTTCTCCTTCCCGAGGTCGGCCTTTTGATGTTTCGGAAACGGTCCATCGAACGGACCGGCCTCATTCCTTCAGCTTGATCTTGAGAACGCCCTCTTCCACCTTGACATTCGCCACCCCGTCGGAAAAGCCTTTCCAGAAACCCTGGTCGGTCCCGAATCTTTCGACGAGATCGATGTTCTTTATGCCCCCGAGCCAGGCATTGGGCACGGGAACACCCATGAAGGTGACGCCCTTGATAACGACGACGGGCCGCCCCTCCCGGTAGGTGAAGCCCACGCCCGACCTGAGACGTAGCGTTTTGCCGCCGAACAGGGGGAAATCCTCGTCCACCGGAAGAATCAGTTTCGCGCTGATGAGGTCCTCCGACAGATCGATGGCCAGTTTCCTGGCAAGATCCGTGTTTTTCGCCAGAAGCGCGTTCAGTTCCCTTTCCGTGAAGGCGATCTCCCGTTTCAGGTCTTTTTCGCTGTATGGTTCCGGTTCGAGGGCGTCCTTCCCTTCCGGCCGGGTCGGTTCGGCCGTTTCGTCTCCGGGCACCGCCGCCTCCAGTTTTTCCAACTTGGCCGTGAGGACTTCCTCCTCCTGCCGGCTGAGCGTCACGGGCTTGAACTCGGACGGGAAAAAGTAAGCTTTGAAGGCCAGGATCGTCGCGCCCGCCGTGAGGATGACGGCGACAAGGACGATGCCGAAGACCTGCAGGCCGCTGAACCGCTTTCTTTCCGCCTTCGGGGCGGCGCCGTTGTCTTTTTCCATGGGGTCGAGTCCTTCCTGTGTCGTTTCCCTTATATGACATCAAGTAATTTGGGCCGCTTTCCCTGTCAAGACAAAAAAACAGGACTGCAGAGGATCCGCCGGTCGTCAGCGGGAAATCCCGCCGCGGTGCTTTGCAGCAGGTCAATATTTGACGGAAACGCTCATGGCCCCGAAATCGTCCCGTCCGTCCTGAGTTTTGAACTCCCGGGTGCGCAGGACGTGGGTGTAACTGAGGCGCACGGCGGGCCAGTCGAGGACGATGCCGAACTGCAGATCGCCGACCAGGGGCTCCTTGTCCACGCTGCGACTGTCCCGGAAGGTGTTGCCGTCGAGAAAAATGTTTCTGGCCACGGCCCGACCCTCGACACCGGCGAACAGGTACCACCTGAAAGAGGATGCGACGGAAAAATCCCCCGATCCGGGCATGCCGGGCTGGATGCGCGGCGGCCCGAAATCATCGGGAAGATTTTTGCCGAAACGCATGGTCAGGCCGGCGTTCCCGTAAGTGAAGACATTGCCGACAGCCGCACCGACGTGGGGCGTGAAATCCAGGCGAAGCCCGGACCGGGCGGGCACGGCGCATACCCGCCAGCCCCGCTGCCAGGCCAGGACAAAACCCGGTTCGTTACCCAGCTGCGTGTCCCAGCCACGGGGCTCGTCCGAGCCGATGACCTCGTGGACGAATTTCTGACTCTCCTCGGCCAGCGAGGCCGGGCCCACGATGCCGACGCTCAGCGTGATCTGGTCGAGCTGCTTTCCCGATACCGCTGCCAATCCGATCGTCCCGTACAGCCACCCGGCATAGGGGCGTTCGTCCTCGGGGGGGTTCACCACGGTGATGTCCCCTGGCGTAAACATGCTCTGGCCGAGGGCGTAGCCGTGGCAAATCTCGCTCTCCTCGGGAAACCACGGCAAAAAACCGGCCAGTTTCACGGCCCATCCCGGTGCGGACACCTCCCGCCTGGGCACCCAGGAAAACCTGACACCGTTTGTATAGTGCCGGTCGATGTTATAAAACAGGTCGTTCTCCAGGACAAAGCTCACCGTCCCGGTTTTGGGCGCTTCCGCCGCCCGGGCCGGCAGCGCGCCGAAACAGGCGATCAAGAGCACTGAAACCATGGCGGTCCATCTTATCACGGGAACACCACCGCCTGTTCGAGGGGCTCTGAATCGAGTCGCCTTTCAACGGCCGGCTAAAACTTGAAATTACCGAAATTGGACGCCTTCACCGGCTGCAGGAGCGACACCTCGAAAGCCAGGGCCAAGGCGTCCCGGCAGTCTTTCAGGGGCAGCGTCCCGTCATTGAAAAGCCTCGATTCCATGTAGAAAGGGTGCGCCTCCCGGTTGTATTTGTCAATCATCATCTGCCGGAACCTGGCCGCCGCCTCCTCGTCCATCTCCTCGCCCCGCTTTTTCCGGTTGACCCGTTCCAGGCTCGTGAGGATAAAGCCCGCCGTGTCGCCGGACATGACGGACGTCCGCGCCCGCATGGTGGCGAAGATGAACAGGGGGTCGAAGGTCCGGCCGCACATGCCGAAATTGGCGGCGCCGTGGTCGGGGCCGATAACCCACTGGATCCGGGGGACCTCCGCGCAGGCGCAGGCCCTGACCATGCCGGAGCCGTACTTGCCGATTCCCGCGTACTCCTCGGCGGTGCCCACCATGTAGCCCGGGGAGTTCTGAATGTAGAGGATGGGGATCTTCATGGTGCAGCAGCGGACCACCCACTCGATGGCCTTCCGGGCCGAGTCGACGAAGATGACGCCGTTGTTGTTGCTGGCGATGACCCCCACGGGGATTCCCTTGAGGAAGATCTTGCCGCAGACGATGTTGTCGCCCCGGCCGGGGTTGTAGTTGCGCTTGTACTCGCTGAAATAGCTGTCGTCGGCGATGGCGGCGAGGACTTCCCGGACATTGATCCCCTTGGAGACCTCCTTCGGCAGGACCCGGTAAAGATGATCGGCGGGGACTTTCGGGTCGGCGGGCGGCCGCCGGTCCACGTGGAGGGTCTGCTTCGGGTCGAAAGACAGGAGTTCCCGCAGTTTATCGATGCCCTCGTCCTGGGACCTGACGAAATGGTCGGCCCCCCCGGAAATGTGGGTGTGAACCCGGGCGCCCCCGAGGTCTTCCATGGAGACCGTTTCCCCGATGGCCGACTTCACCATGGGCGGCCCCCCGAGAAAGGAATAGGACATCCCCTCGATCATGATGGACTCGCAGGCCAGGTAGACGATGTAGGCGCCGCCGGCCGTGTTGCCGCCGGTGCTCAAGGTGTACTGCTTGAGGCCCCGGGCGGACATGCGGGTCATGTTGTAGAAGAAATGGCCGAACTGGTTCCGGCCCGGGAAGATCCGGTCCTGGAGAGGAAGGTACGCCCCCGCCGAATCGGCGATGTACACGAAGTTGAGGCCGCACTTTTCGGCGACCTCCTGGGCCCGGAGATGCTTCTTGCAGCTGATGGGATAATAGGCCCCGGCGGTCACCCGGCTGTCGTTGGCCAGTATCATGACCCAGTTGCCGTGAATCTTCCCGATCCCCGTCACGAGGCCCGCCGAGGGGACGTCCTCCACCCCCTCGTAACCGATGCCGAACCCCGCCCCCCGGCTCAGTTCGAAAAACGCCGTCCCCGGGTCGATGAGCTGCCCGATGAGCTGCCTGGGAGGTTTCTTGCCCTGCTTGGCCAGGCGCTGATTCTGCGCGTCCCCCCCGGGATTGTACGCCTTCTCCCAGAGGTCGTAAATTTTCCGCTCCTCCTCCAGCCAGTGCAGCCGGTTCTCCTGCTGCTCCGCCTCTTTCTTCTGTGCCCTGGACACTTTTTTACCGCCTTGATCGGCCATGAATCGCTCTCCTTTCCATCTTCTTCCAAGCCGCGGGGGCGCAGCGTCGTCTTGATCCGCCCGCCGGGATTACCGTGGTTTTTTACCGCAGAACAGTTTCATCACGAAGGAAATCACCGTTTCCCCTTTCTGGTTCACGATCTCGTTGCGGACGGTGAGAATTCCCTTTTCCTCACCCTTGTGGGTGATTCCGACGACCTCCACGACGCAGTGGATGGTGTCGCCGATCCGGGTGGGCGCCGTGAAGCGCACGTCCTCCATCCCGTAAAAGGCGATGAAGGATTTCGGCAGGTAGCTTGAATACGGTCCCAGCCGGAAAGGCAGGGACAACCCGATGCTGAGAGTCAGCATCCCGTGGGCGATGCGGCCCCGGAAAGGTGTCCCGGCCGCGTATTCGGCGTCCGTGTGAAGGGGGTGCCAATCGCCGGTGATGCCGGCAAAGGCGATGATGTCCGCCTCCGTGACGGTCCTGGCCGGTGAAACCATCTTTTCGCCCAGGACGTAATCATCGAGATACAGGTATTCTTTCGACATGGGTTCCTCCTTTTTTCAGGGGCCTGCCTGTTCCTCTTCCGTCTCCAGCGGGCCCGCCGAAAGGGATCGATGCTTCTCTCCCTTAACGTGGAAAAAGAAACCTGTCTGTCGGGTAACCTTGACAACTCACGAGGGGAAAACTGGAAAAGAGGAAAGGCGGCCCGCTTTCACTCGAGGGATGTGAGCCCCTGCTGGATGGCGAACTTGATGAGACCGGGAACATCCCCGATGTTCAGTTTTTTCATCAGGCGGCTCCGGTAGGTGTCCACGGTCTTGACGGAGAGATAGAGGGTCCCGGCGATCTCCGCGCTTGTCCGGCCCTCCACGACCAGTTGCAGGACCTCCCGTTCCCGGCGGCTGAGGGCGGCCAGGGGATCCCTGAAAGCCTCTTCCTGTTTCAGGCAGGCGCTGACGACCTCGTCGGAAACCTTGGCGCTCAGGTAGCGATGTCCCGCGTGAACGGCATGAATGGCCTGGACGAGCTCGCGACCCGCCGACTCCTTGAACAGGTAACCCCGCGCCCCCGCCCGGAGGGCCCTCAGGATGGACTCGGACGAGGACTGCATGGACAGGATGACGACCCGCGTTGCCGGGCATTCCTGGCAGATCCGGTCCGTGGCCTCGATCCCGTTCAGGTCCGCCATGAGGATGTCCATGACCACCACGTCGGGCCGAAGTTTCTTGACGGCCCTGACGGCGTCCCGGCCGTTCCCGGCCTCCCCGACGACCTTGATGCCGCCGTGAGCCTCCAGCAGGTAACGCAGGCCGTCGCGGACGATCGTGTGATCGTCGGCCAGAAAGACGGATATGGTCATAACGGAACCTCGACGGTCACCCGTGTCCCCTGTCCGATCTCCGATTCGACGAGGAAACGACCGCCGATCGTTTCGGCGCGCTCGGCCATGGTCACGAGCCCCCAGCCCCCCCGCTCTTCCATCCTTCGCACCCGGGACGGGTCGAACCCGATGCCGTCGTCGGCAATGACGAGACGGAGCATGCCGCCGTCCGCGCCGATCCGGATCCTTGCCGAGCGGGCCCGGGCATGCTTGCCGATGTTGGCCAGGACTTCCTGGACGATCCGATACAGGTTGTTTTCGATGTCCGGGGTCGGCCGGGGACGGATTTCCTCGCCCTCGACAACAACATTCACGCCGGTCCTCGAGGAAAAGCGCTCGCCGTACCAGCCGATGGACGCGACCAGTCCCAGGAGGTCCATGTCCGGCGGCCGTAAATCGCCCATGAGGCCGCGGGTGAACTCGGTGATCTCCTCGACGAGGACCATCGAGTCCTCAAGCCGCGTCCGCAGTACCTCCGCCTCCCCGGCGGGAATCCCGGATTTCACGATGCTCAAGTTGATTCCCACCACCGTGAGGCTCTGCCCGACCCGGTCATGGAGTTCCCGGGCGATTCGCTTTCTTTCCGACTCCTCCGCCTCGGTCAGTCTCGCGGAAAGGACCCGGAGCTGCCGGCTCTGCTCCTTCAGGGTCTCCTCCGCCCGTCTCCTCTCGGTGATGTCGCGGCCGATGCCGAATCGGCCCGCGGCCCGGCCCGCGTCGTCGTACCGGGTCGTCACCAGGAATTCAACGGGAACCCGCTCGCCGTTTTTGTGGAAAAGGTCCGCCTCGTAGGGCGGGGTGTTTTCCCCCTTGATGCCCTTCCTGAACCGGAGAATCGTGGCCTCGACATGTTCCGGGGCGACAAGGAAGGTGAAGGGCCGGCCGACGAGGTCCCTGGCCGAATATCCCGTAACGCGCTCGAACTGCGGGTTGACGTACGTGTAGACGCCTTTGTCATTGACGATGAAAATGAGGTCCCCTGTGGATTCCACGAGGTCACGGTATTTCTGTTCGCTTTCCCGGCGGGCCGCTTCCGCCTTCCGGCGCTTTCCGTCCACCTGCTCGAGGCGGGCGACCCTGCGGCGAAGCGAGACGAGCTCATCCAGGAGCCTCTGCCTGCTCTTCTCCCCGTCGTTTTCCGTTTTTCCGTTGACCCGTTGTTTCATTTCCCGTGGACAATCATGCCGAAGCTTTTTACAGCCGGGGCGCCTCGCCGCCACCCGGGCCCGAGAGTCAAAGGCCCCGGTCGCCCCCGTCGGCCTCCCCAGCCTCCATCACCCATATCACAACCGGCGAGGAAAGGAACATTCCTTATTCCCGTCTAAGAGCTTTTTACTCGGTTCATTCAACTTTTCAGCGTCTTCCGGAACACGGCCGTCATGTGACCGGCGGAGACGGCTTCCCCGAGGGCGCGGAGCCCCGGGACGCCTGGCAAGATGGTATGAGGGCAATATAACGTTCCGGCATCCCCTCGTCACGGTTTTCTTTCGCCAAGATTCTCTTGACGCGGAAATTTCCCTTTCATAGAATTCCGTTGCGGCAAAGCAAGGATGTCCCGATTCCGGCCGCGGACAAAGACAGGGCACACCCGGTTCAAGGAAGGTTTTCCCATTAAGCCCGGGAAGAACTTGTTTTTCTGAAAATAAAACAGGAAAGGTCTATCGGAAACCATGCCCAACGGACACGGAGCCATTCCAAGATTCGGTTCGCCCTTGCTGATTCTCCTGGTGACTTTCCTGCTCCTCTGGTGGGCGAGGTCGCAGGCCGCCCTGTTACCACAGGTCCTGGCCGTGGTCGCCGCCGGGATTTTCGGGTGGCGCCTGGCTTTTCACATGACCATGTGGAACGTGTCGGAATACGACGGCAGGTATTCTTCCGAGGAGCAGGTCGCAAATTCAAAGCGCCGTTACAGGGTGGCCCTCTTTACGCTCATCCCTCTTTTTGTTCTTCTGACGCTCATTCTCATCACCGCCCGCCCCGCCCATTCGGAAACCGTCACCTTGGAGGAGTTGCGAAACGCCGGTCTCCAGGGCCTTCCTGCAGAAGGCAGCTCAAAAAGCCGCCTGCCCGATCCCTCGGGAACAGGAATACACGATCCCCGCCTTACCGGAAAAGACATTCGATCCCTCGATTCAGGCGAGGACTATGCGGTCAGGATGCTCTATGCCATCGGCGACGACGACGTGGAAGAAGCCCAATCGCTTCTTGTCCAGGGCGGCGACCCCAATGTCAAAGTGCCAGGGTCGGACATGAATATTCTCATGACAGCCCAAAGTGCCGCCATGGTGAAACTTCTGCTCGATCACGGCGCAGACCCGAACCTCCCCGACAAAGACGGTGCGACATCCCTGCACTACCTCCTGACGGCAACGTCGGCACCGGAAATCGTCCCGATCCTTTTAAGCTCGGGGGCGAACGTCAACAAGGCGGCCGAGGGGCGCGGCGGCCGGACGCCCCTCCATGAAGCCGTCCAGTGGTATTTCGAAGGGAGGGACCACGCCGTCGGCGACCGGCTCATCCGGCTTCTCGTGTCCTCCGGGGCCGACATCAACGCCCCCGGCTACCATGGAAAGACCGTGCTTCACCAGGCCGTGGAGAACGACAAGCCGGACCTGTTGAGACTCGCCCTTGAACTGGGTGCCGATCCCAGCGTCAGGGACGCCGACGGCGCCACGGCCCTGGACATGGCCAGGAGCCTGAAGCGGGATGCCCTTGTCGAGATGCTGAGTTCTCCTGTCACGGTCTCATGGAGAGGAAATAGGTGTGGGTAGGACAGAGCACGTGGGGACGCCGGGACGTGCTGCGGGTGGTGGTGCAGCGGCTGCGGTTCAGCTGTCGAAGCTTGTGGGAGTCGAAAAAACGGACCTGCCGGGCCGTGATTTCGTGGACAATGGACCAGTGGTCCCACAGGGGACCGCTCAGGCACATGAGAATGGCTCGCTGACCGTCTGTTTCGAGAAAACGGGTCATCTCCGCCCAGAACTCGTCCAGGGGTGTGTTGGGCCTGTTTTTGAACGGCATGCTTCGGCAGGGGATCAGATCCCCCACCACCTTTCCAAAAATTCCACCAATGGTAATCAACCCGATCCCCTCGGACAGAACCCGGCTGAGGTCGTGGCTTCGTTCGAGATGCTCCAGGATGCGTCGAAACAGGGCTTTCGCCTCGGCATCGCTGATGGATGAGACAATCCGGGCGGCGTTTACGATGCTGTAAATCGCGCACAGGCCGTCCAGGCTTCCCTGCACGTAGGGTCTCATGGCTTCATTCCCCCTGTCGCGCGTTTTGCCACGTGCCGGGCCGCGGCCAGGCGGACGACACGGCTCGCGAAGGCGCCGTAAGTCATTCCGACCGCTTCCGCGGCATAGGTGAGGCTCGTGTCGGGGCTGATGTCCGGATTGGGATTGACGTCCAGGACGTGGAAAACATTGTCGCGAAGCCGGAGATCGATGCGAGCGTAGTCGCGGCAGCCCACGAGACGATACGCCGACAGGCACGTCCGCCTCAGAACCGCCAGCTCCCTTTTTGACAGGTCGGCCGGGACCCGCAGCTGGATCCCCTCGTAGTGACGCGACCCCGGGGTGAACTTGGAATCGAAGGTGCAAAGCCGGTCGCGCACATCGGGAAAGGCGGAAAAGTCCATTTCAGCGGGAGGAAGCATGTGGACCCGGCCGTTTCCCCACAGGGTGACATGAAATTCCCTGCCGTCGATGAAGTCCTCCACCAGGGCCGGCTGGGAAAACGTTTCCCGGACATAGGCCACACGGTCCTGCAGGGCCTGTGCGTCGAGAACAACGGCACCGCTGTCGAGCCCCGTGCTGCAGTGCTCGAAGGCGGGCTTGACGATGGCGGGAAAGCGATGCCAGTCCTCCAGGGATTCCGTTTCCACCACCCGTCCGGCAGGCGTGGCAATGCCGTGAGACGAAAGCATGGCCTTGACGGCGCCCTTGTCCCAGGTGAGGGCCAGCACGTTCGGGGGGGACCCGGTGTAGGCGTATCCAAGGCGTTTCAGATGGCCGGCCACCTGAACGTCGCTGCGGGGGATGCCGGGAATTTCCTCACACCAGTTGAAAACCACGTGGCAGGCCGGGTCGTAAGGGGCCAGCACGGCGCCCAGGTCCGTCCCCGTGACGGGCGCCTCGAAAACAGCGTGTCCTTCGGCGGCGAGAGCCGTGACGAACTGACGGACGTCCTCGAGGACCGCGGCGGTGGCCGACGGCGGCCACGACGGGTCGACATTGTGAAGAACGACGACGGCCGGCTTGACGGACGGCGACATGGGGGCCCTCCTTTTTTTCACATTTACAATCCGAACACTGGAAGATAAAGTCAACAAAAAAAGGCTCCCTAAGGAAAAAAACGTTTAGGGGAAGATCTAAGTGAACATTTCAGAAGCCATAAAAAAGAGGAAAAGCATTCGGGATTTCAAGCCCGATCCCGTTTCCGAGACCGTTCTTCGGGAAATCCTTGAAACCGCGTGCCGGGCGCCATCGGCGATGAACACGCAGCCGTGGAAGTTCGTCGTTGTCACGGGGAAAACCCTGGAGTGTGTCAAAAGAGAAAATATCGAAAAACTGAGAGCGGGTGACAGGTTTAATTCAGAATACTGGACCATCGGGTGGTCCAGGGACAGCGTGTATCGACAGCGCCAGGTGGCGCTTGCCAGGCAGATCTTCCAGCTCATGGACATCGAGAGGGAAGACACGAAGAAGCGCTCCGAATGGATGGAACGGGGTTTTCGATATTTCGACGCGCCATCGGTAATCCTTATCCTGACAGATAAGGCGCTGAAAGAAAGCACCCCCTTTCTTGACTTAGGGGCCGTTATGCAGAATATCTGCCTCGCGGCGATGGATTACGGTCTGGGGACCTGTATCGGCGACCAGGGCGTCATGTATCCCGAGGTGTTGAGAAAACACTGCGTTATTCCGGAATCGGACATGATCGTCATTTCCATATCGATTGGTCACCCGAATCACGGGTTCCCGGCAAACAGGCTGGAAAGCCCCCGCGAACCCCTGGATACATTAACGAAATGGTGCACTGATTGAGACCGTGATTTGACCTTTTTTTTCAACTCGGCACCCATTTCCGGTCTCTCCTGAAGGTCCCTGTCCTACTACAATATGGCTCCTCCTTTTTCACCAGCGCGGCCCCGAAAGGGGAAGGATGCTTTCCAAAACACCCGTAACCGAAAACTCGATTTCGGATTTTAAGCTGTTCAGTCCCTGACCGCGCCGTTTCCGTCGTCTCTTCGCGGCTTCCTCGCGTAACTTTTCTGGTTCCTCCGGCGGCAAAACGACCCCGTGGAAATCCAGGCCTTAATGATGAAGCGGATCGTATCGTAACGGCTCGCCTGGAAAATTATCATGAGGAATCCCTTTTCCCTTTCCTCGCGAATCTCGTGATCGGAAACATCGTCCGGCGTTTAAGAGAACGACGGGGTTCAGCGTCGATGGCCGCCCCTGCCTCGGCGTCCCTATCCCCGTAAACCAGGCGTTGCCCTGCGCCCAGGGTGTCGGCCCGATCGCCCGGGACGGCCCTGACGGCGCTTCCGGACAGCCCGAAATCGGTTCAAGGGGAAGGACACCGACCTTACAGCAGGATTTCAGGGGTCAAAAAGGGCTGTTTAAGGCCAAAAAAGAGCGAAAAAAAGACTCTTTATTCTCATATATCATATACTTGTCTTGGTCCGACCCCAATGCCCGGAACCGACGATCATTCCTATTGACTTCATCCTGTTTTCGCCTATTATTTCTGTTTAAGGATCGGTTTTTTCGACAGCCCGATGAGGGGGCCACCTCGATTCTTTCCCGTCAGGGAAACCGGGTGGCGGTAAGTGTAAACTGTAGTTGTTCTAAAAGGTTATACAAAAACGGTTTTTTGTGGGGCGGTTGTTCGTTGGATGAAACGTTCCCTGTGGTAATCCGGGAGGAAAAGAACGATGGGTGCGACAAAGAGAATTGTGGTCATTGCTTCAGTGGGCCTTTTGCTTTTTGGGTTCGCAAGCATGGGCCTTGGACAGGTGTTTTTTGTCAAAGACACGGTAAAAATAACCGAAGGGCCGAAATGGGCGCCCGGTGAAATCCTGGTGAAGTTCCTCCCCGGCACGAGCGGCGCCGTCATCGACGCCGTGAACGGGCGGCACGGGACGGCGGTGATCTCCACCAGCCGATTCGCCGGTTTTAAGAGACTGCGGATTCCACCGGGAAAAACCGTCCCCGAGATGGTGGAGATCTACAAGCGGAACCCCAACGTGGAATACGCCGAGCCGAACTTCATCGCTACCACGATGGTGGAATTCAACGATCCAGGTTATTACTTACAGTGGCACTTGGACAACCCCGGTACTGGGGGCATCCACATGGAATCCGCCTGGGATATCGCCGGCGGCGGTGACGAGAGCGTAATCGTCGCCGTCATCGACACGGGGGTGGCTTATGAGTATTACCGGGAGTTCGTGGACAACCCCGGGCGGGGCCAGGATTACTGGATAACGTACCAGGAGGCCCCCGATCTGGCCGAAACGCATTTCGTGGCCGGTTATGATTTTGTCAACGACGATACCCACCCCAACGACGACGAGGGGCACGGCACCCACGTGACGGGCACGATCGCCCAGAGCACGGATAATGGTATCGGCGTCGCCGGAATAGCCTTTAACACCGCCATCATGCCGATCAAGGTGCTCGACAGAAACGGTTCCGGCACTTACGGGAACATCGCCGACGGCATATACTTCGCCGCCAACCATGGAGCCCGCGTCATCAACATGAGCCTCGGGGGGTCCAGCGGATCGATCACCCTGGAGGCCGCCCTTGCCTATGCCTATAACAAGGATGTGACCATCGTGTGCGCGTCGGGAAACGACGGGTCGGCCGAAACCGTCAGCTACCCGGCGGCCTATGACGCCTACTGCATCGCCGTGGGCGCCACCCGGTACGATGAGGCGGTTGCCTACTATTCTAACGGGGGCCCTTCCCTCGACCTGACAGCACCGGGGGGCGACATTAACGTCGACCAGAACGGGGACGGGTTTGGCGACGGCGTCCTCCAGCAGACCTTCGGCGCCAACCCGACGGACTTCGGCTATTATTTCTATCAGGGTACCTCCATGGCGACCCCCCACGTGAGCGGGGTGGCGGCTCTCCTGATAGCCCAGGGCGTGGCAACGCCCGATGCCGTCAGGGAAGCACTGCAAGCCACTGCGGAAGATCACGGAGCTACTGGCTTGGACCCGCAGTACGGCTGGGGTATCATCAATGCCTATAAGGCCCTGACTTACTATGCCGCGCCGAATGAACGGCCGGTGGCGGATGCGGGCGGGCCTTATTCAGGAACAGAGGATCAGGACGTCACATTTAATGGATCAGGTTCATACGATCCGGACGATGACCCGCTGACCTACCGGTGGGACTTCGGCGACGGTTCGACCGGTTCGGGGGAAAAATCGACCCATGCCTACAGTACCGGCGGAACCTACACGGTGACCCTCATCGTAAACGACGGCAAGGCGGATTCCGACCCTGACACGACGACCGCCACCATAGCCCACGTAAACGATGCACCGGTAGCGGACGCGGGGCCCGATCAATCTGCCGTGGTGGGCGAGACGGTCACCTTTGATGGGACCTCCTCCTTTGACGAAGATGGTACTATCACCTCCTATGACTGGGACTTCGGCGATGAAACAACCGGGTCAGGTGTAACGGCCACCCACACTTATTCAACGGCAGGCATCTACATTGTCACGTTGACTGTAACGGATGAAGGCGACTTAACGGGAAGCGACACGGCAAAAGTCACCGTCACCGAGGCCCAGGCCCTCACCATGCACGTGGCCAACATCGACATGTCCCTGAAGAAAGCGGGGCCGAACGTGGAGGCCATCGCCACGGTGACCGTCGTGGATGGTGATGGGGCTCCTGTCGGGGGCGCCACGGTCTCCGGCCGATGGAGCGGGCTGACAAATGACAGCGATTCCGGGATAACGGGTGATAACGGAACCGTCTCGCTTCATTCCAACAAGGTGAAAAACGCCAGCGGAACCTTCACCTTCACCGTGGACAACATCACGAAGGACGGCTGGACGTATGATCCCGATGCCAATGAAGAAACATCCGGCTCGATAACGGTACGTTAACAGGCGGAAAAACAAAACCGGGTTACTCACAAGAAAACCCTCCCGGCTTTCATAAACGCCGGGAGGGTTTTTTACGCTTCAGATAACACGGATTCGGGGTCGGACCAAGATAAGACCCTTATATAATTGGAGATATCGTTAAATTAAAGCTGTTTTCAGGCCTTAGAAGCATCATTTCGGGGTTAAAATGGACGCTGTAACGCTTGGAGGGCTTTTGAAGAACATGAAGGTCCCTTTCCTACAGGGGCCGGGTATTGTTTCGGTCCGGCCCCATACCGACCCCTATTTTTTATCCATACGAGACAAGCGCTTTTTACATGTCTGACAGCCGGAATCGTCGTTAGCAAACAATCATCCCTCACAACGGCATACCGATACCCTTGATATCCCGGTGTCACGTTGAGAGGAGGAACAAAATCCGGAACACGCAGGCACCCCGATTCATTTTATGCCGGCCATCCTCAAGGCCCTCTCCCTCAGATAATTCAGGTTGTTGTTCTGGCAGATCATCAGTCTCTGGCATCCGCCGGGCCGGCGCCGTGGGATGACTCGGTAAGAACGTTCGATCCCTACCCGACGCGATATTCGATGAGACGAATAATGCGGACCCTGTTTTCCGTCGATATGCCGTCCCCGCCTTTGAAGTATTTGTCCACGTAGACCGTGATTTCCGAATTTTCCAAGTCCTGCCTGCTGGGAGCGGTACAAACCACACCGCACAACATGATTTTATAGGTTAAAAAAGGCTGTTTAAGGTCAAAAAAGATGCGAAAAAAGGATTTATCTTCTGCTATATTAAATACTTGACTTGGTCCGACCCCGACCTCACTTATAGCGGTCATCACCCGTCACTTTTCGATTACGGTTTTTTGGCAAAACAAATCGTCGGGGATTGCCGGAAACGCGATTCTGTGAGATGATGATTTTTGAAACTTAAGAGGTATTTCCCGGAGGTTAGCGAGCGGAGGCAAGGAAGAGAAAGGTGACTGACATGAAGGAAGAATCGGGACTCAAGATTGCCGTCATCGGTGCGGGCGTCGCCGGCATTGTGAGCGCCTGGCTGCTTCAGCGGAAACACCAGGTATCTCTCTATGAAAAAAATGACTACGTGGGAGGCCATACCCGCACCATCGTCATAGATGACGGCCCTGACGCGGGAACGCCCGTTGACACCGGCTTCATCGTTCTCAATGACCGGACCTATCCCATGTTCAACGCGTTTCTGTCCCGCCTCGGGGTTACCGTCGTCCCGACGGACATGTGTTTCAGCTATTACGATCGTCAAACGGGCTATTGTTACGCGAGCAGTGATCTGAACACCCTTTTCGCCCAGCGTTCCAATCTTTTGAAACTCTCGCACTGGCGGCTTCTTTACGACATTCTCCGCTTCAACAGAAAAACCCGCGAGTGCCTGCACGGTGGAACACTGAACGGTCTCACCCTGAGTGACTATCTCAAAAGGGAAGCCTTCGGCGACAACCTGGTCAGCAGCTATCTGATTCCCATGGCGGCGGCGATCTGGTCGACACCGGACCTCAAAATGATGGAATTCCCCGCCGAGAGTTTCTTTCACTTCTTTGAGAACCACGGCCTTCTGACCGTGACCGACCAGCCCCGGTGGCACTATGTGAAAGGCGGAAGCCACACGTACGTCAAGGCATTCCTCGGTGAATTCAACGGACCGGTAATGTTGAAAACGCCGGTGAAGCGGATAACCCGAAGCGGTGGTCACATCACGGTGACGGCGGCCGATGACAGGGAAGCGGTTTATGATTGCGCCGTCATCGCCACCCATGCCGACCAGGTACTCCGATTCCTGTCGGATCCGTCGCCCGAGGAAACCCGTCTCCTGTCCCCGTGGCGATACATGAAAAATCGCGTGATCCTGCACACCGATATTTCCTTCCTGCCGCCGAACCGCCGGGCCTGCGCTTCCTGGAACTACATCCGGGAACCGGGCATCGCGTCGGCATCTCCCATCACCGTTACCTATCACATGAACCGGCTTCAAAAACTCAAGACGAAAAGGGATTACTGCGTAACGCTCAACCCGGTGCAACCGGTCGACCCGTCGTCGGTGATCCGTGAAATGGAATATGATCACCCCATGTACACCTTCGATGCCATGGCGACACAGAAAGAACTCTCACCGTTGAATGGTACAAAGAACACCTATTATTGCGGCAGTTATTTCGGCTACGGGTTTCATGAAGACGCCGTCCGGTCCGCCGTCGCCGTAGCACGAAAGTTCGGAATCGATCTATGAATTCGAGGATCTTTATCGGACAGGTAAAACACGAGAGGCTGAAACCGGTCCGGCACCAGCTGGCGTATCCGCTCTATGTTTACTGTTTTGACCTGGACGAGCTGACCGAACTGGACCGGACGCTGCCGCTCTTCGGTTACAACCGCCCGCGACCGGCATCCCTGTATGACCGGGACTATCTCGACGACAGCGATGGGACCGTCAGGGAAAAACTGACTCGTTTTCTCGAGGCTGAAGGATATGCCGATGCGGTGACAACCGTCATGCTCGTAACATCCGCCCGATACTTCAACTATATATTCAACCCGGTGAGTTTCTACTACTGCTTCTCCCGGCGGGGTGATCTGGTCTGCGTCGTTGCCGAGGTGAACAATACCTTCGGCGAGCGGCACGTCTACATACCCCGGCGGACAGATAAGGAAGGGAACGGTTTCCCCGCCCGTTTTTCGGCGCCGAAGCACTTTCACGTGTCGCCCTTTAACGACATGACCGGAAGCTACGAGTTCGTTTTCTCCGATATCAGAAAAGAACTGTTCATTCGCATCAACCTCTACCGAGACGACGAGCTCGCGTTCTACGCGGAACTCTGGGGAACGCCCGTTCCCCTGACGGCGTCCCGGCACGCGAAAGTGCTTCTTTCGCACCCGTTGATTCCCCACCTGACAATACCAAGGATTTACTGGGAAGCGGCCAAGCTCTTTTTCGTCCGGAAACTTTCGTACCACGAAAAACCGGTTCCTCTCAGCATGATGACGATTCGGCGGAACCCCCCTACCCTTTTTCAGAAGCGGTGCATGAACTTCATTGTCACCCTTTTAAACCGGATAAGGCACGGCGCGATCCGGATGACCCTGCCGGACGGCACGGCACGGACGTTCGGTCCGGAATCGACGAAAGACCCGGGCGTTATGGACATCCATGATTACGGTTTCTTCTCCCGCGTCATCCTGGGAGGAGACATCGGTCTGGGCGAGGCCTATGTGGACGGGCTGTGGGACAGCCCGGATCCGGTAACGGTGATCTCCGCTTTCATCGAAAACCGAAACAGCGTATCCGACGGCGGCTTTATCACCACGGTATACACCCGTCTCCGAGACCGGATCCTTCATCTTGCCCGGGCGAACACGCCCGCCGGCGCGCGGAGAAACATCCGGAGGCATTACGATCTCAGCAACGACTTCTTCGAGACCTTTCTCGACAGGTCAATGACATATTCCTGCGGGATTTTTAATTCCCCTGGCGACACCCTGGAAGACGCTCAAAAGAACAAGCATCACGCCGTCATCGAAAAGGCCCGGATAACGGCCGACGACCATGTCCTCGAGATCGGCTGCGGCTGGGGCGGTTTCGCTATTGAGGCCGTGAAAGAGACGGGCTGCAGGCTCACCGGCATTACCGTTTCCCAGGCCCAGTACGATTATGCCAGAAACCGGGTTTTCAAAGAGGGGCTGGACGATCGCATCACCCTTCATCTCAGGGATTATCGAGAGATGGGCGGCAAGTTCGACAAGATCGTGTCGATCGAAATGCTCGAGGCGGTAGGGCACAAGCAGCTTGGAACGTTTTTTCACAAGCTGGACGACCTGTTACGGGAAAACGGGCGGATCGTTCTCCAGGCAATCTCCATCCCCGATCAGCGATATGACGGCTACCGGAAGGATGCGGACTGGATTCGCAAGCACATTTTCCCCGGCGGACACCTTCCGTCGCTCGGCGCGTTGATCAAGGCCATGAAGAACCATTCTTCCCTCACCGTTGACGACGTGGAGAACATCGGCCTCCACTACGCCCGGACGCTCCGGGAGTGGCGCCGCCGGTTCGAAGAAAATATCGACGCTGTCAGCGCCATGGGGTTTGACCGGTCCTTCCGCCGGAAATGGCTGTACTACCTGGCAAGCTGTGAAGCGACCTTCGCCACGCGGTACCTGGGAGACCTGCAGCTCGTTCTCACCAGGCCTGGATAGGGGACAGGGCATGACGCAAGCGAAACAACCCGCGCCATTCTCATGGGCAGCGGCCACGATCAACGTCGTGCCCGACGGGATGTGAGCCGGGTTTCGACCTCCCTTCTTCAGGCTTGTCGATGACACGGGTTTTTTAAAAAAGAGGCAAAGATAAATGGAAATGAAAGGGAAACGCAACATGGGACCGAACAAGAGACGAACGTTTCTCGGCGTCATTGTTCTCGTTATCCTGATGGGGTGCGGGGGAAAAGGATTCAAGGAGGGAACTGAAATGACATACAACAGGATGCTCGCCGATACGGATCCGAAGACAATGGAAACGGTCCAGCCCGGCTCCGAAAAGGAACGGGAGGCGATCGATCGATTTAAATCATTCTATCAAGTCTTTTCGGCGGAAATCATCAAAGACAGAATCAGGACTGTCTATGCCGGGCCAGCCTATTTTCGTGACGGGTACCGGGAGGTCACGGGACTTGATAACATCGAGGCGTATTTCCTCAAGAGCGCCGAAACGGTCCACGAGTGTACCTTCGACATTCAGGATGTCGCCGTCCACGAGGGCAATTACTACTTCCGGTGGGTCATGAACCTGACGACAAAACGCTGGAAGGACGAACCGATAACGGCGGTGGGCATGTCCCATGTCCGGTTCGACCAGGAGGGAAAGGTTATTTTTCACCAGGATTACTGGGATACGAGTCTCGTGTACGAGAAGATTCCCATCGTGGGTTCGGTCATTCGATGGGTCAGGGAGCAGTTTTGATCGTTCCCTCCTGTGGGAAAGCACCATTCTCATTCTGACCGCCGGCGGTCCCCTCGACGGGCGCAACGCCCCGTCCCGTTCTCATTGTTTTCGGTGCTTCAATTGCAGGTTACCGAATAAGGAGGTGTCTTCATGCGTTTCTGTTTTGTTTTACTGTCCATCGCTGGAACCTCGGCCCTTGTCTTCGGCATGGTCGCCCCCGATTTCACAGCGAATTCATATGACGGCCGGCAGATAACCCTGTCGGCACTGCGGCAGCAGGGCCCCGTCATGCTTGTCTTTCTCCGTGGATTCGGCTGACCTTACGCCCGACAGCATCTGGGACAGATGAAAGAGGATTTCGAGGAATTCAGATCGAGAAACACCACGATCGTCGTCGTCGCGCCGCACAGCCCGGAAAAAGTGGACGCCTACTGGAAGAAGGAAAGCCTGCCCATGATCGGCATCCCCGACGAGGACGGAAAGCTGGCCGAGCTCTATGGCCAGGAGTGGAAAATACTGAAGCTTGGCCGGATGCCCGCGCTCTTCGTGATCGACCGTAACGGTTCCCTCGCATTCGCCCACTACGGGACCAGCATGTCGGACATACCCGAAAACACCGACGTCTTAAAGGTCCTCGACGGCCTCATGGCATAGCACGGGGTCGGACCAAGTTAATGTGTTGATACAATTGCAAATATCTCTAAAAAAGAGGC
>JAXGPA010000004.1:0-237737 GCA_040767195.1 Syntrophales bacterium
GGCGTCCCCACGGGGAGTCGAACCCCGGTCGTCGGCGTGAAAGGCCGATGTCCTAGGCCTCTAGACGATGGGGACGCGCCATCGCGTAGCGTGAAGGGTTGCTTATATCGTTTAGCCCTTCTTCTGTCAACACAATTCTGCTTTTCCCGTTGACCTTCCGCCCGCTTGCGGCGCCCCGGTCACTCGAAGACCACCGGTTCCCTGAGGACGGCCCGCCGTCCTTCCGCCGCCAGGATGGCCATGTCCGGGTGGCTTTCCCGGAGGGCCGCCACCTGGTGAAGGTTGTCCGCCGTCCGGGAGATGAGCATGGCCAGGTCCCCGTCGGAGATCCGCCACCGGGCGCGGACGTCCTCCCATTCCATTCCGCGGGCCCAGTCGTAGAGGATGACAGAGGTCCAGAACGGCAGCGGGCTGACATCGAACCCCGCTTCCCGCATCCTTTTCACCAGCGGGCCCAGGGACACGACCATGCGGTCGAAGGCCTGCCGGAGCTTCCGGGGCGTCTCCTTCCGCTTCACGGGGATGTCCAGCTCGCGGTCGTAGACGAAGGGGGCGATCATGGCGCAGAGAAGGGCCATGTCCCGTTCCGGGAAAACTTTCTTTTTCAGGCACTCGGCGATAAGAAGGGGCTGATCGAGCCGGAGCCGTGAGGCCCACATGCCGTCGTCGGTGAGGCGGTCCTTTTCGTCGACGAACCCCTCCTGGCGGAGAAAGTCGAGATGCTTCCGGAAGTCTCTCCAGATGTCCGCTCTTCCTTTCTTACCCGCCCGGAGGTTCTGGAAGTCGGCGAAAGAGCGCTCGAAGATGTCCCGGATCTCCTCGGGCCGGTGGGACAAAAGAAGGTTCAGGACCATGGAGAAGTCGTTCCCGATGCGGCTCTCTATTTTTTCCGGTTTCTTGAAGTAAATCTTTCGGATTCGCTCGAGATCCATGAACCGGCCGGGCACGGCGACCATGAAACCGATGTTGTCCTCGCCCCGGCGGCCCGCCCTTCCGGTCATCTGGTGCAGTTCCGTGGCGTTGAGGGGGACGCACTCGTGGCCGTTGTAACGGTCCGAGTTGAAGAGGACCACCGACCGGGCCGGGAAATTCACCCCCGCCGCCATGGTGGCCGTGGCGAACACGGCGTCCAGGTGACCTTTTTTCATCATCGTCTCCACGACGAACTTCCAGGCCGGGAGCTGGCCCCCGTGGTGGGCGCCCACGCGGAAGCGGCGCATGGATGCCAGCTGCTTGTGCTCGCGGATGTAAGGAAACCGTTCGAGGAGTTCGTCCAGGTCCCGCTGGAAGCTTTCCTCGTCCTTCCACCGGGAGGTGCCCCGGCGGACAATGCCGACGGCGGCGTCGCACTCGGACCGGGACTGGAGGAAGAAGAGGGCCGGGAGAAGATGGAACCTCCCCAGGGCCTGGAGGATTTCGTTGAAGCGGGTGAAGATCCGCTTCCGGGTGAAGCCGTTGATCCCCTCGTCGATGAAGGACCTCACCTTGGGGTACAGCCGCCTCTGGTGGAAGAGGGGCATGACCCGACCCGAGGGGTGGATGAAAAGGGGATAGAGGGGAACGGGACGCCCTTCCTCCCGGATAATGACGCACGCCTTGCCCCGGATCTCCTCCAGCCACGCGGCGATTTCCTCACCGTTGCCGATGGTGGCCGACAGCAGAAGAAGGTTCACCCGCCGGGGAAGGTACATCATGATCTCTTCCCAGACCACGCCCCGCTCGGGGTCGCCGAGAAAATGGGCCTCGTCGAGGATCACCAGGTCGCAGTCCAGGTTTTCCCCTTCGTGCATCACGTCGTAGAGCTGGTTTCTCAGGATTTCCGTGGTCCCCACGATAATGGGGGCCTCGGCGTTGTCTTTCGTGTCCCCCGTGAGAATGCCCACATTTTCCCGGCCGAAGCGCTGCCCGAATTCCACCCACTTGGAATTGGTCAGCGCCTTCAGGGGGGAGGCATACCAGATCTTCCCACCCCTCTCGAAGATGGTGTGAATCGCCTCCTCGGCGATCCACGTCTTTCCCGAACCGGTGGGCGCGATGACAATGCAGTCGGTCCTCCTGGCGGCCTCGAGGGCTTCGAGCTGGAAGGGATCCGGGCAAAACGGCGCTTCCGGCGGTTTTCCGATCCTGTGGAAAACCTCTCCCAGGCAGGCCTCCGCCTCGGGTTTGAATCTGTCCGGCGGTTGGTCTTCCCGGTGTTTCTTTTTTCCGTCCCTGCGGCCCTTGAAAAACCGTTTTTTCCGGTACGCCGGGGGGTCAGGCCTTGTCATCTGATCCGCATTCTCTCCGCTTGGGATTTTCCCTGTTTTCCTGCTGGGACATCACCCGGCCGCTTCATCTTTGAACGATTCGGGACGGCCCCGGCAGGCCGCGCGGTAAAGGGGACAGGGATATCGAATTCCTTGAATTCCGGTCGGTATTGCCCTATAAGGGGCTTTCAATGATCCGCCAGGAGGATAGGTCGATTTCCCTTAAAAGTCAAGACAGGACCCCCGGGAGGGGCATTTACTGGGGCTGGTTCGTCGTGGCCGGATCTTTCCTGATCCTGGCGATGAACTACGGATCACGGTACTGCTTCGGGGTCTTCATAAAGCCCATGTTCAGCGAATACGGCTGGACCATGGCCCTCCTGTCCCTGGGCGCCTCGCTGAACCTCTTCATGTACGCCGCCGGCGGCATCCTCTCGGGGAGCCTCCTCGACCGCCTCGCCCCGCGCTGGATCATGACCATCGGGGCCGTTCTCACCGGAGCGGGATTCATTCTCACCGGGTTTCTCCGATCTCCCCTGGAACTCTACCTCTATTACGGGGTCCTTTGCGGCCTCGGATCGGCGGGGATCGGTGTCGTCGTGAGCAGCTCTTCCGTGGGAAAATGGTTCGAGAGGAAAAAGGGCCTCGCCGTGGGGATAACGACGACGGGCATCGGGTTCGGCACCCTCGCCCTGACCCCCCTGGCGGGTTACATGGTCGGTCACTTCGGGTGGCGGATGGGCTTCGTTCTCCTCGGGGGCCTCATCGCGATCATCGGCGTCACCCTGTCCCAGTTTTTCATGGGGAAAAGGACACCGGAAGACCACGGGTGGCTTCCCGACGGCCTCCCCCTCGCCATGGACGTGGGAAGCCGCCCTGCGGACCGGCCTGCCGGGAAAAACGGCCTTTTGTCCCAGCGGGCCTTTCGGACGGTCCCTTTCTGGGTCATGGTCCTGTGTTTCAGCATCGCCGTCATGGCGGAGATGACGGCTTTCGTGCACCAGGTTTCCTACGGGGAAAGCCTCGGGATCGACCGGATCATCGCCGCTTCCTCCATTGGCGTCATCGGCTTGACGAGTATCTTCGGCCGGTTTTTCTACGGATGGCTGAGCGACCGGCTGAAAGACCCCAAATACTCGGCTTCCCTCGGCTTCCTCGTCATGGCCCTGGGGATGATCCTCCTGATCCGCGTGAAGGGCCCTTCCGACCTCCTCGTCTACGCCGCCGTTTTCGGCTTCGGCTACGGGTCTCTCGCGCCGATGATGCCCATTCTCCTTTCCGACCGGTTCGGCCGGCAGATACTCGGTTCGACTTACGGGTTCCTCACGTTTTTCGTCGTCGGCATCGGAGGGAGCATCGGGCCGCTCCTGGGCGGCTGGCTCTTTGACCGGTTCGGGACCTACGCCTACGGGTGGGCGGTCAACCTGGCCCTTCTCTTCGCCGCCGCCGTCCTCATGCTCTTCCTGCAGAAGGTGTCCGAGGCCGGCCGGTAAAGGCGGCAGGGCTCAGTCGGGCCGCTTCCCGCCCCAGGGGTTCAGGTCGATGTCCTCGGCGCAGGCCGCACAGAAAACGAGCGGATCAACGCTGCCGCAGTCGTGGGCGAAGAGGTCGAGACGGCAGCACTCCCGGCAGAGGGCGGCACCGCAGCCGCCGCAGTACATGACGGCGGGCTCACGGCCGCAGATCCCGCAGGGGACCCTGTCGCGAACGATCTGAATCATGCCGTCACCTCTCGTCCCCGTGAGGACTTTCGGAACCCGAACCGGCCGGCCGCCTGCCCCCCCAGGGGTTCAGGTCGATGTCCTCGGCGCAGGCCGGGCAGAAAACCAGGGTGTTGACGCTGCCGCAGCCGTGGCCGAAGAGGTCGAACCGGTAACACGCCCGGCAGAGCGGAATCCGGCACCCCTTGCAGCGCATGACGGCGGTCCCGCCGCCGCAGATCCCGCAGGGAATCTTCTCGTGTATGACCTCGATCATGCCGCGGTCCTCAGCCCGGGACGGTCCCGCGGAGCCCGATCCGGTCGGCCGCTTCCCGCATTCCCATGATGGTGTCCTCCATGACCTCCTCCAGGGGCACCCCCATCCTATCCGCCCCCTGCTGAATCACCTGCCGGTTCACCCCCGCCGCGAAGGCCGGGGATTTCCACTTTTTCTTCAGGGACTTGACATCCATGTCGAGAACGCTCTTGGACGGCCGGACCATGGCGTTGGCCGCCACGAGCCCCGTCAGTTCGTCGATGGTGTAAAGGGTCTTTTCCAGGGCGGTTTTCGGCTCCACGTCGGAGCAGATCCCCCAGCCGTGGGACACGGCCGCCCGGATGTACTCCTCCGGCCAGCCTTCCGCCTCCAGGAACTCCCGGGTCTTCCGGCAGTGTTCCTCGGGATGGCGTTCGTAATCCAGGTCGTGGATGAGACCGACGACGCCCCACATTTCCTCGTCCTCCCCGCGCTTGCGGGCGATGTACCGCATGACGGCCTCCACGGCGAAGGCGTGTTTCAGGAGGGCGTCGTTCTCGTTGTATTTTTTCAGTATCCCCAGGGCCTCTTCCCGGGTCGGAATCTTCTTGTCCATCCTCTTTTTTCTCCTTTCCGTCAGGTTTTTTCAAGAACAACGGCCGAAAAGCCGTCCATGTCGTGCCTGTGGGGGAAGGTCCTGAAAACCGTTTTCCCCTCCAGGAGTTCCCCGGGCACGCGCCTGGTGAGATCGAGCCGCCGGAAATCCGGCCAGGCCTCGAGAAAGGCCGCCACGACGTCCTCGTTCTCCTCCCGGAGGAGGCTGCAGGTCCCGTAAACGATCCTTCCTTTCTCTTTCACGTAACGGGCCGCCGCCGAAAGAAGCCTTTTCTGCAGCAGCACCAGGGAGGCCATCTCCCCTTCCCCCACCCGCCACCGGATTTCCGGCTTGCGCCGCACCGTCCCGGAACCGGTGCAGGGGGCGTCGAGAAGAACCCTGTCGAATTTCCCGTGCCAGCGGGGGGCCGGGTCGCCCGTCCCGTCGGCGGCCAGGGTGTCGACGATGGACCATCCCCGGTCCCTCGCCGCTTCCTTGAGCATTTCCGCCTTTCTTTGGTGAATGTCCACGGCCAGGATATACCCCCTGTTTCCCATGTCCTCGGCCATCTGTAGCGTCTTTCGCCCCGTCCCGGCGCACAGGTCCAGGACGGCCTGTCCCGGAAGCGGGTCAACCAGTCCCGCCACGAGCTGGGAGGCCTCGTCCTGGAAGGTGACCCGGTCGCCCCGGGAAAGGACGTATTCCCGGACAGAGGCGCCCCGTCCCGGGCAGACGACGGCCCGGGGGGCGTAGCGGCCGCGCCGGGCCTCGATGCCCAGCGCCCGAAGCTCTTCCAGGACCCGGTCCGGGTTCACGGCGGGATGAACCCGGAGGGTCAAGGGGGGCGGAACGTTGTTCTTCCCGCAAAGAAGGGCCGTTTCTTCCGCCCCGTAATGTTCGAGCCACCGCTCGACAAGCCAGCGGGGATGGGAGTGGTAGACCGAAATGAACCCGGCCGGGTCTTCCCGCCTGTCGGGCCAGGGGATGTCCCCGGCTTTCCGGAGTGTGTTGCGAAGGACGGCATTGACCAGGCTTTCCCGGCCCGGGAGAACTTTTTTCGCCAGTTCCACCGTCTCGTGAACGGCGGCAAAACCGGGGACCCGGTCCTGTACCAGGACCTGGTAAAGGCCGAGCCTCAGCAGGTTTTTCAGAACCGCCTCCAGGCGATCCGGCCTTCCCCGGTAAAGATGCCCGATGATCCAGTCCAGGCGGTTCCGCATTCGGACCGTCCCGTAAACGAGGTCCGTGAGGAATCGCCGGTCCGGTTCCGCCAGGTCCGCCTGGCGGTTCAGGACGGTATCGAGAAGCGGCTCCAGGAAGGCGCCCTCGCTGTCGGCGCGGTTCAGTATGGAGAGGGCCAGGTACCGGGCCGACGGCGGGCCTGCGCTCCCCTGCCGTCCTCTCATGGTCCGCCGCTCCTTTCCGATGGCCTTTCCGTCCCGTTCTCCCATGGGAGGAGATTTTTCAAAAGCTTCCGGTCCAGGGCGGACAGGGCGTACCGGTCGAATTCCCGGAACCCGACCCAGGCACGCCCCTGCCGCGCCTCCATCTTCGGGGCGGCCTCGCCGAGGCGGCAGAGGAAGGGGTGGACCACGGCGCGAAAATGGGTGTAGGTATGGCGAACGGCCGGAAGCGCCTCGATCTCCCGGACCGCCGCGGCCGCCTGCTCCTTCAGCCATGCTGCCGGGTCCGCGCCGTTCCACGCCGTCGTGGGAAAGGCCCACAGGCCGCTCAAAAGCCCCTTTTCCGGCCGGCGGACAAGGAGGCAGCGGCCGTCGGCGCTCCGAAGGAGGGCCGTCACGAAGGTCCTTGTCGGCAGCGGCCCTTTCGGGGACGTCACGGGAAGGCTTTCCTCGATTCCCCGGCCCCTGCCTTCGCAGGAAGACGCGAGGGGACAGGAGGGGCATCGGGGAGTCCGGGGGAGGCACACCAGGGCCCCGAGTTCCATGAGAGACTGGTTGAAGGTCCCGGGGGTCTCTTCCGGCACGAGGTCCGCCGCCCGGGCTTCCAGGATCTTCGCCCCCGCGGGCCTGTCGACGGCCTCCGTCATGGCGAAGAGCCGGGAAAGGACCCGCCGGACGTTACCGTCCAGGGCGGGAACGGGTTTCCCGAAAGCCATGCTGAGAATCGCCCCGGCGGTGTATTTTCCGATTCCGGGAAGGGACAGGAGGGCGGAGAGGTCCGAAGGGAGCCGCCCCCCCATTTCGATCACCACGATCCGGGCCGCCCGGTGGAGGTTCCGGGCCCTCCCGTAATACCCGAGGTTTTCCCAGGCCTTGAGAACGTCGTCGAGGGGAGCCGCGGCCAGGGCCTCGACGGTGGGAAAGCGGGCCATGAACCGCTCGTAGAAGGGGACGACCGTTTCCACCCCCGTCTGCTGGAGCATGATCTCGGAAACCCAGATGGCATAGGGGTCCGTCGTCCGCCGCCAGGGGAGGTCACGCCTGTGGCGGCCGTACCATTCGGTGAGGCGGCGGGGGATGTCCCCCGGAGACGGCTTTTCCATAGCTGACACGATAAAAAAAGGCGGTAGAAAGGTCAATAGCGAAATGGCCGGGGAAAAAAAGATGGGGGGCCCTCTTCACCTTCGAGGCGTCGTTGGGCCTTGATCCGGCGGCGGCAAACCCGTATCCTGAAACCATGAAGCTCTTCCAGCGGCGTTTCAAGTACTCGGAGCATGACAAGGATCTTGGAAACCGGATCGCCGGAGATCACGGTCTTCCCGGGACGGTGGAGACCCTCCACCCGGGCGCCCATTCCGTCGAAAGGCGCTTCACCGTCTTTCGTTCCCGGGGGTACAAGGCGAATATCGACAGCGTCGACCCCTACCGTGTCATGGAAGAGGAACGGAAAGCCCTGGAGAAGCGCTGCGCCGAACTGGGGATCCGCCCCCTTTTCCGGGGGGACTACGTCACCCTCCACTCTTTTCCGAGAAGAAACATGGTCACCGTGGAAACCCTGGGCTCGTCCTTCCACGGCGGGGTGAAGCGCCTGGAGCAGAAGACCTGGTTCGATGTCCTGGCCTATGTGAAAACTTGACGAAACGCAGGCGCTCCCCTATACTTGCCCAAAATTTCGGAGCAAAGGAGGGACCATGGCCGTCCTTACGTGGAAAAAGGAAGAAAACGTCGCCGTCATCACCATGACCAACGGTGAAAACCGGCACAATCCCGTCTTCGTCGCGGAAATGCTCCAGGCCCTCGATGAAATCGAGGCGGACCGGGAAGTGACCGCCCTCGTGATCACCTCCGGTGACGAGAAGAACTGGTCCCAGGGCATCGACCTGGCCTGGCTCGTCGGGCGGAAGAACGCCGGCGATCTCGACGCCATCCGGCAGTTCCTCTACGGCATGAACAAGGTGTTCCGAAGGCTTCTCCTCTACCCCGTGCCCGTCATCGCCAGCATCAACGGGCACGCCGCGGCGAACGGCGCCATCCTGGCCTGCGCCTGCGATTTCCGGTTCATGCGGGCCGACCGGGGCTTCTTTTTCTTTCCCGAGGTCAACATCGACATTCCCTTCTTCCCGGGAATGATCGCCTTCCTCAAGAAGGCGATCCCGGAATACAAGTTCAACGAGATGGCCCTCACGGGCAACCGTTACGGCGCCGCCGAAATGGCGGCCCACCACGTCTTCCTGAAGGCCAGCGCCGGCGCGGAAGAGCTGAAGGCGGACACCATGGCCTTCGCCAGGGCCATGACGAAAAAGCGGGGGGTCTTCGGCGAGATGAAGCGTCGGATGCACCGGCAGATCGTCGAGATCATGGAAAAGGAAGACCCGAAGATCCTGGAGCCGCTTGCCATCGTGACGGATTGAAGGCCCGCGCCCCCCTGCGGGGCCCGGGAAAAGAAGAGGGAAAGGCGGAAACCGCGACGGGGCGGGGCCGGGCGGCCCCGCCCCGTTTTGGGCGGTCATTTCATGACAGGACCGTGTCGAGCCGGCTGCCCACCTCGCGGGCTTCCCTCACGATCCGTTCCACCAGTTCGGCCACCGTGGGCTCGTCGTGGAGGAGGCCCGTCACCTGGCCCACGGGCAGGACGCCCTTCTCCGTGTCCCCGTCTTCCGTGGCCATCTGAAAAATCTTGAAGGCGTTGGCCATGTAGGCCAGCTGGTAGGCGTTTTTCCATCCCGACGCGAGGACCCCGAAAAACATTTTCCAGTAAGGGAGCTTCATCTGGGCGGCGATGTCCCGGGAATTGACGAAAGCCCCGATGACGTCGAATCCCTTCTTCAGGGCCCGCTTCGCTCCCTCCGTCTTCATGACCCGGCAGTAAAGGCCGTCGAAACGCTTCGAGTAATAGGTGTCCGTCACGTCCTTTTCCAGGGAGAGCCTCTTGTAATTCCCGTGGAGGGGGCTTTCCTTCGTCGTCATGAAGCGGGTTCCCATGGCAATGCCCTCGGCGCCCAGGGCCAGGGCGGCCATGAGTCCCCGGCCGTCGGCGATCCCGCCGGCGGCGATGACCGGGATTTCGAGGGCATCCGCGAGGCTCGGGACGAGGACCATGGAACTCACCGCCTCCCCGTGGGCGGCGGCCTCGTATCCCGTGGCGATGACCGCGTCGGTCCCGAACTGCTGCGCCCGGAGGGCGTGGCGGGCGCTGACCACCGTGGCCACCACCTTTCCGCCGTAGGCGTGGGCGGCCCGGACGATCCAGTCCCCCTTCCCCAGGGCGAAGTTGATGACGGGGACCTTTTCCTCCAGGAGGACCTGGGCGTTTTCCCGGGCCCCCGGGAAAAGAAGGGTGGCGTTGGCCCCGAAGGGCTTGTCCGTCAGTTCACGGATCCTGCGGACGGCCTGCCGCGTTTCCTTGTCGTTCAGGGGTCCCGTGGCGAGAATCCCGAGCCCGCCGGCATTGGAGACGGCGGCGACCATTTCCGGGGTGCTGATCCAGCTCATCCCCGACAGAACGATGGGGTATTGAATTCCGAAGAGTTCCGTAACGCGCGTTTTCATTCTCTTCTCCGTTTTTGTCAAGAAAAGACATCATTGAATGGGGGGCTGTCCCTCCTTACCCGGCCTTCCTTCGAAAGCCGCCGGGCGCGGCGCCGCCGTGCCCCGGACGGGCCGGCCTCCTAGTCCTTGAAGACCGCGCCGGTGCTGGCCGACGTGACGAGCCTGGCGTAGCGGCCCAGGTAGCCTCCCCGGACGGGCGGTTCCCAGGGTTTCAGGGCCTTTTTCCGTTTTTCCATTTCCCTGGCCGTAATTTTGAGGTCCAGCCGCCTTCCCGGAATGTCGATGGCGATCCGGTCCCCTTCCCGGACCAGGGCGAGGGGGCCCCCTTCCGCCGCTTCCGGCGAGATGTGGCCGATGGCCGCTCCCCGGGTGCCGCCGCTGAACCGCCCGTCGGTGAGAAGGGCCACCGAGGTGTCGAGCCCCATGCCGGCGATGGCCGACGTGGGGGCGAGCATCTCCCGCATCCCCGGGCCGCCCCTGGGGCCCTCGTAACGGATGACAATCACGTCCCCGGGCTTGATCTCCCCCCCGAGGATCGCCTGGATCGCCTTCTCCTCGCCGTCGAAGACCCGGGCCCGGCCCTCGTTGACCATCATTTCCGGGGCCACAGCGGACTGCTTCACCACCCCTCCGTCGGGTGCTAGATTACCCCGGAGAATGGCGATGCCGCCCTCGGGCGAGTAAGGGGTTTTCGGGCTTCGAATCACCTCGCGGTCCCGGACCGCCGCGTTTTTCAGGTTTCTTTTCACAGGCAAAGCCGTCGCGGTCAGGCAGTCCCCCCGGATCAGGCCCAGTGCCTCGATTTCCTTCATCACGGCGGGGATGCCGCCGGCCCGGTGAAGGTCCTCCAGGTGGTGGGGCCCGGCGGGGCTCAGGTGGCAGAGGTTGGGCGTCTTCGCGCTGATCTCGTTGAAAAGGTCGAGATCGAGGACGATACCCGCCTCCCGGGCGATGGCGGGGAGGTGAAGAACCGTGTTGGTGGAGCACCCGAGGGCCATGTCCACGGCGATGGCATTCCGGAAAGCGTCGGGGGTGGCGATGTCCCGGGGGCGGATGTCCCTTTTCAGGAGCGTCATGACGGCCATCCCGGCCTGCTTCGCCAGGCGGCGCCGGGCCGCGTGAACGGCGGGAATGGTCCCGTTTCCCGGAAGGCCGAGGCCGATGGCCTCGGTGAGGCAGTTCATGGAATTGGCGGTGAACATGCCCGAACAGGACCCGCAGCCCGGGCAGGCCTCGTCTTCCAGGGCCGCCATGTCCCGTTGCCGGAGCTTGCCCGCCTTGACCTTTCCCACGCCCTCGAAAACGCTGATGAGGTCCACCGTGGCGCCCCCGGCGAGACCGGCCATCATGGGGCCGCCGCTCACGACAACCGTCGGGATGTTGAGGCGGAGCGCCGCCATGAGCATGCCCGGGACGATCTTGTCGCAGTTGGTCACCATGACGAGGCCGTCGAAGGGGTGGGCCATGGCCATGATCTCGATGGAATCGGCGATGAGTTCCCGGCTCGCCAGGGAGTATTTCATGCCTTCGTGGCCCATGGCGATGCCGTCGCAGACGCCGATGGCGGGAAATTCCACGGGCGTGCCCCCGGCCATGCGGATGCCCGCCTTGGCATCCTGGGCCAGCAGGCCGAGGTGGACATGGCCGGGGATGATCTCGTTGGCCGAGTTGACCACCCCGATGAGGGGTCTCCCCAGTTCCTCGTCGGTGTAGCCCATGGCCTTGAACAACGACCGGTGGGGGGCCCGCTCGAGGCCCTTTTTCATGATGTCGCTTCTCATGGTCCCTCCTGCAGTGCTTCCTCGTTTACCGCAATGGAAATCACGAAACTTGTAAATCGTCCGAGAAAAGACTATTCCAGGCGGCTTTGTAAAAAGCGCCGGAGGCAAGGCGCCCGAAGCCCGAGGAATGAGGCGTACCTGTTGGTACGCCGCAATGACGAGGAAAGAAGGGCAACGCCGCCTGTGGACTTTTTACGAAGTCGTCAAACTATTTTTTCCGCCGTTCCGGTCTCAATTCCCGGAGAACCGCGCCGGCCTGCCACATCTCCATGTTCCGCATCTCCGACAGTTCCCGGTCCAGGCGTTCCCGGTAGTCCGGGGCGCTGTTCGCTTCCAGGACGATGGCCGTCTCCTTCCCCGTTTTCACCCGGTCGTAGAGTTCGTCGAACACGGGGAGCACGGCCTCCCGGAACCGCCCCTTCCAGTCCAGGGCGCCCCGCTGGGCGGTGGTGCTGCAGTTGGCGTACATCCAGTCCATGCCGTTCTGGCCCACCAGGCCGATGAGGCTCTGGGTCAGTTCCTCCACCGTCTCGTTGAAGGCCTCGCTGGGGCTGTGCCCGTTCTTCCGGAGCGTCTGGTACTGGGCCTCCATGATGCCCGCCAGGGCCCCCATGAGAACGCCCCGCTCACCCGTCAGGTCGCTGTAGACCTCGTTCTCGAAGGTCGTCGGGAAGAGGTAACCGGAACCGATGGCGATGCCCAGGGCGACGGCCCGCTCCTTCGCCCGGCCCGTGGCGTCCTGAAAAACGGCGACGCTCGAGTTGATGCCGCTCCCGGCGATGAAGTTCGCCCGCACCGTCCGGCCCGCCCCCTTGGGGGCCACGAGAATGACGTCAACGTCCGCCGGGGGGACGACGCCCGTCAGTTCCTTGTAGGTGATGGAAAACCCGTGGGAGAAATAGAGGGCCTTCCCTCTCGTCAAAAAAGGCTTGACCTTCGGCCACAGGGCCTTCTGTCCCGCGTCGGAAAGCATGTACTGGAGGATGGTGCCCCGCTTCGCCGCCTCCTCGATGGGAAAAAGGGTCTCCCCGGGGACGAAGCCGTCATCGAGGGCCTTCTTCCAGGTGGCCCCGCCCTCGCGCTGGCCGATGATGACCCGGACCCCGTTGTCCCGGAGATTCTGGGCCTGTCCCTGCCCCTGGACGCCGTAACCCAGGACGGCCACCGTCTCGTCCTTCAGGACTTCCCGGGCCTTTTCAAGAGGAAACTCTTCCGCCGTGATGACTTCTTCCTCGATGCCGCCGATGGTGATTTTTGCCATGGATTTTCTCCTTTGTGAATGTCTTTGAATGCCTGTCCCGCGCACGTCAAAAAAGCGGGTCCGAAGGATCGGCCTGCGAGGTCCGCCGTCCCGGCGGTAACCCGAAGGGCCGGAGGGGACCCGACGGCCTGCCGGTGGAACCCTCGACCACCGCCCTACCTGAGAAAAATAACGCCGGACCGGCTCAAGTCCTCGATTCCCAGGGGCGTAAGCCCCTTCAGGACCCAGTCGATCTCCTCGAGGGTGCCGGTGACCTCGAGAATACAGTGATCCGGCTCCATCCGAAGGGTCCGGCAGTGAAAATTCTCGATATCTTTCTTAATCTTTTCCCGGTTTTCCTCCCGGAAGGGGATCCGGACGAGGACCATTTCCCTGAGAATGGTCCTGTCGTTCCCGGCGATGTTGAATTCCAGCACATCGACGAGTTTCCGGAGCTGTTTTTCGATCTTGCTCACCGTGGCCGTGTTTCCCTTCGTCACCAGGGTGATCTTGGTCATGTCCGGGTTGAGGGTCACGTTGGCGCTGATGGATTCGATATTGAAGCCCCTGCCGCTGAAGATCCCGGCGATCCGGGCCAGCACGTCGGGCTTGTTGTTCACCAGAAGGGTCATCTTGTGTTCTTTGATTTCCATTGTTTGTTCTCCCGCTCCTATCCTTTTTTACGTCCCAGGTCCATCTCCGTCAGGGAGGCACCGGGCCCCACCATGGGGTAGACCCCCTCCTCGGGGTCGACGGCCATGTCCATGAAGACCGGCCCCGGGGTTTCGAGCCCCTGTTTCAGGACCGCTTCCATCTCCTCCGGCCGGGTCGCCCGGAGCCCCGTGGCCCCGTAGGCCTGGGCGAGTTTCACGAAATCGGGGACCTGGCTGATGTTCGTGTGGGAATACCGCCGCCCGTAGAAGATCTCCTGCCATTGCCGGACCATGCCGAGGAACCCGTTGTTCAGGATGACGACCTTCACGGGAATGTTGTAGTTCACCACCGTGGCCAGCTCCTGGATGTTCATCTGGATGCTCCCGTCGCCGGCGATGTCCAGGACCGTCCGGTCCGGGCAGGCCACCTGGGCCCCGATGGCGGCGGGAAAGCCGTACCCCATGGTCCCCAGGCCCCCCGACGTGAGAAACTGGTTGGGCCGGTTGAAACGGTAGAACTGGGCCGCCCACATCTGGTTCTGCCCCACCTCGGTGGCCACCACGGCCTCGCCGCCGGTGAGCCGGTAAAGGGTTTCGATGACGCACTGGGGCTTGATCATGTCCCCGGAATCGTAGCAGAGCGGGGCGTATTCCCGCCACTTGTCGATCTGCCCGAGCCACGCGCCCAGATCATCCGCGGACAGGACGTTCTTCTCCTGCTCGAGCATCTGGGTCAGCTGGTGGAGGGCCGTCCGGCTGTCGCTCACGATGGGGAGGTCGACGAGGACGTTCTTGTTGATCGATGCGGGGTCGATGTCGATGTGAACGATTTTCGCCTGGGTGGCGAAATCGGAAAGCCGGCCCGTCACCCGGTCGTCGAACCGGACCCCGATGGCGATGATGAGATCGGCATGGCTCACGGCCATGTTGGCGTAGTAGGTTCCGTGCATCCCCGGCATGCCGAGCCACAGGGGGTCCGTTCCCGGGTAGGCCCCCAGCCCCATGAGGGTCGAGGTGATGGGAATGCCCGTGGCCCGGACGAATGTCCGGAGCTCCTCGGAGGCCCGCCCTAAAATGATGCCCCCGCCGGTGAGAATGACGGGGCGCTTCGCTTTCCGGAGCATTCCGACGACCTGCTGCAGGGCCTCCGTGTCGGGAAGATAGGAGGGCTCCCGAAGGCAGGCTGAAGGGATTCCCGAGGGCTCGTAGACCGCCGTGCCCTGGGCGACGTCCTTGGGAAGGTCCACCAGGACCGGGCCGGGACGGCCGCACCGGGAGAGGTAGAAAGCCTCCTTGACAGTCCTGGCGAGGTCCGCCGTCCGCCGGACGATGTAGTTGTGCTTCGTGATGGGCCGCGTGATGCCCGTGATGTCCGCCTCCTGGAAGGCGTCGGACCCGATGAGGGCCGTGGAGACCTGGCCGGTGAAGACGACGATGGGGATGGAGTCCATGTAGGCCGTGGCGATGCCCGTGACCGTGTTGGTCGCCCCGGGACCGGATGTCACCAGGCAGACCCCCGTTTTACCCGACGCCCGGGCATACCCGTCCGCCGCGTGGGTGGCCCCCTGCTCGTGGCGGACAAGGATGTGCCGGATCTCGCCCTTGTGCAGCTCGTCGTAAATATCGAGAACGACACCGCCGGGATACCCGAAAATGGTGTCCACACCTTCCTCAAGAAGGGCCTTGATGAGTATCTGCGCTCCCTTCAGTTCCACGTTCACACCTCCTGATCGGATCCGCCGGGCTTGACAAGCCCGCTTTTCTCAAAAAAAAACCGCTACCCTCGGGGTAACGGTTCCTGTTTCGTCCTCTCGCCGGAAGGCTAAACCATCACCCCGCCCCTTCTGAAGGGAATAATTATACCGATGATCGCAATTTCCAACTGCTTCGGGGATGGGGAAAACACTGCCATAGCCACCGGGAATCCTATTCGATTCCGGTATCCCTAACAGCATCAGGCGGTCTTGTCAAGATGATATTTTCAGGCCGGGCCTCCCTTCTTTTCCTTGGGCAGTGCGATGATGCCCGTTCTCGCCGCTTCGCGGATGCCCAGGTCCCGAAAATACTGGAGAAGCGTTTCCGTTTCCTCGCTCGTCCCCACGGCCTGAAAAACGGCGTAATCGTCTTTCATGAAAATCAGCTTGCCGTTGAAAAGCTCCATGGCCTTGAGAATATCGGCCCGGCGCTCCTGGGGAAAATCCAGGCCCAGGAGGGCCACTTCCCGCTGCAGGGACCGGGACGGGGCGAGTTCCTCTACCTCGATGACGTCCACGAGCCTGTCCAGCTGCTTCCGGACCTTGTCGGTGAAATTCGAGTTGGCCCGGCTCATGAGGGTGATCCGGGACGTGTCCGGGTCGAGGGTGGGCGCCACGCAGAGGCTTTCGATGTTGTAACCGAGCCTTCCGAAAATCCCGGACACCCGGGAGAGAACGCCCGGCTTGTTCTGAACGAGGAGTGACAGGATGTGTTCTTCGCCATTCATTGTACTCGCGTCTCCTTTTGCTTGCTCATCGTCTTGTGATAGGGTCTTTTACCGCCCCCGCCATGGGGGGCGCGGCGACGCTTCGAAACCGGTGTTTCCACCGGTACGGACCCGGGACCGGTCCGCTCCCGCCCGGAACCCAAGGCGGGGCGGCCCTTCGGGCCGCCGCCGTCAGTCCGATCTCCCGTAGATCATTTCCATGTTCGATTTTCCGGGCGGGATAATGGGATAGACATAGTCCCCGGGAGGGACCATGACTTCCAGGAGATAGGGCCCGTCACTTGCGGCGAGGCGCTCGATGGCCCCCTCGGGCTTTTCCGCCCCGACCCGCTCCGCTTCCAGGCCGAAGCCCCGGGCCACGGCGACGATGTCCGTTTTTTCCCCGAGCTGGCAGGCGCTGAGCCGGGACCCGTAAAAAAGGTCCTGGATCTGGCGGATCATCCCCAGGTGGCCATTGTTGAAGACGATGATCTTGACGGGCACCTGGTAATAGCTGATGGTGGCCAGCTCCTGGATGTTCATGAAAAACCCGCCGTCGCCGGTGAAAGACACGACGTTCCGCTTCGGGTTTCCCACCTTGGCCCCGATGGAGGCGGGAAGGCTGAAGCCCATGGTCCCCATGCCGCCGCTGGTGAGGAGCCCCCGGGGGGACTTCGATTTCCAGGACCGGACCGTCCAGATCTGGTTCAGTCCCACGTCGGCGACGGCGATGGCCGTCGGGGACAGGGCCTCCTGGACCAGGCCGATGAGCCGCCCGGGCAGGCCGCAGCCGTTGTAGCTGTTCTTCGCCTCCAGGGACTCCCGCTCCTTCTGGATCCTGTCTTTCCAGTCGCCCCTTTCCTTTTCGTCGACGAGGCCGATGAGCCCGGAAAGGGCTTTCCGGATGTCGCAGACGAGAGCCAGGTCCGCCTTGATGTTCTTGCCGATGGACGTGGGGTCGATGTCGATCTGGGCGATCGTCGCCAGGGGAGCGAACTCCTCCACCTTGGAGGTGCTCCGGTCGGTGAAACGGGTCCCCACGGCGAGGATGAAGTCGGACTGGTGGATCATCCGGTTGGCCAGTTCGAACCCATGGGTGCCGATGAATCCCAGGTTGAGGCCGTTGGCGATGCACACGGCTCCCACGCCCATCATGGTGCTCACGAAGGGGATGTTCCCCCGTTCGATGAGTTCCGTGATGAGCTGGCAGGCACCGCTGAGCTTGACGCCCCCGCCGATGATGAGGATGGGCCTTTCCGCCTGGTTCAGGGCCTGGGCGATGCGGTTCAGGATGCCTTCGTCCAGGGCGTGGCCGTTCCCCGTCTTCTTCATGGCCGGTTCCTCCGGCCTGATTTCCGCCTCGGGGCAGCGGCCCGCCAGGACATTCCGCGGAAGGTCCACGAGGACCGGCCCCGGCCGGCCCTGCTTGGCCAGGGAAAAAGCCTGCTTGAGGGTCGTCCGCATGTCCCTGGGGTCCCGGACAAGGAAGCTGTGCTTCGTGATGGGCATGGTGATCCCGATGATGTCCGTCTCCTGGAAGGCGTCGGTCCCCAGGAGGTCCGTGGGAACCTGGCCCGTGAGGGCCACCACGGGGGAGGAGTCCATGTAGGCCGTGGCGATCCCCGTGACGAGGTTCGTCGCCCCCGGCCCCGAGGTAGCCAGGCAGACCCCCACCTTTCCCGTGGCCCGGGCGTAACCGTCGGCGGCATGGGCGGCGGCCTGCTCGTGACGCATCAGGTAATGCCGGATCGTGTGGTCGATGAGTCCGTCATGAATGGGCAGGGTATTTGCCCCGGGATAGCCGAAGATGGCGTCCACCCCTTCTTCCTTCAACGTCTCCAGAAGGATCTGTGCACCGTTTCTTTCCATGTGTCTTCTCCTGTTTTTTGTATCCGCAATTAAAAAAGCCGCATCTTTCATCGAGGTGCGGCTTTTTCCGAAATAAAAAAGCCGCGGGCCTTTCGGGGCCCGCGGCTCCTTTTCGATCTAACGTTTTCTAAGGCAGAGCAGCGGTCCCCGTCTTTACGACGACTACGACTACAGCCACGGCTACCGTGCTTGCCAGGGAATGTCTGTCAGCCATTTTCACACCTGCCGGCGTTGGGAAACCCTTTCGAGGCCTTCCCGCCTGCCTCCCGTGTAATCTTGTGAGGGAAATCACTACAGGACTTCTTTTTTTCTGTCAAGAAAAAAATGTCCGTCCCCCGGAAAAATTTCCCGGAACCATTCCGGGGTGATTTTCGGTCTCGAAAACGGCACCTCATGGGATCCCGATTCTAACCGGGGAACCTGTGACCGTCACCGGGGATTTTACGTTTCAAGAAACAGGGCCTCACAAGGGCGATTCGTCCGGCGTATCGTCCTCATCCTCTTCAGGTGAGAGGTCTTCCGCCCTGTTCATGTCGAGCCGGAAAAAGCTTCTTTTCCCTTCACGGTCCACGTCGGCGTACGCCGTGGGCTCCGTCCCTTCCAGGTAGCACGCGAAAACCCCGCTCTCCGAGGCCGGCGGCGCCAGGAGCCCCGTCTTGGGGTCGATCTTCACGAACACCAAGCCGGGCGGGGGGGAAAAGGATTCGACGGGACGGCCTTCCAGGACTTTTTCCATGAAATAGAGAAATACGGGGCTCGCCGCCCTCGACCCGGTCTCGTACTTCCCCAGGGGCTTCAGATCGTCGAAACCCACCCAGACACCGGCGACGAGGGAGGGGGTGAACCCGACGAACCAGGCGTCGTTCAGGTCATTCGTCGTGCCCGTTTTTCCGGCCACGGGCCGGCCCAGGGCCCGGACGCGCCAGCCTGTTCCCCGATCCACCACGTCCTGCAGGATGTGGGTGGTCACGTAAGCGATCCGCGGGTCCATGACCTGCTCCGCCTCGGGTCCGTTTTCCTCGAAAACATGGCCCGTCCGGTCGACGATTTTCCGGATCATGAAGGGTTTGACACGCTTCCCGTAGTTGGCCAGTACGCCGAAGCCCCGGACCATTTCCTCCAGGGTCACCCCGGAGCTGCCGAGGGCCATGGAAAGATCCCTGGCGAGGGGAGACTGAATGCCCATGTTGGCCACGTAATCGGCGGCGTAATCGATGCCGATGTCCTTCAGGACCTTGATGGTGACGAGATTTCGCGACCGGATGAGGGCCGTCCGGAGCGTCGTGGGACCGTAAAATTTTTCCTCGTAGTTGCGGGGTTTCCAGGTGCTGTCACGGAGGATGTCCCGGAAGATGATGGGCGTGTCCATGACGACGGTCGAGGGGGTGAGCCCGTTGTCGAAAGCGGCGGCGTAAATGAAGGGCTTGAAAGCCGACCCCGGCTGCCGCCTCGACTGGGTGGCCCGGTTGAACTCGCTTCTCCGGTAATCCCGCCCGCCCACGAGGGCCTTGATCTCCCCCGTCTCGGCGGACATGGCGAGAAGCGCCCCCTGGACTTCCGGTTCCTGCTCCAGGGCCACGGTGAACCGCGCTTTCCCGTCCTCTCCTACTTCCATGGAAAGGAGTCGGACCAGGATGACGTCACCTTCCTGGAGGACGTCCCCGGGGTCCCGGACCGTCGCCTGGCCGGACGCCACGGTGGGATCGGGCCTGCGCGCCCAGGCCATGTTTTTCAAGGGAAGGGTCCCCTCACATCGCCCGATCCGGACGGCAACCCGTTTTTCCCGGGAGTCGACGACGGTCACCAGTCCCCGGATCACATCCAGGCCGGCGGGAATCCCCTGGGAGAAATCGTCGGGAAGGTTCTCGTCCAAAGCGGCGAGAAAGGCCTCGTATTCTTCCGGTTTCAGTTTCCCCAGGGGGCCCCGGTACCCCTGCCTCTTGTCGAGTTCCCGCAACCCTCTCGCCACGGCGTCCCGGGCCGCTCCCTGCATGGCCGGGTCGAGGGTCGTGTACACCTCCAGGCCTTCCCGGTACAGAACCTCGCTTCCGTACTTTTCCTGGACATACCGCCGGACGAGTTCCGTGAAATAGGGAGCCAGCTTTTCCTTTTCCCGCGTTTTTCTGAGGACGACCCCGGCCGCCAGGGCCTCATCCCTCTCCGCCCCGGTAATGAATCCCTCTACGGCCATGCGGTTCAGGACGTATTCCATCCGGTTTCGGGCCCTTTCGGGGTGCAGGTACGGGGAATATCGGCTCGGCGCTTTCGGGAGACCGGCCAGGAGGGCCGACTCGCCCAGGGTCAATTCCCGGGCCTTCTTGCCGAAGTACCGCTCCGCCGCCGCCTCGACACCATAGGTTCCGTGGCCGAGATAGATCTGGTTGAGGTACAGGTGGAGAATTTCGTACTTGGTCAGGTAACGGTCGATCCGCCAGGCGAGAACGGCTTCCTTGAGTTTCCTGAGGTAACTTCTCTCGGGCGTCAGGAAGAGGGATTTGGCCACCTGCTGGGTGATGGTGCTGCCGCCCTGAACGATGGACCCCGCTTCGAGGTTCTTGAGAAATGCCCGGGCGATGCTCTGGACGTCCACCCCGCCGTGGCGGAAGAAACGGGAGTCCTCGGCGGCCACGAAGGCCTGGATCACCGAGCGGGGAAGCTCGGTGATGTCGATTACCTTGCGGTCTTCCAGGAAGAACTCGTCGATGAGTTCGTTCCCCTCGCCGTAAACCCGGGTGATGATGCTCGGCCGGTAATCCTTCAGGGAAGAAATGCTCGGCAACCCCTGGACGATGTAGTAAAAAAAGCCCCCCGCCAGGGCGGCGCCGGCCAGGGCCAGGAGAAAAAAGGCCACGAGAATCCTGGCAAGGACCCCTCCCCTCTCCCCGGGGAACCCCTTCCTTCCCCTTTCCTTAAGGGTGTCATTCCCGTGAATCATCCGATTCCGCCGCTTTCTCCGCCGTTCCGGTCTTTTCCGCCTCCCCCTGCCCTTCTTCCCCTTCCGTCTTCTTTTCCTCCTGTTCCGGTGCCGCCTCTTCCCCCGGTTCCCCCCCGGGGCGCTCCGGCGCGGCCTCTTCCGGTGAGCCGGCCTCTTCCTCTTTTTTCCCCTCGGCTTTCCGGACGATCCAGACGCTGATTTCAAATAGGATCACGATGGGGATCGCCATGAGAACCTGGGTAACCACGTCGGGCGGGGTCAGGATGGCGGCACCGATGAAGGCCAGGAGGATGGCGTATTTCCTGTTCCTGACAAGCTTGCGCGAGTCGACGAGACCGATCTTGGCCAGGAAGAACATGAAGATGGGAAGCTCGAAGACGATTCCGAAGGCCAGGAGGACTTTCATGGAAAAGGACAGAAACTCCCGCAGCGACAGCATGGGCCGGATGAACTCGGTGCCGAAGGCCAGAAAAAAGCGGAACCCGAAGGGAAAAACGACGAAGTAGGCGAATATGGCCCCCCCGACGAAGAAGGCCGTCGAGAAAATGACGAAGGGGATCATGTAGCGCTTCTCTTTTTCATAGAGCCCCGGGGAGATGAATTTCCACACCTGGTAAAGGATGTAGGGGCTGGAAACGAAAATGGCGGCGAAGAAGGAAACCTTCAGGTAGGTGAAAAAGGCCTCGGGAAGGCTCGTGAAGATCATGGACCCCTTGTCGGGAAGGATGTCCTTCAGGGGGAGGGTGAGAATCCCGAAAAGCCTTTCCTTGAAAAAATAACAGCCGACGAAGGAAACGGCGACGGCGGTGAAAATCCGGATCAGCCGGGTCCTCAGTTCCTCCAGGTGAGAGGTGAACGGCATCTTTTCATTGTCGGGGTCTGTCATGTTTCGCACGGAACAAAGGGGCTGGGTTCGATTCCGGGGAGCCGGGAGAGAATGCCCGATGCCCTATTTTTTCTCCTCTTTCCCCGGGTCTTGAGCGGATTGAGGGGGTTTCGCCGGCTTTCCGTCGGACAGGATGGAACTTTTCAGGTTCCGGGCCTCGTCTCGAAGGTCGTCGACCTTCAGCGTGTCCTTGACGTCATCGGTGGCCTTCCGGAACTCGGCGAGCCCCCGGCCCAGGGACCTGGCCAGATCGGGAAGGTTCTTGGGCCCGATGACGATGAGTGCCACGATCAGGATGATGATGAGTTCGGGCATGCCGATGCCGAACATGGGTTCACCTTCGTTTTCGGTTTGAGACCAAACAATATATATGCCAATGCCATTCATTGTCAACGCATTTTGATTGTTTGCAATTTCGCCTGTTCTGTGGTAGTTCTTTCCCCGTCGGAAGAGGCATCCGAACCCCTTGCAAAAAGTGAAAAATCCATGAAAACAGGAATCGTCAGGGACCTCCGTTATCTCGATCACGTCATGGACCCCTTTCACCCCGAGTCCCCCGAGCGGCTTGTTTCCCTGTATGACATGCTCGACGAGCGGGACATGAGGGGCCAATACGTTCCTGTCGAAACCCGCCTCGCCTCCCACGACGAGATTTCCATGGTCCACGCCCGGCACTACATCGATCTCGTGGCGGCCACGGCAGGAAAGGTCCACACCTATCTCGACCCCGACACCTCCACCTGTCCCGACTCCTACGAGACGGCCCTCCTCGCCGCCGGCGGGATGATGAACGCCGTGGACGCCGTCATGGAGGGGACCGCGAGAAACGCCTTCGCCCTGGTGCGCCCGCCGGGGCACCACGCCGAGGCGGGACGGGCGGCGGGTTTCTGCATCTTCAACAACGTGGCCATCGGCGCGTGCCATGCCATGAAAAAATACGGCTTGCGAAGGATCCTCATCGTGGACTGGGACCTCCACCATGGAAACGGGACCCAGCGCACCTTTTACGACGACAGGCGGGTTCTTTACTTCTCCACCCACCAGTACCCCTTCTACCCGGGCACGGGAAGCCTCAACGAGATTGGGCGGGGCGAAGGGCTGGGATACACGGTCAACGTCCCCCTCCGGCGGGGACCGGGAGACGGCGAGTTCGTCAGGATCTTCCGAAAAATACTGGAACCGGTGGCGTCGGCCTACGAGCCCGAACTGGTCCTTCTGTCCGCCGGCTTCGACATCCACTTCCAGGATCCCCTGGGAGGGATGAATGTCCGCCCCTCGGGATTCGCCGCCCTGGCCCGCGTCCTCATGAACATCGCCGACCGCCACTGCCGGGGGCGGTTCGCCGTGACCCTCGAGGGGGGTTACCACATCGATGGGATGACCCAGTCCGTCAAGGCGGTCCTCCGGGAGATGAAAGACGAAACGGTCAAGCCGGAAGCGGTCCTGGCAGAACTGGAGAACAAGGCCGACCCGTCCATCGACAAGATCATCCACGGGGTGATCCAGCAGATCAAGCCGGTCTGGAACGTCTTCCACGGGAGTTGAGAAGCACCGCTTCGGGGGAAATGACCTCCCGTCAATTGTTCGGGCGCCTGCGTGGTAAGCCCCGCGGCGCGGCACCCGAATCGCGAAATACAAAAGGGCCCGGCACGCCGCCCCATGATGAGGGGAAAGGGCCAAGCCTCACCGGGCTTGCGTGAAAAAACCGTTTTCATGAAGGAGAACCCTGTGAAAATAACCAAGGATCAGGTCGAATACGTGGCCCATCTCGCCCGCCTCGAATTCGACGAGTCGGAGAAGGAAAAGTTCACGTCTCAGCTGAACGACATCCTCATGTACATGGATATCTTGAACCGCCTCGACACGGCCGGCGTGGAACCCATGTCCCACGCCACCCAGCTCGCCAATGCCTTCCGGGAGGACCGGGTCCTGCCCTCCATCGGCGTCGAAGAGGCGATGAAGAACGCCCCTGACGAAGCCCGGGAAAGCTTCCGGGTTCCCAAGGTCATTGAATAGAGGACTATATGGAACTTTGCGAACGGACCATCCATGAGCTTCTGAAAATGCTGGACACCGGGGAGACCACCTCCACGGAGATCACCGAGTCGGTCTTCCGCCGCATCGACGCGGTGGAGGGCCGGATCCACTCCTACATCACCGTCCTTCGGGAATCGGCCCTGGAAAGGGCCGCCGAAAGCGACCGGGAAATCCGCCAGGGGGTCCGCAAACCCCTGGGGGGGATCCCCATCGCGCTCAAGGACATCCTGTGCACCCGGGGGACCCGCACGACCTGCGGTTCCCGGATCCTGGAAAATTTCATCCCCCCCTACGACGCCACGGTCGTCACGAAATTGCAGGACGCCGGCGCCGTGTTCGTGGGGAAAACGAACATGGACGAGTTCGCCATGGGCTCCTCCACGGAAACCTCCTATTTCGGCGTCACCCGGAATCCCTGGGACCTGGAGCGGACCCCCGGGGGCTCGAGCGGCGGCTCGGCCACGGCGGTGGCCGCCGGCCAGTGCATCGCCTCCATCGGCTCCGACACGGGCGGGTCGATCCGCCAGCCCGCGTCCCTCTGCGGGGTCGTGGGGATGAAGCCCACCTACGGCCGCGTGTCCCGGTTCGGCCTCATCGCTTTCGCCTCCTCCCTCGACCAGATCGGCCCGTTCACCCGGGACGTGGCGGACTGCGCCCTCATGATGAACGTCATCGCCGGCCACGACAGAAGGGAATCCACGTCGGTGCCCCGGGAGGTCCCGGACTACAGGGAATTCATCGGGAAGGACGTCCGGGGCTGGACGGTGGGCATCCCGAAGGAATACTTCATCGAGGGCATCGACCCCGAAACCTCCTCGGCCGTCGAGGAGGTGATCCGGACCCTCAAAGACCTGGGGGTGAAGACGAAGGAGGTCTCCCTTCCCCACACGGACTACTGCGTCGCCGTCTACTACATCGTCGCCCCGGCCGAGGCGAGCTCCAACCTGGCCCGTTACGACGGCGTCCGCTACGGGTACCGGTCCGGCGAAGGGCGGGACCTTCTCGACATGTACAAGAAAACCCGGTCCGCCGGCTTCGGGGCGGAGGTTAAGCGCCGAATCATGATCGGGACCTATGCCCTCTCCTCCGGGTACTACGACGCCTATTACAAGAAAGCCTCCCAGGTCCGGGCCCTCCTGAAGCGGGATTTCGACGAGGCCTTCCGGGAATGCGACGTCCTGCTCACGCCCACGACGCCCACGCCGGCCTTCCGGCTCGGCGAAAAGATGGACGACCCTCTGCAGATGTACCTGTCCGACATTTTCACCCTCTCGGTCAACCTGGCCGGCATTCCCGGGATTTCCGTCCCCTGCGGCTTCACGAGGAGCGGCCTTCCCATCGGCGCCCAGTTCCTGGCGGGGCACTTCGACGAGGGCAAGATCCTCCAGGTCGCGTCGGCCTACGAAAAACACGCCAATTTAGAGAAAAGGAGACCGGCACTCTAATGGAATACGAACCTGTCATCGGTCTTGAAGTTCACGCCCAGCTTCTCACGGAGAGCAAGATTTTCTGCGGCTGCTCCACCCGGTTCGGCGTCCCGCCGAACCACAACACCTGCTGCATCTGCCTGGGCATGCCCGGCGTTCTGCCCGTGCTGAACAAAAAGGTGGTCGACTACGCCATGAAAATGGCCCTGGCCACCCACTGCCGGATCAACCCGTACAACATCTTCGCCCGGAAGAACTACTTCTACCCCGATCTTCCCAAGGGGTACCAGATTTCACAGTACGCCGAACCGCTCGCCGAGGACGGGTACATCGACATGGACATGAACGGGACCCGCAAGCGGGTGGGCATCATCCGGATCCACCTGGAAGAGGACGCGGGCAAGCTTATCCACGACGAGCACTACCCCTCGAGTTACGTCGATTTCAACCGGACCGGCGTCCCCCTCATCGAGATCGTCAGCGCCCCGGACATGCGGAGCGCCGAAGAGGCGGAGGTCTACCTGAGGCGCCTTCACGAGATCCTCATCTACCTCGGCATCTGCGACGGCAACATGGAAGAGGGGAGCTTCCGTTGCGACGCCAACATCTCCATCCGGCCCCGGGGGGAGGAGACGTTCGGGACCCGGGCGGAGCTGAAAAACATGAACTCCTTCCGGAACGTCCGCCGGGCCCTGGAATATGAAATCAAAAGGCAGCAGTACGTCCTCGAGGGCGGCGGCCGGGTGGTCCAGGAAACCCGCCTGTGGAACGACCCCCAGGGGGTGACCCACTCCATGAGGGGCAAGGAGGAGGCCCACGATTACCGGTACTTTCCCGACCCCGACCTGATCCGCGTGGAAATCTCCGACGCCTGGATCGACGATGTGCGCCGGAACCTTCCCGAGCTGCCCCTGGCGAAACGGGAGCGCTTTGTCGCCCAGTACGGCATTCCCCTCTACGACGCCTCGGTGCTCACGTCCAGCCAGGCCCTGGCGGGCTTTTTCGAGGCCGTGGTGGCGGTCTGCGGGAAGCCCAAGACGGCGAGCAACTGGGTCATGGGGGACCTCCTGGCCCACCTGAACCTGGAACGGAAAGATATCGCCGAAAGCCCCGTGACGCCGGGAACCCTCGCGGAGATGATCGGCATGATCGAGGACGGAACCATCAGCGGCAAGATCGCCAAGGACGTCTTCGAGGAGATGTGGTCTTCGGGAAAGTCCCCCCGGCAGATCGTCGAGGAGAAAGGCCTCGTCCAGATCACCGACACGGCCTTCCTGGAAGAGGCCATCGACGAAGTCCTGAAGGCCAACCCCGTTCAGCTCGAGCAGTACCGCGGGGGCAAGGACAAGCTCTTCGGGTACTTCGTCGGCCAGACCATGAAGCTCACCAAGGGAAAGGCCAACCCGGCCCTCCTGAACGAGCTTCTCAGGAAGAAGCTGTCGGAAGGATGATTCGACCCATCGCGTGGAACGGTGAAGGCGTCGTTCTTCTCGACCAGCGGGCCCTCCCGGGGGAGGAGCGGTACCTCACCCTCGGGGACTGGCGGGAGGTCGTCGAAGCCATCCGGAACCTCACCGTCCGGGGCGCGCCGGCCATCGGCGTCACCGCCGCCCTGGGCATCGCCCAGGCCATGAGGACCCCCCTGTCCCGCGACCGTGACGGGATGACCGCTTTTTTCAGCGAGGTCTGCCGGGCCTTTGCCGCGAGCCGCCCGACGGCGGTGAACCTCTTCTGGGCCATCGACAGGATGACACGGCGCTTCGAGCGGGAGCGGGAGCGGGACCCCGGCGGCGTGGCCGACGGGCTCGTCAACGAGGCCCTGGCCATCTTCCGCGAGGACATCGAGGCGAACGAGGCCCTGGGTCGCCACGGCGCGGCCCTCGTCCCCGACGGCGCCCGCATCCTCACCCACTGCAACGCCGGGGCCCTTGCCACGGCGGGGTACGGCACCGCCCTCGGCGTCGTCCGGGCCGCCCGGGACGCCGGGAAAACCCTTCACGTTTTCATCGACGAAACCCGGCCCGTTCTCCAGGGCGCCCGCCTCACCGCCTGGGAGATGCAAAAAGAGAATATCCCCGCCACCCTCGTCACCGACGGCATGGCGGGGGCCCTCATGGCCCGGGGCAAGGTCGATCTCGTCATCACCGGTGCCGACCGGATCGCCGCCAACGGCGACACGGCCAATAAAATCGGGACCTACACGGTCGCCGTCCTCGCCCGGGAGCACGGCCTCCCCTTCTACGTCGCCGCCCCTCTCTCGACGGTGGACCGGACCCTCGCCGGCGGCGCGGACATCCCCGTGGAAGAACGGGACCCCGGCGAGGTCACCTGTTTCGCCGGCCGTCTCATCGCGCCGGAAGGCATCGCCGTGTGGAACCCCGCCTTCGACATCACCCCCGGCAGGCTCATCACGGCCATCGTCACGGAAAAGGGCATCCTCAAGCCGCCTTTCGACAAGGCGCTCAAGACCTGTTTCGACGAAGCGGGGGGGTCTTAGGCGGCCATGCTCTACCTCTTCGATTTCGACGGCGTCCTGGTCGATTCCCTCGCCTTTTACGAGGAACTTGTCCGGACCTCCCTGGAAGACATGGGACTTTTCATTGTCCGGGACCGGCAGGATTATCTCGACCTTTTCGAGGATAATTTTTATGAATCCCTGCGGGGCCGCGGCGTGGACGTGGAGACGTTCAACGCGCGCGCCCGGGCCCGGGCGGCCGCGGCCGACTACGGGAGAATCACCCCCGTCGCGGGAATGGCCGCCGTTCTGCCCGCCCTCCAAAGGAACGGGATCCGGAACGTCATCATCTCCTCCAACGCTTCCGGGGCCATCGAGACGGTCCTCGAGAGAAGCGGGTGGTCCCGCTTTTTCGAGGGCGTTCTCAGCGCCGACTTCATGCTCGAGAAGGTGGGTAAAATCCTTCATGCCCGGGAGCGATGGAACGAACAGGGCGGTCCCGTCTTTTACATCGGCGACACAGCCGGCGACATCCGGGAGGCCCGGGCCGCCGGCGCGAACACCGTGGCCGTGACCTGGGGCTGGCATTCGGAGGAACAGCTCCGTAAAGCCCGGCCCGACGCTGTCGTTCACCACCCTTCCGAACTGATCGGTCTCACCGGCTGACCCCCGAAGGGCCGCTTTCCGGGACGATCCTCCTCGCTCCGAAAAATGTCATCCCGTTTGACCCGCCCGTAATCGAAATCGGAGATCCCCCTTAACGGACATTAAAGAGGATTATGGAGATTTCCGGCGATCCCGCCGTTAACGGAAAGATAGACTTTTATTTCAAAACCCAGTATATTGAATTCATAATAGGGAGTTTTGAAACATTCCTGGCTTTTTTTTCATAGTCCCGTGACGTCTCCCTGATCCTTTTCGGCCGAGAACCTGTCCCGACGGTGATGACCTTTAATCGTTCCCGATTCACAAGGATGTGAATCGAAAAAAAGCATAGGAGGTCAAGGCCATGAAAACACGCAAGTCGGCAATCGTCACCCTGGTATGCCTGTTTCTTTTCGTTTTTTCGGGTATCGCGGCGGCGGACCAGTGCGTCCGGATTCCTTACGCGGCCCACAACCCGACGGCGGGCTGGGCCGTGGGCGTCGCGATCACAAACTACGCGGGAACGGCCATCGAAGATCTCACCCTGGACGTCGTCACCAGCGAGGGGGAATATTACCTCGGCGGGGTCAGCGCGAAGGCCGTGGGAGATGATCGGGAAGATCTTGCAGCGCCATCTATTCCTATTGTTACGAACTACCGAAAGGACCTCGGAACACTGGATGAGTACGCCATGATGGTGAACACGCTGAACGGTCTTTACGGAAAGACACTGCCCTATGACGAGAAAGGGCGTTACTGGTGTGAAATATGGCACCCCGGATCGGAGAAATTCGGAGTCTGTGTCTTCGTCCTGAACACCAATTCGGGAGCCGGGGAAGGATTCGGATTCCAGACATACGATTCCGCCTCCCGGGCTCATACATTCTCTGAACACATAGAGTATATCGGACCGATAGGACCGGAACCCCCTATTGAACCGCCATTTTAGCTTAGCCTGTCAAAAGCACGCTCCTGACCGGCAACGGTAACGCCAGGCGACGGTGAGGATGTTTTCGAGCAAGCCGTTCGAAAACATCCTTTTTTTGTAAAAAGGCCTCCCCTTCCTGGATCTAAACACGGTTTCGCGATGCTTCCTTCCCGGGCGACGGGGCCGCGCTTGACAATCACCCGTCTTTGAAGGCGGTGTCAGAACGGAAGTCACGGCAAGCGAAAGCATGCTTCAAGAAGAATCGCAAATGCCCGCTTCCCCTTTCAGCACCCCTGGAAAACAGTATCCTGTTGAAATTGATGGCCCCAAGTGGTAAGGGAAAGGTCATCCGTCGCCGGTCTGGCGGAGACAGCCGGGACAACTCGGGGAGAAGCGGAAAAAAAGATCATGAAAAAGGCCTTTATCACGGGAATCACCGGCCAGGACGGATCCTACCTTGCCGAGCTCCTTCTGAACAAGGGGTACGAGGTACACGGCCTGATCCGCCGTTCGAGCACGTTCAACACCGACCGGATCGACCACCTTTACCGGGATTTTCACGACCCCCGGGCGAAACTGTTTCTCCACTACGGAGACCTGTCCGTGTCGGGGCAGATGATGGACCTTCTCCATGATCTTCAGCCCGACGAAATCTACCACCTGGGCGCCCAAAGCCATGTCCGCGTCAGTTTCGACATGCCCGAGTACACGGGGGACGTCACCGGCATGGGAACCCTTCGGATCCTCGAAGCCATCCGGAAAACGGGCATCAGGACACGATTTTACCAGGCCTCGTCGAGCGAGATGTTCGGCGCCGCGCCGCCGCCCCAGAGCGAGAAGACACCGTTCCAGCCCCAGAGTCCCTACGCCGCCGCCAAGGTCTACGGCTACCACGTTACCGTCAACTACCGCCGGGCCTACGGCCTTTTCGCCTGCAACGGGATCCTCTTCAATCACGAATCCCCCCGGCGGGGAGAGACGTTCGTCACCCGGAAAATCACCCGGGCGGCCACGCGGATCAGCCTGGGGCTCCAGGAGAAGCTCTTCCTGGGGAACCTGGACGCCAGCCGGGACTGGGGTTTCGCCGGCGACTACGTGGAGGCCATGTGGCTCATGGTCCAGGCGGAAAAGCCGGACGATTACGTCATCGCCACGGGAGAAACCCACTCGGTCCGCGAATTCGTGGACCGGGTCTTCGCAAAGCTCGGCATGGACTACCGGGACCACGTGGAAATCGACGAAAAGTACTTCCGGCCCACGGAAGTGGACATTCTCCTCGGGGACGCCGGAAAGGCGAAGCGGGACCTCGGATGGGTACCGAAAACCACCTTCGAGGGCCTCATCGACATGATGATCGAATCGGACCTGGACCTGGCGAAAAAGGAAAAAACCCTCATCGACGCCGGGTACGGACCGGGAAACCGAACCTCTTAAGATCGGCGCCGGAGGCGGGGACGGCCGCAAAGAAACGAGACGGCAGGCAGAGGATGGAACAAGACGAGAAGATCTACGTGGCCGGCCACCGGGGACTGGCCGGTTCGGCCATCCGCCGCTGCCTTGAAAAGCAGGGTTACCGGAATCTTGTCGTGAAGACCCGGGAGGAACTCGACCTGACCCGGCAGGCCGCCGTGGAGGCCTTCTTCGAAGAGGAACGGCCCCGGTTCGTTTTCCTCGCCGCGGCGAAGGTCGGAGGTATCCTGGCCAACAGCACCCGCCCCGCCGAATTCATCTATGAGAATCTGGCCATCGAGACAAACGTGATCCGTTCGGCCTGGGAAACGGGGGTGGAGCGGCTCCTTTTCCTGGGAAGCTCCTGCATCTACCCCCGGTCGGCCCCCCAGCCCCTGAAGGAAGAAGATCTTCTCACCGGGGAACTGGAAAGGACGAACGAGCCCTACGCCGTAGCCAAGATCGCCGGCATGAAGATGTGCGAGTCCTTCAGCCGCCAGCACGGGGCCCGCTTTTTTTCTGTCATGCCCACCAATCTCTACGGTCCGAACGACAACTTCGACCGGGAAAGTGCCCACGTGCTGCCCGCCCTGATCCGGCGTTTTCAGGAAGCGAAGGAAGCCGGGGCCGATTCGGTCACCGTCTGGGGAACGGGGACGCCGAGACGGGAATTCCTCCACTCCGACGACATGGCCCGGGCCTGCTGCTTTCTCATGAACCTTCCCGACCCGGTCCTGGATGGCGAATTTTTCCGGTACCCCCGCCCTCCCTTCGTCAACATCGGCACGGGGTCGGACATTTCCATCGGCGACCTGGCCGGCCTGATCCGGGACGTTACGGGGTTCGGTGGCCAGCTCCGGTTCGACCCGACGAAGCCAGACGGGACGCCCCGGAAACTTCTCGACGTGTCCCGGATGAAACGACTCGGCTGGGCGGCCGAGATCGGCCTTCGGGAAGGCATCGAAAGCACCTGCCGGTGGTTCAGGGAAAACCGGGATCAGGGAAAAAAGGTTACGGAGAAAGAGAGCGTCCCATGAGGGGTTCATCGCACCGTCAACGTATTCTGGTGACCGGCGGCGCCGGTTTCCTCGGCTCCCACCTGTGCGAGAGGCTCCTCGGCGAGGGCCACGACGTCGTGTGCGTGGACAATTTCTTCACGGGATCGAAGGAAAACATCCTTCCCCTTCTCTCCCACCCCCGGTTCGAGCTGATCCGCCACGACATCACCATGCCCCTTTTCGTCGAGGTCGACCGGATCTACAATCTCGCCTGTCCCGCGTCGCCGGTGCACTACCAGTACAACGCCATCAAGACCGTCAAGACGAACGTCCTGGGAACCATTCATGTCCTCGGAATCGCCAAGCGGGTCCGCGCCCGGATCCTGCAGGCGTCCACCTCGGAGGTCTACGGGGACCCGGAAGTCCATCCCCAGAGGGAAACCTACTGGGGGCGGGTGAACCCCATCGGGATACGGAGCTGCTACGACGAAGGCAAGAGAGCCGCCGAGTGCCTCATGATGGACTATCACCGCCAGAACGGCGTGGACGTCAAGATCGCTCGGATCTTCAACACCTACGGGCCGAGAATGGCCCTCGACGACGGCCGGGTGGTGAGCAACTTTATCGTCCAGGCCCTGAGGGGGGAGGACATCACCGTCTACGGCGAGGGAACCCAGACCCGGTCCTTCTGTTACGTCGACGACATGATCGAGGGCCTCACGGCGATGATGGAATCGGAGAGCGGCTTTATCGGGCCGGTCAACCTGGGAAACCCGGAAGAGTTCACCATCCGCCGGCTTGCGGAAACCGTTATCAAAATGACGGGATCATCATCGAAAATCGTTTACAGGCCCCTTCCCCCGGATGACCCCGTCCAGCGCCGCCCCGACATCACCCTGGCAAAGGAAAGGCTTGACTGGTCCCCCCGGGTCCCCCTGGAAAAGGGGCTGGCAAAGACGATCGACTATTTCAGCAAACTTCTCCCGGAAGTTGGAACCGGTCCACGGCCGGCCGGCCCGGGATCCGGGCGGAGGAAACCCGGTGTTTCGAAAAGAGGGGTCCGAGGAAAACATGACCGTTGAAAAACGTATTCTCTGCATCGGGGCCGGGTATGTCGGCGGCCCCACCATGGCGATGATCGCCCACAAGTGTCCCCAGTACCGGGTAACGGTCGTGGACATCAACGGGGAACGGATCGCCCGCTGGAATTCGGACAGGCTCCCCGTCTTCGAACCGGGTCTCGATGAAATCGTGAGAGACACCCGGGGCCGGAACCTGTTCTTCAGCACCGACATCCCGAAAGGTATCGCGGAAAACGACATCATCTTCGTCAGCGTCAACACGCCCACGAAAACATTCGGCGTCGGCGCCGGCATGGCGGCGGATCTCCGGTACTGGGAAATGACGGCCCGGGAAATCCTGAAATACGCCAAGTCCCCGAAAATCGTCATTGAAAAGAGCACCCTCCCGGTCAAGACGGCCCTGGCCATGGAGCGCATCCTGAACAGCAATCATCACGGGATCGCTTTTGACGTCCTGTCGAACCCCGAGTTCCTGGCCGAGGGATCGGCCGTCCGGGACCTGGAATCGCCGGACCGTATCCTCATCGGTTCGGAGCAGACCGAGGAGGGCCTCCGGGCCCGGGACACGCTGGTGGAAATTTACGCCAACTGGGTCCCCCGTGAAAAGATCCTGACGTCCAACATCTGGAGCAGCGAGCTTTCCAAGCTCGTGTCCAACGCCTTTCTCGCCCAGCGGATCTCCTCCATCAACGCCATTTCCGCCCTTTGCGAAAAAACGGATGCCGACGTCACCGAGGTTTCCCGGGCCGTGGGCATGGACAGCCGGATCGGTCCCAAATTCCTGAACGCCAGCATCGGCTTTGGCGGATCCTGCTTCAAGAAGGATATCCTGAACCTCGTTTACCTCTGTCAACACTACGGGCTCACGGAAGTGGCCGACTACTGGAACGCCGTTCTCCGGATCAACGACTACCAGAAGGACCGGTTCATCCTGACGATGATTAACGCCATGTTCCACACCCTGTCGGACAAGAAGATCTGCCTGTGGGGCTTCGCCTTCAAGGCCGACACGGGAGACACCCGGGAAAGCCCCGCCATCTGCATCGCCAGAAGGCTTGTCGAGGAAAACGCCCGGGTGGTCGTTTCCGATCCCAGGGCCCTGGAAAACGCCCGGGCGGACCTACGGGACACGGGCGCGGACGTTTCCTACGTGGAGGACCCCGCGGAGGCGGCCCGGGGGTGCCACGCCCTGTGCGTTCTCACCGAGTGGGATCTTTACAGGCACCAGGATTTTGAAAAAATTTACCATTCCATGGAGAAACCGGCCTTTCTCTTTGACGGCCGGAACATCCTGGACCATGAAATGTGCTTTGACATCGGGTTCAATGTGTATCCCATCGGGAAACCCCCCTTGACCCACTTCTGACGGCTTCGTCGTGAGTCCCTGTGCTGCGTTGCCCTTCATCCCTCGTCACTGCGGCGTACCAACCCGAACGCCTCGCTCCCCGGGATTCAGGCGCCTTGCCTCCGGACTTATTACGACGCCGTCCTGAGATGATTTACTGGCTTCTTTCTATGAGCTTATTATCCATGACAAACGGGGGCCCATGATACTCATCACCGGCGCCGCCGGTTTCATCGGGTTCCACCTCGCCCGGCGCCTGCTGGAGGACGGGGAAGCCGTCACCGGCCTGGACAACCTGAACGACTACTACGACGTGTCCCTCAAGGAGGCGCGGCTGGCCCTTCTCCGGGAACACCCCCGCTTCGTCTTCCACCGGATCGATCTTGGCGACCGCCCCGCCATGGAGAACCTTTTTGGCGTTCTCGGGGAATCCGGCGATCTTACCGTGGTTCATCTCGCCGCCCAGGCGGGCGTCCGCCACTCCCTCGTCAACCCCCATGTCTACACGGACAGCAATATTACGGGCTTTCTGAACATTCTCGAGGGCTGCCGGTCCATCCGTCCCCGTCACCTGGTCTTCGCCTCTTCCAGCTCCGTTTACGGGGGCAACACGAAAATGCCCTTCTCCGTCCACGACAACGTGGATCACCCCCTGAGCCTTTACGGGGCCACCAAGAAGGCGAACGAGCTCATGGCCCACGCCTACGCCGCCCTCTTCGGCATTCCCGTCACGGGTCTCCGGTTCTTCACCGTCTACGGCCCCTGGGGCCGCCCGGACATGGCCCTCTTTCTCTTCACCCGGGCCATCCTTGACGGGAAGCCCATCGACATTTACAATTACGGCCGCATGAGACGGGATTTCACGTACGTCGACGACATCATCGAGGGGGTTGTCCGGATCATGAAACGGGTCCCCGAAGGCGCGTCCCAGCCGCCGGAAAACAGGCCGGACCCGGGCTCCCCTTTCGCTCCTTACCGGATCTACAACATCGGCAACGGCAGGCCCGTCGATCTCCTCGAATTCGTCGGCATCCTGGAAAGGCACCTGGGCCGGGAGGCGAAGAAAAACCTGCTGCCGCTCCAGCCGGGCGATGTGGCGGCCACCTGGGCCGACGTGGAAGACCTGGCGGAAGCGACCGGTTTCCGTCCCCGGACGCCCGTCGAAGAGGGAATCGGCAGGTTCGTCGCGTGGTACCGTGATTACTACGGCGGCAAGAGGTGACGGCCGCCTTTATTTTCTGACAGAACCGTCGTTGAGGCAAGTAACCGATCACACCAGGAGGTTTTCATGAAAGGAATCATCCTCGCCGGGGGCGCGGGAACCCGGCTCTTCCCCATCACGAGAGTCGTCAGCAAGCAGCTTCTTCCCGTTTACGACAAGCCCATGATCTATTACCCCCTGTCCGTCCTCATGCTTTCGGGCATCCGGGAGATTCTCGTGATCAGCACGCCCCAGGATCTTCCCCGGTTCCGGGAGCTTCTCGGCGACGGGTCCCAGTGGGGGCTCCGGTTCGAATACGCCGAACAGCCCCGCCCGGAGGGTCTCGCCCAGGCCTTCATCATCGGTAAAGATTTCGTCGGCCCGGACCCTTCCTGCCTTATCCTGGGGGACAACATCTTTTTCGGCCACGGGATCACGGAAAAGCTTCGAAGGGCCGCGGCCCTGGAAAAAGGGGCCACCGTGTTCGGGTACTGGGTCAAGGATCCGGAAAGATACGGCGTGGTAAGTTTCGACGATCAGGGCCGGGCCCTGGAAATCGTTGAAAAACCAAAAAAGCCCGCGTCCAACTGGGCGGTGACGGGACTTTATTTCTACGACAACGCGGTCGTGGAGATCGCGTCGAGCCTGAAACCCTCGGCCCGGGGGGAACTGGAAATCACCGACGTGAACCGGGCCTACCTGGAAAGGGGGGACCTGCAGGTGGAAAAGCTCGGCCGGGGTATCGCCTGGCTTGACACGGGGACCCACGAAACCCTGATGGAGGCGGCCAGTTTCATCGAGGCCATCGAGCGGCGACAGGGCCTCAAGGTCGCCTGCGTCGAGGAAATCGCCTACCGGATGAAATTCATCACCGCCGAGGAACTGGAAAAACTGGCCCGTCCTTTCGGAAACAACGGGTACGGCCGGTATCTTCTCAGCGTTCTCGAGGGCGACCTCCCGTAGGAAAAACAGGTGCTTCCGGGGATTCTCGATCTTTGTTCCCCGGGCCGGTCCGCATCCCCGGTGATGTTGAAGCCTCTTTGGGCGCAGCCCTGACGGCTGGCAAGGGTTCCTGTATGCCGGGGAAAGTAAGGATTTATTGTAAAAAGGAAAACACAAAGTTTCAGATTTTTTTCTCGGAATTGTCAGGTTGAGTGGTCATTGATGGTCTTACGCATTGTAAAAAGAAAAAGGCCAGGACCGCTGGTCAGGTCCTGACCTTTCCGGGTTACAGCTTACCACAATTCTTATGCACTCATGTTTCTCCTTCTCAGGACCACGAGCGCTGTCACAACCGTCAGCAAGGCAAAAATGATCATGCCCCATTCGGACAGGGTGGGAATCGATGCCGACGAGGAAGTTTCTATGCTCACGGCATCGACGCCCCCTTGAAAAGATCCTTGGTTATTACATTGCGCAATACGTATACGGATCTCCTGGCCTGCGTATGGGGTCAAGTTTGCCGACATATTTTCATAGGGATAGCTTAGTGGATCTCCTTCTTCGGTAATGAACAAGTTTATAAGAATATCCTCTAGTTCTTGTGATTGTAAAGAAGCCGACGGTTTCATAATATCAACTCGCATAAACTGGCTGGCTACAGATCCGCGATAAAGACCATGATTGATGTAGAGAGGGCCTCTGTTTTCTGCATAGACAATTGCTGAGAAATTTATCAGAGCGGCTTCAGGCAGAAGAACATCCTGAAAAATAATGTGGGTTCCATCCAGAGGGCCCGGATTACTTGGATCATAGCTTTGATCAGTCAGGGCAGCGTAAGTACCCTCTGGTGGTGCCGGGACAATACTTGCCGAACTCGGACTTGTCGTACCGCTGTATACGTAAAAATCGCCGCCGCTGCCGGGTTCATTCCAAACAGTCCATCCCGTAAAATCACCTGTTTCAAATCCACCATTTGTCACCAGTTCCGCACCCATAATCACCGTTGGAAAGGTCATAACTGTCAGAACAACGATTAAACAAGAAAGTTTTTTCATAGACACCCCCGTATGCTGATTTTATTGCAAGTTTCGGCGTGATGACGGAAGAAAATCAAATGATGGAACCGGCTTTTCACCTATACTGTTTCAAATAATAAGCTTATTATCGATCACGTAAGATATTTTAATATAATCCTTATTCATCCCTTTTAAATTGGTTTCGCAAACATCAGAAAGTATTTAAAAATGTATTAATTGAAATATAATTTGTCTTGTTTAGAGGGTGAACCGGTCGTGACATCTCACGTTTTTCTTAATGTTTAAACGACAAAAAATCAAGATGACATTTCACAGTGGTTCAAGAAAATATTTGCAATTACGCCATAAGACCGCATTGGAAATTAGTTGCAGGCCCCTTGCAACCGACCTTCATGAACAGGTTTTGAAAAGATTAAGCTACAGATATTATGAAATATATAATAAACTCAGCCTAAGTGCTCAGGCAGTTTTTATTCTAATTCTAAAATTGTTTATGCCACTGGCGCCAAGGGGCGATAAATATATTTAAATAAGGCATCAGATGCAGCCTCTTTGGCCGCGGGACCTCTCCAGCTCGGAGATGCCCCGGAGTTTCGCCGTCACCTCCCGGAGCGCCGCGACGACGGCATCCATTTCCGCCACCGTGTTTTCCCGGCCCAGGCTGAAGCGGATGCTCCCGGCAGCCCATTCCCGGGGAACCCCCAGGGCCTCCATGACGTGGGAGATCACCACCGTCCCGGCGGTGCAGGCCGACCCGGCGGAGAGGGCGATTCCCCTCCTGTCCATTTCCACAAGGATTTTTTCCGCTTCGATGCCCCGGAAAGAGACGTTCAGGATGTGGGGCAGGCTTTCCCCGTCGCTCCCGTTCCGCCGGCACCCGTCGATTTCCTCGTCGATCTGCGAGGCCAGGTAATACCTGAGCTCGCCCAGGTGCTCCCCCTGGGAAGAAAGCTCCCTCCGGGCGATCTCGCACGCCTTTCCCAGGCCGGCGATCCCCGGGACGTTTTCCGTTCCCGGGCGGAACCCCCTTTCCTGCTTCCCGCCGTGGAAAAGGGGAACGACGGCAGTCCCCCGGCGGATGTAAAGGGCCCCCACGCCCTTGGGGCCGTAAATCTTGTGACCGGACAGGGTGAGGAGATCCACCGGGAGCCTGCCCGCGTCCACCGGGACCTTCCCCACCGCCTGCACGGCATCGGTGTGGAAAAGGATGCCCCGGTCCCGGAGCAGGGGCCCGATTTCGTCGACAGGCTGAAGGGTACCTATCTCATTGTTCCCGAACATGACGCTGACGAGGACGGTCCGGTCCGTCAGGGCGGCCTTGAGGGTTTCCGGGTCCAGGCGTCCAAAAGCGTCCACGGGCAGGACGGTGACCGAAAACCCCCGTCCTTCCAGGCCCCGGCAGGCGTCGAGGACGGCGTGGTGCTCCACTGCCGTGGTGATGACGTGATCCCCCGGGTTTCCGTGGGCCAGGGCGGCCCCCAGGACGGCCAGGTTGTCCCCTTCGGTACCCCCGCTCGTGAAAACGATCTCGTCCGGTTCCGCCCCGATGAGCGCCGCTGTTTGCCGCCGGGCCTCTTCGACAGTCGCCTTCCCTTCCCTCCCGAAACCGTGGAGACTCGAAGGGTTCCCGAAATGCCCGCGGAAAAAAGGCATCATCGCCTCGAGCACCTCGGGATGAACGGGGGTCGTCGCCCCGTGGTCGAGATAGATCATGAGACGGTCCTATTCCCCCTTGAAAGAGGGTTTCCTTTTCTCCGCGAAGGCCCGGACCGCTTCCCCCAGGTCTTTCGAATTGAGAAGGACCATGTTCCGGCTCATGGCCAGGTTCATCCCGTCCCCGACAGGGACGTGGCGGCTGAAATTCAGGACTTCCTTGGTGGCCCTGACGGCCAGGGGGGCGTTCTCGGCGATCTGCCGGGCAAGGTCCAGGGCCCCCGCCTCCAGGGACGCCCGGTCGGCGAAAACGGCGTTGACAAGCCCCATCCGCTCCGCTTCCCGGGCCGTGTAGAAACGGGCCGTGAAGGCCATTTCCCGGGCGAAACCCTGTCCGATGACAAGGGGCAGCCGCTGTAGAACACCCATGTCCGCCACGAGGCCGATGGCCGTTTCCCGAAGGGAAAAAGAGGCGTCGGCGCTGCACAGGCGGATGTCGCAGGCCGAGATGATGTCGAGGCCGCCGCCGATGCACAGGCCGTTCACCGCTGCGATCACCGGCTTCGGGCAGGACTCGAGAAGATCGCAGCAGTCGAAGAGGACCCGGAGTTTTTCGGGGAAGTCCAGGCCGGCGCGGGCCGAGCCGTCCAGGCCGAGGGAAGCGAGGCTCTTGAGATCGAGGCCGGCGCAGAAGGCCTTGGCGTCGCTTCGAAGGAGGATCACCCGGACATCCTCCCGGGCCGACAGTTCCCGGACGGCGCCGGCGATCTCGCCTGCCAGGGTGAGGTTCAGGGCGTTCAGGCTGTCCACCCGGGACAGGGAAAGGACGGCAACCGCCCCATCAACCCGGAGATTCACGTTTTCGTAATTCATTGCTTTGTCGCTCCCTTTTTGATCGTCTTCACGCCCTCTCGGCATGGTCGTGATTTTGAACACCCCCGTTCCGCGTTTTCGCGCCCCGGGGGCGGTGAGCCCAAAAACCCCGCCCGGCAGGGCCTTTTCCTACCATCCCCGGGTCCACATGTCGTCGTCCTCGTAAACCATTTCATCCAGGGCATGGGATTCCTGGGCGTCGTCCTCGATCATCCGCCCCGGCGCCGGGTCTTTCAGGACCTCATCGTAATACGCGTGCTGGATGAGAAGGCTCATGATCTCGTTGGTCCCGGTCCAGATCTGGATGAGGCGGGCGTCCCGGACCATCTTCTCGATGGGGAAAACGTTCGTGTAGCCGATGCCGCCGACGATGCGCATGGCCCGGTTGCACACGTCCCAGGCCACGTCCGTGGCGAATTTTTTCGCCTCGCTGACGAGCCTTCGGGCTGAGGGAAGACCGGCGTCCACGGCCTTCCCGGCGGCGATGGTGAGGGCCCTGGCGGCGTCGAGCCGGGTGACCGCCTCGGCGACCTGGAAGCTCACCCCCTGGAAGCGGCGGATCTTCTGGCCAAAAGCCTTCCGCCGGTCGCTGTACCGGACGGCCACCTCCAGGGGCGCCCGGGCGATGCCCAGGGAGGCGCCGGCGGAGGTCATTCTCTCGGGAACCATCATGGTGTCGAAAATGCGGGCGCCCTCGTTGAGTCCCCCGATGAGGTTCCCCTCGGGCACCTTGACGTCCCGGAAAAGGAGCCGTCCCGTCCCGCCTCCCCGGGTCCCGAGGAGGCCGTAGTGGTACCGGACTTCCACGCCGGGCCGGTCCGCCTCGACGAGAAGAAGGCTGATCCTCTCCCGGGGGTGCCCCTCCGGGTTGGTGTTGCAGTAAACGATGAAAAAATCCGCCCCGTCGGCGGCGACGACGAAACGCTTCTGGCCCCGGACGGTGAAGCAGCCGTCCTTGAGGACGGCCCGGGTGGTGGCGCCGAAAAAGTCGGACCCGCCCCTCGGCTCGGTGAGCGCCTCGGCGGAGACCAGGTCCCCCTTGAGCATGGGTTTCAGGAATTTTTCCTTCTGATCTTCCGTGCCGAAGACATGGAGGGCCTCGCCGACGATGGACGGCATGGCGAAAGCGCACCCCAGGGCGGTGCCCAGCACCCCGATTTCCTCCAGGGCTGCCACCTCCGCCGTCCAGCCCAGTCCCCGGCCCCCGTATTCCCGGGGAAAGCGCAAACCGAGGAGGTTCCGCTCCCCCAGGGCCTTGACGAATTCCCGGGGGTACCGGATTTCGTCACGGTCCATTTTTTTGACCAGGTCCGCCGGCACGCTGTTCTTGACGAATTGCCGGACTTCGTCCCGAAGGGCGATTTCCTCTTCCGTGAGCAGGATGTCCTGCAGCATTTTTCCCTCCCCTGCCCCGTTTCCTCGGCCCCTTTTCACCGGGCCCGGGCGGCGGGGCGCCCGCCGCTGTCCTTTTATGCCCCCGGCCGGAAGGATGTCAACGCATTTTTTCGACGCGTCCCCGGACCGTTCGCCCTCACCGGGCGCCGCGTCACCGCGCCACGAAGAACCGGCCGTCCTCTTCCCTCACCCGGCCCCGGGCCTCCAGCCTGCGCAGGTGTTTCTGGGTCATGAGACGGTTCCACATGGACACCCAGGCGTCCCCGTGAAACTTCCGGGGATAGATGATCCCGAGACAGGCCAGCTCGTCCAGGGTCATGGGGGTTTTCAGGGATTCGAGAAGGGCCCGGTCCCGGTCGTCGATTTTCGAGAGAAAGACCTTCATTCCGTCGCGAAAGGATTCTCCGTCCACGAGGCCCTTCTCGTGACCGGTGATGTACTGTCTCGCGCCCAGGGCCACGGCTTCCTTGCAGGATCGCACCATGGCGTCGATGTCCCCGTCCGTGCCGCCGTACCAGGGGCCGAAAGGGGTGAGGTCCATGTCGGACACGTAGGCGATGCCCTCGCCGGGGAAAAAGAGGCAGCAGAAACCTTCCGAGTGGCCCGGCGCGGCCAGAACGCGGGCCTTCGTCTTCCCGAAATCCAGGACGTCTCCCCAGGCATAGGTGCCGTCGATGCGCGCCGTGGAAAGCCACCACTTGTGGTCGTTCTGGGGGGACCAGGGGCTTTGCGGCGTCCGGGGATCGGCGATCCGCTCGAGCCAGCCTTCCACCCAGGACTCACCGTAAACTTCGGCCATCCCGAGAAACCTCCCGATGGCCCGGCGGTCCCGGAACGCTTCGGACTCCCGGCTGTTCAGGAGGATGCGGGATTTTTCGAAGAGGAAATTCCAGGCGATGTGGTCGAAGTGATAGTGGGTGTTGATGACCCAGTCGACGGGAACCCGCCGCTTCAGGTCCGACAGGGGCCCCTCCCCGGCGCCGGTGTCCACCACCGCCTTCACGTCGTCGTCGATGAAGAGGCTGTGACTGAAGGGAAACCTTCCGCCGTTCCCCCCGGGGATCACCTTTATTTTCGGGGAAATCGTCGGAATCCAGTCGCCCATGGCACAGTCTTCCCGTCAGATTTTCAGAAGGTAGTGAACGATCCCCTCCAGGTGCCCCAGGGTGTTGCACTCCTTGACGAGGCTGCACGAGGAAAGGTACGCCTTCATGGCCGAATCCCCGGTACCCCAGAAGGGTCTCGTTTCGGGGTTGAGCCAGATGAGGCGCTTCGCCCGGTCATGAATTTCCCTGAGAATGCCCGGTTCGGGGTCGTAAAAGTTGCTTCTCCCGTCGCCGAGGATGATCACCGTCGTCTTCCGCGTCACGGCGCCGAGTCCGCAGGCCTTGAAATCACGGAAGGCCTGGCCGTAGTCGGTGCGGCTGAGGCGGATGTCCAGGTCCTGCCCGGACTGGATCCTGTCGACGGCCTCCTCGGGGGAACAGCGGTCGAAGACATGGCTGGCCTCCACCAGGTTGCTGCAGAAGACGAAGGTGCGGATCCTCACCAGTTCCTCGTTGAGGCTGTAGAGGAAAAGGAGAAAGAAGCGAACCACGGTCCTCACGGACTGGCTGATGTCGCAAAGGACCATCATGTCCGCCCTGTCCTTTTTTTTCCGCTTCCACGACACGTGGAAAGGGATACCGCCATAGGGAATGGACCGCCGCTGGGTTTTCCTGAAATCCAGGCGTCCCCGGCTCCACCCCCGGCGCCTTCTCCAGTAGATGTCGTTGAGACGCCGGACGATCCGGCGGACCACGGCCTTCAGCGTTTCGATCTCCCGCTCGTCAAGCCGGGTGAGCCCCACGGACCGGTACCGGTTCAGGTCCTCCGCCGGGGTCGTGCCCGCGAATTGAAGAAGGGTTTTCACATAGTCCCGGGTGAAGGCGACGAGCTGCTCCCGGGACTCTTTCAGCCCTGTCGCCACGGACCCCGACAAGGGGGACCCGGCCATGGAAAGCATGTTGATGTCGCCGTCCAGTCCTTCCATCCCCAGGCCACTCAGGATCCGACGGACCACGACGGCCTGGTTTACGGGATAACGGGCCCCGTCCAGGGACAGGGAGCGCGCCGTTTCCTGGAGCCGCCGGGCGAGAAGGCCTCCATCCCCTTCCAGGAGCATTCGTGAAAGGGGCGAGAGTCCTTCGACGCCCCTTCCGGGGGTGCCCGTCTTCACGGCGCCCGCCGGCGGGAAAACGGTGAGTCGGGAGAAATACCTGTCAAAACACACCTGGAAAACCGCCTCTTCGTCGGGGGATTTGGCCAGTGCGGCGGCGAGGGCGTACTTCAGGGTGTCCCGGTCGTCATACCCGGCAAAGGAGACCGCTTCCAGGGCATCCAGGGTTTCGGACAGGGAGATCCGGACGCCGCTTTTCCGGAGGAGGGAGATGAACCCCAGGAGCGTGTCCTCCGGTCCTCTCCCGGGCCCCTCAGGGAGGCCGGTGAAGCCGGCGGTCGGCGACTCACGATTCATGTCCCTTTCAGCCTCCCCGGACGCTTTTTCGCATGAGATCGGGAAGACTGTCCCGAAGGAGTTCCCCGTCCGACTCGAACTTTATGAAGACATTCATCGTTTCGTTGATGAGCTCGCTGGACAGGCACTCGGCGTGAAGAAAAAGCAGGGTCCTGGCCCAGTCGATGGCCTCGCTGATGGAGGGAACTTTTTTCAGCTGCAGCTTTCGCACTTCCTGGATGAAGGACACGAGCTGCCGTTTCAGAAGATCGGAGACACCGGGCGCCCGGACGGCGATGATTTTCGATTCCAGGGCGGCGTCGGGAAAGGGAATGTACAGGTGGAGGCACCGCCTCTTCAGGGCGTCCCCCAGTTCGCGGGTGTCGTTACTCGTCAGGAAAACGATGGGGTGGGACGTGGCCCGGACCGTCCCGATCTCCGGGATGGACACCTGGAAATCGGAGAGGATCTCCAGGAGAAACGCCTCGAATTCCTCGTCGGACTTGTCGATCTCGTCGATGAGAAGCACCGTTCCCCCGCTTCTCTGCAGGGCCTGGAGAAGCGGCCTCGGCTCCAGGAATTCGGGGGAGAAGAACAGGTCGTCGTACCGGTGCAGCGTCCGGACGGCATCGGTGAGGCTCGTCTCGCTGTTCACGATGTCGTTCAGCCTGTCCTTCAGGATCTGGGTGTAAAGAAGCTGCTTCCCGTATTTCCACTCGTAGAGGGCCTTCGATTCGTCCAGCCCTTCGTAGCACTGGAGCCGGATGAAGGGGAGGCGGAAAATCTCCGCCGTCTTCTTGGCCAGCTCGGTCTTGCCGACACCGGCGGGACCTTCCACGAGAACGGGCTTTCCCAGGTGGAGGGCGATGAGCAGGGTCGTCGCGATCTTTCGGCTGCAGATGTACTGGACCCCTTCCAGGGCTTTCAGAAGGGTTTCCGGGGAATCAAAAAAAGCGGAACCGGTCATTTCTTTCCTCCTCCAAGAGGGCCGCGCCGATTTTTTCCTTCTTTTTTTCCTGAACCGCGTGGGCGATCCCGATCGCGGGAACAAGGTCTTTCATGAGCCGGGACCATTCCTCCCCCGGGGCCAGTCTCCTGGCGGCCACGAATTCATCCAGGTCTTTCAGGAGCCTTCGGATGTTTCTCCGGGCGAAGAGGACCATGGACGTGACCTCCCCCCGGGCCTCGGGAACCTCCAGTTTCTTCGCCGCCTCCCGGGAAACGACCCGGATGCCCTCCAGGGAGGACCACGCCGAACCGAGGAAGGTCTTTACCTCCACCCCCGGACCGCCCCCGGGCCTTTTTCGCAGGGTGGACAGGAGAATCTGGAAGAGGCGGCCCGTGCCGCCCGAAACCAGGCCGGCGAGAAAGACGTCTTCCCAGGTTCGAAAAGGAATGGAGAGGGTTTCCCAGGCCCTGTTCTCCTCGCCGAAAAGAGCATCCCCTTCAAGACGGCAATTCTCGAGGCGGATCCCCTCGTGGGGGCACGGCCGAAGAAAGGACAGGAAAAAGGGCCCGGTCTTTCGGGCGCCCTTCGTCCCGTCGGGAACCAGGAAAGCGCTGAAGTTTTTCCGTCCGTTCTGTTCCCCCGTCACGGCGAAAACGAGAAAGAAAGAGGCGAGCGGACCATTGGTGAGGAAGTTCTTTTCCCCGTCCAGGATGTATGCGTCCCCGTTTTTCCGGGCCCGGGTCGTCATGTCCTTCGGCCTCGCCCCGGCGTCCGGCTCGGAGATGGCCAGGGAACCGGTGAGCGCCCCCCGGGCCATGCCGGGAAGATAGGCCGCCTTCTGATCGTCCCTTCCGAAGCGGGAAAGAAAGAAAAGGCCCATGACCTGGTGAATCAGCCAGGACAGGACGATTCCGGGATTGTGTCCGTGACGGACCAGGGTCTCCCCTGCCAGGTGGACCGTCAGGGGGTCCGCGCCCGCTCCGCCGACGTCCCGGGGATACCCCACCCCGAGGAGACCCTCGGAGGCCATCTCCCCCCAGAGATCGAGGGGAAAACGATCCATCCTCCCAAGATTCCTTCTCGACGCGATGCGGCTCTCGGCGAAGGCCGCCGCCCGTTCCAGGATCGTCTCACGAATTTCCAGATTCATGGCCATTCACCGGGAACGCATCCCTTTCAATTGAATTTACGAAAGAACGCCTTGAGGATTTTCCGGAAACACGCCACGTCTTCCTCGGAAAAATCCGATTTGATCGCCTCGTTCACGTCTCTCAAGACCCGCTTCGCCCTATCGGCCTCTTCGTGCCCCGACGCCGTGATCTCGATGCGATAGGCCCTGCGGTCCGACGGGTGCGCTGCCCGGGCGGCGAACCCCATCTTTTCCAGCCGGTCGATCATGCCCGTGAGGGTGGAATTGTCCACCAGGAGCGCCTGGCTCAACTCGGACATGGTCTGCCCGTTGTTGCCCCGGAGAAGGAAAAGGAGAGCGGCCTGGGCGGCGGTGATGCGAAGCCCCTCGTCCCGAAACTTCTTCTTGAGGTAAGTCCTGAGGCGTTGCTGGGCCGTGAACACGAGATAAATGAGGCGGTCGTCCTGAACCGTCATGGCCTTCAATCCTTTTTTACTTTTCCAAATATTGGCATATAAAATATTTGCTGTCAAGACATTTTCCCATGCCATTCACGCTGACAGGAACAAAGACGTAAGCCGCCGGGAAATGGTCTTCTTCCGATTACCAGTGGGGCTGGTTTCCGATGCGGTGTCCCATGACCTCCAGGGTCTCCGAGACGACAACGAAGGCCTCCGGGTCGAGGCGCCGGATGATCCGCTTCAGGCGGGAAAGCTCCTGAAAGGTGATGACCGTGTACAGGAGGGCGCCCTTCTGGCCGGTGAACCCGCCCCGGCCTTCGATGATGGTCACACCCCGGTTCAGGTCCTCGAGGATTTTCCGGTTGATCTCCTCCCAGGCCCGGGAAACGATCCAGACGGCTTTTCTCTGGCTCAAGCCCGTGACCACGACGTTCAGGACCTTTGACGAAACATACAGGAATATGAGCGTGTACAGGGCTCCCTGAAGGGAAAAGAGGAGGGCCGCCAGGGCGAGAACGGCGGTGTTGAAAACGAGAACCGTCGTTCCCAGGCGGACGGAATAGTGCTTCAGGAGGATGACCGCCAGGATGTCCGTACCGCCCCCTGATCCGGCGGACTTGAGCGTGATGCCCGTGCCGATTCCCATGATGATCCCCGCGAGAAGGGCGCCGAGAATCCGGTCCTCCACGGGGATCGTGACATGGATCCACTGGAGGGCCGCTGAAAAAAGAATCATTCCCGCCAGGCTGTAAAGGAAAAACCGCCTGCCGACAAACCGCCACCCGACGAGAAAAAGGGGCACATTGAGACACAGATAGATGCCGCCCAGGGGCAGCGAGGGAAAAAGATGCTTCACCACGAGGGTCAGCCCGGTGACGCCCCCGCTCACAAATTCCATGGGAACGAGGATGCCGTTCACGGCGGCGCCGCAAAAAACGGCGCCCACGGACAGAAGAACGACGTTCCAGAAAACCTCGCCGGCAATTTTTAATCTTTTACGCATGGGATATGACTCTCCCCGTTCGACAATCGGAAAACCCTTCTTACCGGGATCATCGGAAAAAAGCAACGCCGCCCCGCTTCGGACCGCCTCCCGGGGAAGATCGGGTTCCGTCGGCTCTCCATGGGCTCTATTGACAGATCTCCGACAAAATGAGATAAAAAAACAAGAAAAAAGAGGTAATTTTCCCATGTTTCTCGTCGGGTTCGATCCGATCAACTATTATTTCCCATGACTGTTCCCTGGAATCCAGCCCGCCGGAGACGCTGAATCCCCGTTTATCCCATCCCTGCAGCAAAAGGGCGCCGGGCGAGGTGAAAACCGCCATTTCAGGGACTGATTGTCAAGCCGGTCGGTTCCGATGAGCCGCCCACCGGATCCAAGAAAGGACACAGGTCATGGAAAACGAAAAAACGAGCGAAACAGAATCAACGCCATTCTGCGTGGACGTTCGAGGCCTCTGGAAAATCTTCGGCGACCGTTCCAGGGAAATCCTCGAATCGGATCTCCGGAAAGAAAGCCGGGCATCCATCCTTGAAAAGACCGGGTCGGTGGTGGCGGTCCGGGACGTGTCCTTCCAGGTCCGAAAGGGGGAGTTTTTCGTCATCATGGGCCTGTCCGGAAGCGGAAAGTCCACCCTGATCCGGCTTCTCATGAGGCTCATCGAACCGACGACGGGAGAGGTCGACTTCAACGGGGAAAACATTCTCGCCTACGACGAGCAACAACTCAATCATTTCCGACGCTACACCACGGGCATGGTTTTCCAGCACTTCGGCCTCTTTCCGCACCGGACGGTCATCGACAACGTAGCCTACGGGCTGAAGGTCCGGGGTGTCGGGGGAGAGGAGCGGCAGGCAAAGGCCATGGAGGCCATCGAAACGGTGGGACTGAAAGGGTGGGAAAATTACCTCCCCGGGGCGTTGAGCGGGGGGATGCAGCAGCGGGTCGGCATCGCCCGGGCCCTGGCCACCGAACCGGAAATCCTCTTCATGGATGAACCCTTCAGTGGCCTCGACCCCCTCATACGAAGGGAGATGCAGGACGAACTGATCGAGCTTCAGTCCCGGCTGCAGAAAACCATCCTCTTCGTCACCCACGATCTTCACGAGGCCCTGAAGCTCGGGGACCGCATCGTGATCCTGAAAGACGGGGAAATCGTCCAGGTCGGCCCCCCCGAGGAAGTGGTCATTTCCCCGGCCAACGACTATGTCCGCGAATTCGTCTACGACGCCTCCATCCAGAGGGTCCTCACCGCGGGCAGAATCATGGAGGACCCGGACGCCCTGATCTACGACTGGCAGGGCCCCAAGGCCGCCCTCCACATTCTCAGGACATCCAAGGAGGACCACGCCTTCGTGGTGGACCGGAAGAAGAAGCTCGTCGGTCTCATCACCATGGAAAGAATGAAAAAACTTATCGAAAACCGCGGGGTCGCCCTGAGCGAGGTGATGGACCACGCACCGGTCACGACAAGCCCGGAAACGATTCTCGAGGATCTTTTCCCCCTCGCCGCAGGGGCGGAATACCCCATTGCCGTGGTGGACGAGAACAACCGGTTTCTCGGCGAGATCCAGATCAGCTCGATCTTCGAAAACCTGATCCAGAGCGGCGGCGCAAAAGAGGAAGACAAAGAGGAAAAAGAGGAGGAAACCCATGACTGATTTTCCCCGCCATCTCAGAATCCCGCTCGCCGACTGGGTCGACACGTTCATGTCCTGGCTTCTCGACAATTTCGCGGGCTTTTTCGACGCCCTGGGAGAACTCCTTCTCACCATTCTCGTCACCATCGAAAAGTTTTTCCTGTGGGTTCCCTGGTGGGCCATGATCGCCGTTGCCGGCCTCGCCGGGTGGAAGGTCCTGGGACGGTGGTGGGCGGGAGCGGTCCTCGCGGGCCTCCTCTTTCTCATAGGGACCTTCGGGTACTGGAAGCTCGCCATGATGACCCTCGCCCTGACCACCTCGGCGGTGATCATTTCCATTATCATCGGCATCCCCATGGGGATCCTCATGGCCCGAAGCGACCTTTTCGAGGCGGTCAACCGGCCGCTCCTCGATGCCATGCAGACCATGCCCAGTTTCGTGTATCTCATCCCCGCCCTCATGTTCTTCGGCCTCGGCAAGGTGCCCGCCCTGATCGCCACGCTGATCTACGCCGTCCCGCCGGTGATCCGGCTCACCAACGTGGGAATCCGCCAGGTGCCGAAGGAAACCCTCGAGGCGGCAAAGGCCTTCGGGGCCAACCCGCGGCAGATCCTCTTCGATGTCCAGCTTCCCCTGGCCATTCCGTCCATCATGGTGGGAATCAACCAGACCACCATGATGGCCCTCGCCATGGTCGTCATCGCCTCCATGATCGGGGCCCGGGGGCTGGGGCTCGAGGTTCTGCTCGCCATCAACCGCATCGAGGTCGGTCGGGGGTTCGAAGCGGGTTTGTGCATCGTCATCCTGGCCATCGTCATCGACCGGATCACCCACGGCCTCGCCGTGGCAAGGCAAAAGCGCCTGTGACGGACAGGGAGGGCGAAAAGGACGCCGTCCCTGTTCGACATTCCGAAAGCCCCTGGCGGCGGAAAACCCGCCACGGGGCGTACACCGGTTCGGTTCCGTTCCCGGGAAATTTCGCGCCCCATGCCGAACCGCGGGAAAGGCAAGCGTGACGCCATGAAGAAGGGGACAGTCAGGAAAGAGGCGACACCGCCCGCCCGGGGTGTTGCCGACGAAATCCGGAAAATCTCCGGGGGAGAGGCCGTTATCTTTCCCCTCATCCTGGAAGGTCTTTCCATTCCCACTTTCGTCATCGGCCAGGACCACCGCGTCCTCTACTGGAACAGGGCTCTCCAGGAGCTCAGCGGCATCCGGGCCGAAAGGATCATCGGAACGAAGGAGCACTGGCGGGCGTTCTACAGCAGGGAAAGGCCCTGCATGGCCGACCTCATCGCCGACGGGCTGCAGGACGAAATTCCCCAGTGGTACGCCGGCAAATACCGGAAATCGAAACTTCTCAAGGAAGCCTACGAGGCCACGGACTTCTTTCCCGACCTCGGGAAAGAAGGAAAGTGGCTTCGCTTCACCGCTTCCGCCCTCCGGGACCCCGGCGGGAACCTGATCGGCGCACTGGAAACCCTGGAGGACGTCACGGAAGGGAAACAGGCGGAAACGGCCCTCCGGGAAAGCGAGAAACGGCTGAAACGGATCCTCGAGGGGTCCCCCATCCCGGCCTTTCTCATCGACAGGGACCATCGGATCCTGCACTGGAACCGGGCCCTGGAAGAATTGAGCGGTATCAAGGCGGAGGTCATCGTCGGAACGGACAAGCACTGGAAGGCTTTTTACCGGAAGAAAAGGCCGTGCATGGCCGATCTCCTGGCGGACGGGAAGACGGACGCGTTCCCCCGTTGGTATGACGGGAAAATCCAGAAATCGAAGCTTCTCGACGAAGCCTACGAGGCGACGGCCTTTTTCCCCGATCTCGGGGAGAGCGGAAAATGGCTCCGCATCACCGCTGCCGTGCTCCGGGACTCCCAGGGCCGTTTTTTCGCCTCCATCGAAACGCTTCAGGACATCACGGAAACCATCCTCGCCGAGGAAGCCCTCAAGGAAAGCGAGCAGCGCTTCAAGTCCGTTCTCGAGGGATCCCCCATACCGACTTTCGTCATCAACCGGGACCACGAGATCGTGTGCTGGAACCGGGCCCTGGAGGAGCTCAGCGAAATCAGCCGGGATAAAATCGTGGGGACGAAACAGCACTGGAAGGCCTTCTATGACAAGGCCCGCCCCTGCATGGCCGACCTCCTCGTGGACAGTCTCCTCGACGAGATCCCCCGGTGGTACGTGGGCAAGTATCACAAGTCCAAGCTCATCGAGGAGGCTTACGAGGCCACCGACTTCTTCCCCGCCCTGGGTGACGGCGGGAAATGGCTCCGGTTCACCGCGGCGGCCCTCAGGGATTCACGGGGGGTCCTTTTCGGGGCCATGGAAACGCTCGAAGACATCACGGCGCGGAAAATCGCCGAAGAAGCCCTCCGGGAGAGCGAAAAGAGATACATGGAGCTGAGCATCACCGACGGTCTCACGAAACTCTTCAACTCGAGGCACTTTTACGACCAGCTCAAATCGGAGATCAACCGGGCCAAGCGATACGGACACCCGCTCTCCCTTCTCCTTCTCGACATCGATGATTTCAAGAACTACAACGACACTTACGGCCACGTGGAAGGGGACAAGGTGCTCGTCCGTCTCGGCCAGGTCATTCGAAGATGCCTGCGGAAGACCGACTCGGCTTACCGGTACGGGGGCGAGGAGTTCACGGTCATCCTTCCCGAAACGACGGGCGACGCCGCCGTGGCCCTGGCGGAAAGAATCCGGCGGGAGTTTTCAAACGAGACCTTCTCGACCTGGTCCATCACGCCCGTTCGAAAAACGGTGAGCGTCGGCGTGGCCGAGTATTTTCCGAAAGAAGAACTTTCTTTTTTCCTGAAGCGGACCGACGAAAGCATGTACACGGCAAAGAAGGAGGGGAAAAACAGGGTCTTCTACGGCAGGCGGGAAGACCCCACGAGCGAGAGCGCCGATTGAAAGACGGGGTTTCAACGGTCCCGGTCTTCCTCTCTTTCTCTCTCCAGTTCCTCCCTGATCTTGACGGCCAGGTCTTCCAGGATGGCGTCGAACTGTTTTCTCGCGGAAATCATGTCCCGCCTCATTCGGAGGATGATGTCGACGCCCGGCAGGTTCACCCCCAGTTCCTCCACGAGGATTTTCGCGATCCGGAGTTTCTCGAGCTCGCTGAAAGCATAAACCCGCCTTCCCGGCCTCTCCTCCCTGAGGCAGCAGACGATCTCCTCCTCTTCAAGGTCGAGGAGGAACGTTTCGTCCAGGTCGAAGATCCGGAGAACCTCTTCCCTTGTCCAGCGTTCCTTCATCATCGTTCGATAAACCCTTAAAAACTCGAAAAATCTTCTGTTACCGACGGCTTTGTAAAAAGATCCAGAGGCAAGGCGCCCAGATTCCGGGGAATGAGAAGGTTCAGAGCCTGATGTCCTTTCTCACGTCATCCCCGTAGAACGTCTCGAGCTTCCGGGCGGCCTCCACAGCTTCCCGGTCTTTCGATGGGGGGAGCACGACGGCCAGCCTGACCATGAAATCCCCCCGTTTCTTCGTTTTCATGTTCACCGCCCCTTTCCCTTTCAGCCTGAGGACCTGGCCGTTCTGGCTTCCCGGCGGAACCTTCACGTTCACCGACCCTTCCACCGTGGGGACGCGGACCTGCCCGCCCTCCAGGGCCTCGAGCACCGTCACGGGCACGTCCAGGTACAGGTCATCCCCTTTCCGCGTGAGAAAACGATGGGGTTCGACCCGTATCCGGAGATACAGGTCCCCGGCGCCGGCGCCGGCCGCTCCCGGTTCTCCCTTGCCGGCAACCCGTATTCTCGCGCCGTCATGGACGCCGGGCGGAATCTTGACGCGGATCCGCTCCCGGCCTGGAACCTGCCCGGCTCCGCGGCACGCCCCGCAGGGCGTCCCGACCCGGCCGTGGCCGCCGCACTGGGGACAGACCTGGGTGAACGGAACGGGGCCGTCAGCGACGTTCAGCCTCCCTGACCCCCCGCAGGTGGGACAGGGATTGAGCTTCGTCCCCGGTTCCGTCCCCGACCCCCCGCACCGGGAGCAGGGAACCTGTTTTTCCATGACCAGTTCCGTCTCCAGTCCCCGCAGGGCGGACAGAAAATCGACGGTCATCTCATGCTCCAGGTCACGGCCCCGGACGGCGCGGGATCCCCGGGGAGATCTCCCGGCGCCCCCGCTAAATCCGAAAAGATCGCCGAAAAGATCTTCGTAGTTTTCATAACGGCCGCCGAAAGACTCCTCCGCCGCGCCCCCCCTCTCCCGCCGCCAGGATGACTGCCAGTCCCGGTACTGTCTCGCCTTTTCAGGGTCGAACCCGGACTGGAGGCCTTCCTCCCCGAATTCGTCGTAGAGTTTTCTCTTTTCCTCCGACCCCAGGGCTTCATACGCCCGGGAAATTTCCTTGAACCGCTGTTCCGCCTCCCTGTTGCCGGGGTTCACGTCGGGGTGCCACTTCCGGGCGAGCTTCCGGTACGCCTTCTTGACGGCCTCCTGGGGAGCGTCCCGGGAAATGCCGAGGGTTTCGTAATAGTCTTTCGCCATGTTCGGAAAGCCCGTCTCCATTTATTCGGATGTGTTTTTTTACCACTGCCGGCTTCACCGTGGCAAGCCTTTTCCTGTCGATTTTCCTGGCAGGCGGTTCTGGGCTACCGCCTCCCGGCTTCCTGTCACGGGAAAGTCGAAGCACCGTCGCAAAAAAAAAGCGTGACGATGCGTGAAATAATTATTTTTTGGGTTGAAACGGGAACGGCGAGGCGGGGTAAAAAAGATTTCCCGCGACGTCTCTGCGGAGCCTTCCCCCGGCGGCGACGGTTCGCCGCGTAAAAAGAAGGGCACCGCAGGGACACGGGTTTTCAGGACGCCCCTTTACTGGGGAAGGTCATACCTCAAGGTTCCCCATTCCCACAGATAGGGGTCATAGGGCCGGTCCCACGGGACCGGCTTCCGGACGAACCGGGCACCGCTCCGCTCGGATGAAAAGAAAGGGAGCATGCCGGGAAAACCGGCGTCGAGAGTGAACCAGCCCATGATGTCATAGTAGTCCCCGAAAACATCTCCTTCCAGGGCGAGGGGAGAGGTGTCGGTCATCTGATCTTCCTGGATCTCGAAAAAATCCTCCAGGATTTCCTTCCATCGGTCCCGCTCCCCGTTTTCAGCCACGGTCAGCCAGGGGCCGGCGGCGGAGGTCCTGTCCATCTCCCTTATCTTCATGGTTTCCTGTCTCCTTTCTCTGCTTCCTTTCCCTCATTCAAAGCAGGGATCATGCCACCGCTGTTAAAAATCAATCTGCTGAATATACTAGTAAATATTCAGACGGCCCTCCCGGGACGGGCGCTCCCCTGAAAAGAAGGGTTCACAGTGCGTAAGGCCATACGCACCGTGAACAAATTGCAATCCCCGGCCAGTTCTGTTAGAGAATAGAAAATTTCACGGCAGGGGGGCTCCCGGCCATGGGCCGTTCAAGACAGGTTTTTTTTAGCTTGACCCTTCCCGCGGTCCTCGTGGTCCTGGTGACGATCGGCTGCGGCGGGCCCACACCCGGCACCGGAAGCCCCATCCCGGTGAAAAAAGCGCCCCCATCGGCGAAGGAGCTCCTGGAGCGGGGAAACAGGCTTTACGAAGCGGGCCGGTACGACGAAGCCCGGGCCTGTTACGGCGAGATCATAAAAGCCGCTGGAAATGGCGTCGATTGCGATGTGTACGCGGCCCGCTTCAACCGCGGACTCGCGTTCCAGGCAGAGGGCCGCTTCCGGGAGGCCGCCGCCGACTTCACGGCGGTCGTCGACGGAAACGAGCGGGACGGCGCGGCCCTTTTCCGGCGGGGGCAGTGCCACGAAGGAAACAGGGAGTATGAAAAAGCCGTGGCGGACTACTCGAAAGCCCTCTCCATCGATTCCAAGGACACCCGCCTGTACCTCGTCCGGGGCCACGCCTACCGGAAATGGGGAAGGCGCTACGACGCGGCCGTCACCGATTTTCTTTGCGCCGTCAGCCTCGATCCCATGAGCGGCGAGGCCTATTACGCCCTGGGGATGACCTATTTCATGAAGGCTGACTACCAGAAGGCCGTGGAAAGCCTTTCCAGGGCCATTCTCATCGATCCCGAAGACGGAAAGAGCTACAATGGCCGCGGCCAGTCCCTGCTCCAGCAGGGCCGGCGGACGAAAGCCCTGGCGGACTTCCGGAAAGCCTGCGAGCTCCGGGAGAAAGCGGGCTGCATCATGCTGACCTACCTGAACGGCCAGGGGAAAAAAACGGGAAACCGTGACGGGGGGAAAGCCTTTGACGCCCGCCCGTGAGAAACAGGGAACCATGGAAAACGGCGGCGCCGGGCACCTGGAGGATAAACGGGTGTTTCTCGAACCCACGTATTTCGTCGACAGCGACGACGAGTCGGTGATCGACTTTGCCCGGGAGGCCGCATGGCCGGGAAAAACCGCCGCAGACCGGGCGGCGCGCCTCTATTATGCCGTCCGGGACGGCATCCGTTACGACCCCTTTCACATCGACCTGGGACGGGAGGGCTTCAAGGCCAGCCGGGTATTGGCAAAAAAATCCGGCTTCTGCGTCCCCAAGGCGGTCCTCCTCGCCGCGGCGGCCCGGGCCCTCGGCATTCCCAGCCGCCTCCGGTTCGCCGATGTGCGGAACCACCTGACCACGGAGCGCCTGAAAAAGAAAATGGGGACCGATTTGTTCATGTTTCACGGGTACACGGAACTTTTCGTCGACCGCCGATGGGTCCGGGCCACCCCCACGTTCAACATCGACCTGTGTGAAAAATTCGGTGTTCCCACCCTGGAATTCGATGGCACCCACGACGCCGTATTCCACGCCTATGACCGGGAAGGCCGGAAATACATGGAATACGTCGTAGACCGCGGAGCCTTCCACGATCTTCCCTATGACCTCATGATGGCCGTCTTCAGGGCCCACTATCCCCTCTTCTTTTCCGGCGGGCCCGATCCCTCGACCTTCTGAAAAACAGGAGTTTCGGCCATGACCCTTTCCAGGATTGCGGCATTCATGACGGACCCGGCGTCCTACCCCCACCGCCCCCCGTCGGTGGAAATGGTGGAAACCCACATTTCCCTCGTCTTCATCGCCGGCCATCTCGTCTACAAAATCAAAAAACCGGTGGATTTCGGCTTTCTCGACTTCACGACCCTCGAAAAAAGGGCTTTCTTCTGCCGGGAGGAGATCCGGCTCAACCGGCGCCTCGCCGAGGACATTTACCTGGACGTCGTTCCCATTCACCAGGACGAGACGGGAACCCTGAACTTTCTTGGCAGGGGGGAGGCGGTGGAATATGCCGTCCTCATGAAACGAATCCCCGAAGACCGCATGCTTGGAACCCTCCTCGAGAACAATATCGCCCGGAAACGGGACATGGAAACCCTGGCCGGGAGAATCTGCGCGTTTCACGACGGGGCGGCCACGGGCGGGGAAATTGACGAAATCGGCGGGTTTGAGACGATCCGGAAAAACCACGAGGAAAATTTCGAGCAGACGGAACCCTACGTGGGGACAACGATTTCCCGGCCCGAATTCGAGTTTATCCGCTCGTGGGCCCTCGGTTTTCTCGAAAACCGGGAAGCCCTGTTCCGCCGGCGGGTGGCGACGCACAAGATCCGGGAGTGCCACGGCGACCTGCACCTCCAGCACATCTGCTTCATCAACGGCATCGTCGTCTTCGACTGCATCGAGTTCAACAAGCGCTTCCGGTATCTCGACCGGGCCGCCGAGGTCGCCTTCCTGTCCATGGATCTCGACTTCCACGGCTACGGCGATTACGGAGACGCCTTTGTCCGGGCCTACATCGAAGAATCCGGGGACGAGGAAATAAATACCCTCCTCCCCTTCTACAAGTGCTATTTCGCCTACGTCCGGGGCAAGGTCACCGGCTTCCGCCTCCAGGAACCGGGCCTGGGCGGGAAGGAAAAGGACCGAGTCACTGCCGAGGCCGGGAAATACTTCCGTCTCGCATACCGCTGCGCCGCCCGGCTCGACAGGCCGGCGCTCCTCGTCATGAGCGGGTGGATGGGAACGGGTAAATCATTCCTGGCGGCCGCCCTCGCCCCCCTCATCGGGGCCGGGGTCATCCGCATGGACGTCCTCCGGAAGGAGCTTTCCCGTATTTCCACCGCGGAACACCGCTACGAGGACTTCGGCGAGGGAATCTACGGCGAGGAGATGAACCGCCGGACTTACGAGGCGGCCTTTGAAAAAGCAGGGAAACGGCTGGGAGAGGGAAAGCCGGTCATCCTGGACGGGTCCTTCAGGGACCGGAGGGACCGCGCCGCCGCCATGGCGGTCGCCCGTTCCCACGGGGCCGACTTCTTCGCGGTCCACTGTGTCTGTCCCGACGACGTCCTCCGTCAAAGGCTCGAAAAAAGGGAACGGAAGGGCACGGACGTTTCTGACGGCCGGCTGGCCCTTCTCGACGCCCAGAAGAAAGCCTTCCATCCCCTGGAAGACGTTCCCGGGGAAAATCTCATAACCATCGACACCTCGGGGAGCCTGGAGGGGATGGTGGCGAAAATCCTTTCCCGGATCCGCCTGGGCCGGTGACCCTTTTCCGGCGCTTTTACCCCTCCGCGGCGGCACCGCCGGAGGGAGCACCTTCCTCTGTTACGGCCCCCCGGCTCTTTTCCTCTTCCTCCGCCATCCGCCGCCGGGTCTCATCGATGAGGTACCCCACCTTGTAGTCCATGGAAACGAGAGGATAGTCTACGAGGATTCCCTGAAAACGCTCCAGGGCCGCCCGGTAGTGCCTGGTTCTGAAGTAGAAATACCCCACGTAGAACTCGTGATCGGCAAGGCGCTGCTCGCATTCCCGAAGCCTTTTGAGGGCCATGAAGGAGAAAGGGGAATCGGGAAACCGGGAAACCACTTTTTCAAAGGATTCCCGGGCCCGCCGGGTTTCCGTCTGGTCCCGGTCCAGGGTGTTCATCTGCCGGAAGTGGCACATGCCCGCCTGGTAGAGGGCGTAAGGGACATTTTCATTGGTCGGGTGAAGGTTCACGAAATCCAGGTAGGTCATTTCCGCTTCCATGTAATCGCCGGCACTGTAGTGAGAATCGGCAATCCCCAGTTCCGCCTTCAGGGCCAGGTCGCTCAGGGGGTACTGTTCCTGGAGACGCTGAAAAGCCTCGATGGCCCTGTCGAAATCCCCGTCGTGGTAGTTCATGTAGCCGCTCTGGTAAAGCCGTTCCGCCGAGCCTCCTCGAACGGGGGAACCCTTCCACCAGCCGCACCCGGCCGTTACCGAGAGGAAAAAAAGGACCGCGAGGACGCCCATGAAGGAGCGTTTCACGACAGCGGCAAAACAGTGACCGCAGAAGGGTCGGGTGACGGGCGTTCTCATCAGAGGACCTTTTTCAGGAATTCTTCAAGCCGGTTTTTCGGGACGAGGCCGATAAGCTTCTCCTCCATTTTGCCGCCCTTGAAGAGCATGAGCGTCGGAATGCTCTGGATCCCGTATCTTCCCGTCGTCTCGGGACACTCGTCCACGTTGACTTTCGCAACCTTTACCCGGTCCCCGTATGTTTCCGCCAGTTCCTCCACCATGGGCCCGATGGCTTTGCAGGGACCGCACCAGGGAGCCCAGAAATCCACCAGGGCCGGTTTGTCCGATTTCAGAATTTCAGCGTCGAAGGTCTGATCCGAGGCGTGAATGACCTTGTCTTCTTTTCCCATGACGCGCAGCCTCCTTTCTTTTACGTCACATTATGCTCACGAAAGGGGGGATGTCAAACAAAAATGATCCCTTTTGACAGGTCTTCGGGGATCTGTTATAAACCGGGCACACCGTGTAAAATTTCCCCGGGCGTCCTGTTGTGGCGTTGCCGCGAAAAGATACGGGGGCCGGGCGGCCCGGTCCCTGGAAAAGGGGCGGACGGGCCGGCGTGCCGTCATGACCGGGGGTGGCGGGCGGCGCGGCAGGGGAACCCGGCGCAGACGTCAGAAGGACGGGCGGAAAAAAAGGAGGAACTGTGGCGCGCCTCGGCATTCTATCGGGAACCATCCTTCTCCAGAAGACGTCCTTCTTCGGCGGCCTGAAAAAAACGAATGTGGCGACGGACTTCGGCGAGGTCTCCCTTTTTCTCTCTCCCCGCGCCGCCTTCATACCCCGGCACGGAACGGACCCGAAACACCACATCCTGCCCCACCGGATCAACCACCAGGCCAATCTCCTCGCCCTTCGGCAGTCGGGCGTCCGGGAGGTCATCGCCGTCAACTCCACGGGATCGCTGAAGCGGTATCTTCCGCCGGGCACCCTCGTCGTACCCGACGACTTCCTCGATCTCACGGGGGGGCCGACGATCTTCGAGGACAGGCCCGTCCACGTCACCCCGGTCATCTCGCAGAGGGTCCGCAAAAACTGGATCGACGCGGCCCGACGGTGCGCCTTCGACGTGGTCAACGGGGGCGTTTACTGGCAGACCCGGGGTCCCCGGCTCGAAACCCGGGCGGAAATCACCATGATGTCCCAATTCGCCGACGTGGTGGGCATGACCATGGCCAGCGAGGCCGTCATCGCCCGGGAACTCGGCCTCGACTACGGCTCCCTGTGCTCCGTGGACAATTACGCCCACGGCATCGGCGAGCGGGAGCTCACCATGGAGGAAATCCTGGAACACGCTCGGATGAACGAAGGCAAGATCGTCAAGATCCTGGAAACATACATGGAAGGGAGAAGCCCATGAAATTCTCAAAAAAAGGGGACCAGGGAGAAACGAGCCTTCTCGGCGGTCAGCGGATCCCGAAATACGACCTGAGGCCCGAAACCTACGGGACTCTCGACGAGGCCAGTTCCGTTCTCGGCGTCGCCCGGGCGATGACAGACCGTGAGGAGATCGGCGCCATTCTCCTGTCGGTTCAGAAAGATCTCCTGGTCCTGGGGGCGGAGCTCTCGGCTCTTCCCGACGTTTACGGGAAGCTCACCCGGACCATTACCGACGAAGACATCGCCCGCCTGGAAAAATGGATCGACGAGCTTCAGGAAGACGTTCCCCTGAAAAACGAATTCATCTACCCCGGCGGGACCGTTGTCTCGTCCCAGATCGACGTGGGCCGGACGGTTGTCCGGCGGGCCGAAAGGTGGGCCGCCCGGATGAAGAGCGAGGGCATGATCCCCAACGAGCGGATCAACCGGTACCTGAACCGCCTGGCGGATATGCTTTTCACCCTCGCCCGGTACGAAGAGGGGAAGGCCGGCCGGTAACCCTTACCGGAAAGCCCCGAGCTGGCAGCGGGACAGCCTGATTCCCAGAGTCTCGCAGGCCGAGGCCACGGCCATCCGCGAAACACGGAGCCGCCTGGCGATCTCCCAGGCGGAAGCGCAGGGAAGCCTCCCGTCGACGAGGGAAGCCTCGACGGCCTCCGTCATCCTCGGGGAAACCTCGGCGGCCGGTTCCACGAGCCTCTTTCCCGTTTCGTAGCCGAACAGGCCTAGCTGGCACTTCTCGAGGGAAATCTCCTCAAAATCGATGGCCGCCCCGACCTGGTCAGGGGACATCCCCGTCTTCGCCGCTACCCGAAAGGCGCCGGCGCACGAAATTCTGTTTTCCCGGGCGATCTTCCTCACTTCCACGATGAGGGCCGGCGGAAGGCTCTTCTCCGGGGGGTGCTTTTTCCTGTAGTGCCCCTTGTCTTCGCGGGTCATGGCTCTCCTCTCAATACTTCATGTAGTGGAAGGGCTCAACCGCCGACAGGGCCTCGGCGCTCAGCGTTTCGAACCCCCCCTTTTTGAGGACGTCCTGGGTTTTTTCCATCTGGTCCACGTCGACGACGAAAACGGCCCGTTTCCAGCTCTCCAGGACGAACCCGTAAGCATTTTCCACGTTGATCCCCTCCCTCGCCAGAAGCTGGATCAGCTTGTCGAGGCCCCCGGGTCGGTCATCGATGAGAACGGCCACGACCTCCTTGAGGCTCACCGTCAGGCCTTCCTTCTCAAGGGCCCGAAGGGCGCCCCGGGGATCATCCACGAGGAGGTTCACCACCCCGAAAGCATCGGACGTGGCGATGGTGATGGCCCGGATGTTGATCTTCTCCCGGGCCAGGATTCCCGTGACCTTGGCGATTCGCCCCGGCTTGTTTTCGGCGAAGACGGACAGCTGATAGGCGATCATCTTCTTAAGACCTCCTTCCCCGGCTTGTTCTTGGAACGGCTCGTTTCAAGGCTGCCCCCTCAGTCGTCTTTCCGGTTGTCCAGGACCCGGACCGCCTTCCCTTCCGTTTTGGGGAGGCTGTGAGGCTCGACAAGAATCACCCTGGGCGTGATGAGAATGTCGCTTTTCAGCTCCTCCACCACTTTCCGGCGAAGGCTTTCAAGCTTTTTCAGGTCCCCCGTAAAATAATCCTTCTGGACTTCCACCTTGACGATCATGTGGTCGTTGAAGCCCTCCCTTTCCAGGATGATCTGGAAATCGGTGCCCACGCCGGGAATCTCCATGAGCTTCTTTTCGATCTGGAGGGGGAAGATGTTGACCCCCTTGATGATCATCATGTCGTCGGTGCGGCCGGTGATCCTCTCGATCTTCCGGTGCGTTCTCCCGCAGGGGCAGGGTTCGGAAATGATCCGGGTCAGGTCTTTCGTCCGGTAGCGGATGAGCGGCATCCCCCGGCGGACCAGGGTCGTCATGACGAGCTCGCCCTCTTCACCATCGGGAACCGGTTCCAGGGTGCGCGGGTCGATGATCTCGACGAGAAAATTGTCCTCCCAGACGTGCAGCCCCTTCTGGAAAGGGCACTCGAAAGCAACGCCGGGGCCGTTCATTTCCGAAAGCCCGTAGGAATTGAAAGCCTTGACGCCATAGAGCTCCTCGATTTTAAGGCGGGTTTTCTCCGAATGGGGCTCCGCCCCGATAAAGGCGATTTTCAGTTTCGTGTCCCCCCTCGGGTCCACGCCCATTTCCTCGAAAACGAGATACAGGTGGAGGGCGTAGCTCGGGATGATGTGAACGACCGTGGTCTCGAAATCCTGCATGAGCTGTATCTGGCGCTTGCTGTTCCCGGCACCGGCGGGAATGACCAGGGCCCCGAGCTTCTCCGCCCCGTAGTGGAAACCGAGGCCGCCCGTGAAAAGACCGTAGGTCATCATGTTCTGAAAGACGTCGCCCTTGCGCATGCCCGTCATGTACATGGACCGCGCCAGGAGATCGGTCCACGCGGCGATGTCGTCGGCGGTGTGAAAAACCACCGTGGCCCGCCCCGTGGTGCCCGAGGAGGAGTGCATCCTGACGAGTTCCTCCCGGGGTACGGCGATGAACCCGTAGGGCCAGTGCTCCCGAAGGTCGTCCTTCGTGGTGAAGGGAAATCTCCGGATGTCCCCGGTGGATCGGATCGCCTCCGCACCAAGCCCCGGGGATGCCCAGGAAGACCCGTAATAGGGCGAGCGGGCGGCTCTTTCCACGGTCTCGCGGAGGCGCCGGGACTGGAGGGACTCGAGATCGTCCCGGGGAATGGTTTCCAGTTCTTTCTGCCAATACATGATATATCCTCCTGTCAAAAAGGCGCTTTCCGTATATACGCCAGCGGGGGAAGAATGATCAAGCCAAACTTTCCTCCCACCCGCCCAGGTCCTCCGGGGCCGTGACGTCCTCCCGGCGGTCCCAGTCGGCCCAGCCCGTCCGTTTCTCGCAAACGGCCCGGGCCGCCTCCTCCTCCGTCTCGAAGGACTGGAGCCACAGGCCCCCGACACAGAGCTGATACAGGAAGAGATCCGCCTCGTCGGGCATGATGGAGAAGGTCCCCGCCGGGGATCGAAAAAAATAGGCCATGGTTATTTCACTTCCTTCTTGAGATGACAGGGGACTTTCGTGTTCCCTACGAGCTCTTCATTACTTGAATGAACGGGATAAATCAAGAAGGACGGAAAAGATCGCGGCTCTTTCAGGCGGTTTTCACCCCCGGGGAAAACATGAACGAAACGGGCTCTTTTTGCCTTGACAAGGATTACACACAATGCTATGTAATTACAAACATTTACACTTAAGAACCACGGCCGTAACGGCAGGCACCGCAATTTCCAGAGGATAGGGCCGGGATTATCAAGAGCCCGGCGTCAGGCAGTGAACGTCTCCGCAGCCCCGGAACAGGGTTTTTTATGGCCAACATTATCACCCTTTCCCGATTTCTCCTTCTCTTCGTCCTCGTGGTCATCGCCTACCAGGCCCCGCCGGCCCTCCAGCTCCTGAACGTTCCCCTTCTCGGTGCGATCTTCCTCATGGACGCCTTCGACGGCTACGTCGCCCGCCTCCGCAACGAGACATCCCAGTTCGGGGCGCTTTTCGACATCGCCGTGGACCGCGTCGTCGAAAACGTCCTGTGGGTGGTCATGGCCGATCTCGACCTGGTCCCCGTCTGGGTCACCATCCTGTTCATCACGAGAAGCTTTCTCGTGGACACCATCCGGAGCTACGGGGCCTCCCGGGGCCAGACACCCTTCGGAATGATGTCGTCCGGCCTCGGACGCTTCCTCGTGGCGGGGAGAACCCTCAGGTTCCTCTACGGGGCCGCCAAGGCCCTGGCCTTCGGGTATCTTCTCCTCATCTACCCGCTTCCCGCCATCGCCCCCGGTTTTTACGACACCTGGATGCGGGAAATCGAGTGGATCAAGGGTCTTCTGGTCTACACGGCGGTCGTCCTGTGCGTCCTTCGAGCCCTTCCCGTTCTCGTCGAATTCCTTCTCCGGGAAGACGGGCCCTTCAGGCTTTCCATAAAACAAGGACCACCCCGGTAAAGCGCCATGGCCCTCGTATTCATCGATCTCGACGGGACGCTCATCGAGGGGACGGGCTCGGAGCGCCTCTTCTTTCGCTTCCTCCTGAAAAAGCGGCTTCTCGGGCCCCTCCAGGCGGTTTCTTTCCTTTCATTCGCCGTACGGTATCTTCCCCGGTTCGGGGCGGACGTCTGGAAAAAAAACAAGGCCTATCTGGCCGGCCTTCAAGAGCGGGACGTCCATGAAGCGGCACGGGTCTTCGCGGGAGAACGCCTGTCGAAGTCGATCCGCCGGGAAATGAAAGAAAGGATCGCCCGGCATCGTCACGAGGGAGATGAAACCATCCTCCTCACGGGGTCGCTTCTCGCCCTGGCGCAGCCCCTGGCCCGTCACGCCGGCATCGACCGGGTCGCCGCAACCATCTGCGCCGTCGCAAACGGGCGGTTCGAGGCCCTGCCCCCTCTCGTCCACCCCTTCCAGGACGAGAAGCGGCACATCGCCGAATCGCTGTGCCGGGAAAAAGGCGTCGCCCTTCGGGAATGCGCGGCTTACGGAGACTCGATCCACGACCTGCCCCTTCTCGAGGCGGCGGGGACGGCGGTCGCGGTTCACCCCGACCGCCGCCTGGAAAAAATCGCCCGCCGCCGCTTGTGGGAAATCCTGTGAGACCCGCCGCATTTTTCGTTGCCCGCCGGAAGGGCTTGTGATAGAAGGCCAACTCATGTTGAACGTGGGACTCACCGGCGGCATCGGAAGCGGCAAATCGACGGTTGCCCGTTTTCTCAGGGAAAAGGGGGCCGTCCATCTCGACATCGACCTCCTGGCCCACGACGCGGAAAAACCGGGAACGCCGGCATGGCAGGAGATCGTCGCCGCCTTCGGGTCCGACGTCCTCGGCGAAGGCCAGGCCATCGACCGTGAAAAACTGGGGCCGCGGGTTTTCCGGGACCCCCTGGCCAGGGAACGGTTGAACCGGATCGTCCACCCGGCGGTCTACCGGGAATGGAAAAAACGCCTTCGGGAAATCGCGGCGGATCGCGAGGATGCCATCGTCATTTCAGACATACCCCTTCTCATCGAGGTGGGGTGGCAGAAAGACGTGGATCTCGTCCTCCTGGTCTACCTGCCCCCGGACGAACAGGTCCGCCGGATCATGACACGAAACGGCCTTTCCCGGGAAGAAGCCCTGGACCGTGTCCGGTCCCAGATGCCCATGGACGAGAAAATTCCATACGCCGACTGGGTCATAGACAACGGCGGGGATTTGAATCACACCAGGCAGGAGATCGACCGCCTCTGGCCCGAGCTCCTGAAGATGGAAAAAACGGGGAGGAAAAAGAATGATTGAGAAAAACGTGCAGACCGACTTCAGCTCCCGGGCGGTGGACCCCGTCGTGGACCCCACGGCTTATGTTCACCCCCTGGCGGCGGTCATCGGAAACGTGATTATCGGGAAAAACGTCATGGTCGCCCCCACGGCGTGCATCCGCGGCGACGAGGGACAGCCCCTTTTCGTCGGCGACGATTCAAACGTCCAGGACGGCGTGATCATTCATGCCCTGGAGACGGAGCTGAACGGAAAGCCCGTTGAAAAGAACCTTGTGGACGGGGGCGGGAAAAAATACGCCGTCTACGTGGGCAAAAGGGTTTCCCTGGCCCACCAGGTCCAGGTTCACGGTCCCGCGGCGATCGGTGACAACACCTTCGTGGGGATGAAGGTTCTCGTTTTCCGGTCCACGGTGGGTGAAAACTGCGTCATCGAGCCCGGCGTGATCCTCATGGGCGTCGCCGTTCCCGACAACCGTTACGTTCCCGCCGGCTCGGTGGTTCGGGCCCAGGAGGAGGCGGACCGGCTCCCCGTGATCACCGGGGACTACCCCCTGAAAGACATGAACAAGGGGGTCGTCCATGTCAACACGAGCCTTGCCCGGGCGTACGGGGCGGCCCGAAAGTAAAAAAGCCGGCGGCGTTTCCCGGGAAGAGGCGCCGCCTTTCTTTACTACAGCCTGCCTGCCCGTTTCAGGGACTCCCGGAAGGGGCCGTAACCCTCGCCGGTTTCCTGCCGGCTTTTCCGGAGAATCGCCGGGAGCCTCTCCAGGTCCTCGTAATTGAAGACAAGGTTGACGCTTTGCCGAAAGGCGGCCATGACATCGGCGGTTACCTGCGTCTCGCTAAGGAGGGCCACGAAGAGGTTTCTACGGGCCTCCGAGGAAAGCCGCCGGAGGTGATCCGCCAGGGGGCCCTCCCCGGGGAGCCGGCCGCCGAAACGTTCACCGGCCAGGACAACGGCGCACTCCTGAAAAAGAAGGTGCTCCACCGCCTCTTTTTCATCCCGGGGCGTCACCACGTGATACCTTTCCCGGTCGAGGACCTGCTGTATTTTCACCCGCCTCTCCTCATCGGGTTCACAAAGGAGAAGCTCCTCCATGTCCTCCCCGATGAAATCCGGGGAAACGTCTTCGTAACCCGCCATGACAACTCCTCCCGTGTCTTTCAGAATGAACGCGGTTTTTTCCCCCGGCCGTAACCGCGGTCGATCTCGAGGCCGTCGAGGGGGGTGGTCTTTTCACCCCGGGCGCTTTTTACCGAGTCGATCCCCCGGCTGACCACGCCCCGTGTGGTGGCGTAGGCCAGGGCCGTTTCCTCCGTGACGAGCCCGTCCCGATACAGGCCTGTGATGTACTCGTCAAAGGAGATCATGTCGAAGGCGCGGCCTGTCTCGATGATGTCCCGGAAGGTCTTTCCCTCCCCTTCCCCGTGAAGGACGGCGTCCCTGACCCGGATATTGGTTTTCATGATTTCGAAGGCCGCCACACGCCCGCCGCCGATTTTCGGGAGAAGCCTCTGGCAGACGACCCACCGGATCGTGTCGGCCAGGCGGACCCGGATCTGGTTCTCCTCCTCCATGGAGAACATGCCGAGGATTCGGTTGATAGTCTGGCCGGCGTCCATGGTGTGCAGGGTGGACAGGACCAGGTGCCCTGTTTCGGCGGCGGAAAGACCGATCTCCACGGACTCCCGGTCCCGCATTTCCCCCAGGAAGATGATCTTGGGGGCCTGGCGAAGGGCCGCCCGAAGGCCGCCGGCAAAATTTTCGAAATCCACGCCAAGCTCCCGCTGGTTGATGGTAGCCTTCCTGTGGGTGTGCTGGTACTCGACAGGGTCCTCCAGGGTGATGATGTGGATGGACTGCTCTTCATTGATCCGTTCCAGAAGAGCCGCCACGGACGTGGATTTCCCGGTCCCGGTGGCACCGGTCACCAGGATGAGACCATTCTTCTCCCCGGCCATTTCGAGGAAAGCCCGGGGCAGCTCCATTTCCTCGATGGTGGGGACCCTGGCGGCGAGTATCCGGAAGGCGATGGAATACGTCCCTTTCTGCGAGAAAATGTTCACCCGGAGCCGGGCCTTTCCGGGGATCTCGTGGGAGAGATCGCAAGACCCTTCCTTGACGAGGGCATCCATGAGCCGGCGGTCCCGCCCGAGGAAAGCCAGGGCGATCATCTCCGTCTGAAAGGGCGTCAGCGGCCCCATGGGCGGATCGAGGTCCGCGGTGACGAGCACGCCGTCCCGTTCCACCTGGAGAGGTTTGCCGACGGTCATGTTCAGATCCGAGATATTTCCCCCCGACCGGAGCATCTGGTCCAGGAGATAATCCACATCCTGCTTTGCCAGCATATCCTGCCTCCCTCGGTCTTGTTTCCCGGCACGGCGGTTTCACAGGCGGCGCCCGCCCGGCCTTGGGCGATATTCTCAGACTTCCGTGAAATCCGTCGGCTGCGTCCGCAGATAGGGACGGAACCGGGCCTTGTCGTTCGATCTCTGGTAGGCGTCGTCGGCGCTGACGATCCCGCCGTTCAACAGATCCATGATGGCGTCGTCGAGAAGCTGCATCCCGTATTTCTTTCCCGTCTGTATCATCGAAGGGAGCTGGTAGGTCTTGGCTTCCCGGATCAGGTTCCGCACCGCCGGTGTCGCGATCATCACCTCCAGGGCCGCCACGCGCCCGGGCTGGTCGATCCGCTTGAGGAGGGTCTGGGAGATGACGGCGCGGATGCCGTCCGCCAGGGTGGACCGGATCTGGGTCTGTTCGCCCGGGGGGAACACCTCGATGATCCGGTCGACCGTTTTCGCCGCGCTCGTCGTGTGGAGGGTCGAAAAAACGAGGTGACCCGTGTTGGCGGCCTCCACGGCCAGGGCGATGGTCTCCATGTCCCGCATTTCCCCGACCAGAATGATGTCGGGATCCTCCCGGAGGGCCCCCCGGAGGGCCGCGGAGAAGGTTTTCGTGTGAAGGCCCACTTCCCGGTGATTGACGATGCAGCCCTTGCTCTCGTGAACGAACTCGATAGGGTCCTCGATGGTGATGATGTGGTCCTTCCGGGTCCGGTTCGCCTCGTCCAGGATGGACGCCAGCGTCGTGGATTTGCCGCTTCCCGTGGGACCGGTGACCAGGACGAGCCCCCGGGGCAGGGACGCCAGTTTCGTGATCACCGCGGGAAGCCCCAGGTCCTTCGCTGTCTGGATTTTCGTGGGGATTTCCCTGAAGGCGGCGGCGACGCCGTCTTTCTGCATGTAATAGTTCGCCCGGTACCGGGCCAGGCCGGGGATCTCGTAGGCGAAATCCACGTCCCCCGTTTCCTCGAACTGCTTGATCTTGTGCTCCGGCGTAATTTCATAGAGCATGGACCGCAGTTCATCACTTTCGAGGATGTGATACTTGACCCGTTCGATCTCGCCGCGAATCCGTATGGCCGGCTGCTGTCCTGCCGCGAGGTGCAGGTCCGAGGCCTCCTGCTTGTTCATGAGTTCAAAAAAAGCGTCGATTTTAGCCATGGAACCCCCTCCCTCCTGTCCCGCCGCCCTGCCCGGGAACAGGTGTCCCCGGCCGTACGGCGTCACGGTGACTGTAAGAGAATCCATCCCGTTCTGTCAAGACCTGTTTCACCATCGACGGTTCCGGCGTTTTGTGTTACTCTTTGCGGGGTCACAGGAGGCGAGACGCCGTGCCCTGAAAGCCGTCATCGGGCGGGGGGCCCGGGAGGCAGGGAATCGTGGCGGCCAGCCTTCCGCAAAACAGAAAAAGACGTAATTTTGAGACTTTTTAAGGGTTCGCCAGGCAAGTCCGGCGCGAACCGGGAGGGAAATCATGATAACCGCGAATTTGTCCGAAAAGGACCGGAAGCGGATCGCCGGCGAGGGCATCCCCATGGAGAAAATAGAGGGGCAGATGGATCTCTTCGCGCACCCGCCCCGCCCGCTCCGCCTGGACCGTCCGTGCACTGCCGGAGATGGCATCCGGGTCCTCTCCGACAGCGAGAAGACGTCCTTTCTTTCGCTTTATGAAAATCGGGCGGGAAGCCTGGAAGCGGTCAAGTTCGTTCCCGCCTCCGGCGCGGCCAGCCGGATGTTCCGGGACTGGTTTCGGGACCTGGAGGACGACCGTTTCGACCGATCCGAGGAGGGGGACCAGTTTGCCCGAAGGCTTCCCCTCTATCCCTTCCACGACGATCTCCTGGCCCTGGCGGCGGCGAAAGGCCGTACCCTGGAAGACCTGATCAGCGGCGAGGAATACAGGGAAATCCTGGAACTCATCCTCACGGAAAAGGGCCTCAACTATGCCCACCTGCCAAAGGCCCTGCTGAAATTTCACACCTACCCGGACCACAACCGGACATCCCTGGAGGAACACCTGGTCGAGGCAGCCGGTTATGTGCGCGGCGCAAAAAACAGGTGCGCCCTTCATGTCACCGTTTCGGAGGAACACGAAACCCTGGTTCGAAACCTGGCGACACGGGTTTTGAGCCGTTACGAATCACGGCTGGACGTCCGGTACGATTTCTCCCTTTCCATTCAGTCCCCGTCGACGAACACGATCGCCGTCACCCTGGAGAACGAACCGTTCCGCGACGACGAGGGGAACCTTCTTTTCAGGCCCGGCGGCCACGGCGCCCTTCTCTCGAACCTGAACGGGATAGACGGTGATCTCGTCTTCATAAAGAACATAGACAACGTCGTTCCAGACCGCCTGAAGGAAGAAACGATCCGGTACAAGAAAATCCTCGGGGGCTTCCTTCTTCGCGTCCAGGACGAAATCTTCCGGCACCTGTCCCTCCTGGAAAGGGCGGGGCCGGGAGAGGCCCCTCTCGATGCGGCGGCGGACTTCTGCCGTGAAACGCTGCTCACCGACTTTCCGGCGGCTTACGCCGCCTTTACGCCGGAGAAGCGGAAAAGCTTTCTCGTCGCGCTGCTGAACCGGCCCATTCGGGTCTGCGGCATGGTCAAAAACGAGGGGGAGCCGGGGGGAGGGCCCTTCTGGGTCATCGATGAGGACGGCCGCCGGACCCTGCAGATCGTCGAAGAGGCACAGATCGACACGTCCTCGGAAACGCAGGCCCGCACATGGAAGGCTTCGACCCACTTCAACCCGGTGGATCTCGTCTGCGGGATCCGCAATCACCGGGGGGAGAAATTCGACCTGGAAAATTACGTGGACCCGAAGGCCGTGATCATCACGAAGAAGTCCCACGAAGGCCGGGACCTGAAGGCCCTGGAAATCCCCGGGCTGTGGAACGGCGGCATGGCCCTGTGGAACACCCTGTTCGTCGAGGTCCCCGGTGTCACCTTCAACCCCGTCAAGACCGTCTTCGATCTTCTGAGGCCGGAGCACCAGTAGGGCTTTTCAGATGAGTTTCTCCTCCACGGCGCGGGGGTCCGCCGGGACGACGGTGAGCGACTGAACGGCAGGGCCGGCCTGGCACCGCACCGCCGCGGGTTCACCCGTCGGGGCATCGCTGTACCGGGCACAGATGGCGGCGGCCAGGCGGATGGATTCCTCGTCCGGTTTCCCCACGAGAAGCACGAGGGGGCCGGGAACATGCTGCATCCGGAAAATCACGTCCCCCTCCCGGGAGAGGTCCTGGATAACCCGGTTTTCCCCCTGGTTCCGACCGACGATGATCTTCGCGCCGGGGCTTAACCGGAAATGCCGTCCCACCTTGAGCAGTTCCACGTCCCTGACGGGAAAATCCCCGGTGTGATCGAAAAGGTCCCGCAGCTTCCTGGAAAAGCCGGAATCGGTGAGAAGGCATCCCCCGGCGGGGTTGGCGTAAGACGTGATTCCGTATGACTCGGCCAGGGCGATCTGTCGTTTCCGGCCTCTTCCCTGGATGTCGAGAAGGCGGGAACGGTCCACCTTTCCTTCCCGCTCCGGTTGCGTCTCGGGCAGGAGCTTCGCGCTCAGGGGCCGGAGGATGACGTCTTCATATCCCGACAACTTGGCTACGATGTGGAGGGACTGTTTCGTCTGCGACATGGGCCTCTGGCCGAGGACCTCGCCGGTGAAAAGAAAATCCCCGTTCATCTCCTCCATTTTCCGTCCCGCCTCCCGCAGCATGAGGGCGTGGCAGTCGATGCAGGGATTCATGTTTTTCCCGTAACCGTAGCGGGGCTTTTTGAGCATGGACAGGTGCGCTTCCGTGAAGTCGACGACAACGAGCGGCACGCCAAGCTCCCGGGCCGCCCCCGTGGCCCGCTCGGCGTCGAAGAAAGGGGTGACGAAACTGACCCCGGTGACCGCGATGTCCTGGTCCTGGATCAGCCGGACGGCCAGGATGCTGTCCAGACCGCCCGACAGCAGCGAAAGCGCTCTCACCTTCAAAGGAACACCGCCTTTTTACCTCGTTTTTTGATCACGGCACCGGAAGCGCCTTCCGGCCCACGATCGTGCCGCCGGGAATTCGCAAAAAACCCGGACGGTACGGTCCCCCTGTCCCGGAAATAAAAAAGGGCCACTGCCCCTCGTGAAGCAGTGGCCCCTGAACGGCTTTTGAATAGACGCCTTTGTGAATTACAGACCGCTCTTGAAATCGTCGCGCATAAGCTCGCGGGCGATGATCATTCTGCGGACTTCGGAGGTACCGGCGCCGATTTCCCACAGTTTCTGATCCAGGAAGTGACGGGTCACGCCGTATTCCTGGCAGTAGCCGTAGCCACCATGGATCTGGACGGCCTCGAGGCCGATCTTCGTTCCCATCTCGCCGCAGAAGAGGAGCGATGCCGCGGCCATACGGTCGAGGTCCGTTCCCTTTCCACCGGACTTGTTCTCCAGCGTGTCGCAGTAAGCGGCGGCGCTGTAGGCCATCCACCGGGAGGCCTTGTACCAGCAGTACATGTCGGCCAGCTTGCCCTGGATGAGCTGGAAGGAGGCGATGGGTTTGCCGAACTGGACGCGCTCCTTGGCGTAACGGATGGAGTCTTCCAGGCACCGTCTCTGGGAGCCGAGGCTGCAGCCCGACAGGGTGATTCTCTCGGTGCAGAGACCGGAGGTCAGAACGGCCACGCCCTTGTTGTAGCCGCCGATGAGGTTTTCCTCGGGAAGTTCCATGTCCTCAAAGGTGATGAGGGCCGTGGGGGAGGTTCTCATACCCCACTTTTTGATTTTCTCGAAGGAGAAGCCCTTCACTTTGTCGATCTCGAAGCAGAAGGTCGAAATGCCGTGGGGGCCCTTGTCGGGCTCCGTCTTGGCGTAGACCACCATGAACTGGGCGACGGGACCGTTGGTGATGAAGATCTTGCTGCCGTTCAGGATGTAGCGGTCGCCCTTCTTCTCGGCGCGGGTCGCCATGCTCATGGCGTCGGAACCGGCGTTGGGCTCGGTGATGCCGAGGCAGCCGATCCACTCACCCGTGCAGGACTTGGGAAGGACATGCATCTTCTGTTCTTCCGTGGCGTTCCGGCGGAAGTTGTCGAAGCAAAGGGTCTGGCTCGCGCCCACCGTCATGGACAGGGCGTTGCTGACACGGGCGATGGACTCGTAGGCCAGCGTGGTTTCCACGTAGCCCAGGGCGGCCCCGCCGTACTTCTCCTCGAAAACGATACCGTTGATTCCGAGATTCGCGGTCTGCTTGAACAGATCCTTCGGCATCTCGTCCACTTCATACGCGTGCTCCATCTGGGGTTCCAACCAGGCATACGCCCACTTTACGACGCTGTCCTCGAGCATCCGCTGCTCTTCGGAGAATGAGAAATTCAATGACATACCTACTACCTCCCTTGTATTTGATATCCCAAATCGAGTATTTCCAAGAACGCTTCAACCCCGTCGGTCTGGTTCATGCCTGGAAACCCGCGATTTGCTTTCCCAAGAAAATCGACTCGGACCAAAGAGCCACAGGATGGTTTGGTGGTGCACCCCCGGCAGTTCAGCGTGTCCTATACCTGAACGGATGGGGGTTGTCAAGATGAAATGTTCTCACCGGTGATTTTCCCGTCCCGGCCTTCCAATGCCTTGTGCCCCCGGGGAATTTCTGATATAGGATTTTGTCCGGCCGGCCTGTCCCGGTCCCCGGGAACGGGGCGGCGGGCCGATAGTCAACGCTCTGTGGGGCGCATTCCCCGAAATACTGTTTTCTAGACATTACACGGGTTCGTCATGGACAGGCAGTCAGGAGACCCGGCCATCGTCCGGGAGTTTCAGAAAAGGCTCGAAAGGGCCCTGCGGGAAAAAGAGATTTCCGTCCTGATCTACTGGAAGGAGCGGCTGGACCGGCTGATCGCCCTGAAACCGGACGGGATCGCCTCCCTCCAGCTTGAATTGAAAAAGATCTCCGAGGCCATGGGGAACCGGACAGGGACCCTGAAAAAGGAAGGGCGATGAAGGCCCTCGTCAATTTTCTCTTTGAAACGGAAATGCTCCGCAAGACCCCCCGGTCGGGGTTTCAGTTCCTGGGCTCGGGGTCCGAGTCGGTGGCGGAGCACGTTCTCGCCACCCTCTTCATCGGGTATGCCCTGTGCAAGCTCGAACCCGAGGCGGATGAGGAAAAAGTCCTGAAGCTGTGCCTCTTTCACGACCTCCTGGAGGCCCGGACGGGTGACATGAATTACGTGAACAAGAAATACGTCGCCTGCGACGAGGAACGGGCCCTGGCGGAACTGACGGCGCCCCTTCCCTTCGGGCCTGAAATCCGCTCGGTTCTGAAGGAATTCAAGGAAAAGAAGACCCGGGAATCCCGGATCGCCCACGATGCCGACCAGCTGGCCCTCATTTTCCGGCTCAAGGAATACGGCGACCTTGGAAACACGTACAGCGGCGAGTGGATCGACTTCGCCCGGAAAAGGCTCGTCACCGCGCCCGGTCTCAAAATGGTGGAAACCATTCTCGAGACCGACTGGACCGAATGGTGGTTCCAGGACAAAAGCGACTGGTGGGTCAACGGGGGGAACGAAACCGGAAACGGCGAAACGTGACGGCACCCGCTTTTTGACCGGCGGAAGGGTTTATGTCGACAAAAAAACAGAAAAAAGCGCAGGTACTGGAAGCCAAGAAGAAAAAAAGGCGCAGGAGGGTCTTCTTCCTGTCCCTTTTGCTCACCGTTTCCATCGGGTTTCTCATCTTCTTCTTCATCTCCCTTTTCGATTACATCTACCCGCCCGTCACCCGGGAAGGCCATGAAGCCCGCCAGAAGGAAAAGTATCAGCTCTATTTCGCCGACGGCAACGAACGGTTCCTCGTCACCGAAACCCGGTATCTTCCCAGGGGAAAGAACCCCGAAGACCTGGCCCTCGAAATCGTGCGGGCCTTGGCGGAGGGTCCGAAGCTGGGGGCCACCCGGACGCTCCCCAAGGAAGCGGGGGTCCTGGGCATACGGATCGACGGGAACGGGACGGCCGTCGTGAATTTCGACCGGGGACTGGTGGATCATCACCCGGGAGGGAGCACCAGCGAGGTGATGACCGTCTATTCCCTGGTTTACAGCCTCACGAAGAACATTCGCGAGGTCAGGAACGTCCGGATTCTCGTGGACGGCAAGACCCGGGAAACCCTGAAGGGCCAGCTTGACCTCCGGGAAACCTTTTACCCCAGGGAGGACCTTCTCCCCGGCGGAGCCTCTTCGTAAAGACACCCATGGCCACAAAGACGAGACTCTCCAGAATCCGGAACATCGGGATCATCGCCCACATCGACGCCGGGAAAACAACGGTCACCGAGAGGATCCTCTACTATACCGGAAAATCCTATAAAATCGGCGAAGTTCACGATGGCGAGGCGGTCATGGACTGGATGCCCCAGGAGCAGGAGCGGGGCATCACCATCACGTCAGCCGTGACGACCTGCGAGTGGAAAAATCACGAAATACACATCATAGACACGCCGGGCCACGTGGATTTCACCGTCGAGGTGGAACGGTCCCTCCGGGTTCTCGACGGCGCCATCGTCGTCTTCGACGCCGTGGGCGGCGTGGAACCCCAGTCGGAAACGGTCTGGCACCAGGCGGACAAGTACCGGGTTCCCAAGATCGCCTTCATCAACAAGATGGATCGCGTGGGCGCCGAATATTTCGGCACCATCGACATGATGCGGGAGCGCTTCAACTCCACCCCTCTCATCGTCCAGATCCCCTGTTTCCGGGACAGGGAATACATCGGGTCGGTGGATCTTATCGGAAAGAAACTCATTCTCTGGGACGACGCTTCCCTCGGAAGCGCGGTGAGCTACGGGGACATCCCGCCCGAATTCCGGGACGAGGCGGACGAGCGGCGTGAAGGCCTCATCGAGACCCTCGCCGAGTTGGACGACGACATGGCGGACAGGTACCTGGCGGGGGAGGAGATCCCCGACGGGGATCTCGTCGCCGCCGTCCGGAAGGCCACCCTGTCCCTCAAGGGCGTACCGGTCTACTGCGGCGCGGCCCTGAAGAACAAGGGGGTTCAACCGGTCCTGGACGGAGTCGTCGATTTTCTGCCGTCTCCCGAGGACGTTCCCCCCATCGAGGGGATCAATCCCCTCACCGAGGAAAGGGAAAAGCGGGCGAGCAGCGAAAAGGGGCCTCTCGCCGCCCTTGTCTTCAAGGTCATGATGATGGAGGAAGGCCGGAAGGTTTCCTTTCTCAGGATCTACTCGGGAAAAATCAGGGCCGGGGGCGACGTCTACAACGTGATCCGGGGCCGGAAGGAAAAAGTCTCCCGGCTTCTCAAGATGCACGCCAACAAGCGGGAGAGGATCGACGAGGCCGGGGCGGGACACATCGTCGGGGTCGTGGGCCTCAAGACGGCCTCGACGGGGGACACCATCTGCGACGAAAACCACCCCATCGTCCTGGAGAGAATCGAGTTCTACGAACCCGTCATCAGCCGGGCCATCGAGGCGAAAACCCCCCAGGACCAGGAAAAGCTGAGCCAGGCACTGGAAAAACTCACCGACGAGGACCCCACCCTCATCGTCCGGTACGACGATGAAACGGCCCAGACCGTCCTGTCGGGCATGGGGGAACTGCACCTGGAAATCGTCATCGACCGGCTCACCCGGGATTTCAACACGAACGTCAACGTGGGAAAACCCCGGGTCGTTTACCGGGAGGCCATCACCCAGGAAGTGGACGGCGAGGGAAAATTCCAGAAGGAACTGGGAGACAGGAAACATTTCGGCCACGTGCGCATTCACCTGGAGCCGAATCGAAGGGGGGAAGGCATCAAGATTCTTAACGAAATTGACCCTTCGACAATTCCGCCGGATTACCACGCCTTCATCCGGGAGGGTATCGAGGACGCCCTTTCGAGCGGTGTCGTGTCCGGGTATCCCGTGACGGACGTGGTCGTGACGATGACCGGCGGGACCCACCGGGAGGGGGAATCCACGCCGGCAGGGTACCGCATCGCCGCCGCCGCCGCCTTCCGTGAAGCCTCCCTCCAGGGCGGTCCCATCCTCATGGAACCGATCATGAACGTGGACATCCTGACGCCCAGCGAGTTCATGGGAGACGTCATCGGGGACATCAACAGCCGGAAGGGTGAGGTGCAGAACGTCGCTCCCAAGGGAAACGTGAGCGAGATCCGCGCCCGGGTTCCTCTCAGGCAGATGTTCGGCTATTCCACGGATCTCCGATCCGCCACCCAGGGCCGCGCCACCTTCACCATGCAGTTCCTTCGATATGACCGGGCACCGTGAACCCGTGCCGGACCTTTTTGCCGGCAATCCCCTTTTTTGACCATAATCTTGTGTCGTCCCGTAAAATCCGCTATGATCCTGAAAATTCCGACCGTTGTTTTCACCCGTCAAGAGAGCGGCACCGGCGGCGTCTCGCCGGGCCGGGCGCAACGATTTGAAAAGGAGAGACTTCCCATGACCGAAAAAAGCAGACCCGCCTTTCTTCCTTTTCTTCTCGGCCTTATCCTCCTGGGAATGGTCGAACCGGCGCAGGCCCTCGCAAGCGGCGGTGAAGGCGGTTCGAGCCTCCTCACCGGCATCAGCGCGAGCATCCTGGCGGCCACGGTTTTCGCCTATTTCGCCAGCATGATCCGGCAGCCCCTCATTCTCGCCTACGTCCTCGCCGGCGTGGTCATCGGGCCCCAGTTCGGGCTGGGGCTGGTTCAAAGCCAGGAAGACATCCAGACCATCTCGGAAATCGGCCTCATCCTTCTCCTTTTCATCATCGGCCTGGAACTGGACCTCAAAAAGCTGAAGGAATCGGGAAAATCCCTCGTCCTGACCGGTGTTTCCCAGTTCGTCCTGTGCCTGGCCATGGGTCTCGGGTTTTTCATGCTTCTCGGGGTCACCCTGGGGGCGGCCTCGGGGCAGGCCACATACGAAATTCTCGGCATCACGGTCAACGGAGGCCCCTACGACCTCCTCTACCTGGCCGCATGCCTCTCGCTAAGCAGCACCGCCATCGTGGTCAAGCTCCTCTACGACAAGTTCGAACTGGACACCCTGGCGGGCCGGATCACCCTCGGCGTTCTCGTTTTCCAGGACCTCTGGGCCATCATCCTCCTCGGCGTCCAGCCCAACCTGGCCGACCCCAAGGTGCTTCTCATCCTCTGGTCCTTCGCCAAGGGGGGGCTGCTCGTTCTCATCAGCCTGCTCATCAGCCGGTACGTCCTGAACATCGTCTTCCGGCAGATCGCCAAGCTCCCGGAACTCGTCCTCGTGGCCTCCCTGGGCTGGTGCTTCTTCGTCTGCGGCGTCGCCCACATCTTCAACCTGTCCGTCGAAATGGGCGCCCTCATCGCCGGGGTTTCCATCTCCACCTTCCCCTACAACCTGGACATCATCTCCAAGATCGTCAGCATCCGGGACTTCTTTGTAACGCTTTTCTTCGTGGGCCTCGGGATGATGATCCCCAACCCCATGATGAACCCGGGAATTCTTTTCATCGCCCTCGTCGTCGCCGCCTTTCTCATCGCCACGCGGTTCCTCTCCGTCTTTCCCGTCCTGTACGGCCTTAAAAACGGCCACCGGGTGAGCCTTCTTTCCGCCATCAACCTGTCCCAGCTCTCCGAGTTCGCCCTGGTCATCGCCGCCATCGGGATCAAGCCCGAGTACGGGCACGTGGGACCGGACACGCTGAGCATCGTCATTTTCGTCTTTGTCATCACCTCCATCACGTCGACCTACATGATCCAGTACAGCCACGGGCTGCAGAAAGGCTTGAGCGGCCTCCTTTCCGCCGTAGGCATCGGGGACATACGGGACGCCCCCTCCGACGCGGCCGCCGAAGACTTCAAGGAAATCGCCATCCTCGGGTTCTACCGCGTCGCCAGTTCACTGGTCCGGGAAATCCTCGACCAGAGGCCGGAGCTTCAGGACAAGATCGTCGTCGTCGACTACAACCCCACCGTCCACCAGAAGCTGAAGGCCCTGGGGGTGACGGTTTACTACGGCGACATCAGCAACATGGAGACCCTGCACCATGCCAGGATCGAGGGCGCCCGGGTCGTCGTTTCCACCATTCCCGATTCCATCCTCGTGGGGACGAGCAACCTGAAACTGATCCGGCAGATGCAGCGGCTTTGCCCCAACGCCCGGGTGGTGGTGACGGCGGAAAACATCAAGAGCGCCCTCGAGATGTATAACGAAGGCGCCGATTACGTGATCCTCCCCCGGGTCATCACGGCCGGGCACTTTCTTCCCGTCCTCGAATCCCTCGTCAGGGGCGAGGGGAAGGAACTCAAGTCCGGCGAGATGGCGAAACTTAAAAATCGCGGCGAGGAAGTCGTCCTCATCTGAAAAGACGGAAGAGTTGCCAGGCGCGGGAAAGGAAGCGCTTCATGAGCTACGACGTTTTTTATCCCACCGAGGGAATCCTGGAAGGCTTTTTTCGAATCAGCAATTTTCTCTCCGCACCTTCCAGCGTCGACGACATTCTCCAGAACGTTCTCGACGAAATCGTGAACACCATGGGATTTCAGCGGGGCATCATCTGCCTTCTCGACGATGCAAGGGAAAACCTCATCACCAAGGTCGTCAAGAACTACAGCCCCGAGGAGGCCGACCGGGCCTTTTCCCTGAACCTCAACATCCACAAGCACGACTGCCTCGAGACCCGGGTGGTGAAAAGCGGCCGGTACATCGCCCTGGAAGACTCGGAGCGGGACCCGAGAATCACCGAGACGGACCGCAAGATCACCCACTTCTACAAGCGGGGCTCCACCTTTTACGCGGCCCTGAAAATAGAGCAGGAAGTCATCGGCATCATCTGCCTGTGGTCGAAGGAGAAAACGAAATTTTCCGATGAGGAAATCAATGTCCTTCTGACCTTCGCCAACCAGATCAGCATCGTCATTCACAACACCCGCCTTTTCGAGGACAACCGGAAGCGGATCGAGCGGCTCCTTCTCCTGCAGGAAGCCGTGTCCTGTCTCATTGGAAACTACTCCCTCGACAATCTCCATGAAATCACCATCCGGCACGCCCTGCTCATCGGGGAAGCGAGCCGGGCCTTCGTGTATTTCCAGGACGCGGAAAAGCAGAAGCACCTTCTGAGCGACGGAAAGACGGTTTTCCTGGAAAAAAGCGCGGACATGACGGAGAAAATCGAACGGGGCATCGTCCGGCGGGCCCTGGAAAAAGACAGCATCATCCTTGTCACCGGGGAGATGGAACCGGCCCCCGAGTTTCTTTACGACGACGTCTCGTCGGAGCTGGCCGTCCCCTTCCGCATCACTGACAAATTCCGGGGCGTTCTTTACCTCGGAAGCCGCCACGGGACGTTTTCATCGGACCAGGTCAACTTTCTGGACATTCTCATGAAAAACGCCGCGGCCTCGTACGACAACGCCATCATGCACTCCCTCCTGTCCCGGGAAGCCAGGTCCCTGAAGAAGGAAGTGGAAATGTTGAAGGAAAGGGAGGACAAGCTCCTCGGCTTTCACGACATTCTCGGAAAATCCCCGAAAATGCAGGGTGTGTTTCACGTCATACGGGAGGTGTCGAAGCACAACACGAACATCCTTCTCCAGGGGGAGAGCGGGACGGGCAAAGAGCTCTTCGCCCGGGCGATTCACCGGCAGGGAGACCGGCGGACCCGTCACTTCGTCGATGTCAACTGTGCCGCCATCCCCGGTACCCTCCTGGAAAGCGAGCTGTTCGGCTATGAGGCAGGGGCTTTTACCGATGCCCGGAAACGCAAGATCGGCCTTCTGGAATACGCCAACGGCGGGACGCTCTTCCTGGACGAGATCGGCGACATGGGGTTTCAACTCCAGGCCAAATTTCTCCGGATGCTCGAGGACGGCTACATCCGCCGACTCGGGGGAAACGAGAACATCCCCGTCGACGTACGCTTCATTTTCGCCACCAACCGGGACCTGAACCGCATGGTTTCCGAAGGCCTTTTCAGGGAAGATCTTTATTACCGCATCAGCGTCGTTCCCATCGTCCTGCCGCCCCTGCGGGAAAGGGAAGAGGACATCCTCCTTCTTGGCCGGCACTACATCGAGGAATTCAACGTAAAATTCAACCGTCGCGTCCAGGGGTTCACCGACGAGGCGGAAAAGCGCCTCCTTCAGTATCCCTGGCCGGGCAACGTCCGGGAGCTGAAAAACATCATCGAAAGGGTCATGATCCTGCAGAACGTGGGAACATTCATTTCCCGGGAGGACCTTCCCCGGGAGATCAGCCGCTCTTCCGGCCCGGTCCCGCTGACGCCTCCTGATGCGTTCATTCCCGATCTGAACGGCGATCCCATCCCGTATCGTAAATTGGTCCTTGGCATGACCAACCGGTTCAAGGAACGGATCATCAGGCAGACCATCGAGCTGACCGGCGGGAACAAAACCGAGGCCGCCCGCCGCCTGGGGATATCCCGGTACGCCCTGTTGCGGGAATTAAAAAAACTTGAAATAAAACAAGATATTACAGAACATTGAGGGGTGCCCCCGAGGCACGTTCGCATAACGCACATATTGTGCTTTAAACGCACTTTCAATGCCTGTCAGTATATCCGCGCCAACTTCTCCAAAGGACCCCTTCAATGTGTGCGTTTATCACCCACCCGGCGATGCCGATCCGTCCCTTTTTAATCCCTTTCCGGAACCCGCCTTTAGAATTCCCTTTTTCTTCCCTAAATATTATTAGTATTATTAAGGAATTATGGACTTAATTCATTTTACGGTTTTTTTTATTGACCTCTTGTGTCCCCTGGCATCAGCCTTGCAAAACTAAAAGATCAAAAGACACGGTTCCCGAAAATCGGAAAACGTTGAGGAATGAAGCAGGGGGGAAAGAAAAAGGAAGAAACGCGAAGAGAAAGCGGCATGAACAAGGACGAGCGTTTTTTTCTCCCCCAAAGCGAAAAAGAGGAACCGGACACGGAAAGCAAAGGCGCCGAAGGGCCGGATCGGAAAAAAGAAAACCTGAGCGAACTTTTTTTCCTGTCCGACATCCCCTTGAATGAGTAAAGAGCTGGAAACTCCAACAAATTGCCTAACGGTGGGTGGTTTTATGTTCCCTCCTTTCCACCCACCGGCCCCCTTTTTCGGTAATCTGTGGGGGGAGGTGGTAAACCTCTTCACAGTCCCTATAGAAAGACGGTGACAGCGACCCTGTCACCGTTTTTTTTGCCCCTATCCTCCCGGAAGCCGCACGACCGGATCTCGCTTAACGGGACGTCCCGGGAAAAGGATATCCCGGGACAGAGACGCCAGGCGAAAACGGTGTAAGAGGCCCCGCGGCACTCGGGATCCTTACACGTTGAAGCGGAAATAGACGATGTCCCCGTCACAGATGGCGTAATCCCGCCCCTCGGACCGGACAAGGCCTTTTTCACGGGCCGCCGCCAGGCTCCCCGAAGACCGAAAAACATCGAAACCGACCACCTCGGCCCGGATGAAGCCTTTTTCCATGTCCGTGTGGATTTTACCCGCCGCCTCGGGGGCCTTCGTCCCGTGACGGACCGTCCAGGCCCGAAGCTCGGGCCCCGCCGTGGTGTAGAAGGTGATGAGGTCCAGAAGCCGGTAGCCGGCGTGCACCAGGTGTTCCAGGCCCGATTCCGTCAGTCCCAGGTCGGCCAGGAATTCCGACCGCTCCGCCTCATCGAGAAGCACGATTTCCGATTCCAGGTCCCCGCAGATGGGAATCACCTCTGACCCTTCCCGCTTTGCGATCTCGTCCAGGCTTTCGATGTATCCCCTGTCACCCTTCAGAACCTCCTCGCTCACATTGGCCACGTAAAGCACTTTCTTGTCCGTGAGAAGGTGCAGCTCTTCGAGCATGTCACGGTCGCCGGGATCGACGTCCAGGTTGCGGACCGGCGTCCCTTTCGCCAGGGCCTCACGAATGCCTTCGCAAAAAGCCAGTTCCCGCTGCTTCCCCCGGTCGCCCGCCTTGGCCTGCCGGTGAATCCTCTCCAACCGCCGCTCCACCGTCTCCAGGTCGGCCAGGACGAGTTCCATGTTGACGATTTCCACGTCCCGGACGGGGTCCACGGGTCCGTAAACGTGAACCACGTCGGGGCTGTCAAAGCACCGGACGATGTGAACGACCGCCTCGACGTCCCGGATGTGCCCGAGAAACTTGTTTCCCAGTCCCTCGCCGCGGCTCGCGCCGCGGACGAGCCCGGCGATGTCGAGAAACTGCATCACCGTCGGGGTCGTTTTCGGCGGCTTCAGAACGGATGAGATGTAATCGAGTCTTTTGTCCGGGACACGGACGACCCCCACGTTGGGGTCGATGGTGCAGAAGGGATAGTTCGCACACTCGGCCCCCGCGGCGGTCAGGGCATTGAAAATGGTCGATTTTCCCACGTTGGGCAGGCCGATGATGCCGCATCGAAACCCCACGGCTCTTCTCCTCTCTCAATCGTTGTGACGGCCGTGAAACCTGCCGGCCGGGCAACCGGGCATCCCCTCAAAAGGCCGGGGCCACCCGCCGCGCCGCGAAGGATCCCGCCAGCCGCTGAAGGATACTAAAAACGGTTTCCCCTCGCCTGTCAAGCCCCGCGAAGACAGGGCCGAAAAAAAGGCGGCCCCTGGGGGCCGCCTTTTCTGAAAAAGCTTTCAGTCCGTTTAGCCGTAGATCATGTGGAAGACGGAAAGGATCGCCGGAACCGTGACGAGAGAAACGACGGACATGAGCTTGATGAGAATGTTCATCGAGGGACCGCTGGTGTCCTTGAAGGGGTCGCCGACGGTGTCGCCGATGACGCCGGCCTTGTGGGCTTCCGAGCCCTTGCCGCCGAAGTTGCCCCTCTCGATGTATTTCTTGCCGTTGTCCCAGGCGCCGCCGGCATTGGCCATGAGAAGACCGATGACGACGCCCACCAGGGTGGCTCCCCCAAGGAAACCGCCCAGGGCGGCGGGGCCGATGAACATGCCCACGATAACCGGGGCCGCAACGGCGGACACGCCGGGAAGAATCATCCGCTTCAGGGCCGCCGTCGTGGCGATGTCCACGCAGCGGTTCGTGTCGGGAGGCGTGGTCCCTTCCATGATGCCCGGGATTTCACGGAACTGGCGCCGGATCTCGTTCACCATGTCGAAGGCCGCGTCGCCCACCGCCGTCATGGTCAGGGCGGCGATGAGGCAGGGGAAGAGACCGCCGAGGAACACGCCGGTGATGACGTGGGCCTCCGTCAGGTCAAGAGCGAAGTTCTCGAAGCCCGGGTAGGTTTTCACCGTCGCCGTGTAGGCGGCGAACATGGCCAGCGCCGTCAGGGCGGCGGAGCCGATGGCGAAGCCTTTCCCGATGGCCGCCGTGGTATTTCCCACCGCGTCGAGACCGTCGGTGATCTCCCGGGTCTGGGGGGGCATGTGGGCCTGCTCGGCGATACCGCCGGCGTTGTCGGCGATGGGGCCGTAGCTGTCCACGGACATGGTCATGCCCACCGTGCCGAGCATGCCGACACCGGCGATGGCGATGCCGTAAAGGCCGGCACAGATGAAAGCGATCCAGATGGAAATGGCGATGAAGAAGACGGGAGCGACGACGCTCTCAAGACCGACGGCAAAGCCGGCGATGATGTTCGTCGCCGGGCCGGTCTGGGAGGCTTCGGCGATCCGGACGACAGGCTTGTGGGCCGTGTAGTACTCGGTGATACCGCCGATGAGCATGCCGCAGATGATGCCCAGGATGACTGCCCAGAAGGGACCGAGCTTGCTGATCATGCCGATGCTCTTCAGGTATTCGTCGGGCATGCCCGCCGTGGCATATTTCACGACGAAGTAGGCACCAATGATGAAGAGAATCCCGGCGATGTAGAGGGAGTTGCTGAGCGCCGCCTGGGGCGACAGGTTTTTCAGAAAATTGAAGAGTCCGATGCCGATCATGGAGGCGATGAGGCCGACCATGATGAAGAGCATGGGAAGGCTCATCCAGACCATGCTGTACTCGCCCATGGTGACGCCGATGGCGATGGCCGCGATGACCGACCCGCAGTAGGATTCGTAAAGGTCGGCCCCCATGCCGGCGATGTCGCCCACGTTGTCGCCCACGTTGTCCGCCGTGACCCCGGGGTTTCTCGCGTCGTCTTCGGGGATTCCCGCTTCGATTTTCCCGACGAGGTCCGAACCCACATCTGCCGTTTTCGTGAAGATTCCGCCGCCGACACGGGCGAAGAGGGCGATGGACGAGGCGCCCATGGCAAACCCGTTGATAACCGCGGGATCCTTACCGGAGAAGTAATAGAAGAAAATGCCAAGGCCCAGCAGACCGAGGCTCGCCACGGCAAGGCCCATGACCGAACCGCCGTAGAAGGCCACCGTCAGGGCGCGGCCCTGGCCGTAGGTCGACGCGGCCTCGGCGGTCCTGGCGTTGGACTTGGTCGCCGCCTGCATGCCGAACACGCCGGCGAGAAGGGAACCGACGGCGCCGCTGAGGAAGGCGATGCAGGTCCAGAAGGAACCCAGACCGACATAAAGGAGGATGAAGACCACCACGATGAAGATGGCGATGATCTTGTACTCCCGTTTCAGGAAAACCATGGCGCCGGCGTGAATCCGGTCCATGATCTCCACCATGACTTCGTTTCCCGGTGAAAAGGACATGACGTACCGGTAAATGACATACGCGAGCACGAGCCCCAGTACACCGAGTAACCATGAGTAATTCACTAATTCAACCATAACCTCCGCCTATACCTCCTTACTTAATTTTTGTGTGACCTTACGTTCACCCTGTTCATAGCCCGCTGAGGACCCGACGCCAGTACATCCTTCACAGCACCGGCCGCCCTTTCCGCCGCAGCCGCCGCGACAGGCATCTCGTCCTCAGAAAAACGCCGCAAAACATACCGTTCCACCGCCGTTCCATCCCCCGGCCGCCCGATCCCGATTCGAACCCGGATGAAATCGGCCCGGCCCGTCTCCCCGATGATCGACTCGATGCCCCGGTGGCCGGCGCTTCCGCCGCCCGCCTTGACCCGCACATCCCCGAGGGGAAGATCGATGTCATCGTGGACGACGATCATCCGTCCTAAATCCAGCCGGTAGAAATTGGCAAACCGGACCACGGCGAACCCGCTCCGGTTCATGTACGTCTCCGGTTTCACGAGGAGAACATCCTTACCGGAGAGAATTCCCCGGCCGATCCGGGCATCGAATTTTTTTTGAGAGAACGAAATGCCCTCCTCTTCAGAGAGGACATCCAGGGCCATGTACCCCATGTTGTGCCGTGTCCGGGCGTAACTCTCGCCGGGGTTGCCGAGACCGACTACCGCCCAGTCCACCGGGGCGCCGGTGTTTTCTTTCCTGCAAATCCAAGAAAGTATTCTCGACTTGAGGTCAATCAGCTTTCCTCACCCTCTGCCGGCGCCTCTTCCGCGGGACCGCCGGCCTCTTCCGCCTCTTCCCCGGCCCCCTCAAGTCCTGCCTGGGCGCTTGTCCGGGTCACGGCGATGTGGACGAGAACGACGTCTTCCGGATCCAGCACGCGAACCCCCTCGGGAAGCGGAACGTCGCCGACTCTCAGGGCATCTCCCACGTTCAGGGGGGCAATGTCCAGTTCCACCGATTCGGGGATCAGCCCGGGAAGCCCCGCGACCTTCAATTCCCGCTTGGGGTGCTGAAGATCCCCGCCGCTTTCCTGGCCGATGGCGCGCCCCTTGAGAATAACGGGGATTTCAATGGTCAGCTCACGGTCCATCCGGATCTCGTAAAAATCCGCATGGTCGAGACGTTTTTTCAGCGTATTGACCTGGACATCCTTGAGAACGGAGACTTTTTCCACGCTCCCGCCGTCACCCTGAAAGGACAGCTTCACAAAGACACCCTCTTTTCTCTCTTTTTTCATGATGTCCAGGAGATCTTCGGTATCGACGGCAAGCATGATCGGTTCCTGCCCCGAACCGTAGAGGACGGCCGGGACGAAACCCCGGGCCCGCAGTCTCCGGGCAGGTCCTTTTTTCGACTCGTTTCGGACCTGGGCTTTCAATGTCACTGTTTCCATGAACCACTCCTATATTATATAAAAAGTGAACTGACCGATTCGTTGTAGTAGATCCGCCGGATCGCCTCGCTGAGGAGGCCGGAAATCGTGAGGATCTTGATCCGATCGCAGGACCGGGCCTTTTCGTGAAGGGGAATCGTGTCCGTGGCGATGATTTCCGTCAGCCCCGAAGCCATGATCCGGTCGATGGCCGGTCCCGACAGGACCGGGTGGGTGCAGCAGGCGGACACCTCCACGGCACCGCTTTCCATGAGAGCCCCGGCGGCCTGGGTGACCGTCCCGGCCGTGTCGATCATGTCGTCGAGAATGATGGCCCGCCTGTCCCGGACGTCACCGATAACATTCATCACCTGGGACTCGTTGGGGGCGTCCCGGCGCTTGTCGATGATGGCCAGGGCCGCCCCGAGGCGCATGGCGAAAGCCCGTGCCCGGACGACGCCGCCCGTATCGGGGGATACGATCACGAGATTGTCCCGGTAATTTTTGCGGATGTAATCGATGAGCACCGCGGTGGCGTAAAGATTGTCCACGGGAATGTTGAAAAAACCCTGGATCTGGCCGGCATGGAGGTCCATGGCCAGGATCCGGTTCGCCCCCGCCTGGGTCAGGAGATCGGCCACGAGCTTGGCCGTGATGGGCGCCCGGGGAGCGGCCTTCCGGTCCTGGCGGGCGTACCCGTAATAGGGGATCACCGCCGTGACGCGGTCCGCCGACGCCCGTTTCATGGCGTCGATCATGATGAGGAGCTCCATGAGGCTGCTGTTCACGGGGGGGCAGGTGGACTGGATGATGAACACATCCATCCCGCGAACGTTTTCATCAATTTCAACACGGGTTTCGCCGTCGCTGAAGGTGGTCACGTTCGCCTTTCCGAGGACGACGCCGAGACGTTCGCAGATTCTCCGGACGAGATCGATATTCGAATTGCCTGAAAAAATGCGCATTCGCTCGAGCATGATTCACGCGCCTTGGATATTGGCTGGGGCGGGAGGATTCGAACCTCCGAATGCAGGAACCAAAATCCTGTGTCTTACCGCTTGACGACGCCCCAGTAATCACAGGATCCTTCCATGATCCGGGTTAAACCGTGCGGGTCCGCCAGACCGATCCTGAACACCGTTTTTTCAAAAAACCCGCCGCCTGGATGGCCGCTTCTTCCGTTTCAAAGACACCGAACACCGTCGGTCCGCTGCCGGACATGAGGGTTCCCGCGGCCCCCGAAGCTCTCAATTGTTCCTTGATTTCGGAAAGATCGGGGTGGAGCCGAAGCGTCACCGATTCAAGATCATTGGAAAGATTATCAACGACCCGGGGTACCGTATCAAGTCGGGGGATCTTATATTGTATTCCTGGTTTTGTCAATCCCATTTTTAGGCCTTCGTAAACACTTCTCGTGGAGACCTCATACCCGGGATTGACGAGAACCAGCGGAAATGACGGGGTTTCCGCCTCTTCGAGACGCTCCCCGATGCCGAAAGCCCAGGCGGCCTTTCTCCCGGACAGAAAAAAGGGGACGTCGGCGCCGACCCGGGCGCCCAAAGCGGCCAGCTCACCGGGATCGAGGGGATTTCCGAGAAGTTCGTTCAGGACGAGAAGGGTCACCGCCCCGTTCGCGCTTCCCCCGCCGAGGCCGGCGGCCACGGGAATGCGCTTCCGGAGCGTCACCTTCACGTCCACCGACCTTCCCACCGTCGAAAAAAGGAGGGCGGCGGCCCGGATCACGATGTTTCCCCCGTCTTCCGGAAGACCCGTCCCGGGACAGTGAAGGACGACCCCCCGACCCCCCGGTTCGAAGACCATCTCGTCGCACAGGTCTATTTTCCTCATGAGGGTGGCGATCTCGTGATACCCGTCGGGCCGGCGGCCCAGGACACGCAGGTGGAGATTGATTTTCCCGTGGGCGTTCCGAAGGATCACGAGCGGCCGCTTTCCTTCACGAAACGCATCCGGAGCTCGAAAAGGACGCTGTCCAGGAGGTGACGCTCATTCTCCGACAGGTTCCCCGCCGTTTTTTCCTTCAGCATGGCGAGGATGTCGATGGTCTGTTTCGCCGCCCCGATGTTCTTTTCCGTCTCCCCCGAGGCGGGGTCCTGGAAATCCCCGAAATGAAAAAGGGCCGACGTGTGAAGGGAAAGGACGAAATAGGAAAAATTCACCTCCGGATAGGCATATTCCTTTTGCGCCTCCTTCGGCTTTTCCCCGTCCGGTTTTCCCGCCTTTTCCTTCTTCGGTTCCTCTCTACCTGGCGTCTCTTCCTTCTCCTCCCCGCCGCCTGCCGCCGTTTTTTCCTCCGCCGGCCGCGATTCCCCCGTTTCGGAGAAAAACCGACGGTCTTTCACGGAAAACCCCTTGTCTTCCTCTTTTTCCGCCATATCCATCTCCTTTTTGTCTTTTTCAACCGGCTCTTTCCGGGACGCCTACCGGGATCTCATGGCCCGTAACCGGGCAATCCGTTTTTCCATGGGCGGGTGCGTGCTGAAGAGGTTCATCATGGACCGGCCCGACAGGGGGTTCACGGTAAACATGTGGGCTGTCGCGGGATTGGCCGCCATGGGCACGGTTTTCGAAGCCCGGGAAAGTTTTTCCAGGGCGCTGGCCAGGGCGTAGGGCTTGCCGGAAACGGCGGCGCCGCCGTCATCGGCCAGGTATTCCCGGGAACGGGAAACGGCCATCTGGATGAGCATGGCCGCCAGGGGGGCCAGGATGGCCATGACCAGGAGACCGAGCGGACCGCCGCCCTCCTCGCCATCCCGGCCGCCGGCGCCGAAAATGGCCGCCCACTTGGCCATGCTGGCGAGCATCATCACCGCCCCCGCCAGGGTCGCGGCGATGGAACCGATGAGAATGTCCCGGTTTTTGACATGGGTGAGCTCGTGACCCAAAACCCCTTCCAGCTCGTCCCGGTTCAGGATCCTGAGAAGGCCTTCCGTGACGGCCACCACGGCGTGGCGATAGTCCCGCCCCGTGGCGAAGGCGTTCGGCGTCTCGCTGGGAATGATGCAGACCCGGGGCATGGGAAGGCCCGCCCGAAGGGCCAGGTTTTTCACGATCCCGTAAAGTTCCGGGGCCTGGCTTTCCGAGACCTCCCGGCCCCGGTACATGGAAAGGACGATCCTGTCGGAAAACCAGTAGGACCCGAAATTCATGACCACGGCGAAGAGGAAGGCGATGACCATCCCCTGTTTGCCGCCGAAATAACCGCCGATGAGCATGAGGAGCCCCGTCAGGGCCCCGAGAAGAATCACCGTTCGCAGACGATTCATTTTTACCTCCCGTTTATGTCAAGGGCATACCCGGCCTTTCCACGATCAGGCCTTCGTGAACGACAGACCCTCCCCGTCGGCCCGATCCACGCGGATGCGGTCCCCTTCCTCGAAATCCCCTTCGAGAATCCGAAGGGCCAGCTCGTTTTCCAGGTACTTCTGGATGGAACGCCTGAGCGGCCTCGCCCCGTATACCGGACTGAAGCCTTCCCTGGCAAGATATTCTTTGGCCCCCTCGGTGAGCTCGATGGAAAGCCGCCGGTCGGCGAGCCGCTTGCGGAGATACCCCATCTGGATGTCCACGATCCTGTCGATGTCCTCCACGGTGAGGGCCCGAAACGTGATGATCTCGTCGATCCGGTTGAGGAACTCGGGCTTGAAGGTCGCCCGGAGGGCCTCGAAGGTCCGTTCTTTCCGCTCCTCCTCCGTCAGGGAGAGGTCCTGGATCCAGTGGCTCCCCACGTTGGACGTCATGATGGCGATGGTGTTCTTGAAGTCCACCGTCCGGCCGTGGCCGTCGGTGAGCCGGCCGTCGTCGAGAATCTGGAGAAGGACGTTGAAAACGTCCGGGTGGGCCTTCTCGATCTCGTCGAAGAGAATGACCGCGTAGGGACGCCGCCGGACCGCTTCCGTGAGGTAGCCCCCTTCCTCGTAGCCCACGTAGCCGGGAGGGGCCCCGATGAGCCTGGAAACGGAGTGTTTTTCCATGAACTCGGACATGTCGACGCGCACCATGGCCTGCTCGTTGTCGAACATGAATTCCGCCAGGGCCTTGGCGAGCTCCGTTTTCCCCACGCCGGTAGGCCCCATGAAAATGAACGACCCGATGGGCCGGTTGGGGTCCTGGAGACCGGAGCGGGCCCGCCTCAAGGCGTTGGACACCGACCGGATGGCCTCGTCCTGGCCGATGACCCGCTTCCGGAGACGGTCTTCCATGTGGATCAGCTTTTCCACCTCCGTCTCCATCATCCGGGACACGGGAATCCCCGTCCAGCTGGCGACGACTTCCGCCACGTCCTCCTCGTCCACCTCTTCCTTCAGCATCTTCCTGTCCGTGTGAATCTCTTCCAGGTGGCGGTACTTTTCCTCCAGCCCCCGGTTAAGCTCCACCATCCTGCCGTAGCGGATCTCGGCGGCCCTGGCCAGGTTGCCTTCCCGCTGGGCGTTCTGTTCCTCCGTTTTGAGTTCCTCGATCTTCTCCTTCGCCGCCTGGATCTCCCGGATGACCTCCTTTTCCCGGTTCCAGTGGTTTTTCATTTCCGCCGCCCGGCCTTGGAGCTCTTCCAGGTCCTTTTCCAGCTTGGTCAGCCGTTCCTTCGAGTTGCGGTCCGCCTCCCGGCGCAGGGACTCCCGCTCGATCTGGAGCTGAACGATCCGCCGCTCCACCTCGTCGATCTCCGAGGGCAGGCTGTCCAGTTCGATGCGCAGCCTGGAGGCCGCCTCGTCAACGAGATCCACGGCCTTGTCGGGGAGAAACCGGTCGGCGATGTAGCGGTGGGAGAGGGTCGCCGCGGCAATGAGAGCCCCGTCCTTGATCCGGACGCCGTGATGGACCTCGTAGCGCTCCTTGAGCCCCCGGAGAATCCCGATGGTGTCCTCCACCGTCGGTTCCTTCACGAGGACCGGCTGGAACCGCCGCTCCAGGGCGGCGTCCTTCTCGATGTACTTCCGGTATTCGTTCAGCGTTGTCGCCCCGACGCAGCGGAGCTCACCCCGGGCCAGGGCGGGCTTCAGCATGTTGGAGGCGTCCATGGACCCTTCCGCCGCCCCGGCGCCGACAACCGTGTGAAGCTCGTCGATGAAAAGGATGATCTCCCCCTGGGCGGCCGTCACTTCCTTGAGAACGGCCTTCAGGCGGTCTTCGAATTCCCCCCGGTACTTGGCCCCGGCAATGAGGGCCCCCATGTCGAGGGCCACCACCCGCTTTCTTTTCAGGCTCTCCGGGACGTCGCCGTTGACGATCCGCTGGGCCAGCCCTTCCACGATGGCCGTCTTCCCGACGCCGGGCTCCCCGATGAGAACGGGGTTGTTCTTCGTCCTCCGGGAGAGAACCTGCATCACCCGCCGGATCTCGTCGTGGCGGCCGATGACGGGGTCGAAGCTCCCCTTCCGGGCCAGCTCGTTGAGGTCCCGGGCATAACGCTTCAGGGCCTGGTATTTCTCCTCCGGGTTCGGGTCGGTGATTCTCTGGTCGCCCCGGATCTCCACGAGAATGCGAAAAATCCGGTCTTTCGTGACGCCCGCCTTCTGGAGAATCTTCCCCGCCTGGCCTTCCTTGTCCTCCGAGGCGGCGAGAAGTACATGCTCCACGCTCACATACTCGTCGGTGAGACGGGCCGCCTCCTCGAAGGCCCGGTCCATGACGTTCTTCAGCCGGGGAGAGATATATTTCTGGGCGGCCCCGCCTCCGGAAACCCGGGGCAGACCCTGGAGAGCCCGCTCCAGGTCCTGCTCCACCTTGCGGGGGTCGGCCCCCAGCTTTTCAAGAATGTCCGTGATCACGCCTTCGGGCTGGCGGATCAGGGCGAGAAGCAGGTGCTCCAGGTCGACGGCCTGGTGCTGGTTCCGGTCGCTCAGCCCCTCGGCGTCCCGGAAAGCCTCCTGCAGTTTCAGCGTCAATTTGTCGAAACGCATTGTTCCTCCTTGTATCCTTTCAGAAAACCGTCACTCCACGGCTTTTTCAATTTCAACGAATATTTTCCCGCCTTTGAACACTCTCACCGTTCCCGTGGACTCGGAAACGACGATGGCGATGGCTTTCGTCACACCGGTGATGCCCGCGGCGGCGATGTGCCGGCTTCCCAGGCCCTTGGGGAAATCCCGGCTCTCCAGGGCGGCGCTCAAGTGCCTTCCGGCGGTGAGCAGGACGCCGTCGTCCCGGATGATGAAGGCCCCGTCGATGGCGGAAAATTCCTTGATCGTTTCCCGGAGAGCGGGGTCGAGGATATTCCGGTCCTCTTCCCTGTATCCCTGGAAGGGGTTGATAATCATCTGTCTCGAAACGGCCAGGACCTTCTCGTGGTCGCCGAGAACAAAAATGGTTCCCACGGACCGCCCTTCCCGCCCCTGGGCGGCCAGTTCCAGGGCGATGTTGAGGACGGCCTCGAACACCTCGGGGTTGACGATCGAGGGAATGTCCAGAACGTCCGGGGACGTGAGGATCTCGAATTCCTTCCCCACGTCGAGAACGAACACGTTGTCCACGTAACCGAACTTTGGGACTCCCGTGAGGCACAGAAGCCGGTCCCCCTTGTCGAAGAGGCCCGCGGAAATTCCTTTCGTGACGGCGATCTTGATCTGGCTCATCCGGGTGACCTGGACGTCGGGAATCCGGATCACCTTGGAGATATGACCGAGATTTTTCGGGATTTCCTGGCTGCCCCGGACGATGACGACGATCTCGCAGCAGTCGCACAGAACCATGTCGGACATCTCATGGGCCACGTCGCTCGACAGAAGGATCGCCCGGGCCTTGATTTCATCGGCGAACTGACAGGCGAAACTCATAATCATCTTGTTGATCTTGATCGATTCCATGGCCTCCTCTTCATGGTGTCTTTAAAGGGACCCCGACCGGGTCCTCATGGATTCGCGACAGGCCTGCACAAAAGCCGGCCTCCCGTTTCCCGCGAAGCCTCCCGAAACAGGCCGGTTTTTTGAATAACCGGAATTCGTCCGTCCCGGACTGCGTAAGAATCGAAAATGTTTTCCGTTTTCTGGTTTAATATTAAGCACCGGACAGAACCCTGTCAAGACCTGTCGCGACAGGGGGCCTTCGGGAACGGCCGCCCGTCGGGGGGAGCCGTCACCGGGCGGCCTGGAAGGTTCGAAAACAGGGTCCTTTCATGGGATGAACCGGCCGTCCTTGACGGCCGTGCCCGTTCCGTTTATACTTAAAAGCTGATTTTTCAAAAGGAAGGTGTCTCAATGAATCTGCCGGCCGTAACGGATGTTCTGGATCTTTACATCGCCGAAATAAATCGGTTTCCCATCCTCACGGCGGACGAGGAGTTCAAGCTGGCCGTCCGGTTCAAGAAGCAAAAGGACCTGAAGGCGGCGGAAAAGCTGGTCACGTCCAACCTTCGATTTGTCGTCAAGATCGCTTACGAGTACAACAATTACGGCATCAAGCTGGTGGACCTCATCCAGGAGGGAAACATCGGGCTCATGCACGCCGTCAAGAAATTCGACCCCTACAAGGGGTTCCGCCTCATCTCCTATGCCGTGTGGTGGATCCGGGCCTACATCCAGAACTTCATCATCCGCTCCTGGAGCATCGTCAAGATCGGGACGACCCAGGCCCAGAGAAAACTCTTTTTCAAGCTGAACCAGGTGAAGAACAGGCTCCAGGCGCTCTCCCAGAAGAACCCCGATCTCAAGGAGGTGGCCGATCTTCTGAATGTCAAGGAAAAGGAAATCGAGGAGATGGACCGCCGGCTGTCCGGGCGGGACCTTTCCCTGGACGTGACCATGAACGACGAGGGGGAAACGACCTACCTGGACCAGCTCGTCTACGAGGGGGAAAGCCAGGAGGACACCCTGATCCGGAAGGAGGAAAAGTCCCTCGTCCGCCGGGACATCGCCGGGGCCCTGGCCCGCTTGAACGAGCGGGAAAACTACATCGTGAGAAACCGGATCATGTCGGACGCGCCGGAAACGCTTCAGCAGATCGGGGACCGGTTCAAGATCACCCGGGAAAGGGCCCGGCAGATCGAGCAGGAAGCCCTGAAAAAGCTCCGGAAGGCCCTCCCCTATTTCGGGCCCGAGTCCTCCCCGGAAACCCTTCAGTAGGCTTCCCGGATTGACGCCAGGTTTTCGAACCGGGTGAATTCCTTCAAAAAGGCCAGCTTGACTTTTCCCGTGGGGCCGTTTCTCTGCTTGCCGATGATGATCTCCGCGATCCCCTTCTCCGGGTTGTCTTCCGACCGGTTGTACAGCTCGTCACGGTAGACGAAGAGGATGACGTCGGCGTCCTGCTCGATGGCCCCGGATTCCCGCAGGTCCGCCATCTGGGGCCGCCGGTCGGACCGGGCCTCCACCTGGCGGTTCAGCTGGGACAGGGCGACGACGGGAACATTGAGCTCCTTGGCCAGGGACTTGAGGGAACGGCTGATCTCGGAAATCTCCTGCTCCCGGGACGGGCTGTTATCCCGGCCCTTCATGAGCTGGAGATAGTCCAGGATGACCAGGCCGAGCCCCCGCTCGGCCTTGAGCCTTCTCGCCTTGGCCTTCATTTCCAGGACCGAGATGGAGGCCGTGTCGTCGATGAAGAGGCGGGCCTCCGAAAGGGTCCCCGCGGCGGTGGTGAGTTTCGGCCAATCCGCTTCCCCGAGAAACCCCTTGCGGAGACGCTGGGAGTCCACCCGCGCTTCCGCCGAAAGAAGCCGCATGGCGAGCTGTTCCTTGGACATTTCGAGGGAAAATATCGCCACGGGGAGGTCCATCTCGATGGCGGCGTTCTGGGCCACGTTGAGGGCGAAGGCCGTCTTCCCCATGCTGGGGCGGCCGGCGATGATGATGAGCTCGGAGCGCTGAAACCCCGAGGTCAGGCGGTCCAGCTCCTCGAAACCGGTGGGCACACCCGTGATGAGGGACTTCTTTTCGAAAAGCCTCTCGATGGTCCGAAAGCTGTCCTTGATGATCTCCCGGATCGGGGAAAAGGTCTGGCGGATCTTGTTCTCCGAAATCTGGAAAATGGCGTGTTCCGCCTCGTCGAGGATGTCGTCGATGTCCGTGGCCGACTCGTAGGTCTTCGAGAGAATGCCCGTAGTGGCCGTGATGAGCTTTCTCAAAACGGATTTTTCTTTAACGATCTTGGCATAATAAGCGATATTCGCCGCCGACGGCACCCCGTCCACCAGGTCCCCGAGGCCGGCCGCGCCGCCGACGGCCTCGAGCTGGTTCTTGTCCTTGAGAAGGCTGGACAGGGTGATCAGGTCCGCCGGTTCGTTCTTCTCGGAGAGATCGACGATGGACTGGAAGATTTTCCGGTGGCCGTCGCTGTAGAAGTCTTCCCCGTTCAGGATCTCGAGAACCTGGTGGATGGCCTGGTTGTCCAGGAGCATCCCGCCCAGGACGGACCGCTCCGCGTCCAGGTTCTGAGGGGGAACGCGGTGGGAGGAAAGATCGCTGTCTCTATTCTTCGGCAACGACGATCACCTTCAGCCTGGCCGTGACGGCCGACGGGAGTTTCACGTCCACGGTGAATTCACCGACGCTTTTTATCGCTTCCTCGAAATGGATGGTCTTCCGGTCGACGGCGATCCCCTGGGCCTTCATGTTTTCCTCGATATCCCGGCCGGTGACGGAACCGAAAAGCTTCCCCTGCTCTCCCGCCCGGGCCTGGATCCGGCAGACGGCGCTCTCGATGACGCCCTTTATTCCCTCCGCTTCCTTTCTCCTCTTCTCCGCTTTTTTCCGGACGGAATCGCGCTGCGCTTTCAGGAGTTCCACGTTCCGGCTGTCCGCTTCGACGGCGAGCCCCCTGGGGATGAGGTAGTTGCGGGCAAAGCCTGTTTTGACACGGATGACGTCCCCGATTTTACCGAGAGACTCTACATTTTCCTTCAGAATGACTTCCATTGCAAGACCTCCTTGACGATCTCTGAAATCGAACCCTGTGTCCGGAATCAGGACGGCGGGGCCGGCTTTTTCTGTACTTTCCGAAAATCCGCCCACACGTCGGCGACCCCTAAAAAACCGACCGCGAAAAGCGGAACGTGGTGAATGAAAACGAGCATGTATCCCATCATTCTAAAAAAGAGCGGGACATTCCACTTCCCGAAAAAAAAGGACACGATGGCAAGTCCCTGGAACAGATAGAAGAAGAAAAAAACAATAAGCAGGTTTATTCCGATCCACCGAAGGGACTCCACGGGAACCAGAAGAGCGCCTCCCCCGAGGATGAGGACCCAGACGAGGGGGTCCGGCAGCCGCCACCGTGACAGGTCCTCGAAGACCGGATAGGGCCTGCCGTTTCGCCGGGAAAAGAACTGACCCGCCTGGAGGTTCAAAAACACGGTGAAGGCGGTTCCCACAAAGACCAGGGCCGGAAGAAGGTGTAACAGGACGGCCCCTATTTCATCCATGCGGTCGCGGAACTCGTCTGCCTTCCCCGTGGCACCCTCCATCTGAATGTAAAGATCCAGCCCGTCCCGAAGCGTCACCTGAATGTACTCGCGGACCACCTGGAGAGGGCCCGTTCCGGCGAACAGGCTGTAAGTGACGAGAACGAGCCCTCCCAGCCCGAGAAAGAGGAGGGTCGTCCCGATTACCGTTTTCTCGATGGGCAACCCCCTCTGCAGGACGTCCGCCAGGAGGACACCGAGAAACCCCAGGTAAAAAAGATGGTACCAGGCGGAATACCCCCCCGCGAGATAGAGGACGCCGCCCGTTACCCCGAGAGACAGAACGAGGATGGCAAGGCCCGTGCCCCTGCCGTAGTGGAGGGCGTAATACAGGATGGGAAGGGGGGCAAACAGGGCGCCCAGGGTGCTCAGAACGGACAGCGTCGAGGCTGTCAGGAACGTCATGACGGAAAGGGCCACACCAAGGAGGACTTCCCTGCTGAAGATTCCCGTCACTCTCCCTTCCAATATCCGATCCCAGCCCGCGCGCCCGCCGGCGTCATCGCTCAACCCTCGAGGACGGCAAAGGGCAAGAGCGCGATATTCCTGGCCCGCTTGATTTCCCTGGCGATTTCCCGCTGATGCTTGGCGCAGTTGCCTGAAATCCTCCGGGGAATGATTTTTCCTTTTTCCGAGAGATAGGTCCTCAGGATTTCCGGTTTCTTGTAGTCCATTTTCACGGTGGAATCAACGCAGAAACGGCAGACCCGCCTCCTCGGGTAAAACTTGCGGTCCGGACGGCCGCCGGGTCCCCTCGAAGACCGTGTACCGGGTCTCCCCTGCATCGTTTTCGGTCTCGATTTGCTTTCCATGGATCAGCCCTCCGTTTCTTTTTCCGGGGATTCCCCCGCCTCGCTCTCGGGTTCCGCCTTCTCTTCCGGCTTCGGTTCCCCTGTTTCCGTATCCCCTTCCTCTGCCGGAACCGGGGATTCCGCCGCTTCCACCTTCTTGCGGGCTTCCTCGAGCTCTTTTTCAAGGGCCGCCAGATCGACCTCGTCGGCGATTTTCACCGTCTGATACCGCAGGATCCGGTCGTCGAAACGGAACACCCTGTCCAGGTCGCCCAGCGCACCGTGCTCGGAAGCAAATTCAAAGAGGGAGTAAACACCGAACTTCTGTTTCTCGATAGGGTAGGCGAGCTTTCTCTTCCCCCAGCTCTCGCGGCGGATCATGATCCCCTTGCGGGCCGCGATGACCTGGGCGCACTTTTCCATGATTTCCTGAAGCTCTTCCGGCGGAAGATCGGTCACGGAAATAAAAACGGTTTCGTATCTTCTCAATGGATTACCTCCTCTCGGCTCTACAGCCCGGCTCAATCGTCCGGGCAAGGAGTTTTGGATTTGAAAAACAGTCGCAATCCCTACAACACTTTCACCAAAAAATCAAGTCCGAAGGTGAAAGAGCCGGGAAAGGAAATGGATCATATCCCACGGCCCGTCTTCTGTCAACGATTGAAACAGGAACGATCCCTGCCTCATCCCGGCTTCCGGTAACATCGGTTCATGAGGCAACAGGGGGCCCCGTTCCTTCCGCCCCCTGGGGATGCCCCCACCCCGGCGTGACGCACGGGGAAAAGACGGCCCCGGAAAAACCGACCACCATGCTGCCGACGAGGGCATAGGCCATGCTGAACCGCTTTGGGTCGATCCCCCGGGCATGGCCCGCCCGGGGGTTTTCAGGAAAGACGGCGAAAGACAGGTCAGGGATTCTTCGCGCGGCCCTGGTACTCGGCCGCCACCTGGTAACCGGCATCCTTCAGGGCCTCGATGAGGGCCGAGGGGTCCGGGCCTTCCAGCCGGAGGATGGCGGTCCGGTTGGGGCTCCCTTCCCGGACGGCGGCCGTTATCATGGAAACGATGGCGAGGCCGAAATCATTGATCATGGACGCGATCCGGGCGATTTCCCCCTTCCTGTTCGGGAAGGTCACCTCGAAGCGGCGGCTGGGAAGACCGACACCGAGAAACTCGAGAAGGACGTTGAGAAGATCGCAGGTCGTGATGATGCCCACCAGCTCGTCCCCCGTGACGACGGGAAGGCTGTTCACCCTTTTTTCGTTGATGAGCTTCGCCGCCTCCTCGATGGGGGTCCCCGGGGTCACCGTGAAAACCTTCTTGGTCATGATCTCTTCCGCCCTCATTTCCGAGAGGAGGTAGTTCAGCTCGTGAACAGAGAGGGTGCTGGCGGGGGAGGCGGAAAACCGCCGGATGTCCTTGTCGGTGATGATGCCCACGATCCGCGTGCCCTCCACCACGGGAACCTGGTCAATGCTATACTGCTTGAGAAGGTTCTTCACCTTGAGGATGTTCGTGTCCCCCGTCACGGTTATGAGGTTCCGTGTCATTCTTCTTCCGACGTACATCGCTCCTCCCTCCCTGGAAATGCCCCGCACCCTTCCCCTCGGGTAAAAAGCGCCGGGCGCCGCTTTTCGCGACACCCCGCCGCGCCCCTGCGGGAATTGAAACATCACCACTTTTTTATCATGCTTGTCTGCGATATAGCACAGGGGTTTTCTCAAAATCAATGGACTTTTGCCCCCCGAAGGGCCGCCCCGTCACATTGACAGGGCCGAAAGGTTGCACTATATGCAGGGGGATCGAACCCCACAGGCCCGGTTGCCCTTCACGGCGGCCGGACGTGAAAGCGGCATCGTCAACCATGGAAAAACAGGCATTCAACCGGTTCTGCCGGTCCTTCGACAGGGACCTGGCGGACGCCTTCCCCCGGGACCGGGGGCCGCTGAAAAGGACCCTGGAACGGTTCAAGAGAAAAACCGGGGGGTTCCCCCTGGACGGGGTCGGCGTCCTCCGCCTCGAAAAGCTCCGGGAACGGCTGGACCGCTCCATCCGGGCCCGTTCTCTGCGCCGGGAGGGGATGCCCGCCGTCTCCTACCCCGGCAATCTTCCCATCACGGAATGGCGGGACGACATCGTCGAGGCCCTGCGCCGGCACCCGGTCATCGTCGTGACGGGAGAAACGGGGTCGGGAAAGACAACCCAGCTTCCCAAGATGTGCCTCGAGGCGGGCCGGGGCATGAACGGCCTCATCGGGTGCACCCAGCCCCGGCGGATCGCCGCCGTGACGGTGGCCGCCCGGGTGGCGGAGGAACTCGGCGAGGCGCCGGGACGGTCCGTGGGATACAAGATCCGCTTCGAAAACCGGAGCCGCCGGGAAAACTACATCAAGTTCATGACCGACGGCATCCTCCTCATGGAAACCCAGGCGGACCCCCTCCTTTACCAGTACGACACCCTCATCGTGGACGAGGCCCACGAGCGGACCGTGAACATCGACTTCATCCTGGGCATGCTCAAAAAAATACTGGCCGTCCGCAAGGACCTCAAGGTCATCATCTCGTCCGCAACCATCGACACGGAGAAGTTCTCCCGGGCCTTTTCCGGCGCCCCCGTCATCGAGGTCACCGGCCGGACCTATCCCGTCAAACTCCTGTACCGCCCCCTGGATCGGGACCGGGAGGACCGGGGCGAGGAAACCTACATCGACGCCGCCGTCTCCGCCGTCCGGGACATCACGTCCCGGAGGGACGGGGAGGGCGACATCCTCGTTTTCATGCCCACGGAAGAGGACGTCCGGGAGACCTGCGGCCTTCTCGTGGACGGGGAGGAACGGGGCACCGCCGTCCTTCCCCTTTTCGCCCGTCTCCCCGCGGCGGACCAGCGGAAAGTCTTCGGCGCCTTCCCGGGACGGAAGATCATCGTGGCCACCAACATCGCCGAGACATCGATCACCATCCCGAACATCCGTTACGTCGTCGACACGGGGCTCGCACGGATTTCCCAGTACAACCCGCGGACGCGGACGAAAAGCCTCCCCATCCGCCCCGTTTCGAGAAGCAGCGCCGACCAGCGGATGGGGCGCTGCGGCCGGGTCCGGGACGGCGTGTGCATCCGCCTTTACGATGCGGAAAACTACGGCGAGCGCCCCCTTTTCACCACCCCGGAAATCCTCCGTTCCGACCTGGCCGAGGTCATCCTGCGGATGCTCTCCCTGAAGATCGACGACGTGGGCGGCTTCCCCTTCGTGGACCCGCCGAACCCCCGGCTGATCAAGGACGGCATCGACCTCCTCCAGGAGCTGGGGGCCGTCGAGAAGACGGGCCCGGACGGGGAAAAGGGGCCGGCCCTCCGCCTCACCGGGCAGGGCCGCCTCATGGCCCGCCTGCCCATCGACCCCCGGGTGTCCCGGATCCTCCTGGAAGCTGAAAAAGAGAAATGCCTGCGGGAAGTCCTCGTCATCGCGGCGGCACTCAGTGCCCAGGACCCCCGGGAACGCCCCCCCGACCGGGCAGAGGAGGCGGACCGGCTTCACCGGGCCTTCCAGAACCCCTCTTCCGATTTCATCGCCCTCCTTAACATCTGGCAGGCCTACGAAAACACCTGGAAGGATCTGAAAACCCAGAACCGGATGCGGAAATTCTGCCGGGACCGGTTCCTGTCCTACGTCCGCATGCGGGAGTGGCGGGACATCCACCGGGAACTGTCGGAAATCCTGAAAGAGGAAGGCCTGGGCGGAAGCGCGGACCGCCTGGAAGGGGAGGCCCTGTACCGGGGCATCCACCGGTCCCTCCTCGGGGGATTTCTCTCCCACGTGGCCTTGAAAAAAGAAAAGAACGTCTACCGGAAGGCCCGGGGGGGCGATGTGGTGATTTTTCCCGGCTCGGGCCTGTTCAACCGGGGCGGGAACTGGATCCTCTCCGCGGAAATCGTCGAGACGACCCGTCCCTTTGCCCGGACCGTGGCGGCCGTCCAGGCCGACTGGATCGAGGACATCGGGGGGCACCTCTGCCGCTCCACTTACAGCGCCCCTTACTGGGACGAAACCCGGGAGGCCGTCATGGCCACGGAGCAGGTCACCTTCCTCGGCCTTCCCCTCGTCCCCGGCCGGACCGTGTCCTTCGGCCCGATCCGCCCCCGGGAGGCCCGGGACATCTTCATCCGGGGCGCCCTCCTGGAGGGCCGGATGAAAAGAACCTGGCCCTTCCTGAAGCACAACGGGAAGATCGCCGATGAGATCCGGGAAATCGAGAACCGGCTCCGGCGGCGCGATTTTCTCATCGAGGAGGACCTTCTCCTGCCCTTTTACCGGGAGCGCCTGCCCGACGTCTTCGACACCCGGACCCTGGGAAAGAAGATCCGCGCCGCCGGAGGCGACGGCTTTCTTCGGATCCCCCGGGAGGAGGCCCTCCGGATCTACGAAGAAGCGGATCTTTCACCCTTTCCCGGGGAAATCACCCTGGGCGGCGGCGCCCTTCCCCTCACCTACCGGTTCCTGCCCGGCGACACCGCCGACGGCGTCACCGTCACCCTTCCCGCGAGCCTGTCCTCGACGCTCCCGCTGGACCGGGGGGACTGGCTCGTCCCCGGGTATCGGCGGGAGAAAATCGCCTTTCTCCTCAAGGGCCTGCCCAAGGCTTACCGGAAACGGCTCTTCCCGGTTTCCGACGTCGTGGAAACCGTTTTCCGCGAACTGACAGAAAAGAAGGGGGAAAACTTCCTCACCGCCCTGGGAGCCTTCATCCACGAGCGCTACGGCGTGGACATTCCCGGAACGGCCTGGCCCGTGGAGGCCCTGCCGGACCACCTGAAAATGCGCTTTTCCATCGTCGACGAAAAGGGGAAGGAGATCCGGTCGGGCCGGGACCCGGGCGAACTCACCATCGATCTGGCCGCTCCCGGCGACTCGGCGGCCGTTCGGAAGGCTCGGAAAGTCTGGGAGCGGGAGAACATCGACCGGTGGGATTTCGGGGACCTGCCCGAATCCATCGAGATTCCGATTCCCGGGGGGCTTCGGGACGAGGCCTACCCCGGGCTTTCCGTCGAGGGGAACGCCGTTTGCCTGAGACTCTTCCGCGACGGCCGGGAGGCCTCTGAATCCCACAAAAACGGCGTCCTGGCCCTTTACGAGCGCCTCTTTTCCAGGGAATTGAAAGCCCTGAAAAAATCCCTCGCCTTCGGTGAGAACGGAAAGACCTGGGGACTCTATTTCGGGGGGGCCGGAAACTGGAGGAGCGGCTCTACCGGAAGGTCCTGGAGGACCTCTTCCAGCGGGACATTCGGAAGGAAAAGGAATTCCAGGAATATGCCGCCGAGTCCCGGCCGCGCATCCTCAGCCACGGAAACGCTCTCTTCGACCGGACCCTGGGCATCCTGAGGGATTACGCCGCGACGCGGGAGCGGCTCTTGGAAATGGAAAAAGCCGGCGCGGGCCGGAAAAGGCTCCTCGAATTCCTCGGCGGCCTGCGCCGGGACATGGACCGGCTCGTCCCGGAGGATTTCGTCTTCCTGTACAATGACGAGCGGGCGGCCCGCCTGTCAAGATACCTCAAGGCCATCGTCATCCGGGCCGAGCGGGGGATCCACCACCTGGAGAAGGACGGGATGAAGGCCCGGGAGGCTGATGACCTGCGAAGCCAGTACGAGGAAGCACTCCGGGACCTTTCGGCGGGAAGTTCCGGGGAAAAGAGGCAGGCCCTGGAAGCGTTCTCCTGGCTCCTGGAGGAGTACCGGATTTCCGTTTTCGCCCCCGAGCTGAAAACCGCCGTTCCTGTATCGAAAAAAAGGCTTCTGGAACGGCTCGGGGAGATCCGGCGGATGCTCTGAGGATTCTTCAGGGAATCCGGAGCTTCTGGTTCACGTAGATCCGGTTCCGGGAGCGGAGGCCGTTCAGGGACAGGAGGGATTCCACCGTGACGTCGTACTCCCGGGCGATGCGGTCGAGCGTGTCCCCCCGCTTCACCACGTAGCTCGACGGCTTCCCCGGTTTCCCGCCTTCCCCGTCCGCTGTTTCGGTGATCTTCAGGGTCTGGCCCACGTAAATCCGGTTCTTAGACTTCAGCCCGTTTTGCTCTGCGAGGACCGCCTCCGGCACCTCGAAGCGCCGGGCGATTCCCTCCAGCGTGTCCCCCCGCTGAACCACGTAGCTGGACGGCTTTTTCGACTCCTCATCCTCACCGTCCGCCGTTTCTGTGATCTTCAGGGTCTGGCCGACGTAGATCCGGTTTTTCGACTTCAGCCCGTTTTGTTCTATGAGGACGGCCTCCGTCACCTCGAAGCGCCGGGCGATCCCTTCCAGCGTGTCCCCCCGCTGAACCACGTAGCTGGACGGCTTTTCATCCTCACCGTTGGCCGTGTCGGGGATCTTCAGGGTCTGGCCGACGTAAATCCGGTTCTTCGACTTGAGCCCGTTTTGCGCCATGAGGCTTTCCGCGGAAACGTCAAACCACCGGGCGACCCGGTCCAGCGTGTCCCCTCTCTGAACCACGTAACGCGACGGCCTCTCCGCTTCCCCCTCCTCCGTCACGCCGGGGATCTCCAGGGTCTGGCCGACGAAGATGAGGTTCTTCGACCGGAGATGGTTCCGTTCCATCACGGCCGCCACGGACACCCCGAAGCGCCGGGCGATCCGGTCCAGCGTGTCCCCCCGCCACACGACGTAATTCAGCGGCCTTTCCGGCGGCACTTCCTTCTCAGCCCCGGCGCCGGGGATCTCCAGGGTCTGGCCCGCGAAGATCAGGTTCTTCGTCCGGAGATGGTTCCGCTCCATGACATCCGTCGCCGGTATCCCGAAGCGCCGGGCAATCCCGTCAAGCGTGTCTCCCCGCTGAACAACGTAGGAGAAAACGGGGCCGGGGGGCTGGGGTTCCTTTTCCACGATGCGGAGTTCCTGCCCCACCAGGATCCGGTTTTTGTTTCTTAGCCGGTTGATCCGAAGCAGCTCCGACACGGTGAGACCGTACCGCTTGGCGATGTCGGTGAGGCAGTCCCCTTTTCTCACCGTGTAGGCCTCCGGCGGCGGCTCTTCCTTCTTTGCCGTCACGACGGGGGGTTCCACGAGCCGGACGGGGGTCTCCTCCCTCACGAAAACAGGCGTGCCGGGAACGGGAACGTAGGCCGCGACGGCTGACGCCAGGGTTTCCGCCATCTGCTTCTGGAAGGCCCGCTTTCTCAGGAGCTTCTCTTCCGAGGGGTTGGAGATGAAGGCCGTCTCCACGAGAACGGAGGGGATGTCGGGCAGCTTGAGAACCCGGAAGGGGGCCTCCTGGACCTTCTCGAACTTGACGTGATGCCCCTTTCCCATTTCCTCCAGGATCACCGCCCCGAGATCCCGGGAACGGTTCCCGTTTTCCGTGAGAACCATGCTCAGGGTGATGGGATCCGACTCCCCGTTCCCCTGCTCGTCGCTGAACCCGGCGATGACGTCGGACAGGTTCTGGCTGTCCGCCAGGAGGCGGGCCGTCTCGCTGCTGGCCCCGCGGGTGGAAAGGCAGTACACGGACCCGCCCCGGGCCCGGCGGGACCGGGAGGCGTCGGCATGAACGCTCATGAAAAGGTCCGCGCCGTAGTCCCGGGCGATCTTGAGGCGCTGACTGAAGGGAACGTAATAATCCCCGTCCCGGGTGAGAAAGGCGTCGTAGCCTCTCTCCTTCAGGATGTCCCGGAGATACCGGGACACGGCGAGGACGACGTTTTTCTCGTATGTTCCGTAACGCCCCACGGCGCCGGGGTCCTCGCCGCCGTGGCCGGGATCGATGACGATGACCGGCTTCTTCTCCTCCAGGCGGACTTTCTCCCGGATTTCCTCCTCTTTTTTTTCAACATCGGGGCGGGACACATCGACCACGATCCGGTATGGCAGGTCGAGCACCTTCCGGAGCTTGAAAATCCGGCTTTTCGTTCCCGGGGATGTTTCGATATGCACCGCCACGCCCTTCGTCCCGTCCTCCCATAGAGACACCTCCCCGACCGCCGGGCCCGTCGGAAAGACGCTCCGGGGAATGTCGCCGGGCAGGACTACGCCCTTAAGCCTCATGGAGAGGCTTCCCGGGGATTCGTCGAAGGTGTAGGGGATTTCCTCGTCCGTGTCGATGACGACGCGGGTGTATTCCGGGGCCGTCCAATGGCGCACCGCCAGGATTTCCGCCCCGTGAGAGGATGCAAACGGGCACAGAAACAGAAAAAAGGAAACGAGAACCCCGAAAAAGAATGATGTGGAGCGTAACGGCGCCATGGCCCCCCCGTCCTGTTCCATGGCCGTAAAATACCAGCTTCACTTTGCCGATGCAACCCCCTGAAAGAAAAAGGATTGACAATCGGACGGTGAAATGCCATTTTTACCGGCCATGAACAGCCCCTGCAGGAAAAGGAAATGAAAATACGGGAACTTCTCCGGAAAAACGAATTCTCCCTCTCCTTTGAAATCTTCCCGCCGAAGCGGGAAGGGAATCTCGACGAGCTTTACAAGGCCGTGGGGGAGCTCCTTCCTTACCGCCCCCACTTCATCTCCGTGACCTACGGGGCCGGGGGAAGCACGCGGCACAAGACCGTGGAGATCTCCGATCACATCAGGAACACCATGAACCAGGAAGTCCTGGCCCACCTCACCTGCGTGGAATCGACGAGAAACGACATCCACCAGATTCTCGGTGAACTGGCGGACCGGGGCATCGAAAACATCCTGGCCCTCCGGGGGGACCCCCCGAAGGGGGAGGAACTGTTTGTCCGACCCGAGGGCGGGTTCGGCTACGCCAACGAGCTGGTCGCGTTCATCCGGGAACTGAAACAGTTCTGCATCGGCGTCGCCGGTTATCCCGAGGGGCACCCCGAGGCGCCGAGCCTGGAGAAGGATCTCGTCAACCTGAAACGGAAAGTGGACGCCGGCGCGGATTTCGTCATCACCCAGCTCTTCTTCATCAACGACCATTATTACGAATTCCGGGAAAGGGCCCTCCGGGAAGGGATCGGCGTTCCCCTGATCCCCGGGGTCTTCCCCATCTTCAACTTCAAACAGATCGCCCGGATGGCGACCCTGTGCGGCGCCGAAATGCCGGCACGGCTCTTCGAGAAACTCGACCGAGTGAGCGACAAACCGGAAGAAGTGGAAAAATACGGCATCGAGTACGCCCTCCTGCAGACCGACGACCTCCTGGCCAACGAGATCCCGGGAATCCACTATTACAGCATGAACCGGAGCGACCACATTATCCGGATCCTGAAGGACCTGTCCATCCCGGAGCGTTTTTCAGCAAAGGAGAAGGAAAGTCGTTGAATATTCCCCCGACATGGGGTATGAAGAAAAATTCAGGACGGGGCATCCTGTCCCGACCGTTGAAAAAACGGGCGATTAGCTCAGATGGATAGAGCGTTGGCCTCCGGAGCCAAAGGCCCCGGGTTCGAATCCCGGATCGCCTACCAAGTAAAATCAGAGGGTTACGGGAACACCGTGGCCCTCTTTTTTTTGTCAGTGCTAACATAGTGGTAACATCCCCATTCCTGGAGGGCCTCCCAGGTGGAGGGTGCCTTAGGATAGAAAATGTCCACAGTTGCTGGCAAAATGCGATCAATTGGTCAAACCCGACGCGCAATCCCAGGGCCGCCCTTTTGCACGCCTTGAACCCGAAAAACAAAGAGATTCCCCCTCGGTGCTCCCGGTGAAAATCACGGGTCCTTCCCGGAGGAACCCCCTTTTTAACGATGCGCCGAACGATCAAATTCCTACAGGTAGTGATGATAATTTAAAAGTTGGATGAAAAGGGAAAATATGACGGCTGCACCGTCGCCCCAGGATGGCTCTGGATCGACGATCTCGATGCAGGTAAGGGTAAGGGGGGAAGGAATAGAAGATGAGGGTTCTGGAAGGAGCCCGCGAACTGGAACATGCACCTTCATTTCACCTACAACTAAATGAAGTCAAACAGCTGAAATTTTGTGTATTACCGATGGAAATATGCGATAGCCATTTACCGAAACAACCTGTTTCGGATGGTGGAAGGACAGAAAAGGCCGTGTTTACAGGAAAAGTCCAGCAAACGCTTGCGGCCACAATCTTTACACTTAACTTGATGAAAAGAAAAACACGGCTGTTTGGGCCTCATTGTGTCCAAAAGAAACTTCAGCAACGGATGGCGCTTGTCTCGAACTATGTCTTGTCAGCAGACATTTGAACTTCTTCTTGACATCACACACAGCTATATATTATTGAAAAAAAGGTATTGTTTTTTATTGAAGTTTTCAGCATCTGCATGGGGGGTTATGCTCTTCCTGGCTTGCTTGCAGGCCTGCGTCAGGGAAATTGTTTTCAGCCTTTCAGTATAGATCGTTTGCAGGATTATTTTGAAGTCATAGGGAGGGAAATGCATCCATGAACAAGGGGGTATGAGCGTGCTCGCGGGCTATGAGGAACCGGAGGTATTTTCGAAAATAAGGTTTCGCCGGCCTAAAGGCGTTGTCGATCACCGGGCCATCCGATGGAGATGGGGGGGGTAAGGTTAAGGGGAAGAAACGGGGAGGAGAAAGGATATGAGACAGAAATCGTGGTGGACCGGAGGGGGTATGGAAAACAGAGAAACATTCAGGGTCAGGTCTTTTCATCCCCTGTTCGTTGTGTTGCTTGCCTTGAGCCTTATAGCGGCTCAAGGGTTTTGCACACCCAACTGTGCTTTCGCAGATCCTATCACTCATGTGGCATCGGCATGGAATTGTAGCGACTCTACCCAATTGACGATTGATAAGCCGGCAGGTACATTGGACGGGGACCTGTTGATCGCCAATTTCTTCAACGATTCCTCGGAGGATGTAGGACCAGAATCGGACGGCTGGCTCGTGCTTAAGTCTACAGGAATGGGGTCTGGTAAAACAGGAACGGTGCTTTGGAAGTGGGCGGGGGCATCGGAACCAACAGATTACACATTTGTTATGTATGGGGACGTTGCAACCTACGCTTTTATCGGGGCGATCAGCGCTTTTCGATGCGTTGACCCATCTGACCCTTTTGACGCCGTCGGCGATCAATCGGTCGAAAATTCAGGCGGGCCGATTGCACCATCTATAACCACAGTTGCGGATAATACCATGGTGGTTTTCCTGGCGCAAGTGACAGAAAACAAAAGATTGACTGACTGGAACACGACATCTCCGGGGAGTCTTGTTGAAATTTACGACTATGGCTGCGCTTTTGATGAAGACGGTTCGGTAGGTGCCGCCATAGCGATCAAGCAGCCCACCGGGGCCACCGGCGACGGTACGGCGGATATTGAAGACGAGGACGGGGACGGCAATCGTAGCGCGGGTGTTCTCATTGCATTGAAACCGGGTTGTTTGAGTCCCAGTGCCATTCCAACGCTTTCCGAATGGGGCATGATCATTTTTGCCCTGCTGATGGCCGGTGTGGCAATTGTGATCTTGAGAAAAAGAAGAAATGTGACGGCATAAGAAAAACGGTAAACAGTCGAACTCGAAAAGGTCAGGGTCTTATGGTCCTGACCTTTTTACATAAAGGGATACACGGATACACCAGGACTTGGCTTGCAGTTGAAATCGAGGATTTTGAGAAGAAAGGTAGAGCCAATCAATCAAGCTTAAACTTATTGATAACAGTAAGAAAGTTTAACCATCAAAACAACTCTCATTATCCATGCCTATCGGGACCCGAAGGCTAATGTAGAAATAAAACAGCCGAATGGAAGATCATGACCACCGCTGCCGCTTTCATATACCCATTCATCGCATCCCATGTCATATCCATACCCATAGGGCCGCTCATCGCCTTCTATGTCTTCAAATAATGAGGTCACGTCCGCTCCGGTGTCGATGCACGGCGAACCGGCACGAAGGTGATAGTCATCACTGCTTTTAAAAAGCGGGTCTTGATTGATGTTCCCGCTGCCATTGCCGTTCCAGCCTCCGCCGACGTCTGAATGATCGACAATTGGAGACGACAGGCTGTCCGCATAGATTTCATCCGGCAGATTACCCCACATAATTGTGTTGATGATATTCGGGGAGGATTCCAGGCAATAAATTCCACCACCGCTGTTGTTCTCAGTAGAGGTTGACAGTGAATACTGAAAGTCCGGGCGTATAAAGATCTCATTCCGTGTGATGGTGCAATTGACAATGATAGGGGTAGATTCCCAGATATAGATCCCGCTGCCTTCGTAGGTTGCCCTGTTGTCGCTGATAACCGAATTTGTGATCGTTGGAGCGGACGTTTGTATGAATATGCCGCCGGCAAAGAATCCCCCGCTGTTATTTCTTATAATGCAGTTTTCAATTTTTGCCTTTGAATGCCTACAAGAGATGGCACCTCCGAAACCATTAGAGGCGTTTGTATTGTATTCAAACGTGCAGTTGCGGATCACGGTCGCAAAGTCCGTCGTATACAGGCCCCCGCCCTCTGGCGCGTGGTTTCGGGTAAATGTGCAATCGATGAAGCTCGGCGCGTCTCCGCCTGCATACGCGGCTCCAGTCGAGACGGCGCCGCCCGCGTCGGCGGAATTTCCCTCGAAATGACATCGGATGAATTGATGGGCACCCGCATCAGTCTGCACGGCACCCCCTAACCAGCTTGTTCGGTTATTGGTGAACGTGCAGTCGGAGACGGTGATCGATCCATAATTGCAGTAAATGGCGCCACCCGCCGACCTGTATACAGGGACTCCCCCGGACGCCGAGTTGTTTTTAAAGACACATCTTTTTATCACCGGCATTGGATTGAACAGACCCGACTCCGGTCGTTTGTAAGCGTCGATGTAAACAGCGCCGCCTGCGACTTCTCTGCCGTTGGATATCGTAAAGCCCGACAGGACAGAGGCCTTGCCTTCCCCCTTTACGAAACGAAACGCTCGGCCACTCCCCTCACAATCAATGATACAATTGGCAGGGCCTCTTTCAGACTGAACGGTAATCGCTTTCCCCTGGTAATCCAGATTCTTGTTGTCCGGTCCGGTGTAAATGCCATCAGCCACCAGGATAATATCACCGTTGATCGCCCCATCCATCGCCGCCCGGATGGATGAATATTCGGCGGGAACATGCAAAGTGGCGCAAAACGCCGGCGTCAAGGAAAAATACGTGCTCAAGGGAACCAGAAAAAGAATGACGACGATAAAAATATCACCATGCAGACGCCAACAGGGTTTTTTCATGATGCACCCCCTCTGTAACAGCTTTTTAGGTATGAGTTAATTTACAGTGGTCGTTCTGATCTTTGAGATGGTAAACAGTCGATCCGCCTCCGAGTAGGCAGTAAAAAAATAGACATTAAATCAAGGTAAAGTCAAGGTAATTGATTTTTGATCGTCTATTTCGTTCAGGCAACTGCGACAAATGGCCGACAGGCTGGTACATATCCGTTGATAAAAGACTTGCATACAACCGATCCTGGCAAAATAACCCAATAAACTCGATAGATTGCAAGCATTTCTAAAAAATGATTGAGATAAAACCACAGACCATGATCTATGCAGGAGAACCATCGCTTTGGTTTTTATTGGTGATGAATGTGTAAGCGAGTCCTCTCTTTAGTCAAGGGCTGTCTGGGTTGCCGGAAAAAATATTAATGGCCGGACCGGCGATTGAACAGCTTCAGCAGATGTTTTTGAACGGACCCCCTGGCATCCTCCAGAAGGCGCCCCGCGAAAGGAAACGACCTTTCCCCCCGAGACACGCTTATGACGGCGGTTTCAACCGGGAACAGGTCCTGTAAACAAAAGGCCACGCATGGACCTGCTGCCCGGCTTCCTTCCTTCAGTCGGGAAAGGGTTGTTAAGGAAAGCTGGTTTCATTCCGTTCCGTTCAAATTGTTTTTCACCTTTGAAAAATTTTCAGATTTTTTTAAAGCAGGTTCCACAAAGCCTCCCTCATCCAATGATTGACAATTTTCGATAATCATGTAAACGATGAATGGCAATCCACGGGGGAATTTGGCATCCACTTTCAAAAAGCAAAAAACATCTTCACGGTCACCAGCATGATTGGCCTGACGGGATAAGATTCATCGTTGATGAACCCGAACGCGGCTTTAACCATTCCTGTAATCCGTATGCGCATATCTGTTCCGCCGCCGGGACATATTTCATTCTTTCGAAGAAAGACTTAACGGGCGAAGCTGAACCGGACGGCACGCCACGAAATCACCAATGGCGTGTATTTTGGTATCGTCGTGGTCATCGTTCTTGTTAACGGAGTGGGGACAGCATGCTTGATATCCTGAAAAACATCGAAAAAGTCATGATCCAGGCCCTTATGATCATGATGGCGATTGTTCTGGGCCTTGCCACAATAGATCTCGGCTGGCTCATCATCAAAGATGTTTTAACCCCACCCTATGTTCTCCTCAGCGTTGACGAGTTGCTCGAGATCTTCGGGCTCTTCATGCTTGTTTTGATCGGCATTGAACTTCTTGAGACAATAATGAAGACCTATTTAACCCAGGATCAACCCCATTACGAGGTTGTTCTCTCGGTGGCGATCATTGCAATTGCTCGTAAGGTCATCATCTTGGACGTGAAGGAGATTGACAGTCTGAGCTTGATTGGAATTGCCTCCATTGTTCTTGCACTGACCGCGGGCTATTTCCTGATGAAAAGAAGCCGTTCCTGAGAGCAGCAAAAAAGACCTTCGAGCGTCTGCCAGAGAGCGCAAAGAAAAGCATAGAAGTAAACGAGGCGGATGCTCGTTATCGCGTATCGCCAGGACCCGCCTCATCGCAAGGCAGATAGCATCAATTAGGTCATCGAACGATTTCCCGACGGCATCTGTCACCGGGCGAACAGATTCTGAAAAACCGTACGACGATTTCCCGGCGCCCGCCCTTTGACGAAAGCACAAGAAGGCCTATTCACGGAGATGAACGACCCGAAAGAAAACACGAACAGGACGGCATGGAGAATGAAGCCCGTCCATTCTCTCAGCAAATCTCTCTACATCCGGGGCCTGCAGTGCCACAAGTCCCTGTACCTGGAAAAGTTCCACCGTGACCTGAAGAGCGAGGTCACCACCGAAACGCAGAGGCTCTTCGATCTCGGCCACGCCGTCGGGGAAACGGCACAGGGTCTTTTCCCCGGCGGCGTTTTGATTCCTTACATTGACTCCCGGTACGGCATCTCGGAGCAGGTGCGCCTCACGAGGGAGGCGATGGAACGAGGGGCCGGAACGATATATGAGGCTTCCTTCGAGCACGATGGGATATTCGTCAAGGTGGACATCCTTCACAAAGGGGAGCGTGGGTGGAAAATTTACGAGGTCAAGGCCGGAACAAAACTGGAACCCGTCTACGTGGAAGACGTGGCCCTCCAGTATTACGTTGTCGCCGGCGCCGGCCTTGAAGTCGACAGAGCATGCCTTTGCCACATCAACAGAGACTACACAAGAAGAGGGGATCTGAATGTCGAGGAACTCTTCACCACCATGGATATCACCGGCCAGGTGAAGGAGAAACAGCCTTTTGTCGTTAAACAGATAAGAAACCAGCGACGGATGCTCGCGGGGAACCTCCCGGATATGGACATCGGACCCCACTGCATCCAGCCTTATGAATGCGATTACCGGGACCACTGCTGGAAGCACATCCCGGCGGACTCCGTATTCGACCTCCGGGGCAGGGGCGTGGATCCCTTCGGTCTTTACGCCCGGGGAATCGTAAAACAGGAGGAGGTCCCCCTTAACCTGCTCAACCCTGCCCAGTGCCAGCAGGTTGTGGCGACCATGAGGCAGGAAAGCCATATGGACAGGGAAAAGATCAGGGATTTCCTGGATACCCTTTCCTACCCCTTGTATTTCCTCGATTTCGAGACCTTCATGTGCCCCATTCCTCTCTTTGAGGGAACCCGGCCCTATCAGAGTGTGCCCTTCCAGTACTCGCTCCATTGCTTGGACAGGGAGGGAGGCGAACTCCGCCACAGGGAATTCCTGGCCGAGCCCTGCGTCGATCCCCGCCGGCCCTTCCTGGAAAGTCTTCTCGCCGAGGTTCCCGAAGGCGCCTGCATCCTGGCATACAACATGTCATTTGAGAAAGCCGTGCTCCGCGAACTGGCCGCCCGGTTTCCCGAGCATGAGAAAGCTGTCGAAAGACGGATCGAGAGAATCCGGGACCTGATGGCCCCTTTCCGGCGGAGGGATATTTACCTGTGGAAATTCAAGGGGTCTTATTCCATCAAACAGGTGCTGCCGGCCCTGGTGCCGGAGCTTTCCTATGAAGACCTTTCGATTGCCGACGGCAACGCGGCCATGGATGCCTATCACCGGATGTGCGCAGCGAAGGACAGTCCTGGAAAGTTGCTGGAAATCAGAAGGAACCTGCTTGATTACTGCAGATTGGATACGTTGGCCATGGTGCGGATTCTGGAAAATTTGAGGAAAATGATTTGACGGGGCGATGACCTTTCAGGAGGTTCTCGCATTGACGGTCGCTCTTTGAGCCTCTTCATCGCGGGAAAAATGCTCGATGTAATGCCCGATAAGGTAAGACTGCAGCTGGCTGAGGTCCTGGAACTCCAGGCCGCACCGTCTCAGTTTCAGGGCATTGGTCGGAAATTCACCCATGGGAACATCGTAAACGACCCGGCACCGGATCTTTTCCACGATGACATAGGCCATCGAAACGCCGAAGATCTCCAGAAACACGTCTTCGCCGGGCCTGTTGGATTCCCCTTTCGAAACGTACTTCAGGGCGGCGCCCCCCATGCTCATGTCCACGATCTCGGACTGCTGTACCGGTCCGTTCCGGTTTCCCCTGGCAAACGCGACATAGGCCCTTCGTTTTGGAGTGAATCTTTTATGCCTCCTTAAACACATAGTGGATTCTTCCATACCTGCCCCCCCCGTTATAAAAGTTCAATCCGCCATGTAAAGGGTATTCGCCCATGAAACCATGAATACTACGAAGCAGTCCCGCAGAATCTAGCAGCATTTTTCATCAAATGCCACAAAATTTTTGAAATGTGTAAAATCTAGAAATTATTTTAAAATGAGTGAAGAACTATCTCCATGACGGATCAAATGCCGCAATCCGGCGAGAAATGGAATGAAGGCACGGGGCACCGAGCAGAATTCTGATCCTCTTGTATAGGACGCTGCAGTTCTCTATGGAGCCGCGCTTTTGCGATTTCTCAGGAACAGAACCGCCGCCACGGCCATCAGCAGGGAGAACAGGATCACGCCCCACTCGGACAGGGCGGGAATAGCCGCAGGGCCGGCATCGGCCCACTGGGCGTAGAGCGTGACATCGAGGTCTCCCATGAAAAAGGTGTCTCCGCCATTGTAGGTAGTGCCGCTGCCATCGGCGACCGTGTTCCAGCCGGCGAAGGTGCAGCCGGTTTTGACCAGAGACTCCGTGTTGCCCAGAACCGTCACCGGGTCGGCGAACATGTAGGTACTGCCGTCCACGGGAACGGACCCGCCGGTGTTGCCATTGCCGTCGTAGGTGACGGCATAGCCCTGTTGAACGGTCAGGTCGGCCGCCGCTGGTCCGCTGTTTCCCGAGGAAGAGGTCAGATCGCTCGTGATGTTTGAGTGGACGCCCACGGCGTTGCTGGTGACGTCCACCTGAATCGTGCAGGAGGCCCCTGCCGGCACCGAACCGCCGGAATAGGTGATGGTTCCCGGCACAGCCCCGGCTGTCAGGCTCCCGCCGGAGCAAGTAGTTGAGGCATTAGAGGGGTCGGCCACGTCCACGCCGGCGGGGAGGTTGTCCGTGAAGGCGAGGTCCGTGGCGGCCAGGGCGCTGGCCGTATTGTCAATGGTAAAGGTCAGGGTGCTGGTCCCGCCAGTTGCGATGGTGTCAGGTGTAAAGGCCTTGGAAAAGATGGGCGGCGGTTCCACGGTCAGGTCGGCCGTCGCCGGTTTTGCCATCGGGATCCCTTCCAGGAATAACGGGCTTGTCGTGTTGGGGTAGCTGCCGGGGAGCGCTCCCGCTGGCACCTGGAGCGTCACGGAGAAGGTGCAGGACTCGCCGGCCAGGAGGTTTCCATCGGTCATGGTGAGGCTGCTTGTTCCGGCGAGCGTCGAGCCGGTTCCGCAGGGGTTAACCTGAAGAGGCGCGACGGCCGTGAGGCCTGAAAGCGCGGCGGCCAGATTGTCCGTGAAAGACAGTCCGGTCACGGTCTCTGTCGAACTTGTATTTTCAATGGTGAAGGAGAGGGTGGGCGCCCCGCCCGGGACAGTCGGCCCGTCGAAGGACTTGGAGAATTTCAGGGCGGTGATCGTCAGGTCGTCCGTCGCCGGACCGCCCGTCACCGCCGTTCCTCCCAAGTCTCCCCACAGCGAGCTTGTCGTGTTGGGGTAGGTGCCCGGGTTCGCTCCCATAGGCACCTGGAGCGTCACGGAGAAGGTGCACGAGCCGCCGGCCGGGAGGGTCCCGCCGGTCAGGGTGAGAAAACTGGTGTCGCTGATGCTGGAACCGGCACCGCAGATGTCGTACATGGGCAGGCCGAAGGCCTGGAGGCCTGAAAGCGCGGCGTTGAGGTCGTCCGTGAAGGTGATAGCGGTGACAGGACTGTTGTCGGTGTTTTGGATCATGAATTCCAGGGTGACCGTGTCGCCGGGAAGAACCGGGTCGTTGGTGAAGCTCTTTTCAAACTGGAGGGCGCGGGCAGGCCCGGCAAAGGCGAAAACAGTGAACAGCGTAGTAATCAGGATGGCGATCCATAATGCCGAAACAGGATTCCAGAAAGACAACCGGAAACATCCGCCGTTCATTTTGTCACCCCCGCTTCAGATTGTGGAAAACATATTATTTTCATCAGGTACGGTCAAGAAAAACCGTTTCTTTTCAATCAAGCTCCCGTAGCCATGAAGAGCGGTGAACCTGTCGAGGGGAAGGCCGTAATTCCGGTGGCCCGTTCCCTGCGGGGTCAAACTCGAAGTTGTCATATTCAGAAAAACCTTCTTTTGCATCCAAAAAAATCTTGACATTCCATCAGGTTTACTTACAGTAAAAAAGTGCTTTGGTGTTGTCATCTCGTCCTTACCGGTCATTTTCCACACTCAGGCAAATTCAGGCAGACACATTGTCCGGCAGACCGTCTCATGGCGGAATAGTTTGCAAGACTGGAACAAACATCCTTCCGTCATTCCTGCATTGAAGAGATCACAGCGTTTTTTCATGAAGGCGGTTAAACCAAACTTTGCCATATATCACGGGGATTTTGAGTGAGATTTCGGAACATCAAAAGCCTGTCGCGCAGGATAAGGAGGGAATCGGTCATGAAGAAAAAATCAATGTGTTTTCGTGTCGTGTGGGTCGTCCTGCTTGTCTGGCTCGCCGCGGCGGGGTGTTCCGACGATGATGACAGAGGCGGCGCGGGGGCGACACTGAACATCATCGAACCCGCCGCGATGCAGGTCCTGAACACGTCCAACGTGTGGATTGCGATCTCCTTCAGTTTCAGCAATGACGCTGAGCGAAAAACCTTTTATGCCTGGCTGAACGAAAAACCTGTGGGGACTCTTTTCCACTACACCGATGACGACATCGCGAAAGGGCTGGTTTCACCCGGGGACGGCCTGAACGCCGGCATCGATGGTCCGAGGGAAAACGTCTTTACGGCGCAGGTCACCGGGCAAAATGGCGCGGTGTATGTGCAGTCCATTAAATTCTTCGTCGATTGCTCGGGAAACAGCACGCCCGTCGCCCGGGCGAGCTGCGAAAACGGAAACAACGTCTTCCCCGGGGAGACCGTGATATTCGACGGCAGCGGGTCGGAAGACGCCGATGGCGATCCGCTGGTATACCGATGGTCCATTGTGAGCGCCCCGAGCGGAAGCAAAGCGGAACTGTCGGACCCGTCTTCCATAAAACCGGAATTCGTTCCGGACGTCCCGGGCGAATATGTGACGGAGCTCGTTGTCGACGATTACAAAGCCAAAAGCACGCCGGACACGGTGAAGATTTATGCCGATGAGCTGAAGATTCTCGCGGATGGCGAATTGAAAAGTCCGATTTTCGATGCCCTCAAGCAGTACGCCACGGTAGAGCAGTACGGCGGATTTCAACTTCCACGGGATTACCAGATCGTCGCCCTGGACGGAGAGAACCACCCCCCCGAGGAACTCTTTGACAACGGGTTGGTGAAAAAAGCCCTGGCGGATGAAACGTGGGTTCTCGCCTTGAATCTCGTCGGTGAGCACAAGCAGGAGGCGCTTATCCGGCACCTGGGTCTCGTGGACGGCGGCGAATCGATTGCTTTCATGTTCAAGCGGATGACAGGCAGCGGCAGTCCATTTATCCGAATCGTGAATCTGCCTCTTTTGAACGCGCCGGATGACGAGGCGACAGGCACGGAACTCGACGGTCCTCTCTATGCCGGCATCATACTGCAGACGCTTCACCCGCAGCAGGTGATGGCTCCCCCCCCGGACAACCCCATCCCCGACGGCCTGATAAACGCCCGGTGGGAATTCAGCGTTCCCGTCACGTGGACGAGGACCTGGTCCGGCAGACACGACACAAGCGATGGGCGGGTTCAGAAAGGTATCCACACCGTCAATTACACGTTTACGCTCTTCCTGGACAACAAGGACAACTGGCAGGGGAACAAGCAGTATCTGCTCCTCCAGATTGACGCCCAGGGTAACCCCGTCGCCGCGGGGAGCAGCTTCATGGCTACCGACAAGGACATGAGTAAACACAATGAATTTGGATGGTTCCAGGACCGGTTCACCGTGGAGGTCACGCCCCAGGACAGCTTCTGGATATGGCTGTCGAATGACCCCACATCGCCCAACCCGGTCCATCAGTATACCTCGAGCTCAAGCTTTGAAATGCAGTTCAACCCGGCGCAGGGCATCACGGGCGTTTACAATTACAGCAATTCCGAGTCGTACAGCGTGACCGATTGGGGGATATCCTGCTACAGCTCAGGAAATTACATGTCTTGGGATATGCGGACACAGAAGCCCCAGTACGATAAGAGGAATGACTGGTTTTACACGTGGTGCGACAAACCAATAACGCCGAATGAAATGTGTCTTTACCAGGCCCAGTACCATGCCTCGGCGGCCTGGAGGACGGACAACCTGAAAAATCAGACGTCCGTTTTTGCCGTAAAAGGCCTCCAACACATCACGAACACCTATTGTCCCTCCGACTGGGGCACCACGTGCTGTGGAAAGCCGGGACAGATGCTCGGGGGCTCCAGTTCCTACAACCAAACCTTCAGCCTGAATCTCGGGGAGATCATTCCCATTGAAGTAGCGGCGATCACTTTCGATCAATATCCCGTGCTGGTGGGACCCCTGGGGAAGACGATCAAGGGAACGGTCATCCTGAAAGAACCGGCGAAAAGGGACACCCAGATCGTCTGTATCAAATCCGACAACACCCACGCCGCTCCCAAAAGCGACCGCATGCTGATTAACAAAGACAAGCTGACCGGGACTTTTGAAATCGATGTAAACGCCGGGGGCGTTCCCGTCAATGAAACCCTTTTCGCCGCCATTTCAGCTTTCTACGCGAAAGGATACAGCCAGCAGCTTGCGATGAAGGCCGTTGACACCCTGACCTGTCCCCTGACAGCACCTTCATGGAGCCCCAACTTCGACGACTGGGGCGGCATGACGGCACCCCCGAACTGGGTGGATGATTACATGGTCCGGTACGCGGTCAGTTTCGTCTATCCCGGAGATGTTGAATCGCCCATGGGGCCTTGGAGCGACTGGATCGGGCCCGGGTATGAGCTTGGTCATCACGCCATGCCTCTTTTGACCGGCATTCCCACCGATTCTTCAAATACGGCGGTGGCGCGGAAAATCTACAGGCAGTTCTTTGCCAACTATCAGTCGGCCGACCCGTCCCAGGGCGTCGAGTTCGTAGCGACTCTGAACGACAACACGACGAAGACGTACCTGGACGACAAGCCGTAATCGTTTCTTCCATCAAAGGCGCTTCCCGGGTAAAATGGGAGGCGCCTTTTTCATTTTTAGTGACGGGAAACCGGCGGCTGTGTCAGGATATGTGCCATTCTTCGGCGGTCTTTTTCAACCGGTCGACGGGCAAGAGGCGGGCTTTGGAGCTGAATCCGGGAGGCCGCTGAACCAGGGCTTAAAATCAAATGCCCCGGGAAGGCAAAGAACCGGGACCGGGTCGGACCGATTCCGTTGAAACAAAGGCCGTCTTTCCCCTTTGCTTATACCATCAGCTCCTGTATCTGCTTGTCTTTATACCGCCACAACTGCTGTACCCACCTGTGCATGGCGTCGCGAAAGGCCGGATCGCCCTCGTAATCGCCGTGAAGCAACTGTTTCGGAATCTCCATGGTCTTCATGCGCACAACGATGCGCTTGACTTTCCCGCAGAGGAATTCCCAGAAGGTCGGAATCCCGTCGGGATACACAATGGTGATGTCCAGCACGGAGTTGAATTTTTCGCCGAGAACGTTCAAGGCCAGCGCCAGCCCGCCGGATTTCGGACGGAGAAGAAACCGGTATTCGCTCTTCTGCCGGTCGTGCTTTTTCTCGGTGAAGCGCGTTCCCTCGATAAAATTCATCACGCTTGTCGGAATGTCGGAGAATTTCTCGCAGGCCCGGCGCGTCGCTTCAAAATCCTTTCCTTTCTGTTCAGGATGCTTTTTCAGGTACTCCGAGTTGTGGCGATACAGGAAGGGATAGTCCAGCGCCCACCAGGCGAACCCCATGAGAGGCACCTTGATGAGCTCCCTCTTGATGAAGAATTTCAGCAGGGGGATGCGGCGGTTCAGCAGGTGCTGCATCACGAGTATATCCACCCAGGACTGGTGATTGCTGACAACGAGATACCAGCCGTGATAATTCAGACCCTCCAATCCCTGCACGTCCCACTTCGTTTTTTGAGTGAGCCACATCCACCCGCTGTTGAAGGCAATCCAGTTCTCCCCGATCCAGTGAAGAATCCTGTTCAGCACCCGTCGCAGGGGGGGGATGGGCAAAAGAAATTTCGGAATGGCGAACACAAACAGAATGGACACCCAGACCAGGACGTTCAAAGACAGAAGAAACCCGGCGATGGCCCCCAAAACACACGGTGGAAGGAAATTTAGCATAACCACATTCCTGAATCGTTTTTAGTCTACAAGGTCTTACAATGATGGGACGCTTATTGTGCCCCGTTTCTGTCGTCCAAATTTTCCCGTCGACTTTCCCAGTTAGAAAAGCAGCAGCGCCCCAGGGCGCGGGCAAAAACGGCCTGTGCGGATTTAAAAGAACAGCAGGAAATACGCTCAGCCGGACCGGGGTTCTTCCGTCATCCTTTCCAGTGGTCATCCGCCAATTCATACTCCCCGATCATGACGTTCTCGACTTCCTTGCGGAACGACTCGAACCGGTCGTCGCTCATCCCTTCCGGCGGCGGAAAGAGCCTGCCGAATCGAAAGAGAACCCTGCTGAACGGCTTGGGAACCATGAAACGATCCCAGCTGTTCATCGTCCAGGCGTTTTCATAGGAAACAATACCGGGACAGATGACCGCACCGGCGTTCCACGCCAACGAGATGAGGCCCGGCTTGACGACCCGCGGGGGCCCCTTGGGCCCATCGACAATGTGGCCGCCGATGTGGTTTTCGACGACGCCCTGGACCATGGCGCGAAGAGCCGCCTTCCCGCCCCGGGAACCCGATCCCCGCACGGGAATCCACCCGATATGCCGGACGACCCTGGAAATGAAATCCCCGTCCCGGCTCTGGCTGATCATGATGCAGGGCGACTGGCTGAAGATCCGCGGCAGGAAAAAGCCGCCGAAAAACCGCTGATGCCAGCTGGAAATGATGATCCGTCCCCCCTTTTCCAAATGCGCCTTGATCTTCTCCTCGCCTTCAAACCGCACCCGGAGGGACCTGGTGTAAAGAACAAGCAGCCAGTAAATGGCTGCCGTAAGAAAAGAGTTTAATAACGCGTACTTTATTTCCCGTGTCACAGCCATTGGCGGATGTCGTTTCCTCCCTGCCCGTCGGCGCGGGCCTTCCTGCCGGTCATCCCGTTGAGAAAACCCGCTTTACCGGGCATTCGACGCACCGTTCTGACCGCCACGGTGTTTTCCCCATTTTTCAACCGGCGACGGACGGGCCGTGGGGATTGATGATGACCTTGACCGACTCCCGGCCTTCCGACACGAGCCGAAAGCCGTGAGCGATGTCGGAAAGGGCCAGGCGGTGCGTGATGAGATCGTCAACGACGATGTCCCCCGATTCGATCAGGCTCATCGCCTCGGCAATGTCGGGGGGGCCGCAGTAATAGGATGTGAGAATGGTGACTTCTTTCATCCAGAAATCGTTCACGGGAACGACGACCTTTTTGTCCGGTCCGGGAACGGCGAAGAGGACGATGACCCCGCCTTTGTCGACACATGGCCACGCCTGCTCCAGGGCCTGCTCGGCCCCGGTGCACACCATCACCACATCGGCCTTCCTCCCGTTTTCGGCGACCAGCCGCTCGGCTATAGTGTCGGCCCCGTCGATGACCACATCGGCACCGGATCGGGCGGCGTATTCCCGTTTCCTTTTGTTCACATCCACCGCGATCACGTTGCACCCCCGGGCTTTGGCGAGCTTCACGTGAAGCAGCCCGGCCATTCCGCAGCCGATCACCAGGACCGAGTCTTCTTTCTTCACCCCGGCGAGCCGCGCGGCCCGGACGACGCAGGCGAGCGGTTCGATGAAAGTGCTCTGGTCGTAGGTGATCTTATCCGGCAGCAGGTAGGTGCCTTTCTCCACCAGTACCGGGGGCACCAGGATATACTCGGCAAAGCCGCCGGGCAGCCTCTCCTTGATCTCCGTGCACTGGGGGAAGTGGCCGCGCAGGCAGTAAAAACATGTCCCGCAGGGCACCTTGGGCGCGATGAAGACCCTGTCGCCCGGCTTGTACCCTCTTACGGAACCACCGACAGCCACGACCTCGGCGCCGACCTCGTGCCCCTGCACCAGGGGGGCCCGGGGAAGCCGGTACCACTCGACGATGTCGCTGCCGCAGATGCCGCAGGACATGACCTTGACCAGCATCTCGCCGGGGCCGGGCTCCGGTGTCGGCATTTCCGCGATCCGGATGTCCCGGTTGTTGTACCAGAGGGATACTTTCATTTTTCCCTTTTCAGGGTTTTGTAAAGATCGAAGGCCCGGTCCGGCGTTTCGTTGTCATGGACGACGGCCCGCACGGCCTTGATCATGGCGACCGGCGCTTCGGACTGGAAGATATTGCGCCCCATGTCGACACCGGAGGCGCCCTGCTGAACGGCGTTGTAGGCCATCGTGAGAGCGTCCTTTTCCGGTATTTTTTTGCCGCCCGCCATGACAATCGGCACGGGACAGGACGCGGTGACGGTCTCAAAATCCTTCTCGACGAAGTACGTCTTGATGTAGTGGGCCCCCAGCTCGGCGCAGATCCGGCAGGCAAGCCGGAAATACTGGGCGTCCCGGGCCATGTCCTGGCCCACCGCGGTCACGGCCAGGGTGGGAATGCCGTAACGATTGCCCAGGTCCACCATCCGGGTCATGTTGATGATCGACTGCCTTTCGTACTCACCGCCGATGAAAACCTGGACCGCCATGGCGCACACGTTCAGGCGGATGGATTCCTCGATGTCGACGGCGATGTCCTCGTTGGAAAGCTCCTTGAGAATGCTGGTTCCGCCGGAAACCCGAAGAACGATGGACTTGGACGTGGAGGGCGGCACGATGGCGCGCAGGATTCCCCGGGTCAGCATCAGGGTGTCCGCGTACGGCACCAGGGGAAGAATATTGATGTCCACCCGCTCGAGGCCCGTGGTCGGTCCCTGAAAGTACCCGTGATCGATGGCCAGCATGACCGTCCGGCCTGACAGGGGATTGAATATCCGGGCCAGCCTGTTTTTGATGCCCCAGTCCAGCGCGTTTGAACCCTTGAGAAAAAACCCTTCCGTTTTCTGCGGCCTGTCCGTAAAAAATAACTTGGCTTCCTTCACATCGTCGGCATCCGGCATTTTTACATCCCCCTTTCTTGTGCGGCCCCTGGTCAGCCGGTGAAACCCGGTCATTTCCCCTGTAATGAAACAAGGCATCGGTCACCGGCGGGGCGGGCAAACGACCTTTACAAGGACCGGCTCGTGCCCTGTCGTTACCCTCTGAAAGCTCCCCTGAATTCTGTTGCGTGTTTTCAGGTTTTTGCGTGGATCCCGGGTTATCCGACTGGGGTACTTTTACCATTTCGAAGGACGCACCCTCAAGCACTATTTTGGACAAGGAGATCCTCATCTTTCATGATCTCGGCAAGCTGTTCGAAAAGCGTCAGTGCCATGAACGCGCCTTCATTGGGGGCCTTGTTCAGGAAGACGACGATGGTCGTGCCGGTGTCCGGTGAATGGAAGGCCGCGTTGGTGTAGCCGAACCCGTCACCGGGATGCCCCAGGAACCCCCGGCAGGACAAAATGCCGAGGCCGTATTTCACGGGGATGCCGAAATACGCGTAATCTCCGGGCACAAACGTCGTTCGCTGCGACTGGGTCTCATCGGTGAGAAGATCGCCGTCGGCAAGGGCGGCCACCCACGCCTTCATGTCAAAGAGACTGGAAATCATGGCCCCGGAGGCCCCCATGCCGGAGGGGTTGAACAGGTAAGTGGCGTCCGTCAGCTCCTCCCCTTCTCCTCCCACGTATCCATGCATGTGGGCCCCTTCGATGCCGGTTTCCTCGGGATAACAGGTGTCCGTCAACGTCAGGCCCTCAACCAGCCTCGACCGGATTTCGGAAGCGATATCCTTCCCCGTGATCTTCTCGACGATCATTCCGAGGATAATGGCGTTGGTGTTCGAGTAATGCCAGCCTTCCCCCGGCGGGAAATAGGGGGGATGGGCGACGGCGAGGGCCACCAGCTCCGCGGGCTCCCAAACCTTGTCCGGGTCCTCGGTGAACGTCCTGATGAACGTTTCGTCCTCGTCGTAGCTGAACAGGCCGGCGGTCATATTGCAGAGCTGCCGGATCGTTATGTGGTCTGCATTGGGAATGTCCGGGTAGAACCCGGCCAGCCTGTCTTCCAGGCCGAGTCGCCCCTCGTCCACCAGCTGGAGTACGACGGTTACCGTGAAGGTCTTCGTTATGCTGCAGATCCGCACCCTGTCGCCGATTTCCACATCCGCGCCGGTTTCCACGTCTCCTTTCCCCTTCACCAGGATCGTTTCGCCGCACCGGGGACACCACACCCCCACGATCGCACCGGGGATACCGTAAATCGACATGGCTTTATCCACCGCTCGTTCAAGCCGGTTATTCAGGTCCGTCGACGTGGATGAATCGCTGCAGGAAGCCACCATCAGGGCCGCTGCGGCGGCAAGAAGCTGAGCAACCCCGAACTTCATGAAACGGAAAATACCGGACCCCATGAGAATTCCTCCTTTTTGTGAACCCGGCCTCCCTGTCGGTCTTCCCCCCGTTGTTGGTCCGGGAATCGCCGGCCACAACAGCCGGGGATCCTCTACGGGACGCCGCGGGACCGGCCCGGCGCCCGCGGACGGTCGGGAAAGCGGACCGGTCCGCCTGCCGGGTTGCACGGATTCGCATCGTTGAAAACGGGCGATTCCCCGGTCTGCCGTGAGGGAAGACGCCCTTCACGACATCCCTTTTACGGGGAAAGATACAGGCTGACCCTTGTCCCGGGAGCGCCCGAACACACCAGATACGCAGCCTCTCCCGAACCAGGCAGAGCAGTGCAGCCGTTTCCCCTCCCGTAATCCTCCAATTGAAAATCGCCGTCGAAAAGCTTCCACGCGGCGGCGTTGTCGACGCAGACGGACCCGGACACGGGCAGCTTTCGCCACTCCGAAAACCCTTCGGGACCGATCGTCACGGCGGTCGTCCCGGCGGATACCGATGGAATCCCGGAAAGAGGACGGTACAGGATGCTGCCGAGACGAAGCCAGTCCTCCCCTTCTCTTCTCTCCACGGCGGCGTCGACGAGATCCCTGCCCCTGGTTTGAGGGATCTGGAGAAACATTCCGTCCAGCCGGTCATCCGCCGGCGGATCCATGTCCCGAAGGACCATCTTGTCCCCGAGCAGGTATCCCGGCAGGCCGTCAACGGCTGTCAAAAAGAGGCTCGTGTCGACATCCAGGTCCGGGTAGAATGTCAGGGTCTCGTCATTGACGGACAGCCACCGGGTGGCGAGACGTTCCTGCCAGGCCTTCGAAACGGCGCCCCTGGCATCGAGCTTCTGGGCCAGGAGAAAGGTGGAGGCGTAATGCCCGGCGCCGGATCTCTTGCGACGGGCGACATAGCGCCTTTCCGACGCGGTCAGAAGGCGAAGGGCGGTGATGGCGTCGTCATCGGCGGCGTACCAGCCGTCGCTTCGCTTTTTGAGCTTCCCGTACAGGGGTGTCCACCCGTCGTCCCCGTAACTGTCCAGACGGAGGGAATCGTCCGCCTCGAAGCCAAGGCGATAGAGGCCGCCGGACGTCCCGTAGAAGCCGCTGAAAGCGTTTTTTTCCTCCGCCGCCGGAACGTCGACGGGAAGAGGATCCTGAGAAAGGGGGCCGGGCATCTTCTCCAGGATGCCGCCGTCCACGAGAGCCCGAAGGATGACACGCTCGCCGACCTTGTCCACCAGGTCCGACGTGATGTTGTTTGACGCCATGGCCACGAACACGCCGAGCCCGGCTTCGGTCGAGACGATCATGGTCGAACGGTACATGGGGCCGTAAGCCCCGTCTATCGCCCCCCCCTTCTGCCAGCCGCCGACGCCGACAGCCCGGAGGCCCGCCTGTGTCACCGTATCCCACCCCAGTCCGTACCTCACGAAGTCGGAAGGTTCCGGGTTGAACGTTCCCAGGGTCTGGTCCCGGCTCATGGCCGTGATGGACCCGGAAGAGAGGAAACGCTTCTCCCCGTGTACGCCTTCATTGATGAGCATCCTCATCAGTTTCGCCATGTCGGCGGCGCTGGAAAACAGCCCGCCGGTGGCATAAAAATTCATGTAGGTGAAGGGATGCGGCGTATCGCCCGTGTAGGTCCTGGCAAAGGAGCCTTCCGGGAGATGATGGTCGACATAGTCGCTGCCGGTCATCCCGAGGGGGCCCAGAACCGCCTCTTTCACGTATTCCGGGTAGTCCTTCCCTGTCAGCGCCTTCACGAGATTTTCCACCATGGTGAAACCGTCATTGCAATAAACGTTCAGGTATCCCGGCGGGTGCTTGAGGCGCTGATGCGAGAGAGACGCCATGACGTCTTCCGCAAAGGCCGGAAAAGGCGCCGTGGTGACGCTGTTTAGTATCGTGCCGCCGGGAAGGCCCGACGAATGGTTCAAAAGCATGCGTACGGTGATGTCACGGTATTCCGGGGAAATCATGCTGAACCGGGGAAGCGAGGACACGAGGGGCGCATCGAGATGAACCCGCTCCCCCTCCTCCAGTTTCATGACCGCGATGGTGGCGAACATCTTGCTGATGGAACCGATGCCGAACAGGGTCCCGGGGACGACGGCCGTTCCCGCTTCCTTGTCGGCCTCTCCCAGGCACTCCGTCAGGATGATGCCCTCCCCGTCCACGAGAACAAGGGCGAGCGCGCTGGCGCCGCTCTCGGCCATGGCCTCGCCTGCGGCGACCCGGGCCTCGGTGACGGTTGCCGAGTAGTCGGAACTGCTGCATCCCGGGAGCGTGACACAGGTAAGAATGAGAAGGACAGGAAGAGAGGCCCTTTTAAAGGGCGGCGATTCCCCACCAGTCATCATGGCCACGACAAGACGAAGAAGATTGAGGGACGTGACGGCAAGGGCGACTAAAAGCGACGGCCCCCGCCCGTTGAATTCCGTGTTGAGCGCCATGGTTAACCCCCGGGAGATTCACAGGAAGATTTTTACACCGCTTGAGAATACGGAAGCGTGTGCTCCCTGTCAAGACGGATCAGGGCCTTCCTTTCACCGTTGCCGGGACGCATCCGCCACGTCGGAAAAAAGCTTGGTTGTCTTGATATATGGGGGGCTTGTGATACGATGCCTGTTATCAGGGGCGAGGAGTGCCCTGCCGGGGTCGACCGGGGGTGCCGTCACAACCGGGGAGGAAACGGGTTTTCAAGACGAGCTTTTTTCAGGGAGGACCGACATGAAAAAAGAAAAAATGAAGGTCGTGGTCGTCGGCGGCGTCGCCATGGGGCCGAAGACGGCGGCCCGGTTGAGGCGGCTGAATCCCGACGCGGACATAACGATCATCGAACGGGGGAAAATCCTCTCTTACGCCGGGTGCGGCATGCCTTACTGCATCAGCGGCGACATCGAGGACTGCAAAACGCTGAATTTCACGCCCGTCGGGGTTCCCCGGGACGCCACGTTCTTCCGCAATGTCAAGAACATCACCGTTCTTGACGGAACGCTGGTCCGTTCGATCGACCGGGGCCGCAAGGCCGTCGATATCGTCAACATCGAAACGGGCGAATACGGTTCCATACCTTACGACAAGCTGGTCCTGGCAACGGGAGGCATGCCGATCATTCCGCCCATCGAAGGGTTCCGGCTGAAAAAAGTGTTCCGCCTCTGGCACCCCGACGATGCCATGGCAATCCGTGACATCGTCACGTCGGGGGAAGCGAAAAAAGCGGTGATCATCGGCGGCGGCCTTATCGGCATCGAGATGACGGAAGCCCTGGCGAAGCGGGGCCTTCACGTGACCGTCATCGAGCTGCTCCCGCACATACTGCCGGGACTCCTCGATGAAGAAGTCGCCCTGTACCTGACACGGTACATCCGGACGCAGAACGTGGACGTCCGAACCGGGACGGGGGTGACCAGGATCCTGGGCGATGACCAGGGAAACGCGCGAACCGTCGTCACCGCCGATGGTGACTTTCCCGCGGATATCGTTCTGACCAACATCGGCGTCCGCTCCAACGTCATGCTGGCCAAGGATGCGGGTCTGGAAATCGGAAGTTACGGCGGCATCGTCGTGAACGAGCACCTCGAAACGAGCGATCCCGACATTTACGCGGGCGGCGACTGCGTCGAAAATACGATGATGATGACGGGAAGAAAAGCCTTCGTCCCCATGGGGTCGACAGCGAACAAGCACGGGCGGGTGGTGGCCAACAACATCATGGGACTGGGCGAGACGTTCTCCGGGGTTCTCGGAACGGCCGTCGTCAAGGTGTTCGACTACAACGTGGGTAAAACGGGCCTGACGGAACGGCAGGCCCGTGAAGCCGGTTTCGAAGTCGTCACATCCCTGGTGCCCGCGACGGACAGCCCTCACTATTACCCGACCCATAAGCCGCTCCTGCTGAAGCTCGTGGCGGACAGGAAGTCGAGAAAACTCCTGGGCCTGCAGGTCGCCGGATACGGCGACACAACGAAACGGGTCGATGTGGCCGCGACGGCCCTTTATTTCGGGGCGACCGTCGACGACCTCCCCGCCATCGACCTGGGATACGCGCCGCCGTATTCAACGGCCATCGACATCGCCGCCCACGCCGCGAACGTCCTCCGCAACAAGATGGACGGGACGGCGAAGGCCGTGACGCCCCTGGAGGTGAAGAAGAAGATCGACAGGGGAGACGAATTCATCTGGCTCGATGTCAGATCGCCCGACGAATACAGGGAAGTCCGTATCGACGATCCCCGGGTCAGGCTCATTCCCCTGGGCGTCCTTCGCCGGCGGTTGAGCGAACTGCCCCGGGACAAGGAAATCATCACCTTCTGCAAGATCAGTCTCCGGGGATACGAGGCTCAAACCATTCTGGACGGCGAGGGGTACACCGACGTCACGTTCATGGATGGCGGGATGGAGGCGTGGCCCTATGACGAGATGATCGTGAGGTCATAGGGAAACCCCTTCTTTATTTCGACATTGTCCGCGAAAGGCCGGTCGACCCGATCCGGCCTTTCGCACGGGAAGCCGTCGCGGCCGGATCTCCGGCTTAAGGCACATTTAAGGGAACGCGGCCCCAGCGGTGGTTGACGGGGTGATCCAATGGCCACCGGCGGCGGTTGACAGGGCGATTCGGTGGCCGCCGACACCGGCCCCCGGTCAAATCCGAGAAAGCCTTAACCTTTCTCCCGCAGGAAATGCCCATAGATATCTGCCGTTTCTTCCGGTCTCTCGATCATGGGACAGTGCCCGGTGTCCTTCATGATGATCGTTCTGCTGTTTTTCAGATACTTTTCCAGAAAGGCGACACCCCCCACATCCAGCACGTTGTCCTGCTCCCCCCATATGACGAGAACGGGCGCCTGTATCTGGGGCAGGACGGGCGCCAGGGTGAGTCGGTGTGGTTCCATGTCTTTCCAGATCTTCCTGTTGAAGTCGCTGCTGGCCGCCCACTCGGCGGCCATGATTTTCCTGAAAGGGGCCGGAATGATCGGTTTGTCCGAAAATATCATCGCAATGAGCTTGTCGAAATCCTCGGGGTCATCACTGAAAAGCGGGTTATTGCCTTTTTCAATCTCGATGACGAAATCGCTTTTGTTGGGAGACGGGGCTCCGGCCGGGTTCATGAGGGCAAGCGTCAGAACCTTTTCAGGATACCTCGCCGCATAGGCGGCGGCAAGGGCCCCACCCATTGAATTTCCCGCCATGTGGAACGTCTCGAGCCCAAGCGCTTCGGCGAATCGATCGATGCGCTCCACCTGGCTTTCGATGTCATAACTTGCCGTGAGCCAGCGCGAGCTTTCTCCGAAACCGGGAATGTCAGGGATAACGAGGTGACAACCCTTCAGATGCCTGGCAAAAGCCGTCCAGTGATCCCTGTCACCTCCGAACCCGTGAAGAAGGATGACCGGTTCCCCTTCGCCCCCTTCCAGGTAAACGATCCGGTGATCCCCGATCTGGATTTCCTTCGTGGCCAGACCGGCGGCGCGTCTCTGCATGTCCTTGGCCAGTTCGAACGCCGCTCCCGGGAAGAAAGCGTAAAAGGCCGCCATAAGGACAGCGGCGACGACAAGGACGCCCAGACCGTACCCCAGGATTTTTTTCATTTCTTTCCCTTCTTTCTTTTTTTTCGCGGCGGGAGCAGAGCACCTTTTTTACCCTACGAGAGGAAAAAGGGTGTGTCAACGGAATTATCCATTTAAATCAAGAAAGCACAGGTCCCTGTAATGGACCGGGGGCGTTTTTTAAAATGCCTGTCACGCCTTGCCATATTCGTGAGGCTGTGTAATAGTAAAAGAAGATTTCATTTGGTTACAGATTCCTGACCCCCATCCGGTCCGATTTCGAGTCACCGCACCCCGCGACACCGGGTTCCACGATTTCCACCGCGAGCCGCATCCGACACGGGAACGTTTTCTATTTGATTTGACTGATGTCGTCATTAAGAAAGATCCCCGAAGCCTCGCCTTCCCCCTCGACGGAAGCGGGAATTCGGACCCCGGCAGTGCACGGAGACCTCGCAGTTAAGCTGATGAGCGAGGGAACCAGGCACAAAATGGACACCCGCCATGAAACCCTGGAAGGAGCGGCGGCATGAAAACATGGGCGAGGCTGTTTCTCGGTTTCACTTTTTTGACCGGCTTCATCTCCTGCTGTCCTTACCTGTACGAACAGGCCGGAGACGGGAGAGGATGGGGCGGCATGATGGGTTACGGCATGGGAGGCATGTTCATGGGGATTCTTTTCCTGATCATCGTCATTATCGCAGTCTACCTGGTCATCAGGGTTTTGTCGAAGAACCTGAGCGAATCGGGCGCCGCCGAAACCCCTCTTGACATTCTCAAAAAAAGATACGCCAGGGGAGAACTCTCCAAGGAAGACTTTGACCGCATGAAAGAGGAGCTTAAAGACTGACGGGGCTTCGACGGGAAGCACCATAAACAGGTTGCGCGGGGGCATTCCACCGGAGTGGTGCCGATCCGGAATGAACGGCCCGCGACGACACTTAAAAAAGGAGGAGGGATCATGGCAGACTACAGGATCGAAGACATTGAGGGCATCGGTTCCGCCAGGGGGGCGAAGTTTCGTGCCGCCGGAGTGAAGAGCACCGTCGCGCTTCTGAAAAACGCGACAACACGTAAGCAGCGCAAGGCGCTGGCACAGAAAACGGGACTGGAGGAAGCGCTGATTCTGAAATTTGCAAACATGGCCGATCTGAGGCGGATAAGTGGCGTCGGTTCCAATTACTCGGAGCTGCTCGAGGCGGCAGGGGTGGACTCGGTTCCCGAACTGGCCAAGCGAAAGGCGGTGAACCTGGCACAGTCGATGATGTCCGCCAATGAAAAGAAAAAGCTTGTCCGTCAGCTGCCGGGCGAAAAGATGGTGGCCAGGTGGATCGCCGAGGCCAAGACACTGCCCAGGATGCTCACGTATTAATGAATCCTCTGCGGGGGACCGGCACCGCTGAAACGGCCCTGTAAGCCGACGGGAAAGCCGGTGATGCTGTCAAGTATGAAATGCCAGGGGCGGGCCCCACACCTTGTGCCGGCCTGCCTCATTGCCCGGTCAAAGAGAACAAACCGACGTCGTAAAATACTCCTTGTCGACGCTGTCGATGAGCCGCCAGCCCATTTGATCCAGGAACGTCCCCACCGCCTGGATTTCACTTTGAAAAACAAAACAGTAAACCTTGTCTTTCTCTTTGAAGCGCGTGCCGTCCCCGACGGGTGACAGCCTGCCGTTCCGGCGTACCGCGGCGCCTATCAAGCCGTTACCTGAATAGTTGGAAAAGGCCGGCTTCTCTCCGTCACCGGGCGGTACGGAAACACGCTCCCACACTTGAAGATGAACCTGCCTCGAATTGATGCGCCGATCCCAGGCGTCCACATCGACCAGCGCCCCGAAGAGGAGCTCGGTACCCGACTTGTGAAGCATTTTTCGTGTCATGGAAACGGTGTCCGTTTTCAGTGTTGCGAAAAGAGAAACCACCCTGGATTCCTCTTTCACTTTTCGCGCGAAAAGGTAGTTCACCTCCTCGTTGGCGGTTAGCGCCAGCGCTCCCCGGCGGATGTCGATCTCCGCCCGAAGCAGGTTACGGCTCTGGAGACCGTTGCCATAAATGATACGGGTGCAGTCTTCTTCCGCGGCCTTGCAATGATCCACGTTGGAATCGATTAAGACGACCTCCTGGCCGTCTTCCTTGAACAGCTTGGCCAGGGCCCGGGCCAGGGCGTTGGCCCCGAGAATGACCCAGCCCACCTGGCTCGGCCGCCGCAGTCCCAGGGCGCCGGCCACGAGGCCCCCGGTAAGCCCCGCGAACAGGACCGTCGCGCCGATGACAAGGAAAACAAGGGCCCGCAGATCATAGCCGCCGGGCAGTCCCCTGTCGGCAAAGGCGGCGGCGAAGAAGGACGCGACAGCCGCGGCCACGATGCCCCGGGGGCCGATCCAGGCGATGAAAAGCCGCTCTTTCCAGGACAGCCCGGAAAAAACGGTGCCGGTGAAAACAGCCGCCGGGCGGACCAGGAACATCAATGCCAGGACAACGCCCACGGCGGGCCAGCCGAGACGGAGGACCTGGGCCAGGCGCACATCGGCTGCGAGAAGGACGAAGAGCATCCCGATGAGCAGGAAGGTCATTTCTTCCTTGAATTCCATCAGGTCCTGCAGGGCATGGGTTCTGAAATTTCCGATGATGATGCCGGCGGTGGTGACGGCGGCGATGCCGCTTTCCGGCAGGACCAGGTTGCTCCCTTGGAAAAGGGCCAGGACGACGGCCAGCGTGAAGACGTTTTCCGTGCCTTCCGGGATCAGGCGCCTGACCCGGTAGAGAAACAGCAGGGTTGCACCGACGGCGCTCCCCAGGAGGGCCCCGAAGCCGAGACGGGAGATGACGTGCCACAGCCACACAACCGGCGTACCATGGGCGGGGCTCAAGGCGGTTTCCAGGGCGACGGTGGCCACGACTGCCCCGACAGCATCGATGAGAACCCCTTCGGCCTCCAGCACGGTGGCCACCGAACGCTTGACCTTCAAGCGTTTCAAGAGCGGGTTGATCACCGTCGGACCGGTCACCATGACCAGGGTTCCGAAAAGAACAGCCGTTTTCCAGGGCCAGCCCATGATGAAATGGACGGCGGCGGCGGCGCCGGACACGGTGACAACGCCGCCCAGGAGGATCAGCCGGCGGATGGAGTGCTGGAGCCGTTTCAGCTGCCTGAATTTCAGGTTCATCCCGCCTTCGAAAAGGATGACGGCCACGGCGAACCCCGTGAGGATATTCAGCGCGGGGCCAAGAGAATCGGGCTGGATGAGACCGGCGCCGTCCGGGCCTAAAGCAACGCCGATACCAAGAAGAAGAACGATTCCCGGCACGCGCAGGTGATGCGCCAGGGCCTGAACGACCATGCCCGTGGCCAGGGCCAGGGCGATAGTCAGGCCGGGATTGTTAAAAATTGCCATGTCCATGGAACCCGTTCCGTCCTCTTTTTCACACCGAGGCGCCCCCCCTCACGAAAGGGTCACCTCCATTCCCTGATCTCCGTCAGGTCCGTTTCTCTTCCCGGGATAACGGGAACATCCCCTTCCCTGACAACGAAATCGGCTCCGGGAACCATGACGAACCGCTCCGGTAACTGTTCCCTGACAGCGATGATACGGACCTCGCAGCGTTTGCGCAAGACCGGTTCCTTGAGAGACCTGTCGGCAAAAGACGGCGGCGTGTGGAGACAGTTACTGCGGCACACACGCCCTGTTCTTCGGAACTGCCGCTCGCCCCGATTCCTGGCTTTACCGGAAGTATTTTTCTTCGGCGTAGAAACAATCCGGTTGACAGGTCCCCCTTTTTTTGACCTGATAAGACAAGGGGTTGGGTGGCATCGCTCAATCAGTCCTGTCAAAGAGGGGAAACTAAAACACGGAGGAGGATTTATGAAGCTGTCCACGATTACGGCTGTGATTTTCCTCGCGCTGGTGTCGGTCGCTCAGTTGACGCGGTTTTTGCTCCGCGTCGAAGTCAGTGCGGGCGGAACCCTCGTCCCCGTGTGGTGGAGTCTCGCGGCATTCCTGTTTACGGGGGGACTGGCTGTCTGGCTCTGGCTGGAAAATCGGAAATAACGCCTTCCCGTTCAGGGGCCCGCCCCCGGCAGGCGCCGGATGACGGGCCCCTGTCAGTGGTTACGCGAAGGCCGCCGACGTGGCGATCAGGATGCCCGCCGCGAAAAGGATGATCCCCACGGTGGCGCCGGCAGGGGCGACCACGACGGGGGCGACCCCCATGAGCAGAAAACCGAGAGCGCATTTTGCTTCTCTTCCGTCCATATATCTGTCCTCCTAAGGGATTTTTTTAATACTCACCGCCGAAACGAAGGTCCTGTTCGCCGAAAATACATTTTTCACGACCATTCCCAACGCCTCGACACGGTCACTCACCTGAACGGCCTCCGGCGGAGACGTGAACATGACGACCCGGATCCGCCCGGTGTCGTCCTCGATCTGGAAATGAGGCCGGTTCAGCCACTTGAAACTTATTTTTTTGACCGTTCCCAGGATCCTGACAGCCTCGCCAATCCGGGAAGGCCCGATCGTCCCGATGGCCGCGCGCCGGACCTTTCCGTCAAGATCCCGGCTTGCCTCCATGAAAGACCGGCGGCTCATCCTGTTGAGCGCGACCGGTATGATCACGAGAAAAGCGAGGGCGGGAACGGCATAAAGCAGGAACGCCGAATCCCCCGTCGCCCAGTATCGCACGACAACCAGGACGGCACAAAGGATAAAGACCGCCCATGAAAGAACGGACATTCAAAAGGCCCCTGTCATTCCTTCGGGACTTCTTTCCTGAACATGAGGAAATAAACGACGCCGATGAAGAGGAAACCGCCGACGATGTTCCCCACGGTAACGGGAAAGATGTTCCAGAGCCAGACGTCGCCCCAGGAGAGGCCGCCGTTCGACTGGAGAAGGCCGCCGACTTTTTCCACGACGGCGGGATACCAGTCTACGAGGAACTTCCCCGCGGGGAGAAAATACATGTTGGCCACGCAGTGCTCGAACCCGGTGGAAACGAAGGCCATGATGGGAAACCAGATCCCGAAGAACTTGCCGATCACGTCATCCGCCGTGATGGCGAGCAGGATGGCGATGTTGACGAGGAAGTTACACCCGATGGCCTTGAGGAAACACGACCAGAGGCCGGTGGCACCGACCACCTTGTAGGTCAGGATCTTCCCCGTGGCGATGCCGATGGCCGACATCCCGAAGGCGTTGACCGCCATGGTTCCGTCCGCCTGGCCTGTCACGAAGGGGCCGGCGCACATGATGTAGGCGTAGGCAAACGAACCGACGACATTACCGATGTAGACCCAGAGCCAGTTCCGCGCCACATCCCCCCAGGTGGCCCGCTTCATCATGGCCGCCATGGGGACGATCATGCAGTCGCCCGTAAAGAGTTCCATCCCCGTCAGAACGATGGCGATGAGGCCGACGGGGAAGACGGCGCCGCCGATCAGCTTGGACATTCCGGCGCCCAGGGTTGCCGCCGTCCCGGTCACGCAAACGGTGCAGAGGGCCCCCCCGATGGCGATGTAGGCGCCCGCCATGAATCCCCGCATGAGATACTGAAAAACAGAGAGCTTCGACTTGTAGACTCCCGCATTCCCGACAAGAGCCACCATCTTAGCTGGTGCATTGAAAGCCATATTTGATCCTCCCGTCCTTATTTTTCGAATTCTGTGTGCCCTCCGGCCCGAAACGCCCTTGGAAGAGAAACATCCTGAAGTGTCGACCGGGTAACGCGGCGCTCCGTTCTTTTCTTCAGCTCACGAAAGCCTCTTTGACCTCTCTCTTCCAGATGCAGAGAAGCTTGCCCCCGTGATTCTGAACCTGGACCAGTTCCCACTCGCTTTCACCTTCCTGGTCCAGGACCCCCTTGAAATGGTTCAATCCGCCCGGCAGGCCCTTGATTTCACAAAACCCTTTTTCGTTGCACTCGATGAACTCGGGGGGGACAATGGCGTTCAGATCCACCATGGTCGTTTTGTATTTCCACCTCGGCATGTTGATACCTCCTTTTTTAAATAAAGCCTCACGCCGCTTCGACTCTCACGGCGCAGACCTTGTACTCGGGAATTTTTCCGATGGGGTCGAGAACGGGATTCGTCAAGCGGTTGACCGCCGTTTCCTTGAAATGGAAATTCATGAACACCACCCCTTCCGGTACCCGTTCCACGAGGGTTGCCTTCGCCCGGATCTGGCCCCGTCGGGTGGTCAAAAGGACTTGGGCCCCCTCGGTGACGCCCAGTTTGCCGCCGTCCCGGGGGTTCACTTCCACGAGGCTTTCCGGGGATCGCTCGTTCGGCCCCTTGGCCCGCCGGGTCATTGTCCCGGTGTGGTAGTGGTAAAGTACCCGGCCCGTGGTGAGGAGATAGGGGTACTCCTCGTCGGGGACCTCGGCGGGAGGAATGTATTCGACGGTGTGAAAGAGGCCCCGTCCCCGGGTGAACATGTCCTTGTGAAGATACCGGGTCCCGGGGTGTTCCGTGTTGGGACAGGGCCACTGGAGGCCGCCCTGCTCCAGGCGTTCGTACGTGATCCCGCCATAGCTCGGCGTCAGGGTGTTGATCTCCGTCATGATTGCTTCCGCCGAATCGTAGTACATGGGATATCCCATCTTCGAGGCCAGGCGGGCGATGATCAGCCAGTCGGGGAGGGCTACGCCGGGAGGTGAAACGGCCTTGCGGATCCGCTGCACGCGCCTTTCCGTGTTGGTGAAGGTCCCGTCTTTCTCGGCGAAGCATGCCGACGGCAGGACGACATGGGCAAATTCCGCCGTTTCGTTGAGAAAAATGTCCTGAACGACGAGGAGATCGAGATTTTTCAGGGATTCGGCCACGTGGTCCAGGTCCGGATCGCTCAGCATGGGGTTTTCGCCCATGATGTAAAGACCCTTGATTTTTCCCGCGTGGGCGGCGTTCATTATCTCGACGATCGTGAGACCGGGCGCCGGCGGAAGGGAAGCGCTCCAGGCTCTCTCGAATTTTTTCCGCGCTTCCTCATTTCCCACCTGCTGGTAGCCGGTGAACACGTTGGGGAGAGCGCCCATGTCGCAGGCGCCCTGCACGTTATTCTGGCCCCGGAGCGGGTTGACGCCGCCCGATTCGATTCCCACATTGCCGCAGAGCATGGCCAGGTTGGCCACCGACTTCACGTTGTCCGTGCCCGTGATGTGCTGGGTGATCCCCATGGCGTAAAGAATGGACGCCTTCCCGGCACCGGCATACACCCGGGCCGCCTTGCGGAGATCCTCCGCCGGCACGCCGGAAATTTTCTCGACGTATTCGGGCGTGTATTTCCGGACGACTTCCCGCAGTCCATCAAAACCCTCGGTGCGGCTCTCGATGTATTTCTTCGCCTCGAGTCCCTCGCTCAGGATGACGTTCATCAGCCCGTTCAGAACGGCCACGTCGGTGCCCGGCCGCTGACGGAGCCAGATATGGGCGTAGCGGACAAGGCCGATCTCCCTCGGGTCGATGACGATGAGTTTCGCCCCCCGCTGGCGGACCGCCCGTTTCACCCGGGAGCCGATGACGGGGTGATTCTCCGTCGTGTTCGTTCCCGTGGCGAGGATGACGTCGGCGTATTCGATCTCCTCAACAGAGTTCGTCATGGCACCGCTTCCGAATGCGGCGGCCAGACCGGCCACCGTAACGGAGTGTCAGAGACGGGCGCAGTGATCGACATTGTTCGTGCCGATCACCGCCCGCATGAATTTCTGGAACAGATAATTTTCCTCGTTGGTGCACCGGGCCGAGGAAAACCCGGCGATGCCGTCGGGACCGTATTTTTCCCTGATCTTCGAAAACCCTTCGGCGATATATTCCAGCGCCTCGTCCCAGGTCGCTTCCTCGAGCTTTCCGTCCTTGCGCACGAGGGGCGTCTTGAGCCGGTCGGGGTGATCGACGAAATCCATGCCGAACCGCCCCTTGACACAGAGGCTGCCCATGTTCGGATCCCCGTATGCACGGTTTCCCGTCACCTTGATGATCTTTCCTTCGTGAACGTTAAGGTCGAGCTGACAGCCCACGCCACAGTATGTGCAGGTGGTCCTGACCTTTTCCGTCTCCCAGGGCCTCCCGGCAAAACGGGCCTGCCTGAACGTGATGGCGCCGACAGGACAGGCGTCGGCGCATTCCCCGCAGAAGACGCATTCCGAATCGATGTAATCCCTGTCAAAGGCGGGGCCGACCCTGGCATGGCTTCCCCGTCCCGCGAAATCAAGCACTTCGTTGACCTGAATTTCGTTGCAGGCCCGGACGCATCGGCCGCAGAGAATACACTTGTTGAGGTCTCTCTGGATCATGGTGTTCGAATTTTCCGGGGAATGGCCGGGGGGGATGATATTGAAACGGGGCTCCTCGATTCCCAGGATGTAGACGAGGTCCTGAAGATCGCAGTTACCGTTTTTTTCACAGGTGAGACAGTTGTGGTCCCCGGAGCTCCACAGCAGTTCCACGATCAGCCTTCTCGCATCGACGACGCGTCGGGTGTCCGTTCGGACAACCATGCCGGGGCTGACGGGCATGGCGCATGCCGTTACAAGGGTTCGGGCGTTCTCGACCTCGACGACGCACACCCGGCAGGCGCCGACATTTGTGGTCCCTCCATACTCGCAAAGCGTGGGAATCCTGATTCCGTTTTCCCGGGCCACCTCCAGGATGGTCTGCCCCGGGGATGCCTTATACACCCTCCCATTGATGGTCAGTTCCAGTTTCTCCCCCATGGCTTCTCCTTTTTTTTGTTTTTCTGGTCTTTTTCCCCCGGCAGGCGGTCGTGGCAGGAACCCGCCGCATCAGGCGACGGGCGTGAAGACAGGCTCGAAGGGGATTCCGGGAATGCGGGCGCTCTTGTCGACGGGGAATCGTCGTGAAAATACCGACAGATCCCGCCGGCCGGTCCCTGCCCTCCCATCAGGGGAAAATAGTTAAAATTGTTCATGAAACCTCTGTCAGAACCTCACCGGCATTGGGGTCCACAGCAGACTCTTCAAAAGCAGCATGACCATACAATATTTTTCAGGATTTAACAATTCAAGAATGAAACCAAAAAAACCGGCTCTTTTTTGTCTTTGACAAGGAGGAGATCATTGGTTTAATCTATGTACATCGAGTTCCTGCTCCATCTCTTTAATCCTTCGAAGCCATTTCCGGCCTTACCGAAACATCTCGGATCCCATTCGGCACTAAACGCGGTCGTGCCTTTTCGCGTTCCCTGTTCTCGCACTCCGGAGGCATCCCCCTCCCGGTGCGGGAAGCAGGGGGTGCACGAGTCAATTGAAATTTCAAGCATTCGGAGACGTGTCACCATGTTTACAGAGATGAGATCCAGCAGGAGGTATGCCGCAAGGGAAGGAACCTGCGCGTCCTTCATGAACGCGAGGGTGTCCCCTTTCAACCGGATCGGGCAGGTCCTGGACATGAGCCCGTCGGGGATCGCCCTCAAGTATCTTTCCAACGATGAGGGATACGGAAAGGAACAGCCGGTGGTCATTGAAATGTTCACCGTGGCCCGGCCCGCCATGACAACGGGGAGAATTCCCTGCCGGGTCGCCTACGATGTCTCGCTCAAAAACAGCCCGCCAGGTTCCGTGGACATCCGCAGATGCGGCCTCAGGTTCGAGGAACTGTCGAACATCGAGTCCTGCCACGTGGAACAGTTTATGAGGTCCTGCACGTCCTTGGCCTAATCTCTGCCGTCCATCCTTTCCGCGCGGGGGCGGCAGGGTTCGCGGGAAGACCCTCTCTTTGCCGCCGAGCGAGGAGGGTCCGTGAAAGGTCAAGCGGGAAAACGGGTCAGGAGATGCACCAGGTAGCGGGACTTCATCTGACGGCTCGCCATGGCCCGGTGAACGGGAGGCATTTTCAGGATCGCGCCCAAAATGGCCGCCATGGCGCGATGGCTTGTCAGGGCCTGGTTGTCAAAAATCAGGTGCTGGAGTTTCCCCCGCTCGACGGCCATGAGAACCACCCGGTGGGCCGTGTTCACGGGCGTGAGGACCCTGTCCGGCCGGGTCACCAGCGCGATCGCTTCCCTCGGACAAGCGCGGACGCAGACGCCGCATCCCAGGCAGGCTTCGGTGTCGATCCGGGCGATTCGTTTCGCCTTTTTTTTCGGGTCATTCGCGGAAACGAGGCCTAGCGCGCCCACGGGACAGAGAGAGACGCATTTTCCACACCCGTCGCAGGCATCCCTGTTCAACCGGGGGAGGAAACCGGTCGTGTGAACGGGATGGAGAAAGGCGAACCGCCGGGCAGCAATCATGGCCTCGCAGCAGCAGCCGCAGCAGTTGCAGATAAAATTGACTTTCTCTCGGACGTTCTCCCCAAACTGTACCAGGTTGTTCTCGTAGGCTTCGTCGAGAAGCGACAGGCCCTCTTCCACGCTCACTTTCCCGGCGATGCCGTGCCGGATGAGAGAAGAGGCCGTGTTGTTGAAAGTCATGCAGATATCCCTCGGGGCATCGCAGGCCTTACCCAGGTGCTCCATCTTGTGACGGCAGTAACAGATGCCGACGGCCATCTCCGAGGCGGAACGAATGATGTGGGAGGCCCTCTCATAGTCGAGGACGTGCAGGGAAAGCTCCGGGGGCACGGCGGGCTCGTGGACGAACACCCTCCCCAGGTTGGTTTCCCCGTCGGCAAAAAGGGCCCTGATGAAATCCTCCTCCACGTTCAGGTACTCGTAAAAAAGCTCGGCGAGGACGCCCTGGTCCACGTCCGACCGGACTCGCATCATGGAGAACTCGAAAAAGCCGGCCATGGGTGGCGGCAGGACATAGGTGGTCCGGCCGTTTTCTTCGATATCCAGGAGGATTCCTTTTTCTGCGAGGCTGTCCAGGAGGCGCTCCGACTCGGCGACGGACAGACCCCAGGCCCGGGAGGCCTTTTCGACGGTGAAAGGGCGGATGGGCAGAAGGGCCACGTAACGGGCTTCCTTCTCCGTAAAAAGGAGCTCGAGGATGCGATAGAGGAGCCGGGACGGTGTCGCCCCCTGGGGGAAACGGTTCAACCGTTCCACGAGACTCCGGTAACCATCGCGTACAGACAGATGCCCCATGACCTGATACCTGAGGGTTGATACCTGACCTGAGGGTCGGACCAAGTTATCTATTTGATACTATAAGTACTATTACCCAAAATCAAGGTGTTTTCAGGCCTTAAAAGGCCATTTTCCGGCGTAAAATGGACCCTCTAAGGGAACGTAGCCCTGGGAACCTTGCGTTTATCCATGATATCCAATACATATACGGTGACGCACGGTTTATTCACCTTCGCCATTTCGTAGTCACATCCTTAAAAGGCCTTTTTTAACGTTAAAAACACCCTTCTAAGCCAAAAAACCAGGGAAAATTCGATCAATAAAGTAGTTATATTAGATTGTTACCTTGGTCCGACCCCGGGGCTGCCGCCGCCGAGGGCGGTGTAGAGACGCACCCGGTTCGCAAGCTGTTTCAGCCGCACGGCGATGAGCGCCTTCTGGGCCACGTAGAGGGAGCGCTGGGCGTCGAGAACGCCAAGATAGCTGTCGACGCCTTTCTCGTAACGGATGTTCGAAAGGCGGTAGGTTTCGGCGGTGGCCTCGACGAGGGACCGCTGCGCCGCCACCTGCTCGTCCACCATCCCCAGGACGGCGAGGCCGTCGGCCACTTCCCTGAAAGCGTTCTGAATGGCCCTCTCGTAGCGGGTGAGGATGATCTTTTCTTCCGCCCGGGCGGCGTCATAGGCCGCCCACGTACGGGCGTCGAAAATGGGCAGCACGACGCCAGGCTGGAAGAGCCAGGTCCCCGAACCGGACCCGAAAAGACCGGAAAGCTCGGCGCTTGCCGTCCCCACGGCGGCGGTGAGGGAAATGCGGGGGAAGAAAGCGGCCCGGGCGGCACCAATGCTCGCGTTAGCCGCCTTCAGCTGGTGTTCCGCCGCCAGGATGTCGGGCCGTCCCAGGAGCACTTCCGAGGAGAGACCCGGCACGATTTCCCTGGGTGGGGAAACGCTGCCGAGATCGGCGGGGAGAAGGTCTTCAGGCACCGGAGACCCCGCCAGGAGAGCCAGGGCGTTTTCGCCCTGCGCCGCCGCCTCGACCTGGCGGGCCACATCGGCCCGGGCGCCGTCCACCGTCGTCTGGGCACGGCGGAGATCCAGTTCGGAGGTCAGCCCGTAGTCATAGAGCTTCTTGATCAAGCCGTAGGAGGCCTCCCGGGCCTCGAGGGTGGATTTGGCCAGTTCCAGGTTCTCCCGCTCCGCCGCCAGGGCCAGGTAAGCCGTCGCCACTTCCGAGATGAGGAGGATCTGTGCGCCCCGGCGGGCCTCCTCGGTGGCGAGGTACTCTTCCAGGGCCCGGTCCTTCAGGCTTCGGATGCGGCCGAAAAAGTCGATCTCCCAGGAAAAGACGCCCAGGTCCACGCTGTACTGTTCCGACGTCCTTGCCTGTCCCGAATCGCTGAGGTCGGCGGGCACCCGCTTCCTCGTTCCGCTCCCGACGACGTCGGCGGCAGGAAAGAGCTCCGAGCGCTGGATTCGGTAAAGGGCCCGGGCCCTCTCCACGTTCAGGGCCGCCAGCCTGAGGTCCCGGTTGTTCTCCAGGGCCATTTCGACGACCTTCACCAGTTTTTCGTCGGTGATGAATGCCCGCCATGGAAGAGAGGGAACCTCCGGCGTTGTGATTTCCTTTCCCGCCTTCCGGTAGGCTTCGCCTTCCGGCCACGCGCCCGGGACAGGGGCCTCAGGCTTCGTGTACGTCGGGGCAAGGCTGCAGCCCGCCGTCAAGAGAATGATTCCGATGAGTAATAACGTCCTCTTCATTTTATCGATCCCCCGAAGAAGGATGGGTGTCCGCTTTTTCCGCCTCGAAGGCCGCCTTGTGTTTCCTCCCGAAAACCCTCTCCACAAGGACGAAGAAGAGCGGCGAGAAGAAGATGACGAGCAGGGTGGCCGTTACCACGCCCCCCACGACGCCGGTGCCGATGGCATTCTGCGCCCCGGCCCCCGCCCCCGTCGTCGAAGCCAGGGGAAGGACGCCGAACCCGAAGGCCAGAGACGTCATGACGATGGGGCGAAGCCGCAGTCTCGCCCCTTCCAGGGTCGCCTCCAGGAGCCCCATCCCTCCCTGTTCCATGCCCTGCTTGGCGAACTGGACGATGAGGATAGCGTTTTTCGTGGTCAGTCCCAGGATGGCGAGAAGCCCGATCTGGAAGTAGACGTCATTGGGGAAGTCCCGGAGGGACGTGGCGATGACGCCGCCGATGACCCCCAGGGGAAGGGCGAGCATGACGGAAATGGGGATGGTCCAGCTCTCGTAGAGGGCCGCCAGGCACAGGAAGATGACAAGAATGGAAAAGGCGTAGAGGATGGGTCCCTGGGCGCTGGCCATCCGTTCCTGGTACGACAGGCCGGTCCAGTCGTGGCCGATTCCGCTGCGCAGTTTCGTGACCAGTTCCTCCATGACCGCCATGGCCTCTCCGGAGCTTCTGCCGGGTGCCGGCTCGCCCCAGAGGTTCATGGAAGGAAAGCCGTTGAACCGCTCGAGCCTCGGGGAACCGGATGTCCAGTACCCGGTGGCAAAAGAGGAAAAGGGAACCATCCGTCCCGCGGTGTTCCGGACATACAGCTTTTCCAGGTCCCGGGGAAGCATGCGGTACGGGGCGTCGGCCTGGACGAAAACCCGTTTCACCCGCCCCCCCTGGATGAAATCATTCACATAGGTCCCGCCGAAAGCCGCCGAGATGGTGCTGTGGATGAGCGTGATGGGAACCCCCATGGCGCCCGCCTTCTCCCAGTCCACGTCAGTGCGGAACTCGGGCACGTCGTTCATCCCGTTGGCCCGGACCTTGACGACCCGGGGGTCTTCCGACGCCAGGCGGAGAAGCTCGTTCCGCGCTTTCATGAGTTCGGTATGCCCGATGCCCCCCCGGTCGACCAGCTGGAAGTCGAACCCCGTGGCAATGCCCAGCTCGACGACGGACGGCGGGGGAAAGACGTACACAACGGCCCCGCGGATCTTCGCCAGGGCTCTCATGGCCCTTCCGGCGACGGCCTTGACCCGGAGGTCCTCCCGGTCGCGGAGATCCCAGTCCCGCATCTTGGCGAAAACCATGCCGTTGTTCTGAGCCCTCCCGGAGAAGCCGATACCGGAAATGGCCAGGCAGGATTCGACAGCCTCCTTTTCGTTCTCCTTGAAATAGAGGGCCACTTCATCGGCCACGGCCTGGGTCTGCTCCATGGTCGACCCCGTGGGCATGAGAATCTGGGCCAGGAGGATTCCCTGGTCCTCGTCCGGCAGATAAGAGGTGGGCATGCGCTGGTAGAGGAAAGCCATGAGGGCCACGATGAGGACGAAGAGAGCGAGATACCGCCTTTTCCTCCGGAGGACGTGGCCGACCATCTTCACGTACCCGTCGCGGGAGCGGAAAAAGAGGCGGTCGAACCAGCGGAAGAAGGGCCGGAGAAAGAAGATCGACGACTCCGACGGCGTGTGCCCCTTGGGAACGGGTTTCAGGAAGGTGGCGCACAGAACGGGCGACAGGATCAGGGCGACCACGACGGAAAGGAGCATGGAGGCGATGATGGTCACGGAAAACTGGCGGTAGATGACCCCCGTGGAACCGCCGAAGAAGGCCATAGGGCCGAAGACCGCCGAGAGCACGAGACCGATGCCCACGAGGGCGCTCGTGATCTGGTCCATGGCCTTCTTTGTCGCCTCCCGGGGCGGAAGGCCCTCCTCGCTCATGATCCGCTCCACGTTTTCCACGACGACGATGGCGTCGTCCACGAGGAGCCCGATGGAGAGCACCATGGCGAACATGGTGAGCATGTTGATGGAAAAGCCGAAATACCCGAGAACGGCGAACGTCCCCAGGATCACCACGGGGACGGCGATGGTGGGGACGAGGGTCGCCCGGATGTTCCCCATGAAGAGATAGATGACCAGGAAAACGAGAAAGATGGCCTCGAAAAGGGTTTTCACGACTTCCCCGATGGCGACGCTGATGAAAGGCGTCGTGTCGTATGGATAGACGACCTTGAGGCCGGGGGGAAAGAAGGGGCGCATCTCCTCCAGCTTGGCCTTCACGGCGTCGGCCGTGTCGAGGGCGTTGGCGCCGGCGGCCTGCCGGATGGCGAGAGCCGAGGCAGGCTTGCCGTCGAAATAGCCCTCGATGTCGTACTGCTCCGTTCCCAGTTCCGTCCGTCCCACGTCGCCGACCCGGACGACGGAACCGTCGGGGTTTGTCCGGATGGGGATGGCGGCAAACTCGTCGGGGGTCTTGAGGAGGCTCTGGACGATGATGGCGGCGTTCAGGCGCTGGCCTTCCACCGCCGGGGCCCCGCCGAACTGTCCGGCGGAGACCTGGACATTGTAAGACTTGAGGGCCGCGACGACATCCGGTAAGGTCAGCCGGTAGCTCGTGAGCCGGTCGGGATCGAGCCAGATCCGCATGGCGTACTGGGTGCCGAAGGCTTCCACCTCCCCCACCCCCGGGATCCGGGACAGGATCTTCTCCAGGGTGGATTGGGCGTAATCCCGGAGATCGAAGCCGTCCATGCTCCCGTCCTCGGAAACGAGACCCACGATGAGAAGCCAGTTTCTCGTGGACTTGCTCACCTTGACGCCGCCCTGCTGAACCACGTCGGGAAGGCTCGCCATGGCGAGCTGAAGCTTGTTCTGCACCTGGGCCCAGGCGAGATCGGGGTCCGTTCCGGCGGTGAAGGTGAGGTCGATCCGGGAAGCGCCGGAAGAATCGCTGGTGGCGGACATGTAGAGCATCTTGTCGAAACCCGTCATCTTCTGCTCGATGATCTGGGTCACGCTGTTTTCCACCGTTTCCGCCGAGGCCCCCGGATAAAAAGAGTAGATGGAAATCGTCGGCGGCGCGATGGGCGGATACTGGGAAATGGGGAGGTTGTATATCGCCAGAGCACCCGCCAGCATGATGACGATGGCGATGACCCAGGCGAAGACAGGGCGTTCCAGGAAAAATCTCGAGAGCATGGCGGGCCTCCGTCAGTTCGATGCCGGGGACGGCTGCGCCTTCTGCCCCGCTTCCCCGTCCGTCTTTCCGCCGCCGCCGCCGAAAGGAACCGCCTTCACGGAAGCCCCGGGCCGCACTTTCTGCAGGCCTTCGACGATGACCCGGTCACCGGGCTTGAGGCCTGAAGAAACCAGCCACGTGTCGTCGATGGCCCTGTCGATCGTGAGTCCCTGCTGCTCCACTTTCCCCTCGTCGTTCACGACAAGCGCCAGGGGGTTTCCCCGGGGATCCCGGGAAACCGCCTGCTGGGGGATGAGGATGGCTTCCCTGTTGACGCCCTCCTTGATGACCGCCCGAACGAACATACCGGGCAGGAGAAGGCCCTCCGGGTTCGGGAAGACGAGCCGGAGGATGACAGAACCCGTCGTCGGGTCCACCGTGACATCCCGGAACTGGAGGGTCCCTTCCCGGGGATAGACCGTCCCGTCATCCAGGATCAGGCGGACCTTGTTCTGACCGTTTCCGTCGGCATCGAGACGGCCCTCTTCCATTTGACGCTTGAGCTTCAGGAGGTCGGCGGTGGACTGGAGCACATCCACATAGATGGGGTCGATCTGCTGAATGGTGGCCAGGGGGACGGGCTGATAGGCCGTCACGAGAGCGCCGTCGGTCACGCTGGATTTTCCGATGCGGCCGGGAATGGGCGCGTTGATCCGGGTGTATCCCAGGTTGATCCGGGCCGACTCGACAGTCGCTTTCCAGTATTCGATGTCCGCCTGTGCCTGGTTAAGGGCGGCTTCCGCGTCGTCGTAATCCTGCCGGCTCACCGCCTTCTCGACGAGCAGTTCCCGGTAACGCTCTGCCCGCGACCGGATCGACGGAAGATAGGCTTCCGCCCTGCCGAGGGCGGCCAGGGCATTGTTGAGAGCCGCCTGGAAGGGGGCCGGGTCGATCTCATAGAGCACCTGTCCGGCCTTGACGTCCGAGCCTTCCTCGAAGAGGCGGCCCCGGACGAGGCCGTTCACCTGGGGCCGTATCTCCGCCACGAGAAAGGCCGAGGTGCGGCCGGGCAACTCTGTCGTGAGAAGCAACGTCTTCGGCTGAACGGTCACCGTGGCGACTTCCGGGACAGCGCGCGCCGGCGTCGCCTGCGGCTCCCGGTTGCAGGCGGTGAGCCCCAGACAGCTGAAAAGAACCGTCAAGACAAGGGAAAGCGTAACCACTCGATCCAGCCCTGTGCAGACCTTCATTCAAAACCTCCTGTCCTGGGGATCAATGTATGTGCCCTGGGTCAACGAAAACAGATTCATATCACCATTCAACAAGCCCGTCGAAAAAAATCTTCAGTACCGTTTCAGGAACCACCGGGGCGGGGTGCCGTTCCGGGTTGTAAACCCACAGAAAAAGAAAGGCGTTGACCTGGCTTTCGAGGGCCAGGGCCAGGTGGTAGGGATCGGCGACTTTTCTAAAGCGTTTTCTCAGGATGCCTTTCTCGAAGGTGGAAGCGAGAATCCGGAGAAAAACATCGTAGCGCCTTCGCATCTCGGCATCCAGGCCCGTCATGAGGTTGAAGCTCCCGCCCTGGGTGATCCCGAAATAAAGACGGATCATGGAAACATTGTCCCGAAAGAATTCGCTCTTGACCCTGATGTAATTTCTCAGCTTCTCGATTTCGTCGCGGGGTTCCTCGAGAGCCCCCACAAGGGCGTCGTGGATCGCGTCGGCCTGCTCCAGCACGAGCACCCTGTAAAGGTCTTCCTTGTTTCTGAAAAACTTGTAGAGGGTACCGATGGCGAACTCGGATTCCTCGGCAATCTCGTGCATGGAGACGCTGTGATACCCCTTCTCCGAAAAAAGGCGAAGCGCCGCGGTCAGCATATCCCGGCGCTGACGCAATTTCTCCCTCTCCCGCCTCGAGAGCGTTTTCTCTTTTAACCTGGGGCCCATCTCATGAAACGCCTTTGCACAAAAAACAAGTATGTGAACGCAGCGTCACTTTATATAACACGACGTCATATTTTTCAAGACAAAAAAAACCGCGGACAAGAGCCCGCAGCGGACGGCCGTCCGTGACCGGTCAAAAGAAAGCCGGGAATCACACCCCTGAGCTTGCCGCGCCGACGCAAAGGGTGTCACACCGTCACGACCGACGGGCACTCCGCGGCACCGGAAAGGCCCGCCGGTCTTTCCGGTGCCCTCGGCACTGAAGCCTCCCTGTGAAGGGCCGCCCGGTCCCGGAATTCCCCTGAAGAAGGCGGAACCCGTTTCGAACAGTCGAGTCTACGCTTTCCGAATCCGGCAGGGCAGGTTCTTCAGGTTCGGCGTCCCGAATTCCTTTCCCAGTTTTCCGATGGATGTGAGCATGTTGAAATTGGACTTTTGCCACCCGTACTGGCTTTCCGGGTCCGCCTCGGGAAACCACCATCCCAGGGAGGCGCTGACGACCTTTGGATGGACGATATCCGTCACGTGGGCCGCCTGGGTCACTTCGCCGTATTTCGTTTCGATGACGACCGGATCACCGTCACTGATACCATACGTGGCCGCCGTTTCAGGATGGATCTCCACCTTCGGGTTCGGCCTCTTCTCCCGGAGTTTCGGGACCCAGCGGTACGAGGACAGGAGATAATACTGGCTCTTGGCACTGATCAAAAGCAGGGGGAACCCGGGATCGTCCTCCTCGGGGAAACCGGAAAACTCGGGCAGCGGTTTCAGCCGGAATTTCTCGGCGGTGCTCAACTTCAGCTCGACTTTTCCCGTCGGCGTCCGGAACCCTTTTTCCACGTAGGATTTGAACCGGTCGGGACCTTTCAGGTAGCCCTTCTCGACGAACTCGCGGTAGGTGAGCCCCGCCGGTTTCACCACGTCCTCCAGAAAAGCCTCGAAGTCGTCATGCCAGAGCTCGGGAGGGGACACCCGCTTGCCCAGCTCGTTGATGATCTTCATGTCGGGCCAGCACGCTTCGGGCGGTTCGACGATCTTCGGCCGGGCGACGATCATGCCATGCCCGATGCCGTAGTGGCCGATGTCGTTCATTTCGTACTGGTGGGCGACGGGGAACACGATATCGGCCATCGCCGCCGTGGGCGTCATGAAAATCTCGGCCATGGCCAGGAAATCGAGGCTCAAGAGGGCCTCGTAGGTCGTCTTGCTGTCCGCCCAGGCCACCAGCGGGTTCGTGCACATGCCGTAATAGCCCCGAACCGGGTAGGGAACGCCCTCGAGGACGGCCTTGCGGAAATAGGCCGGGGCGACGGTCATGAGACGGGGGATGATGCCATAATGGGCGCTGATCATTTCCTTGCGCTTGTCCGGGATGAGGTCGGCCCGGACAAACGGTCCCAGGCCCATGATCTTCGGGTCGTGGGCGTTCACGTTGCCGCCGGGAACCTCGAGGTTGCCGCAGATCGCCATGAGACAGACCAGCGAACGGGTGGCGTCGAAAACGCCGACGTCGTGCTCGATGGGGTTCCCCCACTGGAGGGCCGCCGGTTTCGCCGCCGCGTACATCCGGGCCGCCTTCCGGATCAGGTCGGCGGGAACCCACGTGATTTCGGACACCTTTTCGGGCGAGTACTCCTTCACGTGGGAAGCCAGGTCTTCGAAACCGTAGGTGTATTTTTCGACAAACTCCTTGTCGTAAAGGGATTCCTCGATGATGACGTGAATGAACCCGAGCGCCAGGGCCTGCGCCGTTCCCGGCCGGAGCTGAAGCCAGCAGTCCGCCTGGTCGACGAAATCGATCCTTCGGGGATCGACGACGATCAACTTGGCGCCTTTCTTCAGCTGGGCGTAAAACTGGCTGGCGATCTGGCCCTCTTCGTTCGTCGACGCGGGGTTGCTCGCCCACAGGACGATGAGTTCCGTCGGGTTGTGGAGATCCGCGACGGGGTAAAACCCGCAGGTGTGAATGCCCGTCACCTCCCGGGGGGCGTGGCACACGTCCTGGGAAGCGATGAGATTGGGGGATCCGAAAATGTTGGCGAGACGGATCTGAACGAAGTGTTCCAGGCCCTTGGGCATGCCCACGCCGAACCCGACGGCGCGGGCGCCGTATTTGTCCCTGATCTTTTTCAGGTTGTCCGCCGTCTCGTCGAGGGCTTCCTCCCAGGACACCTGGTGCCACTTCCCCTCCCCCCGCTTTCCAGCCCGCTTGAGCGGGTGCTTGAGCCGATCGGGGTGCGTCAGGCGGTCGGCGGAAACCCGGCCCTTGAAACAGGTGTACCCCTTGTTGAGATACCCGTCGGGGTCTCCTTTTATCTGAACGATTTTGTTGTCTTTCACACCCACCAGGAGCGCGCAGCCCCCCTGGTCCATGCGGGCGCAGTGTGTTTTTTCCCAGCGGATATCTTCGGTCATGGGACGGGAACCTCCTCTTGTTGAATGGCGCCGGCTTTACAGCTCCGGCAGATAATATGCCGCCGGTGACATAACACATTGCCGTCGTGAAGGCCACCTTTTTCCAGTGCCGGATGAGAAAAAACAGCAATTTCGATAAAAAGTCCCACGATCAGCCGCCTTTTCCTCCCTTGGCGTCGAAGCGGGGACGGGAACGCCCCGCTCCCCCAAACCCGAACACCCGTCGACGGAGACGCTTCCCGAACGACATTACCGGGACATATGCCCAGGCCTCTTGCAGGTTCACGGGATCTCGAAGCTTCGCGAAGCCAACAAGGCGATTTCACGCCCCATGGGGCAGAATCTCCTTGACTCTGTGCCATAAATGGCATATGCATTTTTGGACATATTTGTGCATGGGAATTTTTGGTTTTTCCCGTCGCTTAACTGCCGGTTCTGGCGACGTAAGCCGTAAGGACACGTTCAACAAGCGAATCCAACAGAACGAGGTGTGAGTGTGGGTAAAAATACGTTGAAACTTAACGGAAAGGACGTTGTGTTCAAGCCCGGCCAGTCCATTCTCGATGTCGCAGCGGACAACGGCGTGGAAATCCCGACTCTCTGCTACCTGAAAGGCACGACGCCGACGGGTGCCTGCCGCATGTGCCTCGTCGAGGTGTCAGGGTCCCGGTCACTCGTCACGGCCTGCAGCATGCCCGCCGCGGGGGGCATGGAAATCCTGACGGACACGGACCGGGTTCACCAGGCACGGAAACTGAACGTGGAACTTCTTCTGGCAAGCGGGACCCACAACTGCCTCACCTGCGAAGCCAACGGGGACTGCCGCCTCCAGGACCTGGCGTATCGTTACGGTATCACCGAAATACCCTTTTCCGAGACACCCCAGCCCTATCCCACAGAATCGGACGACCCGTTCATCATCCGGGATTTCAGCCGGTGCATCCTCTGCGGCCGGTGCGTGCAGGCCTGCAACGAACTGGTGGTCAACCGCGCCATCAGTTACGGGTACAGGGGGTCTCATTCCAAGATCGTGGCGGGAACGGACATCCCCTATTTCGGCAGCGACTGCGTGTTCTGCGGCCAGTGCGTCGAGGTCTGTCCCGTGGGGGCCCTGATCGAGAAGAAATCCCGGTACCGGGGCCGCCGGTGGGATCTGCAGAAGGTCCGGACCACCTGCCCCTATTGCGGCGTGGGCTGCCAGATGTGGCTGCATCTCAACAGGGACGGGAGAATCGCCCGAGTCACCGCCGTGGAAGACGGGGCGCCGAACAAGGGACGGCTCTGCGTGAAGGGGCGGTTCGCCTATGACTTCATCTACTCGGAAGACCGGCTCACCTCGCCGCTCATCAAGGAAAACGGGGAATTCCGGGAGGCCTCGTGGGACGAAGCCCTCGATCTCGTCGCCGGCAAGTTCAAGGAGCTGAAGGAAAAATACGGCCCAGACTGCATCGCCGGCGTCAGCTGCGCCCGAAGCATCAATGAAGACTCGTACCAGATGCAGAAGCTCTTTCGATCGGTGATCGGGACAAACAACATCGATCACTGCGCCCGAACCTGACACGCCCCCACCGTCGCCGGTCTGGCGGCTTCCTTCGGTTCCGGGGCCATGACGAATTCCTTTGACGAGTTCAGCCGGGCCAAGATGTTTCTCTGCATCGGCACCAACATGATCGAAGCGCACCCCGTGGCGGCGACGTTCCTCAAGAACGCCGTTCTGAACGGGGCGGAACTTATCGTGGTGGACCCCCGGAGACAGCCCCTGGTCTCCTTCGCCACCCTCCACGTTCCCATCAACGTGGGGTCCGACATCGCCTTCCTGAACGGCGTCATGAACGTCCTCATCGCGGAAGACCTCTACGACAAGGATTTCGTGTCGTCGTGCTGCATCGGTTTCGACGAGCTTAAGGACAAGGTGATGGCCTACCCGCCGAAGATCGCGTCGGAGATCTGCGGTGTCCCGGAAGACATGATCCGGGACGTCGCCCGCCGCCTGGCGGCGGCGGAATCCTGCATGCTCTGCTATACCCTGGGCATCACCGAACACACCTGCGGTAAGAACAACGTCATGTCCACGGCGAACCTCCAGATGCTCCTCGGCAACATGGGAATGGAGTGCGGGGGCGTGAACCCCCTGCGGGGCCAGAACAACGTCCAGGGGGCCTGCGACATGGGGGCCCTTCCCAACGTTTTCCCCGGCTACCAGGCCGTCACCAACCCCGACGCCCGGGCCAAGTTCGAAAAGGCCTGGGGGGTGGAAAAACTCCCCGACAAAAACGGCCTCATGATCCCCCAGATGATGGAGGGACTCGTGGATGGAACGGTGAAGGCCTTCTACATCTTCGGCGAAAACCTGGCGAATTCGGAACCCGACATCAGCAAGGTGGAACACGAGCTCGGGTCCGCCGAATTCATCGTCTGCCAGGACATATTCCCCACGGAAACGACGCGATTCGCCCACGTGATCCTGCCCGCCGCGGCGTGGTGCGAGGATGATGGAACCTTCACGAACAGCGAGCGCCGGGTGAACCGTGTCCGGAAGGTCACCGAGCCGCCGGGGCTGGCGAGGCCGAACTGGTGGATTTTCAAGGAAATCGCCAGACGAATGGGACACCAGTGGACGTCGGAGGGAGGCCGGGAGATCTGGGACGAGGAAGTGTCCGTCCTGGCGCCTTCTCTTGTGGGGATCAAGTACCGGAGGCTGGAAAACGACGGGCTCCAGTGGCCCTGTCCCGACGAGGATCACCCCGGAACGTGCTTCCTCCACCAGGACGGCTGTTTCACCTGCGGTCTCGGCCAGTTCAACCCCGTGGACTGGACGCCGCCGGCGGAGGTGCCCGACGACGACTATCCCTTCGTTCTCAGCACGGGCCGGAGGCTCTACCAGTATCACACGAGAACCCAGACGGGCCGTGCGGACATGAATTTTCTTCTCCCCGAGGAAACGGCGGACATCTCCCCCGCCGACGCCGGCCGGCTCGGCATCGCCCACGACGAAAAAATCCGGGTCCGGTCCCGGCGGGGCGCCGTCGAGGTCAAGGCCAATGTCACCGAACAGATCCCACCGGGCATGGTGTGGATGGCTTTTCACTTCCGCGAGGCCTGCGCCAACTGGCTCACCAACCCCGTTTTCGATCCCGCCACGTTGACCGCCGAGTACAAGGCCTGCGCCGTCGCCGTGGAAAAGCTGTGAAACTGAAGGCTTAAAAAGGAAAGAAACGAAAAAGGTCCATGCCGCGACGGCATGGACCTTTTTTCATGACCTCGTGACAGCGGGGCGGCTAATGATGTCCCGCCGCCGCTGCCTTCTCTTCTCCGTATACTTCGAGCTTTCCTTCCTCTTCCATCTCACGGAGCCACTTGGGGCACTGCTTCTCGCACCAGGCCCGGGTCACGTACCCCGTCACGATGGCCGGGAACGAACCGGGAACACCGATCGTCCCAAGGTACAGGTGAATGAAAAAGAACGGAAACAAAACAACGAAACCCAGGGCATGGAGGAAATACATGAGCCGAACCGTGCCCACCGAAAAGGACAGGGGAAACCACATGATGAGACCGCTCACCACCATGACGATACCGAACCCCGCCACGGCCAGAAAAAACGCCTTCTGACCGGGATTGTACTTCCCCGTCTCCGGGGGATGCTCCACGTGCCACAAATACCCGCCGGCGCACTTGATCCACTCCAGATCATCGGGAAAATCGAAAATCGCCGCCTCGCGCCACCAGATGAGTATCCCGAAAAAAAGCGCCGGGGCGAAAACCAGGCCCGAAAAATTGTGGATCAGCTTCAGGTTCTTCAAACCCCCAACGGGTATCGCCAGAAAATTCAGGGAATGGAACATCATCCCCAAACCCGAAACAGCCAGGATCAGAAAGGAGCCGGCAAGGCACCAGTGGACGATCCTCTCGAAACCATCAGATACTTTGATCATTCCTTTTTTCGGTATCATCTTACTCACCTCCTCCCTGGCCGGCTTCTCCGCCGCTCGTGTCCTTCGGCCCGTGCAGAATGTAGTGCAGGAACGACCCGACCAGGACACCGCCCGTCGCCAGGAGGCTCAGAGGCTTCAACCAGTCCTTCCAGGCAATGATGGAAAGGGGTACCGTCGGACGGGCCGGCAGGTTGTCGTAAGTTTCCGGCTTTTCGGACAGAACGTAAATAACATGGGTTCCGCCGACGAACTTGTCGCCGTAGACATTGGCGTCCCCCCCCAGTTCCTTGACCCGCCGGTAGGCCTTTTCGATCATGGCGTCCCTGGGGCCGATGGTGAGAGCCCCGGTCGGACAGGATTTGACGCAGGCGGGAAGCTCGTCGCTTTTCAGGCGGCCGTAGCACAGGTCGCACTTGGTCACCTTGTCCGACGCGGAGTCGTACTTCGGTATGCCGAAGGGGCAGGCGATGACGCACTCCTTGCAGCCGATGCACTTTGCCCGGTCGAGGCCCACGGTACCGAATTCGGTGTAGTAAAGGGCGCCGCTGGGGCACACCTTCACGCAGGCCGCGTCGGTGCAGTGCATGCAGCCGTCTTTCCGGAAAAGCCATTTCAACGTCCCCTGCCCGTCGACATGCTCCTGGAAACGGATGAGGGTCCAGGTATTCCACTCGAGATCCGGCGGGTTCTGGTAGCTGCCCAGGTTTCTGGTTCTTTTCGCCGGCATTTCGTTCCACTGCTTGCAGGCCACCTGGCATCCCCGGCAGGCCGTGCATTTCGTCGTATCGATGAGCTTTACGATTTCGTTCCCTTTCATCGTCCACCCTCCTAAATCTTCGTCACATTGACCATGAACGCCTTGTATTCGGGACAGAAGGTATTCGCGTCACCGACCGAGGGCGTCAGAAGGTTGCAGCTGTCCCCGCCGTCTTCAGGGAACAGCCACCCGTAATTGAAGGGCATGCCGACCTGATGCACCGTCCTGCCCTCCACGAGGAAGGGGCGGAAGCGCTTGGTAACCATGGCCACGCATTTAACGGATCCCCGGGCCGAGGACACTTTCACTTTTTCGCCGTTCTTGATGCCTTTTTCCTGCGCCAGTTTTTCCCCGATCTCGACATACGCCTCGGGCTGCATTTCCAGGAGCCAGGCCTGCCAGCGCGTGAGCGCCCCGGAGCACCAGTGCTCCGTGCAGGAATAGGTGGTGCAGACATAGGGGAATGCATCGCTGGCGCTGGCCACCTTGTCCATGTCGGTGTCGAAAATGTGGAGGGCCGGGTTGTTCAACTGGCTGGACATGGGGTTTTTGCCGAGCGGCCCTTCCAGGGGTTCATAGTGTTCCGAGAAAGGCCCTTCGGCCATTCCGGGGCCGAAAAGGGACCCCACGCCGTCGGCCTTCATGATGAAGGGATACTTCCCCGCCTCTTTATCGGCCTGGGGCGGCCAGGGGCCGTCGGGCACGTCGCCCACCCAGGTATTCCCCGTCCATTCGAGAAGCTTTTTCCGAGGATTGTAGGGCCTGCCGTGAATGTCGCAGGAAGCGCGGTTATACAAAATGCGCCTGTTGACGGGCCAAGCCCAGGTCCAGTTGGGATAGAGCCCGAGACCTGTCGGGTCGTCCTTTTCCCGCTTGGTCATCTTGTTCTGGCCGTCGGCGGTGAAACTTCCGGCCATGAGCCAGTTGCCGCTGGACGTCGAGCCGTCGTCCTGGAGGAGCCCGAAGGTCGGCACGAGCTGCCCCTTCTTGTAAACTGTCTTCGTTCCCTTGGCCTTGTCCTCGATGACCGTGTCCTTCAAGAAATAGCCGTTGATCTGCCTGGCCGTTTTCAGGGCGACGAATTTCTTGCCGAAATCGAGGTAGTCGGATTTGAAATTCAGGATCGGCTCCGGGTGGACGCCGCCCTCGGCCGCGTAAAGGGCCTTCACGGCATCGATGATCTTGATGAACATCTCCCCGACGGGGATGGCGTCTTCAGGAGCTTCAGCGGCCTTGTATTTCCACTGGACCCACCGGCCGCTGTTGGTCTGGCTGCCTTCCTTCTCCATGGAGGCCGAGGCGGGAAGGAGGAAGCACTCCGTTTTCACCTTTTTTGGGTCGACGCCGGGACCCTTCCAGAAAGAGCAGGTCTCGTTGTCGAAGATGTTGGCGCTCACGAGCCAGTCGAGGTTTTCCAGGGCTTTCCGCACCTTGTTCGCATTGGGCGAGCTGACGGCGGGGTCCGTGCCGACGGAAAAGAGTCCCTTGACACTGCCCTTGTACATGGCATCGAAAAGGTGCATGAGGGAGTAAGCCGTGCCGTCGTCGAGCCTGGGCATCCAGGAATAGCCGAACCCGTTTTCCGGTGTCCCCTTGTCGTCATAGAGCGACTTGAGGAAGCTCACATAGAACTTGGGATAGTTCCGGTAGTAGTTGGGTGACTGGGGATCGTTCGTCACCGGCGTGTATTTCTTGAGATATTTTTCAAGAGTGTCCAGGGAAGCCACGGGCATCTTCAGGTAGCCGGGCAGGTTGCCGTACAGGATGCAGTGGTCCGTCGACCCCTGGACGTTGGGCTCGCCCCGGAGGGCGTTGATCCCGCCGCCGCAGACGCCCATGTTGCCCAGAAGAAGCTGAACGATGGCCATGGTCCGGATGTTCTGGGTTCCCACGCTGTGGTGGGTCCAGCCCAGGGCGTAGCAGATCGTCCCCGCCCGGTCGCCGACGCCGCTGTCGCCGTAGTCCATGTAGACCTTCATGAGGTCTTCCTTGGAAACGCCGGTGATGCTGGAAACCTTGTCCAGGGTGTACCGGGAGTAGTGCTTTTTCAGGAGCTGGAAAACGCATCGGGGGTGGGTGAGGGAAAAGTCCTTCTGCGGGATGCCCGAGCTGTTCATTTCGAATACCCAGGTGTCCTTGCTGTATTTCTTCTTTTCCCTGTCGTATCCCGTGAAGAGGCCGTCCTCGAACCCGAAATCCTTCGCCACGATGAAAGGCGCGTTGGTGTAATTGATGACGTAGTCCTTGAAATACTTGTCGTTCGTGAGAATGTAGTTGATGAGTCCTCCCAGGAAGGCGATGTCCGTTCCCGAGCGGAGGGGAACGTGGTAATCGCAGCGGGCCGATGTCCTGGTAAAGCGGGGATCGACGTGGATGATTTTCGCCCCGGTCCGTTCCTTCGCCCGAAGGATCCATTTGAAGGCGATGGGGTGATGCTCCGCCGCGTTGCTGCCCATGATGAGGATGCAGTTACTGTGCTGCAGATCTATCCAGTGGTTCGTCATGGAACCGCGCCCGAACGACTCTGCCAGAGCCGCTACAGTCGGGCTGTGTCAGACCCGGGCCTGGTGATCCACATAGACAAGCCCCATGGTCCGGGCGATGACGCTCATGAGCCAGCACTCTTCGCTGTCCACGTTGGAACTACCCAGGTGCCCGATCGACTCGGTCCGGTTGACGACCTGGCCCTTGCTGTTTGTCGTTATGAAATCCTTGTCCCTCGTGTCCTTGACCAGGCGGGCGATGCGGGCGAGGGCCCAGTCCCAGTCCTTCTCTTCCCACCGGTCGCTCATGGGGGCCCGGTAGAGAACCTTGCGGAGCCGGTACTTGTTGGCCTCCGTCAGATCGAAGAAGCCGGCCCCCTTGGCGCACAGCGAACCCTCGTTGATGGGGTGGTCGGCGTCGCCTTCGATGCTGAAGATCTTGCCGGTGATCTTGTCCACGCTGCAGATGAGCCCGCACCCTACGGCACAGTAACAGCAGACCGTCGTGACCTGCCTGGCCGCCTTCACCCGGTTCATTTTGTTCAGTTCGTTCGCGTAAGCCCTCGCCGGCTTCAGGTTGATTCCCAGCGAGGACAGGGCGATACCCGACCCGACAGCGCCGGAAACGGCTAAAAATCCTCTTCGAGTAACTTCCATAAATGCCTCCTTTGACGCTCATGTTTAAAAAACAATATTATGTCAAAAAAGGCATAAGCATTTTTTGGACGTCATGTCAATATGTTATAATTAACAGAAGGGCTCCCTGGGATTTTGAAACGGCGGTGGGCAGTCTTTTTCCGGGGGCCGTCACGGATTCGCGGGCGCCCCGGATTGAAGGATAAAAACAAACTGTCAAACAGGAAAGGACTCAGGGTTCCTGTGACCTGAAATCATTCCACTCGTTGAAGGCGACGGGGACATACCCCTTTTCCTGCATGATCATGTCGAGATGGACGAGCCCCATGGAGAGGACGTCAAAATTACGGTCACCGAGATCGCTGACGCGATTCAAGGTGATCAGATACCGCCGGCACTTCTCGCAGACGAAGGCCGTTTCCTTTTCTTTTCCCTCGACAAAGAAATAGGTCACCCCTTCTTCCTTGCCTTCATGTTCGCAGTAGGGGCACAAGACGCGATTGAAGCGCCACTCATGCCGGCATCGTGAACAATGGAGCCAACGCTCCGTGATTTTGTCCTTGATCACGGCCATATCGGGAAAGGCGCCGCAGAAGGGGCAGAATCCCTTGTTCCATGTAAAATCCCCCAGCAGGCGGACGATCTCTTTCGCCTTCATTTCCAAAGCCGGCCTCAACATGCAGACCATAAGCAACTGGAGGGTCTCCTGTCTTATGTTGAGGACGTTTGCCCAGTTTTCAAGAATCTGTCCGTCCAGTTCCGGAAAGGAGGAAAAATAGTCCCTCGGTTCCACGCTTCCCCCGCGGATGCCTTCTTCAAGTTTCGAAAGGTCTTCTGCCAGGGCGGGCAGGCCCGACCTTACGGACGGAATGACGTCAAGGGCCAGTTTCTTCCACGGTTCATCGGGACGAAACAACGCCGCCTGCTGACTTATGGATACACCGGCCTGCAACCGGATCTTGTCGACCCCCGACAGATCGACGCCCATGAAGGCGTTATCCTCAACGAGACGCTTCCTTTCCAGGAGGATCTCCCTGAAGGCGTCGAGAAGGTTACGGCTGTGAGAATATTTCTCCATCGCCTCCGCGATTTGCCTGTCGAGTCTCGCCAATTTTTCAGAACGCTCACCCATTTCATCACCTCTTCAGGAAATCCGGTCCGGTTCAACGCACAGGGGTCACAGGCGACATCACCCGACGGGATGAAGCAGTCACGTACCGAACCACGGAATATGTCATTTATGACATAAAATTTCGTCACCCTGATACACACTTGAAAACGGGAAGTCAAGATTTAATCCTTATTCACATGGAGACAAAGGGGAAACGACGGTTCGACGAACAGGCAAGGGACATAACCACCCGTTTTTATATATGTTAAAATAAGCATATTTTAACTTGACTTTCTTTTCCCCACCGCCTATAAGAGCCCCCGTGTTTAAAATGACATAAACATAAGATGAACGCCCGTTTCCGGGAGGACGGGTCGCTCCCCCAGTCAAGGCGTTAACGGGAAAAAGGAGTCTGCCATGAAACGTTTTTCTCTTTCGCTTTTCGTCCTTCTGTTCGCCCTCATGGGGTCCTTCTGCCCGGCGGCCGCCGCGGAAAAGCTCATCGTGGCCGTTGCGGCCAATTTCATTTTACCCTCCGGGGAAATCGTCGCCCTGTTCCAGGAACGGACGGGAATCACCGTCGAACCGACCTATTCTTCCACGGGCAAGCTCTACGGCCAGATCGTCCAGGGAGCGCCCTACGATGTCTTTCTCTCCGCCGACGAAGCGAGACCGGCCCAGCTGAAGGAGCAGGACCTGGCCGATGAACCCTTCGTCTACGCCAGGGGACAGGTGGTTCTCTGGACGGCGAAAAAGTCCCTCCAAGGGGCGGCGGACTGGCAGTCCGTCGTGAAAAACCCGGAGACGCGAAAGATCGCCATCGCCAACACGGAAAGCGCGCCCTACGGCACCGCGGCCATGACCGCCCTCGAGGCAGCCGGTCTGTGGGAGGCGCTGAAAGAAAAATACGTTTTCCCGCAGACCGTCGCACAGGCCTTTCAGTACGCCCTGACGGAAAGCGCCGATGCGGGGTTCTGCGCCTATTCTTCCGCCCTTTCCGACAAGGCGAAGGGCGGCTTTTTTTACCCGGTCCCGGAAGCGCCGCCCATCGTCCAGGCCGCCTGCGTTCTGAAACGGACGGAGAACCGGCCCGCCGCCGAAAAATTCGCCGCCTTCCTGGACTCGCCGGAAGCAAAGGAAATAAAGGAGAAATACGGATATCGTTAAATGGACCCGGCCCCTCTTTACCTCTCCCTGAAACTGGCCTTTGTGACGACGGTCGTCCTCGTCATCCTGGCGGCCCCCCTCACCTACCTGCTGGTGTACGTCCGGTTTGCCGGCAAATCGTTTTTCGATGCCCTGCTCAATCTTCCCATGGTCCTGCCGCCGACGGTCCTCGGCTTCTACCTCCTTCTCGTCATGACGCCCCGGGGTGGCATCGGCCGCTTCTGGCAGGCCGTGACGGGGTCCCCACTCGTCTTTACCTTTGCCGGCATCGTCGTGGCCTCGCTGGTTTACAGCCTGCCCTTCGCCATCCAGCCCATGAAGGCCGCTTTTGAAAAAATCGACCGGCGTCTCCTGGAGAGCGCCTATGTCCTGGGACTGTCCCCCCTGGCCGCGTTTTTCCGGGTCATCATTCCCAACGCCATCAACGGGCTGGCGGCCTCGGCGGTTCTCGTCTTCATCCACACCCTGGGAGAGTTCGGGGTGATTCTCATGGTCGGCGGGAGCATCCCCGGCGAGACGCGGGTCGCCTCCATCGCCATTTACGAGGCCGTCGAGGCGCTGCGCTACGAGGATGCCGCCATGATGTGCCTGATCCTGGTGCCGATAAGTTACCTCTTTCTTCTTCTCATCAACAGGCTGACCCAGAGACAGATCTATGGAACTTAACATTTCCATCAGGAAGAAACTGCCCCACTTCGATCTCGACGTCACCTTCGGCTGCCGGAAGGGCCGTCTCCTCGTCCTCGTGGGGCCTTCGGGAGCGGGCAAGACGACCATCATCCGGATGCTGGCGGGTCTTGACCGGCCCGACAAAGGGCGGATTCAGTACGGCGGGGAAACCTGGCTGGACACGGAGAAAAACCTGTTCCTGGCGCCGCAGAAGCGCCGGGTGGGATATGTCTTTCAGGAATACACCCTGTTTCCCCATCTCACCGTTTCCGGGAACGTGGCTTTTTCGGCCGAGGACAAGGCGGAGGTTCCCTCCCTGCTCAAGCGTTTCAACATCTGGCACCTGAAGGATCGAAAGCCCGACAGGATATCGGGGGGCGAGCGTCAGCGGTGCGCCATCTGCCAGGCCATGGCACGGCGTCCCCGCCTTCTTCTCCTCGACGAGCCCTTCTCCGCCCTGGACGCGGTGACCCGGCAGAACCTGCGGGAAGAGCTGCAGAAACTGAAACGGGAACTGTCCATTCCCATCATTCACGTCACCCACGACATATCGGAAGCCCTCTACCTTGGGGATGACGTCCTTCCCATGGTGAACGGGCGGATCGTCAGAAAGTGGATGGTCCAGTTCATGCTGAAGGGCCGCCCGCCGGTTCCGGAAAGACCGGCCGAACCCGGGGATGCCTACGGCTACCGGGACAGGCAGGATCTTTCCATTCTCTATAACTCCCTGGAGATGATGCATTGATGAACATAGGTCCCTATTCCTTCGACGAGTACATCCACCTGGTCAAGTCCTTCCACGGCCACGTCGCGCCGGGCATGATCATCGGCGGGTTCATGGTCGACAAGGCCCTGAACAACAGGCCGGAAGGTGAATTCTTTGACGCCCTCTGCGAGACGGCGAGCTGCCTTCCCGACGCCGTTCAGCTCCTCACGCCCTGCACGGTGGGAAACGGGTGGCTCCGGATCGTCAATGTGGGCCGATACGCCGTCACCCTTTATGAAAAATACGGAGGAAAGGGGGTACGGGTCTACCTCGATGCCGCCACCCTGGACCCGTGGCCCAACATCAGGGAGTGGTTTCTCAAGCTCAAACCGAAGAAGGAGCAGGATTCGAAAGCGCTTTACGAGGAGATCAGGAAAGCGGGAACGGACATCTGCAGGGTCCAGAGCGTCCACATACAGCCCCGGTTCATCGGAAAACACTCGAAGGGAAGCATCACCATCTGTCCCCTCTGCGGCGAGGCCTACCCCTCGAAAGACGGCGAGATCTGTCTCGGCTGCGGCGACCAGAACCCCTATCGGGATGTGGCCATCATCCGGGACGAGAGGCCTGCGGAAAGTCCCGAGATCGAGGCCCTGGCGGTGGAGGACGCCGTCGGGCGCTCCACTCTTCACGACATGACCCGCATCGTGCCGGGCAGCGCGAAAGGCCCCGCCTTCCGGAACGGTCACAGGCTGGAAGCCGGCGACATCGATCTGCTTCTGTCCATGGGGAAGAAAACCGTTTACGTCAGGGGCGCCGCTTTACCCGACGAAGGATGGATCCACGAAGACGAAGCGGCGCTCAAACTCGCCGGGGCCATGGCCGGCGACGGCGTCGTCTTCACGGGCGCGCCGAGCGAGGGAAAGGTCACCTTCAAGGCGGAAAGGGACGGCCTTCTCGTCGTCGATGAAAAACGCCTCGTCCACTTCAACAGCATTCCCGACGTCATGTGCGCGAGCCGTCAGAGCTTTTCCGTCGTGTCCGCCGATGACCGGCTCGGGGGAACCCGGGCGATCCCCCTCTTTCTTTCCCGGGCCATCCTGGACAAGGCGCTGGGGATGTTCAGGGACAACCCGCTTTTCACGGTGCGGCCCATGCGGGAACCCCGGGTGGGGATTCTCGTGACGGGAACGGAAGTCTTCGAGGGACGGGTGGAGGACGGTTTCATCCCTCTCATCACCGGAAAACTGGAGAAATTCAAGGCCCGTTCCTTTCACTCCCGCATCGTTCCCGATGACCGCGGCGCCATCGCCGGGGCGGTCCGGGAGCTGATCGGGAAAGGCATCGATCTTCTCGTCACGACGGGGGGGCTCTCCGTCGATCCCGACGACGTCACCCGGGCGGGGCTGGAGGACGCCGGCGCGACGGACGTGCTGTACGGCGCGCCCATACTGCCCGGCGCGATGACGCTCCTTGCCCGCATCGGGGACATCCAGGTCATCGGCGTTCCTGCCGGGGCCCTGTATTTCAAGGCAACGAGCTTTGATCTTCTCGTTCCCCGGCTTCTTGCCGGCCTCACCATCTCCCGCTATGACCTGGCACGAATGAGCCACGGCGCCTTCTGTCTCGAATGCCCGAAGTGCACCTTTCCCCTGTGCCCCTTCGGCCGGTAGAAACCGCCCCCTCACGGGTTTTTAAGATCACCGGAAACACGATCCCGAGCCGTCACCGGCCCTTTCGGATCAGGGGGTTCCTGCCCCCCCTTGCAGGGAATATGAAAATATTCTATAAAAGCACCTACATGATACGGGAATGCGACAGGGGGGCGGGGCGATCGAAATCAAGAGCAAAATATGGCTGGAAAAAGACGGCCGTGTCATTTTCGGACAGGGGCGCAGCGAACTCCTGCGGGCCATCGACGAATGCAAAAGCCTGAACGCCGCCGCTAAAAAACTCCAGATGTCCTACCGGGCGGCCTGGGGGCGGTTGAAAGCGTCGGAAGACCGGATGGGAATAAAACTCGTCGAACACGTCCAGGGCAGGAACATGCACCTCACCACGCAGGCCAAGGAGCTTCTCGACCGGTACGACAAGATCGAGAGAGAAATCGAGACGGTCATCGAGACGGCGCGAAACGACTTTCAGCACATCACCGAGGAGTGAACGCCTCCCCGACGAAACCAGGTGACACTCAGAAGCTCGCGGCAAGACGGAAGCCCAGCCCGTCGCCACGGTGGCTCGGGCCGTTCCTGCCTCGATTGGCGGAGCGGCAGAACCGGGGTCGATCGGACCAGGAACTGCCGCGGCACACGTGGCTCGAGCCCGTTGGCGGTCCTTCGGGGTCCGTGACGGAACCGGCGGGATAGTTCCCATACCAGTCCAGGCACCACTCCCAGACATTCCCGTGCATGTCGTACAGCCCCCAGGCGCTGGGCGCCTTCAGGGCCACCGGCTTCGTTCCGCCGCCGCTGTTTCCCCCGTGCCATCCCGTACGGTCCAGCTCGTCATAATAAGGGCCCGCCGTCCCCGACCGGCAGGCATACTCCCACTCCGCCTCCGTGGGAAGGCGGTATCTGGTCGTCCCCTCCTTCCCGTTCAGCCTCCGGGCGAATTCCTGGCAGTCCTTCCAGGACACCCTTTCCACGGGGCACCCGTCACCGCAGCCGCCGAACCTGGACGGGCTGTTCCCCATGACGGCCCGCCACTGCCCCTGGGTCACCTCCGTCACCTGAAGGTAGAAGGCCCTCGTGAGCGTCACCCGGTGCTGCGTTTCGTCACTGTCCCGGCCCGGCTCGGTCTCGGGGCTCCCCATGACGAATGACCCCGCGGGAATCCGGACAAAGGTCATCCCGACGGTGTTCGTGAAAACCGGGCCGCTGTCTTCCCATTCCGGATATTTCTCCAGCCGGATGAACAATTGCCTGTCCTCTCCGGGGGCCAGTATCACCCAGCGCTTCTCCGTTTCGTAGCCCTCCTTCGACACCTCGACGAAGTAGCTTCCCGGGTTGAGAACCATCCCCCGGCGATAGGGCGCCACGATGTTGAGGATTCGAATTTGCCCATCGGGCGGCATCGCGTTCACGTATATTCTTGACTTCAAAGTATTTTTTGACGTTTCCTGGGCTTCCTCGGCGGCCTTTCCCCCGTTTTCCCCGGAATCGTTGAATCGGCCGCCGTCTTCCTTTCCGGCCGCAGCGGCCCGGAGCTCCCCCTGCAGTCCCGTCTGTCCCCCGGCCCCGCTGTTCACAGGCATCGCCACGAAAAAGATGATGGCATGAATCGAAAAAAGGACGAAAAGCCACCGAGCGGCGGAGAAGGGCTGTTTCCCTGCTTGTTTTTTTGATTTATTCGCTTTTGAACCCATGCCGGTTTGCGTCCTGAATTATCTGCCCTGGAAACAGCTAACACGATTCCCCGAGCCGAGTCAACGGGATCGGCAAGCCGGCCGCCGGCGGGGCCCTTGATTCTTTGACATCCCTGCCATGATATCTGTTTTTGTTTTTTCGCGAAGTGTGATATCTTAAAAAATTTAAAGAGATACGGTCCCTTGCCGCGCTTTTGTTTAACCGGCCGTGTGATTCGAAGCCGGTCACGAGGTGTCTTTGCTGATGGAAAACATCGATGGGGGAGTCTTCCCCGCCCCGGTCAGGAAATGGTTCGCATCGGTCATCCCCGAGAGGGTCCGGACGGAACGGGCGGCGGCTTACCTCGGTCTCGCCTTCGCCGTTCTGTGCTGGGCAGGAAACACCGTCCTCGCCCGGGGGGTCGTTCATGAAACCGGCCCCATGGCCCTGTCCTTCTGGCGGTGGATCGTGGCCTGGCTCATCATCCTTCCCTTCAGCCTGCCCCACGTGAAAAGAGAGCGGGGCGCCCTCCTCGAAAACAAGGGGAAACTGGTCGTCCTGTCCCTCTTCAGCGTGGCCATGTACAATTCGCTTCTCTATGTAGCCGCCCAGTTCACCACGGCGATGAACATGTCCATCGTGACGGCGGCCTTCCCGGCGATCACGATCCTTTTCGCCTGGATCCTGATCAAAGAGGTCCCCGACAGGACCCAGGTGACCGGCGTCTTCATAGCGGCCCTGGGGATGCTCGCCATCATTTTTCGGGGGTCCCTGGCGAACGTCTTCTCCCTCGCCTTCAATGCCGGGGATCTTCTTGTCGTCGCCGCCGTTCTCAGCTGGGCAATCTATTCCGTCTTTCTAAGGAAGTTTCGTCTCCCCGTCCACCCCCTGACGCTCCTCACACTGACGGTCTCTCTCGGCGTCATCATGATCTTCCCCTTTTTCCTTCTCGAAACGCTCCGGGCGGACCTGTTCCGATTCACCCTGAAGAACGCATATATCCTTCTCTTCCTTGCCCTTTTTCCCTCTCTCCTAGCCTATCTCTTCTGGAACCAGGGGGTCCTCAAGGTCGGCCCCGGGCGGGCGGCCTTTTTCCTGTACCTTCTGCCCGTCTTCGGGTCTCTCCTCGCCTACCTGTTCCTCGGGGAGGAATTTCAACTCTACCACCTGGCGGGGAGCGTTCTCATCTTCATCGGGCTTTACCTGGCCATCAAAAGATAGGGGGGAGAAGGCCTTTCACGTCTCTGACGTTTCCCGCCCCCATCAGCGGGACATGCCGGGGCCGGTCATGTTGATTCCCGTCACCTTCCTGACAAAAGAAGGGATCCCCGGTCCCGGAGGGCGCCTTCTTCCGTTTTCACCTGAAGGAAGGCCAACGGGTGCCTCGAGACGATCCTTCGCCGGGAGGTTCAGCTTCTTCTGGCGCAGCGGAATTCCGTGCACCACTCTCGGGGCTTCTGAAAAAGCATTGACAAATACTTTTTCTTGATGGACATAGTTACTTTAAGAATGAATTTGGTACTGAAGGGGAAAAAGTTACCAAATTATTTGACAATAGGAAATTCCGGCTCCGCATCGGTCTCTTTTTTTCCTCTCCATCAACCAAAGCAGATCAGGCACGCATTCATCGCTATCCCCGGGGCTTGAGGTTCCATAGGGCTTTATGAGCGGCGACAATGACGAAATACGCCGTGTTAAGCCTTGAAGCTGAAAAGGAGGTCATGGTCATGGTCAGAAGGTTTCTGATTGTCCTTACGATGATTATCCTGTGCCTGTCCCTGGCATGCGCCCGGCAGAACCCGCCGACATCCCGCGTCGCGGCCGATGACATGGCGGAAGCCGTCCGACTGGTGGAAAAAGCCGCGGCCTTCATGAAAGAAAGCGGAAAGGAAAAGGCGATCGCCGAAATGAGCAATCCCCAGGGCCGGTTTGTCATGGGAGAACTCTACGTTTTCGCCTACGACCTGAACGGCGTCATGATGGCCCACCCGAAAAATCCCGAATTGATCGGCCAGAGCCTCATCGACAAAAGGGACAGCAAGGGAAAATTGTTCCGGAAGGAAATCATGGAGAAAGCGAAATCACAGGGAAGCGGTTGGGTCGATTATTTTTACCTTAACCCCGTTACCAAAAAGGAGGAGGACAAAACGACCTACCTGAGAAGAGTGGAAGACCTGGTGATTTGTTGCGGTGTGTACAAATAACCTTTATCGATAAACGAGGAACACGAAGCCTTCCAGACCGTGCCCCGGGGAGGCGGTTTCTTTATGCTTGATGATCGGGTTGGCCTTTGCCCTGTCCCATATCTCTTTTCTTTCTCGGTGCAGGGATCCTTCTTTTTGCAATCAGCAGCAAGGCCTTCAAAAAGTAGGCGCCCCGTGAGCGCCTGCGGCCTCTTCACGGTGACGGGGGACCCCATGATGTCCCACATAGCCGAAGGGGACATCGTTCTCGTGGACAGGAGCGGGGCCGGGCCCGGGGAGATCGCCTATGGAAAGAGCTGCGGCTGCTCCGAGCGGGACACGGTGCAGGTGAAGGGGCTCATCCGCCGGGGGCCGAAGATCACGCCCGGTCGCACAGTACGCTGGCCATGGCGCCGGGATCAGAAATCAGTACTTACATCAAGGTGATAACAATGCAGCGCAAAACGATACCGGGAAGCCAGGCCGGAAAAATCGAGGATCTGAAGACGTTCGTTGAATATCATGACGGATCTATCGTCAGCCGGGAGATTCTGAAAAAGGAAAACGGAACCGTTACCGTCTTCTCCTTCGACCGGGGCCAGGGCCTCAGTGAGCATAAGGCACCTGTCGATGCCATGGTTCAGGTCCTGGAAGGAGAGGCGTCAATAACCATTTCCGGAGAGCCGCATACGGTTGGAGCAGGACAAATGATCATCATGCCTGCGAATAAACCCCATTCTGTCAGTGCGGAAAAACCATTAAAGATGCTGCTCATAATGATAAGGGGGTGAGAGAGGGAAATTTATCAAGTTGGACCTTTGTTTGTGTCGGGGAGAAGAAAACGGAACTTTTCAGCCCGGACCGAGGAGGGTAATATGAAAAAAATATTTTTCATCTTTTTGGTTGTTACGGTTTTTGCCACGCTGGCATGGTCCCAGATGCGGGAAGGCACAATGGGCGGAGCCTCTCAATCGATATTTCCTCAGACATCTTCACAGATTGGCGATGAAATACTCGAAGCGTTGATCCGGATAAGCCGGGGCGGGCAGCTTTATGATGACTGGTGGAAAACGACGACAGATACCGTGAAGCCCGAAAAGGACAACCCGCTTTGGAAGGAGCAGAGCACGAACAAGCGGAGCGGCTATGACACCTACCGCTGCAAAGAATGTCACGGCTGGGACTATCGAGGCAAAGACGGGGCCTATGGAAAGGGTTCTCACTACACGGGCTTCAAAGGCGTATACGAGGCAGCCCAAAAAATGTCCGTTCAGGAAATCGAGAGGATCCTGACCAAAATGGGATCGGAAAAAAAGCACGATTTCAGTCAGCATATGGGCAATGAAGAGATTGCGGACCTGGCCCTTTTCGTAAAAAAAGGCGTTATTGACACAACCAGGCTTGTCGATGACAAAGGATTGCCGACAGGAGGAAGCGAGAGGACGGGTCGTTCCATTTTCAGGAGAAACTGCACGTTCATGTGCCACGGTCCGGATGGTACGGGAATCAATTTCGGGGACTCCGAAGAGCCTGAGTACGTTGGCACCATAGCGTATGAAAATCCCTGGGAATTCATCCACAAGGTCCGATGCGGTCAGCCCGGCACGAGGATGCCTTCGGCCATTATCAATGAATGGAGTGAAAAGGAAATTCTTGACCTTCTCAACTTTGCGCGGACTTTACCGAAGAATGATTCCGAGATCAGCGGAGGGTCCCATTACAGGGGTCATATGGGCCGCCGGGGAATGATGCACCGGGATTATCGTCCCGGTAGCGGCAGGGGTTTCGGGCCAACATTGGAGTGACACAGATGGTGTTTGAACTTCATCGTTAAACGAAGGATTTTTTGGTTCCGATGGAAATCGATCTGCAAAAATTCCGATAGTTCGGGAATGTCATCTGGGTGGGACACGAGGTGAAGTAAAAGAAGTTTCTTCCACATTAATATTTTCTTAAATGGAAAAAGATCGAAAAGGGCAGCGTGGGAGACAAAGCAGAAAACAGGGGGTTACGATCTATCATCGTAACCCCCTGTTTTTATTTGGTAGCGGGGAGAGGATTCGAACCTCTGACCTTTGGGTTATGAGCCCAACGAGCTACCGGACTGCTCCACCCCGCGTCAAGTTTTTATATGCGAAACTGAACCATCCTTATATTCCAGGAGCCGGAAAATGTCAAGGGCCCCCTCTTTTCAAAAAACAAAGACCGCCGCCGCGAGAACGGTGGTATACCCCGTGTTGGAAGCGAGGGTGGACTGGGTCATGTTTCTCGTCTTGACGATTTTCCCGCTTATCTTGAAAATGTCTTCCTTTTCGTTCCAGGCCGCGTCAATGTCGAAGTCGATCCCGAGGGTCGATGCCAGCATGGCCGCGGCGAGGTCTTCCGCGTAATCCCCCGCCTGTTTTTCCGTCTGCCCGAAGGCGTGGTGCTCGCTTATGTACCCGTAAGCTTTCTTGTCTGTGGGTATGGCGCAGCCCACGGTGGCGGCGATGAGCCTTCGCGGTTCGTTGCAGCAGCAACGGCTCATGACGCAGTACACGATGGACCCGGGCACGAGTTCCTTCAAGCCCCGTTCCCTCGAAATCACCTTGCACCCCGGCGGAAAAATGCTCGAGACCTGGACAAGATTGAATTTCTCGATGCCGGCATCCCGAAGGGCAAGCTCGAAGGAATGGAGCTCTTCCTTGTGAGACCCGACCCCCTTGGTGAAAAAGATCTTCTTGGGTACGAACTCTTTCAATTTTACCACTCCTTAATGGATTTTTTAGGGCCCCGCCAGGTAGCCCATGATCCGATAGGTCAGCTTGGCCGCCATGAAGTCGGGGGCCACCATTCCCGGAATCGGGCAAAGCTCGACGACGTCGAAACCGCGGATGGCGCGGTGCCTGGAAACCTCCCGGACCAGGGCTGTCACGTCCCGCCACGTCAGTCCGTCCGGTTCGGGCGTTCCCGTAGCGGCCATGATGGCGGGGTCGAACACATCGAGATCGACAGTGAGATAGACGTCTTCCGTGAGGGCGTCGGCGACCCGCTCCATCCAGTCCGGTTTCTTCCTGATGGTTTCAGGACCGTAGCAGGAAATCTCTTTCTCCTTGAGAAAAGCCGCCTCCTCGGCACTCATGCTTCGGATTCCAACGGGGACGACGGGCGCGATTTCGCAGATCCGGCGGGAAACGCAGGCGTGGCTGTAAGGGGTGCCCTGGTAAGTGTCCCGCATATCCGCGTGGGCATCGAGATGAAGGACGGAAATCCCCGGATATCTATCCTTCATGGCCTGGACGGCACCGAAGCTGATGGAATGCTCCCCTCCCAGCACCACGGGGATTTTTTCCCAGTCCAGGACCTGGGAGACATGCCGCCGCACCGTGTCCATCATGTCCCGGGGGTTTCCTGCCGACACCTCCAGGGCGGGCGCCGTGTGGATGCCGGAAAGATACGTCTCCCTGTCCAGTTCCTCGTCGTAGAGCTCCATCTGGGTGGAGGCTTCCATGATGGCCGCGGGACCCCGCCGGGACCCCGCCTGGTAGGACGTAGTCAGGTCGTAGGGTACCGGTATGACGACAAACCGCGCCTTTTCGAGAAGGGCATCTTCCTGGGAGAGACCGCCGAAATTCACTCTTTCACCCCGGATAATCGACGAAATGACAACAAAGGTGACTTTTCACAAAACCCGAAATTTAAAAAAGAAGATTTGGCTATCACATCGCCTCCCCCCTTGTCCAGCTTTTTATCCGAAGGTCGGGACAGCGTCAGCGAACGTAGCCGGCAATACCGTCATAGCGGAATCCCCGGTCGATGACCCGTTCCTCCTTGAGGTCCGTCGAATAAAAATAGGCACCCGTCCCGGGATGGAACCACCGGTAAAGTTCGCGGCTCCCCGCCAGGCGGGACGTAGCGATATTGCCGATGGAGCCTTCCAGGACATACCCGTCGAGACGGAGCCCTTCCCCTTTCTTATCATACCCGTAGGCGTGCCGGTTTTCACCCCGGTGATACCAACGGTAAAATTCCGTCGTCCCAGGCGTACCCTCCCGATAAAGGCGGAACGCCACGCCCCGGAACTCGTATCCTCCGGGAAGAACCGCCTCCTCGGCGGGTCGGGATGTAAAAAGACAGTTGAACCCTTTCCGGTAACCCAGGATATCGATAAAGGGGGACGCCTCTCCGTGAGGCACTTCCAGGAAAATGTCGGCGGCCAGGGTTCCGCTCTCCGAGGTGAAGACCACCGTCGAACCGTAAAGGCCCGGGGAAAGCCCCGTGGTGTTGACGGCTACGTTGACGAAATCCTTTTCTTTCGCCGTCGTCCCGTTATCCGGGTAGATACGGACCCAGCCCTTCTGCCCCCGGCGGGGATCCTCGCCTAAAATCCTCACCCCCTCGACGACGGTCTGCCCGCCGTAGAAAAGAAGCTCGACCGTGTGGGAACCCTTTTCCAGCGACGGGGCAACGGGCAAAACCCCGCTGTCGCCCGTTGTCCCATCCAAATCGAAGTCCACTGCAGGCCCGCCATCCACGGACACCCGGATCCTGCCGCGCCCCCCGCCGCTATCCGTGAGAAGAACGAGGCCGGTGCCTTCAAAGGAAAAGGTCAGCCGTTCCCGCGTCCCCCGGGCGGCGGGATACCCGTCGATGTTCTCCCACGTCCCGTCGAGGGCCATCATGTCCCGGAGCTTGTCCGGTGTCTCGTAAGCCGTTTCCTGCGAGAGTTCCCCGTTCTGAAAGGAAAGGTATCTCCCTCGCCGGGCCCAGCCGTCGCCGCCGTGGGAACGCCCCTCGTCAAGGGCGGCCCTCCAGTTCAGGACCCCCATGCCCTGGTTGAGCACCTGGATTCTCCTCACCGCTCTCTTCCCCTCCCCGACGTTGCCGAAATCGATGACCGGAGGATCAATGGCCATGCGCGGGCGGGAGGCTTCCTCCGCCACGTTGAACCGGGCGTAGACATGCCTTGACCCTCCGCTGGAAAGGAGAGGCAGGACGACCCGCTGGGGACCGACGGGAAGATATTTCCGCACCGTGACTTTCTGATCCTTCGATTCCACCGTGAGCTCGATGAGGAATTCACCGGCCGGGCCGGACAGGGACGGGTCCTGCGGACCGGCTGAAAAGACGGTCACCTTAAGGATGTCCTGTTCCTTCGCCACGGTCGCCGCCAGGGTTTCGCCGTCAAGGACTTCCCAGCCAACGGGTCCTGACGTGGACCACTCGACACGGCCCGAGCCCCCGTTTTCCATGAGGAAAGACCCCTTCGCCGACTCGCCGGGCCCAATAGCGCCCAGTTCCAGTTCCCGGGGGGACACGACGAGAACGGGTTCGAAATGGGAATCCCGGATCTCGACCCGGGCGGCGTTGCTTTCCACGTTCCCCCTCTTTTTCCAAATGGTCACCGTGCCTTCCCCGCGGGCGACAAAAACGGGCCTGTTCCCCGGGAAGACCCCCGCCTCCCGGTCGGAAACCACCCAGGACCCTTCCTCTCTGCCGGACAGATCCGTTTTCCGGCCGTCGGACCAAGTTCCCGTCACCCGGAAGGTCCTTTGCTGTCCCACGGACATCCGGACATTCACGGGGCTGATGGCGATGGATTGAAGACGAACCACCCTGATTTTCAGATCCACCCTTTTCTCTCCGGCGTTCGACCGGACAACGAGGGCCCCCGCGTAGTCCCCCTCGTCGAGATGGCTTGTTTCTCCCGACAGGGACACCGTAACGGTCTCCCCGGGATCCACCGATTCCTCAACCTGGCGCCTCGCCTCCCGCCACCGGAAATAAGGGTCGAAATCCTCCATCTCCAGGGACGACTCGGGGCATCCCAGGTAAACACCCGGAGAAAGAGCGGCCTCCGCTTTCCTGGTTTCCCGCAGATAGGACCAGATGGACACATCCCTTTCAGACCGGATCCAGGGCACCTCGGAAACGATCTCGAAAAACAGGGGGGCCTTGCCCGTGTTTGCCACGGAAAGGCTGAAGGGAACCGTCTCCCCCTGCTCCACCCGTCCCAGGTCGACCGTTTCCTGGTTCACGAGGAGAACCGGTTCCAGTGCGGCGCTTACCGACACGGGAACGGCGGGGCTGTAGACATCCCCCAGTTTCGCCGTAACGTCCGCCGTCCCTCTCGAAATTCCCTGAAGTAACCCCGGGCCCTGGAAACGGGCGACGAAAGGGTCGGTCGATGTCCAGTCGACGGATTGGGTGATGTCCTCCCTGTAACCGTCGGCATAGGTCACGCGGGCCCGCAACGTCACCGATTTCCCTGCCTCGACCTGGATCTTTTCCGGTTCGATGGAAATCTTCCAGCTTTCCACCGCCTCCTCTCTGACCGCGGCCTCCTCCACGGGGCCTTTCAAAAAAACGGAAAGGGACACCACGGCGGTCCCCCCGGAAGAGGTGATCACGAGATTCCCCGAGTGAGATCCGGGAGAAAGACGGGATCCCGAGAAATCCAGCTTCAGCGTCTGGCCTTCCGCACCCGTCTCACCGAACATCGGGTTCACCGTAATCCAGGACGGCACCCCCGTAACGAGCCAATTCAGCTTGCCCGGCCCCCCGTTTCGAAGCGCCAGGATCCGGGACGGCGCCTCTCCCGCTGCGACAGTCCCATAATCGATGGCGGAGGCGGAAAGGACGAGATGGGGATCCGCCGCGGCGGCCCGGGAAAGGCCGAAAGCCATCATGAGAAAGAGAGAACAGAGCACCGCCATAACGAGGCAGAGAAAGAATGGCCTTCCCGCCCCGCCGTCACCGCGTATTGTTGACAGACCCATCGTCGAAGGAACCTTCATTGATCCTGAGCGTATTTTCCCGTCCTGTCGAGAACCGGCGGAAAACGAAAACAATCCGCCACAAAAGCTATTACAACGGGGCCGGCCTGTCAAGACACAGCAACGGGAACCCGAAAGCCGCCTGAAGGGAACGAGGTTAGGAAATCGGGACCGCTTTTTCCGCAAGGGCTTGACAGAACGCCGCTATTCGATATACTCGTCCCTCATTTCCCTCGGGACCGAGAAAGATATGAGCGCCATGGACAGTGAGGATCTTCGTTTTTCCATCGCCCTGAGTTTTGTCGACGACCTCGGAAACGTCGCCGTCCGCCGTCTTCTCACGTGTTTCGGAAGTGCCCGGAAGGTTCTCGAAGCGTCGGAAAGAGAACTGACGCGGGTCCCCCGCCTTTCGAAAAAAGCGATCCGGAACATGATCGCTTTTTCCGACTGGGAGCGGGTCGACGGGGAAATCGAAAAAGCGCGGAAATGGGGCGTTTCCATCCTGCCCATGGGGCACCCCGCTTATCCGGAGCGGCTTCTCAGGATCTACGACCCGCCGACCGCGCTGTACGTAAGGGGATCCTGCCCGTTGTCGGAAGCGGCCGTGGCGGTCATCGGTTCCCGGAGGGCCTCGCCCTACGGCAGGTTCATGACCGAAAGAATCGCCCGGGATCTGGCCTGCCAGGGCATCGCCGTCATAAGCGGCATGGCCCGGGGAATCGACACGGCGGCGCACTGGGCGGCCTTGAGGGCGGGAGGGCGGACCATCGCCGTTCTCGGCTCGGGCATGGATGTAATTTATCCGCCCGAAAACAGGGATCTCTTTGAAAAAATCGGGGAAACCGGCGCCGTCATCACCGAATTTCCTTTCGGAACCCCTCCTCACGCCGTCCATTTTCCCTTGCGTAACCGGATCATCAGCGGCCTTTCCCTGGGTGTCGTGGTTGTCGAAGCGGGTGAAAAAAGCGGGTCTCTCATCACGGCGCGGCTGGCCCTGGAACAGGGAAAAGAGGTTTTCGCCATACCCGGCAGCATCGATTCGCCGGGGTCCCGGGGAACGCACCGGCTCCTCCGCCAGGGAGCCAAGCTTGTCGAGTCCGTCCACGATGTCATGGAGGAAATCCTTCCCCAGATTCCGGCGGCCGAAAGAAACAGGCCCGGTGCAGGAGAAGCGGGTCTCGCCGGCCCCTCCGCTGTAACGGGAAATACCTCGAAAAGCGGACAAGAGGGGGTCACCCGTTCGGAGGACACCCTTCTCCGCCTTCTCGGCAGGCGTCCCCTTCCGGTGGACCGGATCATCGCATCTTCCGGTTTCGATGCCCGGGAGGTTCTTTCCCTTCTCCTGTCCCTGGAACTCCGGGGCCTGGTGGAACAGCTGCCGGGAAAGCAATTCAAACTGAAGGAGCACGCATGAGTCAATCTCTCATAGTTGTCGAGTCCCCCACGAAGGTACGGACCATCCGGAAATACCTCGGCAAGGACTTCGACGTTCTCGCTACCATGGGGCATATCAAGGACCTGCCGGAAAAGAAGCTGGGAATCGACATCGAAAAAGCGTTCGAACCCACCTACGCCGTCGTCAAGGCGAAAAAGGACACGGTGACGAAACTCAAAAAGGCGGCGAACAAGGCCGCCGTCATCTACCTGGCCCCCGACCCGGACCGCGAGGGCGAGGCCATCGCCTGGCACATCGCAGAGGAAGTGGACCGCAAGGGGAAAAAGGTCTACCGGGTTCTCTTCAACGATCTCACCCGGCAGACCATCCTCAATTCCCTGGAGCACCCGGAGGAACTGAACCCCTGCAAGTATGAGGCGCAGAAGGCCCGGCGCATCCTCGACCGGCTCGTGGGATATCAGTTGAGCCCCCTCCTGTGGGACAAGGTCAAAAGAGGGTTGAGCGCCGGCCGGGTCCAGTCCGTGGCGGTCCGGCTCATCTGCGAACGGGAAGAGGAAATCCGCCGCTTCGTCTCCGAGGAATACTGGAATATCATCGCCCGCCTGGAGGGCAAACATCCCCCGGCCTTCGATGCCCGGCTCCTGCGGAAAAAAGGAAAAAAGATCAAGGTCCGGAACGCCGACGAAGCCGCGGAAATCACGGCGTTCGTCAGGACGGCGTCCCCCGTCGTGGAGGCGCTGGAAACGAAGGAAACGAAGAGAAACCCCCAGCCCCCCTTCACGACGAGCAAGCTTCAGCAGGAGGCTTTCCGGCACCTCCAGTTTTCCCCGAAAAAGACCATGACCGTCGCCCAGAGGCTTTACGAGGGAATCGACCTCGGGGAAGAGGGGCCCACAGGGCTCATCACCTACATGCGGACCGACTCGGTCCGGGTTGCCGACGAGGCCCTTCGGGATGTCCGTAAATTCATCGGGGAGAATTACGAGGCTTCCTATCTGCCTGACCGGCCGAGAACCTACAAAAGCCGGAAAACGGCCCAGGAGGCCCATGAAGCCATCCGGCCCGCCTCGACCCGCTACCGGCCCCAGGATATCCGGGCCTACCTGAAGCGAGACGAGTTTCGTCTCTATCAGCTCATCTGGAACCGCTTCGTGGCCAGCCAGATGAACCCCGCCGTCCTGGACCAGACGACCATCGACGTCGCTGCGGGGCCTTATCTTTTCCGCGCCCAGGGGTCGGTCATGAAATTCCCCGGGTTCACGGTTCTTTACACCGAGGGAAAGGACGAGGGAGAAGAAAACGGGACATTCGGCGCGAAACTCCCTGCCGTCGAGGTGGGGGAGACCCTGGCCCTTCTCGATCTCACCTCGGAACAGAAGTTCACCCAGCCGCCCTTCCGGTTCACCGAGGCCACCCTGGTCCGTGAGCTGGAGGAAAAAGGCATCGGGCGTCCGAGCACCTATGCCGCCATCCTCTCCACGATCCAGGAACGGGAATACGTCCGGCTCGTGGAGCGGCGCTTCCACCCCACGGAACTGGGCCTCCTGGTGAACGAGCTTCTCGTGAAGAACTTCCCCCGGATCCTGGACGTCTCCTTTACCGCCGCCCTGGAGGAACAGCTCGACGCCATCGAAGAGGGGAAGAGAAGCCGCCTTGACACGCTCAACAGTTTTTACGAACCTTTCCGGGACGAACTGGAAAAGGCCCGGGCGGACATGCGAAACGTGAAAAAGGAAGAACTCCCCACGGATCTGACCTGCGAGAAGTGCGGCGCTCCCATGGTCATCAAGTGGGGCAAAAACGGAAGGTTCCTCGCCTGTTCCCGGTATCCCGAATGCCGGAACACGAAGAATTTCAGGGAGGATGAAAACGGGGACATCCGGCCGTCGGAACCGGAGACGACGGATGTGACCTGCGATCTCTGCGGAAAGCCCATGGTTGTCAAGAAGGGAAAATTCGGAACATTTCTCGGCTGTTCCGGCTACCCCGAGTGCAGGCGGACCATGAAGACGGGGGGAAAAGGCCCGTCCCCGAGCCCGGAAACAGCGCCGGAACAGAAGGAAACAGGGGTTCTCTGCGAGAAATGCGGCCGGCCCATGATCCTTCGAAGCGGCCGGTACGGCAGGTTCCTGGGCTGTTCGGGATACCCGGAGTGCAAGGGTATCCGGCCTCTTCCCACCGGTGTGAAGTGCCCCGAGGAGGGATGTACGGGCGAGCTGGCGGAAAAACGGACGAAACAGGGAAGGCGGTTCTATACCTGCACGCGGTATCCCGAATGCAAGTACACCCTGTGGAAAAAACCGGTGCCCGAGGCCTGTCCCCGATGCGGGCACCCCTTTCTCGTGGAGACACCGGTCCGGGGGAAAGGGACCGTCGTCGCCTGCCCCCGAGAGGAATGCGGTTTCCGGAAAGAGCCCGAGGCGGCCGGCGGCGACCTGTCGTGAGGCCGGAGGGAGACCCTCCCGTGAAAAAAGTCACCATCATCGGAGGCGGCCTGGCGGGATGCGAGGCCGCGTCGATCCTCGCGGAAAACGGCATTCCCGTCACCCTCTACGAGATGAAGCCCAGGCGCTTCTCTCCCGCTCACCGGTCACCCCTTCTGGCGGAACTCGTCTGCAGTAATTCCCTGCGTTCCGCCGACCGGGAAAGCGCTGTCGGCCTCCTGAAGGAGGAAATGCGGCTCCTGGGGTCTCTCGTCATGGCGGCGGCGGACCGGACGGCCGTCCCGGCGGGAAAGGCCCTGGCAGTGAACCGGACACTCTTCTCCCGGCATGTGGAAGACGCCCTCGCAAACAGGCGGGACCTGCAGATCGTCCGGGAGGAATGCCAGGCGGTACCCCGTGAAGGGACGGTCATCGTTGCCGCCGGCCCCCTGGCCTCGGAGTCCCTCACGGAGGACCTTCTCCGTCTCACCGGTAAGGACCATCTCTACTTTTACGATGCCATCTCGCCGATCGTTTACGGCGACTCTATAGACAGGAATCGCGTTTTCCAGGCCTCCCGGTATGGAAAAGGTGACAGCGACTACCTGAACTGCCCTTTCACGGAAGAGGAGTACCGCCTGTTTCTGGAAACCCTTCTCGCGGGGCGGGAGACGCCCCTGAGACCCTTCGAGGACCCCCGCTTTTTCGAAGGATGCCTGCCTATCGAAGTCCTGGCTCGCCGGGGGGAGGACACGCTGCGGTACGGCCCCATGAAACCGGTGGGACTGGTGGATCCGCGGACGGGAAAGCAGCCCTGGGCCGTCCTGCAGTTGCGCATGGAAAACCGGGAGGGGACCCTTTACAATCTCGTAGGGTTCCAGACGAAGCTCGCCCGTCCCGAGCAGGAACGAATTTTTCGTCTCATACCGGGACTGGAAAAAGCGGTATTCGCCCGGTTCGGAAGCATCCACAGAAACACCTTCATCCATTCCCCGGGTCTCCTCGACGAGAGCCTCCGTTTCAAGGGCCGGGACACCCTCTTTTTCGCCGGACAGATCACCGGCGTGGAGGGGTACGTCGAGTCGGCGGCCTCGGGGCTCCTGGCGGGTATGAGCGCCGCCCTTTTCGTCACCGGAAGACCCTTCCCGCCGCCGCCGCGCACAACGGCACTGGGGGCACTCCTGAACCACGTGACGGCCGTGCCGGCGGGTCCGTTTCAGCCCATGAACATCAATTTTGGCCTCTTCCCCCCCTTGCCGGGAAAAGTCCCCAAAAGGCTCCGGGGGCGGTCTTACGGGGACCGGGCCCTGGCGGAACTGGCGGCCTGGAAAGACGAAGTAGGCCTCCGTTTCCGGGGAGATCTTCCGGGCCGGGGCGCGGAACGGGGCGACTGCGATAAGGAAGGGCAGGCCGGATGCACCGGCACGGATGGACCGTCAGCAGTGGAATGACATCTCCCGTGATGCCGGCCGACGTGCAGGGCCGACGCGACGGGAGGAAGGAGATAACAGAATGGACGTACCGTTTCAGTACAAGGACACGATCCTTGAACACCTGGGGATCGAGTTCCGGGAAATGTCCCGGGAAAGAATGGTCCTCACCATGCCCGTCGACGGCCGGACACGGCAGTACACCGGCTCCATCCACGGGGGCGCGTCGGCGGTTCTCGCCGAGACGGCCGGGGGCATCGGGGCGTGGATGAACGTGAATCCGAAAAAGCAGACCGTTGCGGGCCTGGAGCTGAACATCAACCACCTGAGGCCCGTTTCCGACGGCCTCGTGACGGCCACCGCCACGCCCTACCACAACGGCCGGAAAACGGCGGTCTGGGAAGTCCGGATCACCGATGAAAAAATGAGGCTCATCGCGGTGGCCCGGTGCACCCTGGCCATCCTCGATCTCCCCTGAAACCGGTCACTCCCTTACACGGCCTCCCGCGGCGGCGTTTCGGTCGTAGATCATTCGAAGGCCGTCCAGCGTGAGGACCTCATCGACGACGTCGATGGACCGGGTTTCCGGGGCGATATTCCGGGCGAGACCGCCCGTGGCGATGACCCGGGAGTCCTTGCGGATCTCTTTTTTCATCCGCTCCACGATGCCGTCCACGAGGCCCGCATACCCGTACATGATCCCCGCCTGCATGCTGCTCACGGTGTCCTTGGCTATGATGACACGGGGACGGCTGAATTCCACCCGGGGCAGCTTGGAAGCCCGGACAAAGAGGGCCTCGGAAGAGATGGCCATGCCCGGGGCGATGCAGCCTCCCATGTACTCCCCCCGGGCCGTCACGTGGTCGAACGTGGTGGCCGTCCCGAAATCGACCACGATGAGTTCCCCGCCGTATTTCTCATGGGCCGCCACGGCGTTCACGATGCGGTCGGCACCCACTTCCTTGGGGTTGTCGTAAAATATGGGCATCCCCGTCCGGATGCCGGGACCGACGATGAGGGGTTTCTTTTTGAAATATTTCTCGCACAGGGGCTCGAGAATGTTCAGCATGGGGGGAACGACGCAGGAGATGATGATGTCCTTGATCATTCCGGGGTCCACGCTGAAAACGCTGCAGAGATTCAGAATCTTGATCCCGTACTCGTCGACGGTGTGGTTCACGACCGTTCGGATCCGCCAGTCGTGAAGGAGAACCTCTCCCTGGTACAGGCCGATCACCGTATTCGAGTTCCCGACGTCGATGACTAACAGCATAGGTTTTCTCCCACGAGCGAAATGTCCCCGGCGTAAACGGCTTCCCGCCGCCCTTCCCGATCGAGGATCAGAAGAGCCCCCGAGGAATCCAGGTCGAAGACCGTCCCTTCCACCTCCTTGCCGCCGTTTCGGACCGTCACGGTCTTCCCGAGGATGCCCGACAGCGCCAGCCACCGCTCCCGGACGGCGGCAAACCCCGTCCGCCGGTGGCGGTCATACCACGTCTCGAGAAGCGTGAAAAGGGTCTTCGCGAAATCGACCCGGTCGATCTCCCGTCCCGCCTCCTCCCGGAGAGACGTGGCAATCTCCCGCAAATCCTCGGGGAACTCTTCCCGTTTCAGGTTCACGTTGATGCCGATGCCCACGATGACATGCTCCACACGCCCCCCCCGGGTGCGCATCTCCGTCAGGATCCCGCAGGCCTTCCGTCCCCCGATGAGAACGTCGTTGGGCCATTTCACGGTGGCACCGGGACAGACCCGGGACAGGGTCTCGGTGACGGCGACGCCGGTGACGAGCGTGATTTGGGGGGCATCCCCGGCGGGAATGTCCGGTTTCAGGAGAACGGACACGTAGAGGTTCCGTCCCGGCGGGGATTGCCAGACGCGGCCGAGCCGGCCCCGGCCCCGGGTCTGGCAGTCGGCGACGACCGCCGTGCCCTCCGGCGCGCCCTCCTGGGCGAGAAGGGCCAGGCGGGAATTCGTGGAATCCACTTCCTCGATGAAGTGGAGGGGCCTCCCGAGCCAGCCCGACGGGACGAAATCTGTCATCATTCTCGATTTCATCGCGTCAACCCGACCCTACAAGGCTCCCTTCAGAACCAGGTTGAGGGAGATGTCCGCCGCCTTCACCGAGTGGGTCAGGGCGCCCACGGAAATGAAGTCCACACCCGTTTCCGCCACGTCCCGGACATTGTCGAGGCCGATACCGCCGGACGCTTCCAGGAGCACCCGGCCGTTCACCAGGGCCACGGCCTCCCGCATCATGGCCGGAGGCATGTTGTCCAGCATGATGATGGACGCGCCGGCGTCGAGGGCCTCCCGGACTTCCTCGAGCGTCCGGGTTTCCACCTCGATCCGGAAAACATGGGACAGCTGCTCCGCGCATCTCCGGACGGCCTTCGTGATGCCGCCGGCAGCCCGGATGTGGTTGTCCTTGATGAGAACGCCCCCGGAGAGACCGAAACGATGGTTCGTGCAGCCCCCCACCCGGACGGCGTACTTGTCCAGCTCCCGGAAGCCCGGAACGGTCTTGCGGGTGTCCAGGACCCGGGCGCCGGTCCCCCGGACCCGCTCCGCGTACCGCCGGCTCTCCGTGGCGATTCCGCACATCCTCTGGAAAATGTTGAGCGCCGTCCTCTCGGCGAGGAGAATGGACGAGGCGTTTCCCCGGATGGCTGAAACGACCTGCCCCGGGGGGACCCTTTCCCCCTCGGTCACAGAGGCCCGGGTCTCGAGATCCGAATCCACCAGGGTAAAGACCCGGTGAAAAACGGCAAGGCCAGCCACGACCATCTCTTCTTTTGCCGTGGCCTCGGCAAGGCCCCTTTCCCGGCCGGTCAGGCAGGCCCGGGTCGTCACATCCCCCGTTCCCGCATCCTCCTCCAGAGCCCGGTGGATAAGACGATCCAGGGCGGGGCGGAAGAGTTCGCTCACGTCCCCTATTTCTCCCATTCTTTGAGCCTGTTCAGGGCCCCTTCCAGGACCTGGTTCTTCTCCCGGAGGGTCTGAAATTTCGATTCTTCCTTGGCCACGATCTCGGGGGCCGCCTTTTCACGGAAATCCCGGTTCGCCAGTTTTCGGGACACCACCTGGAGGTCCCGGCCGATTTTGGCGATTTCCTTTTCCAGGCGGGCCTTTTCCACGGAGAAATCGATCATGCCCTCCAGGAAGACATAGACCTTCACGGGACCGGCCACCCCGGTGGCCACCTGCTTCGGTTCCTCGGCGATTTCCCCGACCACCTCCAGGGATTCCAGGTTCGCCAGCTCCACGAGATAAGGAAGGGCGGACCCGATGAGGGCGCGGTCCTTTTCACCGGGCGCCAGGGCGAGGACACGGAGTTTCCGCGACGGCGCCAGGTTCACCTCCCCCCGGATATTCCGGACGGCGGTGACCATGTCCTGGAGGAGCAGGGCGTCCGAAACGGCCTCCTCGTCGGCCAGGGCGGCGTCCTCCGCGGGAAAGGGGCTGACCATGATGGACCCTTCTTCGAGGGAAACCCGCTGGTAGATCTCTTCCGTCACGAAGGGCATGAAGGGGTGGAGGAGTTTCACCGTCGTGACGAGAACCTTCCGGAGCGTGTCCCGGGCGGCGTCCTTCTCCCGCTTGGCCGCTTCCCCGTAGAGGACCGGCTTGATCCACTCCAGGTACCAGTCGCAGAATTCCCGCCAGATGAACTGGTACAGCGCGGAGGCCGCCTCGTTGAAACGGTACTCGTCGAGATGCCGCGTGACCTCCGAAACGGTCCGGTTCATCCGGTCCAGGATCCAGCGGTCGAAGAGGCCGTAGTCCTCGCCCTTGAGCGGCGCCTTCGGGGAGCCTTCTTCCAGGTTCATGAGGGAGAACCGGGCGGCGTTCCAGATCTTGTTCACGAAATTCCGGTAGCCCTCGATCCGGTCCTCGGACATGCGCACGTCCCGTCCCTGGGCGGTGAAAGCCGCCAGGGTGAAACGGAAGGCGTCGGCCCCGAACTTGTCGATCATGTGAAGGGGGTCGATGATATTTCCCTTGGACTTGCTCATCTTGTCGCCCTCTTCGTCCCGGACGAGGGCGTGAAGATAGACGTCCCGGAAGGGCACGTCCTTCATGATGTAAATACCCATCATCATCATCCGGGCCACCCAGAAGAAGAGGATGTCGAAACCCGTGACGAGGAGGGACGTGGGATAGAAGGTTTTCAGGGCCTCCGTGTCGTCGGGCCACCCCAGGGTGGAAAAGGGCCACAGGGCGGAGCTGAACCAGGTGTCGAGGACGTCCTCGTCCTGCCGGATGGCCGACCCCTTGCAGTGCATGCATCCATCGGGCTCGTCGGTGGAAACGGTCATCTCGCCGCAATCGTCGCAGTACCAGACGGGAATGCGGTGTCCCCACCAGATCTGCCGCGAAATGCACCAGTCCCGGATGTTGTCCATCCAGTCGAAATACGTCCCCTCCCACATTTTCGGGACGATACGGGTTTTTCCCTTGATGACCGCAGCCGAGGCCGCCTTCGCCAGGGGTTTCACCTGGACGAACCACTGCTTCGATATGGCCGGCTCGATGACGGTCTTGCAGCGATAGCAGCGTCCCACGTTGTGGGTATAAGGCTCTTCCTTGATGAGATAATCCCCTTTTTTCAGGTCTTCGATGACGTTCTTCCGGGCGGTGTAGCGGTCCTGGCCGCGGTAGGGGCCGCCGTTTTCGTTGATGACGGCACTGCCGTCCATGATGATGACGATCTCGATGTCGTGGCGCTGGGCCATGGCGAAGTCGTTGGGATCGCACGAAGGGGTGATCTTCACGGCCCCGGTCCCGAATTCGACGGCCACGTAGTCGTCGGCGATGACCGGGATTTCCTTGTTCATGAGAGGCAGGATCACCGTTTTCCCGACAACGTCCCTGTAGCGGGCGTCCTCGGGATTGACCGCCACCGCCGTGTCGCCCAGCATGGTCTCCGGCCGCGTCGTCGCCACGACGATCTCGCCTTTCCCGTCGGCGTAAGGATAGCGGATATACCAGAGTCCGCCTTTTTCTTCCTCGTACTCCACTTCCAGGTCCGATATGGCCGTGTGGCACCGGGGGCACCAGTTCACGATGTAATCTCCCCGGTAGATGAGGCCGTCCCGGTACAGCCGGACGAAGACCTCCCGGACGGCCCGGGAAAGCCCCTCGTCCATGGTGAACCGTTCCCGTTCCCAGTCGCAGGAGCATCCCAGCTTCTCCAGCTGGTTGAGAATGATACCGCCGTATTTCTCCCGCCATTCCCAGACCTTCTCGATGAACTTTTCCCGCCCCAGGTCGTGCCGGGTCTGTCCCTTCCGGGCCAGGTCCTGTTCCACCACGTTCTGCGTGGCGATCCCCGCGTGGTCCGTTCCGGGCATCCACAGGGTGTTGCACCCCTGCATGCGGCGGAAGCGGATCATGATATCCTGCAGGGTGTTGTTCAGGGCGTGCCCCATGTGGAGCATCCCCGTGACGTTCGGCGGAGGGATGACGATGGAATAGGGTTTCCGGTCACTTCTGTCCTCCCCGTGAAAAAACCCCGACTGCTTCCACCAGGGGTACCACCTGGACTCCACCTCTCGGGGTTCATACGACTTGCTCAAGGTCTCCTTTTCCATCTTCCCTCTCCGGCTTTTTTCGCGTATCAAAGAGAAGGCGTAAGGCCTGCGGGCCTTACGCCTCAACGGATGCTGTCGGCCGCCGTCTTCAGAAAAACGGCTCCCTTCTTTTTTCCTTCATCACCCTCGAGGGGGCCATCACAGTTTCAACTGCTCCTGGATATTCCGGATAATCAGGAGTGCGTCGGCCCCGGAAACGGGTCCCAGGGGAACGAACTCGCCGGAGGTGATGTCCTGGGCTTCCATGATGCCCCGGGTGGTCACCACCATGACGGCGTTGAAATAGGGAAGATCGCTCCGGAGGTCAGGGAAAGGCGACGGGGAACCAATGAACTTGGTGGCAAGCCCCGGATCCTGTCCCACCTTCATGAGAATGTCCTCGATCATCATGGCATAGGCCGCCCGGGTGATCAGGTCGCCGGGGTAAAATCTCCCGTCGGGATTCACCTCGAGACCCCGAACGCCCATGGCGAGGATCCCCTCGACGTCGTTCTTCAGGGGGTGATCACCGATATCCGAGGCGGAGGGGAGGGCCGCCTTCTCCTTCGCCATCTTGTACTTTTCCGGGTCCACGAAGGACGTGTCGAAGGTCCTCACGCCGAAACGCTTGTAAAGCTCGTCGATCTTCAGCTCCTCCATGAAGAGGGCCGCCAGGTCCGCCCGGGTGATCTTGTCCACCAAGGCGATCTGTTTACCCGTCCGGCTCCCCGGCATGGCCCGCTCGATCTTCTGCATGAGCTTCCATTCCCTGTCCGCCTCGCGGGTGTATTCGCCCTTCAGCTCGATGACCTGGACGAACATGTCCCCGGCCTTGCGGAACTCGTAGGCCGTCTTGTAGGCGATTCCCATGAAATAGTAAGCCGCCGACGATTCTGGCTGTTCGTCCAGGGCGTCCTCGAACTCGTCTTCCGCGTCATCGAGCCAGTCTTCGTCTGGTTTCGCCAGGGTCAGGTAGCGGATCATGGCGACATGATAAAAAGCCTTGTCTTCCTTGGTCTTGGCGTACTTGTCCGCCTTGTCCATCTGGTCCTCCGCCTCGTCGTAGTTCCCCTGGGAGGCCAGGACGAGCCCCTTTCCCGCGTAAGCCCGGGAGAATTTCGGATCGAGCTGGAGAGCCGACTCGAATTCCTCAAGCGCCTTGTCGTATTTTTGCTGGTCCAGGAACTTCATACCCGTGTAGGTGTGATGAGCCGGCGTGTCGAGCTGGCTTACGGGCTTTCGGGCCTTGGGTCCGCAGGCGAACAGAAGAGACAGGCCCGCGACGATGGCCAGGAAAACAATAAGTTTCCTATGCTTTTTCATATCCTCCTCCTTGTCGTGGCTCTCTTTAACCCTGAAATGAATCCCGATAAACGATACGTCTTTGATTTTTAGCTTCATCAACCGATGAAGTCAAGGAAATTTACCTGTCTTTCAGCCTCTCACGCCATTCGTTTCCCGCCTCAGGAAGGCGTCGACCCGCCGAGCGATTCCTTCCCCGTCATCGGGAGAATACCACTCGATCTGTCTGTCCTTTTTGAACCACGTCTCCTGCCGCTTCGCATACAGCCGGGTTTCCCTCCCGATGGCCCCGGCGAGACCGGGAAGGTCCCCCTCGCCCCGGAGATACCGGAACACGGGGCGGTACGTGAGGGTCTGCAGGGGTTTCAGGCTCTCATCGTATCCCCGTTCGACAAGTCCTTCCGTTTCCGCGACGAGACCTTCCCGGATCATTTCCTCAACCCGGCGGTCGATCCTCGCGAAGAGATCCTTCCGTTCCCTGGCGAGACCGATGGACAGAACCCGGTAGCGCCTCTGCCTGAAACCGTGCTCTTTCTGCTGTGCCGTTATGGTCCGTCCGGAAGACTCATACACCTCCAGGGCCCGCATGATGCGCACGGCGTCGTTTTTGTGTATCCTCCCGGCCGACTCGGGGTCCACCCGGGCGAGTCTCTCGAAAAGAAGGGAGAGCCCGTGACGAGCCATCTCCTCCCTCAATCGCTTCCTGACACGGGGATCCGCCCCGGTGAGCGACGCGAGGCCCCCGAGAAGGGCCCGGAGATAAAGGCCCGTCCCGCCGACCACCCAGATGACCTTCCCTGACCGGTGCAGGCTTTCGATGATCTCCCCGGCCCGGGCCGTGAAATCGGCGGCGCTGAAAGGCTCGTCCGGGTCGACCACGTCGATGAGGTGATGGGGGATGGCCTCCCGGACGGACCGGGAGGGCTTCGCCGTACCGATGTCGAGGTAACGGTAAACCTGCATGGAGTCGGCACTGACGATCTCACCACCGAAAAACCCCGCGAGACGGATCACAAGGTCGGTCTTTCCCGTCGCCGTGGGACCGGTGAGCACGACGAGACGGGGCCTCTCCTCCTCCGCAGCGCGGGCCTTCATTCCGGAAACCCTCCTCCCCCTGTCGTTCGGTTCAGGCGGCTTCGCAAAAGCAATCCAGCGGTTCCAGTCCCCGATTCGGAGAAACAGGCCGTCCCCGCCCGTTTCTCCCTTGAGATGCACCGGTGCCGATATGTCATGGGAGGGGTTGGAAGGACGTTTTCCTTCACCGGTGGAACATCCTGTCCAGTTCCTTCCGGCCCAGGAAAACGATCACCGGTCTTCCGTGGGGGCAGGTGGACGCCGAGGGGGTTTCATCCATTTCCCTGAGCAGGGCCTTCACCTCCTCTTCCGCCAGGGGGGAACCGGCCTTTACGGCGCCCCGGCAGGCCAGGAACCTGAAACACTTTTCCTTCAGAGCGTCGAGCCGTTCCGCCCCGCCGACTTCGGACAGCGTTTCCAGGAGTTCCGGGAAAACGTTCTTCACCTCCCCCGGGGACAGGATCCCGGGACAGGATCTCAGGAGAACCGTCGAGCCCCCGTATGGCTCTGCGGAAATGCCGAGTTCGGCCAGATCCTCGCGGTGATTTTCAAAGATCCCGTACTGCCCGGGGGTGAGGCAGACGACCTCGGGAATGAGGAACCCCTGGACCTCTTCCTTTTTCCCGTGCCGCTTCTTCATTTTTTCGAAAAGGACCCGCTCGTGGGCGGCGTGCTGATCCAGGAGAACGATCCCCCGGGGAGACAGCAGGACCAGGAAGGCCCCGTCGAACTGCCCCAGGTAGCGGAGAGACCCGTAGGAAAGCGGCGGCGTCCCCTCTTCCGCCTCATCGCCTGGCCGTTCAGGGCCCAGCCCCTTCATCTGCCCCTCTTCCACGGAAAAGAGCCCCGCCTGCAGGCGGGGACGGAGGGAATACCGCCTGGCCGTGCCTCGCCCCGTCTCCGGGAAGAAAGGGGCGGGTTTTTTTTCTTTTTCCGTCTCCCTTTCCCATATCGGGGAAACGCCCCCGTGCGGGGAGGTGAGACGGGAGAGGGCCGATGACAGGGCCTCGGCGACGACCGGGTATACCTGCCGGGGATCCCTGAAGCGCACTTCCAGCTTGGCGGGATGGACGTTGACATCCACTTCTTCGTGAGGCACGGTGAGAAAGAGAAACAACAACGGGTAGCGCCTGGGTTCGATGCGGTTTCTCAAGGCGGCGAAAACGGCGCCCGACAGAAGGCTGTCCCGGACCGGCCGGTTGTTGACGGCGAAATACATGGCCCGGGCGCTGGACCGGGTGTGCCCGGGCAGGGACACGTATCCCGCCACTTCCATTTCACCTGCCCTTCCCCGGAAAGGAACGTGTTTCTCGTGGAAATCCCTGCCGAAAAGAAGACACAGGCGGTCCGCCAGGCCCGTGTCGCCGGGAAGGGAAAGGAGTTCCCGGCCGCCGGCGACAAAGGAGAAGCGCACGTCCGGATGGCACAGGGCGAGGCCCGTGACGGCGTCTAAGCATTGGGCCTGTTCCGTCGCTTCTTTTTTCAGGAACTTTCTGCGGGCGGGTACAAAACGGAAAAGATCGGCCACCCGGACAATGGTCCCCTCGGGGCAGCCCGTTTCCTGGACCTCCTTGAAAACGCCGCCCTCGATGACAATCCGGGTACCTGAGACACCCCCCCGCTCACGGGTGATCATTTCGACCCGGGAAACGGCGGCGATGCTTGGAAGGGCTTCTCCGCGAAAGCCGAAGGAGCGTATCCGGGACATCTCCTCGGCCGTGTAAATTTTGCTCGTGGCATGACGCTCGAAGGCGAGGACGGCGTCTTCCCGGTTCATCCCCCAGCCGTCGTCGGCGACGCGGATGGATTCCACTCCCCCTTTTTCGATTTCCACGGCGATGTCCGCCGCTCCCGCATCGAGGGCGTTTTCCACCAGTTCCTTCACCACCGACGCGGGACGGCCGACCACCTCCCCGGCAGCGATCTGGTTGACGAGAGTCCCGGGCATGACGGCGATCCTTCGTTTTGCCGTCCCGTCTCCCTTTTCCGTAGCCCGATGATCCATCGGTTCGTCCCGTTTGTTCTTCCCGAAAAAAGGGCCGCAGCCTTTCACTGCCTAAAGGCTGCGGCCCCTGCTTATCGTCTTTTCAATTCCAGGCTGACAAAACCCGTCAAAAACCGGTAAAGATCAGTCGAGCACGATCATGACCCGGCACTTTTTCATGAAAGTGAGATTTTCCGCCGAAGCCCGGATCTGGTTCGCATCGGCATTCGAAATGGTGATATTCGATTTTCCGGACCCTTCCGCCTTCAGGGCCTTCACCGTAACGGGGTTATTCGTCACCCGCTGGTTCGTCTGGGCGGCGTTCAAGTCCCTGGCATACCCGCTGATTCCCTGCTGGACCGCGTACTCCCGGTCCACCACCATGGACCCGTACACTTCCTGGCCGCTTTCATCGAGAATCTTCGGGGACATGGCCGGCCGGGCCCCGACACCCCGGGCGTCCACCACCATGCCCGTGTAGACTACCGCGGGCTGAACCGTCGATGCCGCCGGAGCCTGGGGGGCCGGCGCAGCGGGGGCCGCCGGAACCTGCGGGGCCGCCGGGGCCTGCGGCGCGCTGTAGGGAACCGCAGGGGCCTGAGGGACAATGGCGGGAACGGACTGGATGACCGTGGGATAGATCACCTGGGTCAGGCCGCCGTTCAAGTTCATGCGAACGGTCACCTCCACCGTCCCGTCGGAGAGGTAGTCCGTTTTGACGATCTGGGCCCCTCTGACCATCCCTTCCACCTGGGTCCGGATGATGTCGCTTTCCACGGCGAAATCCTTGACGGTCGTTTCTGAATTGACCCGGACGCCCTGGGTGACTTCGAGAAGTTTCCTGTAGGCGTCGGCCGTGGCGGCCCGCATGGCCATGGGACGGGCCTGGGGTTTTCCGTAAAAACGCTCGGGAGGCGCGCCGATGCCGACGGCGTCAATCGTTCCGGTTGTCCAGTTGACGCTTCCCGACGCCCCGATCATTTCCACATACTGGCCCCCTCCGGCCGTTTGAGCGGCCGCCGTCGCGGCTGCCGCAAACAGGAACAGCAGAGACAACGTGACGACAATCGGCAGCATTCCTTTCTTTCTCATCATCTCCTCCTTTACCTCCTTTGCAGTCCCAAAAGATTTCATTTCTTTATGATTTCATGAATAACGTTTTTCCCTGCCCCTCATTTAATGTTTTTTTTCTCCCCTCTGTCAACGAAAAAATGCGGCCTGACACGCCGCGAACGACGGAAGATCCAAAAAAAGCATTCACTTGTACTTCTTCAGATAGTAGCTTGCCGCCTTGTTCCCCGGCTGTACGGAGAGCATCTTCTTCCAGTACTGGACCGCTTCCTCCGTTTTTCCCTCTCCGTGAAGCCTGAGGGCCGTGTCCCCGTAAACCTTCGCCAGGTTCGAGGGGGCGTCCCGGTCTTTCGGATTGACTTTCATGACCTCCCGCCACTGGGCGATGGCCTCGTCCTTTTTTCCCTGGTTGTAGAGAATCCACCCCCTGTCGTTCATGGCGTTCGTGTGGCTGGGCTTGAGGGCGATGGTCCTTTCATATTCCAGAAGGGCATTGTAGACCATGTCGAGGCTGCTGAAGGCCAGGCCCAGGCGGTAGTGGGTTTCCGGTTCCTCCGAATCGGCGTCCCGGGCCTTTTTGAGAAATTCGATGGCTTTCACGGGGTTGTGCCGGATGTTGTAGATGGTGCCTATGAAATAATAGGCCTCGGCGTTGGCCGGGTCCAGGGAGATCACCTCCCGGAACTTGGCGAACCCCCGGTCCAGGTCGTTTTTCTGGAGATAGAGGTACCCCAGCCAGAGGTGGGCATAGGTGTTCCGGTAGTCGATCTCCACGACCCTGGAGAATTCCCCGAAGGCCTCGTCGAACCGCTCCTTCTTGGCGTACAGCGTCCCGAGCTGGTTGTGGGCGTACTCGTTTTCGGGAGCGAGGCGCAGGGCTTCCCGGAATTTGTCGATGGCCTCATCCACCCGGCCCCGGAAGTGAAGATCCGCCCCCTCGAAGAGAAGATCGTTCACGTCGGCGGAAAAGGCGGGAAAAGCCGCGAGGAGAAGGAAAACCAGGCCTGCGAGGATCACCGGCGGACGGGGGCGTCTCTTCATGATATCCCCCGAAAGACGGCGTCGGCGATTTTATCGAGAAAAGCGGGCTTCTTCAACTTGTCCTCGTCCTCGGGATTGGAAATGAACCCCGTTTCGAGCAGGATGGCCGGCATCCGGGCCCTGCGAAGAACGAAGAAGTTGGCCGAATTGACGCCCCGGCTCCGAAAGGGCAGGTCCTCCTTGAACTTGGCTTGAAATGTTTCCGCGAATCGGCCGCTTTCCTTCCAGTTCATGCGCTGCTCGAAATAAAAAAGAAGTTCTTCTATGCTGAAGAAACCTTCTTCTTTCTTGAATTCCTCGTCGTACTTCAGGACCGAGTTTTCGAATTCCGCGAGCCGGGCCGCTTCGGCGTTGGAGGCTTTCTCGGCGCAGAAGTAGGTTTCCGAACCGTGGGCCTTCCGGTTTTCGTTGGCGTTGATGTGCAGGCTGACAAACAGGTCGGCCTGGTACTGGTTGGCGATGGCCGTCCGGTCGCTCAGGGGAATGTAATAGTCCGCCGTCCGGGTCAGGAAGGACTTCACCCGGCCCGCTGACTCCAGCCGGCGGTGAAGGCGGTTCGCCAGATCCAGGGTCACGTCCTTTTCCTTGAGGCCGGAAAGGCCGACGGCGCCCGAATCGAACCCCCCATGACCCGCGTCGATGACCACCCGGTTGACCCTGAACGCCAGGCCCTCCTGCGACTCAAGCCTGCCCAGGACCTTTTTTTCTTCCTCCCGGGCCCGGATCTCCAGGGGGGACAGGGGTTTCTCCTTTTTGGGCAGCCTGGGGAGGGGCTTTTGGGTCATCATGTCGATCATCCACCGGGAATACGTGTCCTCGGGGTTGATCCGCAGGGCCTGGCGGAAGGCCTCCACCGCCTCGGCGTTTTTGCCGAGCCCGTGATAGGCCCGGCCGAGAAGACCGTAAGACCACTCACTGGAGGGATCGAGGGCCACGGCCCGGGTCAGGACCTCCACGGCCTTCCCGTATTCTCCCTTCTGGATCAGGTCCTGTCCCTGGAGACCGAGATCGAAGGCCGTTTCGCCGAAAACGACGGCAGGGAAAACCCCGGCGAGGGGCGCGAGCAGAATCCCCTTTCCCAGGCAGTGGAGGAATTTCCGGCGGTTCACGGGCGGCTCCTAAGGGGTGAAAACCCGCTCTTCGGGAGACGAAAGCCAGGGTTCGATGTTGATGTTGATGCCCCAGATCCGGTCCCGGTTCGGCGGGGCCTCTCCCCACCAGTTGTTCCGGGCGTCAATGCAAATGGACGAGAAGGTCTGGACGGCCACGGCGTTTTCAATGAAATTATTGTTTTTTATCAAAGGGTTGGACATACCAACGGCGGTAATCGCCCCTTCCCCGGTGTTTCGGGTGAAGGTGCAGTGGGTGATCTTCGGTGACGCGTCGTTCCGGCAGGCCACACCGCTTTGCGAATTGTCCGCGATGTAGCAGAAGGTGATTTCCGGGGCTCCCCCGTGGAGATCGAAGGCCGTCGCGGCGAACCGGACCGAACAGTACTCGAAGAAACTGTTCACCTTCGTCACCCCCGAAAGCCGGACGGCATGGGTGTAAAACCCCGGCGAGGGGGACGCCGCCGATGCCGTGAAAACGATGGGACTCTCCTTCGTGCCCCGGGCCACGACACCCCCGTCCCGGACCATGACGGCCGTCTTCTGGTCATACTGAATTTCCACCCCCGGTTCCACGAAGAGGGTCGCCCCCCCGTCGATCACGAGATCCGATTCGACTCGGTACGGGCTTTCGGAAAGGATGAGATAACCGTCCTCGAGGATCGTCCCGGAGAGAACGGCGTCCCGTACCGGGATCTTCCGCGATTTACCCTCCGGGGGCGGGCCGTCCAGGATGGAGCGGACATCAATCCGTCCGTGAATCTTCGACAGGACGGAAAGGACCTCCACGGTGCCCCACCAGTTGTCGTGGGCCTTCACAGCTTCTCCCGTCATTTCTCCCGAGACATCGTAGGGCCTGTTTTCACAGAAGACGTTCCCCCGGATCTCCGCCCGGGCCCTGGCGAGGCGGATTCCCGACCCACCGTTCCTGGAAATGACGTTGTTTTCGATGACCGCCTCGGCGTTCCCGATTTCGATCCCCGTACCGCCGTTCCCCTCGATGCGGCTGTCCCGAATGACGGGGCGGGCGGAGGAATCCACGAGGATTCCGGAAAGACGGTTCTTGTGGATGGCGCAGTTTCTGATTTCAGGCTTTGAAAAGGCCCCCTCGACCTGGATGCCCGCGCCGTTGCCCGTGATCTCCACGGATTCGATCTTCGGCGACGAGGCCTCGCAACGGATGGCCACATCGGCCCCCCGGACCCGGCAGAAACGAAGCAGGTTTTCCTTCTCCCTCACGTTGGCGAAACGGATTCCCGGCCAAGTGCCACCGCCGGCTTCTTCGAAATGAATGAGCCGCTTTTCGTCGCCCACGGCCGCGAGACGGCCTTCAACGGTGAGCGGGAAGCCTTTCGAACGGATCACCGTGCCCGGTTCGATGGTGAGAACGGCCCGGTCTTTTACGAGCACCGGCCCTTCCAGGATGTAGGGGCTCGCTCCGGAATACCATGTGGTTCCGGCCTCGATAACGCCGGAAACGGCTGTCGGGCCGGGGGGAAGGGGCATGCCTTCGGCGGGTTCCGTTTTGACGCTCTCGTTCCCCGCGGTGTCGAAAGCGGACAGGCGGTAGAAGTATCTTTGCAGGTTCTCAAGGCCGGCGTCCTTGAACTCGGCGAATTCCGTTTTCCCGATCTCCCCGTAGCCGCTCAGCGGCGTGAGGCTCCGGTAGAGACGGTATCCCGCCAGGTCCTTTTCCGTGTTTTTCGTCCAGTCGAGGAGCACATAGGTGTTTCTGCCCACGGCCTGGAGGCCCCGGGGTGTTGCCGGCGGCGTCGTGTCAAGGGTCACTGTCCCGATGGCGTCGATCCACTGGGCCGTGTTCCCCGAATCGTCGGTCAGAAAACCGGTGACGATGGCGCCGTCCACGTTGTCCCCCGGAACGACCCGGTAGGTCCCCAGGTAGCCGCCTTCCTCCACCTCTTTCATGTCGACGCCCTTCCGGGCATCCCCGATGTTGAAGTAGGCCCGAAGGCCCGGGGTCCCTTTCATGACCACCTTCACCTCGTCACCGGCCTTTCTCGGAAGCCCTTTCGTGTCCTGGGTCAGGAAGGTGATGACGGGCGGGGGAACCTCGGCGAGTTTCGGAACGGGAATGGTTTTCACCATGTCCCGGAAGAGGTCGTCACAGGCCCGAAGGAGCTGGATGTCCCGGATGTTGAGCGACGTGGCGATGATCGTGGCGATGATGCCCACCGGCGTCGTCGAGATGCCTCCCGAGTGCGTGCGAACGGTGTGCTCGCCGCTCCAGAGAAAATTTCCCGTTTTCGTGTCGTACATCTCGATGGCCGCCCCGACGGACACCTGGGAGTAGATGACGGCGAAAAGCTTGTCGAAGTTGGAAATGGTCCCGAACACGACGGCGTCCACGGAGAGGATCTTCCCGAGCTCCTGGGCGCCCTTTTTCCGGATCTCCTCGGGGTCCGTGAGCCCCTGTTTCTGGAGAAGATAGTTGACCCGGGAAAGTTCCATGTCCCGGTAGGGCAAAGAACTCAGGTGATTGTAAAAACACTTCCGGACAATCTCGAAGCCTTCCTTGCTTCTCGACTGGTCCACGAAGGGCACGATGGCCACGGACCGGGGAAGGTGTTTCTCCATGTAGGGATCCACCTTGTACGTCCCCTCGAAGAAGCTTTGTACCTCCGAAACGACGCCGGTTTTTTTCGTGGACACGACACAGTTGACGAGAAGAAGGGAGAGAACGGCGAGAAGAATGAGGGGCAGCGGGGTTCTTTTCAGCCGTCTAGGCATGGTGCCTCCTTTCAGAGTGGATCCGGACCGGCGGCGGCCCCTCCCGCGGGGAGGATTCAGAAACCGGTGACGCTTCGGAGGGCGTTTTCATCGTCTTCGATCACTGCCCCATGGCCCGGATAGATCTTCAGCGGTCTCGTGTTCCCGAGGAGGTACTGAAAAGAATCGGTCATGCGCCGCCGGTCCTGGTAAAACCGGTTCAGCGCCGCATTTTTTCTCATTACCATATTGATAATGAGATCTCCACAGATTAATTCACCGGTGGGATCGTTATAGAAGCTCACCGAGTCCCCGGTGTGACCGGGCGTCTCGATGATTTCCCAGCTGTCGAGCCCCAGGGGGTAACGCCGCCCCGGCCCTTTGGGGTAAACGATCCGGTCTTCATAGGGAAGGCGGCGGCACCTGCGAATGCCGGGCAGGGGGATTCCCGCCGGGGTCATGACTCTGAAGTGGGCGGCCCGCCTCACCGAAGAGGCGCTCATGACAGACGCCGGCATGAGGCCGACGAACCAGTTCCGCATGATCGGCACGGGGGCGGTCCCCTCGAGATATCCGAAGACCTGCCGGGGCATGAGGACCGTTGTTTCCGGCAGACACCGCCGGAGAAGGAACCCGATGCCGCCGATGTGGTCAATGTGAAAGTGTGTGGCAGCGATGAAGAGGAGATCCTCCAGGGACCGGTGGAGAACCCCGGTGAGATAGTCTTCCACGTCGAGGGCGCTCCCCCGGCTTCCCACATCGACGGCGGCGACCCCCGAGGCTCCCTCGATGAGATAAGCCCGGGCGAATCCCGTGTGGGATATGGCGTGGACGCAGGGTTTTTTAACACGCATGGAAACCATCTTGCCGACAACCCCTGGAATGACCGGACGGGAGGGCCGCGGCAAGGGGGCGCTTCCGTCAAGGCCGCCGCGGGTCAACGGGATTTCAGGTAGTCTTCCAGGGCGACCTGCCAGAACCGGAGGGTCTTCCCCGTCGTCTCGGAAAACTTCTGGGTGGACAGGACGGAATACGCCGGCCGCCGGGCTTTCCTGTCCAGGTCACCGGACGAGATGGGGTGGATCGTCACGGAGGTCATTCCGGCAAGCTCGACGATTTTCGCGGCGAAATCATACCAGCTGCAGGTTCCCCGGTTGGTGACATGGAAAATCCCCCGGTGATTCCCCTCGAGGAGAATCCGGACCGCCGCCGCCAGGTCCGTCGTGTACGTGGGCGACCCGACCTGGTCGTTCACCACCCGGAGGACGCCCACCTCTTTCGCCCTGGCCAGGATGCTCTCGACGAAATTCTTCCCCCTTCTGCCATAGAGCCAGGCCGTGCGGATCAGGAGATATTCCGGGGCGATCTCCCGGAGATAGCACTCCCCCAGGTATTTCGACGAGCCGTAAGCGTTCAGGGGGAGGCAGGGCTGGTCCTCCCCGTAGGGAACCCGGCCCCGGCCGTCAAAGACATAGTCGGTGCTGAAATGGACGAGGGTCGATCCCCGGTCGCGGCAGACCTGGGCCAGGTGCCCCACGCCCTCGGCATTGACGTTGAAGCAGCGGTTCCTGTCCGTTTCACAGGCGTCCACGTCGGTGTAGGCCGCGGCGTTGATCACCACGTCCGGATCCCGCTCCCCGACGATCCTCCGACATTCGAAAGGGCTGGAAAGGTCAAAGTCGTCCACATCCGCCCCCGTCACCTCGTGGTAAAGACCGAGAAGCCTGTACAGATCCGTGCCGAGCATCCCCTTGTGGCCGAGGATCAGAATTTTCATTCGTAGGAGACCTCCATGAGAAACAGTCCCTGGGGGGGCGCCGTCATGGCCGCCCGCCGCCGGTCTTTCGCCGCCAGGATCGCGGGGACATCTTCGGGGCAGGCCTTTCCCTTCCCGATTTCCACGAGAAGCCCGACCATGTTCCTGACCATGTGGCGGAGGAACCCGTCCGCCTCGACGGTGAAAAGGATCTCCCCCTCTCCCCGGAAATCCAGGAAAGCCCGGGTCACCGTCCGGACCCGCCCCCGGGTGTCGCACCGGGCGGCGCAGAAGGACGTGAAATCGAGGGTTCCCAGAAAATGGGAAACCCCTTCCTCCATCCGTGCCGGGTCGAGAGGGAAACGGACGTGCCAGGCGAAATTCCTGAGAAGGGCCGGCCTTACGGGCCCGTTGAGGATCCGGTACCGGTAGACCTTTCTCCGGGCGTCGAAACGGGCGTGAAAGGCGGGATCGGCGTCGCCAAGGGCCTTCACGGCCATGTCCCGGGGGAGGAGGCTGTTCAGCCCCTTCAGGAAGTTGGCCGCGGGAATGGCCGACCGGGTCTTGAAGTTCGCCACCTGGTTCAGGGCGTGAACCCCGGCGTCGGTCCGGCCCGCACCGACGACCGTCACCGGTTCCCCGGTCATCTTCGCGACGGCTTCCTCGAGGGTTCCCTGTATGGAAGGACCGGACGGCTGGCGCTGCCAGCCGCGGTATGCCGTTCCGTCATATTCAACGGTCAGTCGAATGTTTCTCATGGCCCCCCGGAATGCCCCGCGCCTGCCGGGGCCACGCCCCTCTCAGCAGTTGTTCAGGGCCTCCACGGCGGGAAGCTTCTTCCCTTCGAGAAGCTCCAGGAAGGCGCCGCCTCCCGTCGAAATGTAGGAGATGTTGTCGCTTTCCCGGGCCTGGTGTATGGCCACATCCGTGTCGCCGCCGCCGACGATGGTCAGGGCGTAGGAGTTAGCGACGCTGTGGGCCAGGGCGAAGGTCCCCCGGCTGAAGGCGTCCTTCTCGAAAACGCCCATGGGACCGTTCCAGACAATGGTCTTTGCGTTGGCGAGGGCTTCCGTGAACAGGGTGATCGTCGCCGGCCCAATGTCCAGCCCCGTCCAGTGGGGGTTGATCTCCTGGATGGGTACGATTTTTGTTTCCGCTCCTTCTTCCAGGCTCTCGGCGATGACGCAGTCCACGGGAAGATAGAACTTTACCCCGAGTTCCCGGGCCGTTTTCATGACCTCCTCCGCCCGGGGGATCAGGTCCTCCTCGACGAGCGATTTCCCCACCTCGTGGCCCAGGGCCTTCAGGAACGTGAAGGCCATGCCGCCGCCAATGATCATCTTGTCGACCTTTCTCACGAGGTTGGCCAGGGCTTCCAGTTTCCCCGACACCTTGGAGCCTCCGATGATGGCGATGAGGGGGCGGGAGGGCTCCTCCATGGCCCGGTTGAAATAGTTGAGTTCATTCTTCATGAGGAACCCGGCGGCGCACTCCTTGACATACCGCGTGATGGCCACGTTGGACGCGTGGCTGCGATGGGCGTTGCCGAAGGCGTCGTCGATGTACACGTCGGCAAGGCTCGCCAGCTCCCTGGCGAATTCATCGGAATTCTTCTCCTCCTCTATGTGAAACCGGAGATTCTCCAGGAGAACGAGGCAGCCCGGACGCATGTTTTCCGTTATTCTCTTCACTTCATCGCCGATGCAGTCCTTGGCGAGGATGACTTCCTTTCCCAGGAGTCGTGAAAGCCGGCGCGCCACCGGTGTGAGGCTCAACCGGTCCACGGCCTTTCCCTTCGGCCTCCCGAGGTGGGAGATGGCGATGACCCTGGCGCCCTCGTCGAGGGCGTGGTTGATCGTGGGAAGGGCAGCCCGGATTCGGGTGTCGTCCACAATGTGGGAATTCTCGTCGAGCGGCACGTTGAAATCGAACCGGCACAGCACCCTTTTCCCCTTGAGATCGAGCTGGTCAATATATTTCATGCGGCCTCCCAATTTTTCATGAGAACGATTTTTACGGCTTTATGGAAAACAACCGACGGTTGTTCGTTGACGGAAAAAGCCCCCTGCGGGCGGCCCGGCGGAAACCGCCTTCCCGGATCGAAAGCCCCCCGGTTTCTTCCCGCCGGAAACGGCGGGCGGGGAATTCCGACCGAAGAGGGCGGAACGGAACAGTCAGGGATGAAAAGCTTATATCGTAACGTCATAAAATGGTCAAGGCGTATTAGCCGGCCCGCCGCCCGCGTATATTTGTATTGCAATTCCCGGCGATTCATGGTAGGAGGCCGTTTTCTGTAACACAACGCCAATCCAATACAAAAGGGAGTGTTCGTATGGGATTAACAGCAGACAGGATTCAGGCTTTCGAAGAGAGAAGAGACCGTCTCACCACCATGGGCGGGGAAAAGATGATCGAAAAGCAGCACGCCCTGGGAAAACTCACCGCCCGGGAAAGACTGGATCGCTTCTTCGATCCGGGAACCTTTCAGGAAATCCAGCTTTTCGTCAAGACCCGGTCGACCCTTTTCGGTCTCGGTGACAAGGAAATCAAGGCCGACGGCGTCATCACCGGCTTCGGAAAGGTCAACGGGCGGACCGTGTACGCCGCCGCCCAGGACTTCACCAGCGCGGGCGGGAGCCTCGGTGAAATGCACGCCAAGAAGATCTGGAAGGTCATGGACATGGCCATCGATACCCGGAAGCCCTTCGTCGCCCTGAACGATTCCGGCGGGGCCCGGATCCAGGAAGGCGTGCCGTCCCTGGACGGTTACGGCGGCATCTTCTACCGGAACACCATCGCTTCGGGATACATCCCCCAGATCACGGCCATCATGGGACCCACGGCGGGAGGGGCCGTCTACTCCCCCGCTCTCACCGACTGGGTCTTCATGGTCAAGAAAAGCAGCTACATGTACATCACCGGTCCCGACGTCATCAAGGCGGTCATCGGGGAGGAAGTGACCCATGACGAGCTGGGGGGCGCCGTCGCTCATGCCTCGAAAAGCGGTGTCTGCCACTTCGCCACGGAAAACGACGAAGACTGCATCGACAAGATCAAAACCCTCCTTTCCTATCTGCCCGACAGCTGCCACAGCCCCCTTCCCGTGGCGGAATGCACGGACACCGCCGATCGCGAGTGTCCCGAGCTGGACACCATCATCCCCGACAAGGCCACCCGGGGATATGAAATGCGGAATGTCGTCAAGGCCGTGGCCGACAACAACGAAATCTTCGAGCCCCACGAGCTGTGGGCCAAGAGCATGCTCGTCGCCTTCATCCGGATCATGGGGAGACCCGTGGGCGTCATCGCCAACAATCCCCGGAACAGCGCCGGCGTTCTCGACGTGGACGCCTCCGACAAGGCTTCCCGGTTCATCCGGTTCTGCGACGCCTTCAACATCCCCCTTCTGACCTTCGCCGACGTTCCCGGATACATGCCCGGAACGGAACAGGAATGGTCGGGCATTATCAGCCACGGCGCCAAGCTTCTCCACGCGTACTCGGAAGCCACGGTTCCCAAGATCACCGTCGTGACCCGCAAGGACTACGGCGGAGCCTACATCGGCATGTGCAGCAAATACCTGGGCGCCGATTACGTCATGGCCTGGCCTTCCGCGGAAATCGCCGTCATGGGCGCCGAAGGGGCCTGCAACATCATCTACCGGAAGGAAATCACCTCGGCCGATGATCCCGCGGCGAAGCGGAAGGAACTCGTCGCCGCCTACGAGGAGCAGTTCAACAACCCCTATTTCGCGGCCAGCATGGGCATCATCGAGGAAGTCATCGCCCCCCGGGACACCCGGAAGCGGGTGGCCCTCGTTCTCGACGCCCTGGCGGACAAGAAGAAGGACATGCTCCCCAAGAAGCACAACAACATCCCCCTGTAACAGAATCGGGGCAAGAAGGGACAAATCAAAAAAGGCGGGCCCGAAAGGCCCGCCTTTTTTTGTTGCCCGCCCGGGGCCGGGCCGCTGCCCTTTCCCGGGAAACGGTCACCGATCCCGTTTCTCCCCCTGGATTTCGGAAAGGGCCCTGTCTAGGCGGAGAAGAACCGTATCCTGGGACAGGAGGCCGTAAACCCGCTCCAGTTCCGGCCCGGAGAGGCTTCCCGTCAGGGCGGCCCGAAGGGGTCGGAACAGGGACTTACCCCGTTTTCCCGTCTTCCTGGAAACAATGCCAATCCATTCTCCGTAAGTGATTTTCCCCTCATGGGCCGTGGCATCCCTGAAAGCCCGCAGAACGTCCCGGCTTTCTTCCCTTGTCAGAACCTCCCGGGCCTCCTCGTCGGGGAAAACGGGGTAGGACAGGAATACGGGAAGAAACGTCTCCACATCGGACAGGGTCCGGAGGTTGAACCGGAGGGTGTCGAGAATCTCCATGAGTCTTTCCCGCCCCAGGGTCGCCGGTTCGACACCGGCCTTTTCAAGAAAGGGAAGGGCGGCTTCGTAAAGCCTTGCCGGGTCGGCATCCCGGAGGTAGACACCGTTTACCCAGTTCAGTTTCTCCTCGTCGAAAACGGCCCCGCTCTTTCCCGACCGGTCCAGGGAAAACCGGGAAACCATCTCCTCCCGGGAACAGATTTCCTGCCCCCCCTCGAAGGAGCTTCCCAGAAGGGCGAGATAGTTCACCAGGGCCTCGGGAAGATATCCCCGGTCCCGAAACTCGCGGACGGACACGGACCCGTGGCGTTTACCCAGCTTGGACCGGTCTTCGCCGAGGATGAGGGAATGGTGGGCGAACCGGGGCGGCGCCCATCGGAAACTGCCGTAGATCATTACCTGGAGGGCCGTGTTGGAAAGATGGTCTTCCCCCCGGATGACGTGGCTGATGTTCATGAGGTGGTCGTCGACAACGGCGGCGAAGTTGTAGGCGGGGATCCCGTTGGACCGGACGATGATGAAATCGCCCATGGCCCGGCCGTCGAAACGGACGGGACCGCGGATGAGATCACTGAATTCGATGATTCTCTCATCAACCCGGAAACGCCAGGCGGCCTTTCGCCCTTCTTTTTCCCTGTCGCGCCGTTCACTTGCCGACAGTCCCCGGCAGCGGCCCAGGTAACGGGGCATCTGCTTTCTCTGGACCAGGGCCGCCCGCTCCGCCTCCAGCTCGTCGTCGGTACAGTAGCACGGATAGGCCCGCCCTTCCCGGACCAGCCTGTCGAGATAGGGCCCGTAAATCGCCATGCGTTCCGACTGCCGGTAAGGTCCCGACGGGCCGCCCTCCCCGGGCCCTTCATCCCAGTCCAGGGAAAGCCACTTCAGGGACTGGAGGATCTCTTCCTCGAAGGCGGCGCTCGTCCGCTCCCGGTCCGTGTCCTCGATTCGTAGAACGAAACACCCCCCGTAACGGCGGGCGAAAAGCCAGTTGAAGAGGGCCGTCCGGGCATTTCCCACGTGGAGATATCCCGTCGGGGAAGGGGCGAAACGGACACGGGGACGCTCGTCCACGGCTCAGCCTCCTCCCTCTTTGATGAGGACCACGGCCATGGCGGCCACCCCTTCCCCCCGTCCCACGAATCCCATCCCCTCGTTGGTGGTGGCCTTGACGTTCACCCGATCCGGCGGAATACGGCACGCACCGGCAATGTTTTTAACCATTCCCGGCAGATAGGCTTTGAGTTTCGGTTTTTCCTGGATGATCGTGGCGTCCACGTTCAGGATCCCAAATCCACGGGCTTCGACCATCTCGCAGACACGGCGGAGCAGGATGAGGCTCGATATGCCCTTAAAAGCGGCGTCCGTGTCGGGGAAGTGGCGCCCGATGTCCCCTTCGCCGAGAGCGCCCAGGAGGGCGTCACAGATAGCGTGGAGAAGAACATCGGCGTCGGAATGTCCCAGGAGACCCCGTTCGAAAGGGATCTCGACCCCCCCGAGGATCAGCGGCCGACCCGCCGCGAGGCGGTGACTATCGTATCCCGTTCCTGCCCGGATCACCATATCTCCCCCCATCGTTTCAAAATGTATTCCCCCAGGAGAAGGTCCTCCCGGGTCGTTATTTTCATATTCTCCCAGGCCCCCGGGACGATCCGGACGGGGTGGCCCGTCCTTTCCACGAGGGAAGATTCATCGGTCCCGTGAAAGCCGTCGCCTTCGGCCTTCCGGAAAGCGTTAAGCAGGACCTCCCGTCGGAACCCCTGGGGTGTCTGAACGGCCCATATCCGGCTTCTGTCGAGGGTTTCCCGGACCCGTCCCTGCCCGTCAACGGCCTTGACCGTGTCCCGGAGGGGAATGCCGGGGCAGGCGGCACCGGTCTCCCTGGCCGCCTCGATGACCGCCTCGATAAGAGACAGGGGAACAAAAGGGCGGGCGCCGTCGTGAACGAGAACGATCTCGTCGGATCCTTCCGTCACGGACAGGCCGTTTCTCACCGAGTCCTGCCTTTGCGCCCCCCCGGGAACGACGGACGAGACCTTGCCCAGCCTGAATTTTTTCACGATTTCCTCCGTCACGGAGGGAATGTCTTTCTCCGGAACGACGAGCACGATTTTCCCGACACGGGGGCAGTTTTCGAACCGCCGAAGGGCGTGGACCAGGAGGGGCGCATCCCCGAGCTGGAGATACTGTTTCGCTCGGTCGCCTCCCATGCGCGACCCCGACCCGCCGGCGGCGATAATGACGGCCGCGTCTCCCGTCTTCGCTCCGCCCGTCTTTGCTTCGGCACCGTGAAACGCTTTCTGAGACACGTAAAACTCCCTTCAGTATTCGCCCGAGGCCGCCCGTAAAGACAAAACCGGGCAAAAACCGCACGACGACACCATTCGAACGGCTTTATCAAAACGTTCCGGGCCGGGCGCCCGAATCCCCGGAAACGAGGCGTCCTTGCCGGCGGGTTGCAACGATTGGGGACAAGGGCTGCGAAATCCCCGGGGCCCGTGCCGGGCCCCCATCAAAAAAAAGGTCCGAAACGGAAACCTCTCCCTTCCGGACCGTCTGAACGTCCTTTTACTGTTACTCGTCCCCGTGGACAACGCCTTTCAGGCCGGAAAAGATCATCCTTCCCGCGGCGGTCTGAAGAACGCTCGTCACTGTCGTTTCCACCGTTTTACCAATGTACTGGCTTCCATTGTCCACGACGACCATGGTCCCGTCGTCGAGATAGGCGACCCCTTGCGCAGGCTCTTTCCCTTCCTTGATGATTTTTACGGTGATCGCTTCACCCGGAAGCACAACAGGCTTCAGGGCGTTCGCCAGCTCGTTCACGTTCAGGATCCGGATCCCCTGGATTTCGGCGACCTTGTTCAGATTGTAATCATTGGTGATGATCTTGCCGTTCCTTTTTTTCGCCAGGGCGACCAGTTTCGCGTCCACTCCCTTCAGCTTGGGAAAATCCTGGTCCGTGATGTCGATCCTTATCCCCGCGCTCTTCTGCATCCGGTTCAGGACATCAAGCCCCCGACGCCCCCGGGAACGCTTCAGGGAATCGGACGAATCGGCGATCTGCTGCAATTCGTCCAGGACAAACCGCGGAACGATGAGCGAACCGTCCAGAAATCCCGTGTCACAGATGTCGGCGATGCGGCCGTCGATAATAACGCTCGTGTCCATGATCCTGTAATCGGTGGACTGCCTGAGGGCCGTCTTGGAAGAGGTTCCGGGAAACTCGAACTCTTCCGCCTTTTTTGATCCGAGAACCAGCCCGAGATAGCCGAGTATGATGGTAAGTAGGACGTAAATATAAACAAGGGGGATGACTTCCTGTCTCTCGATGGCTGGGATGAATCGAAGGCCGTAGGCAAAGAGAAAAGCGATGAGGAGACCGACCAGCGTCCCGACGACGCCTCCGAAGATGACGCGCAGGGACAGCTTACGGATCGCCTGTTCCATTTGGATCACGAACAGGGCCACCAGGATTCCGGCGACAACGCCGATCAAGGAAAGCGGGAAACCATGGAATTTCAAAACGATGAAGTAACCGCTCGCCGCACAGGAACAAATCAGCAAGAATCTGATGAGCAGTTGAAACATGATTCCTCCTTTCACAAAATGAAAAACGTCTCGATTGTCAAAGAACACATGTATGCGAATGCGGTGTTCCTTTTCCCCTCGGGAACCTTATGGGTGGACACCCCTCGGAACCTCGCGTCGCGAAGGGTGAACCGGGTCCTTCGAAGGCGGGAAAAAGGATGACCCGCCGTCTTGGAAACAAAACGAAAATGGCCCGATCGGAAGAACGGGTGCTATATGGTAATGATCGCGTTCAAGTCGTCTTCGATTTTCGTCTCTTCCGTGTCGCTGGCTATGGAAAGTTCCTTGATCAGGAGGCTTTTTGCCGTGTCCATCATCTTTCTCTCGCCGAAAGAAAGATCCTTGTCCAGTTTCAGGCGCAGAAGGTCCCTGAGGACCCGGGCGATTTCATAAACCGATCCTGTTTTGATCTTTTCCCAGTATTCCTTGTACCTCTTGTTCCAGGTTTGCCTGTCCACGGTGACATTGCGCTCGCTGAGTATTTCATAAACCTTCGGAATCTCTTCCTTCGTGATGAGCGTGCGCAGACCGACCGATCGAGCACCGTTCCTGGGAATCATGATCTTCATGTTGTTCCCAAGGATTTTCATGACATAGAATGACTGCTTGCATCCCATGATCTCTCGATTCTCGATGGATTCGATGACCCCCACGCCGTGGGCGGGATACACAGCCATGTCCCCGACTTTAAACATTTCCTCGGATACACCTCACCCCTGTTGATCTTCCACAAAGGAGAATTTCTTTTACTACAAAACCACTTAAAAGTCAATTAAATACCTGAAATTAGAAATTTGTCTTGACTTTACCGAAATGGATACGCTAAAGAGCAAAAACCCTGCAAAAAGACGTTCTCAAGCGGAAAGGAGTCAAAATGGCAACGGTTGAATCGGCATCCATCAGAAATATCGCTGTCGTCGGGCATGGCGGAACCGGCAAGACCTCCCTTTGCGAATCCTTTCTCTTTGTCAGCGGAAAAACGGAACGTTTCGGTAAAGTCGACGACGGAAGCTCCCTTTTCGATTTCGAACCGGAAGAGCAGAAAAGACACATCTCCATCAGTGCGGCCTCCAATTTCATCGACTGGGACAAGTGCAAGATCAACATCATCGACACACCCGGGGACGCCAACTTTTTCATGGAGACCATGAACGCCCTCCGGGTGGCCGACGGGGCCGTCGTCCTCATCGACGCCGTGGGAGGCGTGGAGTTTCAGACGGAAAAGGTCTGGGAACTGCTGAAAGAAAGATCCAGGCCCTCTCTTTTTTTCGTCAACAGGATGGACCGTGAAAGGGCGGATTTTTTCACGGCCGTCGACAGCATCCGCAGCAAGCTTCAGACAAAGCCCACGATCTGCTTCCTCCCCATCGGAAAAGAGGAAGCCTTCAAGGGGCTCATCGACCTGATCAACATGAAAGCCCTTTACTTCGAGGACCCCCGGGGAAAGGTCAAAAAGACGGACATTCCCGCGGAACTTCTCGAGGAAGCCCAGTCATACCGGGATACCATGGTGGAGGACATCGCCGAGTGCGATGAGGCTCTCATGGAAAAATACCTGGAAGAAGGAGAGCTGAACGTCGAAGACTTGCACAAGGGCCTGCGCCAGGCCGTTCTTGCGGGCAGCATCGTTCCGGTCACCGCCGGCACCGCCACGAAATCCATCGGTGTCGGAACCCTTCTCGACATGATCGTTCATTACCTTCCCTCCCCCATCGACCGCGGCGCCGTCTCGGGAAAGAACCCCGTCACCGGCGACGAGGCGACCCGGGAACCGGACGCGACCGCCCCCTTTTCCGCCCTCGTCTTCAAGACCATCGCCGACCCGTACGCCGGGAAGCTCACCCTTTTCAGGGTTTTCTCCGGAAAAGCCAGTCCCGATTCGACTTTCAGCAACACCACGCGCCGTGTCACCGAAAAATTCGGGAATATCTTCCATCTCGAGGGGAAACACCAGAAGCCGGCCGACGCCGTTGTCGCCGGCGACATCGCCGCCGTGGCCAAACTGAAGGAAGCCGTCACGGGGGACACCTTTTCCGATGAGAAAAACCCCGTCGTCTTCGACAAGCTGCCCGCGCTCCCGGCCCTCATGTCCTTCGCCATCAGCCCCAAGGCGAAAGGGGACGAGGATAAGATCATCAGCTCCCTGAACCGGATTCTGGAAGAGGATCCCACCCTGATCCTGAAGCGGGACGACGAAACGAGAGAAATCATACTCTCCGGCATGGGGCAGGTGCACATTGAAGTCACCGTGGAAAAGCTGAAGCGGAAATTCGGCGTCGACGTGGATCTCCGGACCCCCAAGGTCCCCTACAAGGAAACCATCAAGGGGAAAACGCGGGTCCAGGGGCGGTATAAGAAACAGTCCGGCGGCAGGGGACAGTTCGGCGACACCTGGATCGAGATCGAACCGCTGCCGAGGGGCGAGGGGTTCGAATTTGTGGACAGGATCGTCGGGGGGGTCATCCCGAAACAGTACATCCCCGCCGTTGAAAAGGGCATCGTGGAAGCCATGCTGGACGGCGTCCTGGCGGGATATCCCACGGTGGACGTGCGAGTGTCCCTCGTGGACGGTTCGTTCCACGCCGTGGACTCCTCGGAAATGGCCTTCAAGATCGCCGGGTCCATGGGCTTCAAGAAGGGCATCGTCCAGTGTCAGCCCACCCTCCTGGAACCCATCGTCAATATCGAAATCGAAATCTCCGACGAATACCTGGGAGACGTCATTGGAAACCTGAACAGCCGGCGGGGCCGGGTCCTGGGAATGGAGAGCAAGGGGACGAACCAGGTCATCCGGGGCCAGGTGCCCCTGGCGGAGATTCTCACCTATGCCGCCGACCTGAGATCCATCACGAGCGGCCGGGGAACCTTCAGATACGAACACTCACACTACGAGGAAGTGCCCGCCCCCATCGCGGAAAAGATAATCGCCCTGTCGAAGAAGGACAAGGAAGAGGAATAGGAACCTTGTTCCCAGCGGGAATCATCACCGTCAGCGACAAGGGATCCCGGGGAGAACGGGAAGACAGAAGCGGCCCGGAAATAAGGAAAATTCTCTCTGAACTTCCGTTTTTCCAGGTGGTAGCCCAGGACACCGTCCCCGACGAAGTGGCGTCGATCAGTCATAAAATCACCGAATACACGGATACGAAGAAGATCGCTCTCGTCATCACCACGGGAGGTACGGGGGTCAGCCCCCGGGATGTGACGCCGGAGGCGACGCTGTCGGTCCTTCACCGGGAAATCCCGGGCATGGCGGAAGCCATGCGCCGTGAAAGCGCCGGAAAAACACCTCATGCCATGATATCACGGGCCGTCGTGGGAACCCGTGGTGAATCGCTCATCATCAATCTTCCCGGAAGCCCCCGGGCCGCCCGGGAAAACCTCGAGGTTCTTCTCCCCGCCCTGTTGCACACCTTGAAAAAGATTCAGGGCGACCCCACGGACTGCGCCCCGTAAACGAGGGAGGTCCGGTTAGCTTTTCCACCTCGAAGCGTCTTTACGACGGAAGCCCCCTCCCGGAACAGACGGAAGAAAAACGCCCCCGGGTGGCCCGAAGACCCGCAAGATGACGGAACCGGGAAAAAAGAGACTGGGGTTGTTGCAGATTCATCTCGCCGTGTTCCTCTTCGGCTTCGCCGGTATCTTCGGCAAGATCGTCTCCCTTGATCCCGTGGCCATCATTTTTGGCAGAACGTTCTTCGCGGGGATCTTTCTCTTCGCCGTCCTTTCTCTCACGGGAACGATCCGATCCGTCCGTTCGTTCAGCGATTTGCGGGCCCTTCTTTTTTCCGGGGTTGTCCTGGCCGTTCACTGGTTTTCCTTCTTTCAGTCCATCCAGGTGTCGTCCGTCACTGTCGGCCTTCTGACGTTTTCTACTTTCCCTGTCTTCATCACCTTCCTGGAACCCGTTTTATTCGGCGAAAAACTCGATTGGTTTGATGTGCTGACGGCCTTCCTGGTGGTTGCCGGGCTCCTCTGCGTCTTTCCCGCCTATGATTTTTCCAACCAGGTGACCCAGGGGGCGTTGTGGGGGATTCTCTCCGGTTTTACTTTTGCCGTCCTCTCACTGTGCAACCGCATGCACGCGAAAAGGCTCCCGCCTCTTTTGGTTTCATTTTACCAGCTTTCCGTCGCCGCCCTCATCACCCTGCCGCTGGTCGTCATCTCCGGGGCACAGCCTTCCAAAACGGACATCTTTTTGATGATGATCCTCGGCATCGTCTTTACAGCCATTGCGCAGACACTCTTTATCGGCAGCCTGAGACATATCAGGGCCCATCTGGCCGGCGTGACGGTGGCCCTGGAACCCTTGTACGGCATAATCCTCGCTGTTATCATTCTCCACGAAATTCCGGCGTGGAAAACGGTGGTGGGGGGCCTGGTGATCCTGGGTGCCGTCACAGGGGCTTCTATCGGCCCATTTCGACCCCAAAAACACCTTTCTAAGGCCAAAAAAAGTCTTTAATTTCCAAATATATTATTATTTTTCAAGATGTTACCTTGGTCCGACCCCGAAACACCCCTTGCCCTGGTCCCACCCCGGACTCCCGGCTGGCCCCCCCCGGATCCGCTAAACGGCCCATTTCGACCTCAAAAACAGCCTTCTAAGGCCAAAAAAGGGGCTTAATTTGACAATATGTGATTATTTTTCGGGATGTTGTCTTGGTCCGACCCCGTTGAGGTGGGTGCCGGGCCAGTAGAAGCGGCCGCAGGAGGGGCACCGGCCGAAGTGTTTGTGGGTCGCGTAAATGTAAGGGGGAACGAACGGTTTGGCCTCCTCCCGGGGCATGTCGAGGAGGATCTCGTTGCACAGGATGCAGCGGGTGAAATAAGCCGACCGGTCCGGTGTCAGCCCGAAGGCGGCGGTGACCTCCTGCAGCTGGCCGGGCAGATCGTCAGACACGATGACGAGCATGCGGCCCCGGTAGTTTCGCCGGGCCATGTCCTTTCGCCTGGTGAGAACGACACGCCCTTCCCGGAAACCGCGATCGAGCAGGGCCCGCCCCATGTTTTCCCTGTCATAGACAGTGTCATACCCCAGGATCCGAAGCCACTTGGCCAGCTTTCCCAGGTTCCGGTCCGCCAGAAATTTCATGGGGATTCATCCCGCCGCCGTCTTCCGGGCGCCCCGCGGGGCGCCCTTTCCTGCCCCGACGGGCAAGGGGCGTTTTCCGCCGGCGCCGGGAAAGGAATGCAATGAAACGATTGCTTACGGGATTTCCTCCGTTTTTTCTTTTTCCTCTTCCGGGGTTTCCTCTTTTTTCGGCTCCTCTTCGGGGAGGGTCTCTTCCTCTTCTTCCTTTTCCTTCTTCACGTCCTTTTCGTAGGCTTTCAATTGTTTCTTGAGCTTCTTCACCTTTCTCGACAGGCGGCTTCTTTCGACGATATCCAGGAAGCCCACAAAAATCGCCCCCGCGCCGAAGGCGATGAAAATGAGGAGGTAGGCGGGAATCTTGAAGTCGAACAGGTCGTAGTATTTCAGGTGAACGGGATCGAAGTTGGCCAGGGAAAAGGTTATGATGAAAAGAACCAACAACATTCCAATGATCGTCAGAAGAAGTTTCATCCTAAACCTCCAAATGTTTTTTCAGGCAGGGCAACAATAACGCCTTGGTCTCGTTCACATCCTGGGGAATGACCCGGATATCCCCCACGACCGTCGCAAAGTTCGTATCCCCCGACCAGCGCGGCACGATGTGCAGGTGGAGATGGCCCGCCACGCCGGCGCCGGCCGCTTTGCCCACGTTCATTCCCACATTGAACCCTTCCGCGCCCATGGCCTCTTTCAGGGCCTTGATGGAACACTCCATGAAGTGGAACATCTCGAGGCGTTCTTCCGCCGACAGATCCTCCACCTGGGAAATGTGCCTGTAAGGGATGACCAGAAGGTGCCCCGTGTTGTAGGGGTACTTGTTCAACATCAGGGCGCAGGATGTGCCCTCGAAGAGAACAAGGGGTTCCTCGCGGTCGGAATGCTTGCAGAAGACGCATCCGTCCTGCCTCTTGGAGGTCAGATATTCCATCCGCCCGGGAGCATTCAAATGTTTCATGACACGCCGTCTTTCAAATCGATGATCGACCCGGTGATCTCGTCACCGATGTCGAGAATGCCGATGGAGCGCCTGGATGAAAAAAAACGGTCCGTCGGTGACCCGGGATTGAAAAAAAGAATCCCCGCTTTCCGGTGATTCACCGCTCGGTGCGTGTGCCCGTAAACAAGGCAATCGATGGTTTCGGAACTGAACGCCTCGAGAAGCCTCTCCTCGATATCTGCCGGGCTTCCCCACCCGTGGATCAGTCCGATTCGAAATCGGCCCGCCTGGATGACCCGTTTTCCCGGGAGGGTTTCCCGAACAGCCCGGGAATCCATGTTGCCCGCGACGGCAAGAACCGCCGTGCCGGAAAAAACGCCGAGGACCTCCGGTTCAACCAGGTCCCCGGCATGGAGAATCAGATCGACACCGCCGAAATGGGCCTCCGCCGTCCTTTTAAGGGTTTCGTCAAAACCCTTCAGGTGAGTATCGGAAATAACACCGATTTTCATACGGGAACACCGCTTTTTTTGTATTATATCGAGTTTAAAATCTCAAGTCATTTTTTGACGGGGCCTTCGTTGACTTTTTCTTTCAACAGTCATACCATACGCTGCCAAGAGCGGAATGTCGCCGTCACCGATCCCGGGAAAACCGGTGGACGGGCCTTTCCCCCGGCTTCGGGAAAGGCGCCCGGGACAGGGTGCCCCGGTGTCGTGAAACGGGGCGTGCCGAACGGTCCGCCGCCGTTACGGAAAACGAACCGCCCTCCGCACAGGATGTTTTTCACGGAGCCGTCATGATAGAAAAAGCCCTCGATGAAATCGCCGAAAGGATCCTCGCCCTCGACGAGGCGTCCCTCACGGCCCTCTGGGAAAAGCACAAACACCGCATGGAAGCCTTCGAGCCTTCCCGGGCCTGGGAGAAGTCCGTCATCATCTTTTTTCTCATAAATGCCGTCCGAGTGAAAAATCACATCTTCAACGACCGGATCCTGAAAAAAACGAAGGCGGACAGAAAGGAAAAAGAAGAAACCCCGTCCGGGGACGCAACCCGGGAGATCCCGCCCTACCTCAAACGGATCAAGTGATGGACAGAGAAGAAGCCCTCCGGAGGATTCGGGATCTTCGCCGGGAAATCGCCTATCACAATAAACGCTACTACCAGCTTGACGACCCCGAAATAACCGACGCCGCCTATGACGGACTCATGAACGAGCTGGCGGCACTGGAAGAAGCCTTTCCCGACCTGGCCTCGCCGGACTCACCGACAGGGCGGGTGGGTGCCGCGCCCCTGGAAAAATTCGCGCCCTCTCCCCACGGCCTGCCCATGCTGAGCCTCGCCAACGCCTTCTCGGAAGAGGAAATCAGGGCTTTCAACGACCGGGTCGTCCGTTTCCTCGGCGAATCGACACACCTCACCTATGTCGTCGAGCCGAAACTTGACGGCGTGGCGGTCAACCTCCTTTACGAAGAGGGCCTCTTCACCCGGGGGGCCACGAGGGGCGACGGGCGAACGGGAGAGGACGTCACCCAGAATCTCCGGACCATCCCTTCCCTTCCCCTGGAAATGAAAGGCGACGGCTCTCTCCCCGATCGCGTCGAAATACGGGGGGAGGTCTACATCGCCACCGATGCCTTTCAGAAGGTGAACAGGCGGCGGACGGAAAGGGGCGAGCCCCCTTTCGCCAACCCCCGGAACGCAGCGGCGGGCTCACTGCGCCAGCTCGACTGGCGCGTCACCGCGCGGCGCCCCCTGGACCTGTTCTGCTATGCCGTGGGAGAGATTACGGAGCGCCCCTTCGAAAGCCAGTGGGATCTCATTCAGACCCTGAAGAGATGGGGGTTTCCCGTGAACCCTTTCGCGAGGACGGCGGAAAATATCGACGGGTGCCTTCGGTACTATCGTGAAATGGGCGAGAAAAGAAAGGATCTCCCTTACGAGATCGACGGCGTCGTCATCAAGGTCGATGCCCTCGAACTCCAGGAGCGGCTCGGGTCCGTTTCCAGAAGCCCCCGGTGGGCCCTGGCATGCAAGTTCGCGCCAACCCAGGCCACGACGGTCGTCCGGAACATCGCCGTCCAGGTGGGCCGGACGGGGGTCCTGACACCGGTGGCGGAAATGGACCCCGTCGAGGTCGGGGGCGTCGTCGTTTCCCGGGCCTCCCTTCACAACCAGGACGAGGTGGCCAAAAAGGACATCCGGATCGGCGACACCGTCATCGTCCAGCGGGCCGGCGACGTCATCCCTGAAATCGTCAAAGCCATCCCGTCAAAAAGAACAGGGGAACAGATCCCCTTTACCATGCCCGGCGTCTGCCCTTCCTGCGGGTCCCCGGTGGTCCGGCTGGAGGGCGAGAAAGCCTTCCGCTGCCTGGGGCTGAACTGCCGGGCCCAGCTGGCCGAAACGATCCGCCACTTCGTTTCCCGAAACGGCATGGATATCGAGGGGATCGGCGAAAAGCTCATCCTCAGGCTCATGGAAAAAGGCCTCATCGGGGACCCCGCGGACATTTTTTACCTGACCGGGAGAGAACTCGCGGACCTGGAGCGGATGGCCGACAAGTCGGCGGAAAACATCCTGAACGCCATCGAGAGGGCCAAGACCCCCCCGTATGAGAAATTTCTCTTCGCCCTGGGCATCCGGCACGTGGGAGAATTCGTCGCCACCCTTCTCGCCTCCCGGTATCCCGCCCTGGAGGACCTCATGAACGCCGGGGAGGAAGAACTCGCAGGGATCCACGGAATCGGGAAGGAGATCGCCTCGAGCGTCGTTCAATTTTTCGGCCAGGAAGCGAACCGGGAAATCATCGGCAAGCTTTTCCGCGCCGGGGTGAGGCCCCGGGCCGCCCCGGCAAAGTCCGGCGGCCCCCTTTCGGGAAAAACCTTTCTCTTCACGGGAACCCTGAAGGGCTTTACCCGGAACGAGGCGAAAAGGCGCGTCGAAGCCCTGGGGGGGCAGGTTCTCGCCTCGGTGACGAAACAGACCGACTATGTCGTGGCCGGTGAAGACCCGGGATCGAAAATCGAAAAAGCCCGTAAGCTCGATAAGACCATTCTCTCGGAAGAGGCGTTTCTCGACCTGATCGGGGGGGACAGGGGGGGACGGTGACAGGGGAAACCAGAAGAGCCCGGGTCCTCATCACCGGCCGGGTCCAGGGCGTTTTCTTCCGGGCGGAGACACGGAACGAGGCGCTGAAACGGGGCCTCGGCGGGTGGGTGAGGAATCTCCGGGACGGCCGGGTGGAGGCCCTCTTCGAAGGACCGGCCGACCAGGTGGATGACATGGTCCGGTGGTGCGAAACGGGGCCGCCCCTGGCCTCGGTGCATTCCGTGGAAGTTCTTGAGGAACCGCCGGGGGAACCCGTGGCGGGATTCGATATTCGTTATGGCCGCTGATATCAGGCCGCGAGAGGGCCCGTTTCGCCACCCGCCGCCGCATCCGGGGACAGATACCGATAATAAAGAAAAAGATCTGCGGCGACCATGGCGGCGTTGACACCGTAAAAAACCGTCACCCAGTCAAAATTGTAGAGGACTTTGTGGGCGATACCGCTCAGGTAACCCATGATGATCACGGCCATGAAAAGAGGGCTCTTCCCCTCGACCTTTTTCGTCCTCAGCGCCTTGGCAATGGAAATGGGCCAGCTCGCCCCGAAACACAAAAGCATGAACGCCTCGAAAAAACTCATCGGTGATCAAGCCTCCATCATTTCTGTAATCCGTCCTGACGGGGTCGGGCCTCCCAGAGAACAGCGGCCAGGCGCCCGAACTCCCCCACCGTCAGGGTTTCCCCCCGTCTTTTCCCGTCCAGGCCCGCCCTTTCGAGAAGATCCGAAACGGGGGTTTCCCCCCCAAAATTCCTGAAATTATTGTAGAGGGTTTTTCTTCTTTGGGAAAAGGCCCGGCGGACCACCTGCCGGAAGAAGGCCTCATCAGGGACCGGGATGAGGGGGGTATCCCGAAAGGCCAGGCGGACAACGGCGGAGTGAACTTTCGGCGCGGGGTAAAAACAGGACGGTGGAACGTCGAGTTCCCGGACCGGGTCGCCGTAGGCCCGGGCCATGACCGAGAGAATCCCGTAGGCTTTTGTCCCCGGAGAGGCGGTGAGACGGTCCGCCACTTCCTTCTGGAACATGAGCACGGCCTCGGATAACTGGCGGTGATACCGGATGAGATGGAAAAAAATGGGGGAGGACAGGTTGTAGGGAATGTTGCCAACGACCCGGAACCTCACCGTCCCTTTTTCTTCTTGTCGAAGCCGCTTCCCGAGGGCCGCGAAATCCACCTGGAGGATGTCCGCCTCGAGAATGTCCACGTTTCCCAGGGCTTTCAATTCTTCTCTCAGGATCTTCGTAAGCCGGGAATCCACCTCTACGGCCACGACCCGGGAAGCCCGGGCGGCGAGACACTCCGTCAGGAGGCCCAGGCCGGCACCGATTTCCACCACCGTCCCCCCTTTTTCGGGAACGGCAAGATCGCCGATTTTCCGAATCATGTTCCCGTCGACGAGAAAGGACTGGCCGAGACCCTTGAGGGGCCGGATGCCGTGTTTTCGAAGCCGTTCCAGCGTCGTCACGGTTGTTCCCGTTTCCGGATCATTCGAAGGCTTCGAAGGGCGAGGGCGTAGCCGCCCAGGGCCAGGAAGGGGGCCATGGCGACGCCGCCCAGGAGAAGGGGCGCCATGACGGATTTTCCCATGTGGAGGATCGTGTAGAAGGAATAATCGGAAAAAACGACCTCCATGGAATTCATACCCAGGAGACGCTTCCCAAGGTGGTACTGGGACAGGTAAAAAACGGGAATGGTGAGGGGATTGGAGACAAGCCAGGACCCGAGCCAGGCGGCGGTGAAATTTCGCCGGAAAAGAAGGACCAGGACAAGGATGATGATCGTGTGAAAGGGAATCGTCGGGGTGACGCCGACGAAAATGCCGATGGCGAGGCTCATCGCGATGTGTTCAGGGGCCCCCCGGAGAGAGATGAACTGATCGTAGAACTTCTTCCACCAGGCCTTGACAAACCCCGGAATCATCGGAGGCTCTCCCCGAACTCCAGGGGCCACCGGGACAGGGCGTTCAGGTCAAGAGGGTCTCGTCTGCCTTTCAGCAGGAGGAAATGGCCGACGGCGCCGATCATGGCGGCGTTGTCGGTGCAAAGCCGAAGGGGGGGGATGAAGACCTCCACCCCTTTTTTTTCCGCCTCTTCGAGAAACCGCTGTCTCAGGCGGCTGTTGGCGGCAACTCCGCCGGAAACGACGACCCGGTCAAGACGGTTCTGTTCCGCCGCCCGAAGGGTTTTGTCCACGAGGACATCCACCACCGCCTCCTGGAAACTCGCGACGATGTGAGGCAGCTCCGCCGCCTCCACGGGATTCTCTCTCTTTTTCAGGTAATGGAGCAGGGACGTCTTGAGGCCGCTGAAACTGAAATCGAGGCTGTCCCGCATGGAGCGGGGAAAAGAGATCCGCCCGGGGTCCCCCTCCTTGGCCAGGCGGTCGATGACGACCCCCCCGGGATACCCCAGGTCCAGCATCTTCGCCGCCTTGTCGAAGGCCTCCCCGGCGGCATCGTCCCGGGTCTGGCCGAGACACGCCACGGAGCCGAAATCCCGGACCCGGTAAATACTGGTATGCCCCCCTGACACGACAAGGGCGATGAAGGGGAATTCGGGGCGGCTCTCCGTCAGGAAAACGGCGGCGATATGACCTTCCAGGTGATTCACGCCCACCAGGGGAAGACCGGAGGCGAAAGCCAGGGCCTTCGCCGTGTTCAGGCCCACCAGGAGGGACCCCACGAGCCCCGGTCCCCGGGTGACGGCGATGGCCTCCAAATCCCCGAGGGTCGTGTTCCCGTCCTCGAGAGCCTGGAAGATAACGGGAACGATGGCTTCCATGTGCTTCCGGGAAGCGATTTCGGGCACCACCCCGCCATAGCGGCTGTGCACCTGGACCTGGGAGGAGACGACATTGGAAAGAACCTCCGTCCCGTCCCGGATGACCGCCGCGGACGTTTCGTCGCAGGAAGATTCGATCGCCAGAAGCCGCATGAGATCCTGTTTAAAATTCCTTTCCTCAACGTAAGGAAAAAGATATATAAAAAAGCTGATTTTTTGTAAACAGAAAAGACCTTCAAAAAACGTCAAAAAGGGTGACAAGGGGTGTTTCATGGAGGTTGAAACGGATTTTCTCGTTCTCGGCAGCGGCATCGCCGGTCTCAGTTTCGCCATAAAGGCGGCGGAGCTGGGCACCGTGGCCGTGGTCACGAAGAAAGAAAAGATCGAGTCGAACACCAACTACGCCCAGGGGGGGATCGCCGTCGTCCTCGACAAGACGGACAGTTTCGACAGCCACATCAAGGACACCCTGGAAAGTGGCGCCGGGCTGTGCCGGGAAGAGGTGGTCCGCTTCGTGGTCCGTGAGGGACCGGAACGGATTGGGGAACTCATCGACTGGGGCGTGGATTTTACCCGCACGGAAGACAGGGACACGGCGCCTTTCGACCTCGGCCGCGAAGGGGGCCACAGCCACCGCCGGGTCATTCACGCCAGGGACTTCACCGGCCAGGAGGTGGAACGGGCCCTGGTGGAAAAGGCGGCCACCAGGGACAACATCCGGATTTATGAAAATTTCCTGGCCGTCAACCTCATTCTCGAATCGAAAGTCCGCGGTGTCGCCGGCGCCCGGGACGAAGGCCCGGACCGCTGCCTGGGCGCCTATGTCTTCGACATCCTGAAAAACCGGATCCACACCTTCCTGGCGAAGTTCGTTCTCATCGCCACGGGCGGCGCCGGAAAGGTCTACCTCATCACCACCAACCCCGACATCGCCACGGGGGACGGAATCGCCATGGCCTACCGGGCGGGCGCCCGCATCGCCAACATGGAGTTCATCCAGTTCCACCCGACCTGCCTTTATCACCCCGAAGCCAAGTCCTTCCTCATCAGCGAAGCGGTGCGGGGCGAGGGCGGTATTCTGCGCCTGAAAGACGGGACGACGTTCATGGAAAATTACCACCCCATGAAAAGCCTGGCCCCCAGGGACATCGTCGCCCAGGCCATCGACGGGGAGCTGAAGAAGTCCGGCGATGAATACGTGCTTCTCGACATCACCCACCGATCCCGGGACTTCCTGAAGGACCGGTTCCCGAATATTTACGAGCGCTGTCTCGAATTCGACATCGACATGGCGGTGGAGCCGATCCCCGTCGTCCCGGCGGCGCACTACATCTGCGGGGGCATCCTGGTAAACGACTGGGGGGAGACATCCATCCGGGGTCTCTTCGCCTGCGGCGAATCCTCCTGCACGGGCCTTCACGGGGCCAACCGGCTGGCGAGCAACTCGCTCCTGGAGGCCCTCGTCTTCGCCCACCGGGTATTCCTGAGAATCCGGGAACGGTTCCCCGGAACGAGGCGGCCGGACCTTCCCGTTCCGCCCTGGGATCCCCGGGGCGCCCTCGAAAGCGACGATTCCGTCGTGGTTTCAAACAACTGGGACGAGGTCCGGCGGAGCATGTGGAACTACGTGGGGATCGTCCGGACAAACAAGCGCCTCGACCGGGCCAAGAGGCGGATCGACCTCATTCTCCAGGAGATCGAGGAATACTACTGGAATTTCACCATCACCCGGGATCTCCTGGAACTCAGGAACATCGCCACGGTTGCGAAGCTCATCGTCACCTGCGCCCGGATGCGAAAGGAAAGCCGGGGGCTCCACCTGAACCGGGACTACCCCGGCAAGGACGACAGCTGGCGGAAAGACACGATCATCCAGCGGGGACTCACGGAAACGGGTCTCTGAGGGTTTAGCGAGGAGAAGATCCGCCGACTTCGAAGGCACCGGGATGCCGGGAAGTCACTCGCCGGGCCAGCGAAGCTGCAGCTGTCCCAGGACGCTCGAGAACACCAGGACCCGCGACGGTCCGCCCTCTTCCGGTACAGGGGCGTCGAACCGGAGGGAATAGAATTTTCCATACGGGGTGATGTAAGGGAAAAAGCCCTGGATGACGGGTGTGATGTTCTCTATCTCCCGAAGGTCCGCGGGGAAAAGGGTTTTTTCCTCCCCCAGGATCAGTGAAACTTTCCAGATCGAGTTGGACCGGGCAAAATCGTTCCATTTTTTGTCGGGCACGTAGGCGTAGAAGAAATATTCCAGGCCGTCGAAATCGCCCGTCTCCAGGGCTTCACCGGCCCCTTTTTCGGCCGTCGAAGACGGGTGGATGCGGTCCCGTTCCTGCCGGTAGGCCTCGTTGAAGGCCCTGCTTCTTTCGGTCGCCACGACCCGGGCCATGGTTTCGAACTCGACATAGACGGTCTTCTCCCGGGTCCACCGGTCCAGGGTGTCGAGATAGGGCGCGGAAATCCGGCCTTCCCGGAGAATCTCGGCATAGTGCCGGATCTCGCTACAGCTCAGACATGTCATCGAGAGAACGAACAAAACCCCCAAGGCAATCCGCTTCATTGACCCCTCCGAAAACGCGGGAAAAGATGTAATTCACATTCTTCAGAAAATTCTCCACCCGGAAGACCTCGTCCAGGTCAGCCTCGGTGAGGCGCTCCATGACCTCGCCGTCCTCCCGGAGAAGCCGTTTCAGTTCCGTTCCCTCCTGCCAGGTTTTCATGGCGTTCCTCTGGACAAGGGCGTAAGCCTCCTCCCGGGAAACCCCCTTCTCGACGAGTTTGAGCAGAACCATCTGGGAAAAGATGAGCCCGCCGGTCATCTCCAGGTTGGCGATCATCCGCCCGGGGTACACGAGAAGGCGGTCCATGAGCCCGGTGAAGCGGTGAAGCATGAAGTCCAGAAGGGTCGTCCCGTCCGGCCCGATGACCCGCTCCACCGAAGAGTGGCTGATGTCCCGCTCGTGCCAGAGGGGAACGTCCTCCAGCGCCGCCAGGGCGTAAGACCGGACGACCCGGGCCAGCCCCGACAGATTCTCCGAGAGAACGGGGTTTCTCTTGTGGGGCATGGCGGAAGAGCCCTTCTGGCCCGGGGAAAAAAATTCCTCCGCCTCCCGGACCTCGGTCCTCTGGAGAAGACGGATTTCCTGGGCGAACTTGTCTATGGACGACGCCGTGACGGCGAGGGCGCAGAAATACTCGGCGTGGCGGTCCCGCTGGACGATCTGGGAAGAGACGGGAGCGGGCTTCAGTCCCAGCCGGGCGCAGACGTACTCTTCCACGAAGGGGTCGACGAAGGAAAAGGTTCCCACGGCCCCGGAAAGCTTACCCACGCTGACCGCTTCCTTGGCCCGGAGGATCCGGTCCCGGTTTCGTTCCATTTCCTGGTACCAGAGCGCGAGCTTGAGCCCGAAGGTGATCGGTTCCGCGTGAATCCCGTGGGACCGGCCGATCATCAGGGTGTCCTTGTGGTGGAAGGCCTGGCGCCGGAGAACGGCGAGAAGGTCGTCGACGCCCCGGAGAATGATTTCCGCCGCCTCCCGGAGGAGAAGGGCGAGAGACGTGTCGAGGATGTCCGAGGAAGTGAGCCCCATGTGGACGAACCGGGCGTCCTCGCCCACATGCTCGGACACGGACGTGAGAAAAGCGATGACGTCGTGTTTCACCACCTTTTCGATCTCGTCTATCCGCGCCACGTCGAAACCCGCCCTGGCCTGTATGTTCGCCAGGGCGGCGGCGGGGATCCTGCCCATGCTGGCGAGGGCTTCGCAGGCGAGGATCTCGATATCCAGCCATTTCCGGTAGCGGTTCTCGGGGCTCCAGAGGGCGGTCATTTCCGGTCTCGCGTAACGGGGTATCAAGAAAAAGGTCTCCTTTTCTTTTTCCTGTTTTCATATTATGAATGAATGAGGGAATCAAGCCATTTTCCGCCGACCCCGAAAAAACGGCCCCCATCGGGATCTTTCATCGCGAGACGCCGTGACGGGGGCCAACCCCGCCAATAAACTGCGAAAAAAAACTTGAAATTTTTTCTTGTATTTCCCCGAAAGGAAGACTATATATAGTAGTCATATTCATACAAGACACTATATATTGTGCTTTACAGCGAAATCATTTCAAAGAGGGGGGAACAGAACATGTATGAATCGATCCAGAAACGGGATGGCCGGCTCGTTCCATTCGACGCCTCCAAGATCACCACCGCCATCGCCAAGGCGGGGGGCGCCACGGGGGAGTTCGACGAGAAAATGGCCCGGCGGCTCACCGTTCGGGTGTTGAACCGGGCGGAAGACCTTTTCGGGAACCGGACCCCCTCGGTGGAGGAAATCCAGGACATTGTGGAGGAGGTCCTCCTGTCTTCCACCTACCGGATGACGGCGCGGGCCTACATCATCTACCGGGAGCAGCACGCCCGGCTCCGGGAGCTGGCGGACCGCATGGAGGTGGACCTGGTCGACAAGTATCTCAAGAAAAAGGACTGGAAGATAAACGAAAACAGCAACATGGATTACTCTCTCCAGGGGCTGAACAACTACATCTCCTCGGAGGTGAGCAAGATTTACTGGCTCAATGAAATCTACCCGCCGCAAGTCCGGAAGGCCCAGATGGAGGGGGATTTCCACATCCATGACCTGAGCATCCTGTCCGTCTACTGCGTCGGCTGGGACCTCCTCGACCTTCTCCGGGAAGGCTTCAGGGGGGTCTCGGGGAAGGTGGAAAGCCGGCCGGCAAAGCATTTCCGGAGCGCCCTGGGCCAGGTGGTGAATTTTTTCTACACCCTCCAGGGAGAGGCGGCGGGCGCCCAGGCCTTTTCCAGCTTCGACACCCTGCTCGCCCCCTTCATCCGGTATGACCGCCTGACCTACCCGGACGTCCGCCAGGCCCTCCAGGAATTCATCTTCAACATCAACGTTCCCACCCGGGTCGGGTTTCAGACCCCCTTCACCAACGTCACCCTGGACCTCACCGTCCCCGTCCATTTCGCCGACGAGCACGTCATCATCGGGGGACAGCCGAAAGACGAAAAATACGGCGATTTCCAGAAGGAGATGGACCTCTTCAACCGGGCCTTCCTGGAGGTCATGGCGGAGGGGGACGCCCGGGGCCGGGTCTTCACCTTCCCCATCCCCACCTACAACATCACCCGGGACTTCAACTGGGACAACGGAAACCTGGAAGGCCTCTGGGAAATGACGGCACGATACGGCGTCCCCTACTTTTCAAATTTCATCAACTCGGACATGAAGCCCGAAGACGCAAGGAGCATGTGCTGCCGTCTCAGGATAGACAACCGGGCCCTGAACTGTGAGGAAAAACAGGCCCTGGAGATGCGGGGCGGGGGCCTTTTCGGGTCTCACCCGCTCACGGGCTCCATCGGAGTGGTCACCCTGAATCTCCCGAGAATCGGGTACCTGGCCTCGACGGAGGAAGACTTCCTGAACCGTCTCGGGAAAGTCATGGACACGGCCCGGGAAAGCCTGGAAATCAAGCGCAAGGTCCTGGAAAAATTCACCGACGGGAATCTTTACCCTTACACCAAGTATTACCTGAGAGGCGTGAAGGCCCGTTTCGGCCAGTACTGGAAGAACCATTTTTCCACCATCGGCCTCGTGGGAATGAACGAGGCGTGCCTCAACCTCATGAATGAAAACATCGCGTCACCGGAAGGTCACCGGTTCGCCCGGAAGGTCCTCGACTTCATGCGGGACCGCCTCCTCCGGTTCCAGGAGGAAACGGGGAACAACTTCAACCTGGAAGCCACCCCGGCGGAGGGGACGTCCTACAGCCTCGCCCGGATCGACCGGAAACGCTACCCCGACATCGTGTGCGCCAACGGAAACGGACACGGCGGAAACGGGCACGAGCCTTTCTACACGAATTCGAGCCAGCTGCCGGTACAGTTCACCGACGACCTGTTCGAAGCCCTCGACCTCCAGGACGACATCCAGACCCGGTACACGGGGGGAACGGTGTTTCACATTTTCGCCGGCGAGCAGATAAGCGACTGCACCGCCGTGAAGAGGCTGGTCCGGAAGGTCTGCGAAACCTATTCCCTGCCCTATTTCACCTTCTCCCCCACCTTCAGCGTGTGCCCCGATCACGGCTATCTCCGGGGAGAGCAGGCGGCCTGTCCCGCCTGCGGGGCCTCCTGCGAGGTCTATTCCCGGGTCGTGGGGTACCTGCGCCCCGTCAACCAGTGGAACAAGGGAAAGCAGGAAGAATTTTCCCTGAGGAGGACCTTTTCCCTTCAGTGAGGCCTGTCGGCTGAAGAAATGAAAATCGGAGGATTACAGAAGGTTTCCCTCATCGATTACCCGGGAAGGATCTCCGCCGTCGTTTTCACCCAGGGGTGCAACTTTCGCTGTCCCTACTGCCACAACCCCGGCCTTCTTCCCGCGGACCCCCCGGCGGCCCTTCTCGCCGAGGAAGACGTCCTGTTCTTCCTGGAAAAGAGGCGTGGGCGCCTTGATGGCGTCACCGTCTCCGGCGGCGAACCGACGATCCAGGCCGGCCTGGCGGGGTTTTTGAGAAAGGTGAAATCCCTGGGGTATCCCGTGAAACTCGACACGAACGGGTCCGTCCCGGCCGTCCTGGCGGCCCTCCTGGCGGAGGGCCTGGTGGACTACGTGGCCATGGACGTCAAAGCCCCGCCGGCGAAATACGGGATCCTCTCGGGAAGCGCCGTTCCCTTTTCCCGCATCCGGGAAAGCGCCGATATCCTGAGAAACGCCGGGACACCCTGCGAGTTCAGGACCACGGTGGTCCCCTCTCTCCTCGACGAGGCGGATCTCGCGGGCCTCATGGCGGCCATCGGCCCCGTCCCCGGCCCCGCCGGCCGCTTCGTCCTCCAGAGATTCCTGCCGTCCAACACCCTGTCTCCCGACCTCGGCCGGGAGAGGGGGTCGAGCCTGGACGAGCTCCGGGACCTGGCGGCCCGGCTCTCCCCCGGGGGGACGGGGATTCTCGTCCGCTGAGGGGGGCCTTCGTCAGGATCGGCCGGACACCTGGACCACGAGAGACCGCCGCCTCGGGCGGTTGTCGAAGTCGATGAAAACGATCTGCTGCCACGTCCCAAGGGTCATCCGCCCCCCCGAGACGGGCACCGCCAGGGACGGGCCGACAAGGGACGCCCGCACATGGGAGTGGCCGTTCCCGTCTCCCCACCGGGCGTCGTGGTGATAGGAAATACCGCGGGGAACCAGGCGCTCCAGGGCCTCCTTCAGGTCCCGGACGACCCCGCTTTCATACTCGATGGTGGTGAGCCCCCCCGTGGAACCGGGAACAAAGACAATAACCGTCCCCTCGATGATGCCCGCTTCCCCGATCCGGGCCTCGACAGCGGCGGTGATATCCACGACGTCATCGTTTCCAGCCGTGGAAAGTTCGATCTCCATCGTTCTGATTTTCATGAAACCTCCTCACGGAAACCTTCTTTCAATGTCCGCCCTCTATCACGGGAAGCCGCCCGGGGCAAGACCGGCGGGGAAAAACGGCCTTGCCAACCCTTCGTTTATCTGATAGGCATAGGTCGTCGTTTCTGACGAATAAGAAGGGGTGTGTGCCTTTATCTTTCAAGGCGGAAGCAGGATCATGGACGAAGCGGAAACAATCGATCTGGCCAGGGAGGTGCTCCGGATCGAGGGGGAATGCCTCCTCAACCTGGTGAACCATGTGGACGGTCAGTTCGCCGAGGCCGTGGAGATGATCTGCCGATCCAAGGGACGGGTGATCGTGACGGGCATCGGCAAATCGGGTCTCATCGGCAAGAAGATCGTGGCGACCCTGACCAGCACCGGAACGCCGGCGGTCTTCCTCCACCCCGTGGAAGGGCTTCACGGCGACCTGGGTATCGTTACCCGGGAGGACGTTCTCCTGGCCATCTCCCACAGTGGCGAGACGCCGGAGCTGACGGCCCTCACGTCGAGCGTCCGGGAGATCGGGGCCCCCATCATCGCCCTCACGGGAAACCCCCGCTCCAGCCTGGCGAAGCACAGCGACCGAATCATTCACGTGGCCGTGGACAGGGAAGCCTGTCCCTTCGGCCTGGCGCCCACGTCAAGCACCACCGCGGCCCTGGCCATGGGAGACGCCATCGCCATCGCCCTGATCCGCCGGAAAAATTTCACCGAGAGGGATTTTTTCAGGTTTCACCCGGGAGGCAACCTTGGGCAGAGGCTCATGGCCCGGGTCCGGGACGTCATGATCGGCATTGAAAAAGCCCCCCGCGTCCTGACAGGAACGCCGGCCCCGGAGGCCGTCCGGGTCATCGACGACATGAACGTGGGGTTCGTTCTCATCACGGACGGGGAAAACGTCCTCCAGGGAATTCTCACGGACGGGGACGTCCGTCGCGCCGTCCGGCGGGGCATCGATTTCAAGGGGCTCGCCGTGGACGACCTGATGACCCGGTCACCGAAAGTGGCCGACCCCGGTGCGTCCCTCGCCGAAACGATCGAGTTCATGCAGCGGGCGGAAATCACCGCCCTCGCCGTGGTGAGCGCCGGCGGGCGCCTGGACGGCTACATCCACCTCCACGACATCCTGGGACGGGGGGGCACCGTGAAGATCTCCCTGGGACCTTTTTAAAAAAAACCGGCTCTCCCCCGCGCAGCGGAAAGGTTCTCCCATGCCTCTTTACGAAGTGGACGGTAAAAAACCCCGGATATCCCCGGACAGCTACGTTCACCCCGATGCCGTCCTCATCGGAGACATCACGGTGGGCCGGCGGACCTTTATCGCGCCGGGGGTCGTCATCCGGGCCGACGAGGGCCCCGTCATCATCGGAGACGACACGAGCGTCCAGGACAACGCGGTGATCCACATCAACCCCGGGGCCCGGGTGGTTATCGGAAACGAGGTCATCGTGGGGCACAGCGTCATCCTCCACGACGCCGAAGTTCACGACCGGTGCGTCATCGGCATGGGGGCCATCCTGCTTTTCGGCGCCGTCTGCGAGGAAGGGGTGTTCGTCGCCGCCGGATCCGTCGTCCCCTATGACATGCGGATCCCCGCGGGGAAACTCGCGGCGGGGAATCCCGCCAAAGTCGTCAAGGACGTGACGGAACCGCAAAAGCAGTACGCCCGCTTCGGGATCGAAGCCTATCTCAGGCTCGTCGACCTCTACCGGGACACGGCCCGTAAAATAACGTGACGTTTCCGGGTGCCTTTCACGCTTTTTTCGCCGCCCCGGTCGGCCTCCGCCGAAACCCGGGGAAACCGGGCCCGTAACGTCGTGCGCCTCTTCGTGAGCCCACCCTTCCGGGGCCGATCCGCCGGGGGCGCTTCAAAGGGGAGATCATGAATGTCATCCGGTTCGCCGCTTCCCTGAAACGACGGCTTTTCCCTCCCGCCGTTCTGAGGCGCCTGGTACGAGAAGGAACGTATCAGCCCCGGCGTCCCGCCTGTTCCCGTCAACCGGGGGACACGGACATTTTCACGGATGTGGAAGACCCCCGTTCCCTTTTGCGGTCCTTCGGTCCCGCCTGGGACGCCCGCTTCAAAGACCTCTTTCTTCCCCATCACGAGATTCTCATAAAAATCAACCTGAACACGGCGGACCCCTACCCGGCGTCCACGGACCCCGGGATGCTTGCCGCCCTCATCGACTTTCTTCAGGAAAAAGGCTGCCGAAATATCCGGGTCGGGGACTGCTCGTCCATCCGGGCCCTCCCCACCGCGAAGGTGGCCCGGAAAGCAGGCATCCCGGAGGCCCTTTCGGGCAGGGCTCCCTTCATCCCTTTCGATGACGGGCCCTGGGTGTCCATTCCCGTGGACGGGTACTTTCTGAAGCAGGTCACTGTCCCCCTGGCGGCCGTGACGGCGGACCGGCTCATTTTTCTGGCCAATATGAAAACCCACAACGAATCGGATTTTTCCCTGGGGATGAAACTTTCCGTGGGGCTCCTCCACCCCCTGGAGCGATACCCCCTTCACCGGGACCACCTCCGGGAAAAGATCGCCGAACTCGTTCTCGCCGTCCCGCCCGACCTGACCCTCATCGACGGCCGAACGGCCTTCGTCACCGGGGGACCGGACAGGGGCGAGACGGCCCGTTGCGGCGCCGTCGTCGTCGGCACCCATGTCGTCCAGGCGGACCTGGCCGCTTACGGCATCCTTTACGAGGCGAAAAAAAGGCTCGACCGCCTCGGTGCCTTCACGGAAGACCCCTTCGGGATGGTCCAGTTTGCCCACGCGAAAAGGGTTGTCCTGTGAAATTTCTTTTCATCACCCCTCTCACCGATTACGGGGTCCGCCCCATGAACACCTGGGCTCCCGTGGGAATCCTTTCCATGGCGGCCTCCCTGAAAGGGGAAGGCCACGAGGCGGCCCTTTTCGACCGCCATGCCCTTTTCTCCAGTCACGGTCTCGGCCGGGACAGGATCGACGGGGCCATGGCCGAAGCGGTCCGGACCTTCCGGCCCGACGTCATCGGGTTCCAGACACTCTCCCCTCTGATCCACGACACGGTAAGCTGCGCCGCCCTCCTGCGGCCTCTCTTTCCCGGCGTCATGATCGCCGGGGGTCACCATGGAACGGCCCTGCCCGAATTGACGCTGCGAAGGATAGAAGGGCTCGACGGCGTCGTCGCCGGCGAGGGTGAACAGGCCCTGGTCCGCTTCGCCCGGGGGGAAGACCCCCGGGACATCCCCGGCTTCTGGTGGAAAGACCGGGACGGCGGGATCCGGCACACCCCGCCGGTCCAGGTGGCCCCCCTGGACGACCTGCCCTTTCCCGACTACACCCTCCTGGACGGACGCTTTTATCTCCAGAGAAACCACAGCGCCATCCGGGGGCACTTCCTCTCCTCCCTTTGCGTCGTCACCTCCCGGGGGTGTGTCAGGCGCTGCGACTTCTGCTGCGAGTCCCTCACCTACGGCCGGGGGGTCCGGTTTCACAGTGCCCGCTACGTGGCTGAAGGCGTCCGGGAACTTCTCTACCGCTACCCCATCGACGGCCTTTATGTTCACGACAACGATTTTCTCATCAACCGGAAAAGGGCGGAAGAAATCTGCGAGCATTTCAGCGCCATCAGGCGGAACCGTCCCTTCCTGTTTTCCATCCAGGCCCGGGCCGAGCGCGTCGACAGCGACATGGTCCGGCGCCTGAAGGCCGCCGGCTGCGCCCTCATCGAGATCGGCGTGGAATCCGCCCTTCAGGAGAATCTCGACAGCGTTCGAAAGGAAACGACGGTGGCCGAGGCCGAGGAGGCCATCGCCCGGTGCCGGGAGGGAGGGATTTCCGTCCACGCCAACATGATCACGGGTTTCGAGGGGGAAACGATGGAAAAACTGGAAAAGGAAATCGCGTGGATGAAAAAAGTCCGGCCGGACACGTTCTCCTGGTTCCCCCTGGAAATTCACCCGGGCACGGCCCTCTACGAGAGAAGAGGGGACGGGTTTTTCGAACGATCCCCGTGGACCCCGGAAAACATCCGGACATTCTACCGGGGCGCCTCGCTGTCCCCGATTCCCCCGGCGGAAAAAGGACGGTGGATGAAAAGCCGTTACCAGCCCTTGAGGAGACGGGCCTATTTTCGCCACCTTTTCAGAAAAAATTACCCCCGGAAACTCTTTCCCCTGCTTTTCATGAAAGGGCGGCGGGAAATCCTGAAACTCCGCGACCGGTTCGACCGGTTCAGGAACCCGGGATCGCCCTGAATCGGGATTTCCGCAGCGGGCGCCCCCGGTCCGGCGCGACAGGGGGCCGCTAAGTTCCGGACCCGGGCCGCTTCCTCACCCGGTACCGGTAAAAGGTCCCCAGGGCTTTCACTCGTTCTGCCCAGTCGTCGATGAGAAAAAACTTGACCGCCCGCTCCGCCCACACCGTGAGCGGTCGCGACCGCAGCGCCAGCCTCTCCGCCGGGAAAAGACCCCGTGTCACCACCCCGGGTTTCAGGGCCTCCAGGACCGGCGCGGGAACGGCCAGCCCCAGGGGGTCCCGGAGGAATCGCAGGGGGTGATAAAGGGCGCTCCCGATGCCCTGTTCCCCCGCCTGGGTCAGCACCGCCTTCCAGTCCACGGGCCGTTTTTTGTCCTCCATGATGAGGCCGATGTCCACGAGGCTGATGAGCGGGCTGAAGTGGTGGTGGGACATGAGATGAACACACTGGTAGGGTAGAAGAAGGGTCGGGTCCAGGCCGAGGAAGGAGGCGCCGCCGCCGTTTCCGATTTCGTGAACGCGCTTCCAGGTGTCATCACCGCTCAAAAAAGGCTTTCTCCCCCAGTAGAGGGTCACCGTTTCCCACTGAAGATCCACGGAAAGGCCGGGAATGAGGGCATTCATCAAGGGAACGGCCTTCACCGCCGGGTCGATGAACCGGACCTTTGTCGGGTCCTCGGGAACGAACCCCCGGTCGCCGAGAAGCTTCCCGGCCCGGTCAAAGTCGTCGAATCGGATGAGGATGTCCAGGTCCCCGTAAGGCCTCAGGTAGGGGGGGTCGTAATATTCATGGGCGATGGCGGGGCCCTTGAGGACGATGAAGGGTATGTTCCGGCGGTGGAACGCTTCTCCCAGGGTCTGCAGGTGAGCTTCGAGAAAGAGGGACCGGGCCGAGCTTTCGCGGGTCCCCTCTTTCAGCGCGCCGGCGAAGGAAGGCGGAAGAGACGCCAGGAGGCCTTCCTTCGAAAGAACCCGGCAGGCCACGGGGATGAGCCTGTGGAAACGAAGCAGCGCCAGGAGGCGGTCCCAGCCCGCCGCCGACGGGAAGTCGGGCAGACCGGCCTCCGCTCCCGGGACCCGGAGAAAGGACCGGAGGATCCGGATCAAGAAACGCCTTTCCGGGGTGAGGGTCATTGGAGAAGGTCCCTGACAAGCCGATGGACCTCCAGGACATCCCGGCCGTAGTCCAACTCGTAACAGTCCATGGTTTCCACCATCCCGCAGAGCATGTGAAACTGCTTCGCGGCCACGTCGGGGTCCATGACGAGAAGGCTGTGCGGCAGGAGCCGGGCGACGGCCTCAGTTTTTGAAATCCCGCGAAGGCGGCTTCTCTTTTCGTCCACGACCCGGGGGAAGAGGAGCACCCGGGGGGTGGTCCGGTCCCTGGTGATCCCGGGGTAGACGCTCTCCACTGAAAATTTTCTCTTCCGCAGCCCCGTTCGAAGAACAGACGGATCGAGCTCCCGAAGCTCCGGAAAGAGGGAGATTGTATTTTCCGTCACGTCGATGTCCTCGGGAAAGGAGAGAATCTCGTAGCCGCCGTCGGTGCTCCTGAGGAAAGGCCTGTCGTCGCTCAGGTACTTGAAGCCCCCGTGAAGAAGGGAGACGCACAGCGTGGTCTTGCCGCTCCCCGAAAGGGCGGGAACCAGGACCCCTTTTCCGTCTTCCGTCACGGCGGCGGCATGAATGAGAAAGTAGTCCCGGGCCCGGCACATCTCCGACAACCCGATGAGAAACATGAAGTTGGAGAGTATGGCGGGATGGACCGCTTCCGGTTCCGGCACGAAGCCGAGGCCCAGTCCCTCCTTCGTGTCGAGAAAAAGGCATCCCCGGGCACCGAAATCGGCCATGAAGGCCTTGTTCCAGGTCCGGTAGATGAGCCGCGTTTCCAGGAGACTCGAAAAGCCGTGTTCGTCGTCCTCCCGGGAGTCGAAAAGAACGGTCCCCTCGTTCAGAAACAGCTCGTGATAAGGAAACCTGTCCGGTTCCTCTTTCATCAGGTAGAAAGTCATTTCCGGGGACGGCGCTTCCTCCCGGCGGAAATAACCGAGAAGACCCTCCACGGCTTCCAGGATCATTCCCGAATCGGACGAAACGGCGACGGGAAGACCGTGCATGTCATACCGTCTCTCCGTCAATTTTCGGACATCCAGGGGTTCCAGGGCCGCCTTGAAAAGGCTGTCTTTCGTCATCTATCACTCCACATGGCTTTCGTAATCCGGCACAATTCCTGCGACGGAACCAGGGCGTTCCCGTGCTCCATGAATCCCATGCCGGGACAGAACCGGCACCGGTCTCTGAAAGAGCAGGCGAGGCACGACGGGTAGTCCCTTTCCGTCACGGCCCGCCATCGCGCCAGGACCGGTGACGTGTTCCATATTTCATGAAAACTCTGAGTCTTGAGGTTCCCGCAACGCCAGCGGAGAACCGTGCAGGGAAAGACATCGCCGTCCGACCCGACACAGCACGAGTCGCTGCCGGCGTGGCAGAGAAAGCTCTCCTGCGGTTCCGTTTCGTTTTCCTTTGCCCGGAGAGGGTCCGAGGATGCCTTCGAAGACAGATTCCGTATGTCCCGCGCGGGAAGCCGCAGGGAGTCCACGGAGCGCTCCCTGTCCGCCGGTGCGAAGATCCTGAAGGTGGAACGGAGCGGGGTGCCCAGGCCCTCCGTGAGGCGCCGAAGGCGCCCCTGTTCCTGGAAATTCAGGGTCATGACCACGGTTTTCACCACCACCGAAATACCGTCTTCGCTCATCCGGCGCAGATTGTCGACGGCCGCATCGAAAGACCCGGGTTTTCCTGTCACCCTGTCATGGGTTTCGGGGGCGGCCCCGTAGAGGCTCACCTCCACCGCCAGCGGCGGCCTTGCCGCGAGCAGGCTTCGGGTTTCCCGCCCCAGGAGGGTCCCGTTTGTGTAAAGGGTGACAGCGAATCCCATCTCATGGGCTTCCCTGTAAATATCCCTGAAGTCCTTCCTGAGGGTCGGCTCCCCGCCCGTGAAGGTGAGCTTCAGGCATCCGGCCTCCTTGAGCTGTTCCAGGATGGACCTGACGGCCGCCCCCGTCAGGCCGTCCCGGGTGCCCCGGGACTGGTAGCAGTGGACGCAGGACAGGTTGCACCGGGAGGTGAGTTCGAAGACCGTGTTGAAAGGGATCCTCCGATTCCGGATCCCCTCGAGAAATTCCTGGAATGACGTTTCCTTCATGATTGATGAACTCGTGAAATCGAAAAATCTTCAGTTACCGACGGCTTTGTAAAAAGATCCAGAGGCAAGGCGCCCAAATCCCGAGGAATGAGACGTACTTATTGGTACGTCGCAATGACGAGGGATGAAGGGCAACGCAGCATATGGTCTTTTTACAAAGTCGTCATGATTGCCCGTCAGGGTAGACATACAAGGACGCGAAACTGCCGCCGGGGTCGGTTCTCTCCAGGAAAGGGGCGCCGTCCAGGATGAGCCAGCTGTGACCGTCCAGGGATTCCCCGTTTTTTCTGATCCCGTAGGCGATCCCGACGGGAACCCCCTTGCGGCGATAATGGGAGAAAAGGGCGAGAGACCGGAAAAGACAGGGCCGCTTGACCCTGAAGCACCCGATGAGGATGAAATCCAGGAGATCCCGGTAGATTTCCGCCCTTTTCCGCTCTTCCCCGCTGAGAACGTGATTCTTTTCCCCTTCACCGTCCAGGGATCTCAGAAGATCAGGGAGGGAACGGTGGTGAAGCCGGCAGGAAATACCGACGAGGTCCACCAGAATGGAAAAGGCGGCCGCACTCGCGCCGGGCTGGAGAAGGCAAAGGATTTTCCGCCTTCTTCTTCTATTCATGAACCTCGACGAGACCTTCCTTCAACAAGTCCTGGACGATCTCCAGGAGATCCTTCCGGGAAACCTCGCTGTCCACATCATACCGTTCCAGGAGCGCACCGTGAATTTCCGAGAGCTTCCGGCGGCCGTCAAGGGATTCCCAGAAAAACCGCCCGACCTCGTTCACGGTGTAATAGTAACCGGTGCCCAGGTTCAGAAGGACACCGTCTTCGTCCACCTGCCGCCAGGCCACTTTCCCGCTTTTTCGAAAGACCGCCTCCCAGGGGTCCATAGACGCTCTCCTTTCCTTTTTTCCTTTCCCGTATCGACAGCTTCGGGAAAAAAGCCCTCTCCCACGATCTTTTCAAGATTTTTCGCGATCACATCCCTGCTTACATGAAAAAAGGCCTGCCTTCAAGAAAAATGGTGTGGCCACGTGCCGGGATGTGGTATGGATTTTTTGTCTGATGAAACAGGATCGACGGGAGGGACGGGATGAAAAGTCCGCGGGCCGTGCTTTTCGACTACGGCGGCGTTCTTGCCGAAGAGGGGTTCGCCCTGGGCCTTCGGGCCATCGCCGACGTGAACGGCCTTCCCGGCGATGATTTTGTCAAAAAAGGCCACGACCTGGTCCACGAGACGGGGTTTGTTACAGGACAGGTTCTCGAAAAAACATACTGGGAAACGGTCCGGGCCGAAACGGGGATTTCCGGCGGCGACGATGCCCTGCGACAGGAAATCCTCTCCCGTTTCACTCTCCGGAGATGGATGATCGATCTTCTCGGGGATCTCCGGGACAGGATTCCCCTCCTGGGGATCTTGAGCGACCAGACGAACTGGCTCGAGGAACTCAACGAACGGGACCGTTTCTTTCGCCACTTCGACCGGGTGTACAACAGCTTTTACCTGGGAAAAAGCAAGCGGGACCCCGCCCTGTTCGACCATGTTCTTCGGCTTCTCGAAATCCCGGGGGAAGACGTCCTCTTCGTGGACGATCACGCCGGAAACTGCGAAAGAGCAACGCAGGCAGGCATGAAGACGATTCATTTTACCGGAAGGCGCCCGTTCCTGTCGGAATTGGAAAAGCGGGTCCCCTCCTTCAAATGAGGGCCGAGCCGTAAAAAGGAGCATCCAATGACCAGCGGACCCAAGGAAATCAAGGTGAATTTCCCCCCCTCGCTCCACGGGGGGGTTTACGCGAACAACACCGTCATCACCCACACCAGGGAGGAGTTCATCCTGGATTTCATCATGGCGGCCCCGCCCGCCGGCTCCGTCACCGCCCGGGTCGTCGTGAGCCCCGGCCACGTGAAGCGCCTTTTAGCCACCCTGATGGAAAACATTTCCCGGTACGAGCAGAAATACGGGGAAATCCCCAAGGCGGAAGAACCCCCGGGGACGTTGCGGATCAATTGACCCGGTTTCGCCGGGCCTTCCCGATCCCAGGCAGGCGGGCTCAAAAATCATCTTCCCGGGGATTCCCCCGGCGGGGGACGGAAAACCAGGGCCCGGACAGCGTGGTAATCCTCCCCGTCGATCCAGTGAATCTCTATTCCCCGCCTTTCCATCCGCCGGAACCAGGTCTCCTGGCGCTTGGCAAACTGGTGAATCCGGGTGTTCAGGACCTGAAACATCTCGTCAAGGGAAATCCGGCCCTGAAGATGGAGGCTGACCCACCGGTACTCGAGACCCAGCCGGTGAAGCTGTTCCCAGCTCACGCCGCTCCGGCGGAGGCCCCGCACTTCCTCGATCATGCCCTCCCGGATCCGTTTTTCCAGCCGCCTTGTGATTCGCTTCCGGAGGACCGGCCGGTCCCAGCGCACCCCGATGACGAGGGGCCGGCTGACCGTTGCCGCGGGGTCTCCCGCCTCCCGTCCCTTTCCGGACCCTTCGGCAATTTCGATGGCCCGGATCAGTCGACCCCGATCCCGAAGATCCGTCGTATTGTGAAGGGCGGGGCGGAGAGCCAGGAGCCGCCTTTCCAGGGCGCCGTCATCAAGACCTTCCAGTTCCTCCCGAAGGGCTGGGTTTTCCGGGACTTCCGCGAGAGCGTAGTGGAGGAGAACCGATTCGAGATAAAGACCCGTCCCCCCCACGAGGACAGGAAGAACCCCCCTGGATCGCAGGCGTGTAAAGCAGGCCGTGAATCGCTTGCGGAATTCGAAAACACTGAACTCTTCCAGGGCCGGATCGGCGACGTCAATGAGATGGCAGGGAATCCTGCGCCCCTGGACGACGTATTCCGACAGATCCTTCCCCGCTCCGATGTCGAGTCCCTGGTAAACCTGGCGGGAGTCGGCGGAAATGATCTCCGACCCAAGTTCGTAAGCGAGCCGCGCGGCGAGCCTGGTTTTTCCGGAGGCCGTCGGCCCGAGGATGACGATGAGATCCCAGGGTTCCCGGGTCATGGAAAGATTCGGGGGGTCGCTTTTCACGGACGCCTCGTCATCTCCTGATCTTCCGGATCCCTATGACATTCGGCACAAGAGGCAGGGCATACCCTTCGTCGCCTTCCAGAAAGGACAGTGTCGCCCGGTCCGGCATGTCTTCGGGAAGGTCGGCGATGAAAAGGCCGGCGTCCTGCCCGCCCTCCACGTACATGGCATTTCGAATGTTCAGGGGAAGCTCCAGGAGGTGTTCGGCGAACTCGTGGACATCCCGGGGCTGCCGGGAAAAAATGAAAAGAACCTGGCCGTCGTCGTCCATGGCGATGGCGGCGGCGCTGAACCGCCTTTCACCGGACCGGCTCCGCCACGCGTTCCTGCCTTCCAGGGTGATAAGCCGGTAGTTCTGGACCACCGTCTCGTAGCGGCCGATCAGGTCCTGCCAGTCCTGGTGCTCCCGGTCCACGATCTGTACGGGGGGAAGACCCCCGTCCCGGGGGTTGAAGACCAGGAACGCGCCGAAACGGGCGTTGATCATCGCGTTGTTGACATGGTCGTAATTTTTCATGAAGCCCGTGCTTTTCCGGCCGTCTTCGAGATACATGCTCGCGTTGATCGCCCCGTCGAGGCCGAAGACGGCGCACCAGTCCCTGAGGGACATGGCCTTTTTCCCCTCTTCGCTGGAGGACAGGAGTTTCAGCTCGTAGTAAAGGGGGTCGACTTTCAGAACGACGAGAAGATAAGGGGACGCCGGAAGTTCCCGGAACAGGGCCAGGGCGATCCCTTCATCCAGGGCCCGCCAGGGGGACTCGCCGCTCCGGCCGTCCGCCGCCGGAAAGAATGCCAGGAGGAGGACCCCCAGGAATGCCGCGACGCGACGAATGAGAGCTGTCATGGACACGACCGCCTTGAAGACGTTGGGATGTGGCCTTATTGTTGTCGAAAACGGCGCCCCGTGTCAACGATTCCCCCGGTTGTCTTCCCCCATGACATGGGCCTTCACCTGACCCGCCGGCTCTCTCGGAAAGAAGGGGGCTACGGGAACAGGGACCCGTCCGCGTCAAGACAGTGTATGAAAAGCCCGCTTTTCAGCTTGGGCTCGAACCAGGTGGACTTGGGAGGCATGATCTTGCCCCGGTCGGCCACGGCCATCAATTCTTCGATGGAGGTCGGGTAAAGGGCGAAGGCGACAGCGTAAGCTTCCGAATCGACGAGCCGTTCCAGTTCGCCAAGCCCCTTGCCGCCCCCGACAAAGAGGATGCGCCGGTCCGACCTGGGGTCTCCCACGGCCAATATGGGCCCGAGGAGTCTCTTCTGAAGGATGGAAACGTCGAGTCCGTCCACGATGTCCTCATCGGTGGCCGGTTTTTCCCGAAGCTCGAGAAGGTGCCATTTATTTCGGAAATACATCCCGAAGGTGTGGGGTGCCGGCGGGGCTTTCTCCCGTGCGGCCTTGCGAAGGGAAAACACCTTCCCGACCCTGTCCAGAAAATCGGCGTCGGAAAGCCCGTTCAGGTCCTTCACGACCCGGTTGTAATCCATTATTTTCATCTGGTCGTGGGGAAAGATGGCCGCCATGATGAAGTTGTACGCCTCATCCCCCCGGTGACGGGGATTTTTTTCCCGCCGCCGTTTTCCCACCGAGGCCGCCGCCGCCGCCCGGTGATGGCCGTCGGCGACGTAGAGGGCCTCGATCCTCCCGAAGGCTTCCCGGATCCGCGTGATTTCACCGTCATCGTCGATGACCCATGTGGTGTGCCGAATCCTGTCGGCCGTCTCAAAATCGTATTCGGGAACCCTGTCGGCGATCTCTCTCACCAGGCCGTCGATGGCACCGTCGGCCCGGTACGTGAGAAAAACCAGGCCGGTCTGGGCGTTCACCGTTTCGATGTGACGGGTCCTGTCAGCTTCCTTTTCCTTCAGGGTCAGCTCGTGTTTCCGGATTCTCCCGTGCTCGTATTCCTCCACGGGCACGCAGCCGACGATTCCGTGCTGCCGGTGTCTGCCCATCTGCTGGCGGTAGAGGAAAAGGCGGGGCTTCACATCCCGGCGGAAGACATTTGCGTCTATCATTTTTTGGAGGTTATCCCGGGCTTTCAGGTAAACCTGTTCGTCCTCCGGCGGGTATTCGTCGGGAAAATCGATTTCCGATTTTACGACATGAAGGAAGCTCAGGGGATTCCCTTCGGCCATTTTCCTGGCCTCCTCCCTTTCTATGACATCATAGGGGGGGCAGGCCACCTTGCCGACAAGGGATTTCCGGGGACGAAAAGCCCTGAAGGGTCTGACGATACTCATCGAGAAACTCCGCCATGGGAAAGATTGGCTTATTTAGCACAATATTGTCTTGTAAATCAATCTCATTCGATTAGACGCCAGTCATTACGACCACACGAACCCCTTGATTTTATGACCGGGACCCGGTAAGTTTTCAGGAAACCCAAAGGAGGTGACGGCGTTGAACGCGAACAGGGTGTTCATCCACGGGCTCGAGAGCTCCTCCCAGGGCACGAAGGGGCTTTATTTTCAGGAACGGTATCCCGGAATGATCGTGGAGGATTTTCCCGGAACGTTCACGGAAAGAATGACAAAGATGGAAGGCCTCCTGGAGGGCAAAAGGGACCTCATTCTCGTGGGTTCGAGCTACGGTGGGCTCATGGCGGCGGTCTTTGCCTGCCGTCACGAGGACAGGGTGAAAAAACTCGTCCTCCTGGCCCCGGCGATCCACCTGGACGAATTTGGTCCTTGCCTGAAAGGAAACCTTTCCGTCCCGACGGTGCTCATCCACGGAAGCGGGGACGACGTAGTCCCCCCGGGGCCGGTCCTTGAGCGGGCGGAAAAGGTTTTTTCCCGTCTCCGGTATGTGCTCCTGGAGGACGACCACTCCCTCCACGAAAACTTCCCCCTTCTCGACTGGGACGACCTCCTGGAAACCCGCGGAAACGGGTAAGAGACGG
>JAXGPA010000005.1:0-145425 GCA_040767195.1 Syntrophales bacterium
TCTTCATCCGCATCTTTTCGAGAATGTGGGTGCGATAGGTGCTGATCGTCTTGACGCTCAGGCACAGCTCGTCGGCGATGGCGGAAACCGTCTTGCCCGAGGCGATCATGAGCATGACCTGGTACTCCCGGTCCGACAGGAGTTCATGGGGCGGCCGGGTCATGTCCGAGCCGAGAAACTCGGTGAGGCGTTCCCCCAGGGTGGCGCTGATGTATTTCCCGCCCTCGGCGACTTTCCGGATGGCCGAGATGAGTTCGTTGGGGGCGCTGGCCTTGGTCAGGTAGCCCGAAGCCCCAGCCCGGAGGGCCCGGATGGCATACTGCTCCTCGGGATACATGCTGAGAATCAGAACAGGCAGTTTCGGCAGTTCCTCTTTCAGCTCCTTGAGGACTTCCAGTCCGCTCCGGCCCGGCATGGAGATATCCAGAAGGATGACATCGAGCTTCTTTTTCCGGACACAGGCCATGACCTCCTGGCCGTTTCCCGCTTCGTCGGTCACTTCCATGTCGGGGGTGTCCGAGAGGACCTGCTTGAAGCCGGCCCGCACGATGGGATGGTCGTCGGCGATGAGGATGCGGATTTTCTTCATGGGGCTTCTCCTGTGTTCTCATAGGGAATGCGGACGTTGACCGTGGTGCCTTTCCCCTTTTTTCCCGCGATCTTCACCTCGCCTCCCCAGTGAAACACCCGCTCCCGGATTCCCAGAAGGCCGTAGGAATTCGGCTTGGCCATCTGCTCTTCCGTGATGCCCTTCCCGTTGTCCTTGACGGTGAGGCGGATTTCCCGTCCCGCCTTTTTCAGGGAAACCTGGACCCGCTTGGCCTCGGCGTGGCGGGAGATGTTCGTCAGGGTTTCCTGGAAGATGCGGAAGACGGCCGTGGACAGGTCCGGGTCGAGTTCCATGTCCTCGGGTTCCACGGTGACCCGGCAGGGGATTCCCGTCCGCTTGGAGAACTCGCTGGCCTGCCACTCGATGGCCACGGGAAGCCCCAGGTGATCGAGCATGCCCGGCCGGAGATCCATGTAGATCCGCTTGAGCGTATTCATGGTCATGTCGACGAGACCCGACATGGTGTCGACCCGTTCCCGGAGCTCCGGCTGTCCCTCGGGGATCCGGCGGTTCAGGAGGATGATGTCCGTGTTGAGGGCCGTGAGGAGCTGACCCAGTTCGTCGTGGAGTTCCCGGGCAATGCGGGTTCGCTCCTTCTCCCGGACGGACTGGAGGTGGGCGGAGAGGTTCCGCATCTCCTGGCGTGATCGTTCCAGTTCGTCCTTGGCCCGTTTCCGCTCGGTGATGTCCTCGTAAGTGATGACGATCCGCCTCTCCTGGAGGCTCTCTCCCGTCCGGGAGGCGCTGACGAGGCACTCGATGTCGGTCCCGTCCTTCCGGCGGCAGGGAAATTCGATGCTGTGGGTGCGCTGGGCTTCCAGGGTGGAGTAGAGCTCCCGGGCGATAGCTTCCCAGTCCCTGTCGCTTCGATAGAAGACCCGGGTGGTGGCGCCGATGAGTTCCTCCGCCCGCCAGCCGAAGACGTGCTCGACCCCGTCGTTGGCAAAGATCACCCGGCGGTCCTGGAGCCCGATGACGGCATGGGGGATGGCCTCCAGGATCGAGGCCTCGAGGGCCTCCAGCTTGGCCAGTCTCTCCCGGGCCTCGATCTGCTCGGTGATGTCCATGGAATTGCCCAGTACGGCCCGGCGTTCCTTGTGGAGGATGAAGGTGACCGTTTCCATGATCCACCGGATTCGCCCGTCTTTCGTTATGATCCGGAACTCGTGGGGGGAAGTCCTCTCCCGGTGGAGCAACCGGTGGGCGTTTTCCTTCACCATGAGGCGGTCTTCCGGGTGGACGAGCTGCATGGAGTTCATGCCCGTGAGTTCCTTCTGGCTGTACCCGGCGTATCCGGCAGCGTTCTCGTTGACGAACTGGAAGACCCCGTCCTGGACGATGTAGACCCCCGCCTGGGAACTGTCGGCCATGGTCCGGTAGGCTTCCTCGGCGAGCTTTCGGTCCGTGATGTCCTCGAAGGTGATGACGATGTTTTTTTCCTTGAGGCTCTCGCCGATCCGGGAAGCGTTTATGAGGCACGCGATGTGGCGCCCGTCCTTCCGGCGGCAGGGGAACTCGATGCTGTGGGTGCTCCGGTTTTCCAGGGTGGAATAGAGTTCCCGGGCGATGGCCTCCCAGTCGCTGTCGCTCCGGTAAAGGACCCGGGTGGTGGCGCCGATCAACTCCTCCGCCCGCCAGCCGAAAACCCGTTCGACGCCGTCGTTGGCAAAGATGATGCGGCGGTTCTTGAGACCGATGACGGCATGGGGAATGGCCTCCAGGATCGACGCTTCGAGGGCTTCCAGCTCCGCCAGCTTGTCCCGGGCCTCGATCTGCTCGGTGATGTCCATGGAGTTGCCCATGACGGCCCGGCGTCCCTTGTAGCGGATGGAAGTGATGACCTCGGTGATCCAGCGGATGTCGCCGCTTTTGGTGATGGTGCGGAACTCGTACGAGGAGGTCCGGTTGCCCCGGAGCATCTGGATGGCCGCCTGGCGGACCCGCTCCCGGTCCTCCGGGTGGACGAGACTCGTGGATTCCATGCCGATGATTTCCTCCCGAGGGTATCCCCAGTAATCGGCGGCATGCTGGTTGACGAAACAGAACTTCCCGTCCTGGACGACGTAGATGCCCGCCCGCGAGGTGTGCTCCAGGGTCCGGTAGAGCCCTTCCACGAGGAGGCGGTCCGTTCCCGACGGGGCCAGTTTCTCGAGCTTCCTGCGCAATTGACCGATCTTGCGGACCAGTTGTTCCCTGCTTGTGGCCTTCTCCTGCACCCTGACCTCCCGGGACGGCCCTCATTTGTGAAATTCTTAAATTTTATAGCAAGTATGCCCCTCCGGCGCAAGGATCGAATGACCGGTCGATGCAGCTGGAATCAGGCGAACCTGAAAAAATGTCGGCTGGAAAGGACGGAGGGTTTGGTGAAATCCCCGGGGCAGCGGCAGGAATCGGAGAACGGCGAAGATCGGGAATCCGGTTTCCCATGCTTTGTCGGAAATCCTGCCTTTGCCCCGGGGCCTGGGGCGACGAGGCCCACAGCGCATCGGTACTTGAAGGAGGTAGTGTCCGTGACGGGATTTCCGAAGGGGGCTCTCGTCAGGCCGTCCGGTTCATTATTGTCGAGAAGGAGTTATGGCAGCAAATGGGATCTTTTCTGTGTCAATAGCCTTCCCAGACCGCATCATGGAGACGTTCGATATGGAAATTCCGCTGTCTCCCGCGGGTCGTTCTTTTCATGCCGGCCTGCCGGGCCGCGGTTTCTTCTCTCTCCACCATCCAGCCTTTTCTGCCCTCTGTTGTTTTCATGGATCGACTCCTTTCCTTTGGATCGAATGGTGTTCGTTTTACGTCCCTTTACCCGTGGTGGTTCAGGCGGTCTCTCCGTCTTTTCCCGTCTGCCCTATGGCTGCATATTACCGCTCTGAAATTATTGATACAATCAGAAAGGGTCTGAAAAAAGGATCGGATGGACGAACGGCTTTTCGCAAGACAAACGGCCTTCCGGGGATCGGTGTTTGTCCGACGGCCTCCGCGGAGATCTTGCCTCCTGTGACGCCCGGTTTGCGTCCGGCTGTACGGCAGGCGGTCCGGCACCGGCGGGGCCGCGAAGCGAGCAAGGGTTGAAACCTGTTAAAAGCCCTCCCAGACGGCGTCACGGAGGCCTTGGATGTTCAAACGCGCCGGCCTCCTGCCGTGTGTCCTCTTCCCGGTATCCTCCCGAGTGAAGAACCATTCCGTTTCCACGTTTTCCAGGCCGGCCCCTTCCCGACCGGTCACCTGTATCCTATTCCACTCCGTCCTTTTCATGTCGCAGCTCCTTTCAGCCAGGTGCTCCCCGTTCCCGGAAGCCCAGGCATGACGAGGACCGTTGCCTCTCAATAGATGCCCCAGACAGTGTCGTGGAGAAAACCGACATTGAAATCCGCCTGCCTCTTGTGGACCGTTGTTTTCACCCCGGTCTTGAGCGCGAGGGTCCATTCCACTTTGCCGTGTCTCCTGCCGATCGCTTCCTGGTGGACCATCAATCCATCATGCCATTCCGGTCTTTTCATGGCCCGTCTCCTTTGATTGTTTCGTTTATGTTTTCGAAGCCTCCCGCTCATGCTGCCGTTCAGGCGGCCCCGTCTTGTTTTTGTCTCTTCCTCTATTTTCCTTCTGTTGGTCGTATCTTACAGAGGCGATTTTGATGGTGCAATCGGGGAGGATCTGAAAAGCAGATCGGATGCGAAGACAACCGGCCGCAAGACAAAGGACCTTCCGGGGGTCGGTGTTTATCTGATCGGTCTTTTCTCCGACAAAGGATATCCCGAAAGCGGGAAAGAAAGAGCGGGGAAGCGGACAGGGGAAAGCCGGCAAGGCGGAACCATCGGGCCAGGGCCTCCGGCGAGATATGGATTGATGAATTCATGAAAGATCTGGTAAGGTTTTCGTCGGCAAAGACCGTATCAAGGGGACCCCGCAATGATTTTTTGGAGAATCCTTCCATGACGTCCACGACCGCCGGCGATCTGACCGTTCTCCAGGGCCAGATCGAAAGAGTGACGTACACCAACGAGGAAAACGGGTACACCATCGCCCGGGTCAAGGTGTACGGGCGGCGGGATCTCGTCACGGTGATCGGGAACATGGTCAACCCCACCCCCGGCGAGATCGTCCGGATGGAGGGGGCCTGGGGAACCCACCCGAAATACGGCGAGCAGTTTCGAATCGTCCACTGCCGGAGCACGACCCCGGCCACGGTCCACGGCATCGAGAAATACCTGGGATCGGGCCTCATCAAGGGGATCGGTCCCGTCATGGCCCGCCGGATCGTGAAGCGGTTCCGGGAGGAAACCCTGGATGTCATCGAGAAGGACATCGAACGGCTGGCCGAGGTCGACGGGGTCGGCGAAAAACGCATCGACATGATCCGGAGGGCCTGGGCGGAGCAGAAAGAGATCCGGGAAGTCATGGTTTTCCTCCAGTCCCACGGTGTCAGCACCGCCTACGGAGCGAAGATATACAAGCAGTATGGCCGGGACGCGATCTCGATTGTCCGGGAGAACCCCTACCGCCTCGCCGCGGACGTTTTCGGCATCGGTTTCGTCACCGCCGACCGGATCGCCGAGAAACTCGGGTTCGCCAGGGATTCGGACCTCCGGGCCCAGGCGGGCCTACTCTACGCACTCCATGAAATGGCCGACGAGGGACACGTATACGGCCCCTATGAGACCCTGGTAGAGAAATGCCGGGAGCTTCTCGGCATCGACCGGGACGTGATCCTTCGGGCCCTGGCCGCCGCGGCCCTGGAGAAACAGGTGGTCATCGAGGACCTGAACGAAGACGGCCCGGAATTCCGGGAAAACCACAAGGCGGTCTATCTCGCCGGGTATCACGTGGCGGAAACCAACGCCGCCGCCCGGCTCCGGGCCCTTCTCGACACCCCTCCGGCGGTTCGGAAGATCGACGCCGACAAGGCCCTCCCCTGGGTCCAGGAGAAGCTCTCCATCCGCCTGGCGGAAAAACAGGTCGCCGCGGTCCGGTGCGCTTCCGAGAACAAGATGATGGTCATCACCGGGGGGCCCGGGACGGGAAAAACCACGATCATCAACGCCGTTCTGAAACTATACTCCGCCGTGGGGACGAAAATCCTGCTTGCCGCCCCCACGGGAAGGGCGGCGAAGCGGATGAGCGAGACCACGGGGCAGGAGGCGAAGACCATACACCGTCTTCTCGAATACAACCTGAGAAAGGGGGGCTTTCAGAAAAACGAGAACGCGCCCCTCGACGTGGATCTTCTCGTCATCGACGAGGCTTCCATGATCGACACGATCCTCATGCATCACCTCCTCAAGGCCGTTCCCGGAAGGGCCACCCTGATCCTCGTGGGGGACGTGAACCAGCTTCCGTCCGTCGGTGCCGGGAACGTCCTGAAGGACATCATCGATTCGGGTGTCGTCCCCGTCGTGGCGCTCAGTGAAATCTTCCGCCAGGCCCGGGAGAGCTCCATTATCGTCAACGCCCACCGGATCAACGGGGGGACCCTGCCCGTGTTCGAAAACGCCGGGGACGGCCTCGACGATTTTTACTTCATCGAGCAGGAAGACCCGGAAAAGGTGCTGGAGATGATCATCCGTCTCGTCGGGGAGAGGATCCCGAAACGGTTCGGGCTCTCGCCGGTGACGGACATCCAGGTCTTGACCCCCATGCACCGGGGCACCGTCGGGGCGGCCAACCTGAATGTGGCGCTTCAGAAAGCGCTCAACCCCGGTGAAGGCGGGGTCACCCGGGGCGGAAACACTTTCCGGGTCGGTGACCGGGTCATGCAGATCGTGAACGACTATGACCGCGAGGTTTACAATGGGGACATCGGGCGAATCATCGCCATCGACGGCGAGACCGCCGAAGTCACCGTGGTCATCGACGGCCGGGAGGTCGTTTACGATTTCTCCGATCTCGACGAGCTCGTTCTCGCCTATGCCGTGTCGGTCCACAAATCCCAGGGATCCGAGTACCCCGCCGTGGTGATCCCCGTCCTCACCCAGCACTACATCCTTCTCCAGAGAAACCTTCTTTACACGGCGGTGACCCGGGGGAAAAGGCTCGTTATCCTGGTGGGAACGAAAAAGGCGGTGGCCATCGCCGTCCGGAACAACCGGACGGAAATGAGGTACACGGGGCTCAGAAGGAGGCTGGCGCGCCGCGAGCCTTGAAAGGGGTGCCGGTTTTCAAAAGAAGACGATTGTTCATTTCGAAGGGGTGTGCTATTTAGGGGCCCGGTTTCGCCGGGGCCTTAACAGGGGCCGGCGGCGGCCGGGGGGCCCGCGAAGCGGGTCGCCGTCACAGGGAGAATCGGGTTGTTTGTCTTTGGACTGACCGTATCACTCATCGGCATGGGCACCGTTCTCTTCGCTCTGGTCCTTCTCATGGGGCTTATCAAGGCCCTGGGAAGGTTTGCGGCCCTCGCCGGGAAGGACACGCCTCCCGAGGTGGGGAAACGGCGAAGGAACCACCGGAAGCCGGCGGCCGAAACCCGGGAGCCGGTGGCTAAAGTCCAGGTAGCGGCAGAGGTGCAAAGGGGTGATGAAATCGAGGTCGTCATCGCGGCGGCCTTGGCGGCCTGCCTTCAGGAACCAAGGGAAAACGGTCGACCGGGGGTTTGAAGAAAACAGGTTTTCCCGGGGACAGGAGGACCATAACGGGTCAGGCCGGACTCACCCCGACGAAAGAATGAGGCCGACGGCCGGAAAGGGCGGAGCAGACCGTCATGAGAAAATTCCGCATTCATCTGAATGGAAAGACCTACGAGGTCGCCGTGGAGGAAATCGGCGGCGCCGAAAGTGAGGCCGGGCGTTCGGGGAAACCCTACCAGGCGGCTCCCGTGACGCTCGTTCCCGGTGCCGTGCCGGGCGATGAGATCATCACGACGCCCATGCCCGGGAAAATTTTGAACATTCACGTGGAGGTGGGTCAGAAAGTCGTGGAAGGGGATCTCATCCTGTCCATGGAGGCCATGAAGATGCAAAGCGACATTTTCTGCGGCCGGGCCGGCACGGTGAAGAAAATCGCCGTTCAGGAAGGGGATTCCGTCAATGCCGGCGACGTGATGGCGATCATCGGTTAAGAGGAGTCGGTTTTCGTGGAAATCAACCTGGTCAAGATCCTCCAGGACCTGTGGATGAGCACCGGGTTCGTCACCGTATCCCCTGCCCAGATCGTCATGCTGTCCGTTTCGTTCCTTCTTCTGTACCTGGCCATCGTCAAGGGCTTCGAGCCCCTTCTTCTCGTTCCCATCGCTTTCGGCATGCTTCTCGCGAACCTGCCCGGGACGGGGCTCATGGCACCGCCGTCGGTGACCATCGACCCGGCGACGGGCGCCGAGAAGACCGCCCTGGGGGGGCTTCTGTGGTACCTCTACCAGGGGGTGAAACTGGGGATTTACCCGCCCCTCATCTTTCTCGGCGTCGGGGCCATGACGGATTTCGGTCCCCTCATCGCCAACCCCAAGACGCTTCTTTTGGGCGCGGCGGCCCAGCTCGGCATATTCGGAACCTTCATGGGGGCCCTGGGCCTCGGGTTCACCGTTCAGGAGGCCTCCTCCATCGGCATCATCGGCGGGGCCGACGGGCCGACGGCCATCTTCCTCACCGCCCGGCTGGCGCCTCACCTTCTCGGGGCCGTCGCCGTCGCGGCGTATTCCTACATGGCCCTCGTCCCCATCATCCAGCCTCCCATCATGAGGCTCATGACGACGAAGAAGATGCGCCTCGTCGTCATGGATCAGCTTCGGCCCGTTTCAAAAACCGAGCGGGTCGTTTTTCCCGTTGCCGTGACCGTCATCGTTTCCCTCCTGGTTCCCGATGCGGCGCCTCTCGTGGGCATGCTCATGCTGGGAAACCTTTTTCGGGAATCGGGGGTGGTGAGGCGGCTGAGCGAGACGTCCCAGAACGCCCTGATCAATATCGTGACGATTTTTCTGGGCCTCACGGTGGGGGCCACGGCGAATGCCGGCGTTTTCCTGTCCCTTGAGACCATACTCATCATCCTTCTCGGAATGGCCGCCTTCTGCGTGGGAACGGCGGGGGGCGTTTTCTTCGGGGTCGTCATGTATTTCGCCACGGGGGGCAAGGTGAACCCCCTCATCGGGTCGGCGGGCGTGTCCGCCGTTCCCATGGCCGCCCGGGTCTCCCAGGTCGTGGGACAGAGGGAAAACCCCCGTAACTTTCTTCTCATGCATGCCATGGGTCCCAACGTGGCCGGCGTGATCGGTTCGGCCATCGCCGCCGGCGTCATGCTCGCCATGTTCAAGATTTAGCGTGGCGGATCGGTCATCCGGTGACGGGGGTCCGCCTTCAGGGGGCTCGTTCCTTGACGGCGGGGGCTTTATTTGATGAACTCGTAAAAGCCAAAAAATGTTCAGTTATCGACGGCTTTGTAAAAAGATCCAGAGGCAAGGCGCCCAAATCCCGAGGAATGAGACGTACGTATTGGTACGTCGCAATGACGAGGGATGAAGGGCAACACAGCCTATGGGCTTTTTACGAAGTCGTCTTGAAATAAATGGAAAGTGAGACCTAAGAACATGAACAAGCTGAATCTCCAGTGGGACCTGCCGGACCTGAAACCCGGCCTTTCCAGGACCATTCAGAAAACCATCGGCGAATCGGACAACCTGGCCTACGGGCACGGCGCGCTCACCGAGCTCCTGCCCACGCCGCCGCTCACCGCCCTCATGATCGAGGCGGCCATCCAGGTCGTGGACCCGCTCCTCCCGCAGGGGTATGTGACCGTCGCCACGTCCTTTTCCGTCACCTATCTCAGCCCGACCTTCCTGGGGGCGACCATCACCGTGGTGGCGACGCTGGTGGGCGTGGAGGGGAAAGGGCTGGTTTTCGATCTCATGGCCTTCGACGAGCTCGGCCAGGTCGGCCGGGGGCGCCACGAACGGTACATCGTCAATTCGGAACACTTCATGGACACGGCCCGAAAACGCTGCGAGCCGATCAGGAAAATAATAAAATGACGGGGTAACGCAAGCCCGGCGGGTCCTGAAGAAAGGAAAAGAGACATGACGTTCACGCACCTTTTCGAGCCGGTCAGGATCGGCGACATGACAATCCGGAACCGGATTGTCATGCTCCCCATGACGACGGGATACGGGGAATCCGATGAAACGGTGGGACGGCGGTTCATCCGGTTTTTCGCCGACAGGGCCCGGGGCGGAGCGGGGCTCATCATTATCCCCTTTTCTCCCGTCCGGGCGGGTTCTCCCGAAGAACCGGGACTCTTTCACGACCGTTTCGTTCCGTTCCTCCGCCCGTTGACGTCCCGGTTGCGGGACGAGGGGGCGAAATCGGCGGCCCAGCTCATCACGTCCTATCACATCGCCTTCGGGGACAGCGGCCCCGAGGTCGTGGGACCGTCGCCGGTGATGAACCAGATGATGCGGGTCACCCCAAGGGTCCTGACGGTCGATGAAATACGGTTTGTCGTCGCGGAATACGGCAAGGCGGCCCGCCGGGCCCGGGAAGGGGGATTCGACGCCGTGGAAATCCTCGTCGGCGGCGGGTATCTTCTCAACCGTTTCCTTTCACCCGTCAGCAACGAGCGAAACGACGGATACGGCGGGACCCTGGAGAACCGGATGCGGATCATCCTGGAGATCGTCGCCTCTATCCGCGAGGAAGCGGGAAAGGATTTCCCCGTAGGCTGCCGGCTCAACATCGAGGAGCAGATGACGGGGGGGCACACCCTGGCGGAATCGAAAGTCGTCGCCCGGGCCCTGGAAGAAGCGGGCGTCGCCATGATCAACGTGTACACGGGATGGCACGAGTCGCCCGTCCCCACGGTGGCCCCGTCCCTGCCGCCGGGGGCCTTCGCCCACCTGTCCGGGGGCATCCGGGAGGCCGTCGGCATTCCTGTCATCGCCGCCAACCGGATCAACGACCCCTTCATTGCCGAGAAGATCCTGGCGGAGGGAAAAGCCGACCTGGCCGGCATGGGCCGGGCCCTTCTCGCCGACCCGGAACTCCCGAACAAGGCCCGGGAAGGCCGGACCGACGAGATCGTTCCCTGCCTGGCCTGCTCCCACTGCCTGGGAGAGATCATGGGCACCTACAAAAACTGGGGCCGGATTTTTTCCACTTCCTGCGTCGTCAACCCCCGGGCGGGAAGGGAGGAGGAAACGGAGCCCCGCCCCGCCGACAGCCGAAAACGGGTCTTCGTGATCGGCGGCGGACCGGGGGGCCTGGCGGCGGCCCTGGCGGCGGCCGAGAGGGGCCACGATGTGACCCTTTTCGAGAGGGAAAGAGACCTGGGCGGCCGCCTTCTCACGGCGGCCCTCCCGCCCTTCAAGGAGCCGATCGGGACCCTCGCCCGGAGCCTGGCGGCCCGGGCGACAAGAGCCGGGGTTCGCTTCCGCCTCGAATGCCCCGCGGAGCCCGAAAGGATCGGGGAGGAAAAGCCGGATGTTCTCATCGTGGCGACGGGCGCCGACAGCCTCGTTCCGGACATACCCGGTGCCGGCGGGCCCCGGGTCGCCGGGGCGGAAGAGGTGCTCGCGGGACGGAAGACGGTGAGGGGGACCGTGATCGTCATCGGGGGCGGCATGGTGGGCTGCGAGACGGCGGAGTTTCTCCTCGAAAGGGCGAAAGGCGTGACCCGGGTCATCGTTCTTGAAATGATGGACCGCATGGCCCAGAACGTTTCTCCCACCTACAGGCCTTTTTTCCTGGCCCGGCTGAAGAAGATGGGCGTGGAACTCGAAACGGGGACCACCGTCACCGAGATAACGGGCGACGGGGTCAAGGTGCTCCGGAAGGGTTCCCCCGAATTCGTGGCCGCCGATTCCGTCGTTCTGGCCGCGGGTTACAGGGCCGATCCGTCGAAAACGGCCGCCTTCAGGAATGCCGCTCCGGAGGTTTACGCCGTGGGGGACTGTGCCGGGGCCCGGATGATCAAGGACGCCATCGAGGAGGGTTTTCACACCGGGAGGTCCCTGTAGGATATCCCGAGCGTTTTCCCTTCCCCGCCGTTACCCCCGCGTCGCCGCCGGAAGTCCCTGTTTCCCCTTTTTTCCAGATCCCGAGGGGGCGGATCACGGAAAATTCCGGCGGGCGTTTCCGCCCCCTTTCCCGCACCGGACGGATGCCCCGTGGCAGGCCGGTGCCTTGCGAGGGTCCGTGAAAGCGTGTCCCGGTGTCTTGATTCCTGCGCCTGAATAGCATATATAAAGCGGTTCAACGGAACGTCACCATCGCGCCTCGTTCTCCGGGGCGCGTGAAAGCGGTTTGCGGTATTGAAAAGGATTCTTGTTGTCGATGACGACGGGCGGGCCCGTTCATCCCTGTGCGCCCTTCTTCATGAAGGGGGATATGAAACGGACGAGGCGGCCACCGAAATCGAGGCGATGCGGCGCCTGGAACGAGGCGTCCACGAACTCGTCATTACCGATCTCTGCGCCCCGGACTGCGCCTGCATGGGGCTCCTGCACTGGATTCGGGATCACTACCCCCGGACCGACATCATCATCGTCAGCTCTTACGGTTCCGTCGACTGTGTCGTCCGGACCATCAAGATGGGCGTCCTGAACTACGTGATGAAGCCCGTGGACGGCCCGGAATTCCTGAACCTCGTCCAGGAAGCCTTTCTTCGGCGTGAACATCACCTCCTGTCGCTGCGCCGGGTGAATGAGCCCTACTGTTATGTCGTCGACCGGGTGGTGGGCGTCTCCCGGAGCATGGAAAAAGTGCTCGAAACGGCTCTTCGGGTCACCGAGGTAGACAGCGGGATCCTGATCCATGGGGAAAGCGGAACGGGGAAGGAACTCGTCGCCCGGATCATCCACAACCGCAGCACCACCCGGGGCAAAAGAGAATTCGTCGCCATCAACTGCTCCGCCATCCCGAACGACATCCTGGAGAGCGAACTCTTCGGGTACGCCCAGGGGGCCTTCACGGGGGCGGGCCGGAGCCGCATGGGCCTCATCGAAGTGGCCGACGGCGGGACCCTTTTCATGGACGAGATCGGCGACACGACCCCCCAGTTCCAGTCGAAGCTTCTCCGGGTCATCCAGGAAAAGGAAATCCGGCGCCTCGGAGATAACGAACGCCGTTCCGTGGATGTTCGGATCGTCGCCGCCACGAACCGGAACCTCCGGCAGATGGTCCGTGAAGGCGCCTTCCGGGAGGATCTTTACTACCGCTTGAGCGTCATCGACATCGTCCTCCCGCCTCTCAGGGAACGGCGGGAGGACATCGAGCCCCTGGTGTCGTACATCCTTCAGGAAATCAACGGCCGCCTGGGGAATGAAAGAAAAGGGGTTTCCGACGAGGCCATGGCCGTTCTCACGGCCTACCCGTGGCCGGGAAATGTCCGGGAACTCAGGAACAGCCTGGAGCGCGCCGCCGTCCTGTCCGATCACCGGGTTCTTCAGCCCGGTGACTTTCCCCTGGCCCTGGATCACTACCTGAAAGGGTTGAAGACGGGCGGCGACGAAGACATCGTTCCCCTCAAGGAAATGGAGCGGCGGTACCTTCTCAAGGCCATGCACAAGTATAACTACAACCAGAAACTCGTGGCCCGGAAACTGGGCATCGGTTACACGACCCTGTGGCGGAAGCTCAAGTTGAACGACAAGGACTTCAAGTCGACCCCCTGAAGACGTGCGAAGTACGCACGGTCATTTCATTCTGAAAGACTTTCCTCTCACCCTCCGATTCGGCAAAGCCGTGATGCGAGACGGCGCTGACATGTCGGCGCCCCTGCCGTATTTTAATAATCATAAATAATCCCGATGGACTGCACCGGATACCCGCGGGCCGGTCCTCTCCCGGCGGGTCCCCTGTGGCATGGCCGTTGCACAAAAGGCAACCATTACGCTGAACCGAGGGTGACCCATTCCATGTCAACGGCCTGGTCTCTTGCTTTTTTCCTTTTCCTTGTCGCGGGGTCTGTGACGGCCATACTCCTGGTGTCCCACCGGGTGGGCCGCCGGCCCCTGGCGGCGGAAAAGGATGTTCCCTACGAGTGCGGCATGCTTCCCCTGGAGAAGCCCGACTCCCGGTTTTCCGTCCGCTTTTACAAGGTGGCCCTTCTTTTCGTCATCTTCGATGTTGAAATCGTCTTTCTTTACCTGTGGGCCCTCGTCGTCCGGGACCTCGGCGGGTTCGGGATCGTGGAGATGTTCGTCTTCATCGCCGTTCTCCTGGCGGCGCTCTTCTATGTCTGGCGAAAAGGGGACCTGGAATGGGAATAGACCGGATCGGTGAGAGCCGCGTCATCCGAGGGAACTTGGACAGGATCGTCGCCTGGGGGCGCCGGAATTCCCTGTGGCCCATGACTTTCGGGCTTGCCTGCTGCGCCATCGAGATGATCGCGACGGCCGCCGCGCGCTACGACATCGCCCGGTTCGGCATGGAGGTTTTCCGGGCCTCGCCCCGCCAGGCCGACGTGATGATCGTCGCCGGGACGGTGACGAAAAAAATGGCGCCCGCCGTGAGGAGGCTTTACGACCAGATGGCGGAACCCCGGTGGGTCGTCGCCATGGGATCCTGCGCCTGTTCGGGCGGCCTTTTTCCCACCTACGCGGTGGTCCAGGGGGTGGATTCCCTTCTGCCCGTGGACATCTATATCCCCGGGTGTCCCGTGAGGCCCGAGGCCCTTCTCGACGGCCTCATCCGCCTCCAGGAAAAAATCGCCCGGGAGGCGAAGGAGGGGCTCCGATGATCGTCGAGGCCATCAGCCGGCGTTTCGGGGAATCCGTGGTAAACGCGACGGTGTTCCGGGGGGAAACCACGATTACGACGGAGCGGAAGGCCCTCCTTCCCCTGGGGCGCTTCCTCCGGGACGAGCCCGGGCTCGCTTTCACCTTCCTTTCCGATCTGTGCGCTGTCGATCTCCATCCCCGGGCGCCCCGCTTCCAGGTGGTTTACCACCTCTTCGCACCGGACACGGGACACCGGCTGCGGGTCAAGGTGCCCCTGGACGGGGAAGACGCCGTCATCGACTCCGTCACGGGGATCTGGGAGACGGCGGACTGGCACGAAAGGGAGTGTTTCGACCTCTTCGGGATCCGGTTCAGGAACCACCCGGACCTGCGGCGGATCCTTCTCCCGGAGGCTTTCGAGGGACACCCCCTCCGCAAGGATTTTCCCCTGGGAGGGCGGACGGAGCCATGAACGAAAGAACCCTGACCCTCAACCTGGGCCCTCAGCACCCCAGCACCCACGGCGTCCTCCGGGTGATCCTGGAACTGGACGGCGAGACGGTCGTCGACGCCCGGCCCGACATCGGCTTTCTCCACCGGGGCATCGAGAAACTTGCCGAGTCGAGAACCTGGAACCAGTGCATCGTTCTCACGGACCGTATCGACTACCTGGCCGCCATGAGCAACAACCTGGCCTACGTGACGGCGGTGGAAAAGCTCATGGGCCTCGACGTTCCCCGGCGGGCCCAGTATGTCCGGGTCGCCCTGGCGGAACTCCAGAGAATCGCGAGCCACCTGTTCTGGCTGGGGACCCATGCCCACGACATGGGGGCCATGACGCCCCTTTTCTACGCCCTCAGGGAACGGGAGGTCATCATGGACATTTTCGAGTCCCTGGCGGGATCCCGTCTCATGCCGAGTTTCCTGCGGATCGGCGGGCTCGCCGCCGACATCGACAGCGGTTTCGTAAAGTCCGTCCTGGGTTTCACCGAGTCCTTTTCCCGGCGCGTGGACGAGTACGAAAGTCTCCTCACGGACAACCCCATCTGGAAGCTTCGGACCCGGGGCGTCGGCATTCTCGACGGGGAAAACTGCCTCCGCCTGGGCATCTCCGGTCCCATGCTCCGGGGGGGCGGCGTGGGGTGGGACATTCGCAAGTCCCACCCTTACAGCGGTTACGAGGACTTTCAATTTGAAATACCCGTCGGGATGGAGGGGGACGTCTACGACCGCTACCTCGTCCGGGTCCGGGAAATGCGGGAGAGCGCCCGGATCGCCCGGCAGGCCGTCGAGGGACTTCCGGAAGGAAGGTGGATCGCCGACGACCCGGCGGCCGTCTTTCCTCCCCGGGAGGATCTGAAGAACAACGTGGCGGCCATGATCCGCCACTTCGGCCTCGTCATGGAAGGTATGAAGCCGCCCGCCGGGGAAGTCTACCAAGCCATCGAGTCACCCCGCGGGGAGCTGGGGTTCTATCTCGTCAGCGACGGGGGGCCGCGGCCGCTGCGCTTCAAGGTCCGGCCGCCTTCCTTCGTGAACCTCCAGGGGCTCGTGAAAATGATACGGGGAAGGCTCCTGGCGGACGTCATGGCCGTCATCGGGGCCCTGGACATCGTCCTGGCCGAGGTGGACCGCTGAACAGGAGAGATGAAGGAAATAGGCGAAAGGAAAGAATGAACAGCCATGAGGCAGGAACTTGTGAATCGATTTTCCGGGGAGACAATGGCGCGGGTCGACGGCATCATTGCGGAATACGGAAAAACACCGGGAGCCCTTCTCGTCGTCCTGGAGAAAGTGCAGGATGAGACCCGGTACCTCCCCGTCGAGCTCCAGCGCTACATTGCCGGAAAGATGGGGATTCCCCCGAGCCGGGTCTTCGGGGTGGCGACCTTCTATTCCTATTTCAGCATCGTCCCCCGGGGCCGGAAGGTCGTCAAGGTCTGCAGCGGGACGGCCTGTTACGTGAAACGGGCCGGTGAAATCATGGATCGGCTGAGACGGAAAATCGGCGTGGAAGGCGGGGAAGTGTCCCCCGACGGGGAGTATTCCATCGAGGAGGTGCGCTGTCTCGGGGCCTGCGGGCTCGCGCCGGTCGTTGTCATCGGTGACCAGACCTTCGGGCTCATCGACCCGGAAAACGTGGAAGAAATTATCGAGAAAGCGGGTGAGGGATCATGACCTTTCAGGAACTGAAGGACATCAAGGACCGTTACATCGACGACCGGAAAAAGGAACAGGAGTCGGGCGTCATCGTCGTGGACGTCCACATGGGGACCTGCGGGATCGCCGCGGGGGCCCGGGACATTTTTCAGGTTCTCGAAAGGGAGAAGGAGCGGCTGAATCTCGACTACCTGCGCCTCCGTGTCACGGGGTGTGCCGGGCTCTGCAGCATGGAGCCCATGATCACCGTCCAGCGGCCCGGGGAGGCGCCCGTCAAGTACGGGAAACTGAACGGGGAAAAGACCCGGGAGATCGTTTTCAGCCATATCCTCGGCGGACACCCCAAGACGGAGTACGCCATCGGCCGGGGCCTCGAGAAACCGCAGAAAAGGGTCGGCATGGAATGATCTCGTCGGTCAGCAAGATCGCCTACTGCACGAGCGGGAAGTGCAAGTTCCGTAAGAACATCGACGTCCGGGCCCTCCTCGAGAAGGCCCTCGACGAAATGGGCGGCCGGGACCGGATCGACCTCGTGGAAACGGAGTGCCTCATTTCCTGCTACCAGGGGCCCTCCATCATGTTCCTCCCGGGGGGGAAGGTCTTCCAGGTCCTTGCGGAAGACCGGTTCACCGAGACCCTGAAGTCGTTCATCGAGGCCCAGCGGCACCCCCTGTCGCCCTTCCAGGCGGAACCCCGGACGGACGGGGACATCCCGGGCATCGAAAACCTGGACTTCTTCGGTCGCCAGAACCTCGTCGTTCTCCGGAACCGGGGGCACATCGACGGCGAAAGCATCGAGGAGTACATCGCCCACGACGGCTATCTTGCCCTCTACAAGGCCCTGACGGTCATGACCGCCGAGGAGGTCATCGGCGAAATGAAGCGTTCCGGGCTCCGGGGCCGCGGGGGGGCCGGCTTTCCCACGGGCGTGAAGTGGGAGGAGGCCCGGAAGTACCGCCGGTTCCCCAAGTATGTCATCTGCAACGGGGACGAAGGCGACCCCGGGGCCTTCATGGACCGGAGCATCATGGAATCGGACCCCCACGCCGTCCTGGAAGGCATGATCATCTGCGGCTATGCCACCGGCGCCCGCCAGGGTTACATCTACGTCCGGGCGGAATACCCCCTGGCGCTGCGCATGCTCCGGACCGCCATCGACAGTGCCCGGGAGAAGGGTTTCCTGGGACGGAACATCCTGGGGACGGGTTTCGACTTCGACGTGGACATCTATCCCGGCGCCGGCGCCTTCGTCTGCGGCGAGTCGACGGCCCTCATGTATTCCATCGAGGGGAAGCGCGGCATGCCCCGCATCAAGCCGCCCCGCTCCACCGAGTCGGGCCTCTGGGGGAATCCGACCTGCCTCAACAACGTGGAGACCTTCGCCAACGTACCCCGGATCATCCTCGAGGGGGCCGAGTGGTTTCGGAGCATCGGCACGGCGGACTCGACGGGAACGAAGGTGTTCTCCCTCACCGGCGCCGTCAGGAACGTGGGTCTCGTGGAAGTTCCCATGGGGACGGACCTCCGGACCATCATCTTCCAGATCGGCGGGGGCATCCGGGGAAACGCCCGGTTCAAGGCCGTCCAGCTGGGCGGACCGTCGGGCGGGTGCCTCACGGAAAAACACCTTCACCTGCCGGTGACCTTCGACTCCCTCCAGGATGCCGGCGCCATGATGGGTTCCGGCGGCATCGTCGTCATGGACGACACGAACTGCATGGTGGACGTGGCCCGGTTTTTCACCCAGTTCTGCGTCGACGAGTCCTGCGGCAAGTGCGTCCCCTGCCGGGTGGGCCTGAACGCCATGCTGGAAACCCTGGAAAAGATCATCGAGGGCCGCGGGGAGCCCAAGGACCTGGAGCGGCTGGAAGGGATGGCCAGGCACGTCGCCGCCACGGCTCACTGCGGGCTCGGCCAGGCGGCCCCGAACCCCGTATTGAGCACTTTGAGATATTTCAGGGACGAGTACGAGGCCCACATCCGGGAGAAGCGCTGCCCCGCCCGTGTCTGCGTGGACCTTCTCCGGTTCGAGGTGGACGGGGAGGCCTGCCGCCGCTGCGGCCTCTGCGCCCGGGTCTGTCCCGTGGACGCCATAACCTGGAAGAAAGGAGACGTCGCCGTTATTGACCGGGACCGCTGCATCCGCTGCAAATCCTGCATCCGGGCCTGCCGCTTCAAGGCGATCGTTTAGCGTGATGAAGGAGCCGGGAAAAAACATGATCATCTTGCGCATCAACGACCGGGAGATCACCGTGCCCCAGGGGAGCACGATCCTGGAAGCGGCCCGGAAGGCCGGCGTTTACGTCCCCACGCTGTGTCACGACGAGCGGGTCACCCCTTACGGGGCCTGCCGCCTCTGTGTCGTGGAAAACCGCGGGAAGCCGGGCGCCCTCCTGCCTTCCTGTTTCACCCCCGCCCGAAACGGCATGGACATCGTCACCGACTCGGAGACCGTCCTGAACGCCGTCCGGACGCAGTTGCAGCTCATTCTCATCAACCACCCCCTGGACTGCCCCGTCTGTGACAAGGCCGGGGAGTGCGTCCTCCAGGACCTGGTGATCCGTTACGGCATTTCCGAGGTCCCCTTCACCGTCGACCCCGTTCCCCGGCTCGTGGACAACGGGTCGCCTCTCATCGTGAGGGACATGAACCGGTGCGTTCTGTGCGGCCTCTGTGTCCGGATCTGCGGGGAACTCCAGGGAAGAGGGGAACTCGATTTCATACACCGCGGGTACCGGACCGAGGTGGGAACGGACGGAGGCCGACCCCTGGACTGCGATTTCTGCGGCCTGTGCGTTTCCGCCTGTCCCGTGGGGGCCCTGGGAGACAAGCTGTTCAGAAACCGGACCCGGGTGTGGAAACTGGACCGCGAAACGACCGTGTGCAGCCACTGCGGCCTGGGCTGCCGCGTCGAGTTTCATCTCGAGGAAGAACAAATCCGGCGGGTTGTACCCGGAAAGGGGAACAACGGCGGGAAAGGCCTCCTCTGCGTGCGGGGACAGTTCGGCTGGCGGGCCTTCGAGGACCCCGCCCGGCCCGTGAAGCCGCGAATCCGCCGGGCCGGCCGGCACGAGGAAGTCTCCTGGCCCGATGCCGTTGAATTCACCGCAAAACGCCTTCAGACGTTTCTCGGGGCCCATGGGGGCGACGCCCTGGCCGTGGTCACGGCGGATCACCTCACCACGGAGGAGGCCGGCACCTGCGGGACGTTCCTTCGGGAAACCCTCGGGTGCGGGAATGTCGGTTCCCTCCAGGCGGGGGGGTACCGGCGGATCGTTTCCGTTCTTCAGGAGAAAATCGGGGAAGACCGGTTTCCCGTGACTTTTCGGGACATCACGGAAGCGGACATTCTCCTGGTCATAGGCGGCGGTGCCGCCGAGCATCACCCCGTTCTCAAGCCCTTCATCAACGGCTTCCTGAAATCACCGGGGAAGGAACTGGTGGTGCTTTCGTCCTGGCCGGATTACGTCCTGGAACGGGCCACTCTGCCTCTTCTCATACCGCCGGAACGGTTCGACGAATTTTTGAAGGAAACGCGGGAGGCCTTTTCGCAAGATCGAGCGGGATCTAACGGGGACATCGACCGTTTTTCCATCCCCACGGACCGGCTGGCCCGGTTCATCGGCCTTCTCGAATCGCGCCGGGACACGGTCGTCCTGGTCGTTCCCGACCTGTTCGGAGACAGCGGGGAAAGGGCCCGCATGGCTGCGTTCCTGCAGAGCCGGGCCCGGGCCATCCTGCCGCTTGGGGGGCAGATGAACAGCCGCGGGGCCGTTCTCGATGCCGGGCTGGGTTCCCGCGGCGCCGTGAGGGACCGCCAGGCCTTTCTGAAAGCCCTGGAGGAAGGGCGGATCCGCGGCCTGTGGCTTCTCGGGGAGGACCCCCTGGAGAGGCTCCCCGGCGGGGACCGGCTCCGGGCGGCCCTGGAAAAGCTCGAACTGATCATCTGCCAGGGTCCCTTCGAAACGGCGGTGACCGGCCTGGCTGACGTTATTCTGCCCTCGTCCCTGCCGGTGGAAAAAGGGGGGACCGTCCGCTCTATGACCGGTGAAAGGAAAACCCTCCGCCCGATCCGGCCCCGATTAGGGGAGGCCCGGCCGGACGGGGACATTTTCGAGGATATCGAACAGGCCCTCCGGAGAGCGGGCGGTGTTTCTTCAAGACCATTTTCGGAATGGAATCCAGCTGGAGAGGCTTTCCCGGAACCCGGGCGCCATGAGCCTGCGGGCGCTTTTTCGAGGGAAAAACCTCTTGACGACCTCACAGTATCCGGCGGTTTCCCCTGCACCCTCGTCGCCGTGCCGTCCCTCTTCGGGGACGGGTCCCTGTCGCTGCGAAGCCCCGATCTGGGGGATCTCCGCCGGGGGATTCAGGTTCTCCTGAATATCGCCGACTTCGAGGAAATGGGTTTCGCGGACCGGGAAGAGGTGTCCGTCCGGACATCCCTCGGTACCGCCCCGGCGGCGGTCCGCCCGTTCAGGGGGGGAAGCCGGGGAGTGGCCCTCATTCGCCATGTCACGGGAAAGCCGGAAGCGCTTTCCCTCCTGCCGCCGGGAAGAGCCGCCGTGCAGGCGGTCATCGAAAGGAGGCGCCTGTGATTTCCTGGGATCTCATCGCTGGTATCCTGCGGATTGTCGTTTTCTTCTCCGTCATCATGGGGATCGTGGCCTACATGACCCTCATGGAGAGGCGGTTTCTGGCCTTTTTCCAGGTCCGCCGGGGACCGAACCGCGTGGGTCCCCTCGGTCTTCTTCAGCCCATCGCCGACGGGATCAAGCTTTTCTTCAAGGAAGACCTGACCGTTTCCCATGCGAACCGCTTCTACTTCATCCTGGCGCCGGCCGTGGCTGTCGTGTCGGTCCTCGCGTGCTTCGCCGTCGTGCCCGTCTCCCCCGGCGTCGTCGTGGCCGATCTTCCCGTCGCCGTCCTCTATCTCCTGGCCTTTTCCTCCCTGGGGATTTACGGGGTCCTCCTGGCGGGGTGGTCGTCCAACAACAAGTTCTCCCTCCTGGGGGGACTGCGGGCCGCCGCCCAGATGGTCAGTTACGAGATTCCCCTGGCCCTGGCCGTGACGGCCATCGTCGTTCTCGCCGGTTCCATGAGCCTGGTGGACATCGTGCGGGCCCAGGAAGGCCTCTGGTTCGCCGTGAAGCAGCCCCTGGGATTCCTGATCTTTCTTATCGCCGTCTCGGCGGAGACGAACCGCACGCCCTTCGATCTCCTGGAATGCGAGAACGAACTGGTTGCCGGCTACCAGACCGAATACGCCTCCATGAAATTCGGCCTTTTCTACATGGCCGAGTACGCCCACATCCTCCTGGCGTCATGCCTCGTCAGCCTTTTTTTCCTCGGGGGCTGGAACGGCCCGTTTTTCCCGCCGCCGGTCTGGTTTTTCGGCAAGGTATTTCTCGTTTTTGCGGTCTTCGTCTGGGTCCGGGCGACTTTTCCGAGAGTCCGTTATGACCAGCTCATGACGTTCTCCTGGAAGGTTCTCATGCCGCTTGGATTTCTGAACCTCATGGTGACGGCCCTGGCGGTCGTCTATCTTGCCTAAGGAGCTGTTATGGTCAACGGGCTGATCCGGGGGCTGGCCCTCACGTTCAGGACCTTTTTCAGCCGTTCCGTCACGGAGGAATACCCCGAGGTCAAGCGGCCTCTGCCGGAACGTTTCCGGGGACGGCCGGTCCTTCTCGCCGGAGAGGACGGGCGGCCCCGCTGTGTCGCCTGTGGTCTTTGTGAAAAGGTCTGCCCGTCTCAGTGCATTACCGTCGTTCCCGGGACGGGCCCCGGCGGCGGGAGGACCCTCCGCCATTACGGGCTCGATCTCGGCCGGTGCGCTTTCTGCGGCCTGTGCGTTTCGTCGTGTCCCGTGGAGGCCCTGGCCATGGGCGGGGAATACGAACTGGCCGTCGAGAACCGGAAGGCCCTTTTATACACGGCGGACCGGCTTCTCGCCCTGCCGGGAGATCCAGGGAATGATGTCGCGACAAAGGGGGACAAATGATTATTTTCGGAGTCGTTCTCATCAATTTTCACGGAAAGGGGGTACGAAACCGGTGATGGACACCCTGGTTTTCTGGATCCTCGCCGGCACGGCCGTCCTGTCGGCCCTCGCTGTCGTGGTCCTGAAAAATCCCATGAACAGTGTCGTGGCCCTCCTGGTGACCCTTCTCGTCACGGCGGGGCTTTATCTTCAGATGGGTGCCTTCGTCATCGCCCTCTTCCAGGTGATCCTGTATGTCGGGGCCGTTCTTGTCCTCTTTCTTTTCGTGATCATGACCCTCGACCTGAAGTCCTCCCGGGAAAGGCCCGTCCTTTCGCCGAGGGGACTGGCAGCCGCTGTCACGGCCGGCATTTTTTTCATCGCAGGGGCGGGCTGGTTTGCAAGCCGGGGCGGTTTTTTCCCAAAAACGGCGGTCTCCCCGGGTGTTCCGGGCAACGGTCCCGGGATCCGGGAGATCGCCCTGGATCTCTTCACGGGCCATCTCCTGGTTTTCGAACTCGCGTCGGTGCTGCTCCTGGCCGCCGCCGTCGCGGCCCTCGTGATCGTCCGCAAGGAAAGGAGCCGCCCATGAGCCTCGAATCGGTCATGGTCACCGGGATCGTCCTTTTCATCATCGGGGCCTCGGGGTTTTTGCTCCGTGGCAATGCCATCGTTCTGCTCCTTTGCATCGAGGTCATGCTGAACGCTGTCAATCTCATCCTGGTGGGTTTCGCCCGTTACCTTTACGGCACGGAGGGACAGGTGTTCGTTTTCATCATCATGACGGTGAGCGCCGCCGAAGCCGCCGTGGGACTGGCCATCGTCGTGGCGCTGGTCCGGCTCTTCGGGACGGCCGACATGACCAGGATCAATCTCCTGAAAGGGTGAACCATGTCGCTTTCCTCGTTCCTGTGGATCCTTCCCGCCCTTCCGGCCCTGGGTGTCCTGGTTAACGGCTTTTTCGGAACGTCCTGGCGGGAGAAAAAAATCGCCTCCATGTCCGTCGGTTCCGTGGGCCTGGCCCTGGCCTTTGCCCTGGTGTTCGCCGCGGAACTTTTCGCCCGGCTTCCCGGCGACAGGCGCCTGTCCATGAGCCTGTACCGGTGGCTTTCCGACGGCTCGCTGACCGTCGATCTGGGGCTTTTCCTAGATCCCCTTTCCATGGTCATGGTCTTCGTCGTTCTCTTCGTCGGTTTTCTCATCCATCTTTACTCGGCCGGCTACATGACGGGCGATCCCGGGTACCGCCGCTATTTCGTCTTTCTCAATCTCTTCATCTTCTTCATGCTTCTTCTCGTGCTGGCGGACAACCTCGTTCTCACCTTCGTCGGATGGGAGGGGGTCGGGCTTTGTTCCTACCTCCTCATCGGTTTCTGGTACGAAAAGACCTCGGCCTGCGATGCCGGCCGGAAGGCCTTCGTGGTGAACCGCGTCGGAGATTTCGGGTTTCTTCTCGGCATCCTTCTCGCCGCCGTCGTCTTCGGCACGGTGAATTATGGGGAGATCGCCCGCCTCCTCGGGTCAGACCCCGCCGTCGCCCCGGGCATCACGGCGGCCGTGGCCCTGCTTCTTTTTCTGGGGGCCATGGGAAAGTCCGCCCAGTTTCCCCTTCACGTGTGGCTTCCCGATGCCATGGAAGGGCCCTCGCCGGTGTCGGCCCTCATCCACGGCGCAACCATGGTCAACGCCGGCGTCTACCTGCTCTGCCGGATTTCCCCCCTCCTGGAGGCGGCCCCCGCTGTCTTTCCCGTCATCGCCTCGGTGGGGCTGGCCACGGTCCTCTACGCGTCCCTCTCCGCCCTGGGTCAGCGGGACATCAAGCGGCTTCTCGCCTACTCGACGGTGAGCCAGATCGGCTACATGTTTGTCGCCGTGGGCTGCGGTCTCTATTCCGCCGGCATGTTCCACCTCATGGCCCACGGCATCTTCAAGGGCCTTCTCTTCCTCGCCGCCGGCGCCGTCATACACGCCCTCGACGGCAGGCAGGACCTGGAAGAAATGGGGGGACTGGGGAAGGAACTTCCCGTTGTTTCCCTCACCTTTGTCGCCGGGACCCTGGCTCTGGCGGGGGTCTTTCCCCTTTCTGGCTTTTTCAGCAAGGACGCCATCCTCTGGGGAAGCCTCGGGCGTTACGGCCTCCTCTTCTGGATCGCCGCCTTCACGGGGGCGCTCGTCACGGCCCTTTATTCGGGAAAGCTGCTGGCTGCTTTCCTGGGGGAAAAACGTTTCGAGGGATCCCTGCACCGCCCCGGAACGGTTGTTGTTGTTCCCCTTCTGGTCCTGGCCCTGTCGACGCTCGCCGCCGGCCTTCCGGGACTGCCCCTTTTCACGGAAGAGACCTTTTTCGCCCGATTCCTCGGAATGCCCGCCCACACGTTCCTGGCGGGGGAACACACGCTCGAGGGGGTCCTCATGGTCGGCCAGCTGGGTCTGATCGTCATCGTGCTTTGTGCCGCCGCGCGCTTTTTCACGGTGTCCCGGAAAGCGCCGGTATCGGAGGCCCTTGCGAGCGGTTTCGGCGTCGACCGCCTCTATGAGCGGCTTTTCGTCCGGCCACTGAAAACCATGGCCCGTTTTTGCTTTTCCGTCATCGACAGCCGTTTCGTCGACGGCCTGGTCAACGGTTTCGGGGCCCTTTCCATGGCCCTTGGAACCCTCGTGGCGGGATATCAGTCGGGCTTCCTTCGCCGCTACGCCGCCTCTCTCGCGGGGGGCGCCGTGGCACTCATCGCCTTGAGTATCTGGTTCCAGGGAGGTTTCTGATATGCCCGTTTCTCCCTTTCCGTTACTGTCCCTCATGGTTCTTCTTCCCCTTGCGGGAAGCGCCGTCGTCCTTTCCGGACGGGAACGGTGGGCCCCCCACGGGGCGCTGGCCGTGACGACGGCCACCTTTCTTTTGACCCTTGTGCCCCTCTTTTTCTTCCGGCCTGGGCAGACGGGCTTCCTGTTCGTAGAAAAATATTCCTGGATCAGCGCCCTCGGCATCTCGTACCACCTGGGCGTGGATGGGCTTTCCCTGTTTCTTCTTCCCCTGACGGGCTTTCTTTCCGTCATCGCGGTCCTCGTCTCCTGGAACGCCGTGAAGGAGAAAGTGAAGGCCTACTTCGTCTCCTTCCTCGTCCTGGAGGCGGCCATGCTGGGGGTCTTCGTCGCTCTCGACGCCATCCTGTTTTACCTGTTCTGGGAAGCCATGCTCATTCCCATGTTCCTCATCATCGGCATCTGGGGGAGCCAAAACCGCCGCTATGCCGCCGTGAAGTTCATCATCTACACCGTGGCGGGAAGCCTTTTCCTTCTCGTGGGGTTTATCATCACGGCCTTTCTCTCCGACTCCCTGGGCGCGGGTTTCTCATTCGACGTGACCCGGTGGGGCCTCCTGGCCGTGCCGGAAGTACACCAGCGCTGGCTTTTCCTTCTCTTCTTTGTCGCTTTTGCCGTCAAGGTGCCTCTCGTGCCGTTTCACACGTGGCTGCCCGACGCCCACACGGAAGCGCCGACAGCGGGAAGCCTCATTCTCGCCGGGGTCCTTCTCAAGATGGGGGTATATGGCATGCTGCGCTTCTGCTTTCCCCTCTTTCCGCAGGCCGTGGCCTTTTTCACCCCCGCCGTCATGACCCTCGGCCTCGTGGGAGTCGTTTACGGGGCCCTGGTGGCCTTCGCCCAGAAGGATCTGAAAAAACTCATCGCCTACTCGAGCGTGAGCCACATGGGGCTTATCATCGTGGGGATTTTCACCATGACCGCGGCGGGCCTGAAAGGCGGAATCGTACAAATGGTGAACCACGGGCTGAGCACCGGCGCCCTTTTCATCCTGGCCGGGGCCGTTTACGAGCGGAAAAGGACGCGGAACCTGGACGAGCTCGGGGGGCTGGCGGGGAAAGCCCCTATCCTCTCCGTTTTTTTCGTCATAGCCATGCTTTCCTCGGTGGGGCTTCCCGGGCTGAACGGTTTTGTCGGGGAATTTCTCCTTCTTCTGGGGAGCTTCCAGTTCCGGTGGTGGGTGGGGGCGCTCGCCGCCACCTCGGTCATTCTCGGGGCCGTCTATCTCCTGTGGATGACCCAGCGGGTCCTTTTCGAGAGAGACAGGTCTCCCGAGGCCGGTCCTTTCAAAGATTTCTGTCTGCGGGAACGGCTGGTCATGACGTCCCTGGCCTTTCTCATGTTTGCCATCGGTTTTTTCCCGTCGGGTCTGACGGACCGCCTGGAATCGACGGCGGGGAAGTTTAAAGCCGCCGCGGCGGCAACCGGGCCGGCGGTGGCCGCCATCGCCGTCGGGGATGAAAAAATCAGCTTCGAGGGAGTCACCTATGAATTTCGCCTTGCCGGACATTAACCTCCTTGCCGTTCTTCCCGAGTTGATCCTCCTCGCCGCAGCCGTGGGGGTTCTCTTTTTTCGGGCGCCGGGGTCGAACGGGACGGCGCTGGGAACGGCCCTGGCCGCCGTGGCCCTGTCTGTCCTCGTGACACCCTTCCTGTACGGGGATTTGAGCGGGACGGCGTTTTCCGGGGCCATCGCGAAGGATGACGCCACCCTTTTCTTCATCTTCCTGGCGGACCTGGCGGTCCTGGTCGCCCTTGTCCTTTCCCGGAACGACACCATGGGAGACGGGAACGGAGAGGCTTACTACGGCCTTCTTCTCTTCGCCCTTTTCGGGATGCACGTCATGATCTCCGCCCGGGACCTGCTCGTCCTGTTTCTGGGCCTGGAGATCCTGTCCCTCCCTTTTTACGTTCTGACGGGCTTTCACAGGAAAAGAAAAGAAGGTCTCGAGGGGGCTGTCAAGTATTTCCTCCTCGGCAGTTTTTCCTCCGCCCTCTTTCTCCTGGGGATGGCCCTCTATTACGGGGGTGCGGGAACCACAAGCCTCGGGGCTCTTTTCTCCGCCGGTCAGCCGGTGTTTCTTTTCGCGGGCCTGGCCTTCGTCACGGCGGGCCTGGCCTTCAAGATCGCCGCCGTTCCCTTTCACATGTGGGCGCCCGATGTTTACGAGGGGGCGCCCCTCAGCGTGGCCGCCTGCATTTCCGTGGCCCCCAAGGTCGCCGCCTTCGCCGTACTCCTTCACCTCGGCCTCCTGTATGCCGGGAGCGGGGCAGATTTTTTCCCCTGGGCCGTCGCCGCCATGGCGGCGGCGGGCATGGTCGTGGGAAACCTCGCCGCCCTGCGGCAGGAAGGGCTGGTGCGCATGCTTGCCTACTCCGGTATCGCCCAGGCGGGGTACATCCTCATGGGGCTGCCCCTTCTTTCCCCTGAGGGCCATTCGGCCATCGCCTTTTATCTTTTTGTCTACCTGGTCATGAACCTGGGCGCCTTCGCGGCGGCGATAACCATGGCCGCGCCGGGAAAAACGGGGCCGCGGATCATCGATCTTGCCGGCCTTGCGTCACGGCGGCCCTTTCTCGCCTTCGCCATGGCCGTTTTCATGGTTTCCCTGGCGGGGCTTCCCCCAACGGGCGGTTTTTTCGCCAAGTTTTTTATCTTCAAGGCCGCCGTCGGGGCGGGGTGGCTGACCCTTGTCCTCCTGGCCGTCGTGATGTCCGTCGTTTCACTTTTTTATTATCTCAAGGTTATCGTGGTCATGTATATGAGGCCGGGGGAAGGCACAGAGGACAGGGAGGTGGAATCGCCGTTTTCCGGGGCGCTCATCGCCTTCATGGCCCTGGTCACCCTGGCGACGGGCCTTCTTCCGTCACCTCTTTTCCACGGCATTCAGTCCCTTTTTTCCAGGATCATCCTGTGAGCTTTTCGGGGCTGTTGTCAACAATCCCTTGACTTCCCGTCGTCGGCGCGTATAATAAAACCAATGTAATCGGCCGTACCGGCGACGTCGTGAAAAACCCGCTCGCAGTGGCATTCAACCTCCCGTGTGGGGGTCTCGGCCGGAAGGACGCGGCCTCGGGCGGCGGGTTCCCGCCTTTGCGGTTTTTCAGGAATGCACGCCATAGCAGAGGGTTTTCAGAGTTCTCACGATTCTGGCGTTGATGTAAGTTTCAGCATCTTCAATTCGTTACAGGCCTCCAATTCCCTGATTAAAGCCCTGTCCGTTGCATCCAGGCAGAGTTTTTTCTTTCGGCCGCTTTCCCCAGGGGGAAGCGTTAACCCCGTAAGGGGCCATGATAGATAAAGGTGTTTAGTAGGTTGTGGTATGAAAGTACATCTGATTGAGACGGATTCCATGAATTTCAATCTCGTGGAGGGTGACCTCTGGGAAAACGGTTGCTGGGACCTGAAGGAGGACCAGGCCGAACTTCTCATCGGAAGTGAAATCTTTTTTCACCGGACGAGAACGGAACCTTCCTTTTACGGAGGAATCATCCGGGGATACCGGGTTGAGCGGGAAGGGGAGAACGAGGGGCAGATCGTCTTCGAGTTCCAGTACAATAAAATCTGCCGGGACATCAGGACGGATCGAAACGGGTGGGCCCGGAAGATGAAGATCGTGAAAGAAACGACGGAATGACGGTCCGATTTCCGTCTAGCCGGCGATATTTCCGGGCGTCAGAAGCAACTCACGGGGAAAACCCTTTTCCCCCTTTTTTGATTCGCTTCTTTTGTGCGAGGACCTTCTCCATCCAGGCACCGTCCTCCCGGAGATAAATCTCCGCCAGCCGGTTCCATTCCTCGGCCTGGTAAGGGTCGCCTTTGAGGATCCAGGCCTCGGCGAGATAAAAGCAGTTGTACCCGTTCGCCGGCGAGATGTTCGTGGCCCGCTCGAAGAGGCTCATGGCTTCGTCGACGCGGCCCCTTTCCAGGAGTATCCGCCCCTGCTCCGTCAGGTTCATGGCGGCCAGCGTTCTCGGGTCTTCGGGCGCATCAGGGCGTTTTCCCTCGGAAGGCGGAACCTTTGTCGCGGGGACCGTCCCGGGGGGGATGCGGACGGGGGCCGGGCACCCCGTGACATGAACCCACAGAAGAAGGAGAAGGAGAAAAAGCAGGCAGCGGGGGCCGTTCAGGGTGTTCCTCACCATGGCACCCCCCCGCCCATTCCGCCGGCGTGGCCGTACCGGTGAACCGGGCAGGATTCACCGGGCGCGTTTTTCAAAAGAAAGACTTCCGTCACCGTTTCGGGACAGGCGTTCGGAACCGCCAGCCTCCCGCTCTCCCGGCAGACTGTCCGGGTGACCACGCCCGGGGGCTGCCGAAACCAGCGGCCCGATATGTATTGGGGAATCGACTTCATCAGGTCCGCCCAGATGGGAAGGGCAGCCACCGAGCCCTCGGCGTGGACGGGGTCGCCGTTGTCGAATCCCACCCAGACCAGGGCCAGGATGTCCGGCGTGTATCCGACGAACCAGGCGTCCCGGTTGTCGTTCGTCGTTCCCGTTTTTCCCGCCGCGGGGAAGGAGATTCCCATGGAAAGAAGGGAATGGGCCGTTCCCTCGGTCACGACGCTCCGGAGAAGAGAATTCATCACATAGGCCTTTTCCGGTGAAACCCGTCTCTCGATCTTCAGGTGCCGTTTTTCCAGGAGATTTCCCTTTTCATCCACCAGGGCACGCATGAAAAGAGGGTTTGGCTGAACGCCCTCGGCGGCGAAGGTGCAGAAGGCCCGGGCCAATTCGAGAGGAATGACCTCGAACGCCCCCAGGGCGAGGGACGGCCAGGGCTTGAGGGGAGTTGAAAATCGAAAGTTCATGGCCGTGTTCATGATCCTCAGAAGGCCCGTTTTCACCGCCAGATCGACCGTTGCCAGGTTGTCCGACACGGCCAGGGCCCGTCTCAGGGTCAGGCCGTCCTCGGCCACGGGATGGGTGTTTCTCGGCTGCCAGGTCCGGCCGTCCATGTCATAAGATCTCGGTTCGTTGGACAGAACGGAGGATGGGGTGAAACGGTCCAGGGCGGTGAGGTACACGAAGGGTTTGAAGGCGCTTCCCGGCTGCCGTTTCGCCTGCGTGACCCGGTTGAACTGGCTTGCGGTGTAATCCCGCCCGCCCGCCATGGCCAGGATGTAGCCTGTCCGGGGCTGCATGACGACAACGGCGCCCTGAAGTTTCTCCCCGTCCTCCCGGCGCCTCAGCGCTGGATTGTTTCTTTCCAATTGCCTCAATCCCGCATCCAGAGCCTCCTCCGCCGCTGTCTGGACCTGCGTGTCCAGGGTCGTGAAAAGGGAAAGCCCCCGGGAAGAGAGATCATCGGGGTCATAATAGACCGGGAGCTGGCTGACAAGATAGTCGATGAAGTAGGGGGCTTTTTTCCCGTAGGCGGCATAGCCCGCCGGTTCCACCGGTGCCGCCAGCGCCTCGTCACATGCCTCGGGAGAGATCCAGCCATTGGAAAGGAGTTCCCGGAGAACCCAGTCCCGCCGTTCCCGGCATCGGTTCGCGTTTTCATAAGGGGAATAGCGGTTGGGGCCCTTGATCAACCCGGCCATCGCGGCGGCCTCGGACAGGGAGAGCCTTTCCACGGATTTGCCGAAATAGAAGCGGGAGGCCTCCCCGACGCCGCAGACGGCGATGGACCCCTTCTGGGCGAGATAGATCTCGTTCAAGTATATTTCGAGGATTTCGTCCTTGTTGTATGTGAGTTCCATGGCGACGGCCATGAAAAATTCCTTGAGCTTTCGTTTCAACGTCCGCTCCGGCGTGAGAAAATAATTCTTGACGAGCTGCTGGGTCAGCGTGGATCCTCCCTGGCGGACCTCCCCGTGGCGGATATTCGTGTAAAGGGCGCGAAGTATTCCCCGGACGTCGAACCCGTGATGTTCGTAAAAACGGCTGTCTTCCGCGGCGATCACGGCGTATTTGAGATGGGCGGGCACCTGGTTGATGGACACCAGTTCACGCTGCTCCCGTTCGGCACCGAAGAGGAGGGTGATCTCCTCCGGTTCGATTTCCAGGAGGGACAGGGTTTCGCCGGTGTCGGTTCGGACAATGGACGAAATCTCCCTGTCTTGGATGTCCATTTTCACGGGGAATCCGTCTCGCCGTTTCGACGGCATGTCGAGATCATGGAGAAAGATTTCAAGAAGATTTCCCTGCCAGCGCATTTCTCCCATCCGGCCGGGTTCGGCCGCCACGGTCCGATAGGCCAGGCGCCGAAGCTTTTCCTTCAGGGTTTCTTCGTTGATCCTCTGGCCCGGAAAAAGGAGCGTGCTGTCCGAATAAATCGTGGAGGGGACGCTCCATCGGCGGGTGGAAAAGCGTTTGTCGATGACGGCGGAAAGATGCCACAGGTATGCTCCGAGCAAAAGGGCGGCCGAAGCCAGGGCTGCCGCTAAAAGCAGAAACAGGCGCTTTCCCGTTTCCCTGTTTTCCTTTACCTTCGTTTCCATGGGACCGGTGCCGGGAATCCTTTTCCCTTCATGGAGTCATATCGAGCGCTTTCGCCAGGGAAGGCTTTCCGGGATTCCCTTCGGGCCTTCTCACCGGAGAGAGACCATATCACGGAATGAAGAATTCATGAACGGCAAATGCTGCCCGTCATCCTTCCGCCCCGGGGGATATTCAGGAAAAAGGAGGAACGTGGTCCTGTTGTCCTGGCCTGGGAGAACGGGATTTTCGTGCGTTAAAGCCCGGGAGCCGGTCCTTTCAAGGGACCGGCTCCCAGGTGATAGGAAAAGTGGATTCGGGGAAATTTCTTTTCAGGAGGGGAGGGAGGCCGCCACGTCCCGCGCTGGACGACGGGTCAATCCCCGAATCCACCCGTGGATGGGCTTGTGAAACATCTCAAAAGGGGTCTTCTGAAACGCCGTTGCCGGTTTCTGCTTCAAAACCAGGGCTTTCATTTTCCGTCGATCAGACGATCCCTTCTTCCTTCAGACCGTTCAGTTCCTCCGGCCTGATGCCGACGGACCCGAGGACCGCTTCCGTGTGTTCGCCGAGGAGCGGGGAGGACTCCCGGACCCCGCCCGGCGTTCCGTACATTTTGATGGGCACGCCCTGGATTTTCAGGGGGCCCATGATGGGGTGACTGATTTCAACGAGCATTTCCCGTGCTTCGATCTGCGGGTGACTGGCAATCTGATCGATGGTGTAGATGGAGGAGACGGGAACGCCCTTTTCACTGAGACAGGCCTCGACCTCCTCCCTCAGCCTCGCCGTGGTCCATTCGCGGATGATGGCCGTCAGCTCGGTTCTGTTGGTACACCGGAGATCGTTGTTGGAAAATTTGCCGTTATTGGGCAGGTCCGCCTGGCCCATGGCCTCGCAGAGCCGGTTGAAGGTGTTGTTGTTCGCAGCGGCGATGACCACGTGCCCGTCCCGGCATGGGTAGAGATCATAGGGGCTCGTGGCCGGGTCGACGTATCCCACCCGGCTCAGGCTGTCTCCCTTGACGGCGTAGATGGGCAGGGCGTTTTCCAGGATGGAAAAGATCGTGTCGAGCATGGCCACGTCCACTCTCTGGCCTTCCCCTGTTTTCTCCCGCTTGTAAAGGGCCATGCAGATGCCCAGGGCGAGGTACGTGCCCGTGTAATTGTCGGCGATGGCGGGGCCGGCCTTCATGGGGGGGCCGTCGGGAGATCCCGTGATTTCACACAGGCCGCCCATGGCCTGGGCGATGACGTCATAAGCGGCCCGGTCTTTCATGGGCCCGTATTGACCGAAGCCGGAGCTTTCGGCCAGGATGATGCGGGGGTTGATCGCCTTCAGAACATCGAACCCGAAACCCAGGCGGTCCATGGTTCCCGGTCTGAAGTTGTTCACCACCACGTCCGCCGTTTTGACGAGCTTCTTGAATATTTCTTTTCCCTTGTCTTTCGTGATGTCGAGACTGATGCTCTTCTTGTTCCGGTTGATGGCCGCGTAGTAGCCGCTTTCACCGTTTTTGATCGGCGGCCATTCCCGGGTCATGTCGCCGATGCCGGGTTTTTCGATTTTCAGGACCTCCGCGCCGTGATCGGCCAGCTGCATGGTGCAGAAAGGACCATTGTAGGCATGAGTCAGGTCGATGATCCGGACTCCTTCAAGTGCGCCACCCATAATAACCTCCTTCATGGGTTGATCTCCCCGGGCATCCTCATGGGATGCCCGGGGGGTGGTTTGTCGTTGATGCTCGGGGCCGGTTTCAGGCAGCCGTGCCGAGAGCCAATACTTTCTTCTTGTCGTAGAGATAATAGCCGACCGCCGCTCCGATGGCCGTCGGAATAAGCCACGCCAGGCCGTATGCGGCGCCGGGCATGAGATTGTAAAGGGCCTTGATGCCCGCCGTGTTCACGGAGGCGATGTCCAGGTAGCCGATGAGGCAGTCGAGAACGCCCCAGGCGAAAGCGACGATGGTGGCCCCGCCGATGGTCCCGTAGTTACGGTTCCCCAGGATGACGTAGCCGAGGACGAGGGCGATGCAGGGGGGATAGACGAGGCTCAGGATGGGGGCGGTCAGCTTGATGATCGTCGTCAGGCCGAAGGAGCTGATCAGGGCGCTGATGGCGAGCGTGACGATGGCCACGTTCCGGTAGGACCACTTCTTGTTGCTGGCTTCCTCGAAATAGGCGGCCGTGCCGGCGGCAAGACCGACGGCGCTGGTCAGAGCCGCCAGGAAAAGGGCGATGTTGAACACCGTTCCGCCCACGACACCCCAGAGCTGAAGGATGATGGTCGCATAGAGCTTCGCATAGGTCACGTCTTGAAAGAGATATCCCGTGGAAGCCCCGACGAGCATTTGCAGAAAATGGCTCACCGCCAGGACACCGAACCCGATAGCCCCGACCATGAGAAGGCCCTTGCTCAGTTTACGTCCTTCCATCTTGTTGGCCTTCAGGTCAGCGATGATGATGACACCGTAAATCAGGGCCGCCGGCAGGTCCATGGTCTGGTACCCGTTAATGAACCCGTAGGCGAAGCCGCCCTCCGGGTACATTTTGGGCATCCATTCGGAGAGGGGGCTGAGCAGGGACTTGGCCACCACGGCCACAATCGTTACCACGAGAACCGGGACAAGGAATTTCCCGATCTTGGGGAGGACTTCCTCGAGCTTGAAGAGGAACCAGTAAGTGATGAGATAGTAGACGACGGCGAAGATCAGGGCGGGGATCATCTGGTCGGAATTCCAGTTCCCAATCTTGCAGATGGCGTCCCAGGAGGCGGCGCTCATCCGGGGAATCACGAAAAGGGGCCCGAGGACGGCCACCGTGAGGCCGCCGAAGATAAAGGCGAACTTTTCATTGATGCGGCTGGCCAGCGTGTAGAAGGAGCCTTCGCCGCGGACGATGGCCAGGTATCCGAGGAAGGGGAAAATGATGGCCGTGATCATGATTCCCAGGGCCGCCGGCAGGACCGAGCTTCCGCTCTGCTGTCCCCAGGTCACCGGCCAGAGCATGCAGGACGCTCCGAAGTGCATGGAAAATACGGCCACACCGAACATGATGATCATCCATAATTTTGCTCCGTTATTGTTTTGCATAAAACCAAGGTCTCCTTTCACCGAAGCGGGATTCTTATTTAAATTGAACGATAAATCAAGAGGTGATACCTTCCTGTAATCGTTGTGTTTTCAGTTTTGCCGTCTTATAGCCCGCCAGTGAAGTTCTCGATGAAATCGCGAAAATACCGAACGGTCGGTAGACGACATGGTCAAAAAAAACCGCTCCATGAATCAGTCTTTCTTCATTCCGTGCTCTTTCATCCTCCTTTCGAGAAACGTCTTTTCGTTTCCGCCGCCGCCGACGGCCATGAGATGGGCCGCCTCGATCTCCAGAATCTGCTCGAAGCTGCAGTGCAGGCCCTGATCGATGGCTGATCGGGTCAACCGCAGGGAAAGGGGCGATCGCTTACCGATGGTCTCGCAGATGGCCAGGGTTTTCTCCTCCAGTTCAGCGGCGGGAAAGACGTAGTTGACCATCCCGATCCGGAGTGCTTCAGAGGCATCGATGAACTCGCCTGTGAAGGCCAGTTCCTTGGCCTTGCCCAGGCCGACGATCTGCGACAGGAGCTTCGTTCCGGCCTGGGTGATGGTCAGGCCGATCCCCGTTTCAGGAAACCCGAACTTGGCCGTTTCATCGGCGACCCGGAAGTCGCAGCTCAGGGCGAACTCGCATCCACCGCCGACGGCATAGCCCCGAACCATCCCAATGAGCGGTTTGTTCAGTCTCAAGGTGAGCCTCTGGACGTCCTGGAGCTTGTCCGCTTCCTTGATCCATTTCTCGAAGCTCTTCCCGGAGGATGTTTCTTTCAGGTCTTCGCCGGCACAGAAAGATCTTCCCGCGCCGGTCATGATGACCGTGACGGCTTCATCGTCCTCCATGGCCTTGATCAGGGCGGCCATGAAGTCGTCGAGAAACCCCTCGTTGATGGCGTTCAGCCGGTGGGGCCTGTTGAAAGTGATGAAACCAACATTCCCCTTTCGGCTGTAGAGCACGGATTTTTCCTTTTTTGGCTGTAAAGCACTGACTGTCCCTTCCATTGCAATAACCTCCAGTTGCATATTCTAAGGCTGCCCGAAAAGGGGAAGCCCTGGTTGGGCTCGAAACACTTGAAGGACCTGCCGCGGGCCGTTTTTTTGGCGAATCCACCCCTATATTAACGACCGGTCGTTAGTTAAATAGGCAAAAATTTATTTGTTAACCTTCAATCCGTCAAAAATAAACTTTGTGTAGATGTCGATGACCTCCTCTTTCGAGAGGTGCCCCAGGGGGTTGAACCATGTGGACGTCTGGGTGCACAGGGTGATGATGGCATTGGCCACGACCCGGGGGTCCTTGTTGATGAATATCCCTTCGTTAACCCCCTGCTCGATGATGTCTCTCACCTTCCTGTCGTATTCATCGCGAAGCCTGATGTACGATCTCAAGTTGTCCGCCGTAAGGCCCCGCATCTCCGAGTCCGAGATGATGACTTCTTTCTGGCGGTCCATGTGGAAGGCCAGGTGGTTCCGGATGAGCGCCTTGAGGCGCATCTCGGTGCCCTCGACGCCTTCCAGGCTCTCCGCGAGGCTCTCGTTCAGATCCTCCATGGTGTCCTTGACGATACCGTAGAGGAGTTCTTCCTTGTTCAGGTAGTGATAGTAGATGCTCGATTTCTGGATGCCGACCCTTTCCGCGATGTTGCTGATGCTGCAGGCGTGGTATCCCTTCTGGTAGATGAGCTGGATGGCGATGTCCTTGATTTTGTTTTTCATGTCGCTGGGGAGTTCCGCCATAACAATGTTCCTTCGTAGAACGGTCGGTCGGTAAGTTGACAAATACGCCTCACCGTCCATCTTGTCAAGTTTTTTTTGGGGGGGGTGACGAATCGATTGTTTTTTATCCTGCGGCCGCAGCCAATTTCGCTTTTGTTTCCCGCTGCTGTCACCCATGCCGGGAACCCCTGTCGTCTGCCGGAAACGGCTGTTCCATGGGACTGCGATGCAGGGGTGTTTCATCCCGTTGCCTCATGAATACATGATGCCGAGTTCCTTGAACCACCGCCTTCGGTAAAATTTAATGTGAGGCCATTCGCCGTCTCCCCCGGTTGATTCTTTCCGGGGATTCATGTCATCATAAAAAGATCTGATGCGTTAAGATCCTTTGGATCGGAAACGAGGACCGGGATGAGTTTTTCTGTCACGTCAATCAGCCGGCGCCTCGTGGTGACCATGGCGATGAATCTCGTCATCCCCGCCGTGCAGATCGTCGCCGGTGTTGTCGCGGGAAGCGTCGCCCTTATCAGTGACGCCCTTCACAACCTGGGCGATTTCACCGCGACGCTGATCGGTTACATTGCCCACCGGGTGGGTGAAAAGCCGTCAACGCCGAAACTGACCTTCGGGTACCGGCGGGTCGAGGTTCTCGCAGCGATCCTCAACACGGTCCTTCTTTATGGTGCGTGCCTCTACATCGCCCTCGAGGCGTGGGATCGCTTTCAGGACCCGCGGCCCGTTCGGGGAACCATCGTGGCGGCCGCCGCGTTCCTCGGCTTCGCGGCGAACATGGTTTCCGTCGCGATTCTTCATCCCGGGGCCCGTTCCAGTCTCAACATCCGGGGCGTCTTCCTGCACATGATGGCCGATGCCATGACGTCGCTGGCCGTGGCCGCCCTCGGTGTCCTCTGGATCTTCAAGCCCTGGTACCGGCTTGACCCGGTGGTTTCGTGGGTCATCGTCATCGTCATCCTCTACAGTGGTTGGGGAATCCTGAAAGAGGCGGTTCAGGTGCTCATGAACGCGGTTCCTCCCGGTCTCGACATCGGGGAGATTCGGGAAACGATTCTCCGTTCCGGGCCGGTCGATGATGTCCACCACATTCATGTGTGGCCTATTTCCGAAGATGAGATCGCCCTGGCCGCCCATGTCGTGGTTTCCGACCGGATGCTCAGCGACGTGGACCGGCTGGCGGAAAATATCCGGGAAATCCTCTTTCGTCGCCACGGGATCGTCCACCCCACGCTTCAGTTCGAAACAAGACGATTCGAACCGGCGCAGTGGCTTTCCGGCGGCGCGGCTCGAGGCGGTGAAGACCCTGGAGATGGAGGGCATGAGGGGTGACACAATGAGAAAATTAGCCGGGATAGCCGGGGAGGCTTGAAGAGATGACCCGTTCCGCCGGGTTGATCCGGTCTTCTATATCGGCCGGCGGAATGAAGATCCCGGCCCGGGCGGCCGGGATCCCCGGGATGGTCATCAGTATTTTCCTGAAATGTAGTTGCTCAATTGCTCGATGAGCATCTCCTGCTTGGATATGATGGATTTGACGACGTCACCGATGGAGACGATGCCGACGAATTTCCCCTTGTCGAAGACGGGGAGGTGCCGCACGTGCTTGCCCGTCATGAGAATCATGCACTCCTCCACGGAGTTCTCCGGCTTCACGTTGATGAGGGTCGAGGACATGACTTCCTTGACCATCGTCTCTTTCGATGATTTTCCCTTGAGAATGATCTTACGGGCGTAATCCCGCTCTGAAATGATGCCGACGACCTTTTCTCCTTTCATGACGATGAGCGCCCCGATTTCTCTGTCGCTCATCTCCTTGAGGGCATCGTACACCGTCGCGTCCGGTGAAATGGAATGAACTTCCTTGCTCTTGCCGTTCAGGATGTCTCTGACGTAGGTCATGATGATCCTCCTTTCCTGCCCCGTTTTATTATTTCAGTTTAGGATATTTTTTCAGGCTTGTAAATTTAAAAGAGAAGGGCGGAACGGGACGGGGAGGGGGCTCCGGACAAGACCGGCGGCGAAGGGTCACCTGCGGGTTACAGTGTCCATACCCATCGGGATCAGCGCTTTTTGTTTTTCAATGAATTCTCGATGCCGAGAAGGTTGAGTAAATAGATCATTTGAGAGCCGATCAGGGGAAAATCCGTTTCCAGCGGCATTTCACCGGAAGTCGGGTCCGTCCATGGGAGATCCCCTTGTTGCCCTTTCCGCTGTCCCTTCCCCGTTTCGGGACAACCGGGAGCCGGTTCGGTTTCGATTTCGTTTTCTCTCATCCATTCCACAAAAAGAAACAAGACCTGTCTCCTTCCGGTGCGTTCAACTTCGTTTGCAGCGGCTTACCCATCCCGTTCATGGATGCCGAATGAACGGGGGAAGAAAGGGATGACGGACAGCCAGGCGCTGGCGTTTACGGCACAGCTTCAACACGGGTTCCGCCCTCCGCCGCCGGGCAACCGGTCAGGTTTCACCGGGATGAGACCCCCGCACGACAAGATGAACGAGATCGCAGATGTCGGTCAGGGCGGAATCGGCAAGCCTGCCCGGTTCTTCGTCGATCCCGCTGACAGCCGCTTTTTCGATCATTGCGTGGATACTGTCCCTTCTTTCCGCGAAGAAAGCATCCACGGCGGCGCTTTCGATGAGAATCCCCCGCCGGAGAATCGAAAAGAAGCGGCTGACGGAGCCCGTGTCGAGGATCCTGACATACACGAGGCCGGGGGGCTCGTTTTCACGCTCCCTTTTGGTTTCTTCCCGAAACGGCCCGTCATCCGCCGGGATTTCATTCACGGTGATGTCGCCCATGGAGGCCGCCTCCCCCAGGTCTTGAATGCCGAGCCTTTCCCGGAGAAAGTGAAAGACGCTTTTCCCCGGGTCCACTTGGCAGAGAAATCCCTCCCGGAGGAGAGGCAGGAAATCTCTCGCACTTTCCGGTTTTGCCGTGATCAAAAGAGAGGAGACCCGAAGGGCCGTGGCTTTTCCTTCATCCCTGGCCGCGCCGGGCGGCCCCGTCTTTCTTTCAAAGGGGCGAGACAGACGGGGTTCTTCCCGTTTTCTCGCTGGGCTTTTCCATTCGCCCCCGGGCAACGGGGAAGCGTCCGCAAACCTGTTCTCAACCATTGTGCACCTTGTCAAGATCTTCGTCACCGACCATGAATGTCGTTCCGTGGGGCTCCAGGGGCTGTGTGTGAAAAAAGCGGGGAAGCCGGTCGTGCTCCCCGTTGAACCCGGCCCGGCGGTTGAAATCCCGCTCGATCTCGAGGATCCTTTTGCCCAGGTTCGCCACATCCTCCCCGGTCATGGAAAGCCCGTAAAAGGCGTTGATCATGTCGATGAGGGCCTGGAACGTTTCCGGCTGGTCCAGGACGGCGAAAGCGATGAAAAGACACATCCCCGTGGAATCGACGGCCGCCGTGGCGACCTGGAGGTTACGGGAGAGCGCGATCTGTCCCTCCGTTTTCAAGGGATCGACGAAGCCGCCGACCTTGAGGATGTTCGTGGCGATGGCATAGCCCGCCGTGTGGTCCGCCCCCATGGTGCTCGTGGCATAGGTGACGCCGATACCCTGGATGGCCCGGGGATCATAGGCCGGCAGGGCCTGCCCCTTGACTGCCGGCACCCTGTCGAGGCCGAAACACCGGGCCGTGACTTCCGCTCCGTTTCCCAGGATGCGCCCCAGGGGCGTTCCCTTTCCCACCTGGTGGATCAGATCGATGGCGCCCGCCCCGTCTCCGAAAGGGATGATCCCGGCTTCCATGGCCAGGGCGATGGAAACACCCGTCTCGATCGTGTCGAGGCCGTAGTTGTCGTCGAGAAAATCGAGCATGGCGATGGTGTCCAGGTCGTCGATGCCGCAATTCGCCCCGTGGGCCCAGACCGTTTCATATTCGGGCTGCTTGGTCACGTAGCGGCCGTTTTTGTCGACGTAGATCCCGGAACAACGGATGGTGCAGCCGCGATGGCATCCGTGGGTGGCCGAGCCTCCCCGGCGCGTCTCCAGGTCCGCCTGGTATTCGCCGCTGATTTTGGAGACCTCTTCGAAACGGCCCTGCCGGAAATTGCGCGTCGGGTAGGCGCCCGCTTCGTTGATGACGTTGGCCAGTACGTTGGTCCCGTAAGCCGGGAGAGCCTCACCGGTGACGGGATGGCTTCGAAGGCCTTCCACGAAGGTCTTGTTCGCCCTTCGAAATTCCGCGGGATTCGCCGGTTCCCGTGTTGCCGTTTTCCCTTCGTCGAGGATGATGACCTTGACCCGCTTCGAGCCCATGACGGCCCCGACACCGCCTCTCCCGGCGTGCCGGGTCGGCCGGAGCTCCATGTCCGTGCAGGCGATGGAGGCGGCACCCATTCGCATTTCGCCGGCGGGGCCGATGGACAGGCAGCAGATCCCGTCTCCATAGCGCGCCTTCATTTTTTCGATGAGGTCATAGTTCGGAAGGCCCTTGAGGGCGTTGTCCATCTCGATCCGGGCTCCGTCCCTGTCGATGACGATCTTGTACAGATCGTCACCGGCGGGCACCCCCTCGAGAACGACGGCGCCGTATCCCAGCCTCGCCAGGACCTGGGCCGGCTGGCCCCCGGCGTTCGATTCCTTGATGGTTCCCGTCAGGGGGCTCTTGCACCCGATGGAGAGCCGCCCCGACATGGCGGCGGAGGTGCCGCTCAGAAGACCCGGCGCGATGACCAGCTTGTTTTCCGGCCCCAGGGGGTGGCAGAGCGGCGGCACCTCCCGGGCGATGAGGGCCGATGTGAGGCCCCGGCCGCCCAGGCCGGCGTAATCGTCCATTCCGTTCCGGGACACGGCGGGTCCTCCCGGGGACCCCATGTTGATTCTGAGAAGACAATCCATTTTTATGACCTCCTGTCAGCTTGATTTGAAATGATAGGCTTTTTGGGAGCGTTGCCACGGGCGGCTTCCCGGGGGGCTGCTACAAAACACCTCTCGTAAAGCATAGGCCGGTTGATCATGGCTGCCTTTTCCTTTCCTGAACAGGAATGGCTGGGGACCGGAAAACGATCCTGCAGGACGGAGCAAGCAAAATGCGTGCTATTTTATATATTACTGTAATTATTAATTATTATGTTTAAGGAGGGAACAAAGACCCCGCCTGTTGGCGGGAAAATGGTTGGCACGAGTTGGCAGGTGTTGGCAGCCGGGTGTGGCCCTTTAGAGATATGTGGTCATTTCGCTTGCCTTTTTGCGGGGCGTTTTAGCGAGCGTTCCCGAGGGCTTCCCCAGGCAGACGAGAGCGACCGGGTCTTTCTTTTCATCGATGCCGAGGATGGCCCGGAGGTCCCTTTTTTCGAACAGGGTGAACCAGAGCGTTCCCAGGTCGAGGCCGCAGGCGGCCAAAAGCATGTTCTGGATCGCCGCCGCGCAGGCCTGCTGGTATCCCAGGCCGGCGCCTTCCTCCAGGAACATGTCCGCTCCCGATTTCCCGGGGTTCCCGACGACGGCGATCAAAAGGGGAGCTTCCTTCAGAAAGGTCAGGGAGTATTTTTCAAGCCACTTCCATCCGCTCTTTTCCAGGAGCTTCACCTTGCAGGCGTCGGAAGCCCCGGCGATCCGGTCCCGGATTCCGGCGTCCCGGATGACGATGAATTCCCAGGGCTGGTTGTTGGCCGGCGAGGGGGCCAGGGTGGCCGCTTCCAGGATTTTGGCGAGGGCTTCTTCCGTCACCGGCTCGGGGGAAAATTTCCGGCAGCTTCTCCGGTTCGCAAGGGCTTCGAACAAATCCATGATGCACCTCCTGTTTTCTCCGCAGGGACCGAATTTATCATGCGGGCCTTCGGTCCTCGGCCGATTTGTTTCAAACAGTATCACGGGTATTCCCGGCTGGTCAAAGGGAAAGAAAAAGGCGGGTTTCGCGTTCACGAAACCCGCCTTTCCGAAGGAGGAGGAATGCCACAGAGAGGAGAAATGTTTTCTTGTCGGTCCCCCGTTTCTTAGTCCCGTCGATCCGTCCGAAGGATCGCTATTTTTTCTTTCCCCGGTTTTCCTTTTCGTCCTTGTCTTTTTTCTCGTCCTCGGACGTTGGATCCTCTTCAGAGTCTTCGTCTTCGTTTTTGTTCTGAATCAGTCCGTTCATGCGGGACTGGCCCTTCTTGAGAATGGTGATCGTGTCGGAACCCACGAATCGGGAATTACCATCAGTCGCGTAAGAACGCCCTTCCAGGGTCAGGCTCACCAGATCGCCGTCGTTCAGGGTCTCCAGGTCCAGGGCGGCGAGGATCGCCTGGGTGTCGAATTTGAGCGTCAGGTCTTCGAAGCCGTCCGTCGCGTAAGCGATCAATCGCTGTTCCGTGACCTCGGGCAGAGGTTCTCCCGGAGCGCCGACATCCTCGTAAGCGGAACGGAGGGGCGCCACGCCGGCCAGGCGGATGGAAGCGGGATCGACGGTCCGGACGTCGAAATCTTCCGAACCGAGGAGGGCCACGGGAAGAACGCCCCGGCTTTTCACGTTCACCGGGTTGACATCGGAACCGGGCTTGATGTCCACAACAACAGGGACGAGTTGGTAAATTTCGCCGGTTACCGTTTCGAGAAAATCGGACATGCCGATGATTGTTTCCTGATCGTCTAAGATGAGATCGGGCACCCCGCTATAGGAGGCTGACAGTTCAATCCTGTACCCCGGGTCATTCTGGAGCGCCCCGCTGGCTTCGATGGTGAATGAAAGGTTGGGGGGATCATCCGTCTTGGTTGTGTAAACAACGATGGGATCAAGGAGAAACTCGAATAATGTCCCATCCGAACTTAAATCATTATACCACGGAAGCTCGATCGAATTTTCAAGAACCAGCGTTCCGTCGACATACAGCGTCTTGTATGAACCAGGCCCGGTTTCTTCCACCTCATCCAGGGACGCGCCGTAAAGCTCAAAACCGTCTCCAATTGCTTCCAACTCGTTCCCGTCCTGTCCTTCTCCACCGCCCAAGAAGTATTCGTACCATGTGCCGGCCACCGCTCCTTCGCTTCCCAGGGTCCACTCGCCGGTGGTGGGCTGTGCCGGGGCCGCCGTGGCGATGACGAGGGAGAAAAACAAAACCGCCATAATTCCTGCCGCTTTCTTCATGCCCTGTTCTCCTTTCCTGTTGAAAAATACTGAAGAAGTTCTCCGTCGTCTAACGGAACACCGAACCGGTTTGAAAGGGTCACGCGGAAGCTGCGGCGGGTTTTTCTTCGGGAGGCCGGAACCAGGCACGGAAAACAAAAAAATGCCTTTGTGCTCCGGCACGCAAAGGCATCCGTTTCTGAATTATTCGGCAACCCGGCGATCATGGCCCCTCGGCTTTAGACCCGTAGCTTTGCGTCACCGCCTTTCGACGGTTTTGCCCTTTCGTAATTTTTATTTGTCCCAAAATGGCAGATTCCCGTCCTGCTGTCAATTATCAAATCGCGAAATTACGAAACCCGGAAAAGAGGTTCCTATCCCCCACGAAAAAGCGGAAAAGTCCGGGAGATGCAACAGGCCGGTAACGATCCATGACGAAATCCTACAAGGATGTATGTTTTTGACGCCCTGTTTCTGCCCGGAGCCGGTCGAGAGCAGATAGTTTAATGATTTTGGTATGTTATTTTGAGGCACAGTGTTTGCAAACGAAGACGGCAAACGGGGAGGGACGGAACCCCCGGCACCCCGGCACGGGAACGGAAAAAATGCCTCAGAAAAACGCTTTGAACGACAAAGGGAACGGTGCCATTCCGTTTACCAAGATGTGCGGTCACGGGAACGATTTCATCGTCATGAGCGATGTGAAGGGCGCCCTGAAAAGGGGGTGGCGGCAAGAGGCCCGCCTGTGGTGCCGTCGCAGGACGGGTATCGGCGCTGATGGTCTGCTCGTTCTCGAGGCCGGCGGCCGGGGGGATTTCCGGCTTCGGATTTTCAACGCCGACGGCAGCGAGGCCGAAATGTGCGGAAACGGCGCCCGCTGTGCCGCCGCCTACGCCGTGGAAAACGGCCTGGCGGGGCAAAACATGACCTTTGAAACCCTGGCGGGAATGATCGAGGGGGAGGTGAGCGGCCGGGATGTGACGATCCGTCTCACCGACGTGACCGAATCCAGGAAGGGCCTGTCGGTCGATCTGGGGAAAGAAGCGGTCCTGCAGGCCCATTTCGTCAACTCGGGCGTTCCTCACGCCGTCCTGTTCATGGACACGCTCCAGCAGATACCCGAATTCAGGGTCCCCCTGAAAGACGTGGCGGGCGAATTCGTCCGGAAGATCGGCCGGATGGTCCGCTTTCACCCTGTATTCGGCGCCGCCGGGACGAACGTGGATTTCGTCGAAGCAGCCGGGCCGGGGCACATCGTCGTCCGCACCTATGAAAGGGGCGTGGAGGATGAGACCCTGGCCTGCGGCACCGGGGCCGTGGCGTCGGCCATCGCGGCAAGTGAAAGCGTGAACGGGGGATCCCCGCCCGTCCGTGTCGACATGGCCGGCGGAACCCTCCGGGTGAATTTCGACAGGAGAGGTTCCCGGTTCGAGTCGGTCCGGCTGGCCGGTCCGGTCCAGAAGGTTTATTACGGCTTTATCACGGTATGAAAGGATGTGTGCGATGACTGGCGTCATGGCCGACAGGCTTCGAAACATGCCCCCCTATCTCTTCGCCCGGATCGACGAGATGAAGGCCGAGGCCCTTTCCCGGGGGGTGGATGTGATCGACCTCGGGGTCGGGGACCCCGATATCCCCCCGCCGGAGAAAGTCGCCCGGCGTCTTGCCGAGGCGGTCCATGAAAGGGGCTCTCATCATTACTCCTCCTACAGCGGCATCGCGAAACTGCGGGAGGCCTTCGCCGGGTGGTTCGAGAAGCGTTTCGCCGTGGTCCTGGATCCGGACAGGGAAATCCTTCCCCTCATCGGGTCCAAGGAGGGCATCGGCCACATCTATTTCGCCCTCGTCAATGCAGGGGAAGAGGTCCTCATCCCCGACCCGGGGTACCCCGTTTACACCGCCGGGGCGACCCTCGTCGGCGCCGCGGCCCGGTATTTTCCCCTCCGGGAGGACCAGGGGTTCCGGCCCGACATGGAAATCCTGGAAAAGCAGGTGACGGCGAAAACGAGGCTGCTGTGGCTCAACTACCCCTCCAACCCGACGACGGCCCTGGCCGGGCTCGAGGATTACGAGAAGGTGGTTCATCTCGCCCGGGCCGGCGGTTTTGTCGTCTGCCACGACGCGGCCTACTCGGAGATCGTGTTCGACGGCCGGAAATCGCCGAGCATCCTCCAGGTTCCGGGAGGGAAGGAAGCGGCCGTGGAATTTCATTCCCTTTCCAAGACCTTCTGCATGCCCGGGTGGCGGGTGGGTTTCGCCGTGGGAAACCGGGACGTCATCGCCGCCCTGGCCAAGGTGAAAACGAATCTCGATTCGGGCATCTTCCTTCCCGTCCAGGAGGCGGCGGTGACCGCTCTTCGGGAATGCGGCGAGGACACGGAAAAAATCAGGGCGGTCTTCGAAGCCAGGCGGAACCGGTTCGTTTCGGCCCTGGGGGCGGCGGGCTGGCATGTCCCCGCGCCGGCGGCGACTTTTTACGTCTGGATGAGGGTTCCCGAAGGGTCCTCTTCCATGGGCTTCGCTTCCCGGGTTCTGAAAGAATGTGGTATCGTGTGCACGCCGGGGGTCGGTTTCGGGTCCAACGGGGAGGGCTTCATCCGCATGAGCCTGACTCTTCCGGAAGAACGGCTGGATCAGGCCATCGACAGGCTTGTCCGGCTTCGCTAGGAAAGGAGCGCCATGGGTTGCCAGGGTTCTCGCGGCGTCCCGGGGGTTTCCCGGGGATTGAAGGATTTCTGCGGCGTTTTCGGCATATTCGGGGATAAAGAGGCTGTCGGCAAGACCTATTTCGGCCTCTACGCCCTCCAGCACCGGGGCCAGGAGAGCACGGGGATCGCCGCGGCGGACGGCGGGACCATCCATCTTCACCGGGGGACGGGTCTCGTCGCTTCCGTTTTCGCTCACGGCCGCGACTTCCGGAATCTCACCGGGCCGGCGGCCATCGGACACAACCGGTACTCCACAACGGGCATTTCCGGGCTGACCAACGCCCAGCCCCTCCGCATCCGGTTCAAGGGCGGGGAGATCGCCGCGGCCCACAACGGCAACGTGGTGAACGCCTATGAGCTGAGAAAGGCCATGGAGGAAAAGGGATCCATCTTTCAGACCACATCGGACAGCGAGATCGTTCTCCATCTCATCGCCCGGTCCCGGAAGAGGGACATCGAGGAAATGATCCGGGACGGCCTTGCCAGGCTCGTCGGCGCTTACTGCTTCCTCTTTCTCACACCGGAGAAGCTGGTCGCCGCCAGGGACCCCCACGGGTTCCGGCCCCTGTGCCTGGGCAGGCACGGCGATGCCGTCCTCGTGGCGTCCGAGTCCTGCGCTTTCGACATCCTCGGCGCCGAATACGTCCGGGACGTCGAACCGGGGGAGGTGGTCGTCATCGACGGGGGCGGCGTGCGGTCCCTCCGTCTTCCGCCGGCGGGCCGGCGGGCTTTCTGCGTTTTCGAATTCATTTACTTTTCCCGTCCCGACAGCATCATCTTCGATGAAAAAGTCGACAAGGTCAGGCGTACCCTGGGGAAAAAGCTGGCCCTGGAGGCCCCGGCGGCGGCGGACATCGTCATCGCCGTCCCCGACTCGGCAAACACGGCGGCGCTGGGATACGCCCAGGCCTCGGGACTTCGGTTCGAGCTGGGGCTCATCCGCAATCACTACGTGGGCCGGACCTTCATCGCCCCCGATCAGAAGGAACGGGACCTGGACGTGCAGGTCAAGTTCAACCCCGTTTCGGGCGTGCTGAAGAACAAGCGGGTGGTTCTCGTGGAGGATTCCATCGTCCGGGGGACGACGCTCAAAAAACTGGTCCGGCTCATCCGGAAGGCCGGCCCGTCGGAAATCCATGTCCGGGTCAGTTCCCCTCCCATTATTTCCCCCTGCTATTACGGGATCGATATTTCCAGGAAGGAGGAACTCATCGCCGCCTTCCACCCCGTGGAGGAGATTTGTCGGTATATCGGGGCCGATTCCCTGGCGTATCTCACCGTGGACGGCATGCTCGACGCCGTTCCGGAAAGAGGCGACTACTGCACGGCCTGTTTCACCGGGGACTATCCCACGGCCATCCCGGCGTCCTTTGAAAAGAACTGGTTCCCCTGCTGCGGCGCGGGCATGGAAGAAGAGTAGAAAAGGACGGCGCTTCGTGGTATAAGTAGCGATTTTCCGGGAATTCCCGGTGGCCCCGGGAAAACAGGCAAAGGCGACGTTTCCGGGAAGGACTCATGGGAGGGCCGGGGGCGGCAGGATTCGGATCGGCGTTTTTTTCAGGACGGCCCGCCTGCCGGGTCAGGGGGGAAAACCGGGATTTCGCCTGCCGGCGCCTGGCGAAACCGTCGCTGTTGAAGGGAAACCTTATCGGACATGAAAGCGTATCTCGCACTGGAAGACGGCAGGATTTTCGAGGGTCTTTCCTTCGGCGCGGAAGGGGAGTGCTTCGGCGAAGCGGTGTTCAACACGAGCCTCACGGGGTACCAGGAAGTGCTCACGGATCCTTCCTACCGGGGGCAGATCGTCACGATGACCAATCCCCTCATCGGCAATTACGGGGTGAACCGCCAGGACGAGGAGTCCCGGAAGCTCTGGCTCAGCGGATTCGCCGTCCGCGAGTTGAGCCCCGTGGTCAGCAACTGGCGTTCCGAATCGGATCTCGACAGCTACCTGAAAAGCCACGGCGTTCTCGGCATCCAGGGAATCGACACCCGGGCGCTGACGAAGCACATCCGCCTGGCCGGCGCCATGAAGGCCATTCTCTCCACCGTCGATGGAGACCCGGTGACGCTGGTGGGAAAGGCCCGCCGTTCCCCCGGGCTGGTGGGACGAGATCTGGTGACGGAAGTCTCCTGTGAAAGGCCCTACGAGTACGCTCTTCGGAACGAGCGCACCGTGGTCGTCTTCGATTTCGGCGTGAAAAGGAGCATTCTCGATCAGCTCGCGGAAAGGAACTGTTCCGTCCTCGTCGTCCCGGCCCGGACGACGGCGGCGGAAGTTCTGAACCTGAAGCCCGACGGGGTTATCCTGTCCAACGGGCCGGGGGACCCGGCGGCCCTGGATTTCGCCGTGGAGGCGGTCCGGGGGATCCTGGCTGCGGAAACCGTACCCGTGTTCGGCATCTGTCTCGGCCAGCAACTTCTCGGCCTGGCTCTCGGCGGGCGGACCTACAAGCTGAAATTCGGGCACCACGGGGGAAACCATCCCGTCAAGGATCTGGAGAACGACGTCATCGGGATCACCGTCCAGAATCACGGGTTCAATGTCGATGCCGCCACCCTTGATCCGGCGGACGTGGAAATCACCCACGTCAACCTGAATGACGGAACGGTCGAGGGATTCCGGCACCGGAGACTCCCGGCCTTTTCCGTCCAGTTTCACCCCGAGGCCGGTCCGGGTCCCCACGACGGCCGCTGCCTTTTCGACCGGTTCGTGGGGATGATGGAAACCCCATGATGCCAAGGACAGAGGAAAGATGACGGAACTTGTCGCCATATTCGATTTCGGGTCCCAGTACACCCAGCTCATCGCCCGGAGGGTCCGGGAACTCGGGGTTTACTGCGAGCTTGTCCGCCACGATTTGACGGCCGACGAACTCATGAAAAAAAACCCGAGGGCCGTCATTCTCTCCGGCAGCCCCGCCTCCGTTCTCCACCCGGGCCATCCCGATCTCGATCCCCGGATCTTCGACCTGTCCCTTCCCATCCTGGGGATCTGCTACGGCATGCAGCTTCTGGGACGGGGACTCGGGGGCAAGGTGGAAAAAGGGCGAAGCGGCGAGTACGGTCCTGCCCGGATCGATGTCGTCGAGGCGAAGGGGATTTTCGAGAACTTGGACTCGGAGCTCCAGGTCTGGATGAGCCACGGGGATCATGTCGTCGGGCTTCCTCGGGGATTCCGGGCCCTGGCGGGGACGGGCAACTGCCCCATCGCGGCCATGGGGGATGACGAGAGAAAAATCTATGGGGTCCAGTTCCACCCGGAGGTCATCCACACACCCCGGGGCATGGAGATTCTCCGGAATTTTCTCTATTCCGTCGCCCGCTGCAGGGGCGGGTGGACCATGTCGAAATTCATCGACGAGTCGGTCCGGGAAATCCGAAGCCGCGTGGGGTCATCCACCATCATCTGCGGCCTTTCCGGCGGTGTCGACTCCTCCGTCGTCGCGGCGCTCCTCAACCGGGCCGTGGGCGACCGCATGAAGGCCATCTTCGTGGACAACGGCCTTCTCAGGGGCCGGGAAGTGGAGGAAATCCGCTCCCTTTTCACCGGGGATTACCCTCTCCCGATTGAGATCGTGGACGCCCGGAAGGATTTCATCGACGCCCTGAAAGGGGTCACCGATCCCGAGGACAAGCGGAAAATCATCGGGGAGACCTTCATCGAGATCTTCGACCGGGAAGCGTCGAAGGTCGAGGACGCCCGGTTTCTCGCCCAGGGCACCCTGTACCCCGACGTCATCGAAAGCCGGTCCCCCCACGGCGGGCCTTCGGCGACCATCAAGAGCCATCACAACGTGGGCGGCCTGCCCCAGGACATGCAACTCAAGCTGGTGGAGCCGCTCCGGTATCTCTTCAAGGACGAGGTGCGAAAGCTGGGCCGGGAACTGGGGCTCCCGGACCGGCTCCTCAACCGCCAGCCTTTTCCCGGTCCCGGGCTGGCCGTCCGGATTCTCGGGGAGGTGACGGAGGAGAACCTGGAGATCCTGAGAAACGCCGACGCGGTCGTACAGGAGGAAATGAGGAAATACGAGGGGTTTGACGAGATCTGGCAGTCCTTCGCCGTTCTTCTTCCCGTCCGCACCGTCGGCGTCATGGGCGATGAGAGAACCTATGCCAATGTCGTCGCGCTCCGGATCGTGACGAGCCTGGACGGCATGACCGCCGACTGGGTCAAAGTGCCCTACGACGTCCTCGGCCGGATTTCCTCGAGAATCATCAACGAAGTTCGCGGCGTGAACCGGGTGGTCTACGACATCAGTTCCAAGCCCCCGAGCACCATCGAATGGGAGTAGGAGAGGGGATCCGTTCATGCCCAGGCGCACCGATCTGAAGAAAATCCTCATCATCGGCTCCGGTCCCATCGTCATCGGCCAGGCCTGCGAGTTCGACTATTCGGGAACCCAGGCCTGCAAGGCCCTTCTCGAGGAAGGGTACGAGGTGGTCCTTCTCAACTCGAACCCGGCGACCATCATGACCGATCCCGAGATGGCCCACCGGACCTACATCGAGCCGATCACCGTCGACGTGGTCGAGAAGATCATCGCCAAGGAAAGGCCCCAGGCGGTCCTGGCCACCATCGGTGGCCAGACGGCGCTCAACATCGCCGTCGAGGCGGCGGAACAGGGGATCTTCGACCGGTACGGCGTGGAGATGATCGGCGCCGACCGGGCGGCCATCGGGCGGGCGGAGGACCGGGACGAATTCAAGAAGGCCATGACGGAAATAGGCCTGGAAGTGCCCAGAAGCGAAGTCGCCCGGACCCTGGAGGAAGCCCGGGCGATCGTCCGGGAACTCGGCTTTCCCGTGGTCATCCGCCCCAGTTTCACCCTCGGGGGGACGGGCGGTTCCGTGGCCTTCAACCAGGAGGAATTCGAGAAGTTCGCCCAGTTCGGGATGGAACAGAGCCTGATCGGGGAAATCCTCATCGAGGAGTCGGTCCTCGGATGGAAGGAATTCGAGCTGGAAGTCATGCGGGACCAGAAGGACAACGTGGTCATCGTCTGTTCCATCGAGAACGTCGACCCCATGGGGGTCCACACGGGGGACTCGATCACCGTCGCGCCCGCCCAGACCCTGACGGATCGGGAGTACCAGGTCCTCCGGAACGCCTCGATGGCGGTGATCCGCAAGATCGGGGTTTCCACGGGGGGGTCCAACATCCAGTTCGCCGTTCATCCCGAGAACGGCCGGATCGTGGTCATCGAGATGAACCCCCGGGTGTCCCGCTCGTCCGCCCTGGCCTCCAAGGCCACGGGGTTCCCCATCGCCAGGATCGCCGCGAAACTAGCCGTGGGGTATTCCCTCGACGAGATTCCCAACGACATCACGCGGAAAACCCCGGCCTGCTTCGAGCCGACCATCGATTACTGCGTGGTGAAGATTCCCCGGTTCGCTTTCGAGAAATTCCCCGGCGCCGACAGCACCCTGACCATTTCGATGAAGTCCGTCGGGGAAACCATGGCCATCGGGAGAACCTTCAAGGAGGCCCTGCAGAAGGGGCTCCGGGGTCTCGAGATCGGGCTTACCGGGCTGGACCGGAAGTCGGAGCGGAAGATCGACCCAAAGGAACTCGAACCCCGGCTTATCCGGCCCACCCCGGAACGGATCTTCTACATCCGCCATGCCCTGAAGACGGGCATGGCCGTCGAACGGATCGCCGGGCTTTCGAAGATCGATCCCTGGTTTCTCTGGAACATGAAGGAAATCGTCGACCTGGAAACAACACTCGAGTCTTGCCGGGAAACAGGGACGCTGCCGTCGTCCCTTCTCCGGAAAGCCAAAACCCTTGGATTTTCCGACCTCCAGATTGGCGATCTCCTGGGAAAAACGGAAGGGGATATCCGGGCGCTTAGGCTTAGGGAGGGCATCACGCCCGTGTACAAGCTCGTCGACACCTGCGCCGCCGAGTTCGAAGCCTACACGCCGTACTTTTATTCCACCTACGAAGAGGAGGACGAAAGCCGCGCGGGAGCGAAGAAAAAAGTCATGATCATCGGGGGCGGCCCCAACCGGATCGGCCAGGGCATCGAGTTCGATTACTGCTGTGTCCACGCCTCCATGGCCCTCCGGGAGATGGGGTACGAGACGATCATGGTGAATTCCAACCCCGAGACGGTTTCCACGGACTACGATATCTCCGACCGGCTCTACTTCGAGCCCCTGACCCTGGAAGACGTCCTCCACATCGAGCGTTCGGAAAAACCGGAAGGCGTCATCGTCCAGCTCGGCGGCCAGACGCCCCTCAACCTGGCCCTCCCCCTGGCGAAGAACGGCGTCCGCATCCTCGGCACGTCGCCGGAGGCCATCGACCGGGCGGAAGACCGGAAGCTCTTCAAGGAACTGGTGGACAAGCTCGGCGTCCGCCAGCCCATGAGCGACACGGCCCTGTCCATCGAGGAGGCCGGGGGGATCGCCGACCGGATCGGCTATCCCGTTCTCATACGCCCTTCCTATGTCCTCGGGGGCCGGGCGATGATGGTGGTCTGGGACAGAAAGGACCTGGAAAAGTTTGCCCGGGAGGCCTTCGAGGCGTCCCCGGAGCACCCCATCCTCATCGACCAGTTCCTCGACGACGCCGTCGAGGTGGACGTGGACGCCGTGGCGGACGGGGAACAGGTGATCATCGGCGGCGTCATGGAACACATCGAGCTGGCGGGGATCCACTCGGGGGACAGTGCCATGGTCCTGCCAGCCTATTCCATCTCCGGAAAGACGGAGGAACAGATCCGGAAGACCACCCGGGAAATTGCCCTGGAACTGGGCGTCCGGGGGCTTCTCAATATCCAGTACGCCGTCAAGGACGGCGAGGTCTACATCCTGGAGGTGAATCCCCGGGGGTCCCGGACGGTCCCCTTTGTTTCCAAGGCCACCGGGGTGCCCCTGGCGAAGATCGCCACGAGAGTCATGGTGGGCGTGTCCCTGAAGGAACAGGGCCTTCTCGAGGATCCCCGGCCGAAGCATTATGCCGTCAAGGAATCGGTCCTTCCCTTTATCCGCTTCCCCGGCGTGGACACCGTCCTGGGGCCGGAAATGAAATCCACGGGGGAGGTCATGGGCATCGACCCCCACCCGGGCATGGCCTTCGCGAAAAGCCAGATCGCCGCGGGCCAGCGCCTGCCGTTCACGGGCAAGGTCTTCATCAGCGTGAAGGACCGGGACAAGAAGGCCATCGTGGACGTGGGAAAGCGGTTCCGTGACATGGGGTTCCATATTCTTTCCACCCCGGGAACGGCCAAGGTCCTCGCGGAAAACGGCATGGTGGTCACGGCCCTGCCGAAACTGGAGGAAGGGCGGCCCAACATTCTCGACTTCATCAAGAACGAGGAGGTCCACCTCCTCATCAACACGGCCAGCGGCCCCGTCCCGAGGCGGGATGAAGTCTCCATCCGGAGCGCCTCGGTGTCTTACGGCATCCCCCTGGTCACCACCGCGGCGGGGGCCCTCGCCGTGGCCCGGGGCATCAAGGCCCTCAAGGAAGGCCGGATGGAGGTCCGGTCGCTCCAGGAAATCTACGCCTCCACATCGACATGAAGATTCTCATCCGGGGCGGCAGCATCCCCGCCGGTCACGGCGTCACCCGGGGATACGGGGACACCCTTCGGGACGCCCTGGCCCCTCGAGGCATTACGGTCGTCAACCGTTCCCGGTTCGGAGAAACGTCCTTCGACGGGATCGGGACCTTCCGGGAGGAGGTTCTTCCCCTCCGGCCGGACATCCTCATCCTTCATTTCGGCATGGACGACGCCTTTTCCGCCGTCTACCGGTCCGAGTTCAAGGAAAACCTGGTGAACATGGTCCGGGTCGCCCGGGAGGCCTTCGATCCCGCCATCTGGCTCCCCACGGGCCACATCCTCGACGATCCCTGGGACATGGACGCCGTGGCCATTTTCTATCGGGCCATCCGGGAGGTGTCCCTGGACCTGTCCTGCCGGTTCATACCCCTTCACACGATCTGGGCGGGCGTTCTTCAGGAAAAGGGCCTCCTGAACGCCGGCCTCCTCCAGGCCGACCAGCGCTACCCCAACGAAAAAGGCCACGAAATCCTCGCGTCAATTTTATTGAGGGACGTCCTTAAAATTTCCAAATTTCACAACTGAGGGACGTGCTTAAATTTTTCAATTGACAGTGAAGAAATGACCGTGGTATTGGCCTGAACCATGCCGAGAACAGCCCGCTTGGACGCGCCCGGGGTGCTTCAGCATGTCATCATCCGGGGGATTGAGCGTCGAAAGATATTTCGTGATGACTGGGACAGGGATGATCTGATCAAGCGGATGGCCCTCCTTCTTCCCGAAACCCGAACGGCCTGCCTGGCTTGGGCTTTCATGCCCAATCATGCCCATTTTCTTCTCAGGACAGGCGACACGGGAATTTCCACTTTCATGGGACGGCTTCTTACGGGATACGTGGTGAAATTCAATCACCGGCACCGGCGGCAGGGTCCGCTCTTTCAGAACCGCTTCAGGTCCATCCTGTGTCAGGAGGATCTCTATCTCAGGGAACTGGTCCGATATATTCACCTGAACCCCCTTCGGGGAAGAGTTGTTTCACATTTCAGGGAACTGGATCGCTATCCTTACAGCGGTCACAGCGTCCTCATGGGCATGGTGGAGCGGGAATGGCAGGACACAGAGGCCGTCCTCCTCGATTTCGGAGAAACGACGGACACCGGCCGGAAACGCTATCGGGCCTTCGTGGAAGAGGGGTTCACCAGGAAACCCGCCGCGAATCTCGCTGCGGGACAATGGGTACGGGGACGGGAAGGCTGGCGGACAAGAAACGGGAACAATGCCCATGATAGTGAAGACCCGGTGAAAGGGGGAGAGAGAATTCTCGGAGAGACCGACTTTGTCTCCAGCGTTCTTTCAATGGCCGATGAGAAATTCAACCGCCGGTGGGAACTCCGGAGACAGGGATACGATATCGCCAGGGTCGCCGAACGGGTGTCTGAAGTCCTCGCCGTGACGGCCGAAGACCTTTTTTCATCGCTGAGGCGGAAAGAGCTGGTGCGGGCCAGGAGCCTTCTTTGCTTTTGGGCCGTACGCGAACTGGGTGTTACTCTCACCCAGATGGCGTCTCTCCTGGGCCTCACGCCGTCCGCCGTTGGTTATGCCGTCAGCCGGGGGGAATCCCTGGCCAGGCAAGGGAAGTACGAACTTATACCCTGATGGATTGAAATATTTAAGGACGTCCCCATTAATGGAGAATATAAGGAATTTCAGTATAATAGCTCATATTGACCATGGCAAGTCGACCTTGGCGGACCGGATGATCCAGATGGCCGGCCTCGTGGATCAGCGGACCTTCAAGGACCAGATCCTGGACAACATGGACATCGAGCGGGAACGGGGCATCACCATCAAGAGCCAGGCCATTTCCCTGCCCTACCGGGCGAAGGACGGCCGGGAGTACACCCTGAACCTCATCGACACGCCGGGCCACGTGGATTTTTCCTACGAGGTGTCCCGGTCCCTGGCGTCCTGCGAGGGGGTCCTGCTCCTGGTGGACGCCGCCCAGGGCGTCCAGGCCCAGACGGTGGCCAACCTCTACATGGCCATGGAACACGACCTCGCCGTCATCCCCGTGATCAACAAGATCGACCTGCCAACGGCGGACATCGAGCGGGTCATGGAGCAGATCGACGGCGAGCTGGGCATCGACCCGTACAAGGCCATCCAGTGCTCCGCCAAGACGGGAATCGGCATCGAGCCGATCTTCGAGGCCATCGTCGAGAAGATCCCGCCGCCCCGGGGCGACGCCGGCCTTCCCCTTTCGGCCCTCATCTTCGACGCCAAGTACGACCCCTTCCGGGGGACCATCGTCCACGTCCGGGTTTTCGACGGCCGGGTCCAGGGAGGTGACCTGATTCGGTTCATGCACAACGGAACGGTGTACCGGGTCGAGGAGGTGGGCCAGTTCCTCCTGTCCCGGAGCCGCCGGGAAAGCCTCGAGGCAGGTGACGTGGGGTACATCATCGCCGGGGTGAAAACGGTGTCCGACGTCCACATCGGGGACACCGTCACCCTCGAGGAGAGACCCTGTCCCAAACCCCTCCCGGGCTTCCGGGAGGCCAAGCCCGTCGTCTTCGCCTCCATCTATCCCATCTCGTCGGACGATTACGAGGAGCTCGTCATCGCCCTGGAAAAATACAAGCTCAACGACGCTTCCCTGGTGTACCAGAAGGATTCCTCGGTGGCCCTGGGGCAGGGCTTCCGGTGCGGCTTCCTGGGGCTTCTTCACCTGGACATCGTCCAGGAGCGCCTGGAGCGGGAGTTCGACCAGTCCATCATCCTGTCCGTGCCCAGCGTCCGGTACCGGTTCACCCTGAAATCGGGGCAGATCCTGGACATCGACAACCCGTCCCTCTATCCCGACCCCGGGCAGATAGAGAAGACCGAGGAGCCTTACATCCGGGCGACCCTGATGTTCCCTGAAAAATATCTGGGGACAGTCATGAAGCTCTGCCTGGAAAAACGGGGTGTCAATTCCCGGATTCACTATCCGAGCCCGGGCCGGACGGAGCTTTTCGTCGAAATGCCCCTGGCCGAGGTCATCTTCGATTTCTACGACCGCCTCAAGACGCTCACCCAGGGGTACGGGTCCTTCGACTACGAGCTCATCGACTACCGTCAAAGCGACCTTGTCCTTCTCGACATCCTCGTGAACGGGGAGAAGGTGGACGCCCTGTCCCAGATTGTGCACCGGGAACGGGCCCGGCAGCGGGGGCTCCACGCCTGCGAAAGGCTGAAGGACGAGATACCGAGGCAGATGTTCAAGATCGCCATCCAGGGGGCCATCGGGGGACAGATCGTCTCCCGGACCACCATCTCCCCCTTCCGGAAGGACGTGACGGCCAAGTGTTACGGCGGGGACATCACCCGGAAGCGGAAGCTCCTGGAAAAGCAGAAAAAAGGGAAGAAGCGGATGAAGATGGTCGGTGCCGTCTCCATTCCCCAGAGCGCCTTCATCGCCGTCCTGAAATCGGACACGGATTGACGTGAAAGCCCCCTTCTCCCGCCCCGGGAATCTCCCGGGGCTTTACATTCACGTTCCTTTCTGCCTTTCCAAGTGCCCCTACTGTCATTTTTTCTCCCTTTCCCCCTTCCGGTCCGAGGATGTGGAAGCGTATCTTACGGCTCTCTTCCGGGAAATGGATCTCTACCGTTCCTTCTCCTCCTCCTTCGACACGGTTTACATGGGCGGCGGGACGCCGTCCGTCCTGACCGTTTCCCAGATGGAAAGACTTGTCGACGGTGTGAGGGGAAGATTTGTCATCGATCCGTCCGCCGAGTGGACCCTGGAAGCGAACCCCGGTGACGGCGATGTGACGTTGCTCAGAGCCTGCCAGGAGCTCGGAATCAACCGGGTCAACGTGGGCGTCCAGTCTTTTGACGACGGCACCCTGGCCTTTCTCGGGAGAAGGCACACCGCCCGGGAAGCCGCGGGGGCCCTGGAAGCCTGCCGCCTGGCCGGTTTCGCCAACCTGGGGGTCGATCTCATCTATGGCGTTCCCGGCCAGGAAGAGGGCGCATGGATGGAAACCCTTGAGGAGGCCCTGAAATTCGGCCCGGAACACCTGTCCTGCTACGAGCTGACCGTCGAGCCGGGGACGCCCTTCCACGTCCTGAGACAGAGAGGGGACCTGCTTCCTTTTCCCGAAGACCGGTCCTTCCGCTTTTTCATGGAAACGTCGGAATACCTGGAGAAAAAGGGATACGAGCACTACGAGGTGTCCAACTTCGCCCGGACGGCCCGCTTCCGGTCGCGCCACAACGGCAAGTACTGGAACCACACCCCCTGCCTGGGGCTGGGGCCTTCCGCCCACTCCTTTCTCGACGGCGTCCGGTGGTGGAACGGGGAAAGCCTGGAAGATTACGTCCTCGCCCTGGGGAAGGGAAAGAAGCCCGTCGCGGCGGCGGAGCGGCTTTCCGAAGAGGACCTTCGCCTCGAGGCCCTGTTTCTCCGGTTCCGGACCCGTGACGGCGTTCACCTGGCCGAGTTCAAGACCTTCTACGGCGTGGACCTCCTGTCGGAAAAAGGGGACATCATTTCAAAGCTGGTCCATGAGGGGATTCTCCGGCGCGATGGGGATTTCCTCCGGCCCACCCGAAAGGGCCTGGCCGTGGCGGACCGCCTCGCCCTGATATGACGGGACGGACCGGCCTGGCGTCCTTTGGCGGCACCGGCGAAAAGGGGGCAACTTTTATTCCCCCGGGAGAAAAATCTGTGATAACGTGCCCCCCTGAAACCACCCTTCTCCAGTGAAGAGGGCGTCATGACCCGGTACAGCCTGGCCGAAGAAATCGTCAACAGCCTCACCCATGGCATCGGAACGGTGCTGAGCATCGCCGGCCTGGCTGTTCTCGTCGTCTATGCCCTGATTTACGGCAACGCCTGGCACGTGGTCAGCTTTTCCGTTTTCGGGGGCACCCTGATTTTTCTCTACGGGACGTCGACGCTCTATCACGGTATTTCCCGGCCGGAGATCAAGAAATGGTTCCGGAAGCTCGACCATTCGGCGATTTTTCTCCTCATCGCGGGCACCTATACGCCCTTCACACTGGTCACGCTGCGGGGGGCCTGGGGCTGGACCATTTTCGGGATTATCTGGGGACTTGCCTTTACGGGGATCATCCTGGAGTTCACGAAGATATCCCGGCTTCGCAAACTGTCCATCGCCATTTACATCTTCATGGGGTGGCTTTGCATCGTCGCCCTGAAGAAGATCCTGGACAGCCTGACGCCCTCCGGGTTCGCCTTTCTCCTGGCGGGCGGCCTGTTCTACACCTCCGGGGTGGTGTTCTACCTGTGGCGGAAGATCCCTTACAACCACGGCATATGGCACGTCTTCGTCCTTCTGGGAAGCACCTTTCATTATTTTTCCGTATTGACCATGATATGAAAAAAACCGTTTTCGACACGTCCATAATCACCGTTCCCCTGCACATCCTGTCCTCGGGGATCTTAAAAATCCTGGGCTGGCGCCGTGAAGGCCGCCTGCCCGATTTCGGGAAATTCATCCTCATCGGCGCCCCCCACACGTCGAACTGGGATTTCCCCCTCGTCCTGGCCTACGCCTTTTCCTACCGGATTAAAGTGTTCTGGCTGGGAAAGGAATCCCTCTTCCGAAACAGGGTCCTGGGGCGGCTTTTCCAGTGGTTCGGAGGGATCCCCGTGGACCGCGTGAAATCCCAGGATGCCGTTTCGCGGACCGTCGAGATCTTCAACGCCGTCGAAAAGCTCGTCCTGGTCATTTCCCCCGAGGGAACCCGGAAGAAAGTGAAGAAATGGCGGACGGGCTTCTATCACATCGCCCGGGGGGCCCGCATCCCCGTCGTCCTCGGTTTTCTCGATTACCGGCGGAAGGCCGGCGGGCTCGGCCCCGTTCTGTTTCCCTCGGGAAACCTCGGCGCCGACATGGAAAAGATCCGGGCCTTCTATGCCACGGTTACGGGAAAACGACCGGAGCTGGCGAGTCCGGCGGGGTGTCTTCCGTGACGTGTCCGCACCCGGGCTAGATGCGGGCGAGGAAGCTTTTCGTCCGGTGATGCTGCGGGTTGGAGAAGAGTTCCGCGGGGGTGTTTTCCTCGACGATGAGTCCCTCGTCCATGAAGATGACCCGGTCGGCGACCTCCCGGGCGAAGTTCATCTCGTGGGTCACCACGATCATGGTCATGCCCTCCCGGGCGAGGTCCTTCATGACATCGAGGACTTCACCGATGAGCTCGGGGTCCAGGGCGCTCGTCGGTTCGTCAAAGAGGATGCATTTCGGTTTCAGGGCCAGCGAACGGGCGATGGCCACCCGCTGCTTCTGACCGCCGCTGATGTTGTCGGGATAGACGTGGGCCTTGTCCTTGAGCCCCACCTTCTCGAGGAGATCCATGCCCAGTTTTTCCGCGTCCTTTTTCTCCATTTTCCTGACCTTGAGAGGGCCGAGGGTCACGTTGCGGAGCACCGTCATGTGGGGGAAGAGGTTGAAAAGCTGGAAGACCATGCCCGTTTCCGCCCGGACGTAGTTGAGGTCGGTGTGCTTGTCGGTGACGTCGAAGCCGTCCACGACGACCGTGCCGGAGGTGATTTCCTCCAGGACGTTGATGCACCGCAGAAGGGTGCTTTTCCCCGAGCCGCTCGGTCCGATGATGACGACGACCTCCCCCGGCTTGACGTGGAGGTTGACGCCCCTGAGGACTTCCAGGCTCCCGAAATTTTTCCTGAGGCTCGTTATCCGGATCATTTGATAATATTCAGTCTTCTCTCGAAATATTGCAGAAGCTTGGCGATACTCATGGTCAGGACGAAGTACATGATCGCCACGGTGAGCCAGACCTCGAAAGCCCGGAAATTCGTGGCGATGATTTCCTGGCCCTGGCGGGTCAGTTCCCCCACGCCGATGACGACGAGGAGAGAGGTGTCCTTCAGGCTGATGATGAACTGGTTGCCCAGGGGAGGGATCATGCGCATGAAGGCCTGGGGCCAGATGACGTAAAGCAGCGTCTGCAGGTGGGAAAGCCCGATGGACCGGCCCGCCTCCGTCTGCCCCCGGTCTATGGACTGAATGGCTCCCCGAACGATTTCGGCGATGTAGGCCCCTGAGTTCAGGCCGATGGCGATGATTCCCGCCGCCAGGGGCGGGACTCGGAAGCCGACGGCCAGGGGAAGCCCGAAATAGAGAAAGAGGACCTGCACCATGAGAGGCGTTCCGCGGATGCTTTCGATGTAGACGCCGGCGAGCCGGTTCAGGATTTTCTTTTTCGACGATTTCGCGAGGCCCGCGAGGGTTCCGAAGGTAAATCCCAGGATGAGGCCGAAGACGGTGATGAAAATGGTCAGCTTGATGCCGACGAGGAGAATGGGGACGGATTCCCAGATAACGCTGTATTTGAATTGAAACTGGCCTCCCATGAGATCCTTTTTCAAGGGGGAGGCGGCGAACCCGGTGCGCCCGCCGCCTCCCCGGTTGTCTGCTGCCGTTCAGAGGGTGATGGAAATTACTTGGGGTCGGAACCGAACCACTTACGGTAGATGTTCTTGTACACGTCCCCTTCCATGAATTTGAGGATGGTCACGGAAACCTTGTCCCGCAGGGGGCTGCCCTGGGGGAACGCGATCCCGTAAGGCTGACCCTGGTAGAGGGGCCCCACCGTCTTGACCTTGCCCTGTCCTTCCGTCTTGATGTAGTAGAGGATGGCCGGCGAATCGAAGATGACCGCGTCGGCCCCGCCCGCCTGGAGCTCCAGGTAGGCCCCGTCGATGTTGGGATAGAGCTTCACTTCCTTCGTCTTCAGGCTTTTCGCGAAGTCGGCGCTCGTCGTTCCCAGCTTGGTCGCCACGGTCTTGTTTCCCAAGTCTTCCACGCTCTTGATGTCTTTTTCACCGGCGCCGACCATGAGGAGGAGGCCCGACTGGTAATAGGGATAGGCGAAGTCGACCACTTCCTCCCTCTTGGATTTGATGGTCATGCCGGCGATGGCGACGTCGATGTTGCCCGTCTGGAGGGCCGGGATGAGGCCGTTGAAGTCCATGGGCAGGAGCTTGTATTTCAGGCCCAGGTCCTTGGCGATGGCGTCCCACAGATCGATGTCGAACCCGACGTACTTGTCCCCCTGCTTGAATTCAAAGGGCATGAAATTGGTGTCGCAACCCACGATGAGTACCTTGTCCTCCGCCAGGGCCGTGCCGGTCATGACGAAAGCCACCATGATGAGTGCCGCAATCAGCTTCTTCATTCCTACCTCCCCTTGTTCTTTTTACCGCCTCCCGCGGAATGCCGAAACGCGTGGCGCCGGCCGCGGGAAACGGGAGAAAACGTCCGCTCCCCTTCGACGAAGGGGAATCCGTTTCCCTATTCGGGAATGTTCGGTATCTTCGTGTACAGGCCCTGGTAGTTCTTCAGGGTGTACTCGGTGTCCGTCTTGCCCATGATGTAGTAGTCGGGCATGAGGGGGATCTTGCCGATGTTCGTGGCGATGACGTACATGGGCTGGGCGAGGCCGGTGGTGAAGCCCCGGATCCCGTCCCGGATGAGCTCGGCCCCTTTTTCCACGGGCGTCCGGAAATGATCGATCCCCGGCGCCGGTTCGCAGTAGAAAACGTAGTATGGGCGAACCCGGATGGAAAGGAGTTTCTGGTGAAGCTCCCGGAAGGTTTCTACGTCGTCGTTGATGCCCTTGAGGAGGACCGCCTGGTTCCCCACGTTGACGCCGCAGGTGAGCAGATCGTACACGGCCCGGGCTGATTTTTCCGTGATTTCCTTGGGATGGTTGAACTGGGTGTTGATCCAGATGGGGACCCGGTGATAGCCGCTCAGAATTTTTTTCAGTCCGCCGGTGATCCGGTCGGGAAGGACCACGGGGGTTCTCGTTCCGAAGCGGATCATTTCGATGTGGGGGATCTCCCTGAGGCGGTCGATGACGTAGCCGATCCTCTCGTCGGGAAGGATGAAGGGGTCTCCGCCGGTGATGAGCACATCCCGGATCTCCGAATGTTCCCGGATCCACTGGAGGCCTTCCTCCCAGTCGAACCGAAGCTGAAGATCGCGGTCCACGACGAGTTCCTTCCTGAAGCAGTGGCGGCAGTAATTGGCGCACGTGTCGGTGACGGTGAAGGCCACCCGGTCGTGATACTGGCGGGCGATGCAGTCGGGGCGGATCTCGTCGGTGGCGCGGTTTTCCTTCCAGACGAGATAATTGGGCATCCCAAAGCGGTTTTCCTTTTCCTTCAGGGAGGGGATCACCTGTCTCCGCACCGGGCAGGCGGGGTCGCGGGGGTCCATGAGGGAGGCGAAGTAGGGTGTCGTTCCCCACTTGGTTTTCAACGTCCCGATGGCGGCCTCTTCCTCGGGGGTGACCTCTATGAACGCCCTCAGCTTTTCCAGGGTGTTCACCATGTTCCGCAGTTCGAAGACCCATGTCTCCATGACGCTTCTCCTTTGAAGCCCTCTGTTCTCGATTCGACAGGTTTTGACGGGCGTCTCGGTTAAATATCCCTTTGGGTTCCGATATGTCAAGCGAATTGTCGGGACGGGGCGGGAACCCGCAGGGCCGTCCCCAGCCGCGGCGGGATCAAGCCTTTTACCGGCTCCTTCCGTTCCGGCGGGGCGATAACGTCACGGGCGTTTCCTTAAAAAAAGCGACGGGGGCGGGCTCTCGCCCATCCCGGCCCGTCACACCTGCTTTTTTGCCGGCCTTCTGTTTTTTTCCAGTTCCATTTTCCGGAGGCGGATGCTTCTGGGGGTCACCTCCACGAGTTCGTCCCCGGCGATGAACTCGATGGACTGGTCCAGGGACAGGCGCCGGGGGGGCCGCAGGGTCACGGTGGCCTCGGCGGTGGAACTCCGGACGTTGGACAGGTGTTTTTCCTTGGTGATGTTCACGTTGAGATCGCCGCTCCGGTTTCTTTCACCGATAATCATGCCCTCGTAGACTTCCGTTCCGGCCTCCACGAAGAGTTCCCCCCGGTCCGCCATGGCCAAGCTCGCGTAATTGGTCACCCGGCCGGACCGGTCGGATACGAGGGCCCCTGCCGCCCGCTGGGGGATGGGACCGAACCAGGCCTGATAGCCCTCGAAAAGGGTGTTCATCACGCCGGCCCCTTTCGTGTCCGTGAGGAAATGGCTCCGGAAGCCGATGAGGCCCCGGGAGGGAATGGTGAATTCCATCCGGACCCGGCCGCTTCCCTTGTTGACCAGGTTGGTCATCCGTCCCTTCCTTTCCGCCAGCTTTTCCGTGACGATGCCGACGAATACCTCGGGGACGTCCAGGAAGAGCCTTTCCACGGGCTCCAGGACGGTCTTGCCCTCTTCCTTCGTGATTACCCGGGGCTTCGACACCATGAACTCGTAGCCTTCCCGGCGCATCGTCTCGATGAGAACGGCCATCTGGAGCTCCCCGCGGCCGCAGACTTCGAACATGTCTTTCCGCGGCAGGGACTTGATCTTCAGCGTCACGTTCCGGAGGGCTTCCTTTTCCAGGCGTTCCCGGAGATGGCGGGAGGTGAGGTACTTTCCCTCTTTCCCCGCGGTGGGGCTTGTGTTCACGTAAAAGAACATGGAAACGGTGGGCTCGTCTATGTGAATCCGCGACAGGGGGCGGGGCGCTTCCTGGGAGGTGATGGTGTCGCCGATGGCCACCCCTTCAACCCCTGCCACGGCGATGATGTCCCCCGCCTCGACCCGGTCCACGGGGACCCGGTTCAGGCCGGCGAAGGTGTACAGGGTGGAAAACTGGATGCCCGTCCGGGTTTCCTCGGCGCCGCACAGGGCATAGGCGCTTTTCATCTCCAGCGTGCCGTTGGCGAGCCGGCCGATGGCGAGCTGGCCCACGTAGGGGTCGTAATCCAGGTTGGTGACGAGAAACTGGGGGATGTCCCCGTCGTCGGCCTCGGGGCCGGGGATGGCGCGAAAAAGGGCGTCGAAAAGGGGCTTGAGGTCCGTCGAACCGTCTCCCGGTTTTTCATGGGCCACGCCGGTCTTGGCGTTGGTGTAAAGGATGGGGAATTCGATCTGGGCCTCGCTGGCGTCAAGGTCGATGAAAAGATCGTAAACCTCGTTCACCACCTCGCCGATCCGGGCGTCGCCCCGGTCGATCTTGTTGATCACCACGATGACGGGAAGTTTTTTTGCCAGGGCCTTGCGAAGAACGAAGCGGGTCTGGGGCAGGGGGCCTTCGCTGGCGTCGACGAGGAGGAGGGCCCCGTCGACGAGGTTCAGGCTTCGCTCCACCTCGCCGCCGAAATCGGCGTGCCCTGGCGTGTCGACGATGTTGATCTTGACCCCTCCGTACCGGATGGCGGTGTTCTTCGCCATGATGGTGATTCCCCGTTCCCGTTCCAGGTCCATGGAATCCATGATCCGCTCCGCCACCTGCTGGTTTTCCCGGAAGGTGCCGCTCTGTTTCAGCATGCCGTCCACCAGGGTGGTCTTGCCGTGGTCGACGTGAGCGATAATGGCGACGTTCCGGATGTTCTCCTTGCGCATTCGCTTCAGTGCTCCTTTTTTCAGAAACGGGTTCAAGGACCCGATTCCGGAGAGGCGCCTTTTATCATAAATTCCGGCTCATGGGTAAAATTTCCGTGACCTGTTCGTGGATTCCCAGGAAATTTGAAGAGGAAACGCAGCCGATTTTCCAGATAAGCCTATTCTCCCTTCCCCGAGACCGGGGGATCGGAATACGGCCCGCATTAAATGAATGTCACAGGGAATTGTTGTTTCTTGACATATTGACGAAGTTACATTAATTTTTGAACATTCTGGGAGACGAAAGGCCTTTTTTAAAAGTTTCCACGAAGGAGTGGGTCATGAAAGAACGGCGTAAGGAAAAAGAAGAAACAAAAAAAAGTTACGAGAAGCCCGCACTGACGCGACGGGGAAAACTCACCGATGTGGGGGTTGCTACGTCGAAAGACCTCTTACCGGATGAGTGATAAATAACTCGGCCCCGTGATATTCTAGGATTCCTGAAAGGGGTTTAAAATTCCGTCACCGAACGGGTGTTCCGGGAGGCTCTCCCCTGGTTTTTTTGGGCAGCGCCGGTTTTGTTGTCCGGGAAAAAACCCCGCCGGGTACAAATATTTTACCGGAAAGACGGTAAATAAAAGTAATTTTCCGGGCGCGGAAGCGCTGTTTTATACAAGGCGGGAGGCCCCTGGAAACAGGGGCCTCTTTTTTCGATGGTGAATGTACAAGGGGTCTCTTTAGTCCAAGAGGCGCGAGATGCGATGTCGGAGGGCGTAAAAACGGGTTTCCCGGCCACATCGACGCAACGACAGATGCCTTCCCATCGCGCCGTCATTTTCATCGACCGGGCCTACTGGGCGCCGGCCGTTCTCGTCAGGGCCGCGATAGCGGCCCTGGATGCCCGCCAGGATGCGCGGCTCGCCGCCATATGCCTGACCAGACCCCAGAACTTCCCAAGAATGCTCTTTCGCCACGGCGTGCGCAGGGCGATCCTGGGTATCGGGACCCTCTTCAAAACGGCCGTGAGGATTCGCCACGACCTTCCCGTGCCCGTCGACCTGAACCGCTGTGCCCGGCGGAACCGGTTCAGGATACTCCTTCCCCCGGCAGGCGACGTGAATCACCCGGAGTTCGTTAACTCGCTTCGTAAAGAGGTTCGTCCCACGATCGGCCTGTCATTTTACTGCTCCCGGAAATTCGGCCCCGATCTTCTCGCCGTTCTGGGCTGCGCCGTCAATTATCATAACGGTCTTCTGCCGGGTTACCGGGGGCTGGCGGCGACGTCCTGGTCGGTCTACGAGGGGAAGGGGGAAACAGGGTTCACGTTTCACCGAATGAACGAGAATATCGACGAAGGCCCCATTCTGTTTCAGGGAACGGTGCCCGTCAACCCCGATTCCAACATCTACGATCTTGAATTGGAAAAGGCGATCGTCGCGGCCCGGTCAATTCCGCACCTCTTAGACGCCATCGTGAGGGGGGATCCCGGTGTTCCGCAGGAAGGCAACGCCCGGTACTTCTCCAGCAAGGATGTCCTGGCTGTCACGAGAATTTCCTCCCCTTCGCTCCTTTCCAGCCTCGAGCTTGCGAAAAGGCTCAGGGCCTTCGGGTCCCTGGAACTGAGAATCGCGGGAAAGTGGCAGAGGGTGACCGGAGTCAGGGAGGTCCAAGGGGATTGCGGTGGTCATTCCCCGCTCCGTTTCCGGACCTGTGACGGGGTCCTCATGGAAGCGGTGGGGTTCATGCAGCTTCCCTGGGCGGTGTATCGGCCCGTCAAATGGATCAGGGATCGTTATCGACGGAGTTGGTGATTCCCGTCCCCCGCCGCTGCGGGCAGGGGGACAGGAATACCGGGTCAACATCCCCCCGCGGAGCCGCTGCAATGGAACCTGCCTAAAAGCCTATAAGATTTTCCGGCAAGCGCCCGTTTCGTAAAACCTCTCGGGCCGTGGCGCCTATTCTGCCGCTTTTACAACAGGTTTTCTCTTTCGTGCCGTCTTCAGGCCTGTTTTTCCCTCTCAGCGCCTGTAAATTTATACGCTTCTGTCATTGTCGTGGGGGAGGCAACGGGAAAACGGATCCCGGCAGGTTCCGGGCCGCCCCCGTACCGGCTCGAACGGGCCGGCTGGACCGTCAGATATTCTTTGACACGCAAAAATTCCCTGTATTATACTCGGCCCGTCGAGAAACAGGTTCACGCGGGTTCGACGATATGATCCCTGTTACAGAAACGTGGGCGTGTCTGTATCCTCGATTCGTTCCTTTTTGTTGGGACGGGGCCTGAAAAATACCTGAAAAAGGAGACCGAGCCGTGAAAATTTCACGAAGGGAGTTTCTTCAGCGCTCCACCAGGATGTCGGCGGCCGCCTTGATCGGCGGCGCCGCCGGCGGCGGTGCCTTGTCCGGCTGTTTCTGGGATGACGACGGTGACAGCGTCACCCAGTCCCACCCGAACGTCCTGCTCATCATGGTGGATCAGATGCGGACGCCGCCGGAGTACAAGTCCGGCGAGGGCGCCGTTCAGGACTTGAAGGAAATCCTCGGTTTCCGGCCCCTTTCCCCGGACAACGAATACACCGCGTTCTTCCCCGGTCTTCTGCGGTTGCGCCGGAACGCCGTCGTCCTGAGAACGCACTACACCGCGTCGGCCGCCTGCACCCCCAGCCGGGCCTGCATCATGACCGGCCAATATGCGAGCGTGACCGGCGTCACCGACACGGACCAGATGTTCAAGACCGTCGCCGATGTGTCCTGGCTCGACCCGGACGGTACGCCGACCATCGGCCACTGGTTTCGCGCCGTCGGTTACACCACCCACTACTTCGGGAAATGGCACGTGTCGGAGGCCAACGAGGAGACCGATTATCTCGAACCCTGGGGGTTTTCCGAGTGGGAAAAATCCTATCCCGAGGCCCACGGCGGGAACGCTTACAACACGGGTACGTTCCGCGATATCGGGTGCGCCGACAACGTCGTCGCGTTCCTCGAAAAAAAGGGAAGGGAGGCTTCCGGGCGTCCCTGGTTCGCCGTCGGCTCCATTCTCAACCCCCACGACTGCAGCATGTGGCCCCTGAACTGGCAGATGCCCAACGAAACGGGCGTCGTGGAGTGGAAGAATTACCCGCCCCCGCCCTCCATTCCTGAAAAGTGGCAGGAAAGCCTCGAGGGCACCGTCTGCCCCGGGACGAACAATGAAAAAACCTTCCGGGTGGACCTGAACCCGGACGGCTTTCCCCAGGACAACTGCGCCCTGCCGCCGACCTACAAGGAGTCCCTGGATGACAAGCCCCGGTGCCAGAAAGACTACGCCCTCAAGTGGGGACTCGCCTTCGCCGCGAACTGGGACGAGGGTTTCATGGAAATGGGCCTTCCCCGCTTGTCCCCTCTCCCCTTTCAGCTCCGGGGCGAAAACGCCGATGCCTGGTTCCTCCATTACAGCCAGTTCTATCTCTACTGCCACTACCTGGCGGATCTCCAGATCCGGAGGATGCTGGCGGCCCTCGACGATAACAACCTGGCGGACAATACCATCGTCGTCTTCCTTTCCGACCATGGCGAACTGACGGGCGCCCACGGCGGCATGATTCAGAAGTGGCACAACGCCTATGAAGAGAGCATCCGGGTGCCCATGATCCTGTCGTCGCCCCTGGTGAACGGAAACAGGGATGAAATGAGGGAAATCCTCGAGCCCACCAGCTCCATCGATTTCGCCCCGACCATCCTGGCCCTGGCCGGGTACGACGAGGAAACGGTGAGGGGCCTCGTGGAGAAGGTTCACGGCAAGTCGGTGGTGAAGCCCTTTGTGGGCGCCGATCTGTCGTCTTATGTCACCGGTGAGCACGGGGGAGACATTATCGGGCCTGACGGAAAACCGAGGGCCGGTGTCTTCTTCATGACAAACGACACCATCACGGCTCTCGGTCAAAGCGGTGCGAAGGAAACCCCCTACGACCTGTTCCTGGACGACGTGGAAACGCTGATCGGTGAAGGAAAGCTCGAGGCGCCCGGCTCCGTCAGGCAGCCCAACAACGTGAGGGCCCTGTGCACCGGGGACTGGAAGATCGCCCGGTACGTAGACCCCAACGGGGTCGAGCCCGATGAGTGGGAACTCTACTGCCTGGCGGCGGATCCCGTGGAGGAAACCAATCTCGTCGATTTCAGGACGGGGGACGTCCGTGACGGCGTGACCGTGCCCGGCATGACGCAGCTCGAGCTGAGATTGAAAAACCTGGAACTGAGAACGGAACTGGCCCGGCAGGAAGCACTCCTGCTCGGCTGATCGGGGTTGCCGTTCTTTTCCGAAAAGGCGTTTGACACCGCTTTATGGTCCATGACCAGCAGAAAGACCGGCCCGCCGCCGGGCCCGGCGGCGGGCCGCAGGTCCCCTTTCATCTCATGGCAAAACCGGCCGGGCCGGTCTGCAATCTCCGCTGCCGATACTGTTTCTACCGGGAGAAAGAGGCCTTTTTCCCCGGGGGAACGTCCCTGTTCATGCCGGAAGAGGTTCTCGAGGCCTACACCCGGGAATACATCCGGTCCCAGCCCGGACCTTCCGTTCTTTTCGAGTGGCAGGGGGGCGAGCCAGCCCTGGCGGGGCTGGATTTTTTCCGGAAAGCCCTGGAATTTCAAAAAAAGTACAATCAGGGAAAAGAGATTTCCAATTCCTTTCAGACGAACGGGACGCTTCTGGACGAGTCCTGGTGCGCCTTCCTCTCGAAAAACCGCTTCCTCGTCGGCTTGAGCCTGGACGGGCCCGAGGCGGTTCACGACGCCTTCCGCGTGGACCGGGACGGCGGGCCGACGTTCAGCCGGGTTCTCGATTCCCTGAGGTTGATGCAGAAGCACGGGGTCGAATTCAACGTTCTCGCCGCCGTGAACCGGGAAAGCGCGAAGAAGCCCCTCGAGATCTATCGTTTTTTCAGGGAGAAGGACGTCCGGTTCATCCAGTTCGTGCCCATCGTGGAAAGGGAAGCGGATGGCGAGGCGGAACGGCTCGGTCTCTCCCTTGCCGTCCCGCCTTCACTCGACGGGAAAGGGCCGTCCCTGTCGGTGACGCCCTGGAGCGTGAAGCCCGAAGCGTACGGGGACTTTCTCATCGGTGTCTTCGATGAGTGGGTCAGAAACGACGTGGGCAGGATCTTCGTGATGAACTTCGAGTGGGCCCTGGCGGCCTGGGCCGGGGTCGGGCCGGGGATGTGCCACCTTGCCCCCCGATGCGGGCGGAACCTGATCCTGGAACACAACGGCGACGTTTTTTCCTGCGACCACTTCATGTATCCCGCCTACCGCCTCGGAAACATACGGGAAGACGGACTGGGAGACATGGTCCTCTCAGAACAACAGGCCGCCTTCGGCGCGTCGAAGGAAACCGCCCTCCCCGGATATTGCCGTCGCTGTGATGTCCTCTTCGTTTGCCGAGGCGGATGCCTGAAACATCGATTCGGCCGGACCCCCGGCGGGGACCCCGGGTTGAATTACCTTTGCGGCGGCTTCAAAAAATTCTACCGCCATGCCGGTCCTGTCATGAAACGCATGACCGAACTCATCGGCAGGGGCCTTCCTGTGGCGAAGATCATGGAAGGGTAATCGGGCCCGGCGCCCCCTGGTAAAGCCGGGGACAGCACCCTTCAAAGCCTTTTCTCACGACGGCGGAAAATCGGGATTTTGTCCGGTGAAAGCGGCCTGTGACTCCTATTGTCGTTGATCGGCTTCGAACATGAAGAACCTATTTTCTCGAGGCCAGGGAGCGTGCCGTTTTTCTCGCCACATCGACGAAATTCCGGAGAACCAGGGAGTCCTGGTCCGTCACCCAGGCCATGTCGAGGACCGTGCGGGCCCCTCCGGAAATCGTTCTGAAGACGACCCCCTCGATGCGGGAACGCTGCATGGAGGCGGGCACCACGGCTACACCGACGCCCGCCGCCACCAGGCCGATCACCGTGTGAAACTGGGACGCTTCCAATACGATGCGGGGACTGAAGCCTTCCCGGTGACAGAGGGCGATGATGAAATCGAAGAAACCGGGGCCCCTCTCCCGTGGAATCATGATGAAGGATTCCCGGGACAGCAGGCGCAGCGGCAGGGAACGTTCACCCTCCAGGGGGTGGTTGCGGGGCATGGCCGCCACCAGGGGTTCCCGGAAGACCGGCTCGACGGACAAGCCCTCGTCTTCCATTCCCCGGGGCGGCCGCAGGAACCCCACCTGGATTCTTCCATCACGGAGGGCTTCCAGCTGATGGCTCGTGTTCATTTCCGTCAGGCGAAGCTCCACATCCTGAAACTTTTTTCTGAAATCACGAATGATGTGGGGCAGAACACTGTAATTGGCGGAACCGATGAATCCCACGGCAAGGTGCCCGATCTCCCCCTGGTCGGCACGGACCGCCCGGCGGACCGCTTCCCGGGACAGGGCCACAATCCGCCTCGCTTCTTCGAGGAAAACCTGTCCCGTCGCGGTGAGTTCCACCCGCCGGTTTGTCCGGTTGAACAACCGGACGCCCAGTTTCTCTTCCAGCTGTTTTATCTGCTGGCTCAGGGGTGGCTGAGAAATGTTCAGCCTTTTTGCCGCCCTTCCAAAATGAAGCTCTTCCGCGACGGCAATGAAATAGGTGAGATGCCTCAATTCCATTGATATTTAATAAATATTAAAATAAGACGAACAATATATTTTAAATTTAAAAAAACATAGAGTATGCTCTTGTCGAAGTCAACTGAAAATTGAGGGTCAAATAAGATAATTGAAGGTTTGCAGCGGAACCGGGTTTTTCCTGTTCCGCCGGACCCATGGGAAGGGAGGATCGACGATGATCGGATCGCTTGCCGATTTTGCCCGGCTGGCCCGGGAGAAGGGACCCAAAAAAATGGCCGTCCTGGCCCCTGAAGACGAGGAGTTCATGACGGCGGTCAAAACGAGCTGGGAGAAGGGTTATATCGAACCCGTCCTCATCGGCGACGGCGTGAAAATCGCCGGGGTGGCGGAAAAGGTTTCTTTCCCTATCGACCACTTTGAAAAAATTTCCAGTGCCGACCCTCAGGGCATTTCCGATCTCGGGATCGGGATGCTCTTTTCCGGCGAAACGCCCATTGCCGGCAAGGGCCAGATCCCGACCTCCTACATCTACCGGTCCATCATCCGCGAAGAAGCGAAGTCGGGTTCGGGGATGACGGTCAGCGTGGTGTCGTTCTGGGAGATTCCGGGAATCGATCACCTCGTCGCCTTCACCGACACGGGGGTCAACATCAAGCCGAATCTCAAGGCCAAGAGGGAAATCATCCGGAACGCCGTCTTCGTCTATCATCTCCTGGGTTATCCCCGGCCGAGGATTGCCGTCCTGTCCGGACAGCGAGATCTCGGCGGGGACCTGGCCTCCTACGGGGATTACCGGGCCCTGAAAGAGGCCGCCGAGGCCGGTGATTTCGGCTCCTGCGAAATCATGGCGGCCACGTCGTTCACGGACATCTTCCTCGGCCGCCGTGACCGCCCGGTGGATTACGGCCGGATCCGGGGTGACGACGTGCCTCACATCCTTCTCGTCCCCTGTCTCGACACGGGCAACATCATCTGCAAGCTCGATTTTTTTCTTGACGTGACCCGGAGCTCACTCGTCGCCACGTCTCGGGGCCCCGTGTGCATTCCCGCCCGGTCGGACTTCAGCGACAACATCGTCCAGCAGATCGCCATGAGCGTCGTCCTGGCCGACCGCATGGAAAGGAGGTGACGTGAGATGCTGAACGCGTTCAAGGATATTACGGAAGCGGCACGTCGGGGCGGGTCGAAAAGAATCGTGGTTCCCTGGCCGACGGAACAGGACCTCGCCGTTCTGGCCGAAGCGGCGGCGGCGGGGCTCGTCTCCCCGTGCCTGGTGGGAAACGGCGGAAGGCTGAAAGCCCTCGTCGACCGGTCATCCCTGGCGGCAGGAACGTGCGACATCCTGGAGGAAGACGACCCCCGGCAGGCTCTTTTGAAGGCCATGGCGGTTGTCCGAAGCGGCGACGGTGATATTCTCATGCAGGGCGGCGCCGCCAAGAGCGATCTTTTCCAGGCCCTTCGGGACAAAGACGCGGGGTGGCTGAACCCGGGCGGGGTTCTGAGCCTCGTTTCCGTCTTTTCCCTTCTGAAGAGAGAAAAGCTGATCCTCGTCACGGACACCTATATCAACAACCATCCGACCCTGGTGGAAAAACAGAGGATTCTCGGAAACGCCCTCGACCTGGCCCGCCTCCTCGGCATGGAATCGCCGAAGACCGCCGTCCTGGCGGCCATCGAGCAGGTCAATCCCGGGATTCCCTCCACACTGGACGCCGCCGTCCTGTCCAAGATGGCGGAGCGCCGACAGTTCGGCAGGGCCGTCGTCGAGGGACCTCTCGACATCGACTGTGCCCTGAGCCAGGTGGCGGCGAAAAGAAAAGGGCTTCAAAGTGCCGTGACAGGCAACGTGGACATCTACCTGGTCCCTGAAATCGACACGGGGCTTCTCCTGGCGGAGGCCCTCGTGTTCTTCGGAAGGATGAAGACGGCGGGCGTGGTCATGGGAACGACGAGACCGGTGATCGTCGATCTTCCTTTTGTCTCCCGTGAAAACCGGGTTGTCGAAATCGCCCTGGCCAGCCTTCTGTGCCGGAAAGGAGGGAAAGATGCCTGAAGGAAAGGATGACAAATATCGCCTCCTCGTGATCAACGTGGGTTCCACGTCGACCAAGGTTGCCGTTTTCCTCGGGAACGATCCCGTGGCGACCGAGACGATCCGGTATCGTGCCGAAGACCTCGCCCGTCTACCCTCCTCGGGCGGGCAACTGGAGCTGCGAGAAAAGGACGTGATGGCGTTTCTCGGGAAACACGGGATCTCCCTTGGGAACATCGACATGGTCGTCAGCCGGGGAGGGCTTGGAAAACCGGCGCCCGCCGGGGCTTACCGGGTCGATGAGACCATGCGCGACGACCTCATGGAGGGAAAATACGGGAAACACCCGTCGGCCCTGGGACCTTCCATGGCCCTCGACTTCTCGAAAAAATTCGGGATGCCTGCCCTCGTCGTCGATCCGCCGAGCACCGACGAATTCGAGCCCCTGGCCCGGATTTCCGGTCTTCCCGAGATCGAGCGCAAAAGTGCCTTTCACGCCCTGAACCAGAAGATGGCGGCGCGAAAATACGCCCTGTCGGTGGGGAAAAAGTACGAGGAGACGGATGTCGTCGTGGCCCACCTGGGCGGCGGCATCACCATCGGCGCCCACAGGCGCGGACGGGTCATCGACTGCACCCACGGCCTTGCCGAAGGGCCCATGACGCCGGAGAGGTCCGGCGGCCTTCCCACGATGGATCTCATCGATCTCGCCTTTTCGGGGAAAACGGACAAAAAAGGGATCCAGGGCCGCCTCGTGGGGCAGGGCGGGCTGATGGCCTACCTGGGGACGGCGGACGCCCTGACGGTCGAGGACAGGATCCGGGGGGGCGATGAAAAGGCGGAAAAAGTTTACGAGGCCGTGGCCTATCAGGTGGCCAAGGAGATCGGCGCCATGGCGACGGTTCTCCAGGGGCGCCTCGACGCCGTCATCCTCACCGGCGGCCTCGCCCATTCCCGCCTTCTCACGGGCTGGATCGAGGCGCGGATCCGATTCCTCGCGCCGGTTTTCATTTTCCCCGGCGAAGATGAGATGTCGGCCCTGGCCGAAGGGGGCCTCAGGGTCCTGAGGAAAGAGGAAGAGACAAAGACATACGGGACGGAAGTTCCCCGATAAGAGGACAGGTCACCGGGAGGGCCATCATGGATTTCACATGGACAGAAGAGCAGGAACTCCTTCGGCAAAACGCGCGGGCGTTCGCCGACAGGTACGTGGAGCCCATTGCCGCGGAGATTGACGAGACGGGCCGCCACCCGGAGGCGCTTTTCCGGGAACTCGCCGAAGGGGGGTGGATGGGCATCCCCATCCCCGTGCAATACGGCGGGGCCGGCTCGGATGTCCTCACCCATGCCCTCGTGGTGGAAGAGATTTCACGGTCCTGCTCGTCCACCGGGTTTACCCTGTCCTTTCACGCCGGCATTATCGGCATGACCCTGTACCTGTCCGGAAGCGAGGAACAGAAAGAGGCTTTCCTGGTCCCCCTGGCCGCGGGCAGGCACCTGGGGGCTTTTGCCCTCACCGAGCCCGGCGCCGGCACCGACGTCATGGCCATCACCACCACGGCGGCCAGGGACGGGAACGATTTTGTCCTTAACGGGACGAAGACCTTCGTCTCCAACGGCCCCATCGCCGACACGTACATCGTCTTCTGCTGGACCGACCGGTCCGCGGCGAGAAAAGGCATGAGCGCCTTCATCATCCCCCGGGGGACGGCGGGACTGGCGTCGGGAGAGCCTTTTAGAAAAATGGGGCTCCGGGGGTCGCAGACGTCGGAAGTGACCTTCAGGGACTGCCGGGTGCCCCGGGAAAACCTGCTGGGCCGGGAAGGCGAGGGGCTTGCCATCGCCATGAGGGGGTTCGACCACGGCCGGATCGGGATAGCCGCCCAGGCCGTGGGGATCCTTCAGGCGGCCCTGGACGAGTCCATCAAATATTCCAGGGACCGGGTTCAGTTCGGGAAGCCCATCGCCCGCCACCAGGCGATCGCCTGGATGATCTCCGACATGGCGACGGACCTCTGTGCCGCCCGCCACCTCGCCTGTCATTCCGCCTGGCTGAGGGACAACGGCCGGCCCTTCGCCAAGGAGGCCGCCATGGCCAAGCTTTTCGCGACGGAGGCCGCCATGAGGCACACGGTCAAGGCGGTCCACATCCAGGGGGGGTACGGGTACATCAAGGGCGCGAAGGTGGAGCGCCTGATGCGGGACGCCAAGATCGCCGAAATCTACGAGGGCACGTCGGAAGCCCAGAGAATGGTCATATCGGGAAACGTCCTGCGGGCGGGAAGCTGACGGGCGATTCCCCGGTCGTCACCGCTCGTGGAGGATGAGGCCCGGCGGGAGGGACTCGCCGAACTGGACCGTTTCCTCCTCCTCGCCCACGGGGACGACTTCCTCGAGAAGGCGGACGTGGGTTTCCGAAACGGACGCCTGTTTCAGCCGGTCGATGAGGGTCCGGCGCACCCTGTCATCCACGTCGCGCTTCCGGTCTCCCGTCAGGCGGGCCACTCGGGCCAGGGTTGACCCCGCCGCCTGCGCGTTCGGCCAGGGCCGGGTGAGAAGGGTCTCGATCCACCGGGCCGCTTCGTCCGCCGGGACGACAAGATCCACGGGCCCGTACAGGGGCTCCCGGGCGCCGATCCGTCCCAGGGCCCACCAGTACGGGGTTTTCCCTTTGTGGGAAAGCAGCTCGTCCAGGAGAATCTTTCCCCACCTTGTCTTTTCCCGGACGGGAAGGCGTTCCAGGTTGGCCGCGGCCATCCACATTTCCACGTGTTCCTGGGGGGCGACCTTGCCTCCCTTTTTCTTCCGGCCCGGGTCCAGGGTGCCGGCGAGGCGCACCATGAGCTGACGCTGCTGGACCTCGTTCAACCCCCCGGCCACGCGGCGCCAGAAAATCCACCATTCCGAGCGGACCTGGATCTTGCGGTCGTGAACGGGGCCCTCGTTGAAAAATTTCCAGACCCGCTCCATGCGATGGTCGTCCATGGGGAAGCCGAATCCTGGCCTGAGACAGAAACCCAGGAGGTTCATCCAGCGGACCTCGTGTTCCGCGGTGCGGTGCCGGGCGTCGGCCCGCTCGACAAGGCGGTCCGCCATGGCCCTCAGGAGGCTCGGGGGCCACCGATCCCGGGGAATGTCCAGGGTTTCCCGGAGGGCCCCGGCCAGGGCCTCCGGTTTCACGGAAGAGGACGGGTCGGCGAAAACCGTGTCGAGAAGACCGAGAACCCGGCCTTCCATGGCCCTGTCCAGGATTTCCGTTTCCGGGGCGAGGGTCTCCGTTCCCTGTTCCCTGAGTTGAAACTGAAGACGCCAGCGGTGGTCGCTTTTCAGGGAGCGGCACCAGATCTCCAGGGTTCCCAGCTCGGTGTAAAGGGCCTCGATCTCGACGGGGACGGTGATTTCCCCGGCCTTCTTCCCGAATTTGACGACCGTCTGAAGGGGCGGCATGAGGGTGATCGAGTCGTCCACGGCGATGAGATCGCCCACCCGGTCCCCGGAGCGGAAGCTCGAGCTGTAGAGGTCGAACCGGACGGGCCGGTTGACCCGCACTTCGAATCGGAAGCCCTCCAGTGTCGACCGGGTTCCTTCCTCCATGTTCCGCTCCACCAGGCACAGGGCTGAATCCCCCGGCCCGGCGTCCCCTGTTCCCCCGGCTCCGTGGCTCACGCCGAGATAATAGGCCCGGGCGCTTCCGCTCCCGACCCGGACCCCGAGTCCTTCCCGGACCCGCCCGTAGTAGGCGGCTCCCCGGGCGACGGCGAGCTCGAGATCCCCGCTGTCCAGTTCTTTCGGTGACCCGTTTCCCCGGCGGTGGAAATATCGGGACAGGGCCTCCAGGATCCTTTCTCTCAGGATCGGCGGCTTCAGGGTCCCGCCGTTGAACAGGACACGGTCCGGGCAGACGTCTTCCCGCCCCAGGTGACGGAGAACATCGGCCCGGTGCCTTTCCAGGAACTGGACGAGGTGGGCCGTTATGGCGGGGTTTCGCGCGTAGGGGAGGCCGAATTCGGTGATTCCCCGGCGCGTTTCCACGGCCGGCGGCGACTCGGGATCGATGAGGGGGAAAAACCCCTGAAGAAGGATTTCCTCGATTTCCCGCTTTCCGACCGTCGTCGTCACCGTTCCCCCGACCAGGCGCCGTCCGCCTCCCACGAGGGTGATGGTTTCCTCTTCCGCCGTTCCGCCGAGAATCTTTTCCTTGGCCTCCCGGCACTGGTGGCACAGGGCCTGCCAGCGCTGGAGACTGAGGGACGTTTCCCGGCCCGTGGCCAGTTTCGACTCGGCCAGGCGGGCCAGGGCCAGGTCCATGTTGTCCCCCCCTAAAATCAGGTGGTCCCCCACGGCGATACGTTCGAAAACGGCTGTGCCTTTCTTTTCCTGGAGCGTCACCAGGGTGAAATCGGTGGTGCCTCCGCCGACGTCGCAGATGAGGATCAGCTCCCCCGGGACGACCCGGCTTTCCCAGTCCCTTTCGTGGTCCATGAGCCAGCTGTAAAAGGCGGCAAGAGGCTCCTCCAGGAGAATGACATGGGGCAGGCCCGCCAGGGCGGCCCCTTCCATGGTCAGGTCCCGGGCCACCTCGTCGAAGGACGCCGGCACGGTGAGGACGATCCGGTGGTCTTCCAGGGGAACGCCGTCCTTTTCGAGGGCCAGGTGGTTCCACGATAACCGGATGTGCCCCAGGACGGCCGCCACCGCCTCCACCGGGGACACCCGGTCCACGTCCTCCCCGGCGCCCCAGGGAAGGATGGCCGCCCGCCGGTCCGCCCGGGCCTGGCACAGCCAGCTCTTGGCGGAGGAAACGAGCCTTCCCGGGACGGCGGCTCCCTGGTTCCGGGCGAAGGCCCCCACGAAACCCCCGGTGCCGGGGGACCAGGAAAGGACGTAGGACTCCCGGCGGATCTCGTGTTCGCCGGGGATGTAGAGAAACGAGGGGAGCATGGGAAGGGACGAAACCTCCCCGGGGCCGGTGAGCTGGGGGATCGGGAAAATCGCGATGCCTCCCCCCGGGCGGTCGCTCCCGGGCAGGTCGGCCCACGAAACGGCGGAGTTGGTCGTTCCCAGGTCGATCCCGACTATTTTTCCTCTGACCGTCCTACCCATCGCTTTCCTGTTCCCGGACGCTGAACTCGAGCCGGTATTTCCGGCCGTCTTCCCGGGAGACGCACCACAGCTCGAGGGTGCCGATTTCCGTAACCCTGACCTGGAGGGTCACGGGGATGACGGCCCCGGCCTCCCCTTCCAGGCGGGTTTCCACGGTCGTTATTTCCTCGATTTCCCCCTCCCAGTCCTCGACGACCGTTCCCGGGCGGTCTTCGTGGCGGTCGAGCGATCCGAGAAAATCGAAGGTCACCGGTTCCCCCACGATGAGGCCGAATTCCTGGCCGGGAATGTCCGCTTCCGTCCCTTCCTCCATTCCGAGCGGGGCCACGCAAAGGGCCTTCATGGGCCTTGGCATGCCCGGCACGGCGGGCATGGCCGTTTCGACGCCCAGGTAATAGCTTCGGGACAGGCCGCTCCGGATGCGGATGCCTTTTCCCCGCCGCACCAGGCCGTAATAGGCCGCCCCCCGGGCCACGGAAAGATCGAAGTCCCGGCCGGGTATTTCCCGGACCGGCCCGCTTCCGCTCTCTTCGGCCCACGCGGAGAGGATGGCGAGGACCCGGGACCTCAGGACGGCGGACTTCATGACGCCGCCGTTGAAGAGGACCGCTGTCGGGAAGAGAGGGTCGCCGCTGCCGGAACGGCACTGCCGGCTGATGAAACGGGCCATGTGTCTCGTCACGGCGGGGTCGGCCGTGTACGAGAGGCCGAGTTCCCGCATTCCCGCGGATTTTTCCCGCCGGATGTCCTCGTCCCTCCCGCAGGGCGGGAAAAACCCCTCCACCAGGGTTTCTTCCACGTCCCGCTTTTCCAGGGCCGTCCGGATGGTTCCCCCGATGACGCTGCTCCCCCTTCCCAGGACGGTGACCGGGAAGGACTCGGCGCTCTCGTTCGAGAGGAGATGTTCCTTGGCGACCCGGCAGCCGTGGCTCAGCCCTCTCACCTGGTAGGCGTTCAGCTTCTGTCCCCGGGCCTTCATCCGGCTCGCCACCCCGTAAGCCAGGGTCAGGTCCATGTTGTCCCCCCCCAGGAGGACGTGCTCTCCCACGGCGATTCGCTCCAGCTGAAGCCCGCCCTCTTTTTCCGAAACCTCTATGAGGCTGAAATCGGTGGTGCCGCCGCCGATGTCCACGACGAGGACGAGATCTCCCACCCGGACCGTTTCCCGCCAGGTTTCCCCGCCCGATTCGATCCACGCGTAAAAGGCGGCCTGGGGTTCCTCCAGGAGGACCGCCGAGCCGAGGCCGGCCATCACGGCCGCCTGGACGGTGAGGTCGCGGGCCACCGCGTCGAAGGAGGCGGGGACGGTGAGATAGATTTCCTGGTTCTCCAGCTTCAGGGAATCGTCACCGCCTGCCATCCCGTGGTTCCAGGTGTCCCGGATGTGACGCAGGATCAGGGACGAGGCTTCCACGGGGGATATTTTCGTCCCGTCTTCCGGGGCTTCCCAGGGAAGAACGGCCCTGTTCCGGTCCACGTGGGGGTTGCAGAGCCAGGACTTGGAAGACGACACGAGACGGTGGGGGATTTCCGCCCCCCGGTCCCTGGCGAAAGTCCCCACGGCCCATTTTTTTTCGCCGGTCCAGGGAACGGCGAGGGCTTCCGGGGAAACGTCGTGGGGGCCCGGAAGGAGGACGAACGACGGAAGGGACGGCTTTTCCAGGACCGACCCCGGCTCGACGAGCTGGGGAACGGGAAATACCCGGATCCCCCGGTTCGCCCGTTCTTCGGCGTTCGTTTCCGTCCAGGCGACCACGGTGTTCGTCGTTCCCAGGTCGATGCCGACAATATATCGCGGATTCAACACGGTGCACACCTCACAGGCAGCGCTCCAGGACTCGCCGCCCGTCACGGGGGGGACGGGACGCGGAGCGGGCTGCCGCTATTATCAGGGGATCTCGACTTCCGCCGGCGCGATGATGTCGGGGTTTCTGTCCCCCGTGACGGCGGGCAGCGCCAGGCGGTCGACACGCCACCCCCGGTGCTGAAGAATGCCCCGGAAGGGGGGCTTGCCCGACACGTTTCCCGTGAGCTTCACGGCGTCCGGGTCGAACCCCTCCGGTATGGTCACTTCCTCCCCTTCGGAACCGTCCATGACCGCTTTCAGGGACAGGTGGTCGTGAAGGACCTTGCGGCACCGACGGTGGATGTCCCGGACCGCCGCCCCGACCTGGCCGTCGTCGTAGCCTTCCAGGTCTTCCTCGAGGAAGTCGGCCAGGCGGCCTTCCCGCTGGAGGAGGCTGAAAAGATGGAGGGATTTGATCCGGCCCTCCCGTTCTTTCCGTTTGTCCCGCTCGTCGGTCGTATCCGCGGGGACCGCCGCCTCGGGCGCGCTTTCCTTCTCGTCCGATGGTTCGCCGCCGGCAAGGACCCGCCGGACCGACGCTCTCTGGAAGATCCAAAGAAGAACCCCTCCGAGAAACACGGCCAGGACGAGAACCGCCTGGAGGAAGAAATCACGGAACCCTTCCGGGGCCCAGGAGATTCCCGTCATTTCGAGCGCCCCGGACCGGGCGAGCATATCGTAAACCGCCGAGGCCGCCGGTGCCGGGTCCCACGTGGGGATTTTCAGGATCAGCGTCGAGAGGAGAACGCTCCACAGAAATATCCAGAAAAGCAATTTCCGGGAGATTTTTTTATCCCTTTTCATGTTCTTTTCTCCTGCTTCTCTTTTCGAATATCCGGGGGGCTTTCAGGCCGGCTTTTTGCAGCCCTTCCCGGGACCGGCCGCCCTCCCGTCCCCGGTTTTGCCCGGGGGGCTCTTGTATAACAGGCCGAAGTTCATTTCAATAAAAAGGTTTATTTCCGCCCGTTGCCGGGTTTCCGGAAATGAAGACAGGCCCGGGGAAAACGGTATGTTCTCTCCCCGGGCCTGCTTTTTATGATAGAAGGCTTGTCCTGAAACGGGTAACGGGTCACTCCATCCTGACCCCGTAGACATCGAACCGCATGCTGATGTGGCCGTGCCAGCTGTCCGGGTAAAACCGGACGTACCGGGCCGGGAAAGGGTCGGTGAGGTCATGGCGGACCGTCGTGTTCCGGTCCCGGTTCCCGTCAAACATGACGTCCCTGCCATCCTGCCGGTAAAAGGACCAGTTTCGCCCGTCCAGGCTGTACCCGATCCGGTAGGCCGTGACCCACTGGTCCCAGCTGTGCCGTCCCTGGGTGGCCACGGCCTTGACCTTGACGATCGATCCGAGGTCCACCTGGATCCACTGATCCTTGTTGTTTGCGGCGGCGGACCAGTTTGCCTCCTTCGACGTATCGTTCAGCCGGGCATTCTGAGGCCTGTAGCCCACATGGTTGTTCGCCCAGACGGAAGACGCGCTGAAGGCCCCGGGCGGCAGCCCGGCGACGAGGGGCTCCACTGGCAGGAGGTTCTCCCGGTTCTGGGAGACGGATAGGATTTCGATGGGGTAGATGGTGCCGGTAAACCGGACGCAGTAGGTGTCCGTGTCGGGGATGAAACCGGACTCGGTATACTGGACGTTGTGGACAAGGGGGAGAAGGTGTTTCCACGGAAGGCCTTCCAGGTTCCGGTCGTAGTTCACCAGGGCCTTTACGAGCGTCTCTTCTTTCGCGTAAGTCATCATCTCGCTTACGGACATCTTTTTTTCCGAGGTGCAGTGCTTGCGGCCGATCTTCAGGGGCTTGAACTTTTCCCGGTCCTCCTCGGTGACATAGGCTTCGATCTGGACGCAGACGTCGCCGAAATTCCTCCCGTTGGAATAAAGGGGATCGCCCTTCACTCTCACGAGCCCCGCCGAGCTGGCCTGGATCCGGTCTTCCGAAAGGGTGAAGTTCTCGACTTTCGTATAGGAGCTGATGAGTTCTCCGAAAAGTTCTCCCACGGCCATCCGCTGGGCCCCGGCGAGAAGCTCCCGTTTCAGATTGTCGGGGGTTGACGGGTAGCCGATGGCCGTCATGCAGAAATTTTTCTTAACCACGTCGTCGGCCCCGGCGGGAACGGGAACGAATAATGACAGGATCAGCGCTAAAACGAGAAGAAATGCTTTTCTCACGGGTTCATCCTCCTTTTTGTTTTTCCAGGGGCAGGACGTAAAAATAGTTTTTTCAGGTTCACCTTAGAATGATCATTTTTCTGTGTCAAGGCGGCTGTCATTTTTTGCCGCCGTCCCGATTGCGGGGTGGCGTTTCCCGGGCCGGTACACGGAAAGCTCGGAGTTCTTCAGGGCCCTTTGCGCTATGGCCGCTCCATCATCCAAAGGATCCGCTGACAGGTGGCCGGCATATCCCCGGGCTTCACCTCCATGGTGATGGTCGACCGGTAGTTCCGGTCCTTCAGGAGGGTCAGGATCCGCGGATAATCGACGACGCCGTCGCCCAGGGGCAGGTGGAGGTCGTCTTTGACGGACGTTCCGCCCAGGTTGTCGTGAACGTGAACGTGGGCGATCCTGTCGAAGCCGTGTTCGATGAAACCGAAGGACGTGTTTTCCCGGGAAAGAAGCTCCCCATGGCCGATATCGAGGGTCATTCTCAGGTCCGGGATGGCTTCGAACAGGGGTGCGAAGCTGTCGTACCGCTCGCTCAGGTTCTCCAGGCACAGGGTGATCCCGGCGTCCGCCGCCCGGGACACCATCTCGTGAAGCAGGCCTGTTTTCGCCTTCGCCGTACCCGGGTCCATCCAGCGGCGGTCCATCCAGAAATGAAGGGTTCCCTTGCCGATGCCAAGCCGGCGGGACAGTTCCAGGAGGCGGGCCATCCGGGGCAGAAAGCGCTCCTTCAGGACAACGGGGTCGGTGGGGTCGTCTTCGTTGGGGTAATGGGCAAGATAGTCTATGCCCGCCTCGTCCCGGATTTCCAGGAGTTCCTCCATTTGCCGCTCCACTTCGGACGGATGATCCAGGGAAATTTCAGCGAAGGGATATCCCAGCGCGATGACTTCTCGAAGCTCCGACAGGGTGTGGGCGCGGCCGCCGATGGTCCACATGGGCTTTTCTCCTTCAAGGATTTTCGGGAAGAAGGGGTTCGATGAGCCTGACGGGCAGCTTGAGCGTCCTTTCCAGGATGCCCAGGAGACCGGCCCCCACCGCCGAGGGCTCCAGGGGGATCACGGAAGGGTTTTTCAGGTTTCCCGTGACCCGGACGGGGATGGCGACGAGGTTCCCGCCGAGAATGTCCCGGATGACGGGAATATGCTTCACAACGAAGTCGGCCGTCTTAAGGGGGGCCACGGCGACGGTGACGTCCATCGTTTCCGACGGGAGGTCGATCTTTCCGGTGAAGGCGATCTCGACGGAAGCGCCGTCGATGACGCCTTCCTCGATGAGACAGATGCCGTTTTCGAAGACGGCCCTGACAAGGGCGCTGTCGTAGGCGAATCCCTCCGCGACGATGTCGGGAAGTTTGCCCCGGAGGATTTCCGTGACGTTGACCACCGCCAGGATCCTGGCGAGGAGGTTCATCCGGTAAATCCGGCCCTTTTCCGCCGTTCCCCGGGCCGTTCCGGAGAGGGAGGCAAGAAGGTCCCTGCCCCGTCCAGTCATCCGGATGTCGCCGTCCCCGCTCAGGGTTCCCGAGGCGAGCCGGGAATCACCGAAAAGGCAGGAAAGGGTTTCTTCCAGGGGCTGCCCGGCGGCGCTCGGCCTCATGTGAAGGGAAAAGCCGTCCGGCCCGTAAAGGAGCGTCCCCGGGGTGGAGATCCCGCAGAGCCGGCTTTTGCGCACGGTCGTGGACACCTGTCTCCCCGCGATCGCGACATCCGCCTCGAAAGGCCGCCAGGCCAGGGACCCGTAGCGGAGCGTTTTCAGGGAAACGGAAACGGTTCCCCTTATGGGGGGCTGCCGCAAGGCGTTTCCTTTCACCGGGACGCCTTCATTTTTTCCATCCAGGCCCGGCAGTTCCTCCCACCGGATCTCGTCGCCTTCGATCTCCAGGTCGAGGTCGACCCCTTCTTCTCCCGTTCCGACGCTCCCCTTAAGAACCAGGGGCTTCCCGTCCAGTTCGAGAACCGCCTGTACAAGGTGGAGTCCGTCCCTGTCGAAGGCGAGGGGCGCCGAGAGGACGTGGAGGGTCGAACCTTCGGCAAGGGGAACGGTCAGGCCTTCGATGACCGCTTTCCCCTCCAGGGAGGAACGCCACCAGGCCCGGGGTACCACGGTGCCGCGGATGCGACCGTCGAGCGTTCCGCCGAGCCACGGGGGGGTGACGAAGACGCGGCTCAGGGTCGCCGCCGCGAGTCGTCCCCGGTAGGAAAAAACGGATTTTCCCTTTTCCATCGCCATGTCCAGAAAGGCCCGGCGCGGCCCGTCGTGGATCTCCAGTTTTTCGATGCGGAAGCCTTCCGGGGGAAAGGCCATGACGAGGTCGAATCGGGGTCCTTTCTCGATGGCCACCCCTTCCAGGGAGAGACCGCGGGAAGCGTCGTCCCAGCGGACCCTCCCGTCGGACACGGTGAGGGGATGCCGGAAGCCGGCGCCTTCCGGGAGACCGGCCAGCCGGGAGAGCCAAAGGGCTTCATCCTTCCCTATGGAGCCCTTTATTTTCGTGTCGAGCACCATTCTCCCGGAGAAGAGACCCTTGAGAGAGCCGTCGAGAGCGAACCGGCTGCCTCCCAGGGCGGCCTGGGAACCGTGGAGGGAGATTTCCCCCTCTTTCAGCGCCGCCCGCCCCCCGGACAGCCGGACCTCCCCGGGAAGGTCTTCCCAGGAAAAGGAGGCCCTGTCCAGGGTTCCCGAGGCCCTGCACCGCCAGTCTCCAGGGTCCTGGAGGGGCCCGTCCCAGGAGACGGTCATGTCTTCGAACACAGCCTTCCCGTCATGGAAACCTTCCTGCCCGTTCCCGTCGTCCTTTCCCCGGGGTGTGTCCCCGAAGGCTCCCTCGACCAGGCCCGCCTTCACCGTTCCCGAGATGCGGTTGGAGGAGGGTAGCGCCTCGACGCCGCCGGGAGGCGGGTTACCGGGAAGGGTCAACGCGAGGTCCGCGGTGACCGCCGCGGCTGTCACGGTGACCGGGCCGCTGATCTCGAATCGCCCCCCTCGAATGGTGATTTGCCCGGGGAGGGTTTTCCCGGGAATCGTCGTCCCGTCCTTCAGAAAAGAGAGGGGGGAAAAGGGGTCTTCCTTTCCCCCGGGGGAACCCCGGCCGGCAAGGGTGACCCGAACATCGGGGTCTTCCAGGACAAGCGCCGCGATTTCGACCCGGCCGGCGAGAAGAGAGCGCCCTTTCAGGGTTGCGGCAAGCCGCCTGGCCTTCCCCTGGTAATTTTCCGGTGAGGCCACCTCGAGATTGTGAAACGCCAAGGCGGGCGCCGGAAAAAAAGAGAGCGCGATCCTTTCGCAGGTGACTGTTCCACCGATTTGCCGGGACAGTCCGTCAAGGATTCGGTTTTTGACGGGTTCCATGTTGGCGAGCCGGGGCGTCAGGAAGAGAAGGATGCCCAGGAGGGCCAGGAGAACCCCTAGAACCGCGGCCAGACGAACCGTCAGGTTTCTTCCGTAGGTTCCCGTTCCCGCGGACTTTTCTCGCGTTTTTCCGGTCATTTCTTCCCTTTGGGGACGGTCCCTCGATTCTTCACGGGGTTACGAGAGGGGACATCGCCCGATTCCTGTTCCTTCCGGATGGATTGAAACTTGCCCATGGTTTCCCCCCGTCTTTCGATTTTGTCGACGAGGGTGACGCGGACGGACGGCGCTTCCACACCGAGAGAGGCCAGTTCCCGTTCCAGGAAGTTTCGGATTTTGCCGGGGATGTCCTTTTTCCCCGGGCCGTCGCCGGCGACCACCCGGACCCGGAGGGTCTCGCCGTGCTGAACGACCTGGTATTCCTTCACCTCCTGCAGTTCGTCCAGGTAACCCCGGAAAACGATGGGGGGAACAGCGATTTTTCCGCCCGCCGTCCCTTTCAGGAAAAGCGTCTCGTCGTTCCGGCCCTCGATGGCCTTGACGAGGCGGAAGGGGCGTCCGCAGGGGCAGGGGCGGGGAGACAGGGTGAGGATGTCGGAAATCTCGTAGCGGATGAGGGGTTGTGTGTATTGGTAAAGATTGGTGAAGAAAATTTTGTGTCCCCGCTGACCCGCCGGGACGGGCTTTCCCTCTTCATCGACGGTTTCGTAAATTCCAAGATCCTCGAAGAGGTGAATTCCCTGGTGCCGGGTACAGGCGATGCCGAGAACGCCCTCGGTGGCGCTGTAACTGTTGAAAGGGATGATGTTCCAGGCCCGGCGGATTTTTTCGACGGTTTTCCCCGGCAGGGGTTCCGCCCCAGTGACCATGACCCGCGGCGAAATACGAAGCCGCCCGGCGGTCTGCTCATGGGCGAGAAGGGAGGCCACCGATGGGTAGGTGTGAATGTATTCGGGCATGAAGGCGTTCATTTCCCTGACCAGGTCTTCCAGGGGCGCCGTCGCCTCGAGGCGCTGATAGAAACGATGATCCACCTCCCGGCTGATGGCCCGTCGATAACTCAGGTGAAGGGGGTTGCCCGCGCCGATGGAGGTGATCCGCATTTTCCGATCCGCCGGGAGATCCATGAAGCGGGAGGCCCGGGTGACGCTTCCGTGTAGGTGCCGCCATAGGAGGCGGTCGTAGAGAAAGACGCCCTTGTGGCCCGAGCTCCCCGCCGTGGTCAGGACCCGGTATTTCCCCAGGTAGTAGTCGTCTTCCCTGAGCGTCTCCATGTAACGCCTGATCTTCTCGAGCCTGAGCCGGCGGTCCGTCACGACCTCGTCGAAGTGCTCCATGATAAGGGACTTGGTGACCGGGGGAAGGTCTTCCAGCGTCGAGCCGGGCCCGATTCCACGGGACCGGTAAAGATCCCTGTAAAATGGGGAGTGATTCACGGCGTGAGACACGAGGTCGTGAAGGGCTTTCTCCTGGTGGCGCCGGAGGGTCTCGCCGTCCCACCATTCGCGGGCCTTGAAGACCGGTTCCATGGCTCTCGCCCCCTCGACGTCTTCCCGCCTTTTTTTTCTGTTTTCCTCTTGCGTTGTCATGGTGAAATTATACTTGCCGGGACTGGAAAAATCAAAAAAGGGCTTCGCTGGTAAAATGTCGCCGATCTTTAGCCTTTTCAAGAGGCCGCCGATGGAGTAGAAAGAAAAGCGGCGCCCGGGGTTTTCCAGCGGAACGGGAAGAGCTCGGCGCGGCGGCGGAGGCAGGGGCGTCGGTCCGGGCGGCCCCGGGGAGTTGAATGAAAAATTTCATGCGGGAAAACGGAGCAGGAATGGACTGTGAACTCATCGTCGGCGGCGCGGGATACGTCGGTTCCCATGTGAACAAGTACCTTGCGGGGAGGGGCCACCAAACGGTGGTTTACGACAACCTGGTATACGGTCACCGGGACTTCGTAAGGTGGGGGGACTTCGTGGAGGGGGACCTGGCGGACCTTGAAGCCCTTCGATCCTGTTTCCGTCGTTATCCTATCCGGTCTGTCATGCATTTCGGCGCCTTCGCCTATGTGGGGGAGTCCGTTTCCGATCCCGGGAAATACTATCAGAATAACGTGGCCAACACCCTGAACCTGTTATCCGTCACGCGGGAGTTCGGCGTCCGTTTTGTCATCTTTTCGTCAAGCTGTGCCGTTTACGGGATACCCCGGGAGATCCCCCTGACGGAAACCCATCCAACGGACCCCATCAACCCTTATGGGCGGACCAAGCGGATAATCGAGATGGCCCTCGAGGACTACGCCCGGGCTTACGGGATAAGGTACGTGAATCTTCGTTATTTCAACGCCGCCGGCGCCGATCCGGAGGCGGAAATCGGCGAGTGGCACGACCCGGAAACGCATCTCATTCCCCTGGTTCTCGAGGCGGCCCTGGGCCGCAGGGAAGACGTGAAGATTTTCGGGACGGACTACGAAACGGCCGATGGAACCTGCATTCGGGACTACATTCACGTCATGGACCTGGCCGCGGCCCACGCCCTGGCCCTGGAGAGGCTGATCCGCGGCGGTGGGAGCGACACCTTCAACCTGGGAAACGGAAAGGGCTTTTCCGTCCGCCAGGTGATCGACGCGGCCCGGCGGGTCACGGGGAAAGACATCCCGTCCCGGGAGGCGCCCCGGCGGGACGGTGACCCCCCGGTCCTTGTCGGGAGTTCCGACAAGGCGAGGCGCGTCCTGGGCTGGGAGGCACGGTACGACGACCTGGAAACCATCGTCGAGACGGCCTGGCGGTGGCAGCAGGTCCTGGAGTCCCGCCGGTAGGGCGTTCAGGAGCGGATGATCCGGGTCCGGACGGGCGGGAATGAGAAGGCCGTCATTTATGATCGGCTGCTCATCGGGCGGCAAGGGGCGTAACGATGTGGAAGACACCCCCGTCGGTGTAGAAAAAGATCTCGTGGCCCGTCACATCCAGGCTTTTTCCCTCCGGAAGGGCAACGGGAACGATTTCCACCGCCTCGATCCGGTGCCAGAGATTTTCCACCTGGATGCGGACGACCATCCCGTCCGGGTTCCGCTCGTAAGGCACCTGGTAGGCATCGAGGACGTGGGTCAGAAAACGGTTTTTTAATGCCGTCACCTCCACCCCCCGCTGCTCCAAAGCCCGGATCTGACCGTAACCGTCGGCGCGGTCCGCGGCGGGAGCAAGGGCCGGGAAAGAAAGACATACGAAAAGGGACACGAGGCAGGCCAAAAGCAGCTTTTTTCTCATGACAGGGATCCTTCCTTCACCCTAAATTCTCCCAATCCCCTCTCTCGCGACGAATCCCGGCGGCTCGTGTTTTCCGGGGCCTTTGGCCGTAACTCCCCGGTGATCCTTTTTCGTGTTCCCGCGGCGTCGGTAAAGACGGCGGACAGGACGTCCCAGCGCCCGTTCTCGAGGGCCAGCCTGATCCGGACATCCGTTTCCCCTTTCGGCCCTTTCACGTGGATTTTCAGGTCCGCCGTGCCCCGCCCCCGGCTTGTCTGAACCGATCCGGCGGGAAACAGCCCGAAGCGCAGGGGGCTTCCCACGGCCTCCCGGATTTCTTCACTGTTCCGGATGAACGACTCGGCCGTCCGGTAGGCTTCCGACGCCTTGACGACGTAAAGGATTCCCGCGAGGAGGCCTATGGTCAGAAGAACCATGAGGATCAGTCCCGTGACCATGAACCGGAGGACTTTCCCTTTCGCCGGGGGGATCTTGGTCTTGCTTTCGGGAGCGGCGGGTTTTTTTTCTTCCCCGAGAGGCTGAGCGTAAAGGGGGGCGCGGCATTTGACGCAGAGATCCTGACCCGCCTGCTCGTAGCCGCAGGCGGGGCAGCGGACTTTTTCCGGGGAGGGCGCGGTGGCGCCCACGTCTATCGTTGTCCGGTACCCGCAGTGCCGGCAGGTGACGGCGATGGAGGGCCTTCGCCACCTGCGCTGCCTCACCTCGTTTACTTTTCCGCAATTGGAACAGATGATGATCATGGTAACCTTTTACCTGGTTTTTTCCTGTTCCCGGGTTCGTGGTGCCCTGTTCAGAAAATTAACACAAACGATTTCAACAGGCAAGCGCTTCCCGGGAAAAGCGGTGGGGGAGACGGGGGAAAGATCTTGCGGTGACGGCCATGTTCCATTATAGTTGTCGAACATGTAAAAATGTCTTGTTGTGTTTTTCAGGAAAAGCCGCACCGGTTGTACAATTCAGCTTTGAGGAGAAACCCATGAGCGGCAGAATGGTCCGTGTCCTGCTGGCGAAATTCGGAAAAAGCGACGAGGGGGACCTGTGGCGGATGGCGAGAAATATCCGCGATGCCGGCGAGGAAGCCATATACACGGAGTCCCAGAAACCGGAGGTCATTGTCGGCGCCGCCGTCCAGGAGTCGGTGGACTACATCGCCATCGCCGCTTCTCCCGGAACGGATCTTTCCCTGTTCAGGCGGGTCATGGAGCTCCTGCGGAAGGCGGAAGCGACGGATATCTTCGTGTCGGCGGGCGGCGAGCTCAGTGAAGAGGAACAGGAATTTCTGAAGAGGGAAGGCGTTCACTCCTTTTTTCCAACCAACGGGGATCACGACGATCTCGTCGACTGGATCCGGGGTCATTTCACGGAACCGCTCGACCCCCCCGTTTCCTGAGGGAAATAAAGCGAACCGTTTTGACCGACGCCAGAAGGAGGGCGCCCACGAGGATGATTGCCGCTCCCGACGGAAGGTTAGTGATGTAGGAAACGGCCAGTCCCGCCGTGCACATGACCGTTCCCGTCAGCGCCGAGAGACCCATGAGGCCCGGGAAACGAATGGTAAGTTCCCGCGCCACCGCCACGGGAAGCGTGAGAAGGGCGAGGACGAGGATGATCCCCACCACCTGGATCAGGGTCACGATGGTCAGGGCCACGAGCACCAGAAGTCCCGAGTGAAGCGCCTTTACGGGCAGGCCTCTCGCCTGGGCGAATTCCTCGTCCAGGGCGATGGCGACGAATCCCCTGAAAAAGATGAAGACGGAAAAAAGGACCACCGTTGCGAGAGCGGCTGCCAGGAGGAGGTCCGACCGGGGAACCAGCAGGATGTTGCCGAACAGGAAGGTCATGAGATTGGGCACGTATCCCGGGGTCAGCTGGATGAAGACGATCCCCAGGGCCATCCCGACGGCCCAGAGAATGCCGATGTAAAGGTCGCTCTCCTCCGTTTCCTTCCTTCCTGAAAAAGCGAGAGCCAGGGCGGCGAGAAGGGTGAACACCAGGGCTCCGTAAAGGGGGTTCACCCCGAGCCAGAAGGCGATGCCCATGCCCCCGAAGGCCGAGTGGCTCATGCTTCCCCCGATGAAAACCATTTTCCGGGTGACCACGAAGGGGCCGATGACACCGCACAGGAGGCTGGCCAGAACACCGGCCGCCAGGGCGTTCTGCATGAATTCATAGGACAGAAGGTTCGGGAGAGGCATCTATCGATTCCCGCCGCTGTCGTGGTCCCGGAGGAGGGTGTGGGGAATGCCGTGGCCGAGAAGCGCCACGGGACACCCGTAAAGCATCTCCAGGGTGTGGCTGTCCAGTTCCCCCTGTCCGTGGAGAAAGGTCTTCCTGTTGACACACAGGATGTGCTTGTAGGTTCGGGCGAAGGGCGTCGGGTCATGGGTTACGACAATAACGGCCATATCCTTGTTCAGCCTTTCCAGGAAGTCCAGGAGGCTTTCCCGGGCGGTGATGTCCATGGACGCCGTGGGCTCATCGAGGAAGAGAACCAGGGGGTCGGAGACCAGGGCCCTGGCGATGAGGGCCCTTTGAAGCTGCCCCCCGGACAGGCGGGCGATCCGCTCTTCCCTTTTTTCCTGAAGCCCGACGTTTTCAATCATCTCGAGAGCCCGCTCCCGGTGGGACGGGTGTTTCGCGGAAAGATAGGTGCTTCCGCTCACCAGGCCCGTCAACACCATGTCGAGAACGGAAATGGGGAAATTCCTGTTCAGGGTGGCGTACTGGGGCACGTACCCCATTCTTTCGGCGAGCCCCTGCCGCAGGGTGACGGAACCGCTCCAGGGTTTTTCGATCCCCAGGATCAGCTTGAGGAGCGTCGTCTTCCCGCCGCCGTTGGGGCCGATGACGAGGATGTAATCTCTTTCCGTGATCCGGAAGGTCACGTTTTCGAGAACGGGGTGCTCCTCGTAGCCGAAGGTGACGTCCCGGAGCTCGACGAGGGTTTTCATCGGAGGGTCCTTTGCAGCGCCTCGGAGAACCGCTTCAGGTTTTCCAGCCAGTCTTTTTCCAGGGGGTCCATCTCCACGACTTCCCCGCCCGTTTCCCCGGCGATGAGCCGGGCGCTTTTCGTATCGAAGCCCTTCTGGACGAAAATGACGGGGATGTCCTTTTCCCGGGCGAGATCGATCATCGCCCGGATCCGGGAGATGGGGGGCGTTTTGCCTTCTTCTTCCAGGGCGATCTGCTCGAGGCCGTACGCATCGGCGAAATACCCCCAGGCGGGATGGTAGACCATGAAGGAAAGGCCTTCCTTTCCCCGCAGGGTGTACCGGATTTCCCTGTCGAGGCTGTCGATTTCGGCCTGGAAACGGTCCCGGTTGGCCTGGTAGAAGCCTTCGCCGGCGGGGTCTATTTCGGAAAGGGCCTTTGAGATCCGCCCGGCGGCGGCCCGGACAATGGCGGGGGAAAGCCAGACGTGCGGATCCGGTTCACCGTCCCCGTGATCGCCGCTGTCGCCCCTTTCACCCTTTCCATCCGCCCCGTCTTCGTGCCGGTGTGACGTTTCTCGCCGGAAAGAGATGCCTTCGGAGAGGCTTATCACCCGGATGTCCCTGTTTCTTTTCAGAAGGGGGTCGACGTATTTTTTTTCGAAGATGAAGGACGGAACGCCGACCTTCACGTAGAGGGCCGACTGTTCCAGGCCGATCATCTGGCGGGGGGTCGGTTCGTACGTGGCGGGTGATGAGAACCGGGGAACCATGGTCTGGACGACGACCCGGTCTCCCCCGATCTTCTCCACGAAAAAGGCCTGGGGCGGAACGCTCACGGTTACGGGAATTTTTTTTATTTCACAGGCACCGCTTCCGGGAAATGCAACCAGAAAGAGGGTGGTCCAAACCGCGATGAAGAAACCCGTTTTGGCGGCGGCACCCATCGTTTCATTCCTTTCGGCGGGAGGAGCAGGGCCTGCTGCACCGCTCGCAGAGGCCCGTCAGGCTGATGACGAGGTTTTTGAAGGAGAACGCCTCGGGGAGGGTGATCCACCGGTTGACCGATTCCATGGAAAGAGGGGCCAGGCAGGTCATGGATCGGCAGCAGGTGCAGTAAAAGTGAGGATGAAAGGGATTGTGCCGGCAGGCTATCTCGTAGTAGTTGGTCCCGGAAGCCGTAGGGATTTCCCGGACAAGCCTCTTGTCCCGCAGGGTGTTCAGCGTGCGGTAGATGGTCGCCCGGTCCATTTTCAGCCCTTCCGCCACGAGGTCGTTCACCGCCACGGGTGCCGCCGCCCCGATGAGCGCTTCCAGCACGGCGATCCGTGGCGCTGTCCTGGAAAGCCCCTTTTCACGGAGAAGTTCCGTGGGATCGCACTGTTCGTCCATGGGAACCATTTAATATTCTGTATCATAAATGCAATTAGTTTGCAAATATTTGCAGAAAGGTCGATTTTTTTCCCTGTCGGTGTTATGAACACGGCAAAATGACGATTATGGCTCAAGGAGACGTAACATGACGGTCTTGCACCATTTCGATAAAGCGGGGGAGCGGGAAATCCCGGAACTGGCCGCCCGGGGGTCCTGGTACCGGCACCGGCAGACGGGCGCGGAGGTCCTTTCCATGGAAACAAGGGATGAAAACAAGGTTTTCGGGGTCACTTTCCGGACGCCCCCCGCCGACGGAACGGGCCTGCCCCACATCCTCGAGCACGCCGTTCTCTGCGGCTCCCGAAAATATCCTGTCAAGGAACCCTTCGTCGAGATCCTGAAAGGATCGCTTCAGACGTTCCTCAACGCCTTCACCTATCCCGACAAGACCTGCTATCCCGTTGCGAGCCAGAATCTCAAGGATTTCTACAATCTTGTCGATGTTTACCTGGACGCCGTGTTTTATCCCCGCCTTTCCCCCCACATCTTCAGTCAGGAGGGCTGGCATTACGAACTGGAGAACGAGGAAGGGCCCCTGGCCGTCGGGGGGGTCGTCCTGAACGAGATGCGGGGCGCCCATGCCTCTCCGGAGCGTCAGCTGGGCGTCTGGTCCCAGAAATCCCTTTTCCCCGACACGCCCTACGGGTTCGATTCGGGGGGGGATCCCGAAGAGATACCCCGGCTGACCTACGAAAAATTCATCCGGTTCCACCGCACCTTCTATCACCCCTCGAACGCCCGGTTCTTTTTTTACGGCGACGACGATCCGGAAAAGCGCCTCTCCATCGTTCACGAATACGTGAAAGACTTCCGCCGCCGGGACGTTCCTTCCGGGGTTTCCCTCCAGAGGCCCTTTTCGTCGCCCCGGCGGGTCGTCCGGCCCTTCCCCGCCGGGAACGGGATGGCAGCGGCACCCAAGGGGTTCATGACCGTGAACTGGCTTCTTTCAGAAACGGGGGATGTGAATCTGAACCTCGCCTTCCACGTTCTTTCCCATATCCTTGTCGGTATGCCCGCCTCGCCGCTCCGGAAGGCCCTCATCGACTCGGGACTGGGAGAGGATCTCGCCAGTTCAGGCCTGGAGGGGGAACTCAGGCAGCTCTATTTTTCCGTCGGTCTCCGGGGAATGGACCCCGGGCGGGAGAAGGAGCTGGAGACCCTTATATTCGGGACCCTGGACCGTCTCGTCCGGGACGGCATCGATCCCGCTACCGTGGAGGCCTCCCTCAACACGGTGGAATTCCGCCTTCGGGAGAACAACACGGGAACGTACCCCCGGGGTCTTGTTCTCATGCTCCGGGCCCTCACCACCTGGCTGTACGACGGCGATCCCTTTCTTCTCCTTTCCTTCGAAGGACCTCTGGCCGCCCTCCGTTCGGCCCTGGAGAAGAACCCCCGTCACTTTGAAGAACTCATCGCCCGGTGGCTCGTTGACAACCGCCACCGGAGCACGGTCCTTCTCGTTCCCGAAGAGGGGCTTGCAAGGAAGGAGGAACAGGCGAGGGAGGACGCCCTTCGCCAGGAGCTGGGACCGATGAACCGGGAAGAACGGGCCGGAATCATCGCAGAAACGGAAAAACTCCGGGAGGCGCAGAACACCCCTGACCGGCCGGAAGACCTGGCGACGATTCCCGTCCTCCGCCTGGACGACCTGGACCGCCGGGGCCGGGACATCCCCCTCTCGATCGTGAACCGGGCGGCCCCGACCCTTCTTTTCCATGACATCCAGACGAACGGGGTCTGCTACGTCGATCTGGCTTTCGACCTCTCCGTCCTTCCCGACGCGCTCCTGACCTGGGTTCCCCTCTTCGGCCGGGCCCTTCTCGAGTCGGGAACGGAACGGGAGGACGAGGTGCGTCTTTCCCAGCGGATCAGTCGCCTGACAGGGGGGATCCGCACCGCTTTCGTCGCGTCCCAGGGAAGGGACGGGAACGGCCCCGTCCTCCGCCTCGTCCTTCGCGGAAAAGCCCTGGAGGACAAGATCCCCCACCTGTTCGCCATTTTTGAGGACATCCTCACCATGCCCCGCCTGGATAACCGGGAACGTTTCAGGAAAACGGTCCTGGAGCAGAAGGCCCGGATGGAGCAGACACTCATCCCCTCGGGGCACCAGTTCATCAACACCCGTCTTCGCTCCGCCTTCAACCGGGCCGGGTTCGTGTCGGAGTGCCTTTCCGGCCTGAACCAGGTCCTTTTTCTCAGGGATCTCGCCGGGAGGGTGGATGAGGACTGGCCGTCCGTTCTGGGATCCCTGCGGCGGATCATGGGTCTTCTGGTGAACGGGAAACGATCCCTTGTCAACGTGACCATGCCCTCGAAGGCCTGGAACGCCCTGGAGCGGTTAAGCTACGGCCTGACAGCGGCCCTTCCCCCGGGAGAGGAAGAACCGTCCCCCGCGTCCCCGGCGGCCGTCCCGGCTGGGAAAAACGAGGGTTTCGGGATTCCCGCTTCCGTTTACTACGTGGGGAAGGGGATGAACCTTCACGAGAGAGGGTACGTCTTTCACGGGTCGGCACGGGTCATCAGCCGGTACCTCCGCAACTCGTGGCTCTGGGACCAGGTCCGGGTCCGGGGGGGTGCGTACGGGGCCTTCTGCCTCTATGACGGTTTCAGCGGTGTGGTGACGCTCCTGTCCTACCGGGACCCCCATTTTTCGGGAACGCTCCGTGTCTTCGACGGGGCCGGGGATTTTCTGATAAACACCCCCCTGTCACGGGAAGAACAGGCCAAGGCGATCATCGGGGCCATCGGGGACGAGGATTCTTATCTCCTTCCCGATGCTCAAGGGTACACGTCCATGGTTCGCCACCTGGCCGGGGTCACCGGCGAATACCGCCAGTCGGTCCGCGGGGAGATCTTTTCCACGTCGCCGGATCACTTCAGGGAGTTCGGACGGCATCTGAAGATGCTGAAAGATTTCGGGACTGTTTCGGTTATGGGACCGGAGAGGGGGATCCGGGAGGCGTCGGACCGGGAAGCGCTCGGCCTGGCCGTGAGGCCGGTGCTGTAGTGCCGTTTTCCCGGCCCGCCACGATGAGCCGGTATTCACCCTGGAACCATTCCCGTTTCAGGAGGCGGTCTTCCAGGACGGCGAGATCCCGCCCCCGGAGGAGCTTGAAGAAGTCCTTCTCGTAGGTGACCCTCCCGAAATCGATGGTTGTCACGTACTTGAGGCGGGGCTTCACGAGTTCCATGAACCACGACCGTTTCCTGAACATGGTCTGAAAGAAGACCACCTTTCCCTCGGGATTCAGCCACGGGCCGACCCTGTCCAGCACGAGGGCCTGGTCCCGGAAAAGCATGAAGCTCATGCTGAAGAGGATGTAGTCGAAAAGAGAGCCGTTGACGGGCGTGAAATCCTCCACCGCCGCATGGTGCACACGGATCTGGTCCGACAGGCCGTATTCCCCGATCAGCTCCCGGCAATGGGCGAGATACTTCTCGTTGAGATCGATGCCCTCGATCCGGAGCCCCTTTTCACGGATGAGGGCGTGGTGCTCCCTGATCATGATGCCGTTTCCGATGCCCACGTCGAGGATCACCGATCCCCGGGGAAAGTATTCGAGGCAGTTTCCGTAGCAGAGATTGGTGACGCCGTCGATGAAAAAGGCGTACAAGTGATTTTTCATGCCCGTCTCCGGAAGAGTCTCACGATCCGCCGACACCTCCTGGGGATGCCGGGGACAATGAGCGCATTAAAATCATCTACCACAGATCCCCGGGATGAACAATAAAAAAGGGCCGTTGATTGTTGCGGGGATACGGACCGGACCTGAATCCGCTTTCGACGGGGACGCCGCGACCCGCCGCCGCTGCGGGAGTGACGGCCGAGGCTTCAGATGTAGTTGTGCATGATCCGGTGAAGGTCCCGGTCCAGTTCTCCCGGGTCTCCCGCCTTGTACCCGTCTATGGCCCCCTTGAGAATGCCGTAGACCCGGCGGTCGGACAGGTCCTCGAGACTCCGGTAGATGCCTTTCCGTCTTCCCAGGCGGTAGACCAGGCGGTCGTCCTCGGGAAGGGCGAAATAGCCGTCGATGATGCCGAGAAGCCTGTCCCGTTCTTCGGGGAGCTTCCCCTCCAGTTCCTCCAGGAGATTCAGGATGTGATCGCTTACGACACGGCTCTCGATGCCCTCCAGGTTCGCGATGAGAAGACGGATTTCCCGGACCACTTCCTCGTCGTGGAGGGGGGTGAACAGGCCCTCCTTCATCATGCCGTAGAGCGCCGTGCCTCTTCTGACCTGGAGAGATCGGAGCCGAATGAAATCGGGGTTAATGGCGTTGAGCACCCGTGCCGTTTCCAGGGCATTTTCCCGGGACCAGCGGGTTCCCCCCAGCCCGGGGATGATGTACTCGGAAAGGGAAAGGCCCGACGCGACGATGCGACGGCCCCCCTCGATGTGCTCCTCCGCTGTGACGCCCTTCCTGATGAACTCGAGGACGGGGTCGTAGCCTGATTCCAGGCCGATGTGAATCCGGTTGAGCCCCGCTTCCTTGAGCCTCCGGAATTCTTCTACCGATTTCCGGCAGGCCGTCTTGGAACGGCAGTAGGATGTGATCCGGGTGACCTGGGGGAACGTCTCCCTGAGATAAGTGAGGATGTCGACCAGATCATCCGTTTTCACGATGATCGAGTTGGCGTCCTGGAGAAAGACCGACTCCCCCCCATAATAGAGCCAGGCGGCGATGCTCCTGTAGGAATCGTTGTACAGGCCTTCGTTACGGAAAATTCCGTCGATCACCGCTTCGGAAACGGCTCCGCCTTCCCCCATTTTCCAGGAGATTCGCCCGATGTCGTCGGCGATCCGCCGGGCCTCGTCGATATCCTTCCGGACATCTTCAACGGATCGGAGGCCGAACTTCCGGTCGTGATAGGAATGGCAGAAGGCGCACTTGTTCCACGGGCAGTTCCGGGTCACCCGGAGAAGAAGGCTCTTTGCCTCGCTGGGCGGCCGGATAGGGCCCTGTTCGAAAGAAAAATTCATCGTTTATTCAACCTTGAAGATTGTTTTTTCATTACTTTTACGAATAATAATCATGGAATGGCCCATTGGCAAGGCTGCCCCGCCCCGATGGGCAAAAGGAGGTACCGGGGTTTTCAGGCCAGTGACTTCAGGGTTTCGGCAAACACCTGGTAGGTTTTATCGTCGAAAAGGACGAACCGGACCTCTTCGATCCCGTCCTCTTCCCTCAGAAAATCCATGACCGTTCCGAGGGCGATCCGCGCCCCTTCTTCCGGCGGGTAGCCGTAGACGCCCATGCTGATCGCCGGAAAGGAAAGGCTTTTCAACCCTCTTTCGGAGGCCCTCTTCAGACTTTCCCGGTAGGCGCTTCTCAGGAGGGCCGCCTCCCCATGGGTGCCGCCCCGATACACCGGTCCCACGGTGTGGATCACGTACCGGGCCTTCAGGTTTCCCCCGGTAGTCACCACGGCCTGGCCGGTGGGACAGAATCCGATCCTCCGGCACGCTTCCATGATGGCCGGCCCCCCGGCCCGGTGAATGGCCCCGTCGACACCGCCGCCGCCCCGGAGTCCCGAGTTGGCGGCGTTGACCAGGGCGTCCGTCGTTTCTTTCGTGATGTCACCCTGGACAAGGGACAGGGTGGCTTTGTTGACGGTAACTTTCATGACATCACCTCCCCCGTTCGCTCTGGCTGCTTTTTCACGGCGCCGGTTCATCATGCCCGGGAGGCCCGCCGTCGCGAACCCGGGTCCCTTCGCCGAAAACGAGCATCCGGTAGGTCTTTTCGATCCGGTCCCAGTTTTCCTCCCGGTCCATGGACCAGAAACGGCCGATGACGGAGACGAGTTTACCCAGTTTTTTATCAAGGCACCGGCGTTCGATGGTTTCGGTGTATTCGGCCCCGCTTTCCGGCCGTTCCCCCCGCCGGCCGAGCATGGCGTGGATGAACACCCGGCTTGGGCCTTCCCGGGCCGCCAGGTCGAGAAGCCCGTGGAGGTAGTCCATGGAGCCGTGGGAGCTGAAAAAGGAAACGATCCCCATGAGGTGAAGGGCCTTTTCCCGCTCCCGGGCTTCCCGGCAGGCTCTCAAAAAGGCGGGCCTTTGGAAGAAGGTCCCGTCCTCCAGGGATTTTCCTATAAGAACCCGGTCCGACGGGACGACCCGTCCCGAGCCGATGTGCAGATGGCCCGCTTCCGAGTTTCCCACCGTTCCCGGGGGGAGCCCGACGGCCTCTCCCGACGCCTCGAGGATGGACAGGCCGCCCGTTGCCTCAAGTTCGTCCATGACGGGTGTTCTTGCCCGGGCGATCAGGTTACCCTCGGGGTTTTCCCGGCGTCCCCACCCGTCCAGGATGAGGAAGAGGACTTTCCGCCTCGCCCCCGCCGGGACGGCTCCTTCCATGAGGGTTTCCCCCGTCATGGTCGACGGTGCGGGAAGGCCCAGGAGATGCAGGACCGTCGGGGCGACATCGATAAGGGTGCCTCTTTTTCGCATCGCCAGCGGGCCCTGGGGATGGCGGACGAAAAAGGGGACCGGCGAGTCGGTGTGCCCTGTGTCGACGGTCCCGTCGGGGTAGAGCCATTTTTCCACCGTGCCGTGATCGGCCGTGACGATGACGATCCAGTTTCTTTCCCGGGCGGCCCTGATGACCTGCCCGGCGCAGCGGTCCACGGTCTCCACGGATTTCAGGACCGCTGCCTCGTTTTCGATGTGGCCCACCACGTCCACATTGGGAAAGTTGACCATGATAAAAGGGCTTTCCCCTTTTTCGATCTCCGCCAGGACGGTCCCCGTCACGTCCCCGATGGACATCTCCGGGGCTTCGTCGAAAAGGGGCACGTCCTTTCGCGTGGGGATGACGATCCGCCTTTCCCCGGGGAAAAGGCGATGGGACTTGCCGTTGAGAAAATACCCCAGGTGGGTCGCTTTTTCCGCCTCGGTGATCTTGAGAACCCCCACGCCGTGGGTGGCGAGGACCTCGACGAGGGTGTCCCGCAGGTCTTCCACGGGGGGAAAAGCGACGTCCACGGGAAGGTCCCGGGCGTATTCGATCATGGTGCAGAATCGAAGCTGAAGATCCGTCCCGGTGGAAAAGGCCGTGAAACCGGGTTCGGTGAGGCTCCGGGTCAGCTCGATTTCACGCTCGCCCCGGATGTTGTAAAAAATGACCGAGTCCCCCGGCGCGATTCTGCCGACGGGCGTTCCCGACCCGTCCTCCAGGACAAGGGGGCGCAGGGTCTCGTCGTCCTCACCGTTCCGGTAAGCCCGTCGAACGGCCCGGGCGAGGGGAAAGGCATATTCCTTTTTCATCTGTGTCTGCCTCGCTCTTTTGCGGTTACCCTATGCGATACCGGGTAAATTGTAAAGGCCGACGGCGGGGACGGGGGTTTTTTATTGAAACTTCCTGTTATCCATGTTACACAACGGTTTTTTTTAAATAAAATGAACTTTCGACGAAACCCTTGAGAAGGGGTTTTACAAAAAAGCGGAGACGGGGCAGTATAAAAAATGACCCGTGAAAAAAGCTACAAGCAGACAAAGGAAGACATTCTCCGGGAACGGGCCCAGGTTCTGGCCCGGGCGGGCGAGAGCGTTCACGCGGCCCTGGAGAGGCTGAAAATCCTCGAGCAGGAAATCGACGACAAAACGGCCCTTTACCGGAGAGCGGAGGCCCGGTCCTCTTCCGGCGATCCCGTCCGCCCCAGGCTTCACAGGTTCCTGGAACGCCTCCTGGAGGAGATCAATCTCGGGGTCGCGGGGTACAATGAAGAAAGGGAATACGCCAAGGTGCGTTATTATTATCTCATCGTCACCCGGGAGGCCATGGGCCTCAGAAGGCACCAGACGGTGGAGGAAGTTTACCGCATTCCGGAAAAAAAGCGATATCTTGAAAGGCCCCCATGGATCCATACGAAAAAATGAGAAAGAAGATGGTGGATTCCCAGCTTCGCTCCCGGGGTGTCCGGGACGAGCGGGTTCTCCGGGCGATGGAGAAAATTCCCCGGCATCTCTTTGTCGAGGAGGGGCTTCGGGACCAGGCCTATTCGGATCATCCTCTGCCCATCGGTGAACGGCAGACCATTTCTCAACCCTACATCGTCGCTCTCATGACGGAGGCCCTCTCTCTCGAGGGGACGGAAAAGATTCTTGAAGTCGGGACAGGGTCGGGGTATCAGGCGGCGGTCCTGGCGGAACTCGCCGACAGGGTCTTCTCCATCGAGCGCATAGTGAAAATGGCCGACCGGGCAAGAAGAATTCTCGGCGCCCTCCGCTACAGCAACGTTCTCATCAAGGTGGGCGACGGCACCTACGGCTGGAAGGACGAGGCCCCTTTCGACGGCATCATCGTCACCGCCGGGGCCCCGAAAGTGCCCGAGACGCTCGTGGCACAGCTTGCCGTGGGGGGACGGCTGGTCATTCCCGTCGGGGACCGGTTCACCCAGACGCTTTTTCGGGTGGTGCGCCGGTCCGAAGAACCGGGGGACGTGGTAAAAGAAGACCTGGGAGGATGCCGGTTCGTGGATCTCATAGGGGATCATGGATGGAAAAACGACAGCCAGCTTTGATGCGAAGGCTCTATGACTGGGTCCTTCACTTCGCCGAAACCCCTTTCGGAACCTGGGCCCTCTTTCTCCTCGCGTTTGCCGAATCGAGCTTCTTTCCCATTCCGCCGGACGTTCTCCTCATCGCCCTGGCCCTGGCGATCCCGGCCCGGGCGTTCCGGTATGCCGCCGTCTGCACCGCCGGTTCCGTTCTCGGCGGCATGCTCGGGTATGTCATCGGTTACGGTTTCATGGAAGCGGTGGGATTCAGGATTCTCGAATTCTACGGTCTCTCGGATAAGTTCGGCGTCATCGGCGGGCTTTACAACCAATACAGCGCCTGGGTGGTGGGTATCGCGGGGTTTACCCCCATCCCCTACAAGGTGTTCACCATTGCCGGCGGGGCTTTTAAAATCCACTTCCCCGTCTTCGTCGCCGCGTCCGTCGTCAGCCGGGGCGCCCGTTTTTTTCTTGTGGGCTGGCTGATACACCGTTACGGGGAGCCGATAAAAACCTTCATGAACCGGTATTTCAATCTTCTCACCATTCTTTTCACGGTTCTCCTCGTGGGGGGGTTCGTCCTCCTGCGCTGGTTCTTCTGAAAGGCGGCAATAGACGGGAGCATGGAAGGTGCCATGCGACATTGCATCATCATCGTCCTTTCCCTCGTTCTCATGGCCTGCTCGGGACCCGGGGAGAGGTCCGGGGAGCCGGGGACGGGCGTCTACCACTGCGTCGAGGCGGGGGAAACGCTCTGGTCCATCGCCCGTCTCTATGGCCAGGACGCGGCCACCCTGGCCCGGGTGAACGGCATCGACGATCCCGCCTCCCTGCCTGTCGACACCGTTCTTTTTGTGCCCGGGGCGGGCCGAACGCTTGCCGGGGAAAGCGACGGGGAAGAACCGCCGGACCGGCCGGCGGCGAAAGAGTCGGCAAAAGCGCCGCCGGAAAAACGGACCTCCCCCGGAGCCGGAGCCGGGGCGCCCGGGGAGAAGAAAAAAAAGACCGTTTCCCCACCGCCGGCCCTCAAGGGGTCCCCGTTCATCTGGCCCGTCGAAGGACCGGTCCTTTCCACCTTCGGCCGGCAGTCCGACGGCATGGTCTACAACGGCATACGGATCGGGGGCAAGGAGGGCGCTTCGGTGAAGGCTTCCGCATCGGGGACGGTGATCCACTCGGCGACGCTGAAGTATTACGGGGAAACGGTGATTCTCAAGCACGGGGACGGTTACTGCACCGTCTATGCCCACCTGAAGGACAGGCGGGTCAAGGCGGGGGACCGGATACGCCAGGGCGAACCCATCGCCCGTGTCGGGACGGACGAAAAGAAGGGCATTCCCTGCCTCCATTTCGAGATACGGAAGGGAAACCGGCCGAGAGACCCCCTGAAATACCTTTCTTCCCGCGAAGGGTGACCGTCCTGTCGATAGAGGAGAAAGCGCTTTTTTACGGCCGGCCATGGCCCAAACTCATTATCAAAATAAAACGGCCCATTCAACCGGGGCGAGTCAACAAACATTATAGGAGAAGAGATGAAGCTTGATGAAAATCTTTACGTTTACGAGTGGACCGATTTCATGGAAAACAACTGCAACAGCTATTACATCGGGGGTCCTGGGATTCTCATCGACCCCGGGCTGAAAAAATTCTTTCCCGATCTCCTGGAGCGGATGGGGGAAGACGGGATTGGGGAAGAAGAAATCCGCTATGTTCTGAACACCCACTCCCACCCCGATCACTTCGAAGCGTCGGTGCTCTTCAACGGCAACGGTCAGGTTAAAACGGGACTGAGCCCGGAAGAGAGAACCTTTCACGAGGCGTCGGGAAAACTTCTTTACAGCTGGTTCGGCCTCGACCTTCCCGAGGTGGACATCGATCTGGATCTTCCTGAAGGCCCGCTGGTCCTGGATGGCGAGTCCTTCCAGGTCCTCCTGACTCCCGGTCACTCCCCCGGTCATGTCTGTCTCTACTGGCCCGGGCGAAAAGCCCTTTTCTGCGGAGACGTCATTTTCAACCAGAACGTGGGCCGGACCGATTTCCCCGGAGGAAACGGCGAGCACCTCAAGCGAAGCATCCTCCGCCTTTCACAGCTGGATGTGGAGCACCTCCTCCCGGGGCACATGGATATCATCACGGGCAAGGAACGGGTCCGGAAGAACTTCCGCCAGGTCATCGAGTTCGTTTTCCCGTACATTTGATGACCCCCGGAAGGAAAACGCAAAAGCATTTGACGGATGGGAGAAAAAGGGATATGGTGCCCTTCTTTGAAAATTAAAGAAAAGGAGCAGTACTTTCATGGTCTTGGAACAGATCCAGGTAGGCCACATGGCCGTGTTCGCTTATCTCATCGGGGATGAGAAAACCGGTGAGGCCGCTCTCGTCGACCCCGCCGCGGAGGTGGATCTTCTCCTTCGCGAGGCGGAGAGCCGGGGTCTTTCCATTCGCTACATCATCAACACCCACGGACACGTGGATCACATCGCCGGCAACGCCGAGTGCAAGAAGGCGACGGGGGCCCGGATCGTCATCCATGAAGGGGACGCGGGGATGCTGACCTCCACGCCGTCCATGATACTGCGCATGTTTCACGCCAGGCCGTCGCCGCCGGCGGACCTCACGGTCCGAGACGGGGACGTTCTCCCCCTGGGGGATCACTCCTGGAAAATTCTTCACACGCCGGGGCACTCGCCGGGGGGGATGTGTCTTTACACCCCGGGCTATGTTCTCACCGGCGACACGCTTTTCGTGGAGAGCGTCGGCCGGACGGATCTTCCAGGCGGGTCCTGGGAGATTCTCCATCGTTCCATAACGGAAAAGCTCGCCACGCTCCCGGAAGACACGGTGGTCCTGCCGGGGCATAATTACGGCCGGGTTTCCCAATCCACCATCGGGCACGAGAAGCGCCGCAATCCTTTCCTGAGACGGGGGTAGGTAAGCCATGGAAACAAAGGGACTGTCAAGGGTCGATCTCCCGGGGCTGACTTTCCGGGCTCGGGGAAAGGTACGGGACATTTACGATCTCGGGGAAGCCCTCCTCATCGTGGCGACGGACCGGATATCGGCGTTCGACGTCATTTTTCCCGATCCTGTCCCCGGCAAGGGAAAGATTCTCACGCGCCTGTCCCTTTTCTGGTTCGACCAGGTCCGGGACCTGGTGGAAAATCATCTCATCACCGCCGACGTGAGGGCTTACCCGGAGCCCTGCCGGCCCTACGAGGCGCTTCTCGAGGGGCGGAGCATGCTCGTCCGGAAAGCCCGCCCCCTGCCCGTGGAATGCGTGGTCCGGGGCTATCTGACCGGCTCGGCCTGGAAAGACTACCGGGAGGGCCGCCCTGTTTCCGGGATCCGGCTCCCGGAAGGGCTCGTCGAATCGGCCCGCCTGGAGACGCCTCTTTTCACGCCGTCCACCAAGGCCCCGGAAGGCGAGCACGACCTTCCCATTTCCATGGCGGAAATGGAGAGACTCATCGGCCCGGGACTGGCTGAAAAGGTCGCCCGCCTGTCCCTTCGGGTTTACGAAAGGGCCCAGTCGCTGGCGGAGGAACGGGGAATCATCATCGCCGACACGAAAATGGAGTTCGGGACCATCGGCGATGATCTCATCCTCATTGACGAGCTGCTCACCCCGGACTCTTCCCGGTTCTGGCCCCGGGAAGAATATGAAGAGGGCCGTCCCCAGAAAAGTTTCGACAAGCAGGTTCTCAGGGATTACCTTCTTGCCACGGGCTGGAACCAGAAGCCCCCGGCACCGAGGCTTCCCGCGGACATCGTGAAAAAAACACGGGAACGATACGAGGAGGCCGTCCGCCGTCTCCTCCCATAGACCCGCTTTCCTTGACAGGCGGAAAGAGGGATATTAAATTAAATGATGTATTTTTCTGCCTTTTTAAAGATCCCACCGGGACGGCCCGAAGAAGGTTCACGTTGATTTCATGAAGAACGACTATTACCGCGTCCTCGGGGTGGAGCGCAGCGCCTCCCCTGAAGAGATCAAGAAAAATTACAGAAAACTCGCCATGAAATTCCACCCCGATCGCAACCCCGGCGATCGGGAGGCGGAGGAAAAATTCAAGGAAGCCGCCGAGGCTTACGAGGTTCTGTGCGATCCCGAGAAGCGGGGTATTTACGACCGCTACGGGCACGAGGGTCTCCAGGGGTCGGGATACCGCGGCTTTTCGGGGTTCGAGGATATTTTTTCCAGCTTCGGAGACATTTTCGAGGATGTTTTCGGGTTCGGCGGGGGCGCCCGGGCCCGTTCCCGGACAGCCGCCCGGGCCGGGGCGGACCTCCGGTACGACCTCCGGGTGGCGTTCATGGACGCCGCTTTCGGGACGTCCCGGGAAATCGACGTGGAAAGGCTTGTCCGGTGCGATCCGTGCCAGGGGACGGGGGCTGCCGAGGGATCGAGTCCCGAGGTCTGCGGCACCTGCCACGGGAGAGGGCAGGTGACCCAGCGAAGCGGGTTTTTCAGCATCAGCACGACCTGTCCCTACTGCCGCGGAGAAGGGCGGATCATACGAAACCCCTGCCGGTCCTGCCGGGGGACGGGCCGAAAGCTGCAAAGCAAATCCGTTCATATCAGGATCCCGCCGGGCGTGGAAACGGGATCCCGCCTGAGGCTTCGCGGGGAAGGCGAAGAAGGCGAACACGGTGGCCCTCCGGGGGATCTTTATGTCTTCATCGAGGTCGAGCCCCACCCGTTCTTCGAGCGGCACGGAGACGACATCCTCCTGAAACTGACCGTTTCCGTGACCCAGGCGGCCCTGGGAGCCACCCTGGAGGTTCCCACCCTGAACGGGGCGGAAAAAATAAAGATTCCCCGGGGAACGCAGCACGGGAAGATTTTCCGCCTTCCGGGAAAAGGGATTCCCAACCTGCGCGGCCGGGGACGGGGAGACCAGGTCGTCGAGGCCTGCGTGGAAGTCCCCACCAACCTGTCCAAGCAGGAGGAGAAAGTCCTCCGGGAATTCGCCCGGCTTCGCGGCGAAAGCTGACGCGGCGGCCCCCCAGGCCGCTTCCCGCCCCAGCGGAAAATCCCGTTGACACGAAAAGACGAGTTCCCTATACTCCAACCGCCTTCAGGACGGAGACCGGAAAAAAGAGAACCTAACGACAAGCCAGGAAAAGGAAACCCCCATGCCCCCACGGACAGACATCAGGAAAGTTCTCATCATCGGTTCAGGCCCCATCATCATCGGGCAGGCCTGCGAGTTTGACTATTCGGGAACCCAGGCGTGCAAGGCCCTGAAAAAACTGGGGTACGAGGTGGTCCTGGTGAACTCCAACCCCGCCACCATCATGACGGACCCCGAGATGGCCGACATGACCTACATCGAACCGCTCAACATCCAGACGCTTCGGGACATCATCGAAAAGGAAAGGCCCGACGCCATCCTGCCCAACCTGGGCGGGCAGACGGGGTTGAATCTTTCATCGGAACTTTACAGGAAGGGGATACTCGACGCCTTCGACGTCACGGTCATCGGTGTCAACGTCGACGCCATCGAGAGGGGGGAGGATCGGATCGCCTTCAAGGAAACCATGAACCGCCTGGGAATCGAGATACCGAGGAGCAAACCCGCCTACACCGTGGAGGAGGCGGAGGCCATCGCCGATGAACTGGGCTACCCCGTGGTGGTCCGGCCCGCTTACACCCTCGGGGGTACGGGCGGCGGGCTCGTTTACAACCGGGAGGAACTCCAAGTCGTTGCGAGCCGGGGGATCGCCGCCAGCATGATCGGCCAGGTTCTCATCGAGGAGTCCGTTCTCGGCTGGGAGGAGCTGGAACTCGAGGTCGTCCGCGACGCGAAGAACCAGATGATTACCGTCTGCTTCATCGAGAACGTGGACCCCATGGGCGTCCACACCGGTGACTCGTACTGTACCGCCCCCATGCTCACCATCTCGCCGGAACTCCAGGAAAGGCTGCAGAAATATTCATACCACATCGTCGAGGCCATCGAGGTCATCGGGGGGACCAACGTCCAGTTCGCCCACGACCCCGCCACGGGACGGGTCGTGGTCATCGAAATCAATCCCAGGACCTCCCGTTCATCCGCCCTGGCCTCCAAGGCGACGGGGTTTCCCATCGCCATGATTTCCGCCATGCTCGCCGCGGGCCTGACCCTGGACGAGATCCCCTACTGGAAAGAGGGAACCCTCGACAAGTACCGGCCCTCGGGGGATTACGTGGTCGTCAAGTTCGCCCGGTGGGCCTTCGAGAAGTTTCCCGGTTCCGAGGACGCTCTGGGCACCCAGATGCGGGCCGTGGGTGAGGTCATGAGCATCGGGAAGACCTACAAGGAGGCCTTCCAGAAAGCCATACGGTCCCTGGAAATCGGCCGTTATGGACTTGGTTTTGCCCGGGATTTCCATGAAAAGCCCCTGGACGAGCTCATGAAGCTCCTTTCCAGGGCGACCAGCGAAAGGCAGTTTCTCATGTACGAAGCCCTTCGGAAGGGCGCCACCGTGGAGGCGCTCCATGAGAAAACGGCCATCAAGCGGTGGTTTATCGAGCAGATGAAGGAGCTCGTGGAGCTGGAGGAGGAAATCCTGTCCCACCGGGGGGGTACGATTCCCGACGATCTTCTCGCCCGGGCCAAGAAAGACGGCTTCTCGGACCGTTATCTCTCCAGGCTTCTCGCCCGGGCGGAAAGGGACATTCGAAAGCAGCGGACCGCCCTGGGGGTCGTCCACGGGTGGGAACCGGTGCCCGTGAGCGGTGTCGAGGACGCCGCCTACTACTATTCCACCTACAACGCCCCGGACAGTGTTTCCACGACGGGAAACCGCAAGGTCATCGTCCTGGGCGGGGGGCCGAACCGGATCGGCCAGGGGATCGAATTCGACTATTGCTGCGTGCACGCCGCCTTCGCCCTCCGGGACGAGGGGGTGGAGTCCATCATGATCAACTGCAACCCCGAGACGGTTTCCACGGATTACGACACGGCGAACCGCCTCTACTTCGAACCTCTCACCGTGGAAGACGTGCTCGCCATTTATGAAAAGGAAAAGCCCGAAGGGGTCATCGTCCAGTTCGGCGGGCAGACCCCTCTCAACATCGCCGGCGAACTGGCCGCCGAGGGGGTGCGGATCCTCGGGACGTCGCCGGAAACCATCGACCTCGCCGAAGACCGGGACCGGTTCCGCAAGATGATGGAAAAGCTCGACATCCCGGAGCCCGAATCAGGGATGGCGAGCACCCTCGACGAGGCCCTGGCGATCGCCACGAAGATCGGGTACCCTCTCATCGTCCGTCCTTCCTATGTTCTCGGGGGCCGGGGAATGGAGATCGTCTACGACGAGGACATGCTCCGCCGGTATCTCGCCGCCGCGGTGGAGGTGACGCCGGAACGGCCCATTCTCATCGACAAGTTCCTGGAGGATGCCATCGAATCGGAGACGGACGCCATTTCCGACGGCCGGGACGTCTTCATCCCCGCCGTGATGGAGCACATCGAACTGGCGGGAATCCACTCCGGCGACTCGGCCTGCGTGATACCGCCCATCAGCATCTCGGCCCGTCACATGGACACCATCTCGGAATACACGAAACGAATCGCCCTGGAACTTGACGTGGTCGGCCTCATGAACATACAATACGCCATCGCCGACGACGTGGTGTACATCCTGGAAGCGAATCCCAGGGCGTCGCGGACCGTTCCCCTCGTGTCCAAGGTCTGCAACGTTTCCATGGCCAGGATCGCCACCCAGCTCATGCTGGGGAAACGTCTTGTCGACCTCCGGCTGAAGCCCGGGCGCGTTTCCCACTTCGGGGTAAAGGAAGCGGTTTTTCCCTTCAACATGTTTCCCGAGGTGGACCCCGTCCTGGGACCGGAGATGCGCTCCACCGGGGAAGTCCTCGGCCTTGCCGATTCCTTCGGCCTCGCCTTTTACAAGGCCGAGGAAGCGGCCTCCCAGACGCTCCCGTCGGCAGGGACGGTCCTCATCACCGTTTCCGACCGGGACAAGGCTTCCATCGTGGAAGTGGCCAGGGCTTTCGTCTCCCTGGGGTTCAAGGTCCGCACCACCGGGGGCACCGGTGACTTTCTCAAGTCCCGGGGCATCCAGACGGAGGGCATCCTCAAAATGCATGAGGGCCGGCCGAACATCGTCGACGCCATCAAGAACAGCGAGATCCAGCTCGTCATCAACACGCCCAGCGGGCGGTTGAGCCAGCACGACGATTCCTACATCCGCAAGGCGGCGATCAAGTACAAGGTGCCGTACATCACGACGGCCGCGGCGGCTGTCGCCGCCGTCAAGGGGATCGCGGCCCTCGAAAAGGGACACGGCCAGGTGAAGTCGGTACAGCAGTACCACAAGGAGATTCTTTGAGGGACCCATGAAAACGCCCGGTGTGACAGGAGAAAATTGCGGGATCTTCGGCATATACTCCAATGAGCCGTGTGCCGACGACATTTACCGGGGCATTGACTTTCTCCAGCACCGGGGCCAGGAATACTGCGGGATCTCGACCTTCGACAGGGGGCTCCACCATGTCACCCACCACGGCAAGGTGATCACCATGTTCACCGAGGAGGAACTCCGGGGTCTCCGGGGCCGGTGGGGCATCGGACACGTGAGCCTCTGGGAACGGCAGCCCATGAAGTGGCAGACCCAGGTGGGTGAAATTGCCGTCGCTTTCAGCGGGAACGTCATGAACGCCGAGGCGCTCATGATGGACATGATGCACCGCGGAAAGTCCTTTTACAAGGGATACAATATCGAGATCCTGTCCAAGGTCATCATCGAGGAGCAGGACATCGCCAGGGGTATCGCCGCCCTGGCTCGAAAAGTGAAGGGCGCCTACTCTCTCGTGGTGGTCACCCGGGATGGGGTGTATGCCGCCCGGGATGTCTACGGTTTCAGGCCTCTCATCCTCGGGACGGACGGGACCCGTTTCGTGGTGAGCTCCGAATCGAGGGCCCTGAAGAACCTGGACCTGGAAATCGTCCGGGATGTCGAGCCCGGGGAGATTCTTCTGATCAACCAGAAGGGATTCCAGACCCTGGAAAGGATCCCCTCTCCCAGGAAAGCCCACTGTGCCTTCGAGTGGGCCTATACGGCCAGCATCGATTCGGTCATCGACGGCGTCTATGTCCAGGAAGCCCGCAGCAACCTGGGGGAACAACTGGCCCGCAGGGACATGGAAGAGGGCGGACTGCCCGGGGATTTCGTGGCGCCGGTCCCCCTTTCCGGCATCGGTCATGCCCTGGGCTATCACCGGTTCTCCCGGATTCCCTACCAGGAGGTTTTTCTTTACCACCGCTACGCCGACCGGAGCTACACCCAGACCACCCAACCGGCCCGGGAGAGGATGGCCAAGCGGAAACTCTCCGTTTTGCCCTTTGCCGTCCAGGGAAGCCGAATCATCATCTGCGACGACTCCATCGTCCGGGGGACCCAGATCATGAACAAGGTGCGGGACCTGAAGAAGGCCGGGGCCCGGGAGGTCCATGTCCGGGTGGCCTGCCCCCCCCTCATGTACCCCTGTGATTTCGGCATTTCGACACGGTCTTACGACGAACTCATCGCCCGGCACTTCATTTCCGAGGGCAATATCACATCGAAGGAAGCGCTTCGGGCCCTCGAAACCTGGCTGGCCCGTCAGATCGACGCCGATTCCGTGCGGTTCAACAGTCTTGAAAGATTCGTGTCGGCCCTGAAGATTCCCGGCGAGGATCTCTGCCTCAAGTGTTTCGACGGCCGCTTTCCCATCGAGAACCGCTGAAGCCGGGGGGAAGGGGAAAACGGGGCCGTTGCGGAGGAAGGACAATCGGCTCATGGATCGACGCAGTTTCATCAGGAAAATGATCATCGCCGCCGCCGCCGTGTCCTGCCCGGCGGCTTTTTCACCCCTTGCGGCATCCCGGGCCGCGCCGGCGCCGGCACCGGACCTCGCCGTGGCCCGGGGTCCTTCTCCGGAGCGGATCGTCGCGTCCGCCATCGATGCCCTGGGAGGGATGAAACGTTTTGTTTCCCCCGGGGACATCGTCGTCGTCAAGCCCAACATGGGGTGGGACCGGGCGCCCGAGTTCGGTGCGAACACCCATCCCGCTGTCGTGGCCGCCCTCGTGGGACTCGCTGTGGAGGCGGGGGCGAAGAGGGTCAAGGTTTTTGACCACACGGTGAACGACCCGAGGCGATGTTACCGTCAGAGCGGCGTCGCCGCGGCGGCGGAGGCGGCCGGTGCCGAGGTTTCCTTCGTCGACAAAAGGAAATTCAAGTCGGTGCGCCTCGACGGCGAGGTCCTCAAGGAGTGGCCCCTCTACGAGGACATCCTCGAGGCCGACAAAATCATCAACGTGCCCGTCGCGAAAACCCACGGCCTTTCCACCCTGACCCTGGCCCTGAAAAACTGGATGGGCGTCATGGGAGGCGGCCGCTGGCGGATTCATCAGCGGATTCACGAGAGCCTCGTCGATGTGGCCCGGAAGGTAAAGCCCACCCTCACCGTTCTCGATGCCGTGCGCATTCTCACCGCCAACGGGCCCCAGGGGGGGCGGCTCGAGGACGTGAAGGTTCTCGACACGGTCATTGCCGGTACCGACCAGGTGGCCGTCGATTCATACGGGGCCACCCTTTTCGGCCTCCGGGGAAGGGACCTGGGGTATGTCCGGATCGGCCATGAAACGGGGCTCGGCAACATGAACCTGGAAAGCCTGGACATTCGGAAAATCACCCTGTAGACGCCTTCATTCCCGAGGAGGCCCCTCCATGAGAATGACGTCACTTCGCTGGTTCGTCCAGGGGGCCTTTCTGCTCCTGTTTCTCTTCCTTTTCCTCCAGACGGAGTCGAAAGGGGAGGATACCCTGGGCTATCCCGTCCGCTTTTTTCTCGACTTCGACCCCCTGGTCTTCCTGTCCACCCTCCTCTCCGCGAGAGTCCTCGTTCCCGGGTTTCTCCTGTCCCTTCTCCTCGTCGTCCTCACGATCTTTCTGGGCCGGGTCTTCTGCGGGTGGGTCTGCCCCCTGGGAACGATTCACAACCTCACGGGGATTCTCAACAGGCGAAAAAGACCGGTTCTCCCCCCGGGCGCCCGCCGATGGAAGTATCTCGTTTTGCTCTTTCTTCTGGCCTCCTCCCTTTTCACCGCCCAGGTCACGGGATTCCTCGATCCGCTCTGCCTGCTCATCCGGTCTCTCACCCTTTTCCTGTATCCCCTCTTTCAGAACGGTCTGGAAGCGGTCTTCAGGGCCGCCGCCGAGGCACCCGTTTCTTTCCTGGCCGCCCCTGCCGAGGCTTTTTACACCCTGTTTCAGAGATTCCTTTTCGCCTTCCGGGAACCTCATTTTTACCAGGCTGTTTTTACGGGGCTTTTTTTCGGCCTCATCGTGGGACTGAATCTCCTGGAAAGGCGTTTCTGGTGCAAATATCTCTGCCCGCTCGGCGCTCTCCTGGGCCTCCTCTCCCGAAAAGCCGTTCTGAAACGGTCCGTCGGTGAAGGCTGCACGGACTGCGGCCGGTGTCAGAAGGCCTGCCAGGGGGCGGCCATCGGGGGTGATCCCCGGGAAACGATCCCCTCCGAGTGCCTCGTTTGTTTCGATTGTGACGATCTGTGTCCCGTCGGGGCCGTCCGGTTCGGTTTTCGAGGAGGGGAAAAGGGGCAGGCCCTTCACTTGGGGCGGCGGGCCGTTCTTCTTTCTCTTTTCAGCGGGGCCCTGGCCGTCCCGTTTCTCCGGGTCAGCCCGCAGAGCCGGTCGGGCCTGTTCCCGGGGAAGTTGATCCGGCCGCCGGGAGCCCTGGATGAAAAGGACTTCCTCGCTCACTGCGTCCGGTGCGGCGAGTGCATGAAGGTCTGCCTGACCAACGGACTTCAGCCGACCTTTCTGGAAGCGGGACTGGAAGGCCTGTGGACGCCCGTCCTCGTTCCATCGGTCGGTTACTGCGAGTATCGCTGCACGCTCTGCGGGCAGGTCTGCCCCACGGGGGCCATCCGGCCGCTGAAGCGTGAAGACAGGAAGCACGTGAAAATCGGGACGGCCTTCATCGACCCGGGGCGCTGCCTTCCCTACGCCTTCGGCATTCCCTGCCTGGTCTGCGAGGAAGTCTGTCCCACCGAGGTCAAATCGATCTGGTTCGAAACGGTCCGGGTGATCGGGCGGGAGGGGCGGGAGGAACCCGTCAAAAGGCCCCACGTGGACCCCGCCCTGTGCGTGGGATGCGGGATCTGCGAACACTACTGCCCCGTCCGGGGTGAACCGGCCATCCGGGTGGTCAGCACGGGAGAGTCCCGGTCAAAAGAAAACCGGCTGCTCCTCTGAAGGAGGCAGCCGGTCTTCCCGGTTTTTTTAGCCTTGTGCCTTAACAGCTGCAGCTCGTTCCGCAGGAACGGGGTGCCATGCTCGAATCGATCTTGAATCCCGATCGTGTCCCCACCTGGATAAAATCGATCTTGACGGGCTGGATTTCGTCCATCAGGTCGGGCGCCACGAGAAAGGTGAACCCCTTCTCCTCGAACACCCTGTCATCCGTTTTAGGCTCATCCAGAGCCATTCCCAGTGAAGGGCCCGCTCAACCGCCCTCGAAAAGCATGATCCGGATGGGCGGGACAGGGCTCCTGTCCTTGAGGGATGTCTTCAGCATCTCAATGGCTTTTTCGGTAACTTCAAACATTCGCTTTCTCCTGTTCTCATGAGTCGATTTTTTTCGAAGATCACATCGAAAACTATTTTCTTGAATAATATATTACTTTTTTCTTCCTTGTCAAACAGGACGACCCCCCAGGGCTGCCCCTGAAAACCGCTGTCTAGGCCACCTGTAACCTCCGGTTATCACGGCACTTGGCCGGGAAGGCCGGCTCCTCCCAAACCGGAGGTCTTCACCACCGGAAAAAGGGTGTTTGCCGTCTTGTCATTTCAAGAGATCGAAATCGGTCAAGGTAGGAACTATAACAGGCGCCAGTCCTCCGTTCGGGACGGCCGGCGCAGGGAGGTCACTTGACGAGCAGAATGGGACAGGTGCAAAGCATGCCCACCTTGTAGCTGATGGTCCCCCACCCCTCGGACGGTCGGCCCAGGTCCACCCTGTGGGAGTTCATGACGATCAGGTCGCTTCTGTTTTCCTCGGAGAATTTCAATATTTCCTGGGCCCGGTTGCCGTACGTGACGGTTTCGTTGATGGTCACCCCGTGATTCTGGAAGGCCTTCCTTTGCTCCGCCATCTGTTGACGGGCCTTGTTTTCCAGTTTTCTGTAAAACTCCTCGCACTCTTCGAAGGACGTTCCCTGAATGATTTCAACGACATGGAGCAGTTGCACGGTTCCGCCGTAGTGCTCGGCGATATTGACGGCGATATCCAGGGGCCGGAGGCTCCTTTCGGAAAAATCCGTAGGCACCAGAATCTGCTTGAACATGACAGACCTCTCTTTACCGGGATGTTTCCGCCGTCCGCGGACGGGCTCCCGTGATCGCCCGGGGCCTCACGCCTCCCCGGTCCACCCGCCCTTTCGGGTTACCGGTCTTCCGGCCCCGGCTTCCCGTGACGGCCCATGCAGATTTTCTTACCAGCATTGACTGGCGGTTTCAATTTTTTTGTCGGTTTTTTTCCGAGCGGGATCGACCTTGGAATGCCTCTTGCCGGAAAGTCCCGATCATGCCATAAAAATAGGATATGGACTTCAGCCCTGTTCAGGTTACGAGCAGCCCGGTTTGACTTCGCGATGAGGAAAGGGAGAACGAAATTATGAATATTTTCATGACAGGCGGCACGGGGTTTGTTGGAACGACACTGGCGAGGGAACTTTCCGCCGCCAGCCACAGGGTGACCATCCTGACGAGACCGGGAAAGGAAAAAAAGACGAGCCTGGCCGGTGTTTCTTACGTGGACGGGGACCCGACACGGCGGGGACCCTGGCAGGAGAAAGTGCCCGGTCACGATGTGCTGATCAACCTGGCCGGTTCGCCTGTTTTTGCCCGATGGACGGACGCTGTTAAAAAGGATCTCAGGGAAAGCCGCATTCTTACCACGGCCCATCTCGTGGAGGCCCTTGAATCCGGGCCGGGGGAACGCCCTTCTCTTTTAAGCACGTCCGCGGTGGGTTATTACGGTTTTCACGGGGATGAGGAACTGGATGAGAGGTCTGGCCCGGGATCGGATTTTCTCGCCACCCTGGCCTTGGAGTGGGAGGAAAAGGCCCTGGAGGCGGAAAAGCGCGGGGTCCGCGTGGTTCTCTGCCGTTTCGGCATCGTCATGGGGAAAAACGGCGGCGCCCTGGCCCAGATGGTCCGCCCGTTCCGCTTCGGCGCGGGAAGCCCGCTGGGAAGCGGCAGACAGTGGTTTTCCTGGATTCACGAGATGGATCTCGTCCGCATCTTCCTTTTTCTCATGGAAAATCAGGAAATAACGGGACCCGTGAACTGTACGGCCCCCCACCCCGTCCGGAACGGAGAACTCACAAAAATCATGGGCCGGGTTCTCGGGGTTCCCACCTTCCTGCCCGCCGTCCCGGGGTTCCTGGTTTCCCTGATCCTTGGGGAATTCGGCAGCGTTCTCCTGAAGGGACAGAAAGTCATGCCGGTTAAGCTTCTGAAGGCAGGGTTCCGTTTCGAGTATCCCGACATGGAAAGGGCCCTCAAAAATCTTCTGAAATAACAGGCCGGAAAAGACGGTTCTGAAAGATCCGACGGCGTGGCCGTGAAAAAAAGGATCATCCCGTTGTCTGTGGCGATGAAATATGCTAAAAAGTATCGATTATAAGAGCGGCGGCAAAGCCGTGTTCCCGGAGGCGGGTCCGGCGGCTCCGCGAGGTAATTTGACAGGGCCGGATTGCGAGGTTTCAAGCGGGTTCATCATGATTGACAGGTTTCACAGGGATATCAACTACCTTCGTATTTCCGTGACGGACCGGTGCAATCTCCGGTGCCGGTACTGCATGCCCAAGGAGGGCGTTTCCCTCATGGGCCACGAGGATATCCTGACGTACGAGGAAATCCTCCGCGTCGTCAGGCTGGCCGTCGGCATGGGTATCGCCAAGGTTCGCGTCACCGGGGGGGAACCTCTCGTCCGCCTGGGAATCGTCGATTTCATAAAGGAATTGAAGGGGATCGACGGCCTCCAGGATATCAGTATCACCACGAACGGGATTCTGCTCGAAACCTTCGCCGAGCCCCTTTACCGGGCCGGCCTCAAGCGGATCAACGTCAGCCTGGATTCCCTGGATCCTGAAAAATACAAGTACATCACGAGGGGCGGCGACCTGGCCAGGGTTCTCCGGGGAATCGAAAAGGCGGAGGCCGTGGGGTTCGACCCCATCAAGATCAACGTTGTGGCCATCCGTCATTTCAACGAGGACGAAGTGGTCCGCTTCTCGGACATGACCGTGGACAAACCCTATCATGTCCGGTTCATCGAACTCATGAACATCGGAAACGGCGGCGAGAAAAATTCCCTGGCATATCTTTCCAACGACACGGTGCTTGAGGAAATCCGCCGGGTTCACGCCCTGGTGCCCCTGAACGGCAAAAGGGCGTCCACCGACGGGCCCGCCCGGTGTTTCAGGGTCTCCGGCGGGAAGGGGGAACTCGGTTTCATCAGCGCCACGAGCCACCAGTTCTGTGACAGCTGCAACCGTTTGCGCCTGACCGCGGAAGGCCATCTCAGGGCCTGCCTCCTGTCCGATCGCGAGATCGACCTCAAGGACGCCCTGCGAGGAGAATGCGACGACGAGGACATCCGGGCCCTTCTTCAGCGGGCGGTCCTGGAGAAGCCGAGAGGGTCTTTCGAACCCGCCTGCCCCAGGAATAGAAAAAAATGCGAGCGGCACATGTCCTCCATCGGGGGCTGACCGGCTCGCGGCGGGACAGGCGAGGACGGGAAGATGGGGGTATACGGAAAACAGTCCCCATCATGGGAAGCCTGGCAGGCCTCTCCCCGGGGAATATACGTAAACCGGAGAAAGCGGCGGTTTCTCATCGACTTGCTTCAGCCGGCCGTCGGCGAGAGGGTCCTCCTGGTATGCCGGCATAAAACCAGCGCCGCGGATTTTTTAAGAAAGGAAGGGTGCGCCGTCACCCTTTTCTGTTTCAGAGATTCCCGTTCCAGTAACGAAAGGGGCCCCGATGACCGGGTGCCGGATCTTATTCGATGGGACCCCGGAGACCTCCCTTTTTCCGATGACGAGTTCGATGCGGTCATCCTTGAGGACTGTCTCGAATTTTCCGCTGATCCGGAGCCGGTGGTGAACGAGGCCGTCCGGGTGTGCCGGGGACGGGTGTTCGTCGCCGTGGCAAACGGGCTTTCTCTTCACAGGACCCCCGTGGGCCCGGCGGAAAATTTTTCCCGGAAAGACTCTGGCAAGGCTCGCTTTTTCGGCGCCGCTCGAATCCTCGGGCTCATCAGGGGGATCCTTCCGGAGACGCGGGTACGCTGGGGCAGTGTGCTCTTTTTCCCTTATTCGTGGTACACGGCCTGGTCGGATGTGGAAGACAGGATTCCGACAACCCGAAACCCCTTCGGTTATTACCTGGGGTTCGTCTTTCCCGTGGTTTTTAAATGGCGTTCCCTTCAGGAGCCCCTCGCATCGGGCATTGCCAGGGATCTGAAACCGGAAACGGGTTTTCCGGCGTCGAGGACTGCGGAAAGGAGGTGACTCATGGTCCGGGAAGCCATGCTCTACGAGAAAAAGGACGACGGCCGGGTCGTCTGCCGCCTGTGCGCCCACGGCTGTGCCATCGCCCCCGGAAAAAGGGGGATCTGCGCCGTCCGGGAGAACCGGGAAGGGGTGCTTTACACCCTGAATTACGGGCGCGTCGTCGCCGAGAACGGGGACCCCATCGAGAAGAAACCTTTTTTTCATTTTCAGCCGGGGTCCCGCTCCTATTCCATTGCCGCCGTGGGGTGCAACTTTCAGTGCCGGTTCTGCCAGAACCATGAGATTTCCCAGATGCCACGGGAAACGGGACAGGTCGTTGGAAGGCCGACGGACCCCTCGGCCGTCGTGAGCCGGGCCCTGGCGTCGGGTTCCCGAAGCGTGGCCTACACCTACACGGAGCCGACGATTTTCTTCGAATTCGCTTACGACACGGCGAAACTGGCCCGGGAGAGGGGCCTTCGAAACGTGTTCGTCACGAACGGGTACATGTCCGGCGAGGCCCTTGATCGGATCGAGCCTTTTCTCGACGGGGCCAACGTGGACCTCAAGGCCTTTACCGATGTCTTTTACCGGAAATACTGCGGTGCCCGGCTCGATCCCGTCCTGGAAACATTGAAAAGAATGAAGGAAAAAAAGATCTGGGTGGAGGTCACGACCCTGATGATCCCCAGCCTGAACGACGATCCGGGGGAACTCTCGCGCATGGCTGAATTCATCCGCACCCTGGGGCCGGAAACCCCGTGGCACATCAGCCGGTTCCATCCCCAGTACCGGATGCGGGATCTTCCCCCGACGGATGTACGGAAACTCCATGAAGCCGCCCGGATCGGCAAGGCGGCGGGCCTGGAGCACGTCTACACGGGGAACATTCCCGGGGACGACTGGGAGAACACCTTCTGCGCCCACTGCGGGGAGCTGCTGATCCGCCGGACCGGTTTTCACGTCCGGGAATCCCGTCTCGAGAACAGCGCCTGTCCCCGCTGCGGGACCCCCCTGGCGGGTCTACTCGGCTGACCGGTCCTTTTCCCCGTCTTTATCCTCCCACGCCAGGTCTTCCTCGTCATAGGAGCGGGAAAGGACGGAGCGGGCGAGAAGCAGCGCGCTTCGGGGCACCAGGACCTTCACTTCCCCCAGCCCGTCCAGGGTCAGACCGTAAAGGGCGCCCACGGCCTCGTACCGGAGTTTCGTCGGTATTCCTTCCGCCTCGAGCCGCCCCGCCACGATCCGCGCCGGCACCATGCCCTGGGCGAAGTAGATCACCTCCCAGTCCCGGTCTTCCATGAGATCAATCCTTTCCTGTCAGAGGGGACGACACGACGATCCTGATGTAACCGTCCAGGCTGTCGCCGTTTTCGTCCTGCCCGCCCAACCCGGGCAGGCGAAGGGTCGTCCCGTCCCGGACGCCGGGGGGGACGGATACGTGAAACAATTTCTTCCCGCCCCTTCCGGCAAGGCCGATCATTTTCCGGGTTCCCTGGGAGGCCTCCCGGGGCGTGATGGAAAGCGTGCCGACGAGACGGGGTCTTTCACCATCCCTGTCGGGATGAATGACCCGGATCCGGGGCGTAGTCCTGCGGGCGGTGGCCTGCTCGAGAGCGGCGAAAGCGGCGAACCGGGGAAAGAGGTCAAAGGCTTTCAGGAAAAGGATGCCGAAGACGAAGCCGCCGATGTGGGCCCACCAGGCGATTCCCCCGCCCGCCGTCCCGGACAGGGTGGCGGAGAGGAACTGGAAGAGGAACCACAGGCCCAGAAAAAAGGCTGCGGGGAGTTCGAAGAAATAGGGGATGAACAGAATGGGAACGAGAGTAAGCACCCGGGACCGGGGATAGAGCAGGAAATAGGCCCCCATGACCCCCGCGATGGCCCCGCTCGCCCCGATGGTGGGCATGGCGGACTGGAGGTTGAAGAGAAGGTGGGTCATGCCCGAGGCCCACCCGCAGAAAAGGTAAAACAGGAGGTAGCGGAGATGGCCCAGGTGGTCCTCCACGTTGTCGCCAAAAATGTAAAGGAACCACATGTTGCCCAGGATGTGCCAGAAACCGCCGTGAAGGAACATAAAGGAAAGAAGGGAGAAAACCTGTTCGGAAAAGGTGAAGTGAGCGGCGATTTCAGGGATGGTGAACCGGGCCGGGACGAGGCCGTAAAGAAAGACAAACTGGTTCAGGTGCGGTCCCTGGGACAATTGGACGAAATAGACGAAAACGTTGAGGGCGATGAGGCCGAAGTTCACGAGAGGGAAGGTCCGGGATCGGATGGTGTCTCGAAGCGGGATCATGGCACGTCATGGATGTCCGTTCTTGTTTTCAGCCCGGCGGGACCGGGCTGGCTCATTTATACCTGCCTCCGGGGGAAAATGCAATGAACGGGGCCTTTCGGCAAGGCCCTGAAAAGAGGGAACGGGCCGGCGGTTTTTTCCCGGCGGTTCGGTCAGGCGAAAAAAAAGGGCGGGAAATCCCGCCCTTTTCCACAGCCATGAAAACGATTACTTTATAAAAGGCTTGGGAATGGGGTAAATGGCTTTGCCGTACACGGTGTTGCACGTGATGGCTCCGGCCATGTAGATCCCCATCCAGCCGACGATGATCAGCAGGTAGCCCACGACGGGCTTCCAGGTGGCCGGGTCGGCGAGCCCCAGGTCGAGGAATACGATGACCCAAAGGACGATGTCGACGAGGATGACGAGAATCGGCATGACCTTGGTGGACTTGAAATAGGCCGGGGTGACCGCCGTGAGGAATCCCGCACCGGCCATCCAGCACCAGCCTTCCACGTAGGACAGGGGCTTCAGGCTGAAGGTGATGAGCATGAACTTGGCGAAGACGCTGAGCGCCGCGGCGAACATGAAGAAAGCGGAGAAGAAGAGGAACACGTTACCGCCGGTGATGTTGTGGTCTTTCAGTTCCATGACCGCCGTCGTGTACTGGACGATGCCGCCACCGATGAGCCAGGCGGCGAGAAGAGGCAGACCGCCGAGTCCCACCTTGCCAAGAAACACTGCTCCGAAACCGAAGCAGGCCACGGCCAGGGCTGCGAGACCGGCCGGACCGGGAGATGCAAAAGTATGTTCCTGTGCCATAATGACGCCTCCTTATTGATATGCTGAAAAAATTGAAATGTTCGGAAAAATGACAGAAATCCAACAACCCCTTTTCGCGTGTTTCAACAGGCGGCAGTGACGGGCCATCCCCCCTTTCTTCCCGTGGATTTCTTCCATACCCGGCCTTATCCCTTTTTGACGGGAACGCCCGGGATGGAAGATGACGGGTAACGCTTTCAAATGCTTTATAAATGTGTGTTTAAGAGAAATCCCCCTTCGGGAGGCCTTGCCATTGCTACCAAATTCAAGGAGGGATGTCAAGAAATAAGGAATAATGCGGTTACAGAAGGACTGCGCCTCGGAAGTAGTTGTAAAACCTCATCATAACATGTGGTGTTTCGGGAAAAAGTAAAAAAGGCAGGAGATTTCTCTCCTGCCTCTTTTTGCGGAAAGTCCGGCTTCCGCCGGCGCTTTCGTATTTATTTGATAAAGGGCGATGGGACCGGGTAGACCGATTTCCCGTAGACCGTGTTGCACACCACAGCGCCGGCCATGTAGACACCGATCCATCCAGAGACGATGAGGAGGTAGCCCACGATGGGTTTCCAGGTGGCGGCGTCGGCAATGCCCAGGTCGAGGGTCACGATGATCCACAGGACGATGTCGATGAGGATGACGAGAATGGCGATTGCCTTCGTCGACTTGAGGTACGCCGGGGTGACCGCCGTGAGGAACGCCGCGCCGGCCATCCAGCACCAGCCTTCCACGTACGCCAGGGGCTTCAGGCTGAAGGTGATGAGCATGAACTTGGCGAAAACGCTCAGCGAGGCCGCGAACATGAAGAAGGCGGAGAAGAAGAGGAACACGTTACCGCCGACGATGTTGTGGTCCTTCAACTCCATGACCGCCGTCGTATATTGAACGATACCCCCGCCAATGAGCCAGGCAGCCAGCAACGGTAACCCCCCCAGGCCGACTTTGCCAAGAAACACCGCGCCAAAACCGAAACACGCCACCGCAAGAGCGCCCAAACCAGCCGGACCGGGTGATGCAAATGTATGCTGCGTATGTGCCATAGATGAGTCCTCCTTTTTTTATCTTTTTTCATGTCGAACGATTGCCAGTATAAACTCCCCTTTAAAAACCCCCGTTCGCTTCTTGGCCGTCACCTCCTTTCTCTTTAAGGATTTTCCCTCCTTTAGGGCTTATGGAAACCGATGATTACGTTGACACCCCCCCTGAAAAAGACGCCGCAAGCGGCCCGCTTGATGTGGCGCAGTCTCGAAAAATAAAAGCGACTGCGCACAGCGGTTGGATAACAAATTTATTGAAACCTTGTCAAGGGAAAAAGAACCCTGTTCCCGTTGAAAAATCCCGATCCTCCGGCCCTGTTTTTCACCGTCGCCGGGGTCGTTCGTTTACCACTCGAAATAGCGGATGAAGATCACTACGAAACCGAGAAACCAGAGGATGAAGAAGATCAGGTAGCTCGTGTCCCGGTTCAGGTTGAGAAAAGTCTTTTTCGAAAGGATGGGGTACAGGTCCTCCGCCTTCTCCGGCCGGGGCGCGGGCGTTTTCAGCCCCTTGTTCTTGCGCTTCACCAAATTCCCTCCCGTCACGTTTGGTCTTATCTTGAGGGGAAAGAAGGTTCCTGTCAAGAAAAGAAAACAGAAAAGAAAACGTGAAAAGAAATGTGAAAACCGGGGAGGGGAGAGGGCGCCGGAAAAGAAAAGGCCCGGCGTGGCCGGGCCTTTTTCGGTGCGTTCTCGGTTTTGGACGATTCGTCATTTCCCGTTCTGGTAGGGGTCCCAGTCGTAACCCCAGAGCATGCTGTTGGAAGGGGTCTTGTAGTCCCGTCTCTTGTCATAGGACGGGTACTTTCGGGTGACGCCCTCCTTGACCTGCATGGAAACGGGGAACTTGGGCGGCAGGAGGCCGTGCTCGCGGGCTTCTCTTTCCAGCCATTCCCTGTCGTCGGGGTGGGCGATGGAAATGAGGGACGCCGCCCTCTCGTAGCCGTTCAGGCCCCGGAGGTTGACGATGCCGTACTCGGTGCAGATGTAATTCGAGAGCTGGGCCGGGACATCGACGGTACTTCCCTCGGGCATGAAGGGCACGATCCGGGACGTGCCGTGCTTGCTTCTCGACGTCATGGAGGCGACGCCCCGCCCGCCCCGGGCCTGGGCGCAGAAGGAAACGAACTGGAAATAACCGCCGGAACTCGAGATGGGCCGCTTCTCGTAGAAACCGCTGCACTGCTGGCCGAGGAGGTCCACGGCGACGCAGTTGTCAATGGCGATCATGTTGTCGATCCGGGTGAGGTTGTGTAGATTGTTGGTGTAGTCGATGTCGTAACAGGCCATGTTCTGGTTCCGGTGAATCGTGTCGTAATACCACTGCACGTCCACGGGGAAGGCGAAGGTCCAGACGCTCCGGCCCCTGTCGAGGGTCTTGTACCGGTTGGTCACCTGGCCCGATTCGATGAGCTTGATGAGCCCGTAGTTGAGCATCTCCGTGTGGATGCCCAGGTCCTTCAGACCGGCGTCGGCCATGGCGGCGACGCAGGCCGAGGGCAGGGAGCCGATGCCGAGCTGGACCACGTCCCGGTCCCGCATGATGCTGAGGACGTGCTCGGCGATCTTCTTCTCGTCGGGCTTGGGCTGGATGGCCTTTTCGTTGATCTGCGGCCACTTGTACTTCTCCACGTCCACCTCGACCCAGTAATCCACGTCGTCGATGCCGATGGTGTTGAACCGGCCGCCCTCCGCCCACGGGTAGTCGGAGCGGACCTCGACGACGCACTTCTTCGCCGTCTGGCGGAATATGTTGCAGTTGTTGGTGCCGTAAGACCAGTTGAAAAAGCCGTGCTCGTCCGGCGGCGTCGCCGCGTTGAACCACCAGTCGATGCCCCGGTCTTCCGGGGCTCCCGCGAAACGGTAGTGATGCCACCACATGCCCATGGTCCATCCCCACTGGGCCCAGCTGGTGACGTTGTTCGTGTCCCGCGCCCTCCGGCTCCAGGGGAAAAAGAAGAACTCGTGGAAGCAGTGATACTGCTGCAGGGGATCCACCTGCTGGAATTCCGGGTGGGGGTAAAACATGGCGTAGTTCCATATTTCGATGTCCTTGAGCTGGCCGGGGCCGGGGCCGATTCTGGTGGCGAGTTCGCTCATGCACTCGGTGGAATCGCCGCCGACGCTGCCCGAGTTGATCCAGTCCCCGGACTGGACCATGTCGAGGATCTGCTTGGCCGTCCTCTTTTTATCGCGGATTTTCTGTTGTATCGGTGTCGTCATTGACTCCCTCCCTTGCAATTGGAATCTTTTCCGCCCCGTTGAGGGGCCTGCCGGATGTGTGGGTAAAAAAAAGTACAGGCAAGAGGCCTGCCCTTGAAACATCAACTGTCTGTCCCGTAATCCGTCTGAAAAACATTGTCAAGGAAAAAAGGAAAAATGACCGTTCAAATCGCCTTTGACACACAACATGTTGTATGACCCTCCGGCTCGAGCACATTTTGTTGTGTTTTTCCTTTACAACTAACGGTTTTTCCACTATAGGTATTTTCACGGACGGCGTTGTCGCGCGGGCCGGTCAGCGGGGGGCAGTGACCATGATCATCAAAAAACTTGAAATAACGGGGTTCAAATCCTTCAGGGAGAAGACGGTCTTTCACTTCTCCCCGGGTGTGAGCGCCGTCGTCGGCCCGAACGGCTGCGGCAAGAGCAACGTGGTGGATGCCATTCGATGGGCCATGGGGGAACAGCGGGTCCGGTCCCTCCGGGGCAAGCGGATGGAAGACGTGATTTTCAACGGCAGCGAAAGCGCGCCGGCGGCGGGAATGGCCGAGGTGTCCCTCCTCCTCGAAGCGAACGGGAGCACCTTTTCCGGGACGTTCGGCGCCTTTCCCGAAATCACGGTGACCCGGCGGATCTACCGGAACGAGGAAAGCGAGTACCTCATCAATCAGGTTCCCTGCCGGCTCATGGACATACGCGAGTTCTTCATGGATTCAGGCGTCGGCGTGAGGACTTACTCCATCGTGGAGCAGGAAAGCATTTCGCGGCTTGTCGAGGCGAAGCCGGAGGACATCCGGGAATTCATCGAAGAAGCGGCGGGGATCGTCAAGTACAAGAGCCGGCGAGAGGCGGCCACCCGGAAGCTGGAGGCCACCGCCCAGAACATGGCCCGGTTGAAGGACATTCTTGCCGAAGTCAGAACCCGGCTCGACCAGGTCGTGAAACAGGTGAAAAGGGTCGAGGAATATCGGAGGCTCCGGGAAAAAGTGAAAGCCGGGGACATGACCCTCGCCTGCCAGGCCTTTTCCAGGATCCTGGAGAGGAAGAACCTTCTTCTCCGCCGGAAGGAGGACGTCACCGACGGGCTCTGCGCCCTGAAGAGCGGCCTCGGCGCCCGGGAGGCCGCCCTGGAAGAGGGCCGCCGGGAACTCCTGGAAATGGAGGAAGGCCTGTTCCGGCTCCAGGAAAGCGTTTTCCGGTTGACAAACGAGATACGGACCCGGGAACAGCGCATCGAGTTCTCCACCGGAAAAATACGGGACCTGGAAGAGAGAAAAGGGAAAGGGGAGCATTCCCTGGCGGATCTCGAGAACCGCAGGGATGAGACGGTGGAGGAGGTCCGCCAGGGCCGGGAGCTTCTCTCGCAGCTCGAGGGAACCATCGCGGAGAAAAAAGCGGAACTCCTGGAAACCCAGGAGAGCATCGCCGACCTGTGCAGCCGGGATGAGGCGGCGGCGGCGGAACAAGAGCAGGTCAAAACCCGTCATTTCGAGAAAATGGCGGAGGTGGGGCGGCTCAAAAACGGCCTGCAGAACCTGGCGCGGGCCCTCGAGGACCTGGAAAGCCGGCGGGCCCGGGAGACCCGGGAGTTCGAAGAGCTGGAAAGGCGGCTGTCGGAAGTCTGGGAACAGTCCTGCCTTTGGACCGCTGACCTGGAACAGGGGCAGGGGGCTCTCGATGACCTTCGGAAAGAGATGGAGTCGGCCGGGGAGAATCTGGGGTGTCAAAAGCGGGCCCTGGAGAAGCAGAGTGAAGAACTGGCGGCCCTCAAGGGGGAACTGGCGGAAAAGAAATCGCGGCACGACTCCCTCCAGGAACTCTGGCAGACATACGAGTGGTGTGGTGAGGGGACCCGGTCGGTCATGGCGGCGAGAAGGAAGGGACGTCTCCCCGCTGAAGGCATCTTGGGTGTCCTGGCGGACCACCTCGAGGTTTCAAGGGACTATGAACCGGCCCTGGAAGCGGTCCTGGGGGAACGCCTCCAGCACATTCTCGTGAAAGACCATGAAGAGGGTGTCCGGGCCATCGATTACCTGAAGGCGACTGTTTCGGGAAGGGGAAATTTCGTGCCCCTGGAGCTCGGGCACAGCCGGAAAGGCCGGGATAGCGGCCAGCTGCCCCGGGGGAGCGTCAGGCTCAGGGCCTTCGTCCAGGCGAAGGAGCCTTTCGACAGGCTCCTGGACGTCCTCCTGGACGATGTCCTCGTCGTTCCTGACCTTTTCACCGCCGTCAGTCAGTGGAAAAGAAATGGTTTTACGGGAACCCTCGTCACGCCTGACGGGGACATGGTCGACCGGGACGGGATTCTCGCGGGGGGAACGAGAGGCAACGGGAAAGACGGCCACCTGAAGAATAAAAGGGAAATGGCCGAGCTTGCCGAAGCCGTCGCGGCCCTCCAGGCGCTCGTGGAAAAAAAGTTGAAGGACAGGGAGGCGCTTCAGGAGGCCATCGGGACATCGGAGAAAGCCCTGTCGCGGACAAGGGCGGAAATGGGCCGGCTCGAGCTGGCCGTTCAGGGCAAGAAGAAAGACATCGAGCGGCTCGACGGCGAAAGGAAATGGCTGGAAAAGAGGTTCAACGTTCTGCGCTTCAACAGGGAGAGCCTCGACTCGGAAAAGTCCTCGGCGGAAAAGAAAGTCCTCGATTACCGGGAGAGGCTGGCAGGCCTGGAGGCGGAAGCGCGGGCGCTTGAGGAGGAATTGAAAACGCTCCGGGAGGCGTGGAAGGAAATCCGCGGGGACCTGGCCCTGTGCGAGGAGGAGCTGACGGAGGGAAAAGTTCTCCTGTCATCCCTGGAGGAACGGAGAAGGGGCACGGCGTCCCACGTCGACCGCCAGGAAAAGATTGTTAAGGAAACCTCGCGGCAGATCGAAGCGATCAAAAGGGACATGGTGACGTGGGCGAAAGAGGTGAGCGGTCTCACCCGGTCCATCGAGGAGGACGAAAGGGCGCTGAAAGAGACGCTGGGGGCCCTCGAGAAGCGGGAGGAAGAGCGGTCGGCCCTGAAGGCGGCCCACGACGAGAAGGAAGCGGCGCTCCGGTCCCGGGAAGGGGACATACGGGAATTGAGAAAGAAAATCGACGAAACCTCGGGGGAACTGAACCGCCTGGAAGTGCAGATCGGCCAGGCAAACTACGAGGCCGACATCCTGGAAAGGGGCCTTTACGAAAAGCACCAGGTTTCCCTGGAGCCCTCCATGAGCGGGTTTCAGGGCCTCAGCGAAGAGGAGGAGAAGAAACTCGAGGAGTCGGTCCTGCGGTATCGCCGGCGGGTGGAAAACTTCGGCGAGATCAACCTGCTGGCGGAACAGGAGCACGGCGAACTGAAAGAACGGCATGACTTCCTGTCGGCCCAGCTGGAGGACCTGAACGCTTCCATGGAGACCCTGAAAAAGACCATCTCCAAGATGAACGCCCTGTCCAGGCAGAAATTCATGGAAACCTTTACCGATGTCTCCCGGGCGTTCGAGAACGTGTTCCCCCGCATCTTCCCGGGAGGCAAGGGGGAACTTCGCCTCACCGACCCGTCGAATCTTCTCGAGACGGGCGTGGACATGGATGTCCAGATAACGGGAAAGAAGAGGCAGAACCTGAGCCTCCTCTCCGGCGGGGAGAAGGCCCTGTGCGCCATATCCCTCATCTTTTCAATCCTTGTTCACCGCTCCTCGCCCTTCCTGATCCTCGATGAGGTGGATGCCCCCCTGGACGACGCCAACGTGAACCTCTTCAAGAAGCTGGTCCGGGAGATCGCCGACACGTCCCAGGTCATCCTCGTCACCCACAACAAGAAAACCATGGAGACCTCGGACAACCTCATCGGGGTCACCATGGAAAAAAGCGGCATTTCATCCACCGTGTCGGTGAGCCTCCAGTGATCGTCCCCTCCCTTTACATCGTTTCCGAAACATTGTAAAAAGGACGACAGCCGGGTCGGAAGCCCCGTAAAACGGCGGCTTTTGATTCTTTTCGCGGGTTTATCATGGAATGGATGCGGGAAGACAAGTCGATGGATCAGGAAAAAACGGAGAAGGGAAAGAGCCGGAACGGGGGCTTTCTTGACCGGATAAAAGAGGGGCTCTCCAAAACGAGGAAGAGCTTTGTCAAAAATCTCGATGAAATGGTCTTCGGGGAAAAGATCATCACCGAGGAGGTTTTTGCGAACCTCGAGGAAGCTCTCATCATGGCTGACCTCGGCCCCTACTTTACCGATGACCTGATTGAAGAAATGAAGTACCGGGCCGGGCGCAGGGAACTGACCAACCCGGGAGCCCTTAAAAACGTGCTGAAAGAGCACATTCTGGAGATCCTGGAAAGAAGTGAGGCGCCCCTCGTCCTGTCGGAGGAACGTCCTTACACGATCATGGTCGTCGGGGTGAACGGAACGGGCAAGACGACGACCATCGGCAAGATGGCGCGGTATTTTCGGAACGACGGCAAATCGGTGCTTCTCGCCGCCGCCGACACGTTCCGGGCGGCGGCCATCGAACAGCTGGAGATCTGGAGCCGGCGGGCCGGCGTCCCCCTGATCAAGCAGAAAATGGGGTCCGACCCCTCCGCCGTGGTCTACGACGCCCTGCATTCGGCCAGGGCCCGTAAAACCGATGTGCTCATCATCGACACGGCGGGAAGGCTTCACACCAAGACGACGCTCATGGACGAACTCAAAAAGGTGACCCGCATCATGGGCCGGGAAATGGAGGGGGCCCCCCACGAAACCCTCCTGGTCCTCGACGCCACGACGGGTCAGAACGCCCTGGCGCAGGCCCGCATGTTCGACGAGGGCGTCGGGATCACGGGCATCGTCCTGACCAAGCTCGACGGAACGTCAAAAGGCGGCATCGTCATCCGCATCGCCAAGGAGATGAAGCTGCCCATCCGGTACATCGGGGTCGGGGAAGGCCTCGACGACCTCCGCGAGTTCAGGAGCGAGGATTTTGTGGAGGCCCTCTTCGCGCCGTAAAGACCGAACCATGGAAAGAATCTTCGCCATCGGGGATATTCACGGGTGTCTTGATAAACTTCGGGCGATGATGGAGACGATCCATCCCGACCGGGAAAAGGACGGGATCGTTTTCATCGGCGACTACATCGACCGGGGGCCTGATTCCCGTGGCGTCGTCGACTATGTTCTCGGGCTGAAAAACCGCTTCGAGCAGGTGGTCTGTCTCAAGGGGAACCACGAGGAGATGTTCCTCGATTTCCATCTTCACGGCAGAAACGGAGACCTGTTTCTTATGAATGGTGGCGACGCCACGCTCCTGTCCTATGGCATGGTGGACACGCCGTCGGGAAAGAGAGCCGACATTCCCGAAGAGCACCTTCGGTTCTTTCTCAACCTTCTCCCCTACTACGAGACGGAAAAATACATTTTCGTCCACGCGGGGCTGAGACCCCGGGTTCCCCTGGAGGACCAGTATCCGGAGGATCTTTTCTGGATACGCCACGCCTTCATCCGGTCTTATCAAGATTTTGGAAAGATCGTTGTATTCGGCCACACCCCCCTGCCGGAGCCGCTCATTGATTACAACAAAATCGGGATCGACACCGGGGCGGTCTACGGGGGCCGGCTGACCTGCGTCGAGCTGCCGGCCGTTAAAATCTACCAGGTGTAAGCCCTTGAAAATCCTAGAATGTGTTCCCAATTTCAGCGAGGGCCGGGACGAGACCGTCCTCAGCGGGATCACGGAAGCCCTGGAAGCCGCCGGGGGCGTCCGGATCATGGACAAAAGCCGGGATCCCGACCACAACCGGTCCGTGGTCACCTTTCTCGGGCCGCCGGAGGCGGTGGTCCGGGCGGCCGGCGCCGCCTGCGGGAAGGCCCTGGAACGCATCGACATGAGAAAACACGGCGGGGGCCACCCGAGGATCGGTGCCGTGGACGTCGTCCCGTTCATACCCGTTCGGGGCATGACGATGGATGAAACGGTCTCGCTCGCCCGCGGCTTCGGGCACGCTATCGGGGAGAAATACCGGGTGCCCGTGTATTTCTACGGAAAGGCAGCCCTTCGCCCGGAAAGACAAAAACTCGCCTTTCTAAGAAAGGGGGGCTATGAGGGGCTCAGGAAGCGTATCGGCGATCCCCTTTGGACACCCGATGCGGGCCCAGCGGCATTCAATGAAAAATCGGGGGCCATGGCCGTGGGGGCGCGGGATTACCTCATCGCCTTCAATGTCAACCTTGCCACGGGAGATCTTGCAATCGCCCGGGAAATCGCCGCCCGCGTCCGCCAGTCCGGCGGCGGGCTCGACCATGTTCAGGCCATGGGGGTTTTTCTTGAATCGAGGAATGTCGCCCAGGTCTCCATGAACCTGACCAATTACCGGGTCACCTCGATCCGGACGGCCTACGAAGCGGTGAAACGGGAAGCGGCGAAAAGAGGTGTCGGGGTTCTCGAGTCGGAACTCATCGGCTGTCTCCCCCGGGAGGCCCTGGCGGACGGGGAGGCGGAAGAGCTCAACATCTGCGGATTCTGCCGGGAACGGTTCATTGAAAGTCATTTTTGAGCCCCCCTGCCCGAACCCTCGGGTCAAAAGGAAACGGTCCCGGCCCGCGAAACGTCCCCGTTGACACCCGGATATATCAGTGATACAAAAACTTCCCTTACAGCATTGAGAAAGCCCCCGTAGCTCAGGTGGATAGAGCAACGGATTCCTAATCCGTGTGCCGTGTGTTCGAGTCACACCGGGGGCACCAAGAAAATCAAGGGGTTACGGGTAATGGCCGTAACCCTTTTTTCTTGAAATCGAATTTTGTCCCCCTTATGTCCCCCCTTCCGATACTCACGGTAACCTTTTTCAGCTAACAAACAGCCCATAGATGGAACGATCGTTCTATTGCCTTATGGATGTCAACCCGGAGTGATAATCTTCGTGATGGCAGGGCCACAAACCATGTATTTCCGATTTATTACAGTAGTTTCGCAACCGCTTTATCTAATGATGTCCTACCGGAAAGAGGAGTCATATCGGATCATGGGCTCCACCGAGGCCCAGAAGAGCGCCCTGCGACAAGGATGGTACGACTTTGCCCTGGCGAGCCCTCCACAACGGCTGCCAGCAAAACAAACCGCCCAGGCAAGGTCCTACCCCCATCCCCCGGATCGTCATTCTTTTCTTCCCCGTGAGCACGGGGGGGTTTTTAAGACTTCTTACCCAGGAGCCGGACGACGGCCGCGCTTCTTAAAAAAACGCCGCCCAGACAAGGTATCACATATCACCCCACCCCCCTTGCTCTCTTTCTTTTTTTCACGACGGGCATCGGTGATTTCGACGTACATCCCGTTTTCTTTGACACATGCGGGCCCGTGTGCTATCGAATTTCCGGGGGCTCAAGTATCAAGGCCGGCGAGGCCGAGTTTCTTCTGACAAAAAAAGCAGATCCTTCATCATTAAGTTGCCATGACGAAGCTATCGAACGTGAAACGGGCAATCAAGGTCCTCGTTGGCGTGGCTGTGATGATTACCGTCGCGGCCCTTACGTTTCTTTTTCTTCAAAGATGCAGCTAATTTCGTGAAATAAGCGAACCAAGGATGGTGTTTAACAAGTTTTGACCTAATGTGTCATAGTCCTTTATAAGAAATCCAACAGGGGGGAGTAACAGATGGCTGTTCCGGATTTCCAATCATTCTTCAGGCCACTATTAGATGTTGCCGCTGACGGCAAAGAACATTCAATAAGAGAAGCGCGGGAGATCATAGCCAAAAAAATGAATCTCTCCGATGAAGACCTCCAGAAACTCCTGCCGAGTGGAACTCAAGCAGTATTCGATAATCGTGTTCAATGGGCTAAAGCTTACCTGTCGAAGGCGAAAGTACTTGAAAGCACCCGCAGGGCACACTTCAAAATTACTGATCGGGGCCGAGAACTCCATAAGAAGGGTCACAAGCGTATCGACGTTAAAATTTTGAACAAATATCCTGAGTTTGTTGAGTTTCATACAGGGGGAAAAGGTAAGTTCGAGCCAGGACCGATTGGCCGCAATGGCCAAGAAAATGAAACGCCGGAAGAAGTTCTCCAAAAAGCCTATGAGGGCATTCGAAATGATCTTGCAACAGAGCTTCTCGAAAAGATAATGCAAAACTCGCCCAAATTTTTTGAGCGCCTCGTCGTCGATTTTATGGTTGCCCTGGGTTACGGCGGGTCCTTGGCCGATGCAGGTAGATCGATTGGGCAATCGGGAGATGAGGGAATCGACGGGATCATCAAGGAAGACCGTCTGGGCCTTGACCTGATCTATCTTCAGGCAAAGAGATGGAATGGTGCGGTAGGACGGCCTGAAGTCCAGAAGTTCGTCGGAGCCTTACAGGGGAAAAGGGCTAGGAAAGGCGTATACATCACGACAGGAAAATTCACCGATGATGCCGTGAGATATGCTGACTCTATCGATCCGAAGGTTATATTGATCGACGGTATCACATTGGCGAACATGATGATCGATCATGGATTAGGAACAACAACGACGGCAACATACGAAATCAAAAGGATCGATTCTGACTACTTTACGGAGGAATGAAAATAAAATCATAAGGTAAGGATTATCAGTCGACAATCAATCTCTTTAGTAAGGAAATCATAAGATTGAGTATTTTTGACTTGACGTTTAAAGGAGGGGCCATTGAATGTCTTCGAATTTCGGAACCGTCTCGTCACGGACTACGAACAATTTTCAAGAAGCTTTACCAAGTATCGGGTGGGGGACATTAAGAGGACTATCGACGATATATATTCGTCCCAACATTTTTTCCCGCCACCCCTCATTCAATTGAATCCCTACTTTGTTCCGGGCCGCACGATTGAGCAGCTTGTCGACCAGAAGGTGCTCGATCTGGAATGCGAGAAGATCTTCCGCATACAGAAAAAAGAAAGCCCGCCCGGCCGGACCCTTCAGCTCCATCTTCACCAAGACGAAGCCATTGACAAGGCTAGGACCGGCGGGAGTTACGTGCTCACCACCGGCACCGGTTCAGGGAAATCTCTCGGCTATTTCATACCCATCATTGATGCTGTCCTTAAGGAGAAGAAAGCCGGCATATCCACAAAAGGGAGTATCCGGGCCATTGTCATTTACCCGATGAACGCCCTTTGCAACAGCCAGATGGAAGAGCTCCGAAAGTTCCTCGAAGAGGGATACGGCCACGGGAAGGCACCAGTGACCTTCGGGCGCTATACGGGGCAGGAGGACCAGGAGGAACGCCATCGGCTGGCAGCAAACCCTCCAGACATCATGCTTACAAACTTCATGATGCTGGAACTCATCATGACTCGCCAGGATGATCCGGACAAGGCGGTGGTCAATGCATCGAAGGGACTCAAATTTCTTGTCCTTGATGAGCTTCACACATACCGGGGCCGCCAAGGCTCCGATGTGGCTCTTCTGATCCGACGGGTAAGACAGGCTCTCAATAAGGACCTTCTGTGCATCGGAACATCGGCCACAATGGCTACGGAAGGGGATTATGAAGTCCGAAGGGAGAAAATCGCCGAGGTGGCCAGCCGGCTTTTCGGATCTGAAGTGAAAACTGAGAATGTCATCACCGAGACCCTGCAACGCATCACGGTCCCGGAAACCCCGGTCGATAAAAAATCGCTTCAAGAAGCTGTATCAGCAGGCGTACCCGAGAGTATCACCTTTGATGAACTTCGAAAACACCCTGTGGCCGCCTGGGTGGAAATGAATCTGGGTCTTGCCAAGGAAGGGCAGCGGCTTATCCGGGCCTGTCCCCGAAACATCGAAGAAGCCTCTCATCTTCTCAGCCATGAAAGTGGAAGTCCCGTTGACTCCTGCCGGGAGTATCTACAGCGTTTTCTCTTGCTGGCCTACGGCACGAAGGATGTGAGCGGCCGGAGTTTTTTCGCTTTCCGGCTCCATCAGTTCATATCGGGTCCCGGGGATCTTTTCACGACCCTGGAGCCGGCCAGGGAAAGGTTCATTACCGTCGAGGGCCAGCAGTACAAGCCCGGTGATCGAAGCAAGCTTCTTTTCAATGCCGTTTTTTGCCGGGAATGTGGACAGGAATATTACCCCGTCTGGGCTGAAATGGAAGGGAAAAAACCCCGGATTTTAAGTTCCCGGAGCATCGACGAGCGAAGCCACGAAGACGAGGAAACCCAGTACGGTTTTTTCATGCCCGATCCGGAACATCAATGGAACCCTTCGGATCTCGAGGAGGCCTTTCCCGAGGACTGGATGGACTATTCAGGAAAGGACATCCGGATAAAATCAAGTTATCGTCGATATATGCCCAAGATGATCACCGTCAGGGAAGACGGCGTCTGTGGCGAAGGCCCTCTTCCCGGATGGTATATTCCAGGACGATTCAGGTTCTGTCTCAACCCCGATTGTAAGGCCGTCTATAATCCTTTCAGTAAGAGCGACGCGACCATGCTGGCGGGTCTCAGCATGGAGGGCCGCAGTTCGGCCACGACGGTCTTGACCATCTCCGCCCTTCGGTACCTCCTGTCGGAGGCCCACACCTTGAGTCCCCAGGCGAAGAAAATTCTGGGGTTCACAGACAACCGCCAGGACGCCGCCCTTCAGGCTGGCCATTTCAACGATTTCGTCCAGATCGTTCTTTTGAGGGCCGCCCTTCTTCATGCGGCCATGAATGCGAAACGGGGCTACCTGACCGATGATGTCATTACCCATGAAGTCTACCGAAGCCTGCAACTGGCACCCCATGATTTCATGGTCCAAGAAAACTCTGGGAAAAAAATCCCTTCTTTTGTCATGCACCGGGCGGAGGAAACGCTTCGGGACATTATCGGTTACCGGCTGTATCACGACCTTCGCAGAGGCTGGCGTTTAAATCATCCTAATCTTGAACAGCTTGGTCTTATCACAATTGACTATGAAGATCTGGAGAACCATTGTTCAGATGATCAATTCTGGCAGGGGAAGCACCCCCTCCTGGCCAATGCAGCCCCCGAGATCCGCCTTAAGGTGGCCCGGGAACTCCTCGATGAGCTGAGACGTCGACTTTGCATCCGAACAGCCTATCTCGATCGAATTAAACAGGAACAGATGAAGACGGCGAGCTATACGGACCTTCGGGAACCATGGGGTCTGGAACAGGGAGAAGCTCTCATATCGAGCCATTACATGATACCTGAAACCAAACCGAAAGATGGCGGGGATGATCTTTTTTCTTACCTGTCTTACCGATCCCGTTTCGGAGCCTTTCTTCGTAAAGGATCCACATGGGGCCGGGATGGCAGCCCCGATTACCCTGCAAAGTTCACGGAGTCCGTGTATAAAACGATCATGGAAGGACTCCTGGAAGCGCTCGGGGGATACATCACGACCGATCGGGTGGAAGGGAAACAGGCTTTCCAACTCAATGCACTCTGCCTAAAGTGGAAATATGAAGAAAATCCCTCGATACCAGTATCGGGTATCCGGCGAACGGACAATATTTTCTTCAATTCTCTCTACCGAAATGCAGCGGCTCTTCTTGATCAGAAAAACCGCCTCATGCACCAGCTTGAAGCCCATGAACACACCGCCCAGGTGGATGCCGAGGTTCGCCGTGAAAGAGAAGAGGCTTTCAGGGCAGCCAAGCTTCCCGCCATGTTCTGCTCACCGACCATGGAGCTTGGGGTCGATATAGCCGACCTCAACACGGTCTACATGAGAAACGTCCCCCCGACGCCGGCGAATTACGCCCAGCGGAGTGGTCGTGCCGGTCGAAGCGGTCAGCCCGCCCTCGTCATCACCTACTGCGCCGCCCGAGCCCCTCACGATCAGTACTTCTTTGCCGATCCGACACGGGTCGTGGCTGGCAGTGTCCATCCTCCCACTCTGGATCTGGCCAATGAAGATCTCATCCGAAGCCATATACATGCTGTCTGGCTTGCCGAAACGGGGAAAAAACTTGAGCGCACGGTCAATGCGCTTCTGGATATGGGGAATGCAGACCTTCCTGTTCTCGAAGAGATGAGGACGGATCTTGACGCCGAGGGAGCAAGAAAACGGGCCATGGAAAGAGGAACGGAGATCCTGGCCATGCTGACGGACGAGCTGACTCCGGAAATGGCACCCTGGTATCAGGAAGACTGGGTGAGGAGAACCTGTCAGAGTACCTTCAGAAATTTTGACCATGCTCTAGACCGCTGGCGGGACCTTTACAAAGCGACGGCCCGGCAGCTCGAGGCGAGCCATGCCGTACAGATGAATGCGGCGGCTTCCGAAAGAGACCGGAAGGAGGCAAGTCTTCGGTACAACGAGGCCCGCATCCAGCAGAACCTCCTTCTTGACGCCGCAGCCACCTTCAATTCCGATTTTTATACCTATCGTTACCTGGCAAGCCAGGGGTTTCTGCCTGGCTACAATTTCCCCAGACTGCCTCTCATGGCTTACCTGCCGGGGATGAAGGAGAAAAGAAAGCGGGATGCCTTCATCTCCCGTCCCCGCTTCCTGGCCCTCTCCGAATTCGGGCCTTTGAGCCTCATCTACCATGAAGGAAATCAGTTCCGGGTACGAAAGGTCATCGTCGGGGTTCGTGAGGAGCTGAAGACCGATCTACCCGTCATTGCCGTTTCTCTTTGCCCGGATTGCGGATACGGCCACTTCGGGGCTCAGGAGAGCAGCGACAAATGCCATTCCTGCGGCTCCGTTCTCAACGGGGGTTTGAGGCTCACAAACATGTATCGTGTGGAAAACGTGAGTACCAGGAAGGCCCTTAGAATCACCTCCGATGAGGAAGAGCGGCTTCGGGTGGGCTACGAGATGCAGACCACCTTTCAATACCCTGAAGAACGGGGCAATCTACAGGTCACGAAGACGATTTTCAGCGAAGGAGGAGATGACCTCCTTCGAATTCACTACAGCGCTGCCGCCACCGTGTGGCGAATGAACCTTGGATGGCGGAGACGGCGAAACAAAACCATTTACGGATTCAACATCGATCCGAACACAGGAAAGTGGTGTCAGGACAGCCAGGCCCCGGATGACGTGGAAGACGATATGGAAAAGGCTCTTTCCATCCAAAGAATTGTCCCCTATGTAGAGGACCGCCGGAACATCCTGATCGTTTACCCTGTCGGCTCTTTGGAGGAAAACCAGATCACGACACTTCAATATATATTGAAAAGAGGTATTGAAAAGCACTTCCAGCTCGAGGAAAGTGAGTTGATGTCGGAGCCCCTTCCAACGCGGGACAATCGGAATGCCATTCTTTTTTACGAGTCCGCCGAGGGTGGTGCCGGCGTCCTTAACCGGATCGCTCATGATCTTAATGCCTTAAAGCACGTTATCATGAAGGGCCTCGAAGTCTGTCATTATCGAAGAAAGGGCGATCAATGGCTTTTCGAGGAACTGGAAAACACCGCTGACGACTGCGAGGCGGGTTGCTACCGGTGTCTTCTCAGCTATTACAATCAGCCGGACCATGACAAAATCGACCGCAGGGACGAAACCGTACTTTCGATTCTCTGTCGCCTCCTCTATGCCGAGGGACGCCGGGGAACCGAGGGAAGGCCTCCGGAGGAACAGTATGAGGAGTTGATGCGGCTTTCGGGGAGTTCCCTGGAAAAGGCTTGGCTCGAATTCGTCAAGCGTCATGGCTTTAACCTGCCGGACCAAGCCCAATGGCTTATCAGGGAATTTAAAACCCGGCCCGACTTTTTGTATTCACAGAACCAAGCTGTGATCTATATCGATGGTCCCCACCATGAAGGGAACAGTCAGAAAAAACTCGATGAAGAAATCCGGGGACGGCTGAGGGATGCGGGATTCGAGGTCATTGTCTTTACAACAAAAAAGGATGAATGGCCTGACGCGTTCGCCCGTCATCCTGATGTGTTCGGAAAGGGAGATCTTTCATGACAACCGGTGTTTTTCAGACGGGAAGTCTTGTCCGGGCTCGGGGACGGGAATGGGTGGTCCTTCCGGAAACGAGGCAGGATATTCTTAAACTTCGCCCCTTGGGCGGTAGCGACGAGGATGCCACGGTAATCTATCTTCCCCTGGAGCGAAAACCTCCTGAAACGGCCGTATTCGGACCTCCGAACCCGGAAAAAGCGGGAGACTGGGTGGCGAGTCAGATGCTCCGGGATGCCATGATGCTCAAGCTGCGGGCGGGGGCGGGACCTTTTCGCGGTCTCGGGAACATCTGTGTCGAGCCTCGGGCCTATCAGCTCGTTCCCCTTATGATGGCCCTGAAACTGGACGTCGTCCGCCTTCTCGTTGCCGATGATGTGGGAATAGGAAAAACCATCGAGGCAGGCCTTATTGTCCGGGAGCTTCTCGACCGGGGAGAGGTGGAACGCCTCGCGGTCCTTTGTCCCCCTCATCTGTGTGACCAATGGAAAGAGGAGCTTTTCCGGAAATTCAACATCTCCTGTGAAGTCGTGCGGACGGGGACGGCCTCCCGCCTGGATCGGGGATTGCCTGCCGGTAAATCTCTTTTCGAAGTATATCCCTTTACGGTTGTAAGCCTCGACTTCATCAAGTCGGATAACCGCCGGGATGAATTTCAGAGGGCCTGCCCCGAGTGTGTCATTGTCGAGGAAGCCCACACCTGTGTCAGCCATGGAAAGGCCCGCCATCAAAGATACCGTCTTCTCCGGGCCCTTGCCGACGAAAAAAACCGGCACATGATATTTCTGACGGCAACGCCGCATAGCGGAAACGATGAAGCGTTCTATAACCTTCTCGGGATGCTCCGGTCGGAGTTCTCAGGGTTGGGAAGCCTGCGGGGTCCAGAGCGTGAACAACGACGAGAAAACCTTGCTCTTCATTTTGTCCAGAGACGGAGGGCCGACATCGCTGAGTGGAGAGACACCACCCTGTTCCCGGATCGGCAGACCCGGGAAAATACCTATGCTTTGACCAGGGAATGGTCTTCCCTTTTTGATGACGTTCTTGGATATGCCCGGGAAATCGTCGAAAGGGCCGAATCTCTCGGGAAGCTTCAGCAACGGATGAGTTGGTGGGCCGCCCTGGCCCTCTTACGGTGCATCAGTTCCAGTCCCCAGGCGGCAGGGCTCGCCCTTAGAACACGCATACAGAACATGACAGGCGAGACGGAAGAGGAGCAAGTCAAGAACCTTGACGCCCTTGGGGAAGAAAGTGTCCTTGACGGCGATGGGGAAGACCTCCTCATGCTGAGCGAGACGGTTCCCGGGGCTGTTACGGATGAGGCACTGAGCGAGAATGCCGAACAGCAGAAACTTCTGTCTCTTGCTTTTCGTGCCGAAGCTCTTCGCGGACCCGGTAAAGATCCCAAGCTTGCCGCCCTTCTGGATATTCTTGATGACATGATCGCTTCAGGGTTTTCCCCCGTCGTCTTCTGCCGCTATATTGCAACGGCCCATTACCTGGAGCTTCACTTGAGGGATCATTTTCAAGACAAGGAGATGACCATCAAGGCGATCACCGGCGAGATGGCACCGGAAGAACGGGAAGAGCATGTGCGGAGCATGGGTGAAGGAGAGAAAAGGGTTCTCGTCGCCACCGATTGTCTTTCCGAAGGCATCAATCTTCAGGAACTCTTTACGGCTGTGATTCATTACGATCTCAGTTGGAACCCGACCCGTCATGAACAGCGGGAAGGCCGGGTGGACCGGTTCGGACAGCGGGCACCCGTTGTCCGCGCCGTCATGCTCTACGGGAAGGATAACCCCGTGGATGGGGCCGTTCTGCAGGTGATTCTGAGAAAGGCCGAAAAGATCCGTAAGGAACTTGGAGTCACCGTTCCCCTGCCCATGGATACCACCCAAGTCATGGAAACGGTCATGAGAACCGTTCTTTTCCGCAAGAAAAAGAAAACAGAGGATAGGCAACTTGCATTGGATCTGGGAGAGATCGACACCCAGGTCGATGAATCATGGTCCAGTGCCAAAGAAAAGGCGGAGCAGAGCAGGACCATCTTCGCCCAGCGCCGCTTGAAGCCAGACGAGGTCCTTCCCGAATGGCGGAAAGCCATCCGGGCCCTTGGCGGCGAGGAAGATGTCCGTCGATTCATACAGGCGGCAGCGGAAAGGCTTGGGGCACCCCTCGAAAAGTGGAAGGGAGGCTTCCGTTTTCACACGGATTATCTTCCCGGGAGCCTCAGGGAGCGGTTCGACTTGGCCGGCTATCGCGGGACTATCAGAATATCCTTCTCCACGCCGAGGCATCCCGCCGTGGAGCATCTTCACCGCACACATCCTTTTGTTGTCATCCTGGCGGACTATATCGCCGAAAGGGCCCTCGCAGGGGACACCCCGAATACGGCGGCCCGATCGGGAGCCATGTTCACCAAGGAGGTGAAAGAACGGACGACCCTGTTTCTTCTTCGCCTCCGCAACCAGCTTTCGGTCAAGCGTCAGCAGAAAGAGAGGCTGATTCTCGCTGAAGAGTGTTTCATTGCGGCTGCAAAGGGAACATCTACGCCTGTTCTTCTGGAGGAAGATCAGGCGGAAAAACTCCTTTCGGCCGTTCCATCGAAAAACATGGCCCAGCCCCAGCGAATCCGGCTCATAGGCGAAGCCATTCAGATGGTGAAGCCGTTAACGCCTCTCCTGAATGAGCTTGCAGGAGAGCGGGCGAAGGATCTTCTGGCGGACCACCGCAGAGTAAGGACGGCAAGCGATGCCACCGGTCTCCGATATGATGTAAAGCCCTGCCTGCCTGTGGACGTAATCGGAACGTACATCTTCATTCCCGACGTAACCTTTTGAGCAGAAAGCGATGAGAAAGAGAACAGACCTCGGATTTGCCTCTATACGAATCGAAGGAGGAATTCTCCCAGCGGAGTTCTTCCAGAAGCTGGTGGCTCTGGAAGGAAAGAACCAGAAGCCAGGTGATTACGGCCTCGAAAAAGGGATCAGCGTCCGTGATGAAATCGGGCGGGCGTGGCGGACGTCCCTCGTGGAATGGCAGAAATATCGTGATCGCCGGACCCGTCTCAATGTCAGCCCCGTGGAAGTTGGTGTTCGAAACTGGCTGCTCCGGCTGCTGTCGATCCTCGGGTTTTCTGACATACAAGCGCTCAGGTCCCTTCAGCGGGACGGTCGGAGCTTTCCCATCACCCACCGAGCCTGCAAGGGAACTGTGCCCATGGTTCTCACAACGGCGGACTATTTCCTGGACCGGGGGGATCCCCGGTTTGGTGACGAGGGAAGGCGTCGCTCACCCCATGCCCTTTTGCAGGAGTACCTGAACGTCGATGACGACTGCCTGTGGGGCATCGTGAGTAACGGTTTTATCATTCGTCTTCTCAGGGACAATCCCAGCCTGACAAGGCCTGCCTTCATCGAAGCCAACCTAGAGCGGATGTTCGAGGAGGAACTCTTTCCGGATTTCGCCGCTTTCTGGCTTCTCTTTCATGAAAGCCGTTTTATCGCTCCCGCAGGAAAACCAGGGCTTTGCACCCTTGAAGCCTGGCGCTCAGAAGCCCACGAGGTCGGGGAGCGGGCCCTGGAGAATATGCGGAAAGGCGTCACCCAGGCCCTGGTGCAACTAGGAAACGGGTTTATCCAGTATCCCGAAAATACTCCCCTCCGTGAGGCCCTGAGCACGAGGCAACTGCCCCTTCTCGATTATTACGCCGAGCTTCTTCGTTTAGTCTACCGTCTTATTTTCCTGCTGACCATGGAGGACCGGGACCTCCTTCATGATCCTGAGTCAGGAGATGAGAAGAAACAGATTTATGAGGAAGGCTATAGTATCTCCCGACTCCGGGAGTTTGCCCTCAAACGCCACCATTACGATAACTGCCCTGACCTCTGGGAAGGCCTCACGGTGACCTTCAGGGCTCTTTATACTGGAGCCGAGCCTCTGGGTTTGCCTCCTTTGGGAGGTCTTTTTCGGGGAGACCAATGCCCTTTTCTGGATGTTTCCCTTGTGGACAATGACCATCTTCTCAAGGCCGTTTTCGCCCTGTCCTTTTTCAAGACGGGGGAGGTTCTTGCCCGGATCAACTATCACGATATGGGTACAGAGGAACTGGGAAGCGTCTACGAAAGCCTCCTGGAGCTTCACCCGGACATCAAGATCGATACTGTCCCCTGGACCTTCTCTTTCCTCGGGTTGGACGAATCGGGCCAGATCAGCGGTCATGTCCGGAAGCTGACAGGCAGCTACTATACCCCGTCTGCCCTCGTTCAGGAACTTATCAGAACCGCTTTGGAGCCTGTCATCAAGAAAACCATTGAAGAGCACCCCTCCGACAGTGAGAAGGCCCTTCTCAGGCTCCGGGTCATCGATCCAGCCTGCGGTTCCGGTCATTTCCTTCTGGCGGCGGCCCGGCGGTTGGCAGACGAACTCGCCCGGATAGTCGCCGACACGGGACAACCTGACGATCGTCTCTATCGATATTGCCTGAGGTCCGTTGTCCGTCATTGCATCTATGGGGTGGACCTGAACCCCCTGGCGGTGGAGCTTTGCAAGACGGCCCTGTGGCTTGAGACCGTGGAGCCTGGGAAACCCCTGGGCTTTCTCGACAACCACATCCGCTGCGGGAACTCCCTCATCGGTGTCCGGGATTTGAAAATCCTGGCGGAAGGCATTCCCGAAAAGGCCTATACGGTCCTGACGGGAGATGACCGGACGGCGGTGAGGTCCCTGAAGGAAACGAACAGACAGTCCCGCCGCAGTGTCCAGGGCAGCCTTTTTGACCAGGGCTCCCTTGAAGACGAGGCCCTTGATGCCGTTTTTCTCGATGACATGCCCGAAGACACGCCGGAAGAGATCGAGGCCAAACGACGGGCGTTTGAAAACATGCAACTCGACAATACACAACGAAGGATGGCGGATCTTTATACCGCGGCCTTCTTCACCCCCAAGACCGTCAAGGGGTGGGAGAGTGTGCCGGTCAATGACGATCTCAATAGGGCCAAAAAAGGGATTGTCCCGAGAAAGGACGTCCTTCAAAGGTCCCGGGAAGTTGCTGCGAAACAACGATTTTTTCATTGGCCACTCGAGTTTCCTGATGCTTTTGCCGATGGGGGGTTCGATGTCGTTATTGGGAATCCGCCGTGGGAAGTATCACAGCTTTCTGAAGAGGAATATTTTGCAACCCGTTTACCTTCTATTGCCACTTTAGTCGGAGAAAACAGAAAAAAAGCCATCGCATTGTTAGAAAAACAGAAACCTGAAATTTGGACCCAGTTTGTTACTGACAAAAAGGGACATGAAGCAACGAATTTATTTCTGAGAGAAAGTGGATTATTCAACCTTACAGCTGTGGGTAAATTGAACACCTACGCCCTTTTTGCCGAGTTGGCCCTGCGCCTTCTTTCTCTAAAAGGACGGGCGGGCATTGTCGTGCCTTCAGGGATTGCCACCGACAGCAGCACAAAGGCCTTTTTTGATGAAATCACCGGCAAAGACCGGCTGGTGAATCTCCTGGACTTTGAAAATCGGGAAGGAATCTTTCCCGGAGTTCATCGAAGCTATAAATTCTGCCTTCTGACTCTGGGGAGCGAGGTGGTTCAGTCTGAATTCTGCTTCTTTGCCACAAACACAGGGCAGATTGAGGATTCCCGTCGGCGGTTTACCCTGTCAGGTGAGGACATCCGCCTCCTCAATCCCAATACTCGGACCTGCCCTGTCTTCCGGTCTCAGGCAGATGCCGAGTTGACAAAAAAGATTTACAGTCGGGTGCCGGTCCTTATTGAAGAGAGCAAAGGAGAGGCTGGGAATCCTTGGGGTATCTCCTTTAGGCAAGGCCTTTTCAATATGACAAGTGACCACCACCTCTTTCGAACCTATGAACAACTTGCCGCAATGGGGGCAAAATTGAAAGGAACCACCTGGCATGGGAGGGGCGGCGAACGGTGGCTTCCTCTTTATGAAGCAAAGATGATCCATCAATTCGATCACCGCTGGGCCACTTATGAGTCAAACGGACGTGATTCGAGGGACATGACCGATGAGGAGAAAAGGAACCCTTTGGCAGAGCCGCTTTCGAGGTACTGGATCGATTCCCGATTGGTGGAAGAGACTTTGTCTGGGAAGTGGGATCGGAAATGGTTATTGGGATTTAGGGATATAACGAATGCAACGAATGAAAGAACCACGATTGCAATGGTTACGCCTCGGGTTGGTGTGGGGCATACATCGCCGTTGATTATGACATCTCAGAACCCCAAACGTTCAGCTTTAATTCTCGGTAATTTATGTTCTCTTGTGTTTGATTTTGTTACT
>JAXGPA010000006.1:0-139083 GCA_040767195.1 Syntrophales bacterium
TTATTTCTTTCTTTTTTTCTTTTTGCCCTGGTGCCGGTCCGCGTCGAAGAGCCTTTCCACTTCTTCAAGCCGTCTCGCCTGTTCATCGGTAATTTTTCCCGCCGCTGGAACGAGTTCCCGGATCACGTCGAGCACCTCGGCCCGCTTGTCCCTGTCGTCGGGAAGCATGGACGGAATAGCCGCCATGGCCGCGTTTTGATCAAGCAAGAGGGCAAAAAACTGTTTGCGGACCAAGTCCTTGTATTCTTTAAGGGTGATCTTGTCGTATCTGGCTCGGAACCGGCGGAGGGCTCTGAAGTTCCTCTCGTCAACCCCCTGTCCGACCATCCTGATGTAAACGAGGCTGCGGACGAAGGCCTCGACCAGACCACCCTCGCCAAGCCGATCTTTGAGTTCGGCAATCCGTTCCTTGATGAATGCGATCTGTTCCGGTTCCATGCCGGGACGCCGGCGGGGGCTTTCATCCGAAGCCCCGAGACCGACCAGTGACTGCAGGAGCGGTGAGCCGTAAACAGCGAGAAAAACCTGTTCGAGGCCCCTGTCACGCATATCCCGCCAGCCGTTCAGCAGGGCGATGACCGTCTCGGATACGATGGCCTGCATCCGCACCAGGGGGTTGTCCGGCTGGACGGGCCGGCGGTCCTGGCGCACCTCTTCAGCGAGATTCGCAATCTGCTCCATGAAGGGGTTGCGGTCGGAAAAGAGCTCGTAGGGCAGCGTGTAAGGGTTCAGCTTCCGGAGCCATTCGGCGCTTTGCTCGCTGGTGAATGCCTGGATGAAAGGCTGCACCAGAAGGCGGTAAAGGCTCAAGTTCACATCAGACACCCCGCGCACCGCGGCAAACTGGGTGTCATTTTCCGCATCGGGCTGAACGATGGCCCGGATATCGTCCAGGGTCCGGTGTTCGAAACGGGTGATCCACTCTCCCGCGATCAGTTCCTGTCCGGCGTCGTCGGCCTTCCTGGGAGTCAGGACCGCCTCATAAATCCCCGGCGGCAGGACATCGATCATGTCGATGTTGGATGCCAATTCCTCGTGTTCCTTCCTCGCCACGCTTCCGGAGACGAAAATCCCGAGATGGCCGATTTGCTTGTGGATCGTGTAGACGATGGTCTGACCACAGGCGAGGAGGTCTTCATCTTTTTCATAGAGATCGACGATCCAGCCGAGGGCCTGCTGCGGCGGGGTGATGTTGTCGCCCTCGGAGCAGAAGCAGATAATGGGAGAATGGATGTTCCGCAGGTCGACCCGGACCCCGTCGCTCGTGATAATTTCCGCGGTGGCCAGGCGGTTGCCGATGAAAAGCTGATCGACGATCCACTGGATTTCCTCGGCATTCAGGTTGACGTGGCCGCCCCAGTAGGTCTCGAAATCGAGAAAGCGCTGCGCTTCCGTGTCCACATTTGCCCACACGTTGTAATTCTTGGTCCACAGCGTATTGGCGGGGTTGAGGTTCTCGAAGTTCCCCACCAGCCAGGCGCCATCGAACTTGCCGTGTCCCAGGTCGCTGGTGAGCGCCGTAAGCCAGCTGCCGCCCAGGAGCCCGCCGGTGTAACGCATCGGGTTCCGGCCCTCCACGCCCGCCCAGTAGGACATGGGGGAACCGGGGACGATTATCGGCCCGAAGAGTTCCGGCCTCGTCGCGGCCAGCATCATGACCGCCCAGCCGGCCTGGCAGTTTCCAATGACGCAGGGTTTACCCTCCGCTTCGGGGTGGAGCTGAATCACTTTTTCCAGGAAGACCGCCTCGGCCCGCATGATGTCCTCGATGGTCTGATGGGGCATGGGCTCGGGGCCGAACCCGATGAAATAGCAGGGATGGCCGGCCTTCATCGCGACGCCGATTTCGCTGTCCGCCTTGAACCCGCCGATTCCCGGCCCGTGCCCGGCCCGCGGGTCGACCACCACGAAGGGGCGTTTCTGCATGTCAAGGAGCACGCCTTTCGGCGGCTTGATCCTCGCAAGCCCGTAGTTGACAGGCCGCTCAAGCTGCCGGCCATCGACCAGAACTTCAGCCTCGAAACGAAGCACATTAGGTATCTTCATGGCCTTGTGCTCGTAATACTGGTTGCTTCTCTGCCGCAGTACATCCCAGAAGAGAATCGTCCGTTGCCAGAAATCCGTCCAGTAATCAACGTTCTGCGTAATGAATTCAGGCAGGTTCCAGAGATCGGAAAAAGGTTTCGATTTATCTTCCATGAACGCCTCCTCGCTCGAAAAGCATGGAATACCACATCTTTTTAAGATGTTTTAGAAAGGGAACCGTCCATCAGGCGAAGATAGGGAACCCTGAAAACCAGAGCCCGATGAGGCACCCATGGGGAAATATAAAAGTTTTTTCGGTTCGGTGCTACAGATATTTTCGAAGCTGGACTTTTTTGAGCACGTTGACACAGTATCGGGTCACAGTACCGGGTCGGACCAAGGCAATTTATTTATTTAATTGAACATATCTCTAAAATTAAGATGTTTTTAGGCTTTAGAAGCATCTTTTCAGGGTTAAAATTGATACTGTAACGCTTCGAGGACTTTCGACTAATCTGCAGATCTGTAAGGAAAGGAAACAAGTCGATGGCCTCCTACAATACTTCAAATTGAAAGCGTTCCCTTGAATCTCTTTCCTGATGAATTCCAAAAGGGAATATGATATTTTTCACTAAATATTTTCAACATCGAATAGGAGGGTAATCATGAAGCGCATCTCATTGATTTCGTTTGCATTGGTAGTCATATTTATCATTTTGACAGGATGTGCCGGATCTGGTCCGATCGGCGGCAAAGGTATTCCACAATCAGAAAAGATGACACAACATCCTCAAGATGATCGCGCACTGCTTTATGTCAATACGGAAGCCCTCAAAAAAATCTGGTCGAAATTCATTGTCGAGCCGGTTCAGATTTATCAGGGAGAAGACAACGGCTTCCGTGACATCTCTATGGAGGATCGCCAGATGATGGCCGACTTCACCCGAAGCGAGGTGATTCGGGTCTTGGGGGAAAAGTACGCCATCGTCGAGAGTCCCGGGTCAGACACGTTGAGAATTAAACTAATCCTCGTGGGGCTTGAGAAAACAAATACCGTCATGAGAGGCCTCACATATGGGAACCCGATGGGTCTTGCCATGAACTTGGGCAAAGGAGCCCTCGGAAAACAAGGTAACTTTTTAGGCTCCGTAACGCTTGCAGGAGAATTCGTCGATAGCGAGACGGGTATAACTCATGTCGCCTTCATGGGCAAGATCAGTCCTTTTGCTCTGTCCCCCACCTTTATGCCTTGGGACGCTGCAAGGATGGGCATTACAACCTTTGCGACTGATTTCAGGGATCGAATGGACCAAAACCGCGAGGGAGGCAAGTAGAACGAAAGAAGAAGGAAAGGGCTGAATGAATAGAGCGAAGGCAGGCAGATTTGACAGTGCTATCACGTATTGCGTCGGCTTTCCTTGTATTTTTTTAAGTTGGTGATGCACAGACCATTACCCTATTAATTAGAGAGAAGGGTCTGCGGACCATCCTGGCTTTTCCGGAGCCTCTGTTATTTGAGTCCGGCCAGCATGGCCGGTGCTTCCTGTTTCCGATAGTATAAATCTTCGAACTCGGCGGGCGGGATATTACCGATGGGCTCAAGCATTCGCCGGTTGTTGAACCAATTCAACCAGTCGAGGGTTTCGAACTCAACTTCTTCACACTTGCACCACGGGCCGAGACGATAAATTACCTCAATCTTATGCAATCCGATCACGGGAGAAAACGTCGATGATGAAAGCCACGTAAACGAAACCGGCCCAAGTGTTACTGATCGGTGCTATGGAGCCAATAGGTGATCGCCGTAATGAGGCCACTTGCTGATCGCTGCAATGGAGCCAGCAGATGTTCACCGCAATGGAGCCACTTCGTGATTACCGTAATGGAGACAGTGCCTTGGTTCTTCGTTTACGGCACCGGGTTTGAAAAAGAGTCTCGGACCATGATGTGAACTCCGGTATACTCGCTGCATTTTTATATGGGAGGTGCCGGCATGAGCAACTGGAGGTTCGAGTTGTACGAGTACCGTCAGGTGATTCACCGGATGCTCATGGGGGAGAAGGATCGAGCCATTGCCAGGACCGGGCTGATAGGCCGGATAAAATGCAAGGATGTTCTTGCCGTTGGCGGCAAGAACGGCTGGCTGGACCCCGGCCGGCCTCTTCCCAACGACGAGTCGCTGGCAGCGGTTTTCGAGAAACCCTACAATAACAATCCCACCCATGAGTCGTTGAGCCTTGTCCATGTGCGAATGTCAGGAAAGGGTAATGTTGGCTGTGGTGTTACTTCAGTTTTTGCTACCACCCGGAGAGACCAAGCGGTCATGGCATGGTTGTTACAAGCAATAAGGAAAAACAAAAACGGGGAGAGAATGGGAAGTAAAATGCCCCGAACAAAAACAAGGGGCTACGGTGTTTCCGTAACCCCTCGTCTTTCTTGGTGGGCCCTGTCGGGATCGAACCGACGACCTACTGATTAAGAGTCAGTTGCTGCTACCAGCTGAGCTAAGGGCCCTTTTATTCCTTATTTGAATTTCAGTCGTTTCCTGGTACGCCCGGTAGGAGTCGAACCTACGACCAACAGATTCGAAGTCTGCCACTCTATCCAGCTGAGCTACGGGCGCCTTTTTATCGGCTCAGAAGCCGGATGATGCTTATAGCAGACCGACGTCGAGAATGCAAGGTCCGTCGCCCCGTTCCGGGAAAACTGCTTTTTAATTTCTTTCTTCGCGAAGGTCAAGCTTTTTTTAGACGATACCCTCCCGGTAAAAACGGTCGATCTCCCCTGCCCCGTAACCGAGCTCAGCCAGGATTTTCTCCGTGTGTTCGCCAAGCTGCGGCGGCGCGCTCCGGGCATTCGGCCCGTCTTCCGAAAAGCGGACGAGAGGAGCCTGCTGCGGAAAAAGCTCTCCGCCGGGGTTTTCCAGCCGTGACCAGAGATTCCGAAAGCGGACCTGGGGGTCATCCAGGGCCTCTTCGAGGGTGTGGACGGGAGAGAAGCAGATCCGGTGATTCTCGAAGAGGCCGAGCCACGCGTCACGGGTCCTTTCCTTCATGAGGGCCCTCACCTCGGCGATGATCTCCTCTCTCCGAGGGCTGGGTACCATGTGTTCCCTGGCCAGGTCCTCCCTCCCGACGGCCCGGCAGAACCCCTGCCAGAACTTCTCCTCCAGGCACCCCAGGGCGATGTACTTGCCGTCCCTCGTTTCGTAGACGTTATAAAAGGCATAGCCGCCCCCCACGAGGGTCTTCCCCCTCTCGATGCCCGGAAGGCCGGCCATGAACTGGGACATGACGAGACCGAGAAAGGGGGTCAGGCTGTCCAGGACGGCCATGTCCAGCCACTGTCCCCTCCCCGTCTTTTCCCGTGCCATGAGAGCCGCCAGGATCCCCAGGGCCGCTGTAAGACCGGCGCCTGTCCCGGCCACCTGGACGGCGGGCATGGCGGGCGGGCCGCCGTCGGTCCCGATGAGGTCGAGGACGCCGGACAGGGCGAGGAAATCGAGGTCGTGGGCCGGCCGGTTCCGGTAGGGGCCCTCCTGGCCGAACCCGGTCAGGGAGCAGTAGACGATCCTCTCGTTCGTTTTCTTTACCTCTTCGTAATCGAGCCCCAGGGACGCCATGACCCCCGGGTTGGCCGACTCGACGAGGACGTCGGCCCTTCGGGCGAGCTTCCACAGGATTTCCCGTCCCCGGGGGGTTTTAAGGTTGAGGGTCATCCCCTCCTTGTTCCCGTTCAGGATGGCGAAATAGCTGCCCATGCCGTTGACGAGCGGGGGGGCCAGGCGGAAACCGTCCCCGGAACCGGGGGGTTCCACCTTGACGACACGGGCCCCCAGGTCGCCGAGAATCTGGGTGCAAAGCCCCCCGGGCAGAAGCTGGCTGAGATCGAGGACGAAGAGGCCCTCCAGCGGTCTGGTCATGGTCATGGTCTCCTGTTTCACATGAGTGAGATACGTCAGGCCGGCGAAAGCAGCCGCCAGAGGCCGGCCCGCGTCGACCCGTCCGTTTTTCCCCGGCAACTGCCGGGCTTCGGACCTGTATCCACGGCCGGCTCTTTCCGGCCTCATCTTCACCCGGCGACCGCCGGGCATCGCCCCGGCGCAGCCGCCGTGCGGGAGGCCGGGTTTTCCTTGAGCCCCCTATTGTTTGAGCTGTTCCCCGAGCCAGAGAAGGTAGTCGGAACTCCCCCTCTCGATGGGAAGGGCGACGATCTCCGGGACCTCGTAGGGGTGGACCTCCCGGATGGCCTGTTCCGCCTCGCCGTAGAGTTCCCCGGCTGTCTTGACGGAACAGAGCCACTCGTCGGCCTTTTCCACCTCCCCTTTCCAGCGGTAGACGCTTTTTATGGGTCCGCTTACCTGGACACAGGCGGCAAGGCCCTTTCTGACGAGGTGCTCGGCGATGCGTCCGGCGTCCTCCGCCGTTTCGGCGGTGGTGAAAATCACGATGTAGGGCGTCACGGCATTCCTCTCCTTTCGGCGTCCGTTTCCCGGGGAACGGGGTTTCTCAGGTGGCAGGCCACGAGGCGTCCGTTTCCCGGGTCCTCGAGGGGGGGCTCGACTTTGTCGCAGGGGTCGAACCGGTAGGGGCACCGGGGGTGGAAGGCGCACCCCGCCGGCGGGTCGATGGGGCTCGGGACATCGCCGCCGAGGAGGACCCGGTCCCGGTGAAATTCCGGGTCGGGAACGGGAATGGCGGCCATGAGGGCCTCCGTGTACGGGTGAAGGGGCTCCCGGAAAACGTCGGCGCTTCCCGCCAGCTCCACGATCTTCCCCAGGTACATGATGGCGATCCGGTCGCTCATGTACCCCACCACGGCGAGATCGTGGCTGATGAAGAGGTACGTGAGGCCCAGCTTCCCCTGGAGCTGTTTCAGGAGATTCAGGATCTGGGCCTGGACGGAGACGTCCAGGGCCGACACGGGTTCGTCGGCGATGATGAGTTCCGGCTCCAGGGCGATGGCCCGGGCGATGCCGATCCTCTGGCGCTGGCCCCCGCTGAACTCGTGGGGATACCGCGACGCCTGGTCCCGGTGAAGGCCCACCATCTCGAGGAGGCGGCCGACCCGTTCCTCCATTTCCCCGCCCCCGGCAAGCCCGTGGACGGCGAGGGGCTCCCCGACGATCGACCGGGCGCTCAGCCGGGGGTTCAGGGACATGTAAGGATCCTGGAAAACGAACTGGACCTTTCTGCGAAAGGATTTCAGGTCCTCTCCCCGGAGGGTGCCGATGTCCCGGCCGAGGAAACGGATCGTCCCCGCCGTCGGCTCCTCGAGCCGGACGATGAGGCGGCCCAGGGTGGTCTTGCCGCACCCGCTCTCCCCGACGAGGCCGAGGGTCTCGCCCCGGTAGAGGACGAGATCGACGCCGTCCACCGCCCGGACCGGCTTCCCTTTCCCCGAAAGAAACCCTTCCCTGAGGGTGAAATGCTTCTTTACGCCCTCCATTTGGAGGAGCGGCTCCCTGGCGGCTGGGGGTTTCGGGTTCCCGCCGGTCATGGCTCCCTCCAGCAGCGGACGAAGTGCCCCTCTTCCCGCTCCTCGAGGGGGGGTTCCTCCTCCAGGCACCGGCCCTCGGCACCGGGGCAGCGGTCCTGGAATCGGCATCCCGGGGGCAGGGCGAACAGGTCGGGCACCGTGCCGGCGATGGTGGGCAGGAAACCTTTTCCCTCGCCCGCCGCGGCAAGGCGGGGAACGGATGCCATGAGGCCCCGGGTGTAAGGGTGTCCGGGCCGGGCGAAAATCCCGCGGACCTTCCCCTGTTCAACGATTTGTCCGGCGTACATGATGGCGGCGTGGTCCGCCGATTCGGCAACGACGCCCAGGTCGTGGGTGATGAGCATGACCGACGTTCCCGTTTCCTCCTTCAGCTTCCCGATGAGATCGATGATCTGGGCCTGGACGGTCACGTCGAGGGCCGTCGTGGGTTCGTCGGCCAGCATGAGCCGGGGCCTGCAGGCGAGCGCCATGGCGATCATGACCCGCTGGCGCATGCCGCCGCTCATCTGGTGGGGATAGTTGTCCACCCTCTCCCGGGGCGAGGGAATCCGAACGAGGCGGAAGAGCTCCAGGACTTCCCGGTCCGTCTCCTTCCGGGAAAGGCCCCGGTGGAGCCGGAGCACCTCGGCGACCTGGTCGCCCACGGTGAGGACGGGGTTCAGGGAAGTCATGGGTTCCTGGAAGATCATGGAGATCTCGCCGCCCCGGACGGCCCGCATGTCCCGTTCTTCCAGGGACAGGAGGTCCCGGTCCTGGAAGAGGATTCTTCCGCCGGCATACCGTCCCGGCGGGACCGGCACAAGGCGCATGACCGACAGGGCCAGGACCGTCTTCCCGCATCCCGACTCGCCGACGACACCCAGGGTCTCGCCTTCCCGCAGCCGCAGGCTCACCCCGTCGACGGCCCGGACGGTCCCGTCGCGGGTGTCGAAGTACGTCTTCAGGTCCTGGATCTCGAGGAGAGGGTTCACGGCTCTCCGGTCAGCGGCCGCCGCCGCTCTTTGCCGGGCCTTCCGTCCATGAACGGAGAAGTTCCACGAGAAGCCTCACGGAAAACCCCGTTCCCCCCTTGGGGATGTCGGGCCGGTCCTTGGTCGAAAAGGCCGGCCCGGCGATATCCAGGTGGGCCCACGGGACCTTCCCGACAAAGTTTTCCAGGAAAAGGGCCGCCGTTACAGCGCCTCCTTCGCGCCCCCCGGTGTTCTTCAGGTCCGCCGTGTCGCTTTTCAGGCGCTCCCCGTATTCCCGGTAGAGAGGAAGCTCCCACACGGGTTCCCCGGTTTCGTCCGACGCCTTCCGGATCTTCTCGACCAGGCCGCCGTCGTTTCCGAAAAGCCCGGCCACCTCCGGCCCCAGGGCGACGACACAGGCCCCGGTGAGCGTGGCCACGTCGATGACCGCCTCGGGGTCCAGGCGGTCCGCGTACGCCAGGGCGTCCGCCAGGAGCAGGCGTCCCTCGGCATCGGTGTTGATGATCTCGATGGACTTTCCCCGAAGGGACCGGACCACGTCTCCCGGGCGTGTGGCCCGGCCGCCGGGAAGGTTCTCCGCGGCGGGAACGACGGCGGACACGTTCAGGGGGAGGCCGAGATCCGCCGCCGCCCGCAGGGCCGCCAGGACGGCCGCGCCGCCGGCCATGTCGTCCTTCATCTCGTGCATCCGCTCCGCCGGTTTCAGGCTGATCCCGCCGCTGTCGAAGGTGACGCCTTTCCCCACGAGGACGACGGGCTTCGCCTTCCGGCCCCCGCCCCGGTACTCGGCGAGGATGAGTTTCGGCGGTTCGTCGGAGCCTTTCGACACGGCGAGAAGGGCGTTCATGTTCATTTTTTTCAGGGCCGCCCGGTCAAAGACGGTTACCTTGAGGGGCCGGCCCTTCGCCATGTCCACGGCCCGGCGGGCCAGGAGGCCCGGTGTCATATCGTTGGCCGGCATGTTAACGAGGTCCCGGGCGAAACGGACGGCCTCGGCGACGGCTTTTCCCGCCTCCAGGCCCTTCGTGGCGAGGGCCTTTCCTTTACGGGACTCTTCAAGGAAAAGGAGGCTTTTCAGTTCCTTCTTCGACTGGTCGTCCTTCTCCCTGTAAAGGTCGAACCGGTAGAGGCCCAGGAGGGCCCCTTCCGCCGCCGCCCGGGCGATCGCTTCCGGGCCCGCCGGCAGCGCCCCGGGATCGAGGGACAGGGCCGCCTCGGACACGCCCCGGTCACGCAGGGCCCGCACCGTCCCGGCCACTCCCTCCCGGAACCTTCCGGGGTGGAACTCCTCTTTCTTCCCCAGGCCGAAGACGGCGATCCGGGGGGACGGGAGGGCGCCCCGCCCGTCGAGGATCGCCACCTGGCGGCGCTTGCCCTGGAAGGCCTCCCCTTTCAGCCGCTCCGCGAGGGTCCCAGAAAGGGCGGCGTCGACCGAGGACGCGCCCCCTTCCAGCGGTTCCATTCCTTCGAAAACGGAAACGATGACGGCCTGGGAAGCCACTTTCGCCGGGCCCTGCGCTTTGACGGTGAATTTCACGGGGGACGCTCCTTTCTTCGTGTCGGTAAAACCCGCCGGAAACGGTTTTCTGAACATAGCGGCCGGGGGTGAAAATGTCAACGGACGAACGGAATCCTCTAAAAAAAGCAGCCGCGGGTTTTCGACCATGAGTTTTCTTTACATCGGGCATCTTTTCCAGTATAGAACCGGCAAGGCGTGTCAAAGGCGCGAGGAGGGCCCCCTTGGAAATCCGCCTGAAATCCTGTCCCAAAACCTACGTTAGGGAAACCCACCGGTCCCGCACCCCGGAAGAGACGCGGCTCTTCGTGAACCGGATGAAGTCGGTCCTGGAGATGCGCGATTTCCGCGAGATCTCTTCCCTGGACAGGATCGGCATACCCGTCTTCACCTGTCATCGCGTCCGCCCCGACGGTTCCCGGACGGACCACACGGGAAAGGGTCTGAGCCCCGTGCAGGCCGAGGTGTCCCTGACCATGGAGTCGGTGGAGCGCTATTCCTCGGAATACCGGGACGTGTGGAAGCCGGGACTGGTTCGCGGGAGTTACCGCGACCTGTGCCGGCAGGAACCCGTCGTCGACCCGGAGGACCTCATCCTTCCCCGGGGAAGCAGTTACGCGCCGGACCGGCCCATTCACTGGGTCCGGGGATATGACCTCCTTCAAGGGGAGGACATCCTGGTTCCCGCCTTCGAGGTCTACCACCCCTTCCCCCTGGACGACCCCCCGATCATCGCGACCCACACCAACGGCATCGCCTCGGGCAACACCCTGGAAGAGGCGGTCTTCCACGGCCTGACGGAGGTCATCGAGCGGGACGCCTGGAGCCTCACCAAGTACCGGGAGGAACCGGGCAGGGCCCTCTATCTCACCCCCTCCGAGGACACGCGCTTCATCACCGAAATCGTCGGCCGTTTCGACGGGGGGGACGTGGAGGTCGTGGCGAAAGACATCACGTCCGACCTGGGCGTCCCGGTCGTGGCCGCCTTCTCCCGGGACCTGGTTTACCGGAACATGATCCCCATCGACGGGTTCGGGAGCCACCTGGATCCGCGGGTGGCCCTCGCCCGGGCCCTCCTGGAAATCGCCACGACCCGGGGGCTGTTTTTCCAGAAGCTGGGCCCCGCCGGGGCGGAAGCCGGCGCGACGGGCTACGTGGGCGACAGCTGGAACGACGAGGACTGGCGGTTTCTGGCCGACGAAGAGGCATCCCTCGACGACATGGACGCCCGGTTCAGCGGGGACATTCTGACGGACATCGAGACGGTTCTTGACCGGCTGCGGGAAAAAGGCTTCCGGCGGGCCGTGGCCGTGGACCTGACCAGGGACGAGACGAAAATCCCCACGGCCCGGATCATCGTCCCGGGAATGGAAGTGTACTGCTTCGATCCTTCCCGGCGGGGCCGGCGCCTGGCGGAGTCGTAAGGAGGCGGAACCATGCTTGAGGAAAAGGAAATCGCCGAACGGCTCGAGTACTGCTACCTCGTTTACTGCCAGCTCGTGGCCCTTCAGATGAACGAATCCGTCGAGCCCTTCGAGTACATCTCGACCCTGAAAAACTCCTCCCTTCACATCGAGGAGGACGGGTTCATCGGGGTCTCCCTGAAGGACGGCCTCGTTATGGGAATCGAGGACGGCGGGCTCTCGAACCTGGTCAGCCTTTACGAGGGATTCGTCCACGCCTTCTGCGAGGTCCTCGAAACGGACATGGAAGCCGTGAAAAACGCCATCCCCGGGGATATCCTTGAGAAAATCATCCGGGAAGTCAACCCCAGGGCGAAGGTCTGAACCCTTCGCCGGAAGACAGGGCACGCGGTATGACCGAAGAAATCAGAAAAAAAGACGGCGACCCCGGAAAATCGGCTTCCTTCTGGCGGAAATGGCTGGGCCCGTTCGATGAGACGGGCGAGGGAGCGAACGGCGACGAGAGGGGAAGCCTCCCGGAAACGCTGGCGTCTCTTTTTCAACATGTCCTCGACGGCGTCCTCGTCCTCGATTTCAAGGGAAAGGTCCTCTTCTGCAACGGCGCCGCGGCGCGGATGTTCGGTTTCCAGACCATCGAGGAGTGCCTCGGCCGGAACGCCCTCGAATTCGTCACCCGGGAATACCGGTCCCGGGTCATCCGGGACCAGGCTGCCGTCCTCCTGGGAAAAGAGGGGTTTCTCTCCCAGTACCGGGCCGTCCGCGCCAACGGCGAGGAATTCTGGATCGAGGGGCTGGGAAGCAAGGTCTCACTCGACGGTCGGGAGATCAACCTCGTCACCATCCGGGACGTGAGCGAACGGATACAGCTGGAAGAGAAAGTCCGGAGATCGGAGGAAAAGCACCGCTCCATCCTCGACGCCATCGAGGAAGCCTATTTCGAGGTGGACCTCCGGGGAAACATCACCTACGTCAACCAGGCGGCCCTGGCGATGACCGGGTACGAGGCGGAAGAACTGGTGGGAATGAACAACCGGGACTACACCGCCCCGGAAACCGCCTCGAGAATGTTCCGCATTTTCCGGAAAATTCACGACACCGGGCAGACCGCGGAAATCACGAATTACGAAATCATCCGGAAAGACGGCTCAAAGAGGATCCTCGAGGTGTCCGCCTCCCTGATCCGGAACGACCGCGGGGAGCCGGCGGGTTTCCGGGGCGTCGCCCGCGACGTGACGGCGCAAAACCAGGAAAGGGAAGCCTGGCGGCAGTACGAATTCATCGTCAACGCCGTGAAGGACCCCATGACGCTCATCAACCGGGATTACGTCTATGAAGTGATCAACGACGCCTACACGAGGGCCTACCAGATGAAACGGGAGGACATCCTGGGGCGGAGCGTCTCGGAGGTCTGGGGGGAGGAGAGTTTCACCAAGGTCATCCGGCAGCGCGTGGACCGGTGCCTCGAGGGCCATGAAGTGAACTACCAGGCCTGGTTCGAATTCCCTGCCCTCGGAAAGTGCTACTTCGATGTCACCTACTACCCTTACCGGAACCGGGAAGGCCGGGTGACCCATGCCGTCGTCGTTTCCCACGACATGACGGAACACCGCAAAGCCCAGGAAAACCTGAAAAAAAGTCTCGACGACCTGGCCAGCACCCTGGAAAAGACGGTGGATTCCCTCGCCTCCGCCCTGGAAGTGAGGGACCCGTACACGGCGGGTCACCAGCGGCGGGTCGCCTTCCTGGCCTGCGCCATGGCGAAGGAAATGGGCCTGGAGGACGACAAGGTTCACGCCATCCGGCTCGCCTCCCTGGTGCACGATGTGGGCAAGATCAACGTGCCCACGGAAATCCTGACAAAACCGGGCAGGCTCACGGAAATCGAGATGAACATGATCAGGCTCCATAGCCAGGTGGGACATGACATTCTGAAGAACGTCCAATTCCCCTGGCCCATTGCCCGGATCGTCCTGGAGCACCACGAACGGATCGACGGATCGGGATACCCGGGTGGTCTCCGGTCGGAGGAAATTCTCATGGAGTCGCGGGTCATCGCCGTGGCCGACGTGGTGGAGGCCATTTCCTCGCACAGGCCCTACCGGCCCGCCCTGGGCATCGACGCGGCCCTCGGGGAAATCGAGAAGAACCGGGGAATCTTCTACGAGCCCGAAGCGGTGGACGCCTGCCTGCGCCTGTTCCGGGAAAAAGGGTTTTCCATCGAAACGGTTTCATAAAAAAAGCCGGGACAAAGGTCCCGGCTTTTCCCAAGTGTGCTTTCGCGACCGCCCTACTTCACCTTCCGGGCCAGGAAGTATCCATCGGGGTCGCATTTTTCCCGAAGAAGCTTCAGGTCCTCCTTCGTCGGCTCCGCCATGGTCTTGAGGTCCGGGGAAATGAGGAGCTCGAAGCTCACCTTTTCCTGGATCTGCTCCGCCGTTCTTCCCGGGGCGACTTCCAGGAGCGTCATACGCCGGGTCCCTTCATCGAAGCCGAAAAGGGCCTCGTTGGTGATGACCCGGTAAGGACCGGAGCCCATGACCCCCGCCTTTTCCCGGTAATCCGGGGCCCCGTCGCCGTAGCCGATGCTGGTTACGAACTCGAGCTTTTTGGAAAAACGCCTTTTTTCCAGGGCCATGATAATGATGGATTTTTCGCAGTTCGCCGCCATGGCGCCGGCACCGCCGCTCCCGGGAAACCGGGTCTGGGCTTCCGTGTATGTTCCGCCCTCGAAGGTGGAGTTCACGTTCCCGTACATGTCGATCTGGGCGCCGCCGATGAAGGCGTAGTCGGCATGGCCCCGCTGGGTGAGCTCGAAAACGGCGCAAAGGCCCTTCAGGTAAACGGCCTTGCGGCAGGCCCGGGTGTCACCCACGGACAGGGGCATCCCCATCTCCAGGACCGGCGACAGGGGGCCGGATTCGAAAATCATCCCGAGCCCCGGGGCATGGGTGAGCTGGGCATGCATGGACGCGATGATGGGAAGCCCCGTTCCCACGAAAACGATCTTGTTATCCTCAAGCACACGGGATCCCGTGTAGGCTATCATTTCAAAGGGTGTGTATTCGGACATTCCTGTATCCTCCTTGCTCCTTGTGTTTTCTCTGTCACGAAAGGATGATCGGCTGGCCGCCGTCCATGTCCCGGATCTTCTTCAGCGTCTTGTAGGGCAGCTTGGCCAGAAAGTCGTCATGGGTCTCGCAGCCGAAGACGAAGTCCTCGTAGTATTTTTTCAGCTTGTCGGCATTCCCCGTCTTCCGGAACTCGTCGGAGGCGCTCCGGAACATGAGGATGTGCTCCATGTCGAACCAGTAGAATCCGTACTGGGCGCCGGGGTAGGAGGCGAACCGCTGCTCCACCAGGGCATCCACGGCGGTGAAGGGGATCTCCGTCAGGTTGGGGTATGTCCGGATGTTTTCCGAGGGAATGATCTGTTCCGCCGTCACGATGGTGTTGGCCGAAGCCATGGCGATCTCGGGACAGGTGCACAGGGCGCCGAAGATCCGGCAGTTGCCGTAGATGTCCGCGGCGGTCACGCTGAGGAGCCCCACGTCGGGGTAACAGGCCGGCACGAGGTAAGAATTCTTCCCGGTGAAGGGGCTTTCCACCATGACGCCCCGGTTCACCAGTTCCATGTCCGCTCCGCCGTGGTCCCGGACGGGGATGAACTCGAGACCCATGGCGGCGGCCTTGAACCGGGCGGACATCCCGTAGTTGGTGTAATCGTCCAGGCGGATCATGCCCTTGGCGTTGAGATGCCGGAGCAGGGGCGCGATCCCGATCACTTCATAGCCCCACCACGCCAGCTCCACCCGCTTGATGGTGATCTGTTCCGGGTAAAGAAGCATGGCCCCCGCCAGGAGTTCCGGGCAGATGGAACTGGACTGGAAACACAGGGTGAGATCCTTCGCGCCCTGGCGGATGATCTCATGGATCGTGGCTACAGGCGGGCGGGTGTTGACAAACCCGCCGATACCGATGCTAAGGCCTTCTCTCCCGTGGATATACTTTTGAACGGCTTCCTTGAGGGTCATTCGCTTGTCGACCATGCCCTTGGGCTTGTTGACCATGATCTTCCGGGCTTCTTCCGGAGTGGGTCCCCAAAACTCAAAGGGCTCTTCAGCGTACTTTTTCACCAGGGCTTCATCGAGGCTGGTGATTTTCTTGATAGACGATCCTTCTTTTCTCTTGATCATTCCTGACCTCCAATAATTTCCTTTCCCTCAGGACGGAAAAACGGCCCTCGCGGCCCGCCCCCCCGGGGGAAGTCATTGCTGACCCTCCTTTTCCCGGTTGGCGTCTATACAGGAAAGTTCCCTTCCCGTCAAGAAATGAAAGAGGTTTCCTATTGACAACATCTTTTTCCCTGTGGTACGTCGTGAAGCGGAAAAACCGCTTGGATCCCCTCCAGGGACTGAGACGGGAACCGTGCCTGAAGAAACCTTTTCCGCGCTTCCCCCAAAAAGCGCGTCCCTTCCGGTATCCCCCCGCCCCGAGCCCCTACGTTGTCCGAGCTGAAAGGAACACGGGGGAACATCGTGCCAGAAGAAAAAGACACCATCGCCATCATCGGCCTGGGCCGGGTCGGCACCGCCATGGGGATTCTTCTCCAGGCCGCGGGCTATCCCGTCACCGCCGTCTCCAGTCGTTCCGCCCCGCCCGCCGGCGCGGGCGTGGAACCGACAGGCGCCCTTTTCCATGAGAACCCCGCCGACGCGGCGGCGCAGGCCCGATGCGTTCTCATCACGACAAGCGACGACGCCATCGCGCCCGTTTGCGAACGAATCGCCCGGTCGGGGGCGGTGGGTCCGGGAAAAAAGGTCGTCCACATGAGCGGCGCCGGGGGGCTCGACCTTCTTGCCACCGCGTCCCGAAAGGGCGCTTTCGTGGCATGCATCCACCCCATACAGGCCTTTGCGAACGCGAAGAGCGCCCTTTCTTCCATCCCGGGAAGCACGTTCGGCATCACCGCCGACGAGGCCATCCGGGACTGGGCCGTCGGGCTTGTCCGGGACATCGGCGGTGTTCCATTCTTCGTTCCCGGGAACCGCAAGGCCCTCTACCACGCCGCGGCCTGCATCGCCTCCAACTACCTCGTCACGCTCCTATACGTGGTCTCGAAAATCGGCGAAGCCTTCGGCCTCGCTGAGCGGGAAACCCTTGACGCCTACGGGCCTCTCGTCCGGGGAACGATCCGGAATATCGAGGAGCACGGCACCATTTCGGCCCTGACGGGTCCCATCGCCCGGGGTGACGGGGGAACGGTGGCGCGCCATTTCGAAGCTTTCGAGGAATCCCTTCCCCGGTACCTCGACGCCTACCGGGCACTGGGGGAGATCACCGTGGACATGGCCGTGGAAAAAAAGACCGTGGCCCCGGAAAAAGCCGAAACCATACGATCCATATTGAAGGGAGGAAAACAGTCATGAGTCAGGAAGTCAAATTGAACCCCGTGACGACGTTCACCGTCCGGGAGATGAAGCGCAAGGGCGAGAAGATCACCATGCTCACGGCCTACGATTTTTCCACGGCCTCCATCGTGGACCAGGCCGGGGTGGACATGATTCTCGTCGGAGATTCCCTGGGAATGTGCATCCTCGGCTACGACAGCACCCTTCCCGTCACCATGGACGACATGATCCGCCACACCCAGGCCGTCGTCCGGGGCGTTAAACGGGCCATGGTCGTCGCCGACATGCCCTTCATGTCCTACCAGGCCTCCATCGATGAGGCCATCCACAACGCCGGCAGGCTCATGAAGGAGGGGAACGCCCACGCCGTCAAGCTCGAGGGGGGACGGGATGTGGCCGAGGTTGTCCGGCGGACCGTCTCCGCCGGGATCCCCGTCGTCGGGCACCTGGGGCTCACGCCCCAGTCGGTGCACCAGCTCGGCGGCTACAGGGTCCAGGGAAAGGGCGACACGGCAGCCCGGCGCCTCCTGGAGGACGCGAAGATCCTCGAGGAGGCGGGCGCCTTCAGCATCGTTCTCGAGTGTGTCCCCGAGGGACTGGGTGAGGAGGTTTCAAAGGCCCTGGCGATCCCGACCATCGGCATCGGCGGGGGCGTCCACTGCGACGGCCAGGTCCTGGTGGTAAACGACATGCTCGGCATGTTCGAAAAATTCACCCCCAAGTTCGTCAAGAAGTACGCGAATCTGAACGTGAACATGAAGGAGGCGGTGGGCCGGTACGTCGAGGAAGTCCGCCAGGGGGTGTTCCCGGGAAAGGAACACTCCTTTCTGTAAGAGGATCGGGGGCCTCCCCTCCGGTGAAAGGTCCGCCAGGGGGAGGCCCGGCCGTTGTTACCGGCGCCTTTCCTCAGGCCTCCGTCAGCGTTCCGTCGGCCAGCCTGGCCAGGGCGTCCCGGACCTTGCCGCCGGCGCCGAGAAAAATCCGGACACCCGCCTCCTTGAGCACGCGGGCGGACTGCCGTCCGATGTGGCCGGTTAGGACGGCGTTCACCTTTTTGCCGGCTACGATATTCCCGGTAGCCGTTCCCCGGACGGTTCACTGCATGGATCGTCCCTCGTTCGGAACGGCCTCGAAGGACAGCGTTTCAGGATCGACGACCACGTAGTAGCTGCAGCGGCCGAACCGGGGGTCGACCAGGTCATCCAGTTCCGGTCCCGTGGACGATACGGCGATTTTCATCGGTTTTACTCCTCGATCCGGCCGCGCTGGGCCGTTAGTCTTTTAAGGAAGCCATGCCCCGGCCGTCGTCCCGCCCGTCCGGGCGGGCGCCGGACTCCTGTCGTTACCACGAAAAAAGGGCGGCCGCAAGACGGTCCTTGTCATCAAGGATGTTTGTTCTTTTCCGCTGTTTGTGCTAAATTCCTTGACATGACTGCCCCTGGCGACTATTTACTGGTGATTCGGAATACCGCTCGAGAAAGAAGCTGAAACAGCATGACAACGGCAGGCCCTCTCAAACCCCTCACGGATATGAAAACCGATGAAACAGGAACCATCGTCGACATTCTGGGCGGTGAGGGCGTGACCAAGCGCCTGGCGGCCATCGGCGTCATCCCCGGAAAAACCGTGAAAAAGATCAGCTCCATTTCGGCACGGGGCCCGGTTACGATCAAGATAGACCGTGCCCAGCTCGCCCTGGGATACGGCATGGCCAGCAAGGTCCTGGTGAAAGCGGCCGGGTGAACCCATGAAGATTCTCCTCATGGGTAACCCGAACGTCGGAAAGAGCGTGCTTTTCTCCCGTCTCACCGGTGTCAGGGTCATCTCGTCCAACTACCCCGGGACCACCGTCGGCTTCACCCGGGGATTCCTCAGGGTCCGCGGGGAAAAAGCCGAGATCATCGATGTCCCCGGGTCCTACACCCTCGATCCGTCCTCGGAGGCGGAGCGGGTCGCCGCCGAGATGGTGAACACGGGGGACGTGATCATCAACGTGGTCAACGCCACGAACCTGGAAAGAAACCTCTACCTCACCCTGCAGCTCCTGGAACGGGACATTCCCATGGTCGTCGCTCTCAACATGTGGGACGACACCCGGCACAGGGGCATCGATATCGACCTGAACCGCCTCGAGGCCCTCCTGGGGGTCCCCGTGGTGCCCACGGCGGCCATTGCGGGGCAGGGCGTCCGGGAACTCGTGGACACCCTTCCCCAGGCCCGGCGGGTCGCCAACCCGCCCCAGAGCCGGGACGAACGGTGGGTCCGGGTCGGACAGATCATCGACCAGGTCCAGCAGATCTCCCACAAGCACCATCGCTGGTTCGAGCGTCTCGAGGACGCCAGCGTCAAGCCCCTGTCGGGTTTTTTCATCGCCGCCGCCGTCCTGTCCTTGTCCTTCCTGGTAATTCGATACCTCGGGGAGTCAATCATCGGTTACGGCATGGACCCTCTTTTCGAGGGCCTGTGGCTTCCCGTTCTCGACCGCTTGAGCGCTTTTCTCGGGGGCGGCGGGATTCTGCACGACGTTCTCATCGGGAAAAAGATCGACGGCGCCATCGATTTCGTCCAGTCCTTCGGCCTGCTTTCGAGCGGCCTCTACGTCCCCTTCGCCATGGTCCTGCCATACATCGTCTCGTTCTACCTCGTCCTGGGAATTCTCGAGGATTCGGGCTATCTCCCCCGGCTCGCCGTCCTCATGGACACGGCCATGCACCGGATCGGCCTCCACGGGTTCGCCATCATCCCCACCCTTCTCGGCCTGGGCTGCAACGTTCCCGCCATCATGGCCACGCGAATCCTTGAAAGCCGGAGAGAGCGGTTCATCGCCGCCACCCTCGTGGCCATCGCCATCCCCTGCGCCTCTCTCCAGGCCATGATCGTGGGCCTCGTCGGGGGAAAAGGGTGGGTGTACCTGGCAGTCGTCTACGGAACCCTTTTCCTGGTCTGGGTGCTCCTGGGCGCCATCCTGAACCGGGTCCTGTCGGGTTTGAGCCCGGAGCTTCTCATCGAGATCCCCCCCTACCGGCTACCGCCGTGGCACCTTCTTTTCCAGAAACTGTGGATGCGGATCTGGGGCTTTCTTCTCGAGGCCGTTCCAATCGTTCTCGCGGCGGTCCTCGTGGTCAACCTTCTTTACCTGACCCATGTCTTCAGCCTTCTTGCCGATCTCGTGGCCCCCGTCGTCACGGGCGTCCTCGGCCTTCCCCGGGAGGCCATCACGGCTATCGTCGTCGGGTTTCTCCGGAAGGACGTGGCCATGGGCATGCTCGCCCTTCTCGACCTGGGCGCGCGGCAGCTGGTCGTGGGAAGCGTCGTGCTGGCCATGTCCTTTCCGTGCATCGCCACTTTCGTGGTTCTCCTTCGGGAACTGGGCCTCCGCGACCTCATCAAATCCACGGCCATCATGCTTTTTTCCGCCGTTGCCGTGGGCGGGCTCCTGAATGCCATCCTGTCTCAACTGGGAATACACTGAAAACGAGGGGGCTTCTTCCATGCCGTCCCTGGAAAATGAAGAAAAGGTTTCCGAGATGTCCCTCCGGACCGCCACGGCCCTGGACATCCTGAAGGACGGCGCCGGGAACTTTCTCGTCAACGGCGACATGAACATGGCCGCGGCCATCGCTTTCTACTTCATCCTTTCCATCGTCCCGCTTCTCATGCTCACCATTTTCGTCGCCGGTTTCTTCTTCGGGTCGAACCCCCGCTTCATTGACGATCTCGTCGGCATGATCCAGAAATTCCACCCCTACTTTTCCGGGGACATCCTCCGGTACCTGGACGAAATCCAGAAAAACATGAAGGTCCTGGGGTCCGTGGGCATCATCCTGCTCACCTGGTCGTCCTCCCTCATCTTCGACTCCGCCCAGACGGCCATGAACGTCATCTTCCGCTCCGACAAGCCCCGGAACTTCCTGGTGTCCAAGCTCATCGCCATCGCCATGATCCCCGTGGGCTGGGTCATGATGCTCCTCATCATCGGAATCACCTACCTGGGGGCCATGATGGAAAGGAACCCCTTCTTCCTGGAAACCCTGAACCTCCCCCTGCTCAACGTGGTTTTCGGGGTGCTTCTGCCCTTCCTCATCACCATGGTCTTTTTCGCCATCGTCTACAAGGTCATCCCCACGGTAAAGATCTCCTGGGGAAACGCCTTTTCCGCCGGGGCCCTCTTTTCATCCATGTCCGAGGCGGGCAAGCACGTCTTCACCTGGTACATTTCCAATTACGCCAAGTACCGCCTCATTTACGGGTCTCTCGAAACGGCCATGGTCTTCATCATCTGGGTATTTTACGTTGGCGTGATGCTTCTTCTGTGCGCCGAGCTCGTCGCCTCCTACCGGAGGCGGGACCTCCTTCTCCTGGAAAGCCTCTTCCTCAAGTCGGGGGGCCGGCGATGAAGACCTACGAGCGGCTACTTCGGAAATTCGGAAAGGTCTACCGGAAGGGCGCCTACGTGTTCCGGGAAGGGGAAACGGGGCGGGAAATGTATTACATCCTGTCCGGGAAGATCCAGGTGGAGAAAAGCACCGGCCACGTGAAAAAGGTTCTGACGGAAATGGGGCCCGGGGAATACTTCGGGGAGATGGCCCTCCTAGCCGACATCCCCCGGAGCGCTTCCACCCTGGCCGTGGAAGACAGCGTCATCGCCGTCATCAGCGAAGACACCTTTCACAGGCTCCTGCGAGAGAGCACGGGTGTCTCCCTTCTCCTTCTCCGGGAATTCTCCTACCGGCTGAAAAACACCACCGAGGCCCTGGAAGGCATGAGCCGTTCCTGGCTCAAGCTCCTGGCGGTTCTCTATTTCATCAAGGAGTGGCCTTTCCCCTCTTGCCGGGAGGCCCTGTCGGCTCTTGCCGCCGTGACGGGGCGGCATGTCCACGAGATCATGGAGATCATCGCGGAACTCGAGCGGGATGGCGTGATCGCGTTGAAGGAAGACGGCGACGTCGGCGCCTTTCACCGGGACCGGGCCTGGCAGTACCTGGAAGAAGGGGCAAAGGAAGGCTGACGTTTCCGGGCGGGCCTTCGGGACCGGTCCTCACCCGGGTAACGGCCCCGCGGCGACGACATCCTTCAGAAAGACGACCTTGTCGTCTCCGGGCCGGTAAAAGTCCCCGAGTACCGCGGCAACAGCGTACCCGTGCCTCCCGTAGAAGGCCCGGGCGGGACCGTAGGGGTCGGTGGAAGACGTTTCCACGTAGATTTTACCGCCTCCCCGCTCGCGAATGGCCGCCTCCACGAACCGGAGGAGGGACGATCCGACGCCCTGTCCTCCCCTCTTTTCGTCCACGGCTATCCAGTACAGGTCGTACCGGCCGTCGGTCATGGGAATGGCCCCGAAGCAGACGTACCCCGCGAGATCCGTTCCGGCAAAACACCCGTAAGCCTCGTAACCGCTTTCCTCCCCCTTCTCGAAAAACGCGTCGAGAACCTCCAGGGCCACGGGGATCTCCTTCTCGTTGAAGACCCTTCTTCGGACGAGGATGCGACGAACCGCCTCCCGGTCCCCCGGTGCCAAAGGCCGGATGATCATGTCAGGCTCTCCCCAGGGCGAAATCGAGAAGTTTCCCCACCAGGGCCGGAAATTCCAGCCCCCGGGCGGCCGCCGCGGCGGGAAAACCCGCGTCGGGGCTGATACAGGGGTTGGCGTTCACTTCGAGAACCCGGGGAACGCCGTCGGCGCCCAGGCGGATGTCCACCCTCCCGTAGTCCCGGAGACCGAAGAGGTCGAAGGTGGCCCGGGCGGTCTTCCCGAGAAGGCCCGCCAGCTCCCCGGGCAGTTCCGGGAAAACGCGGGTCGTGTGGCCGTACTCGAAGGATTCCGCATCCCACTTGGCCCTGTAGCCGACTATTTTATAGAGTGTCTCCGGAAACCTGTCAAAGACGATCTCCGCCGGGGGAAGAACCTCCGGCTTGGGAAAGCCGAGAAGGGACACGTTGAATTCCCTTCCTTCGATGTACTCTTCCACGAGAAGGTCCCCGAAGCGCTCCAGGAGGCCGTCGAGGGCCTGCCGGAGAGACCCTTCGTTCCGGAATACCGATTCCTGGTCGATGCCGATGCTTCCGTCCTCGAGGCGGGGCTTCACGAGAACGGGATAGGGGAGAACGGAAAAATCCGGTCTTTCCTTTCCGGTCACGGGAACGGACCGGGGCGTGGGGATCCCCGAGGCTTCCAGGAGCTTCTTCGACAGGACCTTGTCCGTCGACAGGGTGATCGCCGTGGACGGCGACCCCGTGAAGGGGATCCCGAGAAGTTCCAGGACAGCGGCAGGGTGGCCGGCGAACCGGGGATTCTCGTCCACCGTTTCGCAGAGATTGAAAACGGCGCGAAGATCAAGGGACAGGAGATTCGGGAGAACGTCTCCCAGGTTCTCCGTGAAGGGAACGGGGAAAGGGACGTGACCCATTTCCCGCAAGGCCTTCTCGACGGCGCCGGCCTGGACGAGGACGTCTTCCGAAGAAGCGGAAAAATCATAGTCCCCTCTCCGGGGGACATTGTGCACAATACCGATGCGGCAGCTTTTCATGACGGGTTTCCGTTTTCGGGGAATCAGCGATACCGGGCCGCGGCGGCCTCGACAATCCCCCCGATGAGGTCCCGGTAGGACAGGCCCGTGGCCGAGGCGAGGATGCAGAGATCCGAATGGACGGGGTGAAGCCCGGCGAGCGGGTTCACTTCCATGAAACAGGGCATCCCGCCGCCGTCGGAGCGGAGGTCCACCCGGCCCCCGTCCCGGCAGCCCAGGGCCTTCCACGAGGCCAGGGCGACATGGGCCGCCTTCAGGGCTTCCCGGTCTTCCACCAGCCGGTATTCGACGAGGGTCTCGTATTCCTTCTTGTTGTGATAGGAGTATGCGGCCGGTTCGGCATGCCCCCGGAGAACGACTTCCAGGACGCCCAGGGACCGCGCCTTCTTACCGTTTCCCAGGATGCCCACGGTAAACTCCCGTCCCGGCAGATACGTCTCCAGGAGGACCGGCTGGCCGTATTCCCGGAGCATGGAGAAACAGACCTCCCCGAGTTCCCCTTCGTTTTTTATTTTAGACCGGGCGCTGATGCCCTTCCCCGTCCCCTCCGCCACGGGCTTGGCGAAGAGGGGGAAAGGAAGGGTCACCGACGCGATGTCATCGGGATCGTCGATGACGGCAAAAGGCGCCGTGGGGATGCCCCGGTCGCGGATCACGTGCTTGGCCATCCCCTTGTGGAGCGTGAGGGTCAGCGTCAGGGGATCGGAAAAGGTGTACGGGATGTCGTAGGCCTCCAGGAGGGCCGGAACCTGGGCCTCCCGCCCGAATCCGCTCACCCCTTCGGCGATGTTGAAGACGAGATCCCACCGATCCCCCCGGGCGAGGCGGGACACGAGGCTTTTCACGTGGCCCACGCGGTCCGTTTCGTGTCCCAGGGCCCGGAGGCTCTCTTCGATGGCCAGGACGGTGTCCTCCCGGTCGAACTCGGCGGTCTTTTCCTCCGACATGCCGAGGGCAAGATAATCCGCCCGAAGATCGTAGGTCATTCCGATCTTCATGGTTCAGTGGGACCTCGAATAAGGGCTGTCTCCGAGAGGCTCGCCGACGGTCCCGCCGTCGTGGTACCGGTAGAGTCCTCCTTCGTAGTTCCGAAGGACGAGGTCGTCGCCGTCCCGTCCCACCACGTAATCGGGCATGACGGGGATCTTCCCGCCCCCGCCGGGGGCGTCGATGACGAAGGTGGGGACGGCGAACCCGCTCGTAAAGCCTCTCAGGGCCCGGATGATCTCCACGCCCTTTTCCACGGGGGTGCGGAAATGGGAAGACCCCACGATGGGGTCGCACTGGTAGAGGTAGTAAGGCCGGACCCGGATCTTCACCAGGCCCTGGACGAGCTTCCGCATCGTTTCCCCGTCGTCGTTGATGCCGGCCAGCAGGACCGTCTGGCTCTGCAGGGGGATTCCCCCGTCGGCGAGCCTCCGGCAGGCCTCTGCCGTTTCCGCCGTCAGTTCGTCGGGATGCATGAAATGAACGCTCACCCAGAGCGGATGGAACCGTCTCAGCAGGCGCACCAGGGACGGCGTGATCCGCTGGGGCAGGACCGCCGGGGTCTTGGTCCCGATTCTCAGGACTTCCACGTGAGGGATCTCGCGGAGCTTCGCCAGGATCCACTCGAGCTTATCGTCGGGCAGGGTCAGGGGATCCCCCCCGGAAATAAGGACGTCCCGGACCGTCGGCGTGGCGGCGATGTAATCGATGGCCTTCTGCCAGCGTTCCGGTGTGGGGATCCGCTTGTTCTTCCGCCCCACCATCCGCGAACGGGTGCAGTACCGGCAGTAGGTGGAACAGAAGTCCGTGGCGAGAAAGAGAACCCGGTCGGGGTAGCGGTGAACGAGACCGCACACGGGGCTGTCTCCCTCCTCGTGAAGGGGATCCTCCGCTTCCCCGGCGGAATGGATCTTTTCGTCGATGAGCGGGACGACGGCCTTCCGGATGGGCTGAAGGGGATTGTCCCCTTCAAGAAGGCTGGCGTAGTAGGGCGTCACGGCAAAGGGGAAAGCCCCTTCCCGGAGACGGAGGGCCTGCCGCTCCCGGTCCGTCAGCCGGACAATCTTTTCGAGTTCGCACAGGCTGCCGATGGTGTGGCGAATCTGCCAGCGCCAGTCGCTCCACTCCCTGTCCGTGGCGGCGGGGAAAAAACGTTCCCGGAAACGGGCGGCTTTCTCGCCGATCGGAAAGATTCGCGACGCCGTTGTTTTTGTCTGGGAAGCGAGGGGATTCTCCGTTCCCGTCGCGGGAACGGACAGGTGAGGCATCGGTCCCCCTGCCCCGGGAAGCGTGACGACCTGCCCGGATCTACCTGGAGGTTCGTCTTCTTCGACGGTTTTCAGGGAACCGGGAGGTTCGACATCATCCACCATGACGACATCGTTGGCCATTTTTTCTCTTCTTCCTCCTTTATCGGCCCTGGCGGGCCTGTTATGGTGACGCAGGTTGCCCCGGCGTTCCTTTTAAAAGCTTTTTGCCGCGATTCTTTTTGAAAACGCGGGTCTACACCTGGTACGCTCAGCCGGCGCCACCTCTGATTGCACCCTTTATATGCAACGGTTATACCATGGAGTTAAAAGCCTGTTTTCAATGTTTATTTCAGGATGGCTTTTTTTGACAGCGGAACCGCGGATTCCGATTTTTGCGACCACCAAGCCCGGAACAAGAGGATCATTTCCTAAGTATTCAGTTTTATTGAAACTAAATAAATCGGAACTTATTGTTCTCATTACCAGGAACAGGAACCAGGAGTTCCGATTAGTCGGGCCGTTCCGGAATCCGGAAACGTCCGTGACGGGCGTTCATCACCTTTTTTGATCCCGAACGGTCCGGCTTACCCCGTTCCCTTGAAATCTTCCTTGCGGAGGCCGTGTTTTTTGAGAAGCTTCGAGATCTGGCGCGGCGTGACTCCCGCCGTCCGGGCCGTTTCGGCGATCTTTCCCCTGTTCTCCGCCAGGATCTCCCGGAGGTAGGATTTTTCGGCATAGGCAACGCCGAGCTGACGGGCGTCGGCCAGGTTTCCGGCCCGGTGGATGAGGTTCGCCGGCGGAAGGAGTTCCCGGGAAAAGAGGTCCCCGGGAAAGCTCTCCGGCCTCAGGACCGACGACGATTCGATGATGTAAGCCCGTTCGATGAGGTTTTCCAGCTCCCGAATATTTCCCGGCCAGCCATAGTTTTCCAGGGCCCGGAGGACTTCGGGATGGACATCCCGGACCTCCTTGGCGGAGGACCGGTTCAACTTTTTCAGGAACTGCTCGATGAGCAGCGGGATGTCTTCCGTCCGCTCCCGGAGAGGGGGAACCTCGATGGGGAAAACGTTGAGGCGATAGTAAAGGTCCTTCCGGAACAGTCCCCGGTCGCACATGATCTTGAGGTCCATGTTGGACGCGGCGATCACCCGGACGTCCGCCTCGATGGTCTCCTCCCCGCCGACACGCTGAAAAATCCCGTCCTGGAGGACCTGGAGAAGCTTGATCTGGGCGGAGGGCGTGATGGTCCCGATTTCATCGAGAAAGATGGTCCCCCCCTTGGCGATCTCGAACTTGCCGAGCTGCCGCCGCACCGCCCCGGTAAAGGCCCCTTTCTCGTGCCCGAAAAGCTCGCTTTCCACGAGGGTGTCCGGAATCGCCCCGCAGTGGACGCTGATGAACCGGGTGTTTCTCCGGCTGCTCGACTGGTGGATGATCCGCGCCACGACGCCCTTTCCCGTCCCCGTTTCCCCGAGAAGGAGAACGGTGCTTCGCGTCGGTGCCACGGACCGGACCTTGTCGAAGATCGTCCGCATCTTCGGGCTGCGGGTCCGTAGAATTTCCTGGATGTCCATCTCCCCGATCCTGTCCCGGAGATAATCGAGCTCGGACTGGACGATCAGGGATTCGGTGATGCTCTCCATGACATAGCGAATCTCGTCGGGATTGAGAGGATAGGTCAAGTAGTTGCTGGCCCCGGCTTTCACGGCCATGACGGCTTCGCGGATGACCCCGGGCTCGGCCATGACGATGACCTGGACATCGGGAAAAGCCATCCAGAAGGGCTGCAGGGCTTCCTTGTAGCCGTTCCCGGGCACGGAAGCCTTGAGGAGGGGAAGGTCCACGAAGACGAAATCGTAATGCTTCTTCTTGAGGGAATCGAGACCGGCCTCGACCCGGGCCGCGTGATCCACCCGGAACTTTCCCCGGAAACCCTCGCGGATCTGCCGAAAAGAGGAAGAATCGCCCGAAATGACAAGGATGGATTTCAATGTTCCAGGAAACCTCGCGGTGAAATGGCTCATTTTTTACGACAAATCTTCAAAAATAACAAGGTATTTTCAAAAGCCCCGGCACCGCCCGGGAAAGGGCGGCGGGCAGGCCCCCGGGGACCGGTGACATCCCGACGGCGGACAGCGCCGCGGGCGTTGTCTCCCGGGGTATCGAAAGACGCCGTGCCGTCTTTTCACACCCCGCGTGCCGGGGTAGCGAAGCGGAAACAGGCGTATTTTCCCTTGCCATTCAGGAGGGAATCCCCTATAAGGAGGATGCTTGACACGGGCCACAAAACCTCTGTGAAAGGAGTTTAAAGAATGAATATTCTGATTTTCGGACCCAACGGCAGCGGCAAGGGAACCCAGGGCGCGGTGGTGCAGAAGAAATATGGCGTGCCCCACATCGAAACGGGGGTCATTTTCCGGGAAAACATCAAGAAGGGGACGGAACTGGGGAAAAAAGCCAAGGGCTTCATCGACCGCGGGGAACTCGTTCCCGACGAGGTCACCATTCCCATGATCCTGGACCGGCTGAAAGCGGCCGACGCGAAAAACGGCTGGCTCCTCGACGGTTTCCCGAGAAACCTCGCCCAGGCCGAAGCCCTTTACGAAGCCCTGCAGAAGGAAGGAATCAAGCTGGATTTCGTCATCGAGATCGTCCTCGACCGCCAGACCTCCAAGAACCGGATCATGGGCCGGCGGCTCTGCGCCAATGACAACAACCACCCCAACAATATCTTCATCGACGCCATCAAGCCCGCCGAAAAGGACGGCAAGATGGTCTGCCGGGTGTGCGGCGGCGCCCTGTCCGCCCGGGCGGACGACCAGGACGAGGGGGCCATCGACAAGCGCCACAACATTTATTACGACACCAAGACGGGCACCATGGCGGCGGTGAACTACTTCAAGGACCGCGTCAAGGTCATCGAGGTGGACGGCCTTCCGGGCGTGAAGGACGTGTCCGCCGATCTCCTCAAAAAACTCGGGTAATTTCATCTTTCGTGACGACACGCCGGGCCTTCCCGCCCCCTTGAGGCGGGAAGGCTTTTTTGTCGAAAAGCGTGGCGCCGCCTCATTTTTCCTTTGACTTTCCGCCTTTCTTGGATTATGCATTAGCCTGTTTGTACTTCGTTGAAGGACAAGGGCAGCCCCGCAACGGGGTCGCCGCAAGGGGGCTTTTTTCGAAATCCAGCCAGGACGACGGACGTCCAATCCCTCGGTAAAAGAAAGACCGGCGGTCTTTCCCGACCATGGAGGCATGACGGTGGAACACCACGATCTGATGGAACTCAGCCACGAACCCGTCCCGGGGTACCTGGCGAAATTCTGGGCCGTTTTCGCTCTCGCGTCCCTCTACCTGGCGGTCATCCTCTGGAACACCCTCTAGGGGCCCGGAAAACAGGACTTTTCGAGGAAAAAAACCGATGGAAAAAGAGTATCTCTTTGACAAGCCGAAGAACGTGAAGCGATTTTTCGTGCTGTTTTTCATCATCCTGGGCGTTTTTCTCGCCGCCGATTTCGTGACGGCCAAGCACGGCGAGTTCGCCTGGGAAAACTGGCCCGGTTTTTACGCCGCTTTCGGCTTCGTCGCCTTCGTCATCCTTGTCTTCGGGGCCAAATACATCCTGCGCCCCCTGGTGAAACGGAGGGAGGACTACTATGAGTAATCCCGTCCCCCCCTTCGCCGTCTTTCTCCTGGGCGCCTTCCTCGTCCCCCTCGTCCGGAACAGGGTTTTGAAAAGCGCCTTTCTGCTCCTCCTGCCCGTACTCAGTTTTATCAATCTCATCCATCTTCCCGCGGGGGCTTCCTTCACCCTCCCCTTTCTGGACTACGAACTCGTCCTGTCCCAGGTGGACCGCCTGAGCCTCGTGTTCGGCTACGTTTTCCACCTGGCCGCCCTCATCGGCTTCATCTACGCCCTGCACGTGAAGGACGACCTTCAGCACATGGCCGCCCTCCTCTACGGGGGCAGCGCCCTGGGGGTCGTGTTCGCCGGCGATTTTCTGACCCTCTTCGTCTTCTGGGAGCTTCTCACCCTCGGTTCCGTCTTCCTCGTCTGGGCGAACCGGACGCAGGCCGCCCTCGGGGCGGGGTTCCGTTATGCTCTCTATCACATCATCGGCGGTCTCGTCCTCCTGGCGGGCATCCTGCTTCACGTCAAGGAGACCGGGTCCACGGCAGTCACCTTTATCGGCCTCACCGACGGAAACCTGTCTTCCTGGCTCATCTTCATCGGCGTGGGCATCAACTGCGCCTGGCCCATCCTGCATCCCTGGGTGACCGATGCCTACCCGGAGTCGACCATTACGGGGATCATCTTCCTGAGCGCCCTGACCACCAAATCCGCCGTGTACGTCCTGGCGCGGGCCTACCCGGGCACGTCCCTTCTCATCTGGATCGGCGCCGCCATGGCCTGCTTCGCCATGGTGTACGCCGTCATAGAAAACGACCTGCGGCGGGTTCTTTCCTACAGCCTCATCAACCAGGTGGGGTTCATGGTCTGCGGAATCGGCATCGGGACGGAACTGGCCATCAACGGGGCCGTCTCCCACGCGGTGAACGACATCCTCTTCAAGGCCCTCCTCTTCATGTCCATCGGGGCCGTCATGTACCGGACGGGGAAATCCAAGTGCACCGAACTGGGCGGGCTTTACCGGACCATGCCGCTCACCTGCGTCTTCTGCATCATCGGGGCCGCCTCCATTTCCGGGTTTCCCCTCTTCAGCGCCTTCGTGAGCAAGTCCATGATCATCAGCGCCGCCGCCCACGGCGGGATGGTCCTCCTGTGGTTCCTCCTCATGTTCGCCTCCACGGGCGTCCTGGAACACGCGGGCATCAAGGTGCCCTTTTTCGCCTTCTTTTCCCACGATTCGGGGCTCAGGCCCCGGGAAGCCCCCATGAACATGCTCATCGCCATGGGCATCGCCGCCTTCTTCTGCATCTTCAACGGTGCCTTCCCCGGCCCCCTGTACAGCCTCATGCCCTTCCCGGTCACCTACGAACCCTACACGGTTCCCCATGTCCTGGGACAGACCCTTCTTCTCCTCTTCGCCTCCCTGGCCTTCGTGCTCCTTCTCATGTCGGGGCTCTATCCGGCGGAAATGCGGGCCGTCAACCTTGACGCCGACTGGTTCTTCCGCAAGGGGTCCCGGGCTGTCGTCACCGTTGTGACAACCGTCTTCGCCTTCGTGGCCAAGGCCGGCGAAAGCCTGTTCATCCGTTTCCTTCCGTCCCGGCTGTCCGCCTTCACCCGGGAACCGGTGACCCGCCTGGCGGAAACCTTCAGCGCTTCGAAAACCTCCGGCGAAGAGAGAGGGCGCCTGGACCACCTCACCATCATCCCCTCCGGGGTCCCGGTGATCCTCGCCGTGGCCTTCCTCTATGTCCTGGCCTTCTATTTCATCGTGAAGGGGTAAAATGAAAAAGCAAAGGGGACATGTTTAAATCTGTCCCCACGTTCGAAGAAAAAAAGGGGACAGATTTAAAACCTGTCCCCTTTTTTATTTGTTTTCTGGTGGCGGTGCAGGGACTTGAACCCCGGACACTGCGGATATGAGCCGCATGCTCTGACCAGCTGAGCTACACCGCCTCATTGCAGAAGTGGGTTTTTACACCATTACGGGAGCGATGTCAAGATGGCAACGGACCCTTTGCCAAACCTCCCATCGGTAACATTTATTTAGCAACGGGCCTCGCCGATCGCTCCCCGTCCCGAGGCGCGAAAGCCCGCTCCCCCGGGGGATGAATGCCGGGATTTCCGCCCCGCTGCGGAAAAGCCGGGCCAGAATCCGCTCTATTGAACCCTCTCCGGTACGGTCAGGTCATAGGCGGCGAGGATGCTCTTCTTGCGAAGGGACCCACTGAAGGACACTACCAGGGAGAGGACGACCTCGTCTTCCCCGTCGTTGTCGATGTCCTTGATCTGGTAATCCGCCACGTATCCCTGGATTTTCTTCGTTTTCCAGTTCTCCGACAGGCCGATCCCGTCCCACTCGAAATCGTAGATCTCGCTCGAGGTGTAGAGGGTCAGGTTTCTCATGATTCTTCCCACGGCGGAGAGGTTCTTAACGATAATCACATCGTTTTTTCCGTTCTTGTTCATGTCGTAGGTGAGAACGCGAAGCTTGACGTAGGAAACCTTGTCGGGGTTGTCATCGATGGCCCAGTCGGACATGGGCTGTCCCGCGTAGGTGATCCTCAGGAAGGCGTTGTTGCTGCCGCCGTAGTGGTCGTCGCTTTTCCAGAGGAGTTCCTCGCTTCCCCCGAGGATGTCGAGGTCAATGAAACGTTTGAGGGTCGGTTCGTAAATCCTTATGCGGTCATACTCGTCGAGCATGACGAGCTTCAGCCGGGTGCTCCCGTCGAGGCTGTCGTACGCGAGACCGTACACGGAAAGCCCCTCGGGAATGGGCATGCGCTTGCCTTCGACATACGTGCCGTCCTGCCATATGATCTCGTGAATGGCATGGATGAACGGATCGTCGAAACCCTTGGCCTGACCGATGAGAACGGGGCGGCCCAGGGGGCGGACCACCCGGAGAAACCACCTGAGATCGGAGGCGATGGTCTGGAAGCGCCCGTCCCGGTACTCGACGACGAACGAGTTGAGCGTGGTCCAGTTGATACTCGTGACAATGATCTCGGGAATGCCGTTTTCATTGATGTCCGCCACATCCACGGCCAGATAGTCGTCGTATTCCTTCCCCTCGATCCGTTCGAGAGAGACGAGGGCATCGCCCTTTCTCTGAAAGATGTGAACGGCGGAAGGGGAAATGACGACGACCTCGTTCAGGCCGTCCCCGTTCACGTCACCGATGTCCAATCCCTTGAACTCGTATGAGTATCTCGGGGTCATCCAGAAACCCTTCCGGTCGATCGGTTCGGGGGCGTTGATGAAGTCGGGGTTGATGACGGCCGTGAATGTCCCCTCGGGGGTCTTCAAGGCTTCGACGGAACCGGGAGCGGCCGTCGCCGGGGACGGTAGTGAAACCTGGGGGGACGAAGGCGGGGCCGCCGGCGCGGGCAGAACGGACTGGGGAACTTTGCCCAGGGCGTACATCTGGATCTTTTTCGCGAAATCGTTGACCCTGGGAATGACATCATCCAGGCTCGGGCACTGCTCGAAGACACCGATGGGGGAAGCGTTCCCGGCGATGTCCATGAGCTTGCCGTCCAGGCTCAGGCTGCTTCCGAACTTGGTGATGCTCCCCCAGACCACATAATCGGCGTTGAGGGCTTTACCCACCTGGTAAACGTCGTCGGCCTGGTAGTCCTTTCCCTTGAGTTTCGACAGGGCTTCCAGAACGGCCTGCCGGCTCACCAGGTTGACCTCCCCTCCCGAGGAAAGCCGTGAGTAGAGCATGTCCCAGATGCCGTTTTTAACGTAATCGATGTTCTCCGCACTGTGAACGGTAAACGGGAGGACGGCGATGGTTTTTTTATCCTCCGCCGCGACGGTGAAAGGCACGATGAGAACCAGCAGAAGGCCGATTCTCTTTAACCAGCGCAATTTCATGGTGTCAACTCCTGTTGCCGGCCCCGGGGACCGGCGATGGCTTTTTATGCTCCTTGTCGGGTGTCCTGCTTCCATCGCGGGCCAGGCCTTCCAGGCTGCGGGGAAACCACCGTGGATGGTCGCTCTTCCACTGACGGAGGTGTCTCCGCAGGGCTTCGCTGTCGCCGGCGAGAAGTCCCATGCCCAGGGCGATGAAAAGAAGTCCCTGAAGGAAGGGGAGAAACAGCCCGAACACGCCGAGAACGATGAAGAACCACCCGGCGATTTTCCTTCCCCTCTTTTTTCGCAGGGACCGGTCCCTGTCGGCTTCTTTTGTTGTCTGTTCCGTACGCATCATCGCCTGAAACTTGTCATCCCCCAAGGGGTTCCTCGCAAGGGGCCAAGGGGTTTCCTCCGGGGGTCCTCCCCAGCGGCATGCGGGGCCCGGGTTAACCGCCGGATCCCCGGCCGCGGGGCCCACCCGCCGGTATCCCGCTTCAGCAGCGGGTAAATAGTGGCAACACCCTGGGCGTTCCGTTGCAGCCGTCTTTGTTGCGGGGAATTTACGCGTCATGAGGCGATGTGTCAAGGAAAAGTGTCTCCTTGTCCCCTCCTGCCGCCGGAAACCGCGCTTTTCTCTGCCCGGCGGAATCGCTGGGAAAGGGCCCTGAAAAAGCCCCGTTCAGAGAACGGGCACGGCATACTGGATGATGTTTCCCATGAGGGCCTGGTTGTAAAAGCCGAGGATGACAATGGCCGCGGCCGCGATGATGAGAGGCAGAAGCATGCTCAAGGGGGCCTCCCGGATGACCGCGGCCTCTCCGGCCTCCTCGCCGTGATGGCCATGGCCGCCGTGGAACCCGTACCCGATCTCGAAGATCCGGAAGAAGAGAATGATGTTGATCAGGCTCGAGGACAGGAGTGCGACGACAAAAAGCCAGCTTCCCGCCTCCAGGGCCCCCTGGATGAGATACCACTTGCTGAAGAACCCGCCCGTCGGCGGCACCCCGATGATGGACAGGGCAATGACGACGAAAGCGGCCATGGTGAAGGGCATCCTCTTGAAGAGGTCCTTGAAGTCGGAAAGATTGTGTTCACGCATCTTGTAGGCGATGATCCCGGCGACGGCAAAGAGGCCCGCCGTCATGACCACGTCGTTGGCGATGTGGAGGACCGTTCCCCTGAGGGCCACCGTGTTCGCCAGCCCGACCCCGCCGACCATGTACCCCACCTCGGCCACGACGATGTAGCAGAGCATCCGCTTGAAGTCCTTCTGGGCGAGGGCCATGAGGGCGCCGGCGAAGATGGCGATGACCCCGGCAACGAGCATGATCTGGGTGACGGGAAGAAATTCAATGGAAAAGGAGGGCTGAAAGACGGTGAACATGATCCGGATCATGACGTAGATGGAAACCTTGGTCATGAGGGGCGCCACCAGGGCGCTCACCGCCGACGGGGCCTTGGTGTAGGCGTCAGGGAGCCACAGGTGAAGGGGAAAGAGGGCCATCTTGACGGCGATGCCCACCATGAAAAAGGCGAAGGCTGTGAGCACCACCTTGGAGCCATAAAGAGGAGGGAGAAGCCGGGCCAGGTCTGCCATGTTGAGGGACCCCGTGACGATGTAGAGATACCCGACGGAGAGGAGATAGAAACAGGCCCCCACGGTGCCCATGATGACGTAGCGGAAGCTGGCGAAGGCGGCCCCGTCTTCGCCGGCGGCGATGAGGGCATAGCCGGCGATGGAGGCGATTTCCAGGAAGACGTAAAGGTTGAAGGCGTCGCCTGTCACCACGATCCCCAGGAACCCCGTCACCTGGAGAAGGAAGAGGCACCGGAAATAGACTTCCTTCCCCGGCAGTTCCTGTTCCACGCTTCTATTGCCGTAGACGGCCACGAGAAGGGATGTTCCCGACACGAGGACGAGCATGAGGCCGTTCAGGTGGTCGATGACGTACTCGATGCCCCAGGGCGGGGCCCAGTTCCCCATCCGGTAGCGGATGACCCCGTTTAACATGACGTCCCGCAGCGCCTCTACCGAAAACAGCGTGGAGAGGATAAGGGCCAGGACCATCCATGGAAAGGTCCAGTCCCTGCGAACGAGTCCGATCACCGGCGTGAGGAGGGCGAACATGAGGGGAACGACGACGATGAGAACCGGCGATGAATGAACCAGGAAGGGAAACTGTTCGAGAATCATTTCATAACCTTCAGGATTTCGTCTTCATTCAGGGTCTTGTAGCGGCGGTAAATGTGAATCAGGATGGCCAGGGCCACCCCGAGGGTGGCCACCATGACGACGATGGCCGTGAGCATGAGAACGTGGGGAAGGGGGTTGATCACCCGGGCCACCTCCACGGCCTCGTGGCCATGCGCCTGGGCGTCCGTGAGAATGGGAAGGGTCGCCCCTCCCAGCTTGTAGGCGGTGGACACGTAAAAAAGAATGATGGCCGTCTGGAATATGTTCATGCCGATGACCTTCTTGACCAGGTTCGTCTTGGCGATCATGGCGTAAAAGCCGATCATCATGAGGATAATGTATATCCAGTAGTTGTACTTGGCGATGACAAATTCCATCCAGGTCCCTCCGTTTTCCGCGGACGATCCGCCCGGGCCGGCTGCCCCTGCGGGGCTTTTGATGGAGCCGTTATTTTTTGCGCCTCCGAAGGAGGAAGATGCAGGATATCCCGGCCGTGAAAATCACCGTCGTTTCCCCCATGGTGTCGTATCCCCGGTAATCGGCCAGGACCGATGTCACCATGTTGGGGGTTGCCGTTTCTTCCTCCGTTTTCTCGATATACCGGGGAGACACGTGCCGGCTCGCCGGTGAGTCGGGGTCACCGTAAGCGGGCATGTCGATGGTCCCGTAAACCAGGACGGCCCCGGTGAGAAGCGTGATGAGAAAGCTCAAAAACTTCAATCCTTGGTCCTCCTCGTTGTCTTCATCACGGCGGCGACGAACAGGATCGTTCCGATGCCGGCGCTCACCGACGCCTCCGTGAAGGCCACGTCCACCGCCCCCATCTGGGCCCACATGATGCACATGAAAAAGCTGTACGCCCCCAGGATCATCGCGGCGCTCAAAAGATCCCTGACGACGATGGACGCGACGGCACAGATGACGACGAAAATCTGAAGCACGATGTCTATGGGGAGAGTCATGGTTTTTCTTCCTTCCCTTCCTTCCGCCAGATTTCAAGGCCGCACCGGACACCGGCCCGGGAGATGGCGTGAGTCGCCGTGGGCTGGGCGAGGAACATGAAGACGGCGATCATGAGAATCTTGACGCTCGTCACGTTCATGCCCTCGTGGATCGCCAGGCCGACGAGAGACAGGGTGACCGCCAGGGTGTCGCCCTTTCCCGTGGCGTGAAGCCGGGTAAAGAAGTCGGGGAACCGGAGAAGCCCGATCGTAGCCGTGGCAAAGAAAAAAACACCGCCGAGAAGAAAAAAGCCGGAGAGAAGATTCTGTATCGTTTCCATGGTTATCTTTCCATTTCCAGGTACTTCGCCACGGCGACGCATCCGATGAAATTGAGGAGGGCGTAAACGATGCTGATGTCGACGAACATGTCCACCCGCTGGTAGAGAAAGCCGACAATGAGGAGAATGATGAGGGTCTTCGTCCCCACGGCGGAAATGGCGGCCACCCGGTTGAAGACGCCGGGGCCGTAAACGACCCGGTAAAGGACCAGGAGAACGAGAAAACAAATCCCGAGGGCTACGGCAAGAAAAAACGTGTCCATTTCAAGCCTCTTTTACGGGGGGTTCCCCGACGTCTTCCTCTTCGCCGGGAAGGACGCCGCCCGTGGAGATATCGAGAAAAATGGAAACCATGACGGCCATGACGGCGAATCCGACACCGATTTCGACTCCCAGTATGCCCAGGGACCGGGCGTGGGCCGGATCGACATGAAGAATTCCCGCCAGCATGCTGTAATCCAGGAAATTTCCCAGCAGAACGAGGCACAGGAAACCGATTCCCGCATAAATGAGAACGCCCATGCTGCTGAAGACGATCATGGTCTTTTCCGAAACCCGGGACCTGGCGTCGTGGTAACCGTGGGTAAGGAGAAGAAGGACGAAGCTCGCGCCGAAGATGACGCCCCCCTGGAATCCCCCGCCCGGGCTGTAGTGACCGTGCATGATCACGTAAAGGGCATAGATCTGTATGAAAGGGATGAGCATCCGGGAGATGGTCCGGATGATGACGTCTTCACCCCGGTGTATCATGGTCTGCCTCCCTATTTCAGCGCCGCGAAGATCCGGGCTACGTCGAGAACGTCCTGGATGTAGATGTGGTCCGCTTCCATGAAGATGTGGGCGACCTTGTCTTCCATGTCCCCGGCGTTCAGGTCGTCGGCCACTTTCCGGGACAGGGCGTGGACGACGAATTCACCGTTTTCGATGGCGATGGTGATGGTTCCCGGCGTCAGGGTGATCGAGTTCGCCAGGGTCACCATGGATGTGTCGCTCTCCAGTTTCGTTTTGTAGCGAATCAGCTTGGGGTCGATGGGGAGCCTCGGGGACAGCACCAGGCGGGCTACGTGAAAATTGGACAGGACGACCTGGTAAAAGAGCCACGGAACATACAGGAAAAACCGCCCGGCGATGACCCGCATGTCACCGGCCCGGACGTTGTGAAACAGGAGATCGTGGCCGAAAGAGGCGACGATACCGCAGCAGATGACCCCCAGGGACAGGTGGAAAGTGTCGTATTTTCCTGAGAGAAGGGCCCAGAAGAAAAAAAGGATGACAAAGGTGACGACAAAATTCTGCAGTCCCGCCCGGGTTTCCTGGGCCCCGCGAAAGATGGCCCGGACCTTCTTTTCCTCCATCCAGCGGGTTTCCGAGGTCAGCTTGGCGGCCGTGTTCATGAGATCGACCGCCCGGACCCTGGCCCTTTCCAGGATGGCGAAAGATTCATCCGCCGCTTGCACGAGAAGGGTGACTTCCACGCCTTAATCCTCTCCTGACAACGTTTTAATCGAGCCGCCGGCCCTGGTGCCCGCCACTCCCGGTCACTGCGGCGCGCCTTCCCCGCCTCGCTCCCCGATATTCGAGCGCCTTGACCCGCGATCTTTTACAAAACCGTCTCAAAAAATGGTCTTTCGAGACGCCTGGGGTTTTATCTCTCTCAAAAGCCTGAATATGGTGGGAATCAGGGCACGATCAGGACGGGAACGGGAGACCGCTTCAGAACACCGAACACCGGCTCCTCCTGAAGAAGCCGGGCGAGAAGCGGTTTCGCTGTGATCCCTCCCACGACGATCACCGACCCCCTGTAATCCCTCGATGATGTCACAATTTCCTCTGCCGTGTCCCCCGCGTAATAATGGGCTTCCGCGTCGATGCCTTGATCGAGGCACCTTCTTCGCGTTCCCGTAAGTTTTTCCTTGATTTCCCGCATGTCCCGGACGGTGAGCTTTTCGTTTATCACGTGGACCACTTCCATCGCGACGATGAAGTCACGCAACGGGAGCAGAAGACCCAGGGCCCTCTCCGCCGGTTCCGTCCAGTTCGTCCCGTAAATGACGTGCGAAAAAAGACCCTTCACGGTCTTATCCCCGCTCTTTTCGAGAATGATGAGAACGGGAACGGGAGAGTCCTGGACGAGATCTTTCAGGACCGGGCCGGGAAAGGCGTCCCTCTCTCGAAGGCTGTCCTCCTCCAGTATGACGACCATGGACGCCTCCGCCTCTTTCGCGGCCCCGAGGATGTGGACGGCGTCGTTTCCTTCCGACGGCATGACCCGCGCCGTCATGGAGACCTGCCCGAGAGTTTCCCGCCACGGGTCAGGCGGTTCCACACCGTAAAAGACCACTTCCCCGAAGCCGGCGCCGCGGAGCTCGGAAATCTTTTCCAGGGTGGACGGCAGAAAAAGGCATTTTTCCCCCGTCGAAGCGCAAAGTAACCGTGTCATTTTCACTACTTCAGCCGCTCCATCACCCTCAATGGTTTTCAGCTTTCAATTGAGCCGGGATGAGCAAGGTGGGAAATGCCGAGTTTTCCGCGAGACTCCGGGCCACGTTGCCCAGGAAGATCTCTTTCAGTTTGCTTTGCCCCGTTGCCCCCACAACGACCATGGTCGCCTCTCTTTCCCTGGCGGCCTTTTCTATCTGCTCGGAGACGTTCCCGATATAGAGGTGCGGTTCCGCTTCGATCCCCTCTTTCTGGAAAATGTCGCACACCTGGTCCATTTTCTGCCTGTTTTCCTTGCGGATGGCCTGGATCTCCATGGCCGACGGGCTCTTGAAGGTCTTTTCGCTGGCCACGTGAACGACGACGACTTTCTTGATGATGTCTTTGTAGTTGAGAAGATACCGGACGATGTGGTCCGTCGGTTCGGACCAGTCCAGCGCCAGAAGGGGCTGCTCGAAGGGCTTCTCGTTGATCTTGCCCGATGGCAGCATGTACTTGTAAACCAGCACCGGGGTGGAGGTTCTTCTGAGAATTTCAACGGTCTCCGATCCCGCGTACAGTTCCTCGATCTTCCCTTTCTTGTGGCGGCCCGTGACGATAAGGTCGACGCTTTCCTCCTCTACCGTAGAAATGATCTTGGGCAGGACGTTTCCGACGATGATGTAGGCACCGACCTCCATGCCCTGTTCGAAAAGGCTTTCCGCCCAGTCTATGAAACGGACATTGGCGATCTCTCTCAGCTTGACTTCCTCGTCCTTGAGATAGCCCTTCCCCCGTTTCATGGCCACCTTGTCCCTCTCGATGACGTGAAGAAAAACGACATGATTGAAACCGGCCTTCCGGAGATCCATGAGGGACTGAAGGGCGTCGAACCACAACTCTTCAAACTGGGTAACGAAAAGCAGTTTTTTGGTCTTCATTTCAGGTCTAAAATCCTCTCTGTATCATCAAGGAGGGACGGTTTCGAGGCCCCCTCTATTTCACAAACCGGGCAATTATATCCGCGAGTTCCTGGGGATCGACGGGTTTTTCGATGTAGGCCGACGGCTCGGGGACGGGTTCGTCTCCGAATTCTGTCAGGGCCTCCTGGGACCTGAGAAAGGTCCTCTTGGCGATCCCCGAAAGGATGATCACGGGAATGTCCCTGAGCTCGGGATCGTTCTTGAGTTCCCGGTACATCCGGATGCCGCTCTGCTTCGGCATCAGGACATCCAGAATGATGAGAGACGGCTTTTCCACTTTCGCCATGGCCAGGCCGGTCTCGCCGTTTTTCGCGATAAGAGGCGTGTATCCGTTCTCTTCCAGGACCGTTTTCACAAATACGGTGATATCGGGATCATCATCTACGGAAAGGATTTTTTTTGACATGGAAGCCCCCTGAGTGATTAATGTTTTTTTCCGACGCGGGCCCTTCTCCGGATTTCGTCACCGGCCTCCTTCCGGTAGGGCAGGTAGATGGTAAAGGTGGAACCTTTCCCCGGTTCCGACGACACTTCGATCCGTCCACCGTTTTCCTGGATGAGCTTGTGGGTGACGAGAAGGCCGAGTCCCGTCCCCTTCCCCCCCTTGGTGCTGAAAAACGCCGAGAAAAGCTTTTTTCTGACGTCGGCGGTCATGCCAGCCCCATTGTCCGTCACGTCAAAACGGATGGTGTTCTCCTCTTCCTGTTTTGTCCTGACGGAAACACGCCATTCCTTGTTTTCGCTGAGGTCGAAAAGGCAGGCGTCTATGGCATTGGAAACGAGGTTGAGAAGACAGCGGTGAACGGCACTCGGATCCATGGTCACCTGGCCGATGGCGGGATCGAGATCCCGGACCAGAGCGATCTGGTTCTGGGCCGCTTTCACTTCCATGAGTTCGCAGACATCCTCGACGATATCGTTTGGAAAGCAGTCGCGGTACTCCGGTTCTCTTTCCTTCGAGTAGGTCAGAAGGTCCATCACGAGATCCGACACGCGGCCGATGTTCCTCTGGACCATGGTCCAACCCGCTTTTAGCTTATCCTTGTCATCTTTGTCAAGGCCAATATTGACAACGTACATGCCTCCCTGGAGGCCCGTCAGGATGTTCTTGATGTAGTGGGCGAGCCGGGCCACGGTCTGCCCGATGGCGGCCAGCCGCTCCGACTGGACGAGTTCTCTCTGGAGGCGGCGGATCTCCCGGAGGTCCTGGAAAAAACCCACGCTCCCGATGACATTGTCCCCCTCGTAGAGCAGGGCCCCGGAAAAGCGGACGGGGACGGGCTGCCCGCCCTTGGCCAGGATGGTCACCTCTTTCCATCCCCAGCCCCTCTTATCACGTTTTCTTCGGAATCCGCTCTGGAACTCCCGGGCCACTTCCTCGGGATAGAGGTCGATAAAGGTCTTCCTGTCCACGAGCTCTCTCCGGGAATAGCCGAAAATGCTCTCCGCGCCCGGATTGAAAAGGATGATGGTCCCATGCTCGTCGGTGGCCACGATCCCGTCGTTGGAGCTGGTGATGAGCTTGTCCTGGAACTCCGACTTTCGCCGCACCTCTTCCGTGGCGATCTGGCACATCTGCTCCAGGTCGGTGGTGTAGGCCTGGAGCTGCCGCTTCATCTCCAGCTTTTCCTGCGCCCGGTCCAGGGCGATCCGGAGGGCTTCGTCGCGAACGGGCTTGTTGATGAAATCGGAGGCGCCGTACCGAAGGGCCTCGATGGCCGAGTCCATGTCCCCGTGGCCGGTGATGACGATGACTTCCGCGTCGGGATCGATTTCCTTCACCCTTCGGAGGACCTGGAAACCGTCCATGCCGGGCATCTTGAGATCCGTGAGAACGACGGGAGGGTGTTCCTTCTCGAAAACGGCCAGGCCCTCCCGCCCGTTCAGGGCGGTGTGGACCTGGTACCCCTCGTGTCTCAGGGACATGGAAAGGACCTTGAGGATGCCCTCCTCGTCGTCTATGAGCAGTAACTTATTCATTTTCACGGTTCGCCCTGTCTTCCCCTGCCGCGGGAAAGGTCACCCGGAAGGTCGTCCCCGCGTTCATGTCGCTTCTGACCTCGATCGTCCCGCCGTAATCCTTGACAATGCCGTAGCTGATGCTCATACCGAGCCCCGTCCCCTTGCCCACCTCCTTGGTGGTGAAGAAAGGCTCGAAAATCTTGTCCATGTTCTCCGGGGGGATGCCGATCCCCGTGTCCTCCACGGTGACGACCACGGACTCCCCCTCCAGACGGGACCGCAACGTTAGTATCTTTTTTTCGTCCCCCCTGTCAATCCCCGATTTCTTCTCGTCCATGGCATCCATGGCGTTCGTCACGAGGTTGATAAACACCTGCTCCAGCCGGTTGTGGTCCGCCAGGACGGGGGGAAGGTTTTCCTGGAGGTCGAAGCGGACCTCGATTTCATGGACCCGAAGCTGCTGGCCCAGGATCTTGAAGACGTCCATGATGGGACGGTTGATGTCGATCCGGTCCTTCGTCACCTCCGACTTGCGGGTGAAGTCCCGCATGTGCCTGATGGTATTGGCGGCCCGCTGGACATTCCGGCCGATCTCCTCGGCCACCGTGTTGAGCTCCTCGCCGGTGATTTCCTGTCCCCCGGACAGCTTCTTCCGCATGAAATCGGAGCACACCTGGATCACGTTGAGGGGCTGGTTGATCTCGTGGGCGATCCCCGAGGCCATGGTGCCCAGGGTGGCCATCTTTCCCGCCTGGATGAGCTGGGCTTCTTTTTTCACCGTTTCCGTGACGTCGGGCGTCGTGGCGATGAGGCAGTCCCGGCCCATGAAGTCGGCGGCCCGGATGTGGATGTTGACATAAAAGGGAATCCCTCCCTTCTTGCGGAAAAGCTTCTTCGAGAAGAAGACGGACTGGTTGGCCGCGATTTTCCGGAGTCCCTCCTCCAGTTCGGCATCCTTCTGGAATACCAGGTCGGGAAGGGACATCCCCAGGAATGCCTTCCGGGTGTAGCCGTAACAGTCCAGGGCCGTGGCGTTCACATCCAGGATGGCCTGGGATCCTCGGTCGGCGATGAGAATGGGATTGGGGTCGGCGTCGAACATGGTGCGGTATTTTTCTTCCGATTTCCGGATCTCACGGTAGGACTCCTCCAGTTCCGCCGTCTTTTCCCGGACCTTGACCTCCAGCCTCTGGCCGAACATTTTCGCTTCCTGGTGCAGCCGGGCGTTTTCCATGGCCAGGGCGATCCGGTTGCAGACGAGGGCCACGAGGTTTTTGTCCTCCTCGGAAAACCGCTTCATCTTGAGGCTGGAGACGCGCAGGACGCCGATGACGCCCTCCTTCGAGGCCAGGGGGAGATAGGCTGCCGACTTGAGGTGCTCCTGATCGACGAAGGCGTCGAAAGGCGCGCTTTCCTCATCCACGTTCTCAAAAAAAACGGCCTTGCCCCTCAGGGCGACTTTTTCGACCACGCTGTCATCGCCGACGCCGGCTCCCCGGGGGTAGAAGGTTTCCGCGACACCCCGGGAATAGGCCACCCGGAGCGGTCCCCCGGCCTCCCGGAGATAGATGACAACGCCGTCCACGTTCAGGTTCGCCAGGATTCCCTGGGCCCCGGCGACGAGACGCTCCTCCATGTCCAGGGACTCGCTCAGGGCGCTCGTGATCTCCCAGAGCGTGGAAATCTGGCGGAGATGCCTTTCCCTTTCCTCCTGGAGAAGCTTGGAGTCGGTAATGTCCCACAAGGTCTCGATGGCCCCGACGATGGTCCCGTCAGGCCCCTCAAGGGGGGCGCCGGTGAAATAGAGCCACTTCCCGTTTTCGCCCATGTGGGGGAAAAAATCCTCCGCTTCGTAAGCCTTGTCGATGAGGATGGACTTTCGCCACCGCTCCCCGTAGAGTTTACCGATTTCCTCCTCCGACATGCGGTCCACGATGACATCGGCCATGATGGGTTTCCGGGTGGGGTAAAAGGCCTTCCAGTGATCCTTCGTTCCCACCGTTTCCCGGGCCGGCCGTCCCGTCAGGGTCTCGATGGCCCGGTTCCAGTGGGTCACCCGGTGATCCCTGTCTATGACGAAGGTGGGAATGGTGCTTCCCTCGATGATCTGAAAAAGCGTGTACTCCCGCTGGCGGAGTTCCGCCTCCGCCTTCTTCCGTTCCGTGATGTCCTCGTACGTGGCGACGATGGCCTGTTCCTTCAGCCGCTCACCGATCCGGGAAGCCCGGACCATGCAGAGGATTTCCCGTCCGTCCTTGCGGACACAGGGGTATTCACCGCTGAAGGTGCGCTGCTGCTCCAGGGCCTCGTAGAAGGCTTTTCCTACGCTCTGGTAGACGGCTTCACCGGGATAGAGGATTCGCGTGTTCTGCCCGATGAGGTCCCCCGCTTTCCAACCGAAGACGGACTCGGCCGCCTCGTTGGCGAAAAAGATGCGCCTTTCCCGCAGGACCAGGGCGGCGACGTGAAGGGTATCCAGGATGGAAGCCTCTATCGCTTCGATTTCCTTCAGTTTTTCCCTTGCCTCCCGCTGGGCCGTCACGTCCCAGAGCGTCTCGATGGCCCCGAGCGTCTCCCCGACCGGTCCCCGGAGGGGGGCGGCGGTGAAATAGAGCCACTTTCCCTTTTCCCCCATGTGGGGATAAAAGTTTTCCGCCTCGTAGGAGCCTTTCAGGTAGGCTGACGGCCGGGCCCTCTTCCCCAGGTGCTTCCTGATTTCCCGCTCGCTTTTTCCGTCCACGACGAGGTCGGCGAGGCAGGGTTTTTTCTCCTCGTAGAAGGCCGTCCAGTGGTTCTTCGTCCCCACCATCTCTTCCGCCCGGCGCCCCGTGACCTGCTCCAGGGCCTGGTTCCAGTGGGTCACCACGTGGTTCTCGTTGATGACGAACGTGGGGATCGTGCTGCCATGGATGATCTGGGAAACCATCCGGTCATGACGGAGCCGCCTCTTTTCCACGGCCTGGAGAAGGCGGTTTTTCCCCTCGATCATGGAAAGGGCTTCCGCGGTGAACCGTTCCAGGGCCGGGAGGACCTCCGACAGGACCGCTTCAGGGGCCGGCCGGCCCGTCCCGGCCACCGCCTTCAACCCGTCGACAAGCTTCTTCTTTTCCCCCAGGACCCGAAGGCGGTCCGCCAGGGCTCGGGCCTGGTGAGAATCGAGGACCTTTACGGAAGACGGGCGGTTCCGGCGGACTTTTTTGAGGAAAACCTGGTCGTCCTCCGTTACGGCGAGGGCCTGCAGCCCGGGAAGATCAAAAAAACGCCTGTAATCCCCCGTTACGGGCACGCCCCTGGACCGGGCGTATCGGAGCGCCGGGGCGCGGGGGTCGGCGTCGCTCACCCCGAGAACGCGGACAAGGCCGTCACCATTCCCGCCGGAAAGGGCAAGGCGGAGCAATTCGAGGGCCAGGGGTCCGCCGCCGATGACGGCGATTGTTATGGGAAGTGAGATTTCCTTCATGGGAGGCGCTCCTGAAGGGTGTCACGGCGCTTTCGGGAATCTCTGCCCCGGGAAGCCCGTCATGGATGACCGAGGGACCCCTTGGCGGCCATCCGAGCCAGTTCGAGAAACACCGAGGGATAGACGAAGAGGACGAACGAGACCGCGGCGGTGAAGACAGGCGGGATGACGGCGAAAATCGGGGCCTCCTTGACGGGCGTTTTTTCGTTGAAGCGATTCCCCGTGGCGAAAAAGGCATTGTAGGCGATGGGGAGAAAGTAGGCGGCATTGAGCAGGGAACTGGTCAGCAGGACCACCAGTATGGGAAGCTGGTGGGACTCGATGGTTCCCAGGGCCAGGTACCACTTGCTGATGAACCCGCCGAAGGGGGGCACGCCGATGACGCTGAGGGACCCGAGGAAAAAAGCGGCCATGGTGACGGGCATCATTTTGCCGATCCCTTTCATCTCGCTTATCTTCTTGATCCCCGTGTTCACCAGGATGGCCCCGGCACAGAAAAAGAGGGTGATCTTGCCGAAAGCGTGCATGACGATGTGAACGATGCCGCCGGTCATTCCCATGATGCTGAGAAGGCCGCCGCCCATGACGATGTAGGAGAGCTGGCTCACCGTGGAGTAGGCCAGGCGGGCCTTGAGGTCGTCCTGCCGAAGGGCGAAAAGGGAACCCACGAGGATCGTCACGGAAATGAAATAGATGAGGAACACGTCCAGCGACAGGGCGTGCATGAGATCGATGCCGAAGACGTGAAAGCACACCCGGAGAACGGAAAAGACACCCACCTTGACGACCGCCACGGCATGGAGGAGAGCGCTCACCGGCGTGGGGGCCACCATGGCCGAGGGAAGCCAGGAGTGTATGGGCATGATGGCCGCTTTTCCGATCCCGGCGATGAACAGGGCGAAAAGAATCGTGAGCGCCGCCGGGGAGGCCTTGCCGGCCAGGATCCCCTGGTCGGCGAAGTCGAGGGTCCCCGCGTACAGGTAGGTCAGGATGACCGCCGGCAGGAAAAAAGCGATGGAGGTCCCCATGAGATACGTCAGGTATTTTCGTCCCGCCGAGCGGGCGTCCATGTCCTGGTGGTGGGTCACCAGGGAATAGGTTGAAAGGGAAAGCATCTCGTAGAAGAGATAGAGGGTCACGAGATTCCCGGCGAAGGCGACGCCGACGGCGGAGGAAAGGGCCAGGGCGAAAAAGGCGAAAAACCGGGTCTGGGAGTGCTCCTGGAGGGGGCGCATGTACCCGATGGAATAAAAGGTCGTGACGATCCACAGGGAGGAAGCCACCAGGGCGAAGAGGAGACCGAGGGGATCCACCCGGAAGGAGATTCCCACGCCGGGGAGGATCTCCACAAGGCTCCAGACGATCGTTTTTCCCTGGAGGACCAGGGGGACCATGGAGGTGACGATGTAGAGCTTCACCAGGGCGATGGCGAAGGTGAAGAACTCCCTCACGTTGGGATTCTCCCTGAAAAGAACGATGAGAAGGGATCCGAAAAGAGAAACGGAAACGGCGAGCAGCGGCTTGACCGAAACAATCGTCTCCATAAAAAGATGTCCTCTCCTTTTTTTACGTAACGGAACGGGAAAAAAACCAGGACCCCTGAAAGGCGTTCCCTTTCCCGTGAAAAGCCCCCCGCGGCTTGAATGAACACCCCGCCCCCGTCCCGGAAAACCCCTTCACGCCACGCCCGGATGACGAGGCAGCCGGGACAGGGCAACGGTCATTTCCTATATAAATTATGAAATCATATGTCAAACGAAATCATCGGTGAACCTCGGCTGGCGGGAAAACGGCCCTCCCGCCGGGCGGGGTCTCTCAGCCCTCCTGCTTCTTCGCTTTTTCATAGATGTCCATGAAAGGCCTGACGAGGTCGATGGGAATGGGGAAGAGGGTCGTCGAGTTGTTCTCCGAAGCCACCGAAACCAGGGTCTGAAGATAGCGGAGCTGAAGGGCGATGGGCTGCTCGGCGATAACCTTTCCCGCCTCCGCCAGCTTCTGGGCCGCCTGGAATTCGCCCTCGGCGTTGATGACCTTCGCCCGTCGATCCCGTTCCGCCTCGGCCTGCCTGGCCATGGCCCGCTGCATTTCCTGGGGGAGGTCGATGTGCTTCACTTCCACCGTGGATACCTTGATGCCCCAGGGGTCGGTGCTCCGGTCGAGGATTTCCTGGATATGGGTGTTGATCTTGTCCCTTTCCGCCAGAAGCTCGTCCAGCTCCACCTGGCCGCAGACGCTCCTGAGGGTGGTCTGGGCCAGCTGGGACGTGGCATAGAGAAAGTTTTCCACCTCGATGACCGCGTCATTGGCGTTCATGACCCTGAAGTAGATGACGGCGTTCACCTTGACGGAGACGTTGTCCCGGGTGATGACGTCCTGGGGAGGGACGTCCATGGTGATGATCCGCAGGTCCACCTTCGTCATGCGGTCGATGACGGGGATCAGGATGATCAGTCCCGGCCCCTTCACGTCGATGACCCGCCCGAGACGGAAAATGACGCCCCTCTCGTACTCGTTCAGGATCCGTATGGCGGCGGCCAGAAACATGATGACCAGGATGACGACGGACAGTATGGTGTACATCATTTCGTTTCCTCCTTCGTTTTTGTCGTCTTCTCCACTTCAAGGACGAGTCCCCGCATTCCTGTCACGAGGACGGCCTCTCCTTCCTCGACGGGTTCCCGGCTCACGGCGTTCCAGAATTCCCCCCGAACGAACACCCTTCCCTCCTCATGGATGTCCGTCACGGCCTTCCCCTCTTCCCCGACCATGCCCTCTCCCCCGGTCCGCGGTTTTCGCATCTGGGCCTTCACCGCCAGGCTGACCACGGCGACGAAAAAGACGGAGGCGATGATCACCGTGGGAATGAGGACCTGGAAGGACACCCGGAGGGCGGGAATGGGGGATTCGAAAAGGAAAAGGGAGCCCAGGGCCAGCGAGAGGATCCCCGCCACTGTCAGCAGGCCGTGGCTCACGATCTTGATCTCGGCGATGAAAAGGATGACCCCGAAGAGGATGAGGAGGACGCCGGCGAAATTCACGGGCAGGGTCTGGAGGGCGAAAAAGGCGAGGATCAGGGAGATGGCGCCGACAACCCCGGGGAGAACGGCCCCGGGATTGGAAAATTCGAAATAGAGGCCGGCCAGGCCGATCATGAGGAGAAGATAGGCGATGTTGGGGTCGCTGAGAGCCATGAGGACCTTCTCCCGGAAACCCATGGTGATTTCACGAAGCTCGGCGCCGTCGGTCTTCAGGGTAATCCTTCCCGACGGAAGAGGGACATCCCGGCCCTCGGCCTTCCGGAGGAGGTCCCGGACATCGGAAGCCACGTAGTCGATGACGCCTAGCTTCAGCGCTTCCTCCGCCGTGATGGATTCGCTTTCCCTGACGGCTTTTTCAACCCACTCGAGATTTCGGCCCCGCTCTTCGGCAATGCTTTTCACATAGGCCACGGCGTCGTTTTCCACCTTCTTGGACATGGTTTCGTCCATTTTTCCCGACCCGATAGCTACGGGATGGGCCGCCCCGATGTTCGTTCCCGGCGCCATGGCCGCCACGTGGGCGGCGATGGTGATCATGACGCCCGCCGAGGCCGCCCGGGCCCCCGCGGGATAAACATAGACGAAAACGGGAAGCGGGGCGTTGAGGATGTCCTTGACGATGTCCCGCATGGCCAGGTCGAGACCTCCCGGCGTGTCGAGGAGAATGATGATCCCCGACGCGCCGTCCTCCAGGGCTTCGTTGAGGGCCCGGCTGAAAAACTTGTACACCGCCGGCGTGATGGGGGCGTTCACGGTCAGAACGTGGTAGACGGGGGCCTCCCCGCCGGGCGGCGCCGCCGACCCGGGCGGAAGAAGAAGGCCCAGGCCGATGAGGGTCAGGCAGAAGATCCATCCTGTCTTTTTCATGTCGCTCTTCCTTTGTCAGGGACATCGCCCGCCGCGGCCGGCGGGACCTCGTCCCGGCCTTCGGCAAGCCGTTTCATGATCGCCTGGACATCTTCCCAGACCTGTTTCTTGGAGCCGGGGTTCCTGAGGAGATAGGCGGGATGAAACGTCGGCATGAGCGGAATGCCCTCGTAAGCGTGAAACCGTCCTCTCAGCCGGGAGATGGGGTCGGACACCTTGAGCAGCGTCTGGGCGGAAAAGGTCCCCAGGGCGCAGATGACCCGGGGCCGGATCGCCTGGAGCTGCTTCACCAGGAACGGTTCGCACACCCGGATCTCTTCGGGCCGCGGATTCCGGTTCCCCGGGGGTCGGCACTTGAGAATGTTACAGATGTAAACGTCCTCTCGGGACAGGCCCATGGCTTCGATGATCCGGGTCAGGAGCTGTCCCGCCCGCCCGACGAAGGGACGGCCCTGGCGGTCCTCGTCCTCTCCAGGGGCCTCGCCGACGAACACGAGTTCCGCCTTTTCATCCCCCTCCCCGAACACGAGGTTTCTCCGCCGGTCCGCGAGTTCGCACCGCCGGCAGTCCCCCAGTTCCTCCCGAACCCCGGCGAGGGTCAGGGACGGTCCCGCCGCGGCTGTCGCCAACGGTTCCTCCCGTCCTCCCCCTCCGCGGGTGAAAACGGTCAGTCTTCTCGACTCTTCCTTGCCGGCAAGGAGGTGACTTTTCAGGTCTTTCAGGATTCCCGCCAGGATCTCCCGTTCCGGTTCCACGGCCCAACCCCCTTCCTCAATGCCCTTCTTTCCGGCGGGCGATTTCCTTCACCCGGTCGAGGATGCGGTGGGCCACCTCGAGCTTGTCCATGAGGGGAAGCTCTTCCGTCCCCCCTTCCCCGTCGATGATCTTGACGATGTTCGTGTCGTACTGGAAGCCCGATCCCGGGCGGCCGAGGTCATTGGCCACGATGAGATCCATGTTTTTCGCCGCCAGCTTTTTCCGCGCGTTCTCCACGAGATCCTCCGTCTCCATGGCGAACCCGACGAGTACCCGGTTCCCCTTCTTCAGCCCCACCTCGGCGATGATGTCAGGGTTCCTTTCCAGGTCAATGACAAGTCCGTCAGCGCTTTTCTTGATTTTCGAGGCCGATTTCCTGGCAGGCCGGTAATCGGCCACCGCCGCCGCCTTGATGACGACGGTGGACTTTTCCAGGTTTTCCAGGACGCGGTCCCGCATTTCCGAAGCGCTCGACACGGCCACAACCCGGACGCCTCGAGGCGGTAAGAGGGCCGTCGGACCGGTGATGAGGACGACCTCCGCGCCCCGTCGTTTCGCGGCCAGGGCGAGGGCGTATCCCATTTTCCCGGAAGAGTAATTGGTGATGTACCGGACCGGGTCCAGGGGTTCACGGGTCGGTCCCGCCGTGATCAGGATGCGCTCTCCCTCGAGATTCTTTTCCGTCAGGAGGGATTCGATCTCGTCGGCGATCTCCGAAGGATCGGGAAGCCGGCCCGCCCCCTCGGTCCCGCAGGCCAGTTCGCCCTCGCCGGGAACCATGAAGCGGCAGCCCGCCTTTTTCAGACGTTCCACGTTTTCCTGGAAAATGACATTCCGGTACATGTTCGTGTTCATGGACGGGCATAAAAGGACGGGTTTCACCGAGGCCATGACGGTTGTGGAGAGGAGGTCGTCGGCGATGCCCGAGGCCATTTTTCCGATGATGTTGGCCGTCGCCGGGGCGACGACCAGGACATCCGCCTCGTCAACGAGCGAGATGTGGCCGATCTGCCAGTCCCCGGTAAGCGAAAAGGTGTCCGTATAGACGGGGTTACCCGACAGGGTCTGGAGTGTGAGCGGCGTTATGAACCGGACGGCGTTCTCCGTCATGATGACCTTGACTGTCGCCCCCCGCCGCACCAGCTCACGGGTCAGTTCCGCCGCCTTGTAGGCGGCGATGCCCCCTGTTATTCCAAGAAGAATCTTCTTATTCCCAAGCATGTCCGCCCCCAGGGAACAGGGCCTCCTTTCCCGCACCGGGCCATGGAGGCGCGCAGTCATTGATATATGGCGCTTTCTTTTCTATAACAGGTCTCCCCATCCAGGTCAACGATCTGCCCGCGGGGGAAATTTTTCTTCCGGGCCCCTGTCGGCATCTTCTCCCGTACCGTCCCCCCCACCCGGGATCGGGCGGCCGGCCTTCCGGTTCTCACGAACAGGCCCGTCTTGAAAAAAAACCGCCTTCGGGTTATAGGGGGCCCTATGAAAGCAAAAAACGTCATCAAGATGAAAAAAATCATCCGTTATTCGGGGATCCTCATTATCGCGGCCGCCCTCGTGACCGGGGGATGGGTTTTTTACCCCTACGTGGAGGGTGAGGTTCCGGAAATCGTCCTGTCCCCCGACTTCCAGGTCCTGGGGCAGGAAAAAACCTTTTCCGTTTCCTTCGGGGATCGGAAAAGCGGCCTGAAAAGCACGGCCGTCGTCCTGTCCCAGGGCGACAGGCGTCACGTTCTCCAGAGGGAGGACTTTCCCCGAAAAGGGGTCGCCGCCCGAACCCTGACCCTCAAGGTCCGGGCCGGGGACCTGGACCTGAAAAACGGCGAGGCCCTCCTGGAAATCAGCGCCCAGGACCACTCTCTCCGAAAGAACCGGGGCACCCTCACCCGGACGCTCCGGGTCGACGTCATCCCGCCCCACATCCAGGTTCTCACCGACAGGCACTACCTGAACCCCGGCGGCGCGGGGCTCATTGTCTACCGGGTCTCCAAGGAGCGGGTGAAAACCACCGTCATGGTGAACGACAGGACTTACGACCCCTATGAAACCACCCTGTCCGGGCTGCCCGCCTACCTCTCCTACGTGGCCGTCCCCCTTGACGCGGGAAAGGGAAATCTCACCGTCACCGTCAAGGCGGAAGACGAGGCGGGGAACCTGGCGCAGCGCGCCGTGGACTGCCACGTTCGAAACAGGTCTTTCCGAAAGGACGACATGGTCATCACGACCCGTTTTCTCGAGAAGAAAATGCCCGAGTTCCGGGCTTTCGACGAGAACCTCGGGAACCTGGATCTCCTGGGCGTTTTCTGCCACGTCAACACCATCATGCGGGAGGAAAATTTCAAAACCATCGCCGCCCTGTGCCGTTCGTCGGAACCCCGCCGGCTGTGGGAGGGCCCCTTTCTCAGGATGAATAACGCCGCCAACATGGCCCGTTTCGGAGACCACAGGACCTACATTTACGAGGGCAGGCCCATCGGAGAGAGCCTCCACAACGGCATAGACCTGGCCTCGACGGCCCATGCCCCCGTGGAAGCGGCCAATCACGGGAAAGTCGTCTTCTCGGGCTTCATCGGTATTTACGGAAACGCGATCCTGATCGACCACGGGCAGGGAATTTTCAGCTTTTACTCTCACCTGGGCATGATGGACGTCCAGGTGGGCCAGTCCGTCCGGAAAGGGGAAATGATCGGGCGGACGGACACCACGGGACTGGCCGGAGGGGACCATCTCCACTTCGGCATCTTTGTCGGACGCGATTTCGTCAATCCCCAGGAATGGTGGGATCCGCACTGGATCCGGGACAACATCACGGCGAAGCTCGGCGAGCCCTGATCAGGTCCTCTGGATGTCCCGGTGATGAATGTTCACCCGGTAGTTCCGCTCGTCGAAATACCGGGAGAGCTGGTTGACCATGACGACGGAGCGGTGCCTGCCGCCGGTGCAGCCCAGGGCGATGTTCAGGTAGGCCTTCCCTTCCTTTTCGTAGAGAGGAGTAAGAAAGGTCATGAGTTCGTAGAGCTCCTGAAGAAATTTCCGGCTTTCGTCCCAGCCCATGACGTAGTCCACGATCTTCGGGTTGTTGCCGTCGAACTGTTTCAGATCCTGGACAAAGTAAGGGTTGGGGAGGAAGCGGGCGTCGAAAACCATGTCTGCTTCGGGGGGCAGCCCGTAGCGGTACCCGAAGGAGATGAGGTTCACCACCAGTTTTTTGCTCTCCGAGGGGGTGGTGTAGTAGCGCTGGATGAGTTCCTTCAGCTGGTGGACGTTGTAAAGGGACGTGTCCACGACCATGTCGGCCATGGACTTGAGTTCCCTCATTTTCTCCCTCTCCAGGCGAATGCTTTCCGCCACCGTTCTCCGGTCCGACAGGGGGTGAGACCTTCGGGTCTCGCTGAAACGGTGGAGCAGGGTCTCGTCACCGGCCTCGAGGAAGAGAATCTCGATCATGTAACCCTGTTCCTTGAGTTCCCTGAAAATCTCCCCGTACCGGTCCAGGAAGTGCTTTTCACGGACGTCCATGACCAGGGCGATCTTGGAAATCTCGTCGGCCCTCCCGAGCTGCATGTCGAGAAGCTTCGGCAGGAGGGAAACGGGAAGGTTGTCCACGCAGAAAAAGCCGATGTCCTCGAGGGAGCGGAGCACCGTGCTCTTTCCCGAACCGGACATGCCCGTTACGACGACGATGCGGATGTTTTTCATGAGCCTTTGCCCGATTCCCTTTCCCTGTCCTTTCTGAGAATGTGGTTTTTCGCCACGATCTCCACGATGGTCGCCATGTTTCCCCCGGAACGGACGGGAACGCGAATCACGGGAACGGGAACGCCCAGGATGGAGCGGCGCCGTTCTTCCGATTCGATCCTGTCAAAGGCGGCCCCGGTCTTCCAGCGGACCAGTTCCACGTCGATTTCCACGACCGTTTCCTCCGCCACGGCGGCAACGCCGAAGAGGCTCTTCACGTTCACCAGGCCGAGCCCCCGGATCTCCATGACGTGTTTGATCAGCCCGGGGCTTCGGCCCCGCAGGCGCCCGTATTCCCCTTTTTCCACCCGGATGAGATCGTCGGAGACAAGCTTGTGCCCCCGGTTCACCAGTTCGAGAGCGCATTCGCTCTTGCCGATGCCGCTTTCGCCGGTGATGAGGATACCGATGCCGAATATCTCGACGAGGACGCCGTGCAGAGAGGTGGTTCCGTGAACCACTTCGCCGATCCGGCGAAGGATTTCGTTTTCCGCCCCCCAGGCGTCACGGTGGCAGAGAAGAAGGGGCGTGTTTTTCCCGTCGGCGGCCTGGACAAGAAAGGCAGGGGCTTCCCCCGTTCCCGCGAGGACGATGAAATCGGGCTGGTGATCGAAGAGACCCTTCAGGAAAAGGTCCTGTTCCGGGGCCGGCGCCGCGGACATCCGGGAAACGAGGCTCCCGGGCAGGATGATCCCTCCCCCGGAAAACCCGGGGAACCCTGGCGGGAGTTCCTCGAAAACGCGAACCGACGGGGCCTGGAGATTCCTGTCCATTCCTCCCTGCCCGGCAACCGGGAGAAAGGGATCCTCCCCGTCTCCGGCCTGAAGAAGATCCATCACCGAGGGGTCAGCCATGATGAACTCACAGAAGGTCCGATGTATGACGGCTTCTCGGAAAGCCGTCCGAAAAAAGAGCGTTTCCAGGCTTTTCAGGGTTTGTCACGACGGGTTCCCCCAGGGGATCGCCGAACCCGCCGGAAAGCTGGAAATGCCGGGAACCTACATGAAGGACAGGTCCTTCTCCCGAATGAGGTTGTAGAGATCCGTTTTCGACTCCGCCTTCATCAGGCTCTGCCGGAACGTTTCGTCCTTGAGCATTCGCGAGATTTTTGCCAGGGCTTTCAGGTGCTGGCCCGCCGAATTTTCAGGGGCCATGAGCAGGAAGAAGAGGTAAGCCGGCTTGCCGTCCAGGGCTTCGAAATCGACCCCCCTTGTGCTTCTTCCGAAAGAGACGATAAGCCGTTCAAGTGACGCCATCTTGCCGTGAGGAATGGCGATTCCCTCACCGATACCGGTGCTTCCGAGTTTCTCCCGGTCCAGAAGGACATCCACGACGGCGGCGCTGTCCAGGGATGGTTTTTCCTCGAGAAGAATCTCCGAGAGTTCGCAGAGAACTTCCTTTTTTGTTTTCGCCTTCAGTTCGTCTATGACGCAAACTTCTGAAAGAAGGTCGGTAATCGATATCATCTCGGCTCCGTAATCAGGATTTTGTTTCGATGAGACCGTAATTCCCGTCGTTCCTGCGATAGAGAATGCTCACGTTCTCCGTGGAAAAATCCCGATAGACGACGAAAGGCGCCCTCGACCCCTCGATCTGCAGAACGGCGTCGTCCACGGACATGGGCTGAAGAACGACTTTTCGCGTCTCCACGATCTGAGGTTCCGTCTCCCCGGAGACCGCCTCCGCCCCTTCCTCGAGAAGCTCGGAACCGGCCTTGACGGCGTTCTCCTTCCGGTTCTGAATCTTTTCCTTGTGTTTTTTCAGCTGGCGCTCGATCTTGTCCACCACCTCGTCCACGGCGGTGATCATGTCCTTGGCCTCTTCCTTTCCGACGATATTCACGCCTTTCCCCAGGAGCTTGACCTCCGCCACGTTCCTGAATTTCTCCACGGAGAGAATGACGCTTGTTTCGACGGGTTTGTCGATGTATTTCTTCAATCGCTGAATTTTCTTGCTCACATGGTCTTTCAGCCAGTCTTCCCCTTCCATGTTACGGAAGGTCAGGGAAATCTGCATATGCCTGTTCCTCCTCTGTCGATGCTTTCCGTTCCCGGGGATTCGCGTACAAGGAAGCTGAACTTTTTTCTTTCACCCGGGAAGGCGAATATGAATCGTCCCTATAATGGAAAAAGGCCGGGAAAGTCAACCCATTTCGCCGGGACTCAAAAGAATTTTTTTCTTTTCAGGGACGGCAGGATCCCCATGAGCTCGCGGTACTTGGCCACGGTCCTCCGGGCGATGCGTATTCCCGACTTCCCCAGGAGCGACACGATCTGGCCGTCGTGAAGAGGCTTCCGGGGGTCTTCCCGGGCGATGATGTCCCGGATCCTTTCCCGGACGCTCTCCGACGCCACGGCGTCGCCGTCGGTCCTGTTGATGCCGCTGTTGAAAAAATACTTGAGCTCGAAGATGCCCCGGGGCGTGTGCATGTACTTGTTGGTCGTCACGCGGCTGATGGTCGACTCGTGCATCTCCACGTCCTCGGCGATGTCCCGGAGCACCATCGGTTTCAGGTACTGGATGCCCTTGTCGAAAAACGCCTGCTGCTGCGCGACGATGCTTTCCGAGACGCGGTAGATCGTCCTTTGCCTCTGCTGGATGCTCTTGATGAGCCAGGTGGCCGACTGCAGCCTCTCCCGGATGTAGTCCTTGTTCTGCTCGGTGCCGACCCCGCCGTTCGCGGCGCCTGCCAGGATGTCCCGGTAAGCGCTGCTCAACTTGATCCGCGGCAGGCCGTCGTCGTTAAGCACGATCCGGTAGGCGTCCCCCATTTTGAACACGAAGACATCGGGAACGATGAAATGGGGCTTCTCGTCGCTGTAAACCATGCCCGGGCGCGGGTCCAGGTTGGTGATCACCCGGACGGCGACCAGGACCTCCTCCAGGGTAACCTTCAGTTTCCGTGCGATGAGCGGGTAATTCTTCGTTTCCAGGTCTTTCATGTGCTCGTCGAGGATTCGCTCGATGAGCGGTTCGTTGAGGCCCAGGCTCTCAAGCTGGTTCACCAGGCACTCCCGGAGATCCCGGGCGGCGACGCCGGGGGGATCGAAATCCTGGATCCTTTTCAGGACCCGTTCCACCAGGGCCGTGTCCGCCTTTTCGATTGCCGCGATTTCCTCAACCGTGGCCAGGAGGTAGCCTCCGCTGTCGAGATTGCCGATGATCTGGCCCCCGATCCGCTTCTCCTCCTCCGTTGAAGGTGACAGGTTGAGCTGCCAGTGAAGATAGTCCGCCAGGGTTTCTTTCCGGGTCATGAGGTTCTCGACGGGCGGAAGATCGCTCTCCTCCCGGTAGTAAGTGACCCCGACGGGCCCGTAATCCTCCAGGTAGCTGTTCCAGTCGAAATCCTCCTTCCCGTCGCCCTCGCCGGTCACCTCTTTCGTGCGGATGATCTCCTGTTCGCCGGACCCTTCCAGTTCGTGCCGCCGGTCCTCCTTTCCCTCCATCTCGTCCGGCGCCTGTTCCTCCAGGAGAGGGTTCTGCTCCATTTCCTGGGCCACCAGGTCGGCAAGCTCGATCCGGGAAAGCTGGAGGAGTTTTATCGCCTGCTGCAGCTGGGGCGTCATGATCAGCTGCTGGGTGAGCTTCAGGCTCTGTTTCAGCTCAATGCTCATTTATCCTGTCTCAAGGTCTCCTGTGGACCTTCGATAAGTCGTCAAAAATTAAATCGTTCACCAAGATAGAATTTCCGCGCCAGGTCGCTTCCGGCGATCCGCTCCGGGGGCCCCTCGATGAGGAGGCTTCCCTCGTTGAGAATGTAAGCCCGGTCACAGACGGTCAGGGTCTCCCGGACATTGTGATCGGAAATCACCACCCCGATGTTCCTGGCCTTCAGGTCCAAGATGATCTTCTGTATGTCCTCGATGGCCAGCGGGTCTATCCCGGCAAAGGGCTCATCGAGGAGGATGAACTGGGGCGACGTGACGAGAGACCGGGTAATCTCCACGCGCCTTCTTTCGCCTCCCGACAGGGCATAAGCGGGGCTTCCCGCCAGGGGGGCGAGACCCAGTTCCTCCAGAAGCTCGGCCAGGCGCCTTTTCGTCTCCTCCCGGCTCGTCCCCAGCATCTCGAGGATGGCCAGGATGTTTTCCTCCACGGTAAGCTTCCGGAAGACCGAGGGCTCCTGAGGCAGGTAGCTGATCCCTTTCCGGGCGCGAAGGTACATGGGCTCACCGCCGATTTCCTGCCCGTTCAGGCGAATGGACCCCTGGTCGGGGCGGATCAGCCCGACGATCATGTAAAAGGTCGTCGTCTTCCCCGCGCCGTTGGGCCCGAGAAGGCCCACGACTTCGCCCCGCCTGAGGGAGAGGGTGACCCCTTTCACCACCGCCCTTCCGTGGTACGTTTTCAAAAGATCGATTGCCTCGAGGGTTGCCGGATTCACCGCGCCTCAACCGTGTTCGGTCCCTTCTTCCAGGCCCGCCGTCATTTCTCGTCGGGGAAAAGGGTGGCCTTGACCCGCTTTTTTTCCGAGCCTTCCACCATCCCGACATTTTCATCGAGACGATAGACGATCCTGTCGCCCTCGATGCGATTTTTGCCGTCTTCCAGGACCGCGTGGCCGGTGACGACGACTTTCCGCTCACCGGCGAAAAAGTCCGCTTCGTCCCCGGTGACCCGGCGGCCCTCCTTGAAAATTTCCACGTCCCCTTTCGCCGTCACCCGGTCCACCTCCCCCAGGCCGGACCCTTCCGCCGAGCCGGGGGAAGACCGGTAATGGACGACGAGTTCCCGGGACCGGACCGTCATGTTCTCGCGAACCGCCCGGACATCACCGGAAAAAACGGCGATGTTCTTCTCTCCCTCGATGGTGAGCCGCTCGGCGGTCACCAGGAGCGGCGGCCCTTCTTCTTCCGCCGCGGCGTCGCCCGGGCCCGCCAGGAGGAGCGCCAGAAAGAGGAGCGTCGATACCGCCAGATTGTTTCTTGTCCAGGCACTCTCAAGAAATCTTCTCTTCACCGTAACACCGAAAACGCGAATTGTCACCGCCCCGGGAAAGACAGGGAAAAGCCGGCTATCCTGGCCCGGACGGCCCCGGCCGCCTCGAAGCGCTTCTCCCCGGGCCGCAGGATCAGGCCCTCACCCCGTATTTCCATGTCCCCATAGGCGATCCTGAATTCCCCCGGCGTGAAGATCTTTCCCTCTTCATGCCGGTAATGAAGTTCATCGGCTTCGCAGCGGTCTCCCCGGTCGGAGGTGAGGACCACGTCCCCGTAAAGATCCATGTTCCTCTTTTCCGTGTCCACCTCGCCACGGCGGGCGGTGATGTCGTAAACACCGCCGGTGTCCTTCATCTCCACCCGGACATTTTCCAGGGTCACCTTCTTTTCCTTCATGGAATAGCGCGCCGTGTCGGCGAAAACGGTCCACTGAACGGTGGATTCATCCACCTGGTCGAGCCGGAAGTCCCGCACCACCACGTCGGCCTTTTCCGAAAACACCTTGAGGGCTTTTCCCGGTTCGTTCCCGCCGCGACTGAAGAAAAAAGCGAGGAAGAAAAAAAAAGCAATGAAAAGAGCAAGGGAAACGAGAACCTTTTTTCGTTTCATGACGAGGTCCTGATTTCAATATATCACTGTCCCCGCGGCCTGTAAAGCGAACCGTCAGGGCAGATCCAGCTCGTACCGGGATGCTATTTCCTCCCACTTGCCCTGGACCTGGAGAATCAGCTCGCAGACTTCCCGGACGGCCCCCCGGCCGCCGGGCCGGCGGGTCACGTAATGGGCCTGCCTTTTCGCGTATTCGGAGGCGTCGGCCACCGATACGGCAAACCCCACCCGCCGGAAAAGAGGGACATCGACGATGTCGTCTCCCATGCAGGCGATTTCGGCGGCCCCGATGCCGTGGCGTTCCATGATTTCACGAAGGACCGCCGGCTTATCCCAGGCCTTCTGGTGAACCTCCGAGACGCCCAGGTCGGCGGCCCGGCGGGGGACGACCCCCGAGGTCCGACCGGTGACGAAGATCACCCGGATTCCCGCCCGCATGAGAAGTTTCAGTCCGTGACCGTCCCGGACGTCGAAATGCTTGGTTTCCCGGCCTTCGTCGTCCATGATGATCCGCCCGTCGGTGAGAACGCCGTCCACATCGGTGATGAAGTAGGTCACGGGAAGAATCCGTTTCCGCAGGTCGTCGGAAACCGCCGCCGGTCCCAGGTTCTCCTGTCTTTCCGCTTTCACAGGCGCTCCTTTTCCTTGACGAGATCATCGATGCCCCTGAGGAGGCGCAGAATGTCCGGCAGGCGGTCCAGGTAGAGGGAGTTGGGCCCGTCGCAAAGGGCCCGGGGCGGGTCGGGGTGGGCTTCCACGAAAAGACCGTCCACCCCCGCCGCGACGGCGGCGCGGGCCAGGAAAACGGCCATTTCCCGGTCACCGCCCGACGCGTCTCCCTCGCCGCCGGGAAACTGCACGCTGTGGGTAGCGTCGAATATGACGGGGTATCCCGTCTTTCTCAGAACGGGAAGGGACCGCATGTCCGCCACCAGGTCGTTGTACCCGAAGGTGTAGCCCCGCTCCGTGATGGTGATGTTTCCGTTCCCCGCGGCGGCCGCCTTGTCGAGGATCATCCGGCCGTCGTGGGGGGCGACGAACTGTCCCTTCTTGATGTTGAGGACCCGGGCCTTGCGGGCCGCTTCCTGGACGAAATCGGTCTGGCGGCAGAGAAAAGCGGGCACCTGGACGATGTCGAGAACCGCCGAGGCCGCCTCGATCTCCTCGAACCGGTGGACATCGGACAGGACCGGGACGGCGATTTCCCTTTTAACCTTCTCGAGTACCCGAAGCCCCTTTTCGAGTCCCGGTCCCCGGAAAGACGCCCGGGACGTCCGGTTCGCCTTGTCGTAGGAGGCCTTGAAGACGAAGGGGATCCCCAGGGCTTCGGCGGTTTCCCGAAGCTTTTCCGCCGTCCTGAGGGTCATGTCCTCGCTTTCGATGACGCAGGGACCTGCGATGAGGACGAAGGGGCGGCCCCCCCCGATAACCACGCCCGGCCGGATTTCGATTTCTCTTGTCATCCCTTTTTACCGTATTTCTGTTTCAGGATCCGGATTTTCATTTCCGGGATCTTCCGGGCCGCCTCGGCCGAGTCGGGGTTGAGCTGATAGGCCATGGTGTAGGCCTTCAGGGCGTCCTCATACCGTCCCTTCTTCTCGTAGGCGGCGGCCAGGTTGAGGTGGGTCACGTCGTCCTCCCGGTCGTACCGGAGGGCCTTGCGGTAATTCTCTATGGCCCTGTCCAGGTCCCCCTTGGCGCTGTAAGCCAGCCCCAGGCCCGCGTAAAGTTCCCCCCGTTTCGGATCCAGGGCGATCATTTTTTCATAGGCCTTGATGGCCCCCGAATACTCCTTGTACCGCATGGAATATTCCGCCCAGAGCGTGAACGCCTCCGGGGCGGGCTTCACCGCGGCGTAACGCTCGCAAACTTCGAGGACCTTCTTCTTTTTTCCCAGGCGGTCGTAAAGGACGGCCAGGTCCCGGTAAAGCTCCGGGTCCTTCCACCCGTTCTTCAGGGCGAGATCGAAATGCTCCGCCGCCTTACCGTCGTTCTTGAGGCCCCGGTACGCCGTTCCCGCCTTGACGTGGAGGGCGGCGTCCCCCGGCGCCCTGGAGAGCAGTTCGTCGTAAGAAGCCGCCGCTTTCCCGTAGTTTTTCGCCGCCAGGGAGACGTCGGCCAGGCGCCCCAGGGCGTCCCCGTCGCCGGACTTTAGCGTGAGAATCCGCTCGTATTCGGCGGCGGCCTCATCGTAAAGCTTCCGCTTTTCATAGGCGAGAGCCAGGTTCATCCGGACGACCGTGTCCTTCTCGTTCAGGGAGAGGGCCTTCCTGTAGTTGGCCACTTCCCGGTTCCACTCGCCCATGCCGGCGTAGGCGAGCCCGATGTTGGCGTAGGCCGCCCCGTTTCGGGGCTCCCTGGCGATGACCTCCCGGTAGAAGGGAATGGCCTTCTCGTATTGCCCCGCCTTGAGGTAGCCGTCCGCCAGGGCGTTCAGGACCGCCGGGTTTTCGGGCATGTCCTTGTGGACGGACTCGTAAAGGGCCAGGGCCTCCTTTTCACTTCCCGTCTTCTCCAGGACCCGGGCCAGCCGGTAGCGGATTTCCCCGTTGTCCCGGTTCAGCTCCAGGGACGCCCGGTAGTTGGCGGCGGCCCGCCCCCACTGGCCGAGTTTTTCGTAGGCATAGGCTATGTTGGCGTAAGCGCCGGCGTCCTTCGGGTTCTGCCCGATGATCTCCCGGTAGAGGGGAAGAACTTTCTCATATAGATCTTCCTTCAGGTACAGTCTCGACAGGGCTTCCAGGGCCGTCGCGTCCCCGGGGGATGAAGCGAGTACCTTCTCGTACTCCCGGGCCGCCTTCTCCGTCATGCCCGCCTTGACGTACAGGCTCGCCAGGGCCTTCCGGGCGTTGACGTCCCCTTTCTGCATTTCCACCGCCCGGGCCAGAAGCCTGATCTGCTTTCGGGTGTCCTCCGTTTTCCGGGCCTGGCGAAGCCAGTCCTGGGCGGTGATGTTGATTTCAACAGGTATCAGGGCGATTTCCCGTTCCCCATAGAGGACATGGATTCCCGGCTTGGGAGCCCCGGCGCCGCTTTCCGCGGACAGGAAGCGATCCACGATGTCCACACCCTTCAGGAGCCGGCGAAGATCGTTTTCCTCTCCCGCCCCGTCCACATCCACGGTGACTCCCCGCTGCCACAGCGTGTCCGTCTCCACGGCAACAATGACGAACTCATCCCGGTAGGTTATTTCCAGGGAGCCGTCCCTTGCCACCTGGAGATTTTCCCCGTTTTTCTCCACGGTGAGAAAGCGGAACGCGGGCGTGCGGCCCTTCACGGCGGTGAGAACGGTATTCCTCAGCCTGACGGTGAAATCCTCCACGGGCTGCCAGGACCCCGGGAGAAAACGCCAGGCCAGGACCCCCGCCGCGGCGATAACGAGGACGGCGACGGTTCCGGCGGCCAGGGCTTTCAGCCGCCGTCTTTTTCTTTCTTCTCTTTTTTTCATCCGGTCCCCGGGGTCCGGGTCGGAACGGGTTTTGTAAATTTCCACCATCTTTCCAGCGTGCAGAAAAAAGTGAACCTGTGTCAAGGGAACAGGCGGGCCGAAGCCCCTTTCAACGGACTTTCATTACCACATTTGCCGCCCATGTTCCATAGCGGCCGAATGGGGGGCCCGGTGAAAAAGGGAACCGGGAGGGCCGCCGGGCGGGTTATCTGGAAGGGCCGGTCTCCCCGGGGGGGAACATCCGCGATCGAAGGAGGCCCATCCGGGCCAGGCGGAATTTCAGGGCTGTCCGCAGGCAGCCGAACCCGTAGGCGAGGCTTCTTCTGAAGTTGATGGACGAGGCTTCCTCGAAATACCGGGTAGGGCAGCTGACCTCGGCGATGGTCTCCCCCCGCCATAGAATCTCCGCCAGGATCTCGTTGTCGAAGACGAAGTCGTCCGAGTTTTCCTCCAGGGGAAGCGACTGGAGCAGCTCCCGGGAAAAGGCCCGGTATCCCGTGTGGAACTCGGAGAGCTTGGCGTCCATGAGAATGTTTTCCACGAAGGTGAGAAACCGGTTTGACAGGTACCGCCACAGGGGCATTCCCCCTTTCAGGGCGTGGCCGCCCAGGATCCGGGACCCGAGAACGCACGAATACAGGCCGTTTCCGATGAGGGCGGCCATGGCGGGAATGAGCTTGGGCGTGTACTGGTAGTCCGGGTGGACCATGATGACGATGTCCGCACCCGCCTCCAGGGCCAGGCGGTAGCAGGTCTTCTGGTTCGCCCCGTAGCCGAGGTTTCGTTCATGGGTGAAAACCCTCGTTTTCGGAAGGGTGCGGGCGAGGCCGACGGTCTCGTCCCCGCTGGCGTCGTCCACGAGGATGATCTCGTCCACCATTTCCTGGTCCATCACGTCCCGGTACGTCTGGTGGAGCGTTTTCGCCGCGTTGAAGGCGGGCATGACGACGATCACTTTCTTTTGCCTGTACACACCCGATTCCTTTCCCCGGAAACGTCCGCGATCCTTACATCGCACAAAATGCGCCTTGAACGCAATCCCCCTTTTCGGAACGCCCCGTTCGCCGTTCAGGAGAATGCCGCCACGGCTTTTTCACACCCTGCCCTGGCGCGGGACGCTCGGAGGAAATCAAAAAAAGAGGCGGCAGGGCCGCCTCCGCGGGGTCTTTGCAGACCGGATTTTTCAAGGTTTCACTTGGCCCTCAGGGTGTCCGTCACGGCGCCGTCGGCGCTCATCACGTAACTGCCTTCGAGATGATTGTGGGTTCCCGACAGGCTGAAGGCGGCGGCGTCTCCCGAGGTCACCGTGATCGTCACGCCCTTTGTCGGCGTGTATCCGCCGGCCTTGCAGTCCTCGATGGTGACGGATTCGGCGTCGGGCCTGTCGGAAAAGTAGGCCATGGCCGCCGTGTGGCAGTTTTTCACGTCCGACCGGACCGCCGACATGTACCCCCGCGCCCGGTACTGGGCGAACTGCGGTATGGCGATGGCCGCCAGGATTCCGATGATGGCGATGACGATCATCAGCTCGACCAGGGTGAACCCCCTTTGTCCTCTTCTTCCGTTCCGTTTCATCAACATGCGGTGCGACCTCCTTATGAAATTCTTTTATTAAATTTTTTTCTCTCCGTCAAGCAAGACACATGCCAGAGGGGCGAAACGGAAAAGGGAGGGTTTCCCCTGCCCTGCCGCCTGTCTCCCCGTTCGATGAACCGGCTTTCACCCCCAGTGTACGAGCCCCAGCTCCTGGTATCGAATCAGGTCCGGGTGGCTCGGCAGGACCCGGATTCCGTAAACGAACCGCCCGGCCCGTGTGGCCTGGTAGGCGCCGGCATAGCGGGCCACCCCTTCCCGGCTCCCGGCCCCGGAAAACGTCATGGGAACGATCTCGGGACCGACGGGCCGGTTCGTCTCGTCCACCGCGGCCACGACCAGCTCCGCCCGGACCTCCTCCCGGCTGAGCCGGCCCAGGGCGATGGCCGCCTCCACCCGGAGGACCTGGCCGAAATTGAGGGAATCGCCCCGCAAACCCCGCGCCTGAAAGGACAGGATGTGAACAGTGGAAAAACGGGACGCGATTTTCCCTTTCCAGTCCGCCAGGGCCTTCGCCCCCGCGTAAGCGTCGGCGTTGAGTCGGCGGGAACGCTTCGCCGCGGGAAGATACATCCTTTCCAGGTACTCCCGGAGCATTCGCTGGGTACCGAACCGCGGTGAGAGGGTGCTTATGGAGGTTTTCATCATTTTGATCCAGTGAACGGGCAGGCCCTCCCCGTCGCGCTCGTAGTACTTGGGGACGATCTCCTCTTCCAGGATCCGGTAGATCTCGGCGCTGTCCGCCAGGTCCTGGGCCTCCCGGTTGGCGTACTCCTTTCCCTCGCCGATGGCCCAGCCGGTGCCGGGGTCATAGCCCTCGCACCACCAGCCGTCGAGAATGCTGAAATTCAGCCCCCCGTTCATGACCACCTTCATGCCGCTCGTTCCGCTCGCCTCCTGGGGACGGAGCGGGTTGTTGAGCCACACATCCACCCCCTGGACGACGGTGCGGGCCATGTGCATGTCGTAATTTTCCAGAAAGAAGACCCGGTCGATAAACCGTTCGTCCATGGTGTGCCGGTAGATTTCCTTCAGAATCGCGTTTCCTTCGCCATCGTTGGGATGGGCCTTTCCGGCGAAGAGAATCTGAACGGGCCTTTCTTCGTCCCCCAGGATGGCCTGGAGCCGGTCGGGGTCGTTGAAGATGAGGGAGGCTCTCTTGTAGGCGGCGAAGCGCCTTCCGAACCCGATGATGAGGGCCTCGGGGTTCAGGCTGTCGATTTTTCTCCTGATCAGGCGGGGCGAAAGGCCTTCCCTTTCGTAGTTCACCGCCATCTTTTTCCCGAGGAATACAGTTAGATCCTCTTTCAGGCGGCAGTGGGCGTCCCACAGCGCGCCGTCAGGGATGCCGGCGACCCTCTCCCAGAGCGCCTTGTCATCGAGGGCCCCGCCCTGGAAATCGATACCGCAGCGCTCCTCGAAAAGATTCCGCATGGGTTCGGCGATCCAGGAGGGGACATGGACGCCGTTGGTCACGCTCAGGATGGGGGTTTCCGTCTCGTCGAACCCGGACCACACGTGCTTCCACATCTTCCGGGCGACCTCCCCGTGAAGAGCGGAGACGGCATTGGCGAAGGACGACAGCTTGAAGGCCAGGATGGTCATCTGGAAGGGGCGGTTCTCCCCGGGAACGTCCCGGCCGAGTTCCCAGAACATGTCCCAGGAAATGGCCAGGTCTTTCACGTAATCGGCGAAATAGTGCTTGATCAGCCCTTCGTCGAACCGCTCGTTGGCCGCCTCCACGGGGCTGTGGGTCGTAAAGACGGACCGGGCCTTCACCACTTCACGGGCCTCGTAGTAGGTGAGTCCCTTCTCCTTCATCAGCCACCGGATACGTTCCAGCAGGAGAAAGGCACTGTGACCCTCGTTGAGGTGATAGACGGCGGGACGGATGCCCAGGGCTCGAAGAAGCCTCACCCCCCCGATTCCGAGCATGATTTCCTGCTCGATACGAAGGCGCCTGTCCCCGCCGTAAAGCCGGGACGTGATCTGCTGGTCCTGCTTGCTGTTTTCCGGAACGGTCGTGTCGAGGAGATAAAGCCGGACCCGGCCCACGTCCACCTTCCAGGCCTGGGCATAAAGCTTCCGCCCGGGAAGGTCGACGTGAATCTTCAGGGGCTCTCCGGGGTTTTTCTCCACCGTCCGGACGGGCATTCGGGAAAAGTCGTTCTCCGGGTAAAGGGCCACCTGGTTCCCCTCCCGGTCGAGGGTCTGAAAAAAATAACCGCTCTTGTAGAGAAGGCCCACCCCGACCATGGGGATATTGAGGTCGCTCGCCGTTTTCAAATGATCCCCCGACAGGATTCCCAGGCCCCCGGAGTAGACGGGCATGGATTCGTGAAGACCGAACTCGGTGGAGAAGTAGGCCACCGGACAGGCCTCGTGGAAAACCCGGTCGGTGCCCCCATCGCCGTCCCGCTTCTCCATGAACCGGTCGTAAGCGGCCACGGTTTTCTCGTAAAGATCCATGAAGGCCGTGTCCCTGGTCAGGCCGTCGATGTCCTCCAGGCTGGCACGCTCGAGAAGGTCCACGGGGTTGCCCTCGGGCCGGGACCATATTTTCGGGTCCATGTACTCGAAGAGTTTCCGGACCCCGGGGTTCCACGACCACCAGAGGTTCCGGGCAAGGTCCCACAGGCGGCCCAGTTTTTCCGGCATCTCGGGCACCACGGTGAAGCTCCGGAAGCGGGGCGAGGTGGTGTCGGCCCCGGTGAAGGCGAATTCCCGCCCGTAGGCGCTCGAGTCATAGGCATACCGGCGGTCCGCCGTCACATGGTCGGCCAGTTCGTAGGCTTCCAGGTAATAGGGGTAGAAATGTTTCCAGTTCGCCTTTTCGGCGATTTCCCGGGCTTTTTTCTTCTGACCGTTCCGTTCTTCCTCCGGCCACAGGAGAACCCGGGCCATGTGGTCCGTCAGGTTTTTCACGATGTTGTCGTGAGATTTCCCCTGGTACTCGAGAATGAGGACCCCCCGGTTCCCGTTTTCGAAATGGTTCTTTACCCAGAGCCCGAAGCCGGCCAGGTTCGTCGTCACCGTGGGGACGGCCCAGGCGGCGCACTCGAGGGGGGTGTATCCCCAAGGCTCGTAGTAGGAGGGGAAAACCCCGAGATCACAGCTCGAAAGGACTTCCTCGTAGGGCATGTTGAGAAGCCCGTCATAGCCGTCGAGATAAACGGGCATGAAAATCACGGACACGGGGTCCTCGGGCCCGTTCAAGAGGCCCTCGGCGTTGCACTTGTTCCAGATGGGGTCCCGCTGAGGGTCATGGAGCTGATGGGTGGAGACCCGCGTGATCCCCGCGCGCTGGACGTCCTGGCCTCTCATGATCTGCTGGGCCTCCGCGGAAATCCCGTAGTGGCCGCCGATGACGGATACGAGGGCGACGATCTCGTCCGCCGACCCCTGGGCCTTGAGGGACCGGTTCAGCGCCCCCAGGGATTCGAGAAAAAGATCGATGCCCTTGTTGAAGAACTCGTACCGTCCCGAAATGAGGAACACCCGAAAACGCCGGGGATCCAGGCGCCGCTGCAGGAAGGTCGACGCGAACTCGAAGAGCTTCTGCCGGCGGTTGTCGAAGATCTGCCGGTGGACGGTCAGGTCCGGGATGGCGTCGATGTTGATGCCGTTGGGAAGGACGACCTGGGGGGCCCTCTGGAGGAAATGGGCGGCCTCCTTTGCCGTGATCTCGCTCACGGTGGTGAAGCAGTCGCACTCCCTGGCCGTGATGGACTCGAGGGAGTGCTTCGCCTCCACGTTCATCCTGGCGGCCATCTCCCGGGGGGAAAAGCTCTCCATGTCGCTGTAGATGTCGACCCGGTTGCCGCAGAGGGAGCGCCCGAGAACGGTGGCGTGGGTGGTGAAAACCGTGCCGACCTCGGGAACGTGCTTCTTCACGTAAAGCAGTCCCGCTCCCATCATCCACTCGTGAAACTGGGCGACGGCCTTCCCTCCCTCGCCGACCATCCGGTCGTAGAGAACGGCCACGGCCTCCCCGAAAGCGGTGCTGTACAGAACAGGCTCGATGTAGTCCCAGCTCCCCCGGATGGAATCGACGCCGAAATCCTGCCAGAGCTGAAAAAGGAGCTCGCTCTGGGGGTATTTGCAGACGTTTCCCACGAGAATCACCCGGGGATGCCCTTCGACGGTCCATCGGCCGCATCGGCAGGTGAGGTTCCTTTTCTTCAGCTCCTCCGTGATCGGCGGCCAGAGATCCTCCGTCGTCTCCTCGAATTCGGCGTTGTTGCCGAAATCGGGCCCGATGAGGACGTAATTGTCGCCGAAACGCTTTCGGGCGCTCGGAATCTTCGTCCGGATCACCGTGTTGATGCCGCCGACCTTGTTGCAGACTTCCCAGCTCACCTCGAAAAGGTGCCGGACGTTGTTGTTTTCCGTCATTCCCGAACCTCCCTGTGACAGGGTAACACGCTGACCGTAGTGCCGCCGCCGATGCAGGGGCGTGGCGCCGGCCTCCGCTTCAGCTGTTTTCCCCGAGAAGAACAGCCAGGCGGATGGTCTCGGCGACGCTCCAGGCCTGGGCGATGCATCCCCGGGGACGATGGGGACTCTCCCCGTCGAATATCTCCGACACCGTCCCCAGCCCGGCATCGGAAAGGTGTTTCGTCAGGTTCCGGAGCAGCCGCGACAGGCGGCTCCGGGCCGCTTCCCTGTCATCGGAAAAACGGAGCAGCGCTTTTCCGTAATGTCCGTTGAGCCAGGGCCACACCGTGCCCTGGTGGTAAGCGGCGTCACGCTCCTCCGGTCCCCCGGCGTAAACGGGCCGGTAGGCCGGGTCCCGGGGAGACAGGGTTCTCAAGCCAAAGGGCGTGAGCAGGGCCTCCGTCACCGTTTCCACGACCCGCTTTCCCAGGTCCCGGTCCCGGAGAACCGGGAAAGGCAGGGACAGGGCGAAGATCTGGTTGGGCCGGAGGGACCTGTCCCGGCCCCCCGTGACGGGATCCGCCGTGTCGGCCAGGTATCCTTCCCCGGGAAGGGTGAAAAGGGAAAGAAAGGACGCCTCGACCCGGGACAGCAGGGCCTGGCCGTCGAAGAAAAGCGGTTCTCCGAGCGTTTCCGACAGCTGTTCCAGGAAAGCCAGGGCATTGTACCACAGGGCGTTGATCTCCACGGGACAGCCGTTTCGCGGGGTCACAGGCTTTCCTCTCACCGTTGCGTCCATCCAGGTCAGCTGGGTTTCCGAATCCCCCACGGAGAGAAGGCCGTTTTGCAGGAACCGGATGCCCTCGGCCCGCCCCTCCAGGTAACCCCGGGCCAGATCGGCGAGAACGGGCCAGAACAGGTCTCTCACGGTCTCCAGGTCCCCCGTCGTCTCGAGGAATTGCTGGACGCACCAGAAATACCAGAGAGAGGCGTCGGCGGTGTTGTAGGCCGGCGCTCCCCTCTCGGAGAGGCAGTTGGGCAGGAGACCGTCCCGTCTCTGTTCCCCGAGCCTGAGGAGAATTTCCCGGCCCTCTTCGACGCGCCCCAGGCAGAAGGTGAGCCCGGGGAGACTGATGAGGGTGTCCCGGCCCCATACATAAAACCAGGGGTATCCGGCGATGACGGCCCGCCGTCCCGCCCCGTCCCGGATCAGAAACTGCCCCGCCCCCCCCAAAAAAGGGGACAGATTTATTTTTTTACCCTTTGTTTCGAGGGCTTGTTTCTTTCTTCTCCCCACTTCACCCTGCCAGAGTGCTTTCGGGGGGGAAATCTCTTCCTCCAGGGACGCCATGAAAAAGGCCTCCGCCCCGGGCAGCAGGGGGGCCTCGAGAACACCGGGGGTGAAGAGGTCTTCGTAACAGGGAAATCCGCGGGCCTCCTCTTCCCGGTACTCAAAGTTCCGATACCAGAGCGGCTCGGGGTAAAAAGATGGGGAAGGGTCGAGGCGGCAGAAAAGGGCCGGCATCCCGTCATAGGGCCTGACGGAAAAACCGTTTTCCCCGGCAGTGGTCTCTGTTCGCAGGAAGGTGTTTTCCTTCATGAGACGGTGTATGTCCCTAAAGGCCAGAAAGGGCCGGACGCGGAGCACACCCCCCGGCGCCCCCGCCTCGAGGGCGTACCGGATGACAAGGGTGTTTTTCTCCTTCAAAAGGACGATTTCCTTTCGCAGCCCGCCTTCGTCGAACCGGTATCGGAATGAGGGACCCGCCCCGAGAACGACCTCGGAAAGGGGAAAATCGGCCACCGGCGGCGGAACGCCCCGGTACGTATGTAAGGACAGGGGCCAGGTCCGGTCTCCCCGGCAAAAGGTGTCTTCCACTTTTGACAGGAGAACGAAGCGCCCCGCCGGTTCCTCGAGGCGGGAAACGAGGAGCCCGTGGTACTTCCGGGTGTGGCAGTTGAAGACGGAACTCGAGGCGTAGCCGCCGAGGCCGTTTGTCTCGAGCCACTCCTTTTCCAGGAGGTCTTCGGTCTTGTTCTTCTCCCTCGTGATGACGCGGATCATGAAATCATGGCATTCCCGGGAAAAGCGCTTTGTTTCGGAACCCCTGTGTTCGCCCCCGGAGGTTTTCACATGTCTTCTTATACAGTAAAAGGGACCCGGTCTTCAATGGGCAGAAAAAAGAGGAAGCGATTTTTCTTGAACGCCGGGAAATTTCGTGAATAATGGGTTTTTCATGACCTTGCCGCTCCTTCCCATCGTCATCGCCCTGATGCTCGGGGTCCTCCTGGGTGCCCGCTGCCCCGCTGTCCCGCCCGTTTTTTTCGCGGCCGGCGGCGTCTTCCTCCTGGCGGCCCTTCTGTCCCTGAAGAAAAGAAAAAAAGCCCTCTTCGCTCTTTTCATCCTTCCCGGGTTCCTGGTCCTGGGAATGGCCGCCATCCAGAGGGACCTCTATTTCCCCTCCGCCGTCCCGTGGGCCGACGGCACCGCCCGGGTGATGGAAGGCATGGTCGCCGAGGACCCTCTCGAATCGGAGGACAGGAAGGACCTGGTTCTTTCCTCGCTTACGATCTGGAAAGACGGCGTCCCCGCCCCCGTGAGCGGCAGGGTCCTCCTGTCCGTCCGGGAGCCCTGCGCGGCCTTTCGATACGGTGACGTGGTGAGGACCCGGGGGACCCTGAAGGCTCCCCGCAATTTCAACAACCCGGGCGGGTTCGACTACCGGCGTTTCCTCCTGTCCCGGGGCATCACCCTGCGGGGGCACATCTGGGACGGATCGTCGGTCGTCATCGTCCGGAGAAACGGGGGAAACGAACTGCGGGCGCTCGTGGAACGGTCAAGAGACCGCGTCGGGTCCTTCATCGATGTCCACGAGAAAAATGAAAGAGGGGCCCTCCTGAAGGCCCTCCTCATCGGGAAAAAACGGGGCCTCCCCGAAGACGTCCGGGAGAGCTTCAACCGCGCGGGGATCTCCCATGTCCTGGCCATATCAGGCCTTCACGTGGGCCTCGTGGCGCTTTTCGTCTTCTTTCTCGCCGAAAGTGTTCTCAAGCGATCCGAAACCATCCTCCTAACGGGAAATCTCTTCCGCCTGTCCGCCGCCACCGTCCTCCTCCCGGTCGTCTTTTACGCTCTCATCGCCGGCCTCGGCGTCCCCGTCATCCGGGCCACGGTCATGGCAGTCCTGTTTCTTCTCGCCGTCATCCTGGGCAAATCGAGATCGGTCCTGAACGTCCTGGCCTTCGCCGCTTTCGTGGTCCTCCTGGCGGACCCGTCGGGTCTCTTCGACGCCTCCTTTCAGCTTTCCTTCACCGCCGTGGCGTCCATACTCCTTCTGGTCCCCGCCTGGAAACGCCTTTTTCCGGCTCGAAAAAACGTGGCGCCCCCCGATTCTTCACCCCCCCTCCCGGAAAGAGCAGCCCGGCACATCCTCCTCCTGGCGGCCGTCACCATGGGCGCCACCCTGGGGACCCTTCCTCTCGTGGCCATCTGGTTTCACCGCCTCTCGACGGTCTCCTTACTTTCCAATCTTGTCGCCGTCCCCGCCATCGGCTTCGTCACCCTCCCCCTGGGCCTTGCCGCCGTCTTTCTTCTTCCCCTGGGTCCCTGGGTCTCCCTCCTTTTTCTTAAAGCCGCCGCGTGGACCCTTCTGCCCGTTCTTGCCTTCACGAAATGGATTTCAGCCTTTTCCTTCTCTTCCCCCATCGTGGCGACCCCCGGCGCCTGGGTCCTCGTTTTGTATTACGGGCTTCTTCTGGCGGGGGTTTTTCTCGCGGGGGGGACGGGGCCGCAAAAGCCAAAAGCGCCTTTCCGGCTCCTCTCCGCCGGATGCTTCGGGGTCGCCTTCATCTTTCTCCTTATCCAATTTTTCCCCGCCGCGCCGGAAAGGAAAACCCTGCGGCTCACCGCCGTCGACGTGGGCCAGGGAACGGCTACGCTCGTTGAATTTCCCGGGAAGGCCGTCATGCTCGTCGACGGGGGCGGTTTTCACGACAACCGGTTCGACGTGGGCCGCCACGTCGTGGCCCCTTTCCTGCTCTCCCGAAAGATACGGACCCTGGACGTGGTCGTCCTCTCCCACCCGCATCACGACCATCTGAACGGGCTCCTCTACATCCTTGATCATTTCACGGTCCGGGAAGTGTGGGCAAACGGGGAGGCCGCGGAAACCGGGACGTACCATCTTTTTCTCGAGCTTCTCGAAAAACGGGGTATCCCGTACCGGAAACGAAGCGCCCGGGATGATCCCGTCACCATCGGCGGTGTCACCGTTTCCTTTCTCAATCCCGATGCGCCGCTTGCCGGGCTGGTCCCGGAAACGGTGGAATCGACGACGAACGACCGGTCCCTGGTCCTGCGTCTTACCCATAAAAAACACCGTTTCCTTCTTCCCGGGGACATCTCGGAAATTACGGAAAAAAGGCTCCTTCAGGAAGTCCGCGACCTTGAAAGCGACGTTCTTTTCGCCCCCCACCACGGGTCTTCCCATTCCAGCTGCCGCCCCTTCCTGAAAAAGGTCCGGCCCCGTCATGTGATCATGAGCCTGGGGTACGAGAACCCTTTCCGCTTTCCCTCGTCCGACATCCTCGCCCGGTATGATGAGATCGGGGCGGCTGTCCACCGGACGGATCTCGACGGGGCGGTGACCGTCGAAAGCGACGGTACGCGCCTTTGGACGGCGTCTTTCCTCGAGAGTGCCTCCCCGTGAATCCCCCCGGGCCGCCTTTCAGGCTTTTTGCACCATCGCCATGATTGTAATTAAAAGGGATTTGTGTTAATTACTCCCGGTTTGAACAAGCGATTCAGACGACTACACAGGGGAATCCTTTCGCGGTTCCCCCGTCTTTGCGGAAAGGCTCATGGAACGGATTACGTCCATCCGGGGATTCAGGGACATTCTCCCCGGCGAATCGGAAAAGTGGCAGTTCGTCGAGGAAAAGGCCCGTGAAATCTTCGGCGCTTACGGCGTCCGGGAAATCCGGATCCCCATCCTCGAAAAGACGGACCTCTTCCGCCGGGGGATCGGTGAAACCACCGACGTGGTCGAGAAGGAAATGTACACGTTCGTGGATCGGGGTGAGGAATCCCTGACGCTCCGTCCCGAAGCGACGGCTTCGGTCATCCGCGCCTACATCGAGCACAATTTCTTTGAAACGGACCCGGTGACGAAACTTTTCACCATCGGCCCCATGTTCCGGCGCGAGCGGCCCCAGAAGGGGCGTTATCGCCAGTTCCACCAGATCAACGTGGAAATGCTCGGCTATGAAGATCCCCGGATCGACGGGGAACTCATCAGCATGCTCATGCTGTTTCTTTCCGAGCTGGGAATCGGAGACCTGGATCTCGAGATCAATTCGCTGGGTTGTGCGGACTGCCGCCCTGTTTTCCGGGAAGAGGTGGTCCGTTTTCTCGACCACAGGGAGGAAAGCCTCTGCCCCGACTGCCGGAGAAGGCTCCAGACCAACCCGCTCCGGGTTTTCGACTGCAAGGTGGAAACCTGCCGGGAAGCGGTCCGGGAAGCCCCGGTCATTCTCGATTCCATCTGCGCCGGATGCCGCGATCACTTCGAGAAAGTCAAGGAACTTCTCGATGCCCTGGCCGTCCCCTTCCGGGTCAATCCCCGGATGGTCCGGGGTCTGGATTATTACAAGAGAACGGCTTTTGAGGTCATCGGTCACAGCCTGGGCTCCCAGAACGCCGTCGCCGGGGGAGGCCGATACGACGGGCTGGTCCAGGAACTGGGGGGGCCGGACATCCCCGGGATCGGCTTCGCCATCGGCTTTGAAAGGCTCGTTTCCATGCTTCCCGGCGACGAGACAAGTTTTTCCTCGAAGCCGTCCCTCTACATCGCCACCCTGGGAACGGCGGCGGAAACCTTCGCCTTCCGCCTTCTCCACGATCTCCGGAAGACGGGTCTTCAGGCGGAAACGGATTACTCGGGGAAGAGCCTCAAGGCCCAGATGAAGCGGGCCGGGCGATCGGGGGCCCCTTACGTGCTCATCGTCGGGGAGAACGAACTGGCCGAGGGGGCCGTGGTCCTGCGAAACATGGGGGCGGGCACCCAGGAAAAAGTAGCCATAAGCGAACTTCATGCAAAATTGAAAGAAATCTTCCATGCGAGGTAACGGGCCTTGTCTCTTTTTGTAACTGAACTGAAAAGAACACATTACTGCGGTGACCTCCGCCTTTCCCAGGAGGGGCGGGAGGTCGTTCTCATGGGGTGGACCCACCGCCGCCGGGATCACGGGGGCGTCATCTTCGTCGACCTTCGGGACAGGTCCGGGCTGGTCCAGGTCGTGTTCAATCCCGAAATCGCCTCGGAGTCCCACCAGGAGGCCAAGAAGATCCGAAGCGAGTATGTTCTGGCCGTCCGGGGCACGGTCCGGCGCCGGCCGCCGGACATGGTGAACCCCAACATGGAAACGGGGGAGATCGAGGTCATGGTGGACGACCTCGAAATTCTCAACGAGTCAAAAACGCCCCCCTTTCTCATCGAGGGGGGGGAAGACATCTCCGAGAACATCCGTCTGCGGTACCGGTACCTGGATCTCCGAAGGCCGCCCATTCAGCGAAACCTCTTTTTGAGAAGCCAGGTCGCCCGGGAAACGCGGAACTACCTTTCCGACAAGGGGTTCATCGAGGTGGAAACGCCCTTCCTCACGAAAAGCACCCCCGAAGGGGCGCGAGACTACCTCGTCCCGAGCCGGATCAACCAGGGCATGTTCTACGCCCTGCCCCAATCCCCCCAGCTCTTCAAGCAGCTTCTCATGGTGTCCGGTTTCGACCGCTATTTCCAGGTCGTCAAGTGCTTCAGGGACGAGGATCTTCGGGCGGACCGCCAGCCCGAGTTCACCCAGATCGACATCGAGATGTCCTTCATCACCGAAGACGACATCATCGCCACCATGGAAGGCCTCATGGCTCACATCTTCAAAGCCGGGCTGGGAATCGACATCCCTCTCCCCATCCCCAGGCTTTCCTATAAAGAGGCCATCGATTCCTATGGCCGGGACAACCCGGACACCCGGTTCGGCATGAAGCTCGTGAACATCACCGATGTGTTGAGGAACTCGGGGTTCCAGGTTTTTGCGGAAGTAATCCAGCGGGGCGGTATCGTCAAGGCCATCAAGGTGGAAGAAGGGAAGAGGCTTTCCCGTAAGGACCTGGATGAGCTGACGAACTTCGTCGGCATTTACGGGAGCGCGGGACTGGCCTGGGCCCGGGTCAATCCCGACGGGTGGACGTCACCGGTCTTCAAGTTCCTGAAACCGGAGGAGGTGGAAGGGATCAACCGGGCCATGGACGCTGTTCCGGGAGACCTGATCCTTATGGTGGCCGATGTGCCGAGGGTCGTTCACGATTCCCTTGGAAACCTGAGAATTCACCTGGCCCAGAAGCTCGGCCTGGTGAAGCCGGGAACGTTCTCCTTCGTCTGGATCGTGGAATTTCCCATGTTCGAGTACAGCGAAACGGAAAAGCGATACATGGCGACCCATCACCCTTTCACGTCCCCCGTCATGGAGGACCTCTCCTTCCTGGAAACGGACCCCGGAAAAGTCCGGGCGCGGGCTTACGACCTGGTCCTCAACGGGTCGGAAATCGGCGGCGGGAGCATCCGGATCCACCGCCAGGACGTCCAGTCCCGGGTCTTCGACGCCCTGGGGCTCTCCCAGGAGGAAGCCCGGACGAAGTTCGGTTTTCTTCTCGATGCCCTGGAATACGGGACACCCCCTCACGGCGGCATTGCCTTCGGGTTCGACCGGATCATCATGCTCATGACGGGCGCCGAATCCATCCGGGATGTCATCGCCTTTCCGAAGACCCAGAAGGCCACCTGCCTCCTCACGGGGGCCCCTTCGGAAGCCACGGTGGAACAGCTCATGGACCTTTCCATAAAGACCGTCTGAACAGCCGGCGAAACAAGGGCGGATTGTCGATGGATGGATTGACCTTGACAAAGGAAGCTTTTAATCGCTATAAATACAAGTGAGTAAATGAAACGGATCGGTTCCGAAAAGGAATCGACGGAAAAGGAGGAGAAATCATGATAAACAAAAGGCGTCTTTACGTGTTCGTAACCCTGCTGATCGCCGGCCTCTTCGCCTTCGTTATCGGCGGCTGCTGCCCCAAAAAACCAGCGGAGACGGCGGCCCCGGCTGAAGAGACCGTGGTGGTGACGGCGGTGGCGGTGGCCGAGGAAGTTCCTCCCAAGCCTCTCGAGGAAGTGGAGGCGATCGTGGTGGTGGAAGAGGTGGTTATCGCCGCTCCGGAAATGGAATACCACCTGGTAAAGAGGGGGGAATGCCTCTGGTGGATCGCCGAATACGAGGACGTCTACAACGATCCCTTCATGTGGCCCATCATCTATGACGCCAACAAGGACAAGATCAGCAATCCCGACCTGATTTACCCGGGCCAGGAACTGAAGATCCCCCGGCTGGGATACACGATGGATGATCTCCAGGAGATGAGGCGTTCCGCGGGAGCGCCCCGGCCCTACGCGCCGCCCGAAGGCGCCCAGCTTCCCATTCAGTAAAAACAGCTTGCCATGTTAAAACGAGAGAGGGCACGTTGTGCCCTCTCTTTTTTTTCACCCTTGCACCATGTCAAATTCCGACACCGGCGATAGTGGTGCACCACGTTGTTTCCTCATTTCCGCAAACTTTTAAAAAACTGACTAAGCGGTTGGCAGTGACATGTTTGTGTATTCCCGACCCCGAAAAAAAGGGAGGGAAAAAGCGCGGAAGGGGTCTCTTCGACCTTAAAGCCGGATTTTGGGGGTCAAAAAGGGCTGTTTAAGGCCAAAAAAGAGGGCAAAAAAGGCTCTTTATTCTAATATATCAGATGCTTGCCTTGGTCCGACCCCATTATGACTTCTATCAAACACTCTCCCGCCCGGCGATCTTGACATCACGTAACCTTCGTGCGAAGAAATTAAAAAATACGGAGAATAGCCAATGAAAGGATTGTACCGGGTTTTTCTTGTCTCGCTGTGGTTCTCGATTATGATCGGGTGTGCTGATGATTCCAATACGTCGCCGGAAGCTCCGCCCTTGCCGGACAGGCCGACGCAACTGTCCGGAGAGTCCTGGATGTCCTACAGCCGGGACGATATCATCAACCGGAGGCTTAACGACATCGCCATCCCCGGGACTCACGATTCCGGCACGTACGGTATCACCGCGGACTCGAGTGCAGCGGATGACAAAAAAGGGCTGTCCGTTGTCATGAAATGGATTGATGACATGGAAAATAAGTGGTACGGCCCGGTACTGGACAGTTTCGGCGTTCTTCAAGCCGTTGATGACGCAGGGAAGGAAATCACCTCCTGGTGGGCAAGAACGCAGCGGGATGATTTCTCCACCCAGCTCCTCAACGGTATCCGCTATTTCGACCTTCGGGTACAGCAAAGGCACACAAGCTCCTTTTACTGCGTCCATTCCCTGCTGGGGGCGAATCTGGATGACCTCCTCGACGGCATCGACTCGTTCTACCGTCTCCCCGATGCCGGCCTTGAGATTCTCATTCTGGATTTCCAGCACACCTTTGACATGGACCATAACGCCTTTGTGGATATGCTGAAGACACGCCTCAGGGACAAAAACGGCAGCAGCCTCATAATTCCCCGAGGGACGAATCTGCATTTGAAATCGCTCTGGGAAACGAGCCGGCGAATCCTGGTTTTCTACGACGACGAGGCCACGGTGGCAAAGCATCCGGAGCTTTGGTACAGCTCCAGCGTGAGAACCGGCTCTCAAATACTGTCGCCATGGCCCAACACCGACAAGGCGCACGTACTGTATAAATTTCTGGGTGAAGGCCTCAACAATACAATAGACAGATACCGCAAGAGCGGGAAGTTAACCGTCCTGCAGGCCCTGGCAACGGAGAATTCCAAGGACGTCGCCCTTTCCATAGAACAGCATGTCTTCAATCTCTTCAATCATGTACCAATTCTCGGACATATATTGAGAAAACTTGGTTTCGGCCATGTGGGCCCCATGAATTTCTTCGACTTCAACTTCGGAGGAGGTACCCTGGCGGACCGGTTGAACGACCCTTCTTACAAGGAACTGGCGGCTTACAGGGCAAACATCATCATCATCGACGATTACTCCCATTTTTACTACATCAAAGACAACGGAGAGGCGGGTGACTACATCGACCTTGTCTGCGAATTGAACGCCACCAGAAACGCCCCACGTCCATACAGCGGTTCCGTCACCTATCAGACGGCGAATTTCACCGCGGACCACTACAAATCGTACCCCATGGAGATTCGTTTCGTCAACACGGGAGAACGGACCTGGGATCCCCCCGGTCCGGATGTCACCGACGGTGGCGTTTATCTCGGAACGGCAGCCCCCTATGACCGAATAACCCATTTGTATACAGACGATGGAAACTGGGTTTCGCAAACCCGCATCCGGATGCAGAACACTTCCCCCGTGAGGCCGGGAGAGGAAGCGGTCTTCAAATTCTCTGTGACACCCGATGATTATTATGAATCGTCATTCCAGACATTCGAGTTGGTCGCTTATCCTGAGGGAGGGGCGAAGACCTGGTTCGGCGGCTGCCATGGCAACACGGACATCCATATCCTGACGGACAAGCTTTACTACGGAAGCCACTTGAAATCAAGGAGCCCGGGTGTGACCGTTCCCCAGTTTGACGGAACGAACCTATCGGTCACATTTACGAATACGGGCAACATGCCATGGTTTCCCGATGTGGTTTTCCTCGGGACGAAGACAGGTGGTACCATCGACTCAACGTACTGGTACACCAATGACGGCAACTGGGTTTCCAAGTCACGCATCAGGATGCAGAATATGGTTCCCGTCATGCCGGGAGAAGACGCGGTTTTCGATCTTACAGCGACGGCCGCCTTTGGGGCATATCCGTGGCTCATGCTCGAACTGGTGGCTGACAAGGCTGCCGGGGTCGTACCGGCGGGCTGGTTCGGCAGCCAGGGGGATGTCACCTGGCATCTTCCGCTCATTTTTCCCTGGGACGCAGGATCACTTACCGGAGAACTGGTGGATAAAAGCCCCGACTGTACGATAAGGCGCGGCGATTCACAAACCCTGAGGTTCGTCTTCCGCAATACGGGGAAAATAACCTGGTACCCGGACATGGCCTATCTTGACTACGTGCCTCCCGGATCCGGCGCCGCGGGGCTCTTCACCGATGACGGCAACTGGTTTACCGTTAACAAGATCAGCCTGAAGGACATGGTGCCCGTGAAACCCGGAGAGGAAGGGACTTTCGAGTTTCTGGCTACCCCGGACAGCCATGCCGAAACAGGCGATTACGGGTTTCATATCAGGATGGACATCTGGTTCGTGGCCGGGTGGGACGTGAAGGGCACGGAGGAAACAATCCGCATCACCGTAACGGAATGAGAAGGTAAGGTATCTGCGCCGACGAACCCACGATGACGGGTGGAGGGTGGAGGGGTCAGACCAAGATAATATATTTATTTAATTGGATATATCTCTAAAATAAAGACGTTTTTAGGCCTTAGAAGGATCATTTCAGGGTTAAAAATGATGCTGTAGCGCTCTGAGGGCTTTCGAAGAATCTGCAAGCCCCTGTCCTGCAGGGGCCGGGCATTACCTTGGTCCGACCCCAGCATCACCCCTAATATCACCCCACTATCTTTAGAATTTCTCGGCCGCCTTCGTCAGGAGGTGGCGGGTGGTCTCGTTGAACCGTCGGCTGCATCACGTTCGTCTTCAACTCATTCAACACCGTTATCTTTTAAAACACTACCATACAGGGGTGCCCGGCCCGGCGAAAAGGAGATCCCCTTTCATGACTCGGGAAAACGAAACCCTCCAGAAGGTGATGGAGCGGAGCCGGAAAAGCGGACAACCCATCGTCTCCCGGACCCCCCACTATTCTTCGACGTACCACTCTTCGAAGGGGAGATCGTCCTCTCCGCGGAAGGCGGGGACCAGTTCCCGGACGAACCGGGAGGGCTCGAGGGGGGATCGCCGGAAGCCCCGGGAGGCGTCGGTGACGGGGTGGCACAGGTAGAGCTGGTCCTTCGCCCGGGTGACGGCCACGTAAAAAAGCCGTCTCTCCTCCTCGATCCCCCGGGGGTCGCCCAGGGCCCGGTAGAGGGGGAACATCCCCTCGGTGCACCAGGCGACAAAGACGACGGACCACTCGAGCCCCTTGGCCTGGTGGACCGTTCCGAGGATGACCCTTTCAGCGGCGGCCCCGGCAGCGATCCGGTCGTTCTCCTCCCCCTGCCCGCCCATGAGGGCCAGTTCACCGAGGAAATCCGAAACACCGGAAAAACGGCCGGCGAACCGGGCCAGCCGGACCAGGTCCTCCTCCCGCGCCTCGGGATCGGAAAAGGCCTCTTTCATGTACGCCCGGTAACCGCCGTCGAGAATGGACAGGATGGCCTTTCCCGGATCGGGGGAACCGCTCCCGGGAACGAATGATTCAAGAAGCCTCCGCACCACCGCGAGGGCGTCCGCGGCGCTTTTCCGGGCATTCGGCAGAAAGTCCGGGCCCAGCAGGGTTTCCAGGGGGGTTCCCGTGCCGGACAGGGACTGCCATATCTTATCGGCGGTGGCGGCCCCGATGCCGCGCTGCATGAGGAGAATTCTCCGCCAGGCCGCCTCGTCCATGGGGTTGTCGAAGATCCTGAGGCACGCCGTCACGTCCCGGACATGGGCCTGCTCGACGAACCGTATCCCCGAGCGAAGCTCGAAGGGAATCCCCCTTTTCGTCATCTCCATCTGCAGTTCCGTGGAGAGGTGGTGGGCCCGGTACAGGACGGCCATGTCCCGGAGGGGCACCCCCTCCCCCGCCAGTTCCTCGATCCGTTGGGCGACGAAAAGGGCCTGCTGAAAAGGGTTTCGAAGGGGGACATAGGCCGGCTTGAGGCCTCTTTTCTTGATGGACCGCAGTTCTTTCCGGAACGTCCCTTCGGCGCAGGTGATGCAGAGGTTGGCCATGTGCAGGATTTCCGGCGTGCTCCGATAATTCGTTTCGAGCTTGAAGACTTTCGCGCCGGGATAGCGGCGGGGGAAGCGGAGAATGTTTTCGTGATCGGCGCCCCGGAAAGAATAGATGCTCTGGGAGTCGTCCCCCACGACGAGAAGGTTGCCGTGTTTCAGGGCAAGGAGGTCGAGGATCTCCGCCTGGACGGCGTTCGTGTCCTGGTATTCGTCCACGAGAATGTGGAGAAATTTTTCACAATAGTGTTCCCGGACCTCGGGGTCGGAAAGGAGGAGATCCCGGAGATTGACCAGGAGATCGTCGAAATCCATGGCGTTCCCCTCTTTCTTCCGGGCTTCGTAACGGGCCATGACGCTCTCGAGCATCTCCGGGGACAGGCCGTCCCGGCGTGAAGCGCGAAGTCGGACCACCCGGGAAAGGGGCTCGCCGGTGTTGCGGGCGTAACTGATGCAGTCCCGGACGGTCCGGTCCCTGGGCCCGTCCTTCCGCCCGGTCATCCCCAGGTCCGCCATGGAGCGGTGGACGAGGTGCCGGGAATCCTCCTCGTCGAGAATGGTAAAGCTTCTGTCGTAACCGACGCGGTGGGCCCAGGAACGGAGAACCCGGTTGGCCAGGTGGTGAAAGGTCCCGCCCCACAGCCGGCTGCAGTCCCGGGGAACCCGTTCCTGCACCCGGGACAGCATGTCCCGGGCCGCCTTGTTGGTGAAGGTGGCCAGGAGAATCCTTTCGGGGTCCACTCCCTCCTCGACGAGGCGGGCGACGCGGAACGTGAGGGCCCGGGTCTTGCCGCTCCCCGCCCCGGCGATGACGAGAATCGGTCCATCCCCGGCGAAAACCACGGCACGCTGTTCCGGGTTCAGCAATTTTTCATAGTCGTTCATGCCGGATTCGATGACGGTGAAAAAAGGGGGTCGCGCCGGGATGTCTCCGCCGCCGGAACAACGTCTGCCCGTCCGGGAGAACCGCCCGGGACGCCGCCCAGGCGGTCCCCGCCGGGCCCGTTCGCCGGCGTTGAGGCAAAGGACCGTTATTTCGTGATTTCCCTGACCGCTTCGGCGCTGCTCACGGAGAGGATGTTTCTCAAAAGCCCCTCTTTCTCGTAGAACCCGATGAGGGGGGCCGTCTTCTCGTTGTAAGTCTCGAGGCGGTTCGTGATGGCCTCCTCCGTCTCGTCGTCCCTCTGGATCACCGGAGAGCCGCAGAGTTTGCACAGGCCGCCCGGTGCCGGGGGGTTGCTCTTCACGTTGTATATCGCCTGGCAGTCCGGGTTGGAACAGGTCCTCCGGGTGGTCAGCCGGTCGAGGATCACCTCCCGGGGAACCTCGAGATTCACCACGAAATCGAGGCGGATATCCAGTTTTTCGAGGAGTTTTTTCAGGGCCTCCGCCTGGGGAATCGTCCGGGGAAAACCATCGAGGATGAACCCTTCACGGCAATCCTTTTCGGCAAGCCTTTTTTCCATGATCCGCATGATCAGGTCATCGGGAACGAGGTCTCCCCGGTCCATGTAGGCCTTGGCCTCTTTTCCCAGGTCAGACCCTTCCCGGACGGCGGCCCTGAGAATGTCCCCCGTGGAAATCTGGACGGAACCGTCATATTCGGTCAGAAGCTTCGCCACCGTACCCTTCCCCGCTCCCGGGGCCCCGAGCAATATGATGCGCATGAAAATACCTCCCTGTCACGAATTCGAAAACGACCCTTTAAGACAAACGGGGGAAGAGGTCAAGAACTTTCCCCGGCGGCCGTCAGGGCTTCACGGGGAGTTCCCTTTCCGTTTCATTCCGCTCGTAGATGTCGATGGGCGGGGTGCCGAGAAAGACGTTCCCGTCCGCCACCTTGACGAAGGTCGTGCCCTTCATGACGGAAAACCAGACCCCGACGGTGTCTCCCCCGGGGGCCTCGACACGGAAGCCGTGGAGGCCCGAACCCGTCGCCAGGACCCGGTGCGCCATGGCCCCGACGAGGTCCTTCAGCGTGTCATCGTCGAGGTCCCTTCTTTTCCAGAGTTCCGACTGGAGGGTGTAGGCCCTGCTGATCCCCACGATGGCGTTTGGAAGGTTGTCGGAGCCGCTGATGTAGTAAACCAGTCCCGGGTCCACCCGGTACGCCTCGAACCGGGCCGTGACGTCCTTGTCGATGACGAACCGCCCGTATTCATGCATCTGCCGGGCGGCACACCCGGAAAGGGTCAGAAGACACAAAACCGCCGCGACGCGAACCCATGCGCTGTTTCCCATGCCGTTCATGAATCGCTCCTTTCTTGACTCTTTTTAGGCTAACTTTACCCCTGGTGAAAAAGAAGGTCAAATTTTCCGTTGTCATAAACGAGGTAGGAAAAATAACGGACCCAGTCCCCCAGGGTGACGAAATGCCTAATCCTTCCGTCGAGGACCGTTTCCCTCAGGAGGGGCTGATGGCAGTGACCGACCACGACGGCATCGTACCCCTCATCAAACTTTTCCCGGGCGAAATTTTGCATTTTCCGTACCAGGGGCGCAGGAGGGTCGCTCAGGTAATCCTTGCTGAAACGGGAACTGACGGCGGCCGCCTTCCAGAGGATCGGCGGCGGCAAGGCGGCCTGGAGTTTCCGGAAGAGACCGCTCCGGAAAAACCGCCGGAGCCTGAGGTAGGACCGGTTGTCCCGGTCGATGGTGTCCCCGTGGGCGATGTAAAAAAGCTTGCCGTCCAGGCGGATGCTGAGATCCCGGGGAACGACGACGAAGCCCCGCCTGCCGAAAAAGTCCTCGAGAAAGAAGTCGTGGTTCCCCTCGAAATAGTGAATCGTCACGCCTTCTTCCCGAAGCGCCAGGAGACGGTCCACGAGGGGACGGAAAGGGGCGTAGAACCGGTCGCCCCCGGAAAACCAGAAATCGAAGAAATCCCCAACCAGGAATAGATGATCGTAACGGCCGCTGAAGTCCCGGAAAAAGGAAAGGAGCATCTCCGATGTTGTTGACGAGGACGATCTCAGGTGGGCATCGGAAAGGAAAACGGCTTTCACGGGTTTATCCCGCGCGTCTTTCGACCAGGGACATGCTGTTGCGGAACAGGGCCGCCACCTCGTCTTCCGCCAGGCCCGCGCCCCGGGCGATCTTTCCGGCCATGGCCGCGGTCACCAGGTCCCCGGGGGCGTGGCTGTCCGTGTTGAGAACAAGCGAAGCCCCGTGCTTCCGGGCCATGCGGGCGACATGTCCGTTGGTGAGACTGTGCCCCTTCCGGGTGGTGATTTCAAGGCAAACACCCTGTCTGGCCGCCAGGGCGGCCTCTTCGTCCGTCACGAGCCCCGGGTGGGCCAGGATGTCCACCGAGGCCTCCAGGGCCGCCCGGTTCGTCCCCGGGAGAACGGGCTCCACCAGGGTTTCCCCGTGGACGACGACAATGAGGGCCCCCATCTTCCGGGCCTCCCGGACGAGTTCGTCGATGTAGCGGGGATGGACGTGGGTGAGCTCGACGCCGGGAAGGCAGCGGAGGGTCGACGCGGCGGAGATTTTCCCGCAAACGGCCACCATCCGGGGAACGATCCAGTCCAGGTTGGAGTGATCGGCATGGTCCGTGATGGCGAGGGTGGTGTAACCAGCTGCCTCGGCCCTCCGGGCCAGCTCCGACGGGATCAGTTGGCCGTCACTGAAGGTCGAGTGGGTGTGAAGATCGATCAAGGGGGCCTCCCCGGGTCCGTTTTTCTCTCTTCCCCAGGGTCTTATGGGAAAAGATGCTGGATCTTCTAACAAATATCCATTAAAAGGTCAACCAGGAGCCTCTTCTCCACGGGAATTGAAATCTCCAGCACCATGAGATATCCTGCCCGGGAATGAAAGAATGGCCGAGACTGCAGGCGGGAAGAATGACGAAAACCCTGGACAGGTATCTCCTCAAAGAAATTCTGGCCCCCTTTTTCATGGTCCTTTTCATCCTCACCTTTGTCCTTCTCATCGGACGGATCCTTCAGATCATGGATCTCATGGTGAACAAGGGCGTGGGTGTCGTCCTCATGGGAAAAATCCTCCTCTATCTCATGCCCTCCTTCCTCATCCGGACGATTCCCATATCCCTCCTCGCGGCGATTCTCATCGGGCTGGGAAGACTCTCCGCGGACAGCGAACTCATCGTCATGAAGGCGTCGGGAATCAGCCTTTCCCGAATCGCCCGGCCCATTTTCGCCCTGGCCCTCGCGGCGACCCTCTTCACCGCCGCCATGTCCCTCTTCCTGTCCCCCGCGAGCAACCACGCCATGAGGACCCTTCTCTTTGACCTGGCCCGCCAGAAGGCCGGCGTCGGAATCAAGGAGAAAGTCTTCAACAACCAGTTCAAGGACATGGTCCTCTACGCCGAGAAAATCGACCCCCGGGGCGATTTCATGGAAAACGTCTTCATCGCCGACAGCCGCCTTCTCAAGGAAACTACCGTCATCACCGCTCACAAGGCCTTCCTCGTGTCGGACCCCGACCGGTTGACCCTGTCCTTTCGTCTCATCCAGGGAAGCACCCACCAGGCGGACCCCCGGAAAGGGACCTACCAGAAAATGGATTTCAATTCCTACGACCTGAACCTGGATCTCTCTGTGGAAGGGCAAAATGACGTTCTCACCCAGCGGAAAAGCAAGGAAATGAGTTTTTTCGAGCTTCTCGGGAAGGCCCGGGGAAGCCGCCCCGACACCCCGGAAAGCCGGGAGCTTGTCATCGAGCTTCACACGAAGCTCACCCTTCCCCTGTCCTGCCTCCTTTTCGCTCTCGTGGGCATCCCCCTCTCCATGAGCCGGCACCGGTCCGGCCGGGCCTGGGGATTTTCCGTGGCCATCGCCGTGGTCATGATCTACTACTTTCTCCAGATGACCGTGGAATCCCTGGGAGAACGGGGATTCCTCCCCGCCGCCCCGGGGACGTGGATTCCCAACGTTCTCTTCGCCATCGCCGGCGGCAGGCTTTTCCACCTCGCCTCGAAGGAGAGTCCGCTTTTCCGGGAACGGGCCTTGCCGGGATGGATCGCCCGGGCCGCGAACGTCTTCAGGTTTTCAGGGAAAGGTGACCGGTGAAAGTCGTCGACAGGTACATACTCAGGGAATTCACCAAGAAATTCGGACTCGTTCTCGTTTCCATCGTCGGGATTTACATCATCGTGGACTTTTTCGAGAGGATCCGGATGTTTCTCAGCAACGGCGCCTCGGCGGGGCAGGTGATTTCCTATTTCCTTTACCAGGTCCCCATGATCGTTTCCCTTCTCCTGCCCGTTTCGGTTCTCCTGGGAACGCTCATCACCTTTTCGACCCTGTCGAAAAACAGCGAGATCGCGGCTCTCAGGGCCGGGGGTGTGAGCCTGTACCGCATCGCCGTCCCCGTCCTTCTCCTGGCCGCGGGGATCTCACTGTTCTCCTTTCTGCTCAGCGAGTACGTCACCCCCGTGACAAATCAGCGGGTCAAGCGCCTCGTGTACGTGGAGGTCCAGAAGCGGGGGCAGCAGCTCACCGTCTTCGGGCGGAACGAGATCTGGTACCGGGGCCGTGACGGCATCTACCACTTCCGGCACTATAACCCCGAAACGGTCACATTGAGGGGAATCACCATCCATTATCTCGATCCCGGGGACGGGAGCGTCACACGGCGGGTTGACGCGGAGAGGGCCGCCTGGAACGGGCAGGATTGGATATTCCACAACCTGCTGGTGACCACCTTCCCCGCCGGGGGCGTTCCCAGCCTGGAAAAAACCGCTGTGATGAAAGCCGATCTACCGGAAAAACCGACGGACTTCCTCGTCGTTCAGAAGAGCGCCGACGAAATGGGCTACGGGGAACTGAAAAAATACATCGGGAAGCTGCAGTCGGACGGATATGACGCTGCCCGTTACCGGGCCGACCTGTACGGAAAGACGGCGTTCCCCTTCGTGAGCCTCATCCTGGCCGTCATGGGAATTTCCTTTTCCCTGCTCCGGTCGGAAAGAAGCGGGGGCATCTCGCTCGCCATCACGGCGGGGATCCTCATCGGGTTCTCGTACTGGATTGTCTTCGCCGTCACCCTGTCCCTGGGCCGCTCCGGCACCCTTCCCCCGCTGCTCTCGGCCTGGGCGGCCAATCTCCTCTTCGGGAGCGCCGCGACGATCATGTTCCTGAAAGTGAGAACGTGATGGCGCTGTAAAAACGGCGCATTCCTTTCAGGTTCCCGTCTCCCAGGAGCGGAGATATTTTTCCTGCTCCGCCGTGAGGGTGTCGATGGAGATGCCCATGGCCGCCAGCTTGAGCCGGGCGATTTCCCGATCGATGGAAGAGGGGACCGAATAGACCTTCCTGTCCAGGGTCGCGCCTTCCCTGACGAGATACTCCGCCGAAAGGGCCTGGTTGGCGAAACTCATGTCCATGACGCTGGAGGGGTGCCCTTCGGCGGCAGCCAGGTTCACGAGCCTTCCCTCGCCGAGAAGATAGATCCGCCGGCCGTCGGCCAGGGTGTATTCGCCGATGTGCTCCCGGATCGGGCGGCGATTCACCGAGGCCTCCTCGAGACCGGCGATATCGAGCTCCACGTTGAAGTGCCCCGAGTTGGAAACGATGGCCCCGTCCTTCATGTCGAGGAAGTGCTCCTTGCGGATCACGTTGATGTCTCCCGTGAGGGTGCAGAAAAAATCTCCGATTCGGGAAGCCTCGGCGATGGGCATGACCCGGTAGCCGTCCATGACGGCTTCCAGGGCCCTCAGGGGATCGATCTCGGTGACCACCACCGAAGCCCCCATGCCGGCGGCCCGCATGGCCAGCCCCCGGGCACACCAGCCGTAGCCGCACACGACGAAGACGGACCCGGCGATGAGGCGGTTCGTCGCCCGGATGATCCCGTCGATGGTGCTCTGGCCGGTTCCGTAGCGGTTGTCGAAAAGATGCTTCGTGTCGGCGTCGTTCACAGCGATCATGGGAAACAGGAGAACGCCGTCTTCCGCCATGGCCCGCAGGCGGATCACGCCCGTCGTCGTCTCCTCCGTACCGCCGACAACCCGTTCCGCCAGGGCCGGGCGGTCCCGGTGGATGGTGGAAACGAGATCGGCCCCGTCATCCATGGTCATGGTGGGGTTCCGGTCGAGAACGGCGTTGATGTGACTGTAGTACGTTTCCGTGTCTTCTCCCCGGACGGCGAAAACAGGAATCTCCCTGTGGCGGACGAGATAGGCCGCCACGGCGTCCTGGGTGCTCAGGGGGTTTGAGGCGCACAGGTACACGTCCGCCCCCCCGGCCTTCAGGGTTTCCACGAGGCTGGCCGTTTCCGTGGTCACATGAAGGCAGGTCCCCAGGACAACCCCTTTCAGGGGTTTTTCCCGTTCGAACCGCCGGCGGATGCTGTTCAGGACAGGCATGCTCTGGTTCGCCCACTCTACCTTGAGGGCGCCCTCATCGGCCAGCCCCGGATCTTTGATGTGAAACTCCATGGTCTTCCTTTCTTTTCTTTTATTGGTCCGTCACCGGTCGGGCGGTCGTGACGGGGGGGCGGAGAGCCTTCTTCCCTCCCGGCATTCGGGCGCTATCCCGGAGCTACAGGCCCGCTTCCCGTCTCAGGACATCCGCCCGGTCCGCCTTTTCCCAGGGAAAATCATCAAGGAAAAAGGTGACGGCGATGCGCCTGTACATGTCGCCTTTCAAGAGATCGAAGGACTCGATGAGCCCCTTGGGGGTAAAATCGAAGACCCTTTCCACCAGGACCGACAGGTCCTCGTCGGGGAGGACCCCCGTCCCGAAGGTGTGGACGTTCACCGACAGGGGCCGGGCGACGCCGATGGCGTAGGCGAGCTGAACGGAACATTTCCGGGCCAGGCCGGCGGCCACCACGTTTTTGGCGGCGTAACGGGCGCCGAAGGCGGCGCTGCAGTCAACCTTCTCGGGGGACTTGTTCACCACGGACCCGCCGCCGAGCTGGGCCCCCGGGTGAGCCCCGTAGAACTGGCACACCAGTTTCCGCCCGGTGACCCCCGAATCGGCGGCGCTGCAGGAATGGACGGCCTGCCACTCCCCGGTGGGGTTGAACAGGAATTCCGTCCTGTCGTCGACCCAGTCCTTCAGGCAGCCGAAGGCGATTTTCTTCGCCTCTTCCTCCACGCTCTCCCGGCTGTCCGTCACCATCCGGTAGTCCACGGCGTTGGACATGAGCACCTTGGCGAGCCGTCGGGGCTGTCCCCCGGCATCGTATTCCACGGTGACCTGCCCCTTGCCGTCGGGGGCGAAAACGGGGTTTCCGCACTTTTCGAAAGTCCGCATGAGGCGGTTCACCAGGACATAGGGAAGGGGCAGAAGTTCCGGGGTTTCGTCGCAGGCGAAACCGTACATGATCCCCTGGTCCCCCGCCCCGATCTCGCGGTGTTTTCCCAGGTCCGCCCGGGTTCCCATGTTGATGTCCGGAGACTGGGGAATGACCGCCGTGAGAACCCCCATGGAATGGCCGTTGAGACCGACGGCGGCGTCGCTGTACCCCAGGGACAGGACGGTCTGCCGGACGATCTTCTCGATGTCCACGTAAACCCGGGTGGAAATTTCACCCCCGACAAGGCAGAACCCCTTGCCCAGAAAGACTTCGAGGCCGCAGTGGGGCATATTGAAGACATCGAGGCCCAGCTCGGCCTCCTCGTCCAGGATTTGGGCGATGACATGGGCCGCGATGGTGTCGGCCACCACGTCCGGGTGGCCCTGCTTGATTCCCTCCGATGAAATCAGCATTCCTCAGCCTCCTCGTTTATTCTTTCCGGTTCCCCGTTCCGGGGGCGCTGTTCCCGCTGCCCACCGGCGGCGAGATCATCCCCCCCGATATGATGAGCGTGAAGGCGTCCTCCACGGTCATGTTGAGATTGACCACGTCGCTCTCGGGGATCATGAGATAGAAACCCGACGTGGGGTTCGGCGTCGTGGGAACAAAGAGGTTGAGGACCGTTCCGGTGGTCTTCTTCTGAACCTCGCCCTTGGCGATTCCCGTGACAAAGGCGATACAGTAGATGCCCGGCCGGGGATACTCGATGAGGACCACCCGCCGGAAGCTCATGCTCCTGTCGCCGAAGAGGGCCTCGATGAACTGTTTCACCGCCTTGTAAATGCTTCGGACAAGGGGAATCTTGTCGACGAGCCACTCACCGAGGCCGACGAACTTCTTGCCCAGGTAGCTGCGGGTGACGAGCCCCACGGCGAAGATGAACAGGATGGTGAAGATGATCCCCAGGCCCGGGATGTGGAAAGGGAGAAAGCGGTCGGGATGAAACCGGGGGGGGATGAACTGGATGAGGCTGTCCATCATGCGGACAGTGATGAAGAGCACGTAGACGGTCACGCTGATGGGAACGGTGGCGGCGAGGCCTGTGAGAAAAATTTTCTTGAGGGCGTTTTTCATCTGTCCCGAGCCTGTGATATCGGAAAGTGCCGGCAGTCTGGTTCCTTAGCAGAAAGGCCGGGCTTTATCAACGACTCTTTCCACCCATGAAAAAAGGCGGTCCGTCAAGCGAACCGCCCCTCGTCATGGGTCAGGTGAAAAGCCGGAAGTGCGTCCGGCCGGTCAATCCTTCTTCGTCTTGATCCTGTTTTTCCCGTCGAGGAAAACGCAGCGGGCCTTCCAGTTCCGGGCCTCCCGGTCTTCCACGTTCACATAGCTGGCGATGATGATCAGGTCCCCCCGCGATCCCTTCCTGGCGGCGGCCCCGTTCAGGCAGATGACGCCCGACCCCCGTTCACCCCTGATCACGTAGGTGGAAAAGCGTTCTCCGTTGGAAACGTTGTAAATGTCCACTTTCTCATAGGGTAGAAAATCCGCCGCCTCCATCAGGTTCTCGTCGATGGCGATGCTGCCCTCGTAATCCAGGCAGGATTCGGTGATCGTCGCCCGATGAAGCTTTGACTTCAACATGATTCTCTCCATGACTCACCACTCTCCGGTCGCTTGCGCGTTATTTTATGGAATATCCAGGGGCTCGCCGAGGACATGGTTGTCGATGAGCCTCGGCAGACCCACGCGGACCGCCAGGGCGAGAACGGCCTTTCCCTCGATCCGTTCGACGTCCTCCAGCGATTCGGCATCACACAGTTCGGCATAATCGATCCTGGCGTGGGGGTGAGACCCGATGAACGCGGTCACCCGGTCCAGGATCTTCCCGGCGTCCCGCTCCCCCTTCTCGTACAGGGTCTCGGCCAGGCGCAGGGCCCGGCTGAGGCTCAAGGCGGATTCCCTCTCCTCGGGCTTCAGATAGGTGTTCCGGGAACTCATGGCGAGCCCGTCGGGCTCCCGCAGGGTGGCCATACCCACGACTTCCAGGTCCATGTTGAGATCGGAAACCATCCGGCGGATGGTCACGAGCTGCTGGTAATCCTTTCTGCCGAAAACGGTCACGTGGGGCTTGACGATATTGAAAAGCTTGGCGCAGACCGTCGTCACCCCCCGGAAATGGGTCGGCCGCGACCGGCCGCAGAGATTCCGGGTCACCTTCTCCACATTCACAAAGGTCTGATAGCCCTCGGGGTACATGGCCTCGTTGGAGGGGTAAAAGACGACGTCCACCCCCACATCCTCGGAGAGCTTGAGATCCCGATCAAGGTCCCTCGGGTATTTTTCGAAATCCTCCCCCGGCCCGAACTGGGTGGGGTTCACATAAATGCTCGTGACCAGGCAGTTCCCTCTTTTTCGCCCCTCCCTCATCAGCATGAGATGCCCTTCGTGGAGATACCCCATGGTGGGAACGAAGGCGATCTTTTTGCCGGCAAGCCTCAGGGATTCCGAGAATTGCTGCATTTTTTCGGGAGATTCGATGATTTTCATGGTCTGCCCGTCCTTTCGAAAAAAAAAGCCTCCCCTCTGAGACGGGAGGCTTTCATTCACGGTCATCCGTCGACTCTCTCCGTCCCAGTCCGTAACCGGATCCAGGCGGTCCGAAGCCGAGGTACCAGACTCAACCGCTGTTGTCAAGAAAAATATGGGGATTCGGTTTTCTTTCTCTTCACGAATGGGACGTCTTCATGGCGTCCGACACGGTGTGACCCTGGCTGTCGAGTTTTTCGATCAGCGTTTTCTGATACTGAAGAATGATCCTGACCGTTTCCTCCGGTTCTTTTTTCAGCCGCTCCAGGCAGATTTTCAGGGCCTCTTCGAACTGACCGGCCCGCCGGAGCAGGTCCACCAGGATCGCCTCCTCCAGCCCGGCGTCTTCGGCAAACCACTGGCCGTTTTCCCGCGCCTTCATGAAAAGATCGGACGCCTTTTTCCGGGCGGCCGTCGCCCCTTCCTCGAACCCGGCGTCGTCGCAGGCCCAGGCGGCGTGAATGGCTCCCCATCCCGCTTTCTGATACTCTTTCTGGCTTTCCTGGAGAAGAGACCAGCACAGAAACTGGTTGGCCAGTCTCGGGTAAGCGGAATTTTCCAGCGTCTTCCGGTATGCGTCACTTTTCACCACGGCTTCGTAAGCCTTGTCCCCCTCGGACAGGTCCGGGGCGCAGTACCGGCATGACGGACAGCTGTGAATCCAGTACGACAGGCTGGAACGTTCCGGTTCCGGCGGCCTGGAATCGAGGTCCGTCGAACCCAGGGAGGCCGTTGAAATAACCCCCGTGTGAACGCTTTCCGTACCGCAGAGGAAACAGTTCTTCGTCTTTTCTCCAAAGGTTTTCAGCATGAATGCCCTCCTTATTGATCTCATCCCTTCCGGGCTTCACCCGCACGGGAGAGTGCCTTGCCCTGAAACGCCTTGAAATAAGAAAGGGGCTTGAAGAAGAATTCATTAAAGGGGATTCCGTCGAAAAAGCCCGTTTTTTTATAGCGTCCCCGGAAGGACGGGTCAAGGAATAAAAAAGGGGACAGATTTATTTTTTGTTTGTCATATATTCGGATTAAATAAATCTGTCCCCTTTTTCTCCAACAGGGAAAATGACCAACAGGATGTCTAAGTATTTGTCATATCGTTGAATTAAATGAATCTGTCCCTTTTTTTTACGAGCTTTTCCAGTTCGACGGCGAAGAAGACGATGGATGACAGGAGAAGGGTCATGACGAGTTCCGCGAGGGTCAGGGGGGCCGTCTTGAACACGGGGTTCAGGGCGGGAACGTAAATGGTCGCCATCTGCAGGAGAAACGTCAGGACAAAGGCGCCCAGAAGGGGCCTGTTCGACCACAGCCCCTGCCTGAAAAGGGACTCAGACTCGGATCGTATGGCCATGACGTGGCCCATCTGGCTCAGGCACAGAACGGTGAACACCATGGTCTGCCAGTGGGCGAGACCGTTCTTGAGGGACCAGGCCTGCGTGAACAGGGTGACGAACCCCATGAGGAGCCCCACCCAGATGATGTGAACACCGAGCCCCCGGGCAAAAATGCTTTCCTGGGGATGCCGGGGCGGCCTTTCCATGACCCCCCTCTCCGCCGGCTCCGCCGCCAGGGCAAGGCCGGGAAGGCCGTCGGTGACGAGATTGATCCAGAGAATGTGAATGGGAAACAGGGGAATGGGAAGCCCCAGGAGGGGGGCGAGAAAGAGCGTCCAGATCTCCCCGGAGTTGCTTGTCATGGTGTACTTGATGAATTTGCGGATGTTGTCGAAGATCCGGCGCCCTTCCCTGACGGCCCTGACGATGGTGGCGAAATTGTCGTCCAGGAGAACCATGGAGGCGGCTTCCTTCGAAACGTCCGTGCCGGTGATTCCCATGGCCACGCCGATATCGGCCCGTTTCAGGGCCGGCGCGTCGTTGACGCCGTCTCCCGTCATGGCGACGTACTGCCCCCGCCCCTGGAGGGCCGTCACGATTCGAAGCTTCTGCTCCGGGGCCACCCGGGCGTAGACCCGGATCCCCTCGACCCGCTCCATGAACGCCTCCTGGGACATCCCGGCCAGTTCCCGGCCCGTCACGACGGCGCCATCACCGTCCTCCAGCATCCCCAGGCGGCGGGCAATGGTTTCAGCGGTCACCGGGTGGTCTCCCGTGATCATCACCGCGTGGATGCCCGCCCGCCGGCAGAGGGCCACGGCTTCGGCGGCCTCCTCGCGGGGCGGGTCCATCATTCCCACCAGGCCGAGAAAGACCAGGTCGTCCTCCACGTTCGCCGGCGACAGGTCACCGGGAACGGCCGTCCATCTCCTCATGGCCACGGAAAGCACCCGCAGGCCCTCGGCGGCCATCCGGTCATTGATTCTACGGACCCCGTCGGCATCGAGGTTTTCGAGCCCCCGGGATGTCCAGACGCGCCGGGCCTTTTCCAGGAGAACGTCGGTGGCCCCCTTCGTGAAGGACACGGAGCCGCCCGGCCACTCGTGAAAGGTGGTCATGCATTTCCTTTCCGAATCGAAGGGGATTTCCGCGATCCGCCGGTGCCGGGCCTGGAGGTCCTCTTTCAGGTATCCATGGCGCCGGGCCATGTTGTAAAGGGCTGTTTCTGTCGGGTCCCCCGTGACGTCGCCGCCGGCGACCTCCCGGGCATCGTTGCAGAGCGCCAGGGCCGCCATGAGAACGGCGGCGGGGGTATCCTCCCCCCCGGGGGCGGGAAGGCGTTCCGCCCGGACCTGTTTACCGTCCACGTAGATTTCCGCCACCGTCATTCGGTTCATGGTGAGGGTTCCCGTTTTGTCGGAGCAGATGTAGGTCACGGAACCAAGGGTTTCCACGGCGGGAAGCCTGCGGATGAGGGCGTTGAGACGGACAAGTTTCCGGGCCCCCAGGGCCAGGGCAATGGTAACGACGGCGGGAAGCGCCTCGGGAATGGCCGCCACGGCGAGAGAAATCGCGGTGAGCAGCATGAGCATGAAAGGCTCTCCCCGAAGGAGGCCGATGACCAGGATAACGGCACAGACGGCGAGGACGGCCAGGGCGAGTTTCCGGCCGAAATGGGCAAGCTTTTTCTGAAGGGGTGTTTCGCCCTCCCCCGCCTCCTGGAGCATGGCGGCGATCCTGCCGAACTCCGTGTCCATCCCCGTGGCGACCACGATCCCCTGGCCCCGCCCGGCAGTGACGAACGTCCCCTTGTAGGCCATGTTCCGCCGGTCTCCCAGGGGCAGGTGCCCCGTTTCCAGGGCGTCGACCCTCTTCTCCACGGGCATGGACTCACCGGTCAGGGCCGCTTCCTCCAGCGACAGCTGCACCGCCTCGGCAAGTCTCATGTCGGCCGGTATCACGTTTCCCGCCTCGAAGACAACCCAGTCACCGGGGACGAGATCTTCCGCGGGAACCTGGACAGCCCGCCCATCCCTCACGACGGTCGCCCCGTGGGCCGCCATTTTTTTCAAGGCCTCCATGGCCCGGTCGGCCCGGTATTCCTGGACAAACCCGATGACCGCGTTGAGAACGACGATGACGACGATGGCGACGGTGTCTGTCAACTCGCCGATGAAGCCCGATACGAGGGCGGCGGCGATGAGGACCAGGATCATGAAATCCTTGAACTGGTCCGCCAGCATGACGAGGGGCGTTTTCCGCTTCTTCTCGACGAGGGCGTTGGGACCGTGAACACCGAGGCGCCGGGACACCTCCGCCGCGGAAAGGCCCCTGGACGAGGTCCCCATGTCTTCCATCACCTGCCCCACGTCTCTTTCGTGCCACGCCATGGAGATTCCTCTTGCGAACATACGTTTCCCCGGGTACGGGAAACAGCCCCGAGGCCCGGCGCGTCTTTCATCCGCCGGAGTCTTTTTCATAGACAATACGCCAACGGCTTGTCAATTCTAAAACGGTGGGGCGGGACAGGAATGAATGGTCGTTCCCGGGAGAAGGCTGTTTCGGGAAAGGGGCTCCAGAAGAACCGGTGATGGGCTCTCCCGGGCCTGTTGACCGGAGCGTCGGCCTGTTGCCGGCGAGGGACACAGCTGCCGGCCGGACCGGGACGGGCCGCCGCCGGGGGCGCGCACCCGTCCCGGTTCACGCCGGGAAGCCAGATTTTCAGGCCTTGTCTATTCCGGTTTTTTGGGTTCTTTCGGGGGGCTCACGACGGCGATCCCGTCCATGACCATGGTGCCGTCCTGGTTTAAACACGACGTTCTCAGCCGGAGACGGTTTTTTTTGTCGTCCTTCTCGATGATCTCCACCCGGGCGGTCAGGGTGTCCCCGATCTTCACGGGGGCGATGAAGTCCACCTCCTGCCTCAGGTAGATCGTTCCCGGGCCGGGCAGGCTCGTTCCCAGGATGGTGGAGAACATGCCCGCCGAAAGCATGCCGTGGCAGATCCTCGTTTTCACGAAGGTGGTCTTGGCGTAGGATTCGTTGATGTGGATGGGATTCATGTCCCCCGTGATTCCCGCGTAAAGATACACGTCCGACTCGGAAATGGTTTTACCGAACTCGGCGGTGTCGCCGATGTTCAACTGAGCTATTGTCTTGCCGATCATTTCAGTCCCCCTCCTTTCGCTGGCCGTTTTTCAGAACCAGGTCTTGAAGATCCAGTAATTCTCCCGGAGATCCTGGATGTCGCTTTCCAGCCGGGAGTATAGCTTCACGTTCCGTATGGCGATCCCGCCGAAAAGGGCCAGGGCGCAGGCGAACTGGACTTCCTCCTCGGTGAACTCGCGGGGTACGGCACTGTAAAGGCGGAGGACGCCGATCACCTCTTCCTTCGACATGATGGGAACGGAGAGGATGGAGGCGATCCCTTCCCGGGTCTTTTCCTGCCGGTACTGGACGCCGGGATCCCGGGAGGCGTCCCGGACTGTGACGGGCCGGCCCTTGAGCGCCTCGGCGATGCTTTTTTCCGCCGACACGGGCCCTTTCTTGAGATATTCATCGGAGAGGCCGTGGCTCGCGGCCAGGCGCAGCGTCGTCCTGTCCTCGTCGAGGAGGCGGATGGAGGCGGCCTTGACGTCGAGGGCCCGGGACACGTCCTGCGTCAGGGTTTCCAGGATTTTTTCGAGATCCAGGCTCGACGCCATCCCGGCGGCGAGATCGTAGAAGAGTCTCGTCCTCTCCCGGATGTCGTCGACGAGACGGATGTTTTCGATGGCCATGCCCCCCTGCTCCGCCAGGATCGAGAGAAAATCGATCTCGCCTCTCGTGAAATCCCTCGGTTCCGCGGTGTATAGGGAAAGAACGCCGATCGCGTTTCCGCCCACCATGACGGGCACCACGAGAATGGTGGCGATACCCTCGGCCCGCTTGGCTTCCCGGTTCTCGAGCCGGGGATCGGAGAGGGCGTCCCGGAAGTGGAGATACCCCTTTTCCAGCAACGAGGCGTTGATCTCCCGGGCCTTTTGCGTGCTCGTGTGCATGTAGTCCGGGGACAGGCCCGTCTGGGCCCTGGCCACGTAGGTGTCCTTCTCCTCGTCGTACAGGAAAAGGCAGGCCGCCTTCGCCTCCATGGTTTCCACGGCGCTTTGCGTGATGACTTCAAGGAGGCGATCCTTGCCGCCCGTCAATGCGAAGGCCCGGCTGATCCGTCCGATCGCCTGAATCTTGTTCATTTTCTTTGCCATTCTTCGGGGAAACCTCCTTTACATCAGGGTTTCTTCGCTCTTTTCGCCGGGGTCTTCCCCCTGGCCCTCGCTTTCGCTTCCGGGGCCTTTGGCGGGGCCGGAATCGATTCGGCGGGCGGGACCGACTCAGAGGGCCTCACCGCAACGGCAACATCCTCCTCCTTCTTCCCGGCGTCTGCCGGCGATTCCTTTACGGGTTCCGGCTCGGGCGCCATCGGGGCGACACGTTTCGCCTTCCTCCCGGTCTTTGCCCCCGGCTCCTTTGCAGATGCCGGCTCCGGCGCCGCCGCGGCGGCGCTTTTCTTTCCGCTGCCTGTCCGGGCCCGAGGCTTTTTCGCGCGGGCCGGTTTCGGTGCCGGCTCCCCGGCCTTCTCCTCGCCATCCCGCTCCCTGAGCCACCGGATGATCTTGGGGCCGAATTCCTTCTGGGTCTTGGAGCTGACATAGATCCCGATGTGCCCCGTGTCGAGGCACAGGTCCTCCTTGTCGGTGCTCCCGACCATGGACGTCGTCTTGTCGCAGGCCTCCGGCGGGACCAGGTGGTCGTACCGGGCGTAGATGTTGAGGATCGGCATGGTGATGTTTTTGAGATCCACCTTTTTCCCGCCCAGGACATACTCGTTCTTGATGAGGAGGTTCTTGAGGTACATGGCGTCGATGAACTCCCGGAAGGTCTCCCCGGGAAGGTCGGGGCTGTCGAAGATCCATTTCTCCATGCGGAGGAAGTTCTCGACGAAATCCCGGTTGTTCACGTTCTCGACAAAACCGACATACTTGTCGATGATGAGCCGGGCGGGGTTGAGGAGAAGAAAGCCCAGGTTCATGAAATCGCCCGGGACGTTTCCGTAGGCATCCACGAGCTCGTCGGGGCTGATGGACCGGGCCCACACGTTGAGGAGGCTCTGCTCGGTGTCGAAATTCACCGGGGTCACCGTGGTGACGAGGTTTTTCACTTTTTCCGGGTGCTGGGCCGTGTACATGACGCAGAAGGTCCCGCCCATGCAGATCCCCATGAGGTGGAGATGGGACACGCCGTGTTTTTTCAGGACGAAGTCGACCATGTCGTTCATGTAGCCGTTGATGTGGTCGTCCAGGGTCAGGTACCGGTCCTTCCGCGTGGCGTACCCCCAGTCGATCATGTATATTTCCAGGCCCGCCTGGAGAAAGGTCTCCACGACGCTCCGCCCCGGCTGGAGATCGAGCATGGTTTCCCGGTTCACCTGGGCATAGACGATGAAGAGGGGGAAATTGTAGCGCACTTCCTCCGGCCGGTAGTGCTTCAGCTGGACCCGGTCGTCCTCGTAGACGACCTCGTAGGGAGTCTTGGCGATGTCCGTCTTCAAGGGGCTGAGAAGGACTTCCCGGGCCTCCCTCATCCGCTCGGCCATCTTGATCGGTTCAACGGCCATCCTGGAAGCGAGAAGGTCCATGGTCATGCCCATCGGGCTGCTTTTGCGACCGGCCGTTTTATCGTTTTTCATGACCCCTTTCCCTCCTTTCGAGCGCTGTCAACCGCTTCTTGATCCTGTAGAGATCCTTGTACACCTCGTCCATTTCCCGGTTTGTCGGGATGGGAAGATCCTGGAGGAGGTCGATGAGAAACTGCTGCCGGACCTTCCGGTACTCGTAGAGGGCCTTCAGGGTCTCCCGGAGCGTGTCGATGTAATCGGGCGACCGGAGCATGTCCAGGTATCTCTTTTCGAGTTTCCCGATCCAGGTCCGGTACCAGGCCCGGGGATCCTCGAGAATTTCCGCTTTCTTCCCCTCGCCGGAGAGCATTTCCTCCTCCATCATGAGGACCGACTCTTCGATGGGGGCATAGAAAAGGTGGGCGAAATCCATGAGCCGGCCCCGGAAGGCCTGGAAACGGTCGACGGTCAGGTTGAGGCGCTCCTGGTAATAGCGCATCAGGCCGAGCTGGGGCAGGTTGAGGTATTTCCGCATTTCCTCCTCGTAGGAGCCGAACCAGGCCCGGGATACCTTCCGGAAGAATTCAGAAATGTCCTCGAAGCTCTTTTTTCGCTCCTCCGACGCGGGCGGCGAAAAGGAGGCCAGCTGGTTCCACAGGGGTTCCATGATCTTCAGGGCCATTTCGGGAATAGCCCCCGACGGGGCGTCACCCGAACCCTGAAGGCTCCGGAAATAGGCCTGCCAGAACTGGTCGAAGGCCGCCCGGGGGTCTTCGCCGGCTCCCGGCTTCTTCCGGTCCGCCGTTCCCGCTTCACTGTCGGCCCCGGGAAAGCCCTGCCCCTCGGCGGCGGTCTTCATGACCCCGAACCACAGGTTGGCCGTCGATTCCCAGAAGTCGAGAGAGGCCCTCGTCAAGGACTCCAGGGGTTCGTTTTCCCCGCGGCCTCGTTCACGATCCTTTTCCGTCATGATTTTTTCCCCCTTCCCTCTTTCTTTTTCGTTTCCCCGCTTTTTTCACGCCTGTCCCGCGAGGCGCTCTCGAAGGCGGCGACATAGGATTTCATCAGTTCCTGGAACTGTTCCGTCTGGCGCGTCATGAGATCCTGAACGCCCTGGACGACCTCGTCCCGGGAGGCGTTTTCCCACCCCGCTTCCCCGCGGAGGCGTCCGATGACCGCCTCCTGCTCCGCCACCTTTTCCTTCAGCCGCGCGCATTCCTCGGCGAGCTTCCGGTACTCCTCCCGGGGAACCATCCCCATGAGGTTCATGTATTCCTCGTAGGATTTCCGGAAATTCCGCAGGGCCTCTTCCCAGGCGTCACCGCCCCCTTCTTCCGGGGCCGGTTTCTCCTTGAGACCGTAAATTCCGGCGAGAAGATTCCCGAACTCCTGGAAGCCCTGGAACCCCTGCTCAATCCACCGGTTGAAGTCTTCCACCCGCCGCTGTCCTTTCGCGGCGGACAGGAGGACATTCCCCCAGAACTCGAGAAACCTGCTGTCCATGCCGGTCACCTCTTTCAAGCCGCTTTCCTCGGGGTTGGCCTGCCCTTCCCGGCCGGGCCCGCCGCCTCGAGATCGAGGTGGAACCGGACGGGACCCCGGTATCCTTCTTTCCCGAAAACGGTGTGAAGGGCGCATTCCGAGGTGGGATTGGACCAGGATGTGGCGATGGCGCCGTGCCCCCGCGGGAAAACGGTCACCTCGACGTCGATGTACTTCCGCGGCGCCAGGGCGGCCTCGGGGTTAACCAGGTCGTCCTTGGCGGCGTAACACAGGAGCCACGGGATGTTCCTCTCCGGGATTCCCTTGAAATTCAGCGTTTTTCCGAAAAGCTTGACCGGAAGCGTCCCGTCCGGGGTAACGGGAACCGTGTAGGAGTCGAAACTGAGCTGGGTGATGCCCCTGGGCAGGTCGTTCCTCTCGTACATGAGCCAGTGATTCAGGGCCGCGGCGGTTTTGCTGACCTTCACTTCGCTGTCGTCGGGCCGGTCGAACATCATGAGATCCCGGTAAAAGGTGTGAATGGGGGATTCCTTGTCCATGCTCTTCAGCTTGTACACCCAGCTCATGACCTTGCCGTCCACGACCTCCCCGACGCCGGGGAGGGCCTTGAGGGCATACCCCAGGTCCCGGAAGCGCAGGGGAATGTGCTCGAGATACTCGACCAGGGACTGGCTTTCCGTTCCGTCCATGGGGGCGACGCAGGTGACGAGGGCGTCCACGAGGCCGTCGAGCTCACCGGAAAGAATGTCCAGGACGGCCATGAATCCGCCCTGGCAGAAACCGTTCAGGGTGACCGGCCGGCCGTGCCTTTTCATGACCGTTTCACAGAAAAGCCGGGTGTCCCGGGCGTCGTCTTCGCCTGTCATGACCGCGAGGGCGGGCGTCACAGCCACATCCTTCATGATCCGGATGTAGGTGGGAGTACCCTGGTTGGCGAAGGCATGGGTGTAGCTTTTCCCTTCCCCGGGCAGAAAAGCGAGGATGTTCGCCCCGAGCACGTACGGGGGGATGATAACCACGGGCTTGCCGTCTTCCCGTGACGTGACGGCGGGGTCCGTGGGAAACACCCGGTAGAGAATGAACCGGTCCGTTTCCGCCACCCGCTCGTAGCCGCCGTTTTCGAAATGAAACCCGAACTCGGAGGCGATGTTCCGGATCTCGCGGCTGTAATTGTACACCAGTTCCTCGAAGATCTTTGCCTTTCTTTCCGAGTAGGCCAGGATATCCGGGCCTTCCGTCCCGGTGCAGGTGTTAAGCAGCGCCGTGAAAGCTCTCGCCCATTCCCTGGCATGGTATTCGTTGACGGAACGGATGGTGCTTAAAAGCCCTGTTTTGGCGATCTGGAGGTTGAAATAAAAAAGCTCAAGATAGTCACGGGCCGTGTCTTCCGGGGCATGATCGCCGATCTTGACCTTTTCCATGGCCTGAAAGGATTTCAGGGCCACCCAGAAAGGTTCCATGAAATCGAAGTAATACTGCCAGAGCCCGTTGATGCAGGTCTGAGATGCCTTGACCTGCTCGAATGCCGCAAGAACGGCCTTCCTGTTCAGGTCGGTCATCTTCTCCTGAAACCGGAGAACCTCTTCCGCCACTTCCATGGGAACCATGCCCCTTTCCATACGCCTTCCCTCTTCTTATCCTTCCTTGGGAAAGAAGGTCTCGACGCGCTTGAAGTTCTCATCCACCGTCTTCTTGAAGGCATCGAAGCCGGTCCGGTAGAGCTTCGACCACTCGGTGATGGCCTTTCTTCTCTCCGCGTCCCTGCCCGTCGCCTGGGTCAGGTACATGTCAATGACTTTCTCCATCTGCTCCTGGATCATGGTCATGGTGGAAAAAGCGCTGTCAAAAGTCGCCTTGTTCATGTCGATCATCTGTTTGAGGGTTTTTCTCGAATCCATTGTCGGTCTCCTTTCCTGAAACCTTTTCCTTTTCTACTTTTTTTCCTTTTCTTCCGTGGCGAAGTACCGGTCCAGCCGGGCGAAACTCTCGTCAACGGTCTTCTTGAAATCCTGGCTGCCCTTCTTGTAGGCGTTTACCCAGTCCCGGACCGCCTTTTTCCCTTCCTCGGGAAATCCCGCGGCCTGGTCGAGGTACATGTCCATCATCCTCTGGGACTGCTCCTGAAGCATGGACAGGCCCTTGAACGAGTTCTCGAAGGTCGACCGGTAAAAATCCAACGTCTGCTTGGCCATTTTCTTGGGATCCATGTGAATCACCTCCATTTATTTTGTAAATCTGAACCTGAATATAAACCCCGTTTTGACCCTTGTCAAGATATTTTTTTTGCATTGCAACATTTTTTCTCCCGAGTCGCCGTGATTAAAATAAAATGAGTTATTAAAAGAAATTATTGTTGCAATATTTTTTCAAATTGGTTACAAGTTTCAGAATTGATATTGCAATGAAGCAATAATGAGCGGGCGGTGTTGCCCCGGCGGGCATCGAGCCCCTTCGCTTGAGAAATCGGGGAGCAAAGGATGGAAGAGACCCTGACCATAAAGAAGTACAGCAACCGCCGTCTTTACGACACGGAGGAAAACAGCTACGTGACCCTGGCCCGGGTGGCGGAGAGGATAAAGGACGGTCGGCGCGTGGAAGTCGTCGACGCCCGGACGGGGGAGGACGTCACCGCCGGCACCCTGACCCAGATTCTCGTCGAAGAGGCGAGGAAAAACAACGTGCTCCTGCCCGTCCCCGTCCTTCACCTGTGCATCCAGTTCGGAGACACCGTGCTCCAGGAATTTTTCGGGAAGTATCTTCAGCACGCCATTCGAGGCTATCTCGCCCACAAAGCCGCCGTGGACGAACAGTTCGGGCAGTGGCTCGAGTTCGGGAGCGAACTTGCCTCCCCGTCCGCGAAAACCGTCAACCCCCTGGAGGTTTACGCCCCCTTCCTGGATTTTCTGAAGGAAATGACATTTCCCGGGGCGGCCGATAAAAAGGAACAAAAAAATAAAAAGTAACACCACCGGGTCCTCCACGCGGGGTAGCGGGCGTGCCGATTCATTCGGGACAGGCCTTTTTTCACGGGGACGGGTTTTCTCCCTTGGCAAGTGGGAAAAAACCGATTCCGGGACAGGCCATAAGTTTTCCATGTCCCTTGACAGATGAAAGAATTCGTCGTATTTTTGAACGGATTCACAGGAAAACCGAAGGGGGGGAGCCATGAAAAAAGATGAAAAGAAAGAAATGAAAAAGGCGACCTACGAGAAGCCCGTCCTGACAAAATTCAAGAAACTGACGGACGTGGTGGCAGGCGAATCGCCACAGACAGGGCCGATATAGCCGGGTCTGGGTTGCACAAGATTTTAGAGAGGGGGCCATGAAGGAACACCGAAAAGAGAAAAAAGAGGAAAAGAAGGTCTACGAAAAACCCGCGCTGATCCGGCACGGTAAGCTGGGCGATATGACGGGAGGCCCTGTATACAACGGGTTTGAGGAGCTGGAGTGAATTAAACGCGGCAACGGGTACTTCCTTTGTCTTGACAGGTTTCGGCCTTTCTTTTCGGCTTCAAGGGGTAAGGGGTCGGACCAAGATAACCTGTTCATATGTCAGGATATACCTCCCCAAAAAGGCTGTTTTCAGGCCTTAGAAGTGCCTTTTCATACCCGGAATCAAGCTTGTAAGACAAAAAGGGCTCCTGAACAGGCCTCTCCCTCCCCGCCAGGAACCGAATCACTCTCACGGTCCCTCGATGCCCAGGCGCTTCCTGACGTTTTCTCGAAATTCCGGGCTGTCTGCCGAGACGCTCTCCAGCGGGAAGCCCTGCCTCTCAAAGCCGCCCCCGGGCGATGGTTCGAGATCGCTGCAGGGTTGCCATCCATTTCCGCCAAATCCAATGTATCCCCTTCCCCGAATGACCGACGACTCCGGCACGGACCATGTTCAGGTCAACATAAAGAAGGAACGCAATGGACGTCTGTGAAAAAATGAGTGAGATCGCACTTTACGCTCTGTCGACATGACCCGGTCAAGGGTGTGGTTCCCGTTGAGGACGCCGCCATCCGCTCTCCGGGACATCCGGCCGAGGCCTGCAGCAGCCTGACACAAATTCGCTTGCCATATCGCCTCCTCTGTGACATAAAAAAGTTATCAGGCTCCTTTGTGCAAACGTGTTCGACTCTTGCCGGTTCACGCTCACAAGTTCAGACGTCCCGCTCCGCCACCCGGGCCTACGCATCGATACCCGTATCTCGAAGATCCTGGGTTGATCCGAACCTGATTCGCCCTTTCATTTTGATTTCAACCACCCGTTTCCGTCTCCCCTGGCAGACGAACTCATGGGACCACAGGATTCCGGCACCGTGTGTTCTTTCTCCCGAAAAGCCTGTCCGTGGCGGTTTTGTCGTGTAACCTTCAACGGGCTGAAACCCTGAGCGTTTCATGCCGAATGTGAAAGGAGGACGTCCATGACCGTGAAAGAGGTGACGGAAACGTCGGAAGCTGAAATTGCCGTTCACTGGGGGGAAGAGGAGTTCTTTCATCCATCCGCCCGCTTCATCGCCCAGGCAAACATGACGGACCCGGACATCTTCGAGCGCTTCAGCCTGGAAAATTTCCCCAACTGCTTCAAGGAATACGCGGACCTTTTGACGTGGTACGAATACTGGCACACGACGCTGGACACGAGCGACGCGCCCTTTTTCAAGTGGTTCGTCGGCGGCCGGATCAATGCCAGTTACAACTGTATCGACAGGCACCTTGAAAAAAACAGGAACAAGACAGCCATTCACTTCGTACCGGAACCGGAAGACGAAAGAGTCGAGCACCTCACCTACCGGGAACTGTACGTGAGGGTCAACGAGTTCGCGGCAATCCTGAAGGACTTCTGCGGCCTGAAGGCGGGAGACATGGTCACCCTCCACATGCCCATGGTGGCCGAACTTCCCATTTCCATGCTGGCCTGCGCGCGGCTCGGCATCATTCACTCGCAGGTTTTCGGCGGCTTCAGCGGAAAGGCCTGTTCGGACAGGATCATCGACTCGGGAAGCCGTGTCCTCATCACCATGGACGCCTATCACCGGGGCGGGCAGTTGCTCGACCACAAGGAAAAGGCGGACGTCGCCATCTCCGGGGCGGCCGCGGACAACCAGGAGGTGGACAAGGTTCTCGTCTGGCAGCGCTATCCCGGCAAATATTCGTCAAAGACCCCGATGGTGGAAGGGCGCGACTTCTTTGTCAACGACCTGCTGAAGACGTATTACGGGGCCCGGGTTGACCCGGTGCCCATGCCGGCGGAAGCCCCCCTGTTCCTGATGTACACGAGCGGCACCACGGGAAAGCCGAAAGGCGCCCAGCACAGCACGGGCGGGTACCTTGCCTACGTAACCGGAACATCCAAGTACATCCAGGACATTCACCCCGAGGATGTGTACTGGTGCCTGGCGGACATAGGGTGGATCACCGGCCACTCCTACATCGTTTACGGCCCCCTGGCGCTGTGCGCGTCCACGGTCATTTACGAAGGGGTCCCGACCTTCCCCGACGCCGGGAGGCCCTGGCGGATCGCCCAGGACCTGGACGTGAACATTTTTCACACCGCGCCAACCTCCATCCGCGCCTTGAGAAAGCTGGGCCCCGACGAACCGCAGAAATACAATTACCACTTCAAACACATGACCACCGTGGGTGAGCCCATCGAACCGGAGGTGTGGAAGTGGTACTACAACGTCGTCGGGAAGGGGGAAGCGGCCATCTGCGACACCTGGTGGCAGACGGAAAACGGCGGGTTTCTCTGCAGCACCCTGCCGGCGATTCAGCCCATGAAGCCCGGCAGCGCCGGCCCGGGGGTGCCGGGCATTCATCCCGTCGTGTTCGACGAAGACGGCAATGTCGTCCCCCCCGGCACGGGGAAGGCGGGAAACATCTGCATACAGAACCCGTGGCCCGGCAGTTTCCAGACCATTTGGCGGGACCGGGACCGCTACGTCAGCCAGTATTACGAGAGATACTGCAAGGATCCGAAAAGCAAGAGATGGCAGGACTGGCCGTACATGACCGGTGACGCCGCCGTCACCGCCGCCGACGGATACGTCCGCATACTCGGGCGGATCGACGACGTAATCAATGTTTCAGGACACCGGCTCGGAACCAAGGAGATCGAGTCCGCGGCCCTGACCATCGGCGAGGTGGCGGAGGCGGCCGTGGTACCCGTGAAGCACGAACTGAAAGGGAAGGAACCGGATCTTTATGTTGCCTTGAGGCCTGGCTGCACGCCGAGCGACGATCTCGCCAAACGGGTCCAGGACGCCGTTGTAACGGAAATCGGGGCGATCGCGAGGCCGAGAAAGGTCTGGATCGTGCCCGACATGCCCAAGACGCGGTCCGGCAAGATCATGCGCCGCGTTCTCAACGCCATTTCCAACGACACGGACGTGGGCGACGTCATGACCCTGGCGAATCCGGAAATCGTCGACGAAATAACCAGGATGGTCAGGAAAAAGTAGGGAAAACACCGACCCATGTTAAAGAGTGAGAAGGAGGTGATGCAGGAAGGGAAAGCGGAATGAAGGGCCGAAAAGGGCATCCAGGGTGAACGACAAAGAAGAAAGGAGGGTCATGTGATGAATCTGATCGTCGAACGAGTGGATGTTTGGGCAGCCGCAATCAGGGACGAACCAGGCGGCCTGGCAAAGATACTCTCCGGACTGAAGGATGCCGGCGCGGACCTCGATTTCATCATTGCCAGGCGGGCGCTGGAACAACCCGGCAAGGGGGTTGTGTTCGTCACCCCGCTCCGGGGCGACGCCGAGGTCCGGGCCGCCTCAACCTTGGGCTTCAACGTGACGAGCAGCCTCAAGTCGCTCCGCGTGGAGGGAGACAACAAACCGGGAGTCGCCGCGGTACTGACGGAAAAACTTGCGGCGGCGGGAATCAACCTTCATGGCTTCTCGGCGGCCGTCATCGGGGCGCGGTTCATCATTTACATCAGTTTCGACAGTAGCGAAGACGCCGCGAGCGCGGAAGCAATCCTGAAAAAGGGGTAGATCGAACCCGGAAACGACGGAAAGCGAAAGCAATGCGCCTGTGACTGTGTCCGACCGACGGCGGATGGCCGGGAAGGACGAAGCGCCGGCGGGTCCCTGGATTTCAGAGACCCGTCCGCCGCCGGTCAGATCACGACGGAATCATGTGACATCCATCGTGATGGACAGGTGGGACCCTTACGTTGCGGCCTCCAGGGCCTGTATTCCTGAAGCCGGTAATCAGCGGCGCCTCCTCGGCAAGTCCCGGAATGAACGATCTCATCCGGTTAAAGGTTTCAAACCCAGGAATTGGGGGAAAATAAAACCCGGCAGGGACATAACGTTTTGTTATTTCGTTTTAATATTTTTTGACAGGCACGAAATTATCTATAATCTTATGACATATCCTATTCACCATTAAGGAGGGGCCATGAAGAAAGAAGAAAAGAAGGAACGGAAAAAGGCTCCCTATGAAAAGCCCGTCCTGACGAAATTCGGGAAGCTGGCGGACGTGACGGCGGGGGTATCGGAAGGGGCACTCGGCTGCACGAGATTGTAAGGAGGGGATTATGAAAGAATACCGGGAAGAGAAAAAAGAAAAAGAAGAGAAGAAAGTCTACCAGAAACCGGTTCTCACCTTTCGCGGGAACCTGAAGGATGCCGCGGCCGGGCCGCCGAACGGATCAAACTTCAAATAATCCTGCCGTGGAATCGAACTCCAGGCCGTCCTTCGGGGCGGCCTTTTTATTTTCCGGCCCTGACATTCCAGGGTGCCCTGCGATCAACGATCTTCCCCGGGTCCGGGCCTCCTTTTGCCTCGGCCGGGATGAAATCATATAAGGACAAGGTTATAAAAATTCTGATAAGACTTGACACATTTCATAATTTTTCTTACTGTCTTTCTGATTCCATCTTCAGCCTGAAGGGGGGAGTATGAAGAAAAAAGAAAATCGAGAGATCAAAAAGGCCAGGTACGAAAAGCCCGTCCTGACGAAATTCAATAAATTGAAGGACGTGATGGCGCAGGGACACACTGGGCCTGAAACTCCGCTGGGCTGCACAAGATTTTAGGGAGGAGACAATGATAGGAAAACCTGAAGAGAGAAAAATGGAAAAGAAGGCCTATGAGAAGCCCGAACTGAAGCGGTACGGGAAGCTGACGGACGTGATGGCGGAGCTTGTCACGTTGAAGCCTAAATAAGACCGGAAATAAAAATCAGGCCGTCCTTCGAGGCGGCCTTTATATTTTTCCTTCCAGCCGCTCCAGGAAGGCCGAAAAGCAACGACCTTTCCCGGGGAGGAGGCAGGACGGGTCTAAATGTTACGAAGACCCTTGACTGACAGGAAGTTTTTTCCTATTTTTTTGAATTTCTTACATTCCGTGAGGGGTGGAAGCCATGAAGGAAAAACATGAAGAGAAGAAAGTTGAGAAGAAGATCTACGAGAAGCCGGATCTGAAGCGGCATGGGAAGCTGACCGACATGGTGGCGGGCGGTATAAGCCCGAATGGTAGTAATGACATCGATTAGGGATAACAGTTTAAAGGGATTTTCCGAGTGAAAATTTAATGGCTGAAACTGGGCCGTCTTTCGGGGCGGCCTTTTTTGTTTGAAAGTGGGGAGAGAATGACCCCCGAAACGGAAAAAGGGGTCACGGTTTTCCCGCAACCCCTTGATTTTCCTGGTCGGGGCGAGAGGATTTGAACCTCCGACCCTCTGAACCCCATTCAGATACGCTACCAGACTGCGCCACGCCCCGACACGGTTTTAAAGATCAGATTTATTAACACAGATTCCACGAAACTGTCAAGAAAGAACAAGCGAACGAACAAGCGCCCGATGCTTCAGGGATCGGCTTTTCCCGGCCCCGCAAAAGCGTATTTTCCCATTTCCGAAATTTTCCGCTCGCCCAGGGTCGTTATTTCTTTCAGGTCGTCCAGGCTTTTGAGCGGTCCGGAATTTTCCCGGTGCCGGAGGATGGCCTCCGCCGTCTTCTGGCCGATCCCCGGAATCCGCGTGAGATCGTCGTAAGACGCCTCGTTCAGGTCGACGGGAAGGCCGAAGACCAGTTTCTCCGCCGCCGGCATCGCATCGATGGAAAGAAGGGGCCTCCCGTCGGGACCCTTCAGCGGGGTCACCCGGTCGCCCCCTCGCAGCGTCTGTTCCAGGACCGCCTCTTCAATCCCCGCCGGCGGCTTCCACCCCGCCGCCCGGAGAAGGTCTCTCACCGCCGACCCTTCGGGAAGGCCGTAAACGCCTTCCCTGTCCTCGTCTCCCCGGAAGGCCGCGACGACTCCTGTTTCCCCCGCCGCCGGGACCAGGGTCCCGCCGTGCCGGCATTCCGCTGTTCCCCCCGGGGACAGGGCGATCCAGGCGAGAGAAAGAGCGAGGAGAAGGGCTACCCCCTTCATCTGGTCTTCCCGGAACACCGTCTCCTCCCGTAAGGCGCCCCCCCGGGCGGGGAGCAATGCCGGTTCAGCGGACCGCCCCGTCGACGGGGGACGCGGGGCGGGATGCCCGCGGCCGTTCACGGGGCTCTCCTTTTCTGTCAGTTGTCGTTTTCCAGACCGAAGGCGTCGTGAAGGACCCGGACCGCCAGCTCCGTGTACTTGCTTTCGATGACGCAGGAAATCTTGATTTCCGAGGTGCTGATCATGAGGATGTTGATGCCTTCCGACGCGAGGGCGGTGAACATCCGGGAAGCCACGCCGGCATGGCTTTTCATGCCCACCCCCACGATGGACACCTTGGAGATGTTCTCGTCGTATTCCACGCCCTTGGCCCCGATTTCAACGGACACCTGGTCCACCATGCGCTTCACGTCCCTGATGTCCTTCCGGGCCACCGTGAAGGTGAGATCGGTGAAAGCGTCGATGCTGGCGTTCTGGATGATCATGTCCACCGGGATGTTCTCGTCGGAAAGGGGCGTGAACAGGCGGGCGGCGATTCCCGGCCGGTCGGGCACGTGGACCACCGTCACCTTGGCCTGATTCCTGTCGTAGGTCACCCCCGAAACGACCTCTTTTTCCATTTCCTTGTCCTCCATGGTCACTAAGGTTCCATCGTCATCGGTAAACGAGGATTTTACGAAGAGCGGGACGCTGTATATTTTCGCCAGTTCGACGGAGCGATGCTGAAGCACCTTGGCCCCGGCGCTGGCCAGTTCGAGCATTTCGTCGTAGGAAATCCGCTTCAGCTTCCGCGCCTTGTGGTAGATGTTGGGGTCGGTGGTGTACACGCCGTCCACGTCGGTGTAGATTTCGCAGGCGTCCGCCTTCAGGGCTGCCGCCAGGGCGACGGCGCTGGTGTCGGAACCGCCGCGCCCCAGGGTCGTGATGTTCCCGTCGGGATCGACGCCCTGGAAACCCGCCACGACGACGACGACGCCCCGTTTCAGCTCCCGGGACATGGCGTCGGTGTCGACTTTCATGATCCGGGCCTTCGTGAAGGACCGGTCCGTGTGAACTTTCACCTGGTGCCCCAGGAAAGACCGGGCCGGGTACCCCATCCGGTTGAGCACCATGGCCAGAAGGGTCACCGTCACCTGCTCTCCCGTGGCAATGAGGGCGTCGAACTCCCGCTCCACCGGCTTGTCCGACGCTTTCTGGGCCAGCTGGATCAGCCTGTCCGTCTCGCCCGCCATGGCGGAGAGAACGACGACCACGCCGTTGCCGGCGTTCCTTTCTCGGATCACCCGGCGGGCCACGCTCTCGATCTTTTCCAGGTTCGCCACCGACGTACCCCCGTACTTCTGAACGATTAAAGACATTTAGCGGAATCCTCCCTCGTCAAGCGCTTTCCGTAATTTTGCCCTTTTATCTGATTTCGCGGAAATTTCAATCTTTCTTTTGTCCCCGCCGCCATGGTGGAGAAAAACGTGAACGGTCTTTTCCGGAAGAAGATCGGTGATCTTTTCGGCCCATTCGATGACCATGACGCCGTTTCCGTAAAAATATTCATCCATGCCCATGTCGTCCAGGTCCGCCACGCCGGAAAGGCGGTACATGTCGAGATGGAAGAGGGGGGTCCGCCCGGGGTATTCGTTGATGAGGGTGAAGGTGGGGCTGGTGATGAAATACGCCTCCGGCACGCCCAGCCCCCGGGCGATCCCCGACGTGAGGCAGGTCTTCCCCGTTCCGAGATCGCCCACGAGGGCGACGATGTCCCCCCTTTCGAGGAAAGTTCCCAGGACCCGCCCCAGCCGGGCCGTTTCTTCGGGGCCGGACGAGTGAATCGTCACCAGGAAACGATCTTCCGTCATGGCGGACAGTCCCCCGGAAGATGACGGTCAGAAAGAACAACGGCCACGGCATACCCTTTCTCGTGGGTCAGGCTGACGTCCCACCGAAGGGGTTCCCCGGAATTCAGGGCTTCCGCGACACGCCCGCCGACCCGGACAACGGGACGCCCGCCCGGGCCCGCCGCCACATCGATGTCCCGGTAACGCCAGCCTCCCTGAAGCCTCCCGCCGGCGCTTTTGAAAAAGGCCTCTTTCGCCGCGAAGCGGGCCGCATAGTGCCCGGCGGGGAAGCGCTTCCCTTCGCAGTACCGGATTTCCCCGGGGGTGAAGACGCGGTTTCGGAAGCGGTCCCCCCATTTTTCGAGGACCTTCCGGACCCGGGATATATCCACGATGTCGACGCCTACCGTTGCCGTCACGGCCTCTCGTCCCCCCGGAGGGCCGCCGCCACGGCGACGACCTGTTTCATGAAAGCCACGTCGTGCACCCGGACCAGGTGCGCCCCGTTCAGGACCGCCGCCGCCACGGCCGCCGCCGTCCCCGCAAGCCTCCCCGACGGTTCCCCGCCCGTGATTTTACCGATGAAGCCCTTCCGGGAAGGACCCACCAGGACCGGTCTCCCGAGGGTTTTGAGTTCCTTCAGGTGCCCCAGGATGGCCAGGTTGTCCTCCGCCGTCTTCCCGAAGCCGAGCCCAGGGTCGACGACGATGTTCTCCTCGTTCACACCCGCCGCCCGGGCCGCCGCGATTCGTTCCTCGAGAAACCCGATGATGTCCATCATGAGGGCGCCGTAAGTCAGGTCGCCCTGCTGCATGGTCTTCGGGACGCCCCGGATGTGCATGAGAATCACGGGAACCCCGGCGCGGCCTGCCGTCTCGGCCATGGCGGGGTCAAAGGAGAGGGCGCTGATGTCGTTGATGATCTCCGCCCCCTCTTCCACCGCCGCCCGGGCCACGGCGGCCTTGGACGTGTCCACGGAAATGGGGATGGAAAGGCGTTTCTTGAGTTCCCGGATCACCGGCAGGACCCGTCTCATCTCCTCGTCCGCCGGGACGGGGTCGGACCCGGGGCGGGTCGACTCGCCCCCGATGTCCACCATGTCCGCCCCCTCCTCCTGGAGCCGCAGGCCCCTGCGGACGGCGTCGTCCGCCTTTTCATAGAGTCCCCCGTCGGAAAAGGAGTCGGGGGTGACGTTGAGAACCCCCATGACACGGGGTTCCGGCCCCAGGGGAATTTCCCGTTCCGGAGTCTTGAGGACGAAGCGGTCCCGGGCGATGCGCCCGAGAAGGGTTTTGAGCCGTTCCGAAAGGGTCCGGAGCCCGAAGGGCTGGACGGCGAGCTTGGCAGCCAGGGCCTCCACCTGCTTCCGGGTGCCCATGAGGAGCACGTCCGTCCGCTCCCGGGAACAGTCCACCGTTCCCCGGGACACGGCGGCATCCCCCCCGAGGGAAAGCATCTCCTGCTTGAGGATGTTTCCGACGTTGCACGGGACCCCTTCGAGATAAACGGGAACGGTTTCCGCCTTCGTCGCCATGGCGCGCTTTCCGTAGGAGTGGACGCCGATTTTTCGAAAGACGGCCTCGATCTCGCCGGGGTGATTGAACTGGCAATACTGCATCCGCCACATGGCTTCACCGGGGGTGCCGCCGTTCAGGCGGTGGCGGGCGCGCCGGCGGAACTGCCGCCGGGGATTTCCTCCCCGGGGGCGGCCTCCCCGGAATCCGTGGTTTCGATGATCCGGTCGATCTCCTCGGCGTTCAGGACCTCCTTCGAGAGAAGCTCCCCGGCCATCTTGTGGAGGATGTCGATGTGGCGGGACAGGAGGTCCCGGGCCCGGTCGAAGTTCTCCCGGACGATCCGGGTGATTTCCCGATCGATCTTTTCCGCCGTCTCCTCGCTGTAGTCCTTGTGGGTGGCGAACTCCTTCCCCAGGAAGATCTGTTCTTCCTTCTTCCCGTAGGCCAGGGGTCCCAGGTCCTCGCTCATGCCCCACTCGCAGACCATTTTCCGGGCCAGTTCGGTGGCCCGCTCGATGTCGTTTCCCGCCCCCGTGGTGAAGTCCTTGAGGATGAGGCTCTCGGCGGCGCGCCCGCCCAGGAGTATGGCGATGGCGTTGAGGAGGTACTCCCGGGTGTAGGTGTGCTTCTCGTCCACCGGAAGCTGCTGGGTGAGCCCCAGGGCCCGGCCCCGGGGGATGATGGTCACCTTGTGGATGGGGTCCGTCCCGGGGGTCAGCCGGGCCACCAGGGCATGGCCTGCCTCGTGGTAGGCCGTGTTTTTCTTCTCCTCGTCGGTGATGACGAGGCTTCGCCTTTCCGCTCCCATGAGGACCTTGTCCTTGGCGAACTCGAAGTCCGTCATGATCACCCGTTCCCGGTTCGCCCGGGCGGCCCGGAGAGCCGCCTCGTTCACCAGGTTTTCGATGTCCGCCCCGGAAAACCCCGGCGTTCCCCGGGCGAGGACGTCGAGCTTCACGTCTTCCCCTGCGGGGATTTTGCGGACATGGACCTGGAAGATCTTCTCCCGGCCCTTGATGTCGGGCAGAGGAACCACCACCTGGCGGTCGAAACGCCCCGGCCGGAGCAGGGCCGGGTCGAGAACGTCGGGCCGGTTCGTGGCCGACATGATGATGACGCCGTCATTGGACTCGAAACCGTCCATCTCCACGAGAAGCTGGTTCAGGGTCTGCTCCCGCTCGTCGTGACCCCCGCCCAGGCCCGCCCCGCGGTGCCGGCCCACGGCGTCCAGCTCGTCGATGAAGATGATGCAGGGGGCGTATTTCTTCCCCTGGGTGAAGAGGTCCCGCACCCGGGAGGCGCCGACGCCGACGAACATCTCCACGAAATCGGACCCGCTGATGGTGAGGAAGGGAACCTCGGCCTCCCCGGCGATGGCCCGGGCCAGGAGGGTCTTCCCCGTCCCCGGCGGGCCCACGAGAAGCACCCCCTTGGGAATGCGGCCGCCCAGGCGGGTGAACTTTTTGGGGTCCTTGAGGAACTCGACGATTTCCTCGAGCTCTTCCGTCGCCTCGTCGATCCCCGCCACGTCCTCGAAGGTGACCTTCTTGGACTTGTCCGTCATGAGCCGGGCGCGGCTCTTCCCGAAGGACATGGCTTTTCCGCCGCCGGACTGCATCTGGCGCATGAAAAAGATCCACACGCCGATAAGCAGGATGATGGGAAGCCAGGAGATGAGGATGGTCATGTACCAGCTGTTCCCTTCGGCGGGCTTGACGGAGATCCGGGTCCCCTTCTCCTGGAGAAGGGCGATCAGCCCCGAGTCCCTGGGCGCGTAAGACTTGAAGAAACGGCCGTCGTTCAGTTTCCCCTCGACGTTCTCCCCCTTGATGGTCACCTCGGCCACCTGGCCCTTCTGGGCGAACTCCATGAGGTCGCTGTAGAGGATTTCCTGGGTCCCTCTCTGGGGCTGGTTGAACATCTGGAAGAGAAAGATGAAAACGAGGGTGATGGTCAGCCAGAGGGCTATATTCTTATGCAGTGGATTCACCTTGTCGAACTCCTTGAGGTCCGTCTTTTTCCCCGGCCCCCCGCCGCCGGGCGGAGAACCGTAAGCTGATTCCTTTATAACATAAAAGCGATCTTATCAAATCATTTCGGCTCGAACGGCCCGTGTCGTCTCCCCGGTGATCTTCACGCGGTCGCTCAGGCGGTGGCCGGCCACCCAGAGAACCCCCAGGGCATCGACAACCAGGGGAACCTTTTCCCGGTCCGCCCGGGGAACCTTGTCGTCCGTCAGGATGTCCCTGACCTTCCGGGAACCGGGACCGCCCAGGGGCCGGATCCGGTCCCCCCGTTCCACCCCGCGGACAAACAGCGGCGGGACCGTTTTGTCCCGGTCGAAGAAGACGACGTTTCGCGGCGAGAGCCGGCACCGGTCCGGAGGCGCGGCATCGAAGCGGATGGCCCGGCCGGCCTCGGGGATTTCCACCAGGCCGGGGATCGTCACGGGATAACGGAAAGAGGGCCTTTCACCGGCACCGGCGGCGTCTTCCCCGCGCTGCCGGCCGGGAGGCTTCCGCCCTATGCAGACGAGGCTGCCTTCCCGCGTGGCCACCACGCCCCGGGGGAAATGAAGGCTCCCCTCCCGCCGGCTTCCTTCCATGAGTCCCAGCGCGGCCTCCACGTGGGCGGAAAGGACCTGCCTTTTCTCACCCACGAAACCCTCGAGAAGGTCGCGGATGACCCGCCTTCGCAGGGCGGGGTGCCAGGCGGCGATCTCATCGACGGGAATGAACCTTTCGCCGCCGGGACCGGGCCGCCACAACCGGGCCGCACGCCGTGCCTCCTCTTCGAGAAAGTCATTTTCCTCTCTCAGGACCGCCGCGGCCCGGGTGAGGGTTTCCCGGATGTTTTCATTGTATCGCTCTTCCAGGATCGGGATAAGGTCGTGCCGGATCCTGTTTCTCCGGTACCGGAGATCCCCGTTCGTCTCGTCCCGCCGGCAGGGGATGCCGTTTTTCTCGAGAAAGGCGAGAATCTCTTCCCGGGACGTCTCGATGAGCGGCCGGATGTACCGACCTTCCCGGACCGGTTCCATGCCCCGGAGGCCCCGCAGTCCGCTTCCCCGGAGGACGTTCATGAGGATCGTCTCCGCCTGGTCGTCCCGGTGATGCCCCAGGGCGATTTTTTGAAGGCCTTCCGACCCCGCCGCCTCCTCGAAAAAACGGTACCGCTCTTCCCGTCCCAGTTCCTCCAGGGTGCCCTTCCGCTTTTCGCGGATCTCCCCGATGGAGACTTTTTTCGAGAGAAAGGGAAGGCCCAGGTCCGCCGCGTGCGCCCTGACGAAGGCCTCGTCGCCGTCCGACTGGTCCCCCCTGAGGCCGTGGTTCAGGTGAAGGACCGTCAGCGTGAAGGTCACGGGACCGCGGTAACCAAGAAGGGCGTGGAGGAGGGCCATGGAATCGGGCCCCCCCGAGACGGCGGCGCCGACCCGGTCCCCCTGTTGAATCATGCCGTACCGGCCGATGGTTCTTGTGACTTTTCCGATGAAATCCATGAAGCAGGAAGCCTTGTCACGGCGGGGACAGGACGCCGGGAAGCTCCCGGATGTCCCCCAGGGCGTAATCCGGTTCGAGGGCCAGGAGTTTCACCCCGTCCCCGAGACCGTTCAGGAGGGCGCAGCTCACGGCCCCGCCGTTTTTCGCCAGGAGCACGTCGTTGACCCCGTCGCCGATAACGGCCGTTTTCTCCGGGCGGGCCCCGTGCCTTTCCAGGAGAACGCCCAGGAGCCGGGGGTCCGGCTTCCCCCAGGGGTGGCTGTCCATCCCGTATATGCCTTCGAAATACGGCGCCAGCCCCAGCCCTTCGGCGATTCTCACGGAAAAGCGGTGCGTCTTGTTCGTGAGGATCACCTTCGGGACCGGGGCGAAGTGTTCCAGGACCTCGGGAACGCCCGGGTAGGGGACCGTCGCGTCGAGGAGATGGGTCTCGTAATGGGAAAGAAAGAGCTCGAGGGCCCGGTCTTTCAGGGAAGCGGCCTTTTCCCCCAGGGACCGTTCAATGAGCTTGCCCACCCCGTCGCCCACGTGGCTGATGACCTGCTCTTTGGGCAGGCCGGGGAGCCCGAGACGGGCCAGGGCATGGTTCACCGACGCCGTCAGGTCCGTCCCTGAATCCACCAGGGTGCCGTCAAGATCGAAAATCATCAGTTCCACGGTTCTCATAACGAATAGATTATATCAGGATTTGCCCGGCGACTCAAAGAGTCCGCCAGCCCGGCCGGGGGGTCAGCCGCCGATGAGGCATTTCCGGATCTTGTCCCAATCCCTCTTTTTCACCCACTCGTATTTTTCGTTGAAAAGCATGTCAGCGTTGTAGAATTTGCCCGACTTCACGCGGCCGGCAAACTTTTTCACCTGGGAGGGACCGCCGTTGTAAACGGCGTAAACCATCCGGGCAACGAGGTCGTCATCGAGAGCGATCTCCTTTTCGATCCTGTCCAGCCGGTTCAGAATGTACTTGAAAAGATACAGCTCCAGGATCCGGCAGCCCGCCATGGCGTTGTACGTGATGTCCCAGCGCAGCCGGTTGCCCTCGTAAAGGCCCCGCCAGACCCGCTCGTTCACCTGCATGATCCCCACGGACGTTCCGTTGTAGGACCGGAGGTACCGGATCTTTCCCTTTTTCTCCCGAAACTGCCGAAAACAGCTCTCCTGCCATGCCGCCGCAAGAACGATGTCATGGTAGAGATCATTGTAATCCTTCGGGATCCGGCTTTCCTTCAGGGCCCCGTCGGCCTGTTCCAGAAGGAGGCCTCGCACCCGCTTCATGTATGCGTCGAGATTGGAACGGTCGACGACCCATTTCCGGATGGAAGGGTCCGCCGGCGGGGATTCCTCGGCTTCCCCCGCCCAGGCCCGGGAAAAGATCCAGTTCGCCGCCCAGGCGGCGGACCATCTCCTCAGGGCGTCCCCCGGTCCGCCGTCCACATCCCCGGCCTCCCCGCCTTCCGGGACCTCCCCCTCCTTCCCGTCTTCCGGAGCCTCCCCTTCCTCCGTTTCACCGGTGTCCCATTCCTCTCCCTCGAAAGCGGGCCCGGGAAAGTCCGGCGCCCGGCCCAGGCCCAGAACCCTTCTCAGCTTTGCGCTCACCCCGTAATCATAGGGGAGGAGTGGCTCCTTCTCGTCCGTCAGGAGCCCCATGAGGCGGATCCAGCCGTTCCGGCTGATCTCGATCCCCAGGGTGGGGCCGATCCGGTCGATCGTTTCCAGGGCGTCGGAGGCCGTGAAAAAAGCCAGGAACCGGAAGAGGTTCCGTGACGGCTCGTCGCCCAGGTGGCGGCGGAAGACGGGCGACAGGCTTTTCCAGGCGGTGATGAACTCCTCCCGGACGAAATCACCCCGGTCACTCTCCTCCGACAGGGCATCGACAAACCGGTAACGGGCGTCCAGGAGGGTCGTCAGGAGAATCTCCCGGTCTTCTTCCGTCAGGGGCTGCCGTGACAGGGTCATGAGGATGGAGATGAGGTAGGTGTCCCACACCTCCCAGGAGTTAATAAACCTGTTCAGGGTTTCATCGGAAAGCTCTTCTTTTTCCTCCGTTTTTACGAGAGGGCCTTCCGCCGATTCCTCCAGCTCCGCCAGGACCTGCAGGCGGATCCCCCCCCCGTCTCCGTCGACGGTGAATGACCCCGGCCGAAGGCTTTCGAACATTTTCCGAGCCCTTTCCCGGGAGTCTTCCCGGAAAAGGGGAAGAAGGGTGTCTTTCACGTCCGCCACCGGCGGTCCCAGGTCTACCGTGATGGTCTTCAGAAATTCGTGGACCCTGGGCTTGACGAAATCCCAGACGAGGCCGGCCACCGTGGCCGGTTCCCGGTCCACCGTGAGAACGGTGGAATCTTCCGTTTCGAAGAAGAGGGTCCACGTGCCCGGAAGGATGACGGGCCGCTGGAAGAGAACGACGATGCCCTCCCACGTCACGGGAAGCAGGCAGTCGCCGCCGACGGGGGTCCCCAGGCGGACGGACACCCGCGTTTCGAACCGGATCCGGCCTTCTTCTCCGCCGTAGAGGGGCCGGGACAGGGTGATGTTCCGGCAGCCTTCACACTCGTCCAGGATCACCACCGATTCATCCACACCCCGAAAAGTCGTGTAGACCACCATGGACCGGAGAAGAGAAAAATCGATGGTCATGGGAAAGACGACGCTTTTCGCCTCCCCGAGCGCGGGGGAACACAGAAAGGCCAGCCAGAGGAACAGGATCCCTGTGCGTGCTCTCCCGAAAACGGGTGTTTTTTTCATTCCTTTTCCTTTATCCCGAAGATCTCCGTAACGGCGAGAAACACCGCTTCACGGGCCTCTTCCGTTTCGGCGGTGCCGTCAGCCCGGCCATCGGCGGCGCGGAAATAAACCTCCTCCCGCCTTTCCTCTCCCCCGGCCGTTCTCTTTAACACACCATAATGAAAGGAACAACGGTCATCTTCAGCCTTCTCCACCAGTTCCTTCATGGCGAGGACGGCCCCTCCCCGGGCGAGGTCGGCGAGACCGGCGGAATGGCGGAGGGCCTGCCCGGTGAAGGCGAGGGGAGCCCTGTCAAGGGGTCCGGCATCCTCGAGGACGCCCGCCCCCCAGGCGACGCCGGCGTTCAGGACCACCGGTATGTCCATCCCTTTCCTGTCCGACCAGGACCGGCGGAGCGCGTTTATCCTGTTTTTTAACAATACGGCGCATGTTATCGCTTTTCCTGCCGTTTCTCCGCTGAATCCGGACCAGGGGAAAACGCCCCGGAACCGGCCTTCCCCGGCATTTCCCGGAACCCCCCCCTGGCGGCGGATCACTCCGTCGGCCTCCCGGGCCGCCTCCGAGACGAATTCGGCGTATTCCCGGGATGGCAGGGCGACGCACAGCTGTGCGAGGCCTTCCATTCTTGCCGCCACGACAATGAAGGCTCCCTTCTGCCCCTGTCCCGGCCCCGCAGCCGCGGATTCCCCGCCCGGCGGACCGTCCTCGCTCCCTGGTCCCTCCGGCGGCACCGCCTCCCAGACGAAAACGATCTCCTTCCGGAGTCGCAGGCCGTGGAGCAGGAATCTTTCCGTCCAGCCTTCTCTGTTTTCGAGCTTCAGGGGCACCGTGAGGGCGAATTTCTTTTCCCGTTCCGCCAACCGCTCCCACCTCCGGGCCATGGACTCCCCCGTTGGGCCGTCCAGGGACAGAATGACCCCCTCCCTGGAAAAAACCGTTTTCATCATGGCGACGTGGGCGTCCAAGACGGCGTCGCTGTCGATCCAGCGCTCCTGCCAGGTTACCCCCAGGAACCCGGGAAAGGTTTCCCCGCCCCGGGGCGAGCGGTCTTCCAGGGATTCATTAATATCCATAAAATCGTTTTTATAACGGCGGTTTAACCAGAGAATCCTGAGTGACTGGTTTATACTATAAGCGGGATAGGGAATATCCTCCCCGGAGCCATGAAGGGGTATACGCCTTCTCGTCCGGGGCGGCACTTCCCCGCCGGCTTCCCGGGACACGGCTTGCGCTTCTCCGCCGGCTTCCCGGGATATCCGCGGCCCCTCCACGGCCGGTCCGGCCTCGGCTTTGAGGATGGCCGCCACCTCTTCCATGGACTTGCCGTTTTCCTTGAGCCTTCGGATTCTTTCCATCCGTTCCGCCGCTTCGGGCGGGAAATAGCCGATCTTCTTCGTTCCCTTCATGCCTTCCCGGGCACCCCCCACCACCGGCCGTGGAAGAAGGCCGGCCTTGATGTAATTGTTGAGGGTTCCCCGGGAGATCCCCTGCTTCTCCATAAGTTCACGGCTGGAGATCCAGGCGTCATCGGGATGTTTTTTTTCCATGGCGGCCCCCTTGAAACAGGTTTTACAGTATATTTATACTGTATAAGCAGAAGGGGCAAGTCAATTGTACTGTATAATTAAATCACATTATTATACCGTTACTTATACAGTATAAATAGATTATTTGTACTGTATAAGTAAAAACCCTTCACGTCTCTTTAACTGTACGGGAGGAAAAAAGGCGGTGCCGGGAAACCTCGAAGGAATCATCTCCCCTTGCGCCTTGAAAAGGATAAAGTGATTCTTTCAGAACCGTCTTGCGCCGGCCCTCGCCCAGGGTGGAACCCGTCACGGCCTGTGGAAGCGGGAACGCTGACAAAAAAGGCCCCCTCCCCTGCCCGGGAAGGAGGCCTTCGAACCCGCCTTCGAGCGCGTTAATGTTTTTCCTTAGACAGTCCCCGAAATCCTCTTCGGGAAACGAGCCGCTTCAGCACCCCTCTCAGGAGTGTGTCGAACCGGTCTTGTGTTCGTCTTTCGGCGCAGCGGCGTCGTACTTCCGGATGAGTTCGAACTGCCTGGGATGGGGCCCGAGCCAGGACACCTTGCCCGTCTCGATGTCATAGAGGGCTCCCACGACCTTCAGCTTGTTCCACTTGATCCTTTTCCGCGTAGCCTCGCTCTGCCGCAGAAGATCGTCGATGCTCTGCCACACGTTGGCTGTGATGGCCTCCTCGACGAGAGCGCCGCCGGAAAGGTCGGGCCTGGCGGCCTTGACGACGTCCACGGCCTTTTCAATGTTCTTGACGAGCGGGGGAATGTTCCCGTGCAGCTCGGCGTCGCTCGCGACGGCGGTGACGGCACCGCAGTGGCTGTGGCCCAGAACGACCATGAGGGGCGTTTCCAGGTGGTCCACCCCGTATTCGATGGACCCCGCCTCATCGGTGTTCACCACGTTTCCCGCCACGCGGACGACGAAGATGTCCCCGATTCCCCGGTCGAACAGGACCTCCACGGGAACCCGGGAATCGGAGCAGGCCAGGACGGTGACGAAAGGCGCCTGGCCTCTCGAGGTCGTCTCATGGCGCCTGTCCCGGTCCTGGTTGGGGTGGAGGGCCTTTCCCGCCACGTAACGGCCGTTTCCTTCCTCGAGGACCTGTTGAGCCGTGTTAGGGTCCTTGATCTTTCCCTCGGGAATCCAGAAGTTCTGGGCGAGATAAAACACGAAATAGATAAAAATGACCGCTCCAACGAAAATCCCGACTTTTTTCAAGTCACTCATGCCATCCGTCCTCCTCGATACGGTATTCTTCATTACCGGTAAGGCGGGTCACGGACCCGTCCCGCCGGTCTCATAACATCTGGGGCCGGAATGGTCAATTCAAAATCCCGGTCCCCGGCGGGGATTGCAAAAAGAGCGGGCCTGTGTCATGGAAGAAGCACAGGCGGGGAGGGATGGACCATGGAGGCGACGATCATTCTCAAGAAAAGCCGGGACAAGTCGGTCCGGCGCCTTCATCCATGGATTTTCTCCGGGGCCGTCGGGGAAATCCGGGGAAACCCCGGCCCGGGAGACACCGTGGACATCGTCACCGCCGGGGGCGACTGGCTGGGCCGGGGCGCTTTCTCCCCCCATTCATCGATTTCCGCCCGCCTGTGGACCACGAGACCCGACGAGAGGATCGACGACGCCTTTTTTCATGGGCGGCTGGCCGGGGCCCTGAAACTCCGGAAAACGCTCCCGGAGCTCCAGGACCGGACGGCCTGGCGTCTCGTCAACGCCGAAGGCGACGGTCTTCCCGGTCTTATCATCGACTGGTACGCGCCGTGGTGCGTGTGCCAGTTTCTGTCCGCCGGGGCGGAGAGATTCCGGGGACCGGTAATCGAAAGCTTGAAGGAAATTCTTCCAACAACCGGAATATACGAAAGATCCGATTCGAGTTCCCGGCTCCGTGAAGGCCTTGACGAAAGAAAGGGGCTCCTGTGGGGCACCCCTCCAGACGGTCCCATACCCGTCACCGAAGGCCCCTGCCGCTTTCTCGTTGACATCGCCAACGGGCAGAAAACGGGATTTTACCTGGACCAGGGAGAAAACCGCCGCCTCTTCGGCGGCGCCGTCACCGGGGGCCGCGTCCTGAACGCCTTCTCGTACACCGGCGGTTTTTCAATCTGGGCCCTGGCGGGAGGGGCCGCCGGGGTGACCAACGTGGACGGTTCCGCCCAGGCCCTCGACATGGCCCGCCTTCACGGCCCCCTGAACGGCTTCGACCCGTCGACGGTGGAAACGGTGCGGGGAAACGCCTTTCATGTTCTGCGGGATTTCAGGGAAAAAGGCCGGACTTTCGACGCCGTTGTCGTCGACCCGCCCAAGTTCGCCGAATCGAAGGGCCAGGTGGACCGGGCCGCCCGGGGGTACAAGGACATCAACCTCCTGGCGTTCCAGCTCCTCGCCCCCGGGGGCCTTCTCTTCACCTTCTCCTGTTCAGAGCACGTCTCCCGGGAGCTTTTTCAGAAAATCGTCGCCGACGCCGCCCTGGACGGCGGCAGGCAGGGAAAGATCCTTCACTTCCTCACCCAGCCGCCGGACCACCCGACGGCCCTCCCCTTCCCCGAGGGCCTCTACCTCAAGGGACTGGCCGTCCGGGCGGACTGAACCGTTCCGGGACGCCCGTCCCCGCAGGCATCCCCGCGGGTACTGAAGGAACCGGCGCGGGCGGGGGCCCGACCATGCCGCCAAGGCTTTTTTTCAGGACTTCGCGGGGTTGGGAAAACGCAAGGGGGTTCGTCAACCATGGAATCAGCGGGGTCCGGCGCCTTCTCGTACGGCTTTGCCCTCCTGGCGCTTCTTCTCCTGGGAATCCAGCGTTTTTTCTACAAGGTCGCCGCCGAGTGGGAATGCGACATTTTCCGGACCACCTTCGCCTTCATGATCACCGTCACGGGGCTCAGCGTTCTTTTTTTCCTTTTCCGGGGAACCCCCGCCGGCGGCGCGGGCTTCCTGGTGACGGTGGGGGCCGTCAACGGCCTCGCCTTTTTCGCCGCCACGACGGCCACCATGGAGGCGCTGAAACACCTTCCCGCCGGGGTGGTCTACCCCGTCGCCCGCCTCAATGTGCTCCTCGTGATCCTCTTCGCCGTCCTTTTTCTCGGGGAGAGGCTCACCGTCCCCCAGGCCGGCGGGATCGCCCTGGCCCTTGGGGTCATCGCCCTTCTCACCCGCCGGGAGGCCGAGGACCCGGTGCGGAAACTGAAAAATCGGGCACGGGGTCTCGTTTTTCTCGGAATCGCCCTGTTCTCCGGGGCCCTGGCGGCCGTTTCGAGCAAGTACGCCGCCGCCGGGACGGACCCCTTCGCCTTCATGGCCCTTTCCTACGGTGTGGGAACGGTCCTGTCCCTGGCGTCCTCCCGGCGGCGCCTCGGGGAGCCCTTCCCCGGGCCCGCCGACCGGTCCCTTCTTCTGGGCCTCTCCATGGGCCTTTTCAATTTTTCGGGATTCTACTGCTTTCTGAAGGCCCTGGAAGAAGGCCCCCTCTCCCTGGTGGCGGCCATCACGGGGCTGCACTTCGTCATGGCCATCGGGCTTTCCGTCCTTTTTTTCCGGGAGCGGCTGTCCCCGGCCCGCCTTGCCGGGATCGCCCTGACCTTAAGCGCCGTCTTTCTCCTCCACTTCTGACGGCTTTGTCAAAAGCGTCATATGCGGTGTCGCCCTTCATCCCTCGTCGTTGCGGCGTACGGACAGGTACGCCTCACTCCTCGGGATTCGGGCTCCTTGCCTCTAACGCTTTTGACAAAGCCGTTACGATAACAAAAAATAAAGGGGGAACAGATTTAAAATCTGCAAAACAAGAGGGGACAGACTTAAATCTGTCCCCTCTTGTTTCTCTTATTGATGAACCCCGGGTTTGATACCCCCGGCAATGTCATCATGTCATCCCTTCCGACAGCATTGCCGACGGCCCGCAGGCATCATCGGCCTTCCCGCTCCGTCACGAAACCTCTTTCAGGGACTCGGCGAATCCCGGGAGGGACCGGACGATGGTGTCGTCGTGGACGCAGTAGGCGATCCGGATGTGGCCGGGCCCGCCGAAGGCGCTCCCCGGGACGGTGAGGATGTTCCGTTTCTGCAGGACCCTGACGAATTCGCCGTCGTCGGGGATGGGGGTGGGGAGAAAGAGATAAAAGGCCCCGTCCGGCTTCGTGACCCTGTATCCCGCCGCCGCGAGGCCGTCGCACAGGAGGTCCCGCTTCCTCCTGTATTCCTCCACGTCCACGCGGACCCCGTGGATTTTCGCGATGACCCGCTGCATGAGCGCCGGGGCGTTCACGTACCCGAGAATGCGGTTGCAGAGCACGAGGCCGTCCATGACCTTGGAAAAATCCGCCATGGCGGGGTGGACGGCGAGAAACCCGATCCGCTCCCCGGGGATGGAAAGGCTCTTGGAGTAGGAGGTGGCAATGAGGCTGTTCTCGTAGGCGGGGAAGACGCTCGGGACGGGAACCCCGCCGTAGACGATCTCCCGGTAGGGCTCGTCGGAAAGGATGTAGACGGTTTTGCCGTATTCCCTGTTTTTCCGGCGGAGCAGGTCCCCCAGGGCGGCGATGGTTTCCCCGTCGTAGATCCTCCCCGTGGGGTTGTTGGGGTAATTGAGAAGGAGGACCTTGGTCTTTTCCGTGATCGCCTCCTCCAGGGCCTCCAGGTCGAGGGAAAAGTCGTCGCCGGTCTTCACCGTCTTCGTTACGCCGCCGTGGTTGTCCACGTAAAACCGGTACTCGACGAAGTAGGGCGTGGGGATGAGTACCTCGTCCCCGGGGTCGAGAAGGGTTTTCAGGGCCACGTTCAGGGCCCCTCCGGCACCGCAGGTCATGACCACGTGGTCCGCCGCAAGCGGGGCGGAATGCTCCTTGGCGAGCACCCGGGCCACTGCCGCCCGGGTTTCCGGGAATCCGGCGTTGGGCATGTAACCATGGATGCCCTGGGCCTCCTCCTTCGCCGCTTCCACGAGATGCCGCCGGAATTCTATCGGCGGCCTGACGTTGGGATTCCCGAGGCTGAAGTCGAACACGTTTTCCGCGCCGAACTTCTTCTTCCGCTCAAGCCCCTCCTCGAACATGCGGCGGATGAGGGACGACTGGGAAACAAACCCTTCGATCTTCCTGGACATGGCCATGGTGTTCTTCTCCTTGCGGCATGATTTATGGATCCATTCTCCGGACGGTCAAAGCTCCGGCCGAAACACGACTGTTTTCAAGCGTCTCCGCAAAAGGTCACGGAGGCGGGACGCCCGGATCCCGGGGAACGAGGCGTACCTGGCGGTGCGGTGCCGTGACGGGGGATGCAGGGTAACGCCGCACGCGGGGCTTCTTACGGGGCCGTCAGCTCCACGTCCCCCCAAGCCCCAAGCCTGTCCCCGAAGATCACCACGATTCCCCTGATGCCGGGAATGGCGCCGCCCCACTCGAGGGCCGCCGGGATGTCCGCCTTTCTCCCGATCCGGTTGCACACCGCCGTGGCGGCCGCGTCGGCCAGGGCCGCCGACGGGGCGACGACGCACACGGCGTCGGCCTTCCCGAAGCTGATGGAATGGCCGATGGTTCCCGAGGACGTGCAGATCCCCGCGGGGGTGTCTTCCGCCCGGATCTTCAGGGCCACCCGCTCGCTCAGCGGGGACGAGGGCCCGGCGTAAAGCCCCACGACGGTGTCCCCCTTGTCGATGCGTAGAAAGATGTCTCCGCCGTTTTCCACGATCACGTTCCGGGACTCCCGAAGCAGGTCCCCGCCCACGAAGGCGGCGATGGCCCCTGCCACGGCAGCCATGGGGCCGACGCCGGCCAGGGCGGCGGCCCGGATCATTTCGCGAACGACGGCCGGGGCCAGTTCATCCGGTGAAACGGGCTCCAGGGACGTCAGGAACTCAGGCCTGCCCGCCATGTAGCCCTCGATGAGGCCCCGGCAGCGCAAAACGGACGCGAGGGCCCCGTCCCCCACTTCCCGGTCCGCCCGCACCAGGAGATCCGTTTCTTTCACCCGCACCGGGAAAGAGACCAGGTCGCCCCGGAAGACCCGGTTCCGGTAGGTCCGCTCCCGGAAGGCCTCCCCCTCACGAGAACCGCGTCGATCCCGCACCGAAGAGTTCCTCCCCTTCCTGGCGGATTTCCTCGCAGATCCGCACGGCGAAACGCTCCCCCAGGGAAAGGACCGTCTCCGAGCGGCCCGGGTACACCAGGTGGAGATAGGCCCTGTGCTTTCCCGGGTACCGCCGGCAGATCGACTTGAGATCGGAGATCCTGTCCTCTTCCAGGACCGTCATGTCCACGGTGAAGTGGACCGACGAGTAAGACTTCCCGATGGCCTCCTCCAGGGGGACGATGTCCGTTCCCTTGACCTTCACGCTTTCTTCCGAGGCGTCGACGGTCCCCGTGATGAGGAGCGGCTCGTCGCCCTGGATGAGGTCGACCACCTTCCGGAAAAGATCGGGAAAGACGATGACGGTGAAGTTCCCTTTCCGGTCCTCGAAGGTCACGTTGGCCATGGCCTCCCTTTTTTTCGTGGACATCTTCTTGATGTGGCTCACGATCCCGGCGAGGTTCACCGTCGCCCCGTCGCTCCGCCCGGGGAGCCCCTGGGAATCGCAGTCCACCACGAGCCGGAAGCGTTCCCCCAGCCGGTCCAGGGGATGGCCCGTCACGTAGAACCCGAGCATCTCCTTTTCGAAGAGCAGGTGGGTCCGGGAATCCCAGGGCGGGACGTCGGGCAGGTCCGGGGCGGGCTCCATGGGTTCCGTCACCGTGTCGAAGAGGCTGATCTGGCGGCTCGCCCTGTCCCGGGACCGCCGCTGGACCGCCTCGATCATCCGGTCGCACCCCTCCAGGAGCCTTGCCCGGTTCTTTTCCAGGCTGTCGAAGGCGCCGCACTTGACGAGGCTTTCCATGACCTTCCGGTTGACCCGGCGGAAATCCACGCGGGTGAGGAAATCGTAAAAGGACGTGAAAGGCCCCTCCGCCCGGGCGTCCAGGATGGCCCCAACGGCCCCCTCGCCGACGTTTTTCACCGCCGAGAGGCCGAAGCGGATGCGGTCTCCGTGAACGGAAAAATCCCGGTCCGACTCGTTGATGCCCGGGGGGAGCACCTCGATGCCCATCTCCCGGCACGAGGCGATGTACTTGATGATGTTGTCCCGGTTGTTCTTCTCGCTCGTGAGAAGGGCGGCCATGAATTCCACGGGGAAATGGGCTTTCAGGTAGGCCGTCTGGTAGGAGATGACGGCGTAGGCCGTGCTGTGGGACTTGTTGAAGCCGTATCCGGCGAAGGTTTCCATCTGTCCCCAGATGCGCTTCGCCGTTTCCGGCGGTATGCCCTTCTGTTTCGCCCCTTCCACGAAGTGGGGCTGTTCCTTCTCCATCTCCTCGGGCTTCTTCTTGCTCATGAGGCGGCGCAGCGTGTCCGCCTCGGCGAGGGAATAGCCGCCCAGGAGGCTCGCGATCTGCATGACCTGTTCCTGGTAGAGAATGACCCCGTAGGTTTCCTTCAGGATGCTCTCCAGGGCCGGGTGGTCGTAGGCGATCTCCTTTTTCCCCTGCTTCCGGGCGATGAAATCGGGGACCATGGCCATGGGCCCCGGCCGGTAGAGGGAGATGAGGGCGATGACGTCCTCCAGGGTGTCGGGCTTCATGTTCACCAGGATGTCCTTCATGCCCGCGCTTTCCAGCTGGAAAACCCCGTCGGTCTGTCCCCGGCAGAGGAGCTGGAAGGTTTTTTCGTCCCTCAGGGGGAGGTTTTCCATGTCGATTTCAAGCTTCTGCCCTTCCCGGACGAAGTCCAGGGTCTTCCGGATGAGGGTGAGGGTCTTGAGGCCCAGGAAATCGAACTTGGTGAGCCCGACGCTCTGGAGGTCGTTCATGGAATACTGGGTCATCACATCGCCGTTGGACGTCCGGCAGAGGGGGACCCGCTCCTCCAGCTTCCGGTCCGAGATAACCACCCCGGCGGCGTGGGTGGACGCGTGGCGGGTCAGCCCCTCCAGGGTGAGGGAGAGGTCGAGGAGCTTTTTCACGCGGTCGTCCTTGTCTCTTTCCTCCCGGAGGCGGGCCTCCGCCTCGATGGCGTCCTTCAGCTTGATGTTCAGCGTCGCGGGAATCATCTTGGCGATCCGGTCCACCTCGCCGTAGGACATGTTGAGGGCCCGCCCCACGTCCCGGACTACCGCCCGGGCCTGCATCTTGCCGAAGGTGATGATCTGGGCCACCCGGTCCTTGCCGTATTTCTCCTGGACGTAGTGTATGACCCTGTCCCGGCCCTCCATGCAGAAATCGATGTCGATGTCGGGCATGCTCTTCCGGCTCGGGTTCAGGAAACGCTCGAAGAAAAGGGCGTAGCGGATGGGGTCGATGTTGGTGATGCCCAGGGCGTAGGCGACGAGGCTTCCGGCGGCGGAGCCCCGGCCGGGCCCCACGGGGATCCCCTGGTCCTTGGCGTGGTTCACGAAATCGGCGACGATGAGGAAGTACCCGGGAAACCCCATGGCCCGGATGATTTCCAGCTCCGATTCGAGTCTCTTCTCGTAGCCGGCCCGTATTTCCGGCCCTTTTTCCTGGACGAGGGGCTCCAGGATCCGCTCGAGGCCCTCCCGGGCGAGGCGGGCCAGGTGGTCGTCGGCGGTAAGTCCCTGTTCCAACTCGAAACGGGGCAGATAAATCTCATCGAATTTGAAGGAGAAGCTGCACTTCTCGGCGATCCGCACCGTGTTTTCCACGGCTTCCGGGCAGGCACGGAACTGGTCTGCCATTTCTTCGGGGGACTTGAAGTAGAACTCCGTCGTCTCGAAGCGCATCCGGCCGGGGTCGTCGATGGTCTTGCCCGTCTGGATGCACAGGAGGATCTCGTGGGCTTCCGCGTCTTCCCGGCGCAGGTAGTGGCAGTCGTTGGTTGCCACGAGGGGGATGGACAGGTCCCGGCCCAGGTCGATGAGGGCCGCGTTCACCGCCTTCTGCTCCGGCAGGCCGTTTTCCATGAGCTCCAGGTAGAAGTTGTCCGGGCCGAAGAGGTCGCGGTACGCCAGGGCGGCACGGCGGGCCCCCTCTTCGTCGCCCCTTCGAAGACGCCAGGGAATCTCCCCCTGGAGGCAGGCGCTCAGGGCGATGAGCCCCCCCGCGTGCCGGCGCAGGAGATCCCTGTCCACCCGGGGCCGGTAATAGAAGCCCTCCAGGAAGGCCATCGACGTCAGCTTCACGAGGTTTCGGTAGCCTTCGGCGTTTTTCACGAGGACGGTGAGATGGTGGGCCGTTTCCTCGGTCCTCGGCGACTCCTTGTCGAAGCGGCTCGCCGGGGCCACGTAGAGTTCACAGCCGATGATGGGCTTGATCCCGTACCGGTAGGCTTTCTGGTAGAACTCGACGGCCCCGTATATGTTCCCGTGGTCCGTCATGGCCACGGCGGGCATCCGGTATTCCCGGGCGGCCTGGAACAGCTCGTCCAGGCGGATGGCGCCGTCGAGCAGGCTGTACTGGCTGTGCAGGTGAAGGTGGACGAAGGGCGCGTGCTTCATGGCCTTTTAATCGAGCCAGTAGTTGGGGGCCTCCTTGGTGATGATCACGTCGTGGACGTGGCTCTCCCGGAGGCCGGCGGCGGTGATGCGTATGAACCGGGCCTTTTTCCTCAGGTCCTCGATGGTCCGGCTTCCCGTGTATCCCATGCCCGCCTTGAGGCCGCCCACGAGCTGGTAGACGCTCGCCGAGAGGTTCCCCCGGAAGGGGACCCGGCCCTCGATGCCTTCGGGAACGAGTTTCAGGGGGCCTTCCATCTCGTCCTGGAAATAGCGGTCCCGGCTGCCCTGCTTCATGGCCTCCAGGGACCCCATGCCGCGGTAGACCTTGTAGCTCCGCCCCTGGAAGAAGATCGTCTCTCCCGGGCTTTCCTCCGTCCCGGCGAAAAGCCCGCCCACCATGACGCAGTGGGCGCCCGCGCCGATGGCCTTGACGATGTCGCCGGAATACTTGATCCCGCCGTCGGCGACGACAGGGATGTCGTATTTCGAGGCGACCCGGACGCAGTCCCGGATGGCCGACATCTGGGGAACCCCGACGCCGGCGATGATCCGGGTGGTGCAGATGGACCCAGGCCCGACGCCGACCTTGATGGCGTCCACCCCCGCCCGGATGAGGGCCTCGGCGCCCTCCTCCGTGGCCACGTTGCCGGCAATGAGCTCGCACCGGGGAAAGTTGGCCTTGGTGTCCCGGATGGCGTCGATGACGTTGGCCGAGTGGCCGTGGGAGGTGTCGATGACGATGACGTCCGCCCCCGCCGCGAGAAGGGCCGCCACCCGCTCCTCCCGGTCCTGGATTCCCACGGCGGCGCCGACCCGGAGCCTGCCCAGGCCGTCCTTGCAGGCCCGGGGGTACTTGCGGATCTTCTCGATGTCCTTGATGGTGATGAGGCCTTTCAGGTTGTAATCGTCGTCCACGACAAGAAGCTTCTCGATCCGGTGCCTGTGAAGCAGTGTCTTTGATTCGTCCAGGCTGATGTCCGCCGAGACGGTGACGAGGTTGTCCTTGGTCATCACGTTTCCCACCGGCTGATCGACATTCGTCTCGAACCGGAGATCCCGGTTGGTGAGTATCCCCACGAGCTTCCTGTTCTTGACCACGGGAACGCCGGAAATCCGGTATTTGCTCATCAGGTCCAGGGCCTCCCGGACCATCTGCTCCGGGTTGACCGTGATGGGGTCGACGATCATCCCGCTTTCCGATTTCTTCACCTTGTCCACTTCCAGGGCCTGGTTCCCGATGCTCATGTTCCGGTGAATGATCCCCATGCCCCCTTCCTGGGCCATGCAGATGGCCGTCCGCGACTCCGTCACCGTGTCCATGGCGGCGCTGATGAGGGGGATGTTGATGGGAATGTTCCGGGTCAGGACGGTGGATGTTTCCACGTCCTTGGGCATGATCTTCGATTCCGAGGGCATTACGAGAAGGTCGTCAAAGGTGAAACCTTCGTTCACATGGTCGTCCAGCATGAAATACCTCCATTGAGAAAAAAACCGGTGCCGTCTTTACGGCAGATAATGGGACTTTCCGTTCAGGGAAATGAAGTAGGCGTCCCTGTCTTCGTCGTATTCGATCCACTGGGCAATCTGGTAGTAGGCGGGCCTTGAAAACCGGGCGGGGAAACGGCCCTCCCTGACGGTGCAGTAAAGGACGTTTTCGTCCCCCGTCCGTAGACTCGAAGGGTCCAGGGGCTCGCACTTCTTCGTGTTCAGGAGAACCTCCAGGGACTCGTTCCCCTCGTCCCGGGAGCCGTTCCGGTAAACGGCGCGCACCACGTAGGGCGTGTCGTCCACCTCGATGAAGCAGCGGTCCCTTTCCAGCGATATGACGTACTTCCCGAGGTCCTCGTCGAAAAGGAGGTGCTCGTAGAAGAGGTCGACAATTTCCCGGCGGAACATCTCCGCCCCCTTGTAATACCACACCCCTTCCTTGTCCACCCGGATGTGGCAGGGGGGAACGGCGGTCTCGCAGGGGTCTTTTTCTTCCGTCATGAACGGCCGCCTTTCTTTTCGCTTTCGAGAAGGATGGTCACGGGACCGTCGTTGGTGAGGGCCACCTTCATCATCGCCTGGAACCTCCCCGTTGACACCCGCCGGACCCGTCGGGCCGCCTCCGCGGCGAAATACTCGTAAAGGTGCCGGGCCTTCTCCGGTTCGGCGGCATCGATGAAGGACGGGCGCCTTCCCTTCCGGCAGTCCGCCAGGAGGGTGAACTGGGAAATCACCAGGAGTTCCCCGGCCACGTCGAGGAGGGACAGGTTCATCTTCCCTTCGCCGTCCTCGAAGATCCGAAGGTTCACGATCTTGTCGAGAAGGTAGTCGGCGTCTTTCTCCCCGTCTTCCCGGGCGACTCCGAGAAGGACGAGAAGCCCTTTCCCGATGGCGCCGATCTCGTCCCCGTCCACGGAAACGCTGGATTTTTCGACCCTCTGAATGACCGCCCGCATGGCCTTCCTCTCGTCATCGCTTCGATGGCGGCATGTTACCTCTTCTTGTCTTTCCCTTCAAGCCGTTTCGCGCCGAGCCAGGGGGATCGGGCCGCGAACGCCTCAGGCCAGGATGTTCTGGATCTTCATGGCCGCGGCGGCGTCCCCGCCGATCTTCAGCTTTCCCTTCATGAAAAGTTTCACGGGGTTCACCGTTTTCGAGGCCATGCCGACAAAATCTTCGGCGTCCATGGTGATGACGCAGGTCGCCTCCTTCTTCTCGCCCTTTCCCACCGCGCCGGGCTTGTTGAGGAGATCCACCCACCACCGGCCGCCCCCGTCACCGGTGATATCGAACTGGAAGACCGCTTTCACCTTGTCCACCAGGTCGGGGTTTGCTTCTATCTTCTTCTGAATTTTTTCCATCACCGCTTCCGCATTCGTCATGGTTCTTGTCTTCCTTTCCCGCGTATCGTCTTTCTGTGCCGTGTCTGGCATCGTGGCCGGGTCCCCGAGGGGTCCGTCCGATGTGTCTCCCGTAATCGCAAATTGAAAAATTCAAGAACGCAACAGAGGGACGTCCTTAAATATTTCAATATTGAAATATTTAAGGACGTCCCTCTATTGATTGAAAATTCCGTTACGACATTGCAACATTCTCGTATCACTGCATATATATCGCAAATTGAATTATTTAAGAACGTCCCCCTTAAGTTGGAGGTGTTTGCGGCAGGCTTCCAGCTCGCCGGCGGCGGCGTCCGTCTCCGCCTCCCAGAGGGAGACCAGCTCCTCCGCCATGCGGCGGTTCCACCCATCCGCCAGACCGTATATCACTTTTCGGGCCCGGATGTAAAATCGCCAGCCGACCAGGGCGAAGACCACCACGAGACTGCCCAGGGCGGCGAGCCCCCGGGGCGTGAAGAAGGCGGTGATGACGCCCCCCAGGGCCCTGAACCAGGCCGCCGGCGGGGACTGGGCCGTGAGCCCCCCGAGCTGGTCCCCCGCCAGGGCGGCGAAAAATCCGAGGAGAATGAACCCGTAAAGGGCATACTGGAACAGGCGGAAGAAGAACGCCCCGGGCGGGCGGATCCTCTCGAGGGCCGAAAGGAGGGTGTCCCGGACCTTACCCTCTCCCCCGGGGTCCCCGTCCCTCTCCAGGGGGCAGACCCGTTCCAGGGACCGCAGGTTCTCCCGGAGCACGACGGCCTTCCACTCTCTTCGCACCCGGCTGCCGTGGCTTTCCAGGGAGGCCCCCAGGTCCCGGAAGAACGTTCCCCCCGGGTCCCCGGCCGCCTGGCCCGTTCCGCCCCGGGAAGCCCCCCAGGCTTCCGCCGCCGAGGCGATCCCGTAGCCGGGCCCGACCAGGATCGCGCTGGGAGGCAGGCGGTCCCGGAGAACGGCCTTCCAGTCCTCCCTTTCGAGGTTCGCCGAGAGGGCGGTTTCGAATTCCCGCCGCCAGGCCTCCTTTTTCGACGGGATCGCCTCGATGAACGCCCCCAGGCGGCGCTCCAGCACCGCCACGGCGGCCCGTTCCCGGGCCAGGAGCTCCCGGAGCGACGCCGTTTCGGCATGGAGGTTGGCGGCCTTGATCTCCCGGACTTCCTTGAGGCTCCGCTCGTTGAAGAGCTGCTTCCTGAACTCGCCGAACCGGTTCCACGGCGAGACGTCCCCGCCTTTCAGGACCTCTTCGGCGGAAACCACGTACACGATGGGATCGGAAATCCCCCGGCCCCGCAGGTGGTCCCGGAAACGGTCGAGCACCTTGGCCATCTCCTCGTATCCGGCGCCGGCCCCGGGGCGGCCGAAGAAGAGATCCCCCTTGTTGAGGACGAAGTAAAAGTTCTCCCGGGCCCGGGGGGCCTCGTCGAGAAAATCGTAGAACCGGCCGTCGCCGTATTTCTCGGGGGAGGTCACCCAGTACAGGACGTCCAGGTGTTCCAGGAACCGGACCACCTTTTCCCGGTGTTCCCCGACGATGCTGTCGAAATCGGGAAGGTCGCACAGGATGATCTGGCCCACCGCTTCCGCCCCGTGGACGTATTCCCGGGACGGCACATCCCGAAGGGGAAGGGATTCGGGCAGGGCCGTCCCCTCGTACCGGTAAACCAGCACGTCCTCCGTGTGGGGGCGGCGGTGGCTCGTGGAGGCGATCGGTTTCCCCGCCAGGGCGTTCATGAGGGACGACTTGCCCACGCCGGTCCCGCCGATGAGGCCCGCCAGGAGGGTGCCCCGCTCGATGTCCCCCACCTTCCCCAGGAGGCTCTCCACCCGGACCAGGGCCTCCCGGCGCTCCTCCCCGTCCAGGGTGACCAGGTCTTCCCGGCCGAGGAAGGCCTTCAGCCCGTTCAGGTCCTGCCGCAGGCCGCCGGCGGGGTCCCTCTTTTCCATGGTCATGCCTCCAGCTCTTCCCGGAGGGCGCGAAGCGCCTCCGTCGCCCCGGGGTCGGGCAGAAGCCCGTCGAGGCACCTCTCGAAGCGGGACGCCTGCTCCTCCAGGATGGACGATATTCCCGATTCATACCGCCTTTTCATCTCCAGGGCAACCTTCCGGACCTCCTGGAAAGCGAAGAGTTCCGCCGAGCCCTTGGTGATGAACGGGGCGAGAAAGGACCCCAGGACGGCCTCGAGGAGGGAGATCCCGCCCCCGATGACGATCTCGAAGGAGAGAAGAAGCCCCCCCCACAGAATGGACGCCGTGTAGATCCCTACCTCCTTCGTTTTCGGAATTCCCCGCGACAGTTCCCGGAAGGTTTCCTGGAGCCACGCCGCGAGCCGGTCCTGTTCCTCCCGGATGCGGGCCTCCACCTCCTCCCTCTCCATGGAGACGCCGGTCTCCCGGAGGGCGGAAAAAAGAGGCGCCTTCTCGTCGGGCGGGGAAAGCCGCTCCAGGACGGCGAGCTGGAACTGGTCCACGGCGTTCCACAGGGGGGTGTTGTCCACCTTCTCCTGGATCTTTTTGACCTCGCGCCGCCGTTCCCTGTCCCATCCGAGAAGACCCGCCAGGCGCAGGGGGAAGAGAATGACTTCCCGGACGAATCGCCGGGGGCCCCGGAGAAGGTCGTACCGGGCGAAGATCCGGCCGATTTCCTTCTGAATGTGCCGTTTCCTCTCCTCCAGGTTCCGGGATTCCAGAACTGCGAGGAGGTCCCTGGCCGTCTCTTCGGAGAGGCCCCGGAGATTTTTCCGCCAGTCTTCGGCGGCCCGCCCTTCCTCCTCCAGGGCGTGGAGAAGCGCGAAGGCCCGGCCCGCCAGCCTCGACCGGGCCCGTTCCGCTTCCGCCGCCTTGACGGCGGGACAGGCCTCTTCCCCGTAGTGCTCGAAAAAATACGACCGGAAGACGCGGAAGGCGGGCAGGCCGTCCAGGTCCCCGGGACCGGCGGGGTAGACCCGGGGAACGAGAAAAACGGGAGGCCGTTTTGCCCCCTCGGCGGCCCCGGGGAAAAGGCGTTCCGCCTCGCCGGCGGTCATGTTCTCATCGGCCTTGTTCAGAACAAAAAGGTGGGGTTTCCCCTCTTCCAGGATTTTCCCGTAGTACCGGGCCGGCACCTCGTCGGCGTACTTTTCCTGGCTCGTCACGAAGATGACCACGTCGGAAAGGAGGTAGAGGTCTTCCGCCATGGTCCGGTTCCGGATCTCCACGCTGTCCACGTCGGGGGTGTCCACCAGGGCGAGGAAGCGCAGGTCCTCCCGGCGGTGGGTGATCACCGTGAGGACGCCCGGGCCGCCCGTTCTTTTTCCTTTTCCCGTGCCGCCGGCGAAGACCACCCGGATTTCCGGGAAGGGGAAGCCCTCCGCCGGGGAAAGGCTTTCGTGGATGAAAAGAACGGGCCCTTCCGTCTTCGGCCGCTCCACCCCCGCTTCGCTGATTTCCTCGCCGCACAGGGCGTTCAGGATCGTCGACTTCCCCGTCCCCGTCCCGCCCATGAGAACGGCCCACAGGACCGGCACACCCGCCTTGTAACGGCAGGCGGCGAGCTCCCGGGGGAAGGTCCGTCCCAGGCGGGCGATCTTCCCGTATCCCGGCGTGAGGCCCGGGAAGCGAAGGCTCCCCGGTTCGAGGGCCGACAGGAACTGGTTCACGGGATGTTTCCTTTCATGCCGGCTGTTTAAGAAACCGGCATGACTGGATTTACCAGATGGGCGGGAAAACATCAACGAAGACTTCAACGAAAGCAACGGAATCAGGCGGGGAGAGGCACGCCGGCGGTGCCCCCCTGTGACGGCCGACAGGGGGATTACGATGCCTGGGGTCTTCCAGAGAAAACGCCCGTCTTGTATCGGTTGAAATTACCGTGTATTTTAGGAAACCATGAAACGGGAGATCCTTTTCGTCAACCCCTGGATTCACGATTTCGCCGCCTACGATTTCTGGGCGAAACCGCTGGGCCTTCTCCACCTTGCCGCCCTGGTGCGCCGAAATGGGTTTCCCGTCAGGCTCGTCGACTGTCTCGACGGGAGCCGCCTTCCCGGGCCGGGCGCCGGCGGAACGGGGAAGCCGAAGCGGAAAGGCGACGGGTCGGGACACTTCCCCAAGGAAAAGCTCCCCAGGCCCGGGGCCCTTCGAGACATCCCGAGAACCTTCCGCCGGTACGGCCTGCCGCCGCCCGCCGTCCGGGATATCCTGGCCGGGATCCCCGCCCCGGCCCTCATCCTGGTGACCGCCATGATGACCTACTGGTACACCGGGGTCCGGGAAACGGTCGATCTCCTCCGGGAAGTCTTCCCGGGCGTTCCCGTGATCCTCGGGGGCAATTACGCCTCCCTCCTCCCGGACCACGCCCGGCGCCATGCCGGGGCGGACCGGGTCGTCACCGGCCGGGGCGAGGCGGCCCTCCCCGGCCTTTTCCGGGAGTTCCTGGGAGAGGACCTCTCCTTCATCCCCCCGGGGGAACGGCCGGACGACGCCCCCTGCCCCGCCTTTGACCTCTATCCCCGCCTCGAACAGGTTTCCCTTCTCACCTCCCGGGGCTGCCCTTACCGCTGCACCTACTGCGCCTCCGCCTTTCTCGGCGGCCCTTTCACCGCCCGGGACCCCATCGCCGTGGTCGACGAGGTGGAACACTGGAAACGGACCCGGGGCGTCCGCCATTTCGCTTTCTACGACGACGCCCTCCTGTGGCGGAGCGCGGAGCGGGCGGTGCCCATGATGGAGGAGATCATCCGGCGGAACCTGGACTGCGCCTTCCACTGCCCCAACGGCCTTCATCTCCGGGAGGTCACGGAAAAAACGGCCCGGCTCATGAGAAAGAGCGGTTTCCGGACGATCCGGTTCGGCTTCGAGACGGCCAACCTCCGGCGGCAGGCCGAAACGGGGGGCAAGGTCACCAGCGACGAGACGAAGGAGGCGGTGGGCCATCTCCGGCGGGCGGGCTACGAAAGGGCGGACATCGGCCTCTACCTCCTGTGCGGGCTTCCCGGCCAGGGCGCCGGGGAGGTCCGGGAGGGCATTGCGTTCATCGAAAACTGCGGCGCCCGGCCCATCCTGGCCGAGTATTCCCCCATTCCTCACACGGCCCTGTGGCCGGAAGCCGTCGCCGCCTCCCCCTTCGACATCGCCGGGGAGCCCCTCTTCCAGAATAACACCCTCCTGCCCTGCCAAAGCGGCGCCCTGACCCTGGCGGATTACCGGGAGCTGAAGGCCC
>JAXGPA010000007.1:0-116763 GCA_040767195.1 Syntrophales bacterium
ATGGCGTTCAACCAGCCCGTTTTTCTCCAGACGATCAACGAGGCGCGTCACCGCGGAGTTACCGATGTCGAAAACCTCTCCCAATTCCGACATGGTCAGCATGTCCTGCCGCTTCAGAAAGAAGAGTATGCCTGCCTGCGTCATCGTCAATTCCACCCCTGCCTTGGAAAGGGCCGTGTTTGTATAGTCCTTCATGGTCTGCTGGGCTACCGAAAGGAGATAGATCAGGCGGTCGTCGGATTTCATGGTGTGCATTCCCGGGGTTCGTTTATTTATTTGCCCATGGATATAGTTGCTTAGGAAATATTTGTCAAGTGAAAAAATAGGGCTCCCGGGATTACGCGGAATCGTATGCGTCTCGACACCGGTAAACGGGTTTCGTCTGGTTCTATGGCAAAGGCAAGGGGTGATCAGATCATATGATCGCAGGCCTGGATCATTACCGTAGAGGGATCAAAAGGGATCGTGTCGGAAAAGTGACGCGGGTTAAACGGGCCATCCGCCTTCGGGCGCCTGTTGGCAGATACTTGCTGATGTCAAACATTGACGGGCCGCCTGGCCATGTCCGGAATGGTCGGGCTGAAACTTTTCATGAAATCGGACGGGCGGGAGAGGGACCGGCGGAGCGGTTCAGGCATCCTGAAGGATCCTGTGCCTACTTGGATTCCAGGTGCGATTTGGCCGTGCGCACGGCGAGATCCCTGTCTTTGGTAAACAGCCACCAGGGATCTTTCGACGTGTGAACGGCGTCGCCGTCCCGGTCACGCCCCCGGCTGCGATACCAGTGACCGAAGCGCTCGACCGTCGCGAACGGGTGATTTTCCGCACAGAGCATCCCGCAGGGTTTGATCTCCTCAAAAAAAACGGTTTCATCGGGATCCTGGTCATAAGAAAGCCCTTCGGGCAGCGTGATGTGAGACACGTCAAGGTTTTCCGCCTCCATTTCGTCGAGCCAGTCGGAGATGCCCCGTTCACCCGTTTTCCTGTTTTTCACGATCGTCACCTCCCTTTGTTGAACAAGTGAAGTCCGCTGATATCCCGCATTTTACCGCTGAAACCCGTCTCCTTACAACCGTTTCGAAAGGAAATGGCAGGTCTGTTTGTCGGCCTCGCCGCTTCGGGCATCAGGCCCGGTGCGGCCGGTTCAACGCCTCGGGGAAGGGCGGGGGGCCGGAAGAGGGGGGCCGGATTTGCGAGAAAGGATTTTAATGGTTTAACGGCCCGTGGCTGACGAGATCGACGGTGAAGCTGCCGACGAAAACGCTGCTTTTTATTCGAACGGGGATTCGCCGCTTATCCGCCGTCACCCAGATGAGCAGTTCGGCGTCCCGGCTTTTTTTAAAAACGCCGTCCAGGTCTTTTGTGTCGACCCGCACAAGGAACGTGTCGTAATTCACGCCTCGGATTTCAATCGCGGTCCTTTCCGTCACGAAGGCTTCTCCTGTGACCGTTTTCTTCCCGTCCGACACGGGAAGGGCCAGGCCTCTCCCGACTTGGAGATCGAAAAAACGGAAGGCGAAAAACATGGAAAGGGGGTCGTATGATCCGGGAAGAAGCGCCACCGAGGCGTGCTCTTCTCCGTGATTGAAATAGCGGGCTCTCTTTTCCTCCCAGTCATAGGTCACCGTCACGTCTCTCCTGGTTTTGCCTTCGCTGACCTTCTTGTAAAGGAGCGACTTCTTCATCTCTCCGTCGGTGAAGCCCTCCATGCGGTCCCGGACGCGATAGAAAATGTCACCGAATGCGTTGGTCCGGACGGCCATTGAAAAATGCATCGCTTCAACGCCGTTAAGGCGTGTGGCGGGCATGACCTGAAGGGTGCCCTCGCCGACGGGTATGAACCCCCAGGTCACGGCAAATGTCAGCTTCTCCCCGGGCCGAAAAGGCATGTCCCCCTCAACGGCGGGAGCGTTCATGGGCAGCAGTCCCGTCAAAAGGAAAAGGAGCGGAAAAAGAAAGAAAAAAGCCCTTGACGACAGGCGCCGGAGATGGGGATTTGGGGAAAATGAGTAACCGTTTCCATGAAAAAATTTATGATTCATAAGCCTGAAACCGTCGGGCAGAAAAGATGTCACAAGGTTCTCGAAGCAAATGCCCGTGTCTGTTCGTCACCAAGGTATGCCGACCGCTCCGCTGCGGAACGGGCGGCGAAACGAAAGGGTGCGGACCGGTCAAGGACGGTCCAGGAATGCCGCCCGTAGCAACAGGGCGTCGCCCCCTTCTCAGGGCGGGACAGGATTTGGGCGTGGAAAAACGCGGGAAGTCTTTCAGAGGCGGTCATCCCCGCGACGAAGGGCGATCTTCAACGACGACTTGTCCATCATGGCCGTCAGCTCGCCGACCCGATCCTTGAACGCCGCGAGCTTTTCCCTGGGAACGGCTGTCTCCGTCGGAATCCTGGCGGTTAACGGGTTCACCGGGTGTCCGTTTATGTGCAGCTCGTAGTGCAGGTGCGGCCCCGTCGTGCGGCCGGTGCGGCCGGACAGGGCGATCCGCTGGCCGCGATCGACCGCCTGTCCCCGCTTCACCAGGATCCGGCTCAAGTGCAGGTAACGGGTGGCATACTGGCTGCCGTGCTGGACCTCGATGTACCTGCCGGCGAAAGGGTGGTTGTGGACACGGGTCACCACGCCGTCGCCGGCGGAGAGAACCGGTGTGCCCGGGGGCATGGCGAAATCGACGCCGTTGTGCGGCGTTACGCGGTGTGTCACGGGGTGGCGGCGCTTCGGGCTGAATCGCGAGGTGATCCTGCAGCTTCCCTTCATGGGATAGCGCCGGAAGGCCCGCGCCAGGCTTTTCCCCTCGTGGTCGTAGTAATTCCCGTCATCGAAGAGGAACGCGCTGTACACCCGCGTTCCACGGAAAATGCGTATTCCCTCGATCCGGCTCTGACCCGTGAATTCCCCGTTCACGAACTGGCGGCTTCGGATGACCTGGAAGCGGTCGCCGGCCCGCATGTCCCGGGCGAACTGTATCTGGTCGCGAAAAAGATCGGTGATGTTGACCGTTTCCGGGTCGGTCAGGGCGGCGTTTCGGGCGGACAGGTAGAAACTGCTCGTGATGTCGCCGTCGACAAGTTCCGTTTGCCATTCGCCGGGAAGGTCAATCTCATCGTAAGAGAAACCGGTGTCGTCCACCCGGCTGTAGACGACCCGCTTCCCGGGGTGAATGAACAGTTCCATCGACTTCAGTTCCCGGGTTTCCCGGTCCAGGGTAAAGGTAAGCACGTGTCCCGGGTTCAGGACATCCAGGGCCAGGAGCGGCTCGTCCGCTGAGAGAACCTGCGCCATGGTGCCGTGGCTTATCCCATGGTTTTCAAAAATGGCACACAAGGTGTCCCCGGCGACAATGGTCCACTTGAAGACGGGGTCCGGTTCCGGGATAAGAAGAGGCTTTTCCGCGATCCTTGTTTCGGGTGGGTTCGTGTCCTCTAGGGCGAGAACGGGAGGATCAAAAGCTTTCCAGGTGAGCATCGGCAACGCCGCGATCAGGAAGGCGCACAGAAAAAAAACCCGGCGCCTGAGGCGCTTCTTGGCGCGGCGTTCCCGGTAAAAACTCCAGAAAGATTCCATAATGACCAGACCGATCAGGATGATGCTTCCATAAAATCGTATAATTATACCTTACAAGCGGTGACAATGTAAACCATTTATTAAAAAAAATGACGGCCGGCCTCATTTTTTTGAAGAGACGAAAAAAACCGAAGGCCCTTGCTTCATCAGATCGTGTTAGTATAAAAAGAACAGGAAGAACAAAGGAGCGTTTTCATGAACATCAGGGGCCACTTGGAAATAGGCAGGACATGTCTTGTCCTCTTCCTGGCAGGCACGCTTCTTCTCGGTGCCTGTGCAACGGGCGACATCGTTCTTCGGAGCAAAAACCTCATCGAGGTCCAGGGACGGCCCGATGAGGCGATCCGCCTCCTCGAGTCGGAGCTTCAGCGCAGGCCGTCATCGGCGCCTCTCTGGTACTGGCTGGGGATCGGCCGCTTCAAGAAGGCCGACTTCGGCGGCGCCGCGACAGCCCTGGAACGGTCATTCGATTTGAACCTCTACAAGACCTACCGGTTGACGGGATACGACTACCTCGGGTGGGCCCGCTTCTATACCGGCGACTACGATAAGGCCATCGAGGCTTTCAACGGGTCCCTTTCGATCAACCCGAATTACGCCGACTCCCTGTTTGGGCGGGGAAGGGCCGCGCTGAAAAAGAACGACACGGACAAGGCCATCGAGGATCTGACCCGCTTTCTCGCCTTTCAACGGGGAAACGCGGACGCTCTCCGTGACCGGGGATGGGCCTACCTGTTCAAGGTGCGGCACGCCGAAGCGCTGGCGGATTTTCAGGAGTCTTTCAGGAACATCGCCCCGGGTGACCGCTTCAGGCTCCAGGACGCCTACCGCGGGCAGGGGTGGACCTATCGCTTCATGGGACAATTCGAGCCCGCCGTCGAGGCTTTCGACAAGGCCCTTTCAAACACAGATCCGGGTAACCGGATGGCTCTCCTCGACGGGTATCACGGCCGGGGATGGTGTCACTATTACCGGGGAAACTTTGAGGGAGCCCTTCGGGATTTCGACAGCGTCCTTCAATACACCGGTCCTGAAGACCGTCATTATCTGAAAGAGGCGGGCCGCGGAAAGGCGTTTGCCCTGGCGGGCCTTGGAAGGAATCGAGAGGCCGTGGATTCCATGAACCGGGCCTACGAAGGGGCGGGCGAAGGGGCCGCCGCCCAGGACCTGATGCTCCTTCACTATGCCATGGGGGATACAGGGAAAGCCTGGTTTTACCGGGGAGGCGAGGGGTTCGTCGGCGCCGCCCTTCAGGACAGCACGGGCAGCCCTCCCGTAGAAATACGCATTGTCGATGTCACGGTCGACGGGCCGGCCGCCCGGGCGGGTCTCCGGTCCGGCGACATCCTCACGGCTCTCCAGGGAAGGCCCCTGTCGAGCAGCCAGGAGGCGGCCCGGACGATCACGGGGCTGGAACCGGGCCGGTCGGTAACCGCCACGGTGCGCCGTGACGGCCGGCAGGTGGCTCTGCCGGTCACCGTGGCCTCCGCCGCACCCATCCTGGAACAGGACAGAACGATCGAGCCCCTCCTGAAAGCCCGGCAACGGGTCGCTTCGCGGGAACAGCGCCCGGGATGGGCGGAAACGGGGCCGTCGGTCCGGCCGCCGTCGTTCCCCGAGAGGCCAGCCCGCGGTATTTCCCGTGCCTGGGCCGTCGTTGTGGGCATCTCCAGGTACCGTTATGCCACGGCGGAAGGTCTCACGAACCTGGCCTTCGCCGACGAGGACGCCCGGGCCTTCGCGGAGGCGCTCATCGCCCTCGGGTGGGACGATTCTCACATCAGGCGGCTCATCAACGAAGAGGCGACCCTGCGAAACATCGTGATCGCCCTGGAATCCTGGCTGACCAAGGCGGGCCCCGACGACCTCATCGTCCTCTTCTGGTCGGGTCACGGTTTCCCGGACCCGGAAGACCCCGAGAAGGTCTATTTCGCTTGCTATGACACGGACATCCGCATTCCCGCCACGGGTTACCGGATGGACAAGGTCCGCCAGGCCCTGGAAGAGAGGCGGTCCCGGAACGTGATCCTCCTGGCCGACACCTGCCACGCGGGAAAGCTGATCACCCGGGGCGGCAGGGGCATTTCCATCGTGCCGCAGATCGACAAGATGAGAAGGGAACAGGCCGTTCCCAAGGGGTGGATCTTCATGGTCGGGGCCGATTCGGACCGCCAGGCCATCGAGCATTCTTCCTGGACGAACGGGGCCTTCACCCACACCCTGCTCAAGGGCCTTTCCGGGGAAGCGGACGGATACGAAAGCATCGGGCCGAGGGACGGCGTGGTGACCATGGGCGAACTGCGGGGGTTTCTCAACGCCGTCATGCCCGACGAGACTCAGAGGGTCCTGGGGGCCGCGAAAAGGCCGGTCATCACGACGAGCACCGGGGACCCCGAAATCTGGAACCTGTCGATCCAGTTTCCCTGAACCGGGGGAGAGTCGACGGCGCGGGGACCCTCGGAGTTCAGAATCCCGCCTGTCCCTTCAGGGCGGCGATCCGATCGTCCAGGGGGGGATGGCTCATGAAGAGCAGCTTCAGGCCGTGGGCCGCCGGTTTTCCGTTGATGCCGAAAGCGGACATCTGATCCGGAAGGGGTTCCCGGGCTCCCGCTTTCAGCTTTTCCAGGGCGGAAATCATTTTTTCCCGGCCCGCCAGCCGGGCGCCCCCCGCATCGGCCCGGAATTCCCGCTGCCGGCTGAACCAGAGCACGATGACGCTCGCCAGGATTCCGAAAACGACCTGGGCCACGATGGTGGTGACAAAAAAGCCGATGCCGTGGCCTTCCTCGTTTTTCAGGACGACCCGGTCCACCACATGGCCGACGACCCGGGACAGGAATATGACAAAGGTGTTCACAACGCCCTGGATCAGGGTCAAGGTCACCATGTCGCCGTTGGCCACGTGGCTCACTTCGTGGCCCAGGACCGCCTCGACCTCGTCGCGGTTCATGTGGCGAAGAAGCCCCGTGCTCACGGCCACCAGGGACTTGTTCCTGTTCATGCCCGTGGCGAAGGCGTTGGGAGACGGGGAGTCGAAGACGGCCACTTCAGGCATGCCGATCCCCGCCCGGGAGGCCAGGTTTCGAACCGTTTCCAGGAGCCAGGCCTGTGCGTCGTTCTGGGGCGACGCTATGACCCGGGCGCCGGTCAGGCGCTTGGCCGTCCACTTGGACATGGCCAGGGAAATGAGCGACCCGCCGAAGCCGAAGAGGGCTGCGAAAACCAGCAGGTTGTAATAATTAAGGCCGGTTCCGCTCTGATCGAGAATGCTGTCCACTCCCAGGAGGCGCATGACGATGCTCAAGACCAGGATGACGGCAATGTTCGTTACCAGGAACAGCATGATTCTTTTCATATTTCGTTAACGCTCCTTTTCTTGGTGGTGTTGACAGGTAAAATCTGCCAAAGTTGCCGGCCGTTGTCAAGAAATCCCGGTCGGGCTGAAATGGGGCCGGGTTTCATTGCTTTGGAAAAGTCAGCATTTATAAAATCCCTGTGAAGGAGGCCCTTCATGGATGAGCCGATCCACGTGAATGCCCTGTTTCTCGGTCCGAAGGCGGAAAATTATCGTTTTTTCAGGGAAATGCTGGTCTATCTCATGGACGACCACGTCGACTGGCGCCGTTTCTTTCATCCCGACGATCCGCCCGTCGTCACGGGAGAGACGCAGAACCGACCGGACTTTCTCGCCACCCTGCAGAAAACGCGGGAAGCCCTGATCGAACTGGCGGGCAATCTCCAGCTCAGTTCCATGCCGTGGTTCTCCCCGCGCTACCTGGGGCACATGAACACGGACACGCTCATGGCGGCCAACCTGGGTTACATGCTGACCCTCCTTTACAATCCCAACAACTGCGCCTACGAGGGATCACCGGCCACCACGGCCCTGGAGATCGAGGTGGGCCGGCAGCTGGCGGGGATGATGGGGTACGAGACGGAAAAAGCCTGGGGACACGTCACATCCGGGGGAACCGTGGCCAATTACGAAGGCCTGTGGATGGCGCGGAATCTCAAGTCGATTCCCCCGGCGGTCCGGGAATGCCTGCCGGAGCTCACGGCGGGGATGGACGACTGGCGGCTCCTGAACCTTCCGACGGGGGAGATCCTCGATCTCGCGGACCGGGTGAAGGCGGCGGGGTGTTTCGAGGACCTGCGTCGTTCTTCCGTCCGCGGGGCAGGCATGTCGGGGGGGCGTCTCGGCAAGGTCCTGGTGCCCCAGTCGAAACACTACTCCTGGACGAAGGCGGTGGACGTTCTCGGCATCGGCCAGGAAAACCTGGTGTCCGTACCCGTGAAAGGCGACTACCGCGTGGACACCGCCGCCCTCAGGGAAATCATCGAAGGTCTTGCGGCAAGGAAGATCCCGATCCTGGCCGTCGTCGGGGTGGTCGGAACGACGGAGGAAGGGGCCATCGACGAGATTCACGAGATCGTCCGGCTGCGGGACCGGTTCGAGGACCGGGGCGTTTCCTTCTACCTCCACCTCGACGCCGCCTATGGCGGCTATGCCCGGTCCCTTTTCCTGGACGACGGGGGCCGGTTCATGGGGTACAACGAGGTCCACCGTCAGCATGCCCGCCAGGGCGTCCTTCACGGTGACACGGAATGGCTCACCGCGGACGTCTACGAAGCCTTCCGGGCGATGCCGGAGGCGGACTCGATCACCGTTGACCCGCACAAGATGGGGTATGTGCCCTACGCGGCGGGTGCCATCGTGGCCCGGGACCGCCGCGTCATCGACCTCATTTCCTACTTCGCCGCCTACGTGTTCGAGAAAAGCGACGACAATCCCATGCTCCTGGGCAGCTACATCCTGGAAGGTTCCAAGGCGGGGGCCGCCGTGGCGGCCGTCTGGATGGCCCACCGGGTGGTGCCCCTCGACATCACCGGATACGGGCGGATCATCGGGTGCAGCATCGAGGGGGCCTACCGTTTTTACAGGTCTCTCCTCGAGAACGGTCCCATCGACGTGGGCGGCCGCGCGTTCGACGTCATTCCCCTGGCGAGACCGGACCTGAACATCGTCGACTACGCCTTCCACGAGAGGGGTGACGGCAGCCTGGAACGGATGAACGCCCTGAACCAGGCCGTTTACGAGCAGTGCTCCTACAAAAGCGGTCCCGTGTACGTCAATGACTTCATCACGTCCAAAACGGCGCTGACGCGGGAAGAGTACGGCGAAACCCCCAGGGCCTACGTGGAGCGTTTCGGAATCGGCGCCGGCGAGTGGGACCGCCTGGGAAGCGTCTATGTCCTCCGTTCCTGCATCCTGACGCCCTACCTGACGGGAAACACGACCTACGAGGAGTACTGGCGGAATTTCATGGGAGCGGTGACACGGGCCATCGGACGGGTTTACGGGGACTTTCACGGGCGATGAACCCGCCTGGGGAGGAACCTTCCGCTATTCCGCCACGGTCCGCTTCAGTATGATCCGGGCGAAGAGAGCCGTTTTCGGGAAGAGCGGTTCGAGAAACCTCTAAAGGGAAGGCCAGGCGGGAAAAGTCCGGCGTTGCTGAAAATGATTGCAGGAAACGCCGCCGCGATCCGTGGACACAGGTTTCCTCATCGCCTGGTGATGACAAGGCCAAAAAGGCGAGAAAAAGGTCGGGACGACATGGTCAGTGGGCCTGTCCCTTTTCCCTCAGGGCATAGACATCGACGAAATGCCCGATGCTGTATTCCTGCTCCCGGGACAGCGACTGAAACTCAAGGGTGCAAAGCCGGATATTGAGGGAATTGGAATAGTGATCGGTCAGGGGAATGTCGTTTACGACACGGCATTCCACCTTGCCCGCGCCGAGAAGGGGCCGGCCGATGCCAAAAATGTCCAGCATTACCGATTCTCCCTTGAGATGGCCTTCCTCGCGGGAAAGGTATTTGAGGGAAAGGCCGTCCACGTCCATTTCGACGATCTGACCCAGGTTCGTGTAGTGGCAGTTTTTCGGCTTGACGAAAGCGGCCACGGCGCCGTCCTTGGCGGCGAAGCGTTTCTTTTTTTTCTTACCAGGCTCGATCATGATTTCCCCTCCTCCGTTTCTCCTTCCCCGTGGTGCGTCCGGCGCCTTCCTGCCGGTGAGCGCCGGGAAACGGGAACCGTTTCTTCGATGTCCTTTCACGATTAATTTAGGCAATGCCGGGGAAAAATAAAAGGACAATTGATTGCGGTAATATTACGGGTAAATACCTGATACTATGAGGAGGCTGTCAGAAAGGCCTGGAGGTTCACTTTTTTGCCCTTGATGTCCAGTTTTTTGCGGATGTTGTCCCGGTGAAACTCGACGGATCTCACGGAGAGATTGAGGAGACAGGCGATGTCCTTTGTTCCCTTTCCCTGCCTGATCAGGTTGGACACCTTGAGTTCCATCGGTGTCAGGTGGACCCCCTTGAGGGAAAGATTCCGCACAAAAGGCGATACGATGCTGTTCAGGTTATTTTCCAGGACATCCATGAGGGAATCCCGCTCGTCATCCCGGCGGCAGTGCCGTGCTTTTTCCAAAAGCGGCAGGATCAGTTCCCTGACGTTCGTAATGACGTCTTCCTGGATTTCCTGCTTATCCTTTTCCAGGTTTCTCAGGAGAACCCTGAGGGCCGTGTTGGTCTCCTCGAGATAAACCGACTTGGCTTCCAGTTCTTTTTTGGCCGCCTCGATCTCCAGGGTGGCCCGGACCCGCTCCGAAATGTCCCGGGTCACGCCCACGATTCCCAGGGCCCGGCCTTCGGGGTCTCGAATGAAGGAGATCTTGATTTCCGTCCAGACGGTGGACCCGTCCTTGCGCTTCATTTCCAGTTCGAGGACCCGAATTCGCTCCTTTTCGCTCGCGGCGGACTCTTCAAGGGCCAGTTCCTCCCGGAAATCCTTCATGGCGGCGGTCAGCGAGGCCGGGGTGAGGATTTCGTCGATCGACTGGTTCATGGCCTCGTCGGGAGTGTATCCCCGCAGTTTTTTCACGGAGGGGCTTACATAGGTTAAGCGAAGATTCATGTCCAGGATCCAGATCACGTCGGAGACCCTGTCCGCCAGGAGCCGGTATCGGGCCTCCCTTTCCTCCAGATCCCGGTTGAGCCGCCTGATTTCCGAGATGTCCAGGAAGGAGGCCACGCTTTTTGTGGTTTCAGGGATCATGGAAACGGTGATGAGGACATTTCTCTCCCCTCCTTTTTTGTCGACGAGGACGCACTCGTACGTTCCCGGGGGACCTTGCGGGTCACGGCGCCGTCTCCGGTGATAGTCCACCATCCGCTCCATGTCCTGCGGGGCGATGAAGGAAGTCCAGCTCTTGCCGACCAGCTCTTCCCCCTCGTATCCGAATATCCTTCGAAATTCCTGGTTGACCAGGGCGAGGGTCATGTCTTCGTTGATGATGACCGTTCCCGATCCGGTTGTCTCGAAAATGGTTTGATAGAGTTTTTCGGAAAGGGTGAGGCTTTCCCGGAGGGTGACGTTCTCCGTAATGTCTTCCACCATTTCGATGGCCGCTTCCACGTTACCGGAAGACCCGATGACGGGGGACGCGATGATCCTGTAGTTTCTGAAACCGTCCCCCGCCGGGGTTTCGGTCACCGATTCATGGACCCGGCCGTCCTTCAGGGTGCGGTGGGTCGGGCAGTAAGGACAGATTTCGTTTCTCGGGGGGTCGTTGAAGCTTTTGTAGCAGATGGGCCGCTTCTTCGTGTCGATGCGGGGAAACCACTCACGCATTTTCCGGTTAAGCGTCAGGATCTCCATGTCGGGGCTGATGAGAACCACCCCGATACCGATGTTTTCCACCAGGCTCCGGTATCTTTCTTCCGAAAGCCGGAGGGCTTCCTCAAATTTTTTGAGACGGCCGGTGTCTTTTTTCATGGGCCCGCCTTTGCCTCTTTGGAAAAGCTCTCTTGAAATTCATCTCAAATATAACCTCTTTTTGTCCACAAAATTTTTCCCTGTCCGCCACGGGCCGGACGATCCCCATCCCAATCCCTGTAAACCTTCTCAAATCGCATCTTCCAGACCTCCTGTAACACCTTTGTCCGTCTCATTCGCCACCTCCAGGAGCGGCCATCCTGAACCGGACAGATCACGTGTTACAAACCCGTACAGTTTACGTGTTACGGACACACGCGTTTCTGACAACTTGCGGGAAAAGAAATAAAAGGTATAATAAGAAAGTTGAGAGCCCGATAACGGGTAGGAAATAAAAAGGAAAGGACATGAAATGAAAAAAGTGAAACCCATGAGTTTCGTGGCGGCCGTCTTCGCGGCGGCGCTTTTACTCGGGGTATCCGCCGCCTGGGCCGGCGAGGGGGGGCTTGTCAGCCTGCTCACCAGCCAGCTCGGCGTGACGGAGAACCAGGCCAGGGGAGGCGCCGGGGCCCTTTTCAGCTACGCCAAGGATAAGCTCGGCGCGTCCGATTTCGCCAAGGTGGCCGAGGCGGTCCCGGGGATGGCGGGTTTCCTCGGCGCGGCCCCGAAAAGCGAAGGGGTGTCGGGCGCTCTCGGCGGCGCCTCGTCCCTGCTCGGCAAGGCAAAGGATTCCGGGGCCGGGATCATGTCCCTGGCCGGACAGTTCGCCCAGGTCGGCCTCGGGGGGGACATGATCGGTAAATTTGTTCCCATCATCCTGTCCTACGTCAAGTCTTCCGGCGGTGATGCCGTCGCCGGCCTTCTGGCCGGGGCCTTGAAGTAATCATCACAGGAGCGGGCGGGAAATGAGCCTTGTCCCATGACCCAGGAGATCGTCCTCGTTTTATCGGTTCTGGGAGCCACTGTTCTCGCTTTCGTGACGAACCGCCTGCGGGTGGACGTCGTCGCCATCCTCATCATGGTTCTACTCCCGTGGCTCGGCCTGATCGAGCCGCGGGAGGCCTTTTCCGGGCTGGCCAGCAATGCCGTGCTGGCCGTCATCGCCATCATGATCCTGGGCCACGGGGTGGACCGTTCCGGGGCCCTGAACCGGTTGATTCACCCCATTCTCCGGGCCGGCGGCCGCGAGGAAAAGCGTCTCATCCTTTTCATTTCCCTCACGGCGGGCGTTTTTTCGGCCTTCATCCAGAACGTGGGCGCCGCGGCCCTCTTTCTTCCCCTGGTGATCCGGATCGCCCGCAACACGGGCATCCCGTCGTCACGGCTTCTGATCCCCATGGGGTTTTCCGTCATCCTGGGGGGAAATATCACCATGGTCGGCTCCAGCGCCCTTCTTGTCCTCAACGACCTTCTCGACCACGGCGGGCAGCCGGTGTTCGGCCTTTTCGCCGCCGCGCCCGTGGGGGTCGCCCTGCTTCTTGTCGGGGCCCTCTATTTCTTCCAGTCCGGCCCGGTCCTTCTGCCCGCCAAGCCGAAGCCGGAAACCCCTGTCATGCGGTTTCAGCGCCACCTCGTGGAAACCTGGAAGCTCCCGACGACCATTTATCAGTGCGTCATCCCGGCGAAAAGTCCGCTCGTGGGGAAGACGCGGCAGGATGCGGAGATCTGGACTAAATACCGCCTCAACCTCCTGGCCATCGCCGAAAGCGACGATGTCCTCTACGCGCCCTGGCGGCACACGCCTTTCGTGGCGGGACAGAGGCTGGCCCTCCTCGGTGAGCGGGGAGACCTTCTCCGGTTCGTCAGCGAGAACGCTCTCCTTTTCCGGGAAGAGATGAGGCCTTTCGAGGATCTGCAGGCCGGGGGGCCTTCGGGTTTCGCCGAACTGGTCGTTCCGGTCAGGTCGCCGATGATCGGAAAAACCCTGCAGGAAATCGGTATTCGAAAAAATTACGGTGTCGAGCCGATCATGCTCCTTTCCGGGGACCGGGAGGAGCGGGGCGATTTCTTCTCCGATGCCGTCCTGCAGGCCGGGTCCACGCTGATCGTGCACGGGCTCTGGGAGCGGATGCACGCCGCGGCGGACAACATCCGTTTCGTCCTGGCGACCCCCATCGAGCAGGCGCCGACCAGGGAAACCATCAAGCCCGCTGCCGCCGTCTTCTGCTTTGCCGCCGCCGTCGCGCTCACCCTGGCGGGCGTTCCCATCTCCCTCGGCTTTTTTACGGGAGCCGCCGCCATGGTTCTCATAGGGGTCGTTCAGATGGATGAAGCCTACCGGGCCATTGACTGGCGCACCGTCTTTCTGCTCGCCGGCCTGATCCCCCTGGGGCTCGCCATGAAGAAGACGGGGGCCGCCGAGTATCTCGCCGTTCACATCCTGAGCGCCCTCCAGGGGTGCCCCCTGATTTTCGTTCTCCTTACCCTCGCCGCCCTGACGACCCTTTTTTCTCTCTTCATGTCCAACATCGCCGCTACCGTCGTCATGGTTCCCATCGCCATGCGCATGGGAGAACTCCTGGACGTGAGCCCCAGGGCGCTGGCCCTTCTCGTGGCCCTGTGCGCTTCCAATTCCTTCTTTCTCCCCACCCACCAGGTGAACGCCCTGATTCTTTCTCCCGGCGGATACAAGAACACCGATTTCTGCCGTATCGGGGGGCCTCTGACCCTCGTTTACCTTCTCGTGACCGTCCTCGTCATCCGGGTTTTTTATCTTTCGTGAGCCGTTCGCGGTGTTCCGCGCCTCACCCCTATGAGGGGGCAGCGGAAGGCGCGGTTTTCCGTGGAATAATTCAGGGGTTGTGATAATAGAAAAAATCAGGGAGTCTCGCCCGAAAACCCTTTCCCCAGCGGGGGAAAGAGATCATAAAACGCCTCCTGGAGGGTTTTCTTGCCAAGCCTGAGCATTTTGCTTGTCCTGGCCATCGTCGCCGGGTCCACCGTTCTCTTCGTCTGGGGAAAACTCCGGGTGGACGTGGTGGCTCTCCTCGTCCTCGTATCCCTGGTTCTCACGGGGCTCATTGCGCCGGACCGGGCCCTTTACGGTTTTGCCAGTCCGGCGACGGCCACGGTGGCGGCCATGTTCGTCCTCAGCGCCGGTCTCACGAGGACGGGGGTGATTCAGTGGATTTCCCGCCACCTCAACCGGCTGGCCGGAAAGGGAGAGCGGCGGCTTATCGTCGTCCTCTGCCTGGCCATCGCCTTTCTTTCCGCCTTTGTCGTCAACACGGCCATGGTGGCCATATTCATCCCCGTGGCCATGGTCCTGGCCCGGGCACGCCGTATCTCGGCCTCCCGTGTCATGATACCCCTTTCCTACGCCAGCCAGTTCGGGGGGGTCTGCACCCTCGTGGGGACCTCCACCAACATCCTCGTCAATGCCATCGCCGTGAGTTACGGCATGGCGGCCTTCACCTTTTTCGAGTTCACCCGCCTGGGCCTCATCATGGTGGGCGCCGGTATCCTTTACCTGTCCGTGGTGTCGCCTTACCTGCTGCCGAAACGGCGGGGGGAGGCGGAGCAGGTGGACAAGTACCGTCTCGCCGATTACCTTGCCGAGCTCTGCGTGTCCGAAAAGTCCCCCCTCATCGGGAAAACGTGGAACCGGGAGAAGGAAGGCGTGGAAGGAAAGGTGTCCCTCATCAAGATCGTCCGCGGAAAAGAGGAGATAACCCTGCATCCCCGGACCCCCCTCCAGGCGGGGGATGTCCTCCTCATCCACGGAAACGTGGACAAGCTCATTGAAGTGAAAGAAAAGCTTGGCCTCGGCATCCAGAAGGACGTCATCATGAGCGACCGGCTTCTGGCTTCCGACAATGTCGAACTCATCGAGGTTCTTGTCCCCCCCCAGTCGGGCATTGCCGGGAGATCCCTCAAGGACGTGGATTTTTCGAGGCGATACGGAAGCGTCGTGCTCGCTCTCCAGAGAAGAGGGCGGATTCTCCGGGACCGCCTTTCCCAGATCGTGCTCGAGGCCGGCGACACCCTTCTCCTTCAGTGCGAAAAGAGCGACGTGCCCCGGATCCTCCGGTCCAGGAACATGATCGTCACCAACGAGCTCACGGAACTTTACATCCGCCGCGACCGGGCATTCACGGCTGTCGTGATCCTTCTGGCCGTCGTCGCGCTGGCGGCCTTCCAGGTCGTTCCCATCCTCGTGGCGGCGATAACCGGCGCCTTCGCCATGGTGATCAGCCGCTGTCTCACCATCGAGGAGGCTTACGAGGCCATCGACTGGAAGATCATCTTTCTTCTCGGGGGAATTCTGCCGCTGGGCCTGGCCATGGAGGAAACGGGGGCGGCCGCCTGGTTCGCCTCGGTCGCCCTCATGCCTGTGGGGGTTTACGGCCCTCTTGCCGTTCTCGCCCTCATATACGTCGTTACCGCCGTGCTGACGGAGATGATGTCCAACAACGCCGCCGCGGTGATTCTCGCGCCCATCGCCTTTTCGATGGCCACGGCCATGGGCGTGGATCCCCGGCCTTTTCTCGTGGCCATCGCTTTTGCCGCCTCGACGAGTTTCGCAACGCCCATCGGTTACCAGACGAACACCATGGTCTATGCGCCCGGCGGCTATCGTTTCCTGGACTACACGAGGATCGGCGTGCCCCTGAATGTCATTTTCTGGATTCTCGCCGTCCTTTTCGTGCCCGTTTTCTGGCCCTTCTGAACCGTCGAGCGGGGCACCGCGACCGGTCGTTTACGGCGCCCTTCGTTTTCAACGTGTGAGTACGCCATGAAGGAACCTTTTTTGCCCGTAACCAGGCAGGACCTTCGGTTTCGAGGATGGGACGGGCTTGACATTCTTCTCGTCACGGGGGACGCCTACGTGGATCACCCGGCCTTCGGGGCCGCCGTCATCGGGCGGGTCCTGGAAAACGCCGGGTTCCGGGTGGGCGTCATCGCCCAGCCGGACTGGCGGACGCCGGCGGATTTCACGAGGCTCGGCCGTCCCCGCCTTTTCGTCGGGATTACCGCGGGGAACGTGGACTCCCTCGTGGCGAACCGCACGGCGAACAAGCGGCCCCGGATAAAAGACGATTTGAGCCCGGGAGGGAGGCCGGGCCTGCGGCCGGACCGGGCGACCATCGTGTACGGGAACCGGGTCCGGGAAGCCTTTCCGGGGATTCCCGTCGTCCTCGGCGGGGTCGAGGCCAGCCTCCGCCGCATCGCCCACTACGATTACTGGGAAAACTCCGTCCGCCGGTCCCTGCTTCTCGACGCCCGGGGAGACATCCTGGTGTTCGGGATGGGGGAAAGGCAGGTCGTCGAGATCGCCCGGCGGCTGTCCGGCGGGGAAGACGTGACGGCTCTCGACGGCATTCGGGGCACCGCCGTCGTCCGGAAAGACCTGGGGAACCTGGGGCCCGTGGTCAGCCTGCCCTCCTTCGAAGACGTCCAAAAGGACCCGGCGGCTTTCAACGAGGCCGTCCGCCTTCACCGCCATGAACAGGACCCTGTCCGGGGCAAAACGGTGGCCCAGGGACACGGGGACCGCTTCGTCGTCCAGTTCCCGCCTTCCCCGCCCCTGGAAGGGATCGAACTCGACAGAATCTACGAGCTTCCCTACCGCCGGGAATGGCATCCCTCCTACAGCGGGGACGGCGGCGTCAAGGCCCTGGAGACGGTTCGATTTTCCGTCGTTTCCCATCGCGGGTGCTGCGGGGACTGCCATTTTTGCGGCCTCTCTCTCCACCAGGGAAGGATCGTCGGCAGCCGGAGCCCGGCCTCCCTCATCGGCGAGGTGCGGTCCCTGGCCGGGCGGGAAGATTTCCGGGGAACCATTACCGATGTGGGCGGTCCCACGGCGAACCTCTACGGGGCAACCTGTTCCCGATGGAAAGGGAAGGGCCCTTGCCACGACAGGGGCTGTCTCTTCCCGGAAAAATGTGAACGTCTTCGCCCGGGATACACAGAATCCCTTCGCCTGCTGAAGGCCTTGAGAGAAATCCCCGGCGTTCGCCACGTTTTTCTTGCCAGCGGCTTCCGTTACGATCTTCTCGTTCCCGGGGAGGCGCACGGTTATTTCGAGACGGTTCTCCGGCATCACACGAGCGGCCGGATGAAGGTCGCCCCGGAGCACGTATCCCCGCGTGTTCTTGACATGATGGGAAAACCGGGCCCGGAGGTTTATGAAACGTTTCTCCAGGTTTTTGAAAAGCTGAACGAAAGGCTTCCCGAGAGACGTTATCTCGTCAACTACTTTTTGAGCGCCCACCCGGGCGCGGGCCTCGGGGAGGCCCTGGATCTCGGATTGTATTGCCTGAACCGTCGCCTTCACCCCGAACAGGTCCAGGACTTCATTCCCCTGCCCATGACGGTTTCGGCGGCCATGTATCACACCGGTTTTCACCCCCTCACCGGCGCGGCGGTCCATGTCCCCCGGTCATTCAGGGAAAGGAAAATGCAGCGGGCGCTCGTTCAGTACAAAAACCGCGCCGGCCATCCCCTGGTCCGGGAAGCCCTGGAAAAACTCGATGCTCGTCACCTGGAAAGGCTGTTTTCCGAGGGATCCCGGAGAAATACCGGGAAACAGAGTCAACAGGGGAGCAAAAACGACCGCCGCCGCCGTCGCCCTTCTCCTCACGGGTCGCCGCGGTAGACCTCGCACAGGTTCCGGCCGGCTTTCTTGGCCCGGTACATGGCGATGTCGGCGTATTGCACGAGGACGTCGGGATCCTCGCTGTGGAGGGGATAAAGGGCGACTCCCAGGCTTGTCGTTATGGAGAGGGAACGGGCGCCGCAGGTCAGCGGGTTTCGGACGGCGGCCACGATCTTTTCCCCCACCGTCCGGGCGCCCGCCTCCGTCTTGATGTCCGGCGCGACGATCATGAACTCGTCTCCCCCCATTCGGGCGATCGTATCCCCCCGGCGAAGGCTCTCTTTCAGTCTTTCCGCTACCGCCTGGAGCAGAAGATCGCCCACGGGATGCCCGAGGGTGTCGTTGACTTCCTTGAACTTGTCCAGGTCCAGCATGATGACCGCCACCATGGTGCCCGACCGGCGCGCCCCGGCGATGGCCATGGACAGCCGGTCCTGGAAGAGGAACCGGTTGGGCAGGCCCGTGAGAACATCGTGATAGGCCAGGTTTCGAATGGTCTCCTCGGAGCGGATTCGTTCCGTGATGTCTCTCAGGATGCCCCGGAACCCCGTGATTTTTCCCGAGCCGTCCCGGATGAGCGAGATGGAGATCTCCACGGAACGCTTCTCCCCGTCTTTTCGATAGACCGCCCACTCGATCCCGTGGCAGGGTTCCCCCGTTTCATAGACCTTGTAACAGGCCAGCCAGATCTTCTGCCCGTTTTCACGGTCCGTGAACCTCCTGAAGCTTCTTCCCAGGATTTCCTCCCTGGGAAAGGCGAGGATTCGAAGCAGGGGGTCGTTGACGAAGGTGATCCGGCCGGCGGCGTCCGCCTCGTAGTATCCGTCCTCGATGGTTTCGATGATGTTGCGGTATCTCTCCTCGTTTTCCCGGAGCGCCGCCTCGGCCCTCTTTCGATCCGAGATGTCCCGGTAGATGGCGTAGACGCCGATCTGTCCGTCGTCGATCCGGATGGGCGTTGCCAGGATGGACACTTCTATGAGGTCGCCATCCTTGTTTTTCCGCACTGTTTCGACGGAAACGGGGGCGCCGTCGCAGACTTGCCGGGTGAGATGGATCGCCTCCACGGTGCGGTCCGGGGGAATAATGAGATCGTCTACCGATTTCCCGTCGATTTCCCGGGGGGTGTATCCGAACAGCCGGGTAAAGTGCCGATTCACCTTCAGGAGGGTTCCCCGGGGGTCCGTCAGGATAACGGCCTCTGGCGCGGTTTCGAAAAGCTCATCCATGCGGGCCTTTTCGATTTTAAGCAGCGTTTCCATGCGCTTCTGGTCCGTGATGTCACGGATCGTCTCGATGGCCCCGGCGATGGTTCCTTTGCCGTCGTAAATGGGGGACGCCTTGAGCCACAGGAAGCGCTTTTCTCCCTTCGGGGAGAGGAATTCCATCTCGGCGATTAAAAGTGAGCCCTTTTTCTCAAACCGGGTGTAAGCGTTTTCTTCGATCTCTTCCGGGGACAGGACGAAATCGATGAGAATGGGCCTTTTTTCCCCGTGGAAAGGCACCGCGTAGGCCTGGTCCTTTTTCCCGATGATGTCCTTCGCCCTGATGCCTGTCATTTCCTCGATGGCCCGGTTCCAGGCGACCACTTTTTTTTCCCCGTCGATGACGAAGGTGGCATCGGGGAGAAAATCGATGATTTCTCGAAATCTCCGTTCCGACTCACGGAGAGATTCCTCGGCCCCGATTTTTTCCGTGATGTCCATGGAGTTTCCTAAAATGGCCGGTTTCCCCTCGAAGAGGATCGGTGTCAGGGTTTCCATGATCCACCGGATTTTTCCGTCCTTTCGCAGGATGCGGAATTCATAGGGGGCCGTCCTGTGTCCCCTGAGCATGCCAAGGGCATTTTTTTTTGCTTCCGGGCGGTCTTCCGGAAGGACGACGGTCATGGATTCTCTGCCCGTCATTTCCTCCGGTTCGTATCCGGCATAGGAGGCCGCTTTCGGGTTGATGTAGCGAAAACGGCCTTTCTGGACGACATACACACCGGCGAAGGAACGTTCGGCGAGGACGCGGTAAAGATGGGAGGACTGCTCCTGCCGGAAGAGAAGGTCGCGGAAACGGTCGATGGGAGGGCCGGTCTGTTCGGGCGAGGTGGCAGATGACGGTGAAAGGAAAAGGGGGTTTCGAACCAGGCGCTCCTCCCGGACGAACCCTTCATGGCACAGGAGAGCCTGGTAGAGGAAAGAAGCGGGGAAGGTCTCTTCATCGAAGAGGCATCCGATGACAAGGGATTTCTCCCGGGTCATCCGATCCAGTTCCCCCTCGAAGCGGGCCAGGCGTTCCGGTTCGGTGAGAGGCGTGTAAAGGGCCAGCGCCTCGAGAAGGACCCATGACGGGCCCCTCGCGGAAGATGTCGCGTCACCGATGGCCTCCAGGATGCTTTCGAGGGCGGAAGCCTCGTTACGGCTGTTTTTTACGTCCGGATTGAGATAACGGAGCCCGTTGCCGGTGATGCGCTCCCATTCGTCTCTTTTTTCAACGGCGAGAGAAGAGCGGAGCAGCCTTTCCGTTTCCGGGGTCAGGCAGAGAAGGCAGGATTTGCCCGATGTCAGGCCGTGATGGACAAAGGGCAGAAATTGTTCCGCGGCCTCGTTACCCCGGGAGCCGGAAAGATAAAAATGGACGGGGCGGGAGAGTGTTTCTTGCCAGTTCGAGAAGATCATCGGCGGGCGATCACAGGGATGCCGTCCGCGGTAAAGACGGGATTCCTTTACCGTCTTTCCGGGACCGTGATGATGGCTCTTCTTCTCTGTGGCCGCTCTTCATGGCCCTATTCCCCCTCCGGGTTTCGTTACTGTATTCGAGGAAAGAATGTCAAGGATAAAAAGAGATCTTGACAGGAAGGACCGTGAGTGCTACGAAGTGCAAAAACGTGGCATGAAAAATCCTATGGCGGAAATCGTTCGATTCGGCGTCTCTCTCGATAGAAAACTTCTCGATCGGTTCGACGCCCTGATTCGGGAAAAGAATTACACCAACCGCTCCGAGGCGCTCAGGGACCTCATTCGGCAGGAACTGGTCCTGAAAGCCTGGGGCGAGGATCGGAACGTGGCCGGGGCGATCACCTACGTTTACGACCATCACCAGCGTGAACTGCTGAACCGGATCCTGGACATTCAGCACGATTTTCAAAACCTCATCATTTCCAGCCAGCATGTTCACCTGGACCATGACAACTGCCTGGAAATCGTGGCGGTCCGGGGAAAGGCCAGCGAGATAAATCATCTGGCCGACATGCTCCGGGCGGTGAAAGGGGTCCGGCACGGAACGCTGAGCATGTCCGGCACCGGGGAAGGCCAAACGTAGACAGGAAAGGGATCCACGACGTTCAGAATAAAGGCGGTCCTTCCTGAATGCTTGCAAAAAGCGTTTTTTTAGCTTTCGTGGTGTTACGATTATAGTATTAGTGGCATCGCAAACATTGAAGTCAGTCATACCCGGCAGGAAGAACGCTCATTTTAACCGAAGGAGGAAAGGATGTCGGGAAAATTCCTTAAAACAGCTCTTTTGTCCGTCTTTCTGACCCTGTTTACCTGGGGAAGCGCCCTGGCCCATTTCGGCATGATCATTCCGTCGAAGCAGATGATTGTTTCGGGGGATACCGGCGCCGTTCACCTGGATGTCATGTTCGCCCATCCCGTGGAGAAGACAGGGCTCGACATGGAGAAACCTGTGGCCTTCGGGGTTTTCCATGACGGGAAAAATCTGGATCTTCTCGACTCGCTGAAACCCGTGACGATGATGGGAAAGAAAGCCTGGGAAGCCGAATATCGGGTCAAGCGGCCGGGGGTCCATGTTTTTTACATGGAACCGAAACCCTATTTCGAACCGGCGGAGGATGTTTACATCGTTCACTACACCAAGGTCGTGGTGGCGGCCTACGGTCTCGAGGCGGGCTGGGACGGGGAACTGGGTCTCAAGACGGAAATCGTGCCCCTGTCGAGACCTTTCGGTCTTTATGGGGGGAACGTCTTTCAGGGAATCGTCAAGGTCAGGGGAAAGGCCGTGCCGTACGCCGAGGTGGAGGTGGAATGCTACGATCCCGGGAGCGCGGAAGGCGTGAAGGTGCAGAATGAATACATGGTGACCCAGGTCGTCAAGGCCGACGGGAACGGCGTCTTCACCTACGGGGTGCCCCGGGCCGGGTGGTGGGGGTTTGCCGCGCTCAACACCGATGACCGTCAGATCCAGGGAAAGGATGTCGAAATCGGCGCGGTCCTCTGGGTCCATTTTCTCGAGATGCCCTGACGGAAGGGTCTCGTGAAAGGCCTGTTTTGCGGCGTTTCTTCCCGGATGAAGGGGGATGGACCCGTGAAAAAACAAAACGCTTGTTTTCAGACGCCTTTTGCAGGGCCTTGAAAGGCCGTTGACATGCACATTTCCGAGGGTGTCCTTGCCATGCCCCTGCTGGTGGCGGGCGTCGCGGCGGCCGCGGCGGGTGTCACCGCAGGGGTGAAAAAAATGGACAGCGAGTCCGTTCCCAAGGTGGCCGTTCTCTCGTCGGCCTTTTTCGTGGCGTCCCTTGTCCACGTTCCCGTGGGACCGGCGAGCGTTCATCTCGTCCTGAACGGCCTCGTGGGGCTCCTCCTGGGCTGGTCCGCCTTTCCCGCGATTTTCGTGGCCCTCTCCCTCCAGGCCCTTCTGTTTCAATACGGGGGGTGGACGACCATCGGGATCAACACGGTGAACATGGCCCTGCCCGCGATACTTTCCTGCTATCTCTTTCACGGCGCCGTCCGGCGGGCGGAGCCGAAACGGTCCGCCGTGGCGGGATTCGGGGCCGGTTTTCTTTCCGTCGCCCTGAGCGGCCTTCTCGTGGCCCTGACCCTCGCCGCTTCCGAAAAGGCCTTTCTTGCACCGGCAAAGGTGATTTTTCTGGCCCATCTTCCCATCATGGTGATCGAGGGAATCATGACATCCGTCTGCATCCTGTTTCTCAGGAAGGTGAAGCCGGAAATGCTGGAGGTGTGATCGCATGCTTTTCCGCCAGACAGGTTTGTTTACCTTCTTTTTATCTTTTATTTTCCTGCTTCTGGGCTATTCCCCGGCGGCGGCGCACAGCGTGAAGGTCTTCGCCTTCGAGGAGGGCGGACGGATTTACGGGGAAGGGTACTTTGCCGACGGCACCCGGGTCCGGGAGTCGAAAGTCGAGGTCTTCGACAGGGAGGGGCGGAAACTTCTCGAAACGCAGACCGATGGAAATGGCGCCTTCGCGTTTCCCGCTCCCGGCGAAAGGAATGTGGTCATCGTGCTCAACGCTTCCATGGGGCATCGGGCCGAATTCGCCCTTTCGCTGGATGCCGTGAAACCGGCCGGTATCGACGACCGGGCTCAAGAGGCCTCGGCGGCGGGTTCCGGCGGGCCGGGAGAGGCGGTCCCCGCTGCGAAAAGAGACAATCCTTCCTTTGTTGAAATTATCGGAGGGATCGGGTATATCGTGGGCCTTTTCGGCGTCCTTCTTTTCTGGAAAGTGCGGCGGGAAAAAAGAAACCATGCTCGATGAACCCTGCGCAGTCAACGGGAGACGGACCTTTCTCCACCGGCTCGACCCGAGGACGAAAATTCTCGGCTCCCTGGCATTTTCCTTTTTCGCCGCCTCGATCGACGCCCTTCCGGCGGCTTTTACCGCGTTTTTCTTTTCCCTGTTCGTCCTGGCCCTGGCGAGACCGCCGCTGGGGAGAACGGCCGTCCTTCTTTCCGCCGCTAACGGTTTTATCCTTTTTCTATGGCTGTTTCTGCCCTTTTCGATCCCCGGCGAGACCGCTTTCCTTTTCGGTCCGTTCCGGCCGACCTGGGAAGGGATCGAAAGGGCCGCGCTCCTGACGGTGCGTTCCAACGCCATACTGTGTTTCACCCTGGCCTTCGTGACGGCGACGCCGGTGGCCGGCATCGCCCAGGGCCTGAGGGGCCTCGGCGTTCCGGAAAAGCTTGTTTCCCTTTTCTTTTTCACATACCGGTATGCCCTGGAAATCGGGAAGGAATATTCACGAATCCTGAAAGCCGCCGAAATTCGGTGCTTCCGTCCCCGGACGAACATGCACACGTATCGCCATGTGGCCTATCTCGTGGGCATGCTTCTCGTGAACAGCTACGAGAGAGGCCTTCGGGTCCGTTCCGCCATGGTGTGCCGCGGATTCCGGGGAAGGTTACCCGTTCTGGAACCCGCCGTGGTAAAAAAATCCGATGTTTTTTCCCTGGTTGTCCTGGCCTTCGTCATTTTTACCGTGGGGGTGATCCATGGCTGACCGTCTCCTCGAACTCGAATCCGTTTCCTGTGGTTACCGGGGAGGAGAGGCCGTACTCAGGGACGTGTCCTTCGCCCTTCGGGAAAAGCGGCGGGTCGCCGTCATCGGTCCCAACGGAAGCGGCAAGACCACTCTTTTTCACGTTATCATGGGGCTTATCAAGCCCCATGCGGGAAGACTGCAGGTTTTCGGCCGGCCCATCGAAGGGGAAAAGGATTTTTTCTTCGTCCGCCGGCAGGTGGGCTATCTTTTCCAGAATTCCGATGACCAGCTCTTCTGCCCCACCGTCCTCGAGGACGTGGCCTTCGGCCCGCTGAACCTGGGTAAAAGCCCTGACGAGGCCCGGCGGGTGGTCCGGGAAACCCTTTCTCTTCTGGGGATTGAGGCGTTCGAGAACCGGATCGGTTACCGGCTCTCTCACGGGGAGAAAAAGCTCGTCGCCCTGGCCACGGTGCTGGCCATGAACCCCCGGGTCCTCATCCTCGACGAACCGACGGCGGGCCTGGACAGGGACACGACGGAACGGATTGTCGCCATCCTGAACGATCTCAGGCTCCCGTCCATCATCACCTCCCATGACCTGGACTTTCTGGACCGGGTGACCGACGAGACCTGGGTTCTCAGGGACGGACGCCTGGTTCCTGCGGTTGAACACACCCTCCATGCCCACTACCACGTTCACCGGGCGGGCGGTCATCCTCACCGCCACGCCCATCTGGATGAGGACTGACCGGCGAGAGCCGTCGGGGACCGGCCTGGTTTTAGGGGATCGGGCGATCCTCGGGGAGGCAGCCCCCGGGACGTTCGCTGAAAAAAGTTTCAGGGCTTCACAGGGCCGGGGCGTACGGTGGATCCTGAAAATGACCGCGGCTCAGAAAACGAGGATGTTTCCCGTCTGGCTGTTCCGGCTTTTCCGCTTCTGCAGGGGAACATAGTCCCGCGTCGCCCGGCCGATGTAAACCTGCCGGGGACGGTGAAGCTTGCTCCGGGTGTCGTCCTGGCTCTCCTTCCACTGGCTGATCCATCCGGGCAGGCGCCCGATGGCGAACATGACGGTGAACATGTCCAGGGGGATCCCCAGGGCCCGAAGGATGATGCCGCTGTAAAAATCCACGTTCGGGTACAGCTGGTGCTCGATGAAATAGGGGTCGCTCAGGGCCGTTTCCTCCAGGCGCCTCGCAATGTCGAGGAGCGGGTCGTACCGGTTGATCTTGGACAGGACCCTGTCGCACATCTCCTTCATGATTTTTCCCCGGGGGTCGTAGTTCTTGTAAACGCTGTGCCCGAATCCCATGAGCCGGAAGGGGTCTTCCCGATCCCGAGCCTTTTCCAGGAAAGGGTTCAGGTCACCCCCGCTGTCGTGAATGGCCTGGAGCATCTCCACCACTGCCTGGTTGGCGCCGCCGTGGAGGGGTCCCCACAGGGCGCTGATGCCGGCGGAGATGGCGGCGTAGAGGTTGACCCGGGCGCTCCCGACAAGACGGACCGCCGAGGTGGAACAGTTCTGTTCGTGGTCGGCGTGGAGAATCCAGAAGACGTTAAGGGCCCGGACCAGGTCATCGTCCAGGGTGTAGGGCTTCACCGGAGAGTCAAACATCATGTTCAGGAAATTGGCAGGGTAACTCAGGTGAATGGACGGATAGTTTATGGGAAGCCCCATGGAAATCCGGTACGACAGGGCCGCCAGCGTCCGAAGCTTGGAAAGGAGCCGGGCGAAGGTGATTCGGATTTCTTCCGCCTCCGACCGTTCGGGAAGTTCCGGGTAGAAGGCCCTGAGGGCATTGACCATGGAGGCGAGGATTCCCATGGGGTGGGCGCCTTTCGGGTAGCGCTCGAAGAAATGGCGCATGTCTTCGTGGACGAGAGAATGTTCATTCAGCTTGGACGAAAAAGCGGACAGTTCCTCCTCGGTGGGAAGTTCGCCGGTGATGAGAAGATAGGCCGTTTCGACGAATGTCGAGTGCTCCGCCAGCTGTTCGATGGGGATTCCCCGGTATCGGAGGATGCCCCGCTCGCCGTCCATGAAGGTAATGCCGCTTATGCAGCTTCCCGTGTTGTGATAACCCGGATCGAGGGTGACGAGGCCCGTGAGCTCGCGTAGATGGGAGATGTCGACGGCGTAGTTTCCCTCCGTCGCCTCGATGATCGGCAGTTCGTAAGTTTTCCCCTCTACGATAAGTTTCGCCGTTTTTTCCATGGTGACGCCTCTTCCTGCGGTGTTGTCGAAGCAAAAACATATAACAAAAAATAAAATGTTTGACCATAAAATAATCCGGTGAATCCGCGGGCGTCTCTCGTTGGGGTCCGCCTGGCCCGCCGGCTCGGGGATGTGACGGCGTTTCATCGGGATGGCATGTCGGTAAGGGGCGGGGTTTCAATCGTCAAGGGGTTTCCGTCTTCCGCCGGTCAGGAGCGGGGGACGAAAAACGCCATGGAAGGAAAGTCGTTCAGCTTTTCCGATATTCCCGTGCGCAAAAACCGGTTCACCCAGGAATAGATGTTCTGGCGCTGAACGGACCGGCGGAGACCTCTCATTCTCCGGCGTATTTCATTGGGGTCCATGAAACAGGCCTCGTGGATGGCATCGGCCACGCCCTCGATGTCGTAGGGGTTGACGAGAAGGGCGTATTCGTGGAACTGGGAGGCCGTTCCGGCGAATTCGCTGAGGATCAGGACGCCCTTTTCCTCCGTCTGGCTCGCGCAGTACTCCTTCGCCACGAGGTTCATGCCGTCCTTGAGAGGGGTGATGAGGGCGATTTCCGATGCCCGGTAGTAGGCGATCAGTTCCTCCCGGTCGAGGGACCGGTAGATGTAGTGGATGGGCACCCAGCCGACGTCCGTGAACGCTCCGTTGATCTCGCCGATCTGCCGTTCGATTTCCCTTTTCAGGGCATCGTATTCCTCCACTTCCGTCCGGCTGGGAACGACGACCTGGACCAGGGTCAGTTTCTTTTTCAGGTCGGGGTAGCGGTTAAGGGCGTTTTCGAAGGCCAGGAGCCGGTGCGGGATTCCCTTGGTGTAGTCCAGGCGGTCCACGCCGAGAATGAGTTTCGTCCCTTCATGGCTCGACCGGAGGTCTTCCACCCGGGCCGTCACGGCTTTCGATCGGGCGTGGTCGGCGAATTCCCGGTAATCGATGCTGATGGGAAAGGAGGCGGCCCGGGTTTCCCGGCCTTGGCAGAGGATGCGGCTCACGGACGTTCTCCCGGAGATTCGGCATCCCCGGAGGGCCTTCAGGCACCCGATGAAGTTGCGCTGGTCCCGGAGTGTCTGGAAGCCGATGAGATCGTATTCGAGGAGGTCGTCGAGGATGTCGAAACGCCAGGGAAGCTTCAGAAAGATATCCAGGGGCGGGAAGGGGATGTGAAGAAAAAAACCGGTTTGCCGCTTTATCCCCCGCCGTTTCATTTCCCGGGCGGCCGGGATGAGGTGGTAGTCGTGGACCCAGACATAATCGGTGTCCCCGGTGTGTTTCCCGATGGCGTCGGCAAACCGCCCGTTCACGCTCCGGTAGGCGGTCCAGTACTCGGGACGGAAATTGCAGTTCGAAAAAAGGTCATGGAAAAGGGGCCAGAGGACTTCATTGGAAAAGCCGTAATAATAAAGATCTATCTCTTTTTCCGACAGGGACAGGGGCCTGAGCTCGTACCCCGTGTCCTGGCCCTGCTCCGCCAGGAGGGACTCGAGGTGTCGGCCTCCAGGGGCCTTTTCCGCCGGCAGGCCGGGCCACCCGATCCACAGGCCGCCCCGGTTTTTCAGGACCGGCGCCAGGGCGGTGACAAGGCCGCCCGAACCGGGCCGGGCGGTCCAGTTTCCTGCCGCCCCCTTTTGCAGGACCAGGGGCAGGCGGTTGGAAACCACGGCGAGTCGCTTATATTTCATGGTAAGTCCCCCTTCCTTTATCCATCCAGTTCGATCCGGTCCGTGGCGGCGTGGGTGATGGCGATCATGAGGGTCAGGTATTCCCGGAGGTGCCGGGTGATGAGGAAGTTCTCCCGGACGAAGGCCTTCGCCTTTTTTCCCATTTCCGCGAGCCTGTCCCGGTGCCGGAGCAGGTAGCGTATCCGGAGAGCGGCCCCCTCGGGCGTATTGACGAGGAATCCCGTGTGGTGGTTGAAAACCTGGATCCTGATGCCCCCCGTGTCTCCGCCCAGGACGGGTTTTTCCTTCCACAGGGCTTCCGTCACGGTGAGGCCGAACCCTTCCCGGAGCGATTTCTGAAGCACCACGTGGGAAATCCGCTGGAGGGCATTGATGGACCGATGGGCATCGGGGGGAAGGAGAAGGATGTGGATATCGGGGTCCTCTCCCTGGGCGGCCTGGACCTCCGCCAGGACCTCCGCCCCTTCCGGATCGTCGGAAGCCCCGCTTCCCGCCAGGACAAGCTGAAGGGGCGTGAAGGCCCTGGCCAGCCGGTAGGCTTCGATCACGCCCAGGGGGTCCTTGAACCGGTCGAACCGGGACACCTGGGTGATGATCGGCCGGTCGGGATCGAGCCCCCATTTCTCATGGGTCGCCGCCAGTTCCAGGGGGTCCAGGTCCCTGTTCTTTTCGCTCAGGGGGTCGATGCTCGGCGGAATGAGGTACATGGGGTGCGGGAGAACCTGGGCGAAGGACGAAAGGGACCAGATGCTGGCATCGTAGGGTGACACGAAATCCCTCAGGTATTTCCAGACGGGCCGGTAGGGGTGGCTCACGTCGATGTGGCACCGCCAGATCCATTTTCCCCGGCGCCTGTCGCAGTAGCGCAGCAGGGGGGCCGGCTGGGGGTCGTGGATGAAAACGACGTCCGCTTCTTTCAGGACGTCCTCGAGACGCTCGAAATTGTGCCTGTTCGTTTCCTCGTAATTTTTGAGAAGGGCTTTCGACAGGGAGACACGGTTTCCCTGGAGGGTGTTGTGCATTTTTTTGGTGCATTCAAAAAAATCGGGGTTTCCGCCGATCACCTCCCACGCCACGTCCAGTCCCAGGGACTGTTTCAGGGGAACGAGGCACTGGAGGATTTCCGCCACACCCCCTCCTTCCCGGGTGGAATTCACGTGGACCACCCGGAGGCCCCGAAGGGGCCGGGCCAGCTGCCTCAAATGATGAATTACCGCGTCCCCCACGATGGGCCGGTATCTCTCCAGATATTCTTCCATGATCCGTCCTTGGTAAGGCCGCCGCCAACCCTCTGATGCCGGGCTGACGGAAGCCGTCATTCCTTAAAATACAGGTCCAGGATGCCTGTCAGCTCTTTCCGCAGTTCTTCCAGGGTGGTGAAGTAGGGATCGATGGCCCTGATGGGGAGAACGAGATCGCCGTGGACGTCTTCGAACGTTTCGAGCCACGCCGAGAAATCGTCCTGCTTGTAGGGAGGCCTTCTTCGGGCGTCGATGAAGTGGTAGAAAATGGTTCCGGAAGAAAAGGACGGCATCCGGTCCCGGAGCTCCCGGGGGTCCCGGACCGCCATGTTCGTGTTGAAGACCACGATCTGGGAACGGATGAAGTGAAACTGCTGGTCCGTTTCCACCCAGGGGGGGAAGTCCAGCTCGTCGAGCCTCTCGTCCACCACATCTAGGACGTCCCGTCTCAGGTCCTCCAGGTCTTCGAAATCCATGGGGTTGATGATGGCCAGGCGTTCCGCCAGTCTCTTGTCGTGAAGGCTGTGCTGGGCCCAGGAAGCGAAGTCGTTGGGGAACTCGGGGTCGTCGAACTTGGCCCGGAGAAGCCCGCCCCAGAAATGATAATAGATGCAGGCCGGGGGGGCTTCTCGGATCCGGTTCTGCAGTTCCCGGAGGTTCTGGGCCCGGAGCCCCGTGGCGAGGGGGATGAGGGCGCAGTCCCTGACGATGAAAGGTTTTGTTTCCATGATCTGACGTTGCCTCGTCGTTAAGGCCCCTGTGTGAGTGCCGATTTTTACCCGATGTGACCGACCGTGCGGGGCCGAGAGATAAAATTGTGAAGTGTTGCCTTATTTTAGCATCTTCCTCTTCAATGTCAAGGCAGCGGACAACAGGCAGCGGACACGGGCAGCGGCCGCAGCGGCAGCGGCAGGTCACCGCCCCGGGGCGGAGCGTTGACGAGCAAAGATGTCCCGTGGAGAAAAGGTTTTTCAATGACGGCCGGGAAGAGGGATCAGCAGATCCGGGGCACCAGCTCTCCCGTGGGGAGATCGATCACCCGGGACCCGCCGAAGGTGTTGGTCAGGACGAGCCGCCCCGTGCCTTTCTCGAGGACCCGGCCGATGATGGCGCCGTCCTTCCCGAGGGGGTGATCTTTCATGGCTCCCAGTATCGCCGGGGCGTCCTGCTCCGGGCAGAAAAGGACCAGCTTCCCCTCGTTGGCGAGGAAGAGCGCTTCGAGGCCCGTGATCTCGCAGACGCCCCGCACCTCTTCCCGGATCGGGATGTCTTTCTCCTCCACGGCCATGTCAAGCCCCGACCGGCCGGCCATCTCGGCGAGAATTCCCCCGAGCCCGCCCCGGGTGGCGTCCCGCATGGCGTGAACGCGGGGCGAGGCTTCAAGGAGGGATTCCACGAGCCCGTTCAGGGGGGCCGAGTCGGATTCCAGGGTCGTCGAGAGGGCCAGGCTTTCCCGGCTGGACAAAATGGCGGCCCCGTGGTCCCCGATGAACCCGCTCACCAGGATGGCGTCGCCGGGACGGATGCTCGAGACGGACAGGGGTGGGGGATATCTTATTTCGCCGATCCCGGCGGTGTTGATGAAGAGCCCGTCGGCGGCGCCCCGGGGAACCACCTTGGTGTCCCCCGTGGCGATGAAGACGCCGGCGTCCCGTGCCGCCCGGCCGAGGGAGCGCACGATGCGGGACAGGTCTTCCGTGGGGAACCCCTCCTCGAGGACGAAGGCGGCGCTGAGAAAAAGGGGCTTCCCCCCGGCCACGGCGAGATCGTTGACGGTCCCGTGAACGGCCAGCGACCCGATGTCCCCGCCGGGAAAGAAGAGGGGGTTCACGACGTAGGTGTCCGTGGTGAAGCACAGGCGGGTCCCGCTGAACTCGAAGACGGCGCTGTCCTCGAGCCGGTCGAGGCAGGGGTTTGTGAGCAGTGGGAGAAAGAATTCCGTGACAAGTTCGTTCGAAAGAAGACCGCCGCTGCCGTGCTCCAGGAGAATCCGGTCGTATTTCATGGGGTTCCCTTTCCTGGTTAATTTACGTGCCGGCCCGGTCCACCCGGGTCCCGGCGACGACGGCCTGCCCCAGGGCGATCCCGCCGTCGTTCGGGGGAACCTGCCGGTGGCCGTAAACCCTGAACCCCCGGCTTTCGAGCTTTTTCACGAGGCCGGAGAAAAGAATGCGGTTCTGGAAGCATCCCCCGCTGAGGACGACCCTGTCCAGCCCCGTCTTTTCCCCGAGGACCACGGTGAGGGAAAAGAGGGCATCGATGACCGTCCTGTGAAAATCCATGGCCAGGGGCTCGATCTCCCGCCCTCCTGACCGACCCTCGAGCAGGGCCGGAAGGGCCGGCGACAGGTCGAGCAGGCCAGTTTCCCCCGCCTTGGAGAGGGTGTAGGGGAGGACAGGACCGTCCTCCTCTTCCGCCCGGGCCGCCAGTCCTTCCAGTTCCATGGCTGCCTGGCCCTCGAAACGGGCGACGGTGCGGATTCCGAGAACGGCGGCGGCGCCGTCGAAGAGCCGGCCGAGGCTCGAGGCCTCGGGACTGTTGAGATTTCCGGCCATCATTTTTTTCAGAAGGGCCCCTGGAATATGGGGCGGCAGGATTCCCAGGGCCTCCGCCCGGGAAAAGGCGTCTTCTCCCTGAACGTCCCGGAGAAGGCCGAGGGCGATGCGCCACGGTTCCCGGACAGCCCTGTCGCCGCCGGGGAGGCGGAAATAACGGTGGTGCCCCAGCCGCCTGAAACCCCCTTCATCGGCTTCGAGAAACTCGCATCCCCAGACGCGGCCGTCGGTCCCGTAACCGGTTCCATCCATGGAAAGGCCGATCACCCTTCCCGTGATGCCGTTGTCGGCCAGGGCGCTTGCGATGTGGGCGTGGTGGTGCTGGACGGGGATGACCCTTTCCCGGCCCAGGCGCTCCGCCGCGAGGGTGGACCAGTATCCCGGGTGAAGGTCCCGGGCCACCACGGCGGGGCGGCAGCGGGCGATCCGCTCCATGAGCGCCAGGGTTTCCCCGAAGAAGTCCCGGGCCTGGGGAGTATCGAGATCGCCGATGTGGGGGCTGAGAAAGGCATGCCGCCCTTTGAGGACGCACAGGGTCGACTTGAGGTGGGGTCCCAGGGCCAGGACGGGCGGGTAGGACCGGTCGAGGGTGAAGGGCGCCGGGGCATGGCCCCGGGACCGCCTCAGGAAGACCGGGCCCCGGGGGAAGGCGGCGGCCACCGAGTCGTCGCACCGGACGAGGATTTCCCGGTCATGGACGAGGTAGGCGTCGGCGATGCCCCGAAGACGCTTCAGGGCTTCGCCGTTTTGGATGCAGATCGGTTCGTCCGTCTCGTTGGCGCTCGTCATGACGAGGGCCCGGAAGGGTTCCCCGAGGAGGAGGTGGTGGAGGGGCGTGTAGGGCAGCATGATGCCGTATGTGTGAACACCGGGGGAAATGCCCGCGGCGAGGCCGGCGTTTTTCTTTTTCCGGGCCAGGACGATGGGGCGGGCGGGGGACAGGAGGAGTTCCCGGTCCTCCCCGGTGAGGTGGGCGATCCGTCCGGCGGCGTCGAGGTCCCGGACCATGAGGGCGAGCGGCTTTTCTTCCCGGTGCTTCCGCGACCTGAGACGCCGGACGGCTTCTTCATCGGCGCCGTCGACGGCGAGGTGAAACCCGCCGAGGCCTTTAATTGCCAGGATCAGGCCTTTTCGCAGAAGCCCCGCGGCCCCGGCGAGGGGGTCCCGGTCCGCCAGGGGGGCTCCCGATTCGTCGAGAAGCTGAAGCCGGGGACCGCAACGGGAGCAGGCGTTCGGCTCGGCGTGAAACCGCCGGTCACCGGGGTCCCCGTATTCTTTCCGGCAGTCGGGGCAAAGCGGGAAGACGGCCATGGAGGTCTTTTCCCGGTCGTAAGGGATGTCCCGGATGATCGTGAGCCGGGGGCCGCAGTGGGTGCAGTTGATGAAGGGGTACCGGTAGCGCCGGTCGGCGGGGTCGAAGAGCTCCCGGAGGCAGTCGGGGCAGGTGGCCGTGTCCGGGGATATGTGGACATCCCCCCAGGCCCCTTCCTCGCTCTCGAGAATCCGGAATGTCGAATCCCCGGGGACGGGCGCGGGGACGGCTTCCTCGGTCACCTCGGCGATCAGGGCCAGCGGGGGCAGGGCGCTTCTCACGGCGGGGAGAAAACGGGCCGTTTCTGCCGCCGGGCCCTCCACCTCGACAACGACGCCTTCCCCCCGGTTCTGGACGAAACCGCAAAGGCCGAGGGATACGGCCGTCCGGTAGATGAACGGCCGGAAACCCACGCCCTGGACGGTTCCCCTGAACAGGAAGCGGCTGCGCCGCCTCGTCTCAGGCATTCCGGAAGGCGTCCGCCTGCATTCCGATCCAGCGGGTCCATCCATGGAGGCCTTCCCCCGTTTTGCAGGAAACCGGAAAAATCTCCAGTTTCGGGTTCAAGGTGAGGGCGTCTTTCCGGGCCTTCTCCATGTCGAAATCCACGTAGGGGAGGAGGTCCGTCTTGTTGATGATCATGGCCGACGACTCCTGGAACATGAGAGGGTACTTGGCGGGCTTGTCCGAGCCCTCGGGCGTGCTGAGAACCATGACCTTGGCGTTTTCGCCGATGCGGAACTCGGCGGGACAGACCAGGTTTCCGACGTTTTCGCAGATGAGGAGGTCCGTTTCGTCGAGGTCCAGGGCGGGGAGGGCTTCCCGGATCATGTTGCCGTCGATGTGACAGGCGCCGCCCGTGTTGATCTGGACGACGGGAATGCCGTGGCGGGCCACCCGGTCGGCGTCGAAGGTGTCCTGGATGTCCCCCTCGATGACGGCGATGCGGAACCGGTCCCTGAGGGCCTCGATGGTCCGCTCCACCAGGGTGGTCTTGCCCGCCCCGGGCGAACTCATGAGGTTGAAAACGTAGATGTTCTTTTCGTCGAAAAGCTTCCGGTTTTCCCGGGCGATCCGGTCGTTGACGTCGAGAATGTTCTTGACGACCTGTATGGTTTTCAAGGTGAAACCTCCCGTGAGTCTGTATTTCTGTTTTCAAGATCGTATCTGTAAAAAGCCGCGCAGGTTCCCTCCGAGGACACCATGCAGGGTCCCAGGGGACTGCTGGGGGTGCAGCGGGTCCGGAAATGGGGGCACCGCGACGGCTCCATCACACCCCGGAGAACGGCGCCGCAGGAACAGCCCTTGATTTCCGCCGACGGCATGTCGGGAAAGGAGAAGCGCCGGGCGGCATCCCAGGCACTGTAAGGTTCCCCGATGAAAAGGCCGCTGTCGGCCATGTCGCCGAGGCCCCGCCACCGGGAAGGCCCGGCCCGGAACACCTTTTCCAGGACGGCCAGGGCCCGGGGGTTTCCCCCGGGGTTCACGGCACGGGTATACTGGATCTCCACCCGCCTTACCCCCTTTTCGATCTGCCGGAGAACCATGAGGAGGCCCTCCAGGATATCCACGGGCTCGAATCCCGTGATGACGGCGCAGGCCCCCGCTTTTTCCGGGAGAAACCCGTAGGGGCCGCTTCCGATGATGGTGCTCACGTGGCCGGGACAGAGGAAGCCGTCGAGATTCAGGGACCGGTCCTCCACGAGGGCCTTCATGGCCGGCGGGATGACCTTGTGGGTCGAAAGGACGGTCAGGTTCTCCAGGTTCCGGTCCCGGGCCCGGATGAGGAGGGACGCCGTCGCCGGGGCCGTCGTCTCGAAGCCGATGGCCATGAAAACCACCTGCCTCTCCGGGTGTCCTTCCGCCAGGGCGAGAACATCCAGGGGGGAAAGGACAACGCGGACATCCGCCCCGTCCGCCCGGAGTTTCTGAAGGGTCCGGCCCCCGGTGCCCGGCACCCGGAGCATGTCTCCGAAGGTGGCGAAGAGAACCCCGGTCCGTCCCGCCAGGTGGAGGGCCCTGTCCACGTCCTCCATGGCGGTGACGCACACAGGGCACCCGGGACCGGAGATGAGGCGGATTTCACGGGGCAGAAGTCTCCGGAGGCCGTAACGGCCGATGGCCATGGTGTGGGTTCCGCAGACCTCCATGACGGACACGGGCCTTCCGATTCTCCCGCAGGTCTTTTCGATGCCTTCCAGGAGCCCCAGGACGAGGTCCGGGTCCCGGTACGGGTCAATAAATTTCATTTTTGATGAGTTCCCTGAGAAAGTCGAGTTTCTCCAGGGCGACGGACTCGTCCATCCTGTGAATGGCGTAACCGGCATGACAGAGGACATAGTCGCCAACGGCGACGTCTTCGTCCACGAGGTCGAGACAGGCCTCCCGCCGGACGCCGTTGACCTCGATGACGGCGAAATTGTCCTCCACCGTCAGAATTTTTCCGGGAAACCCGATACACATGGCTTTGCTCCTAGTCAACGTCCATTTCCAGAAACCGAAGCTCTTCTTTTCCCCCCGTCACGAGGACATCCCCGCCACACCGGGGGCAGTTCGCGGAGAAAAAGTCCACGGGACTGTCCTCGCCGCAGTCGAGGCAGGAGAGGACGATGGGGAGCATGTCGAATTCCAGGGCCGCCCCCTCGGCCACCGTTCCCCGGGCGGCGACCTCGAAGGCGAAGCGAAGGGCCGCCGGTTCGATGCCGCCGAGGCGGCCGAAGGAGAGGCGGACCGTGCTCACCTTCTGGAAGTTCCCGCCGTCCCGGTATTCTTCGATGATGTCCAGCAGGGACTGGACCAGGGAAAGTTCATGCATGGCGCCTTTTCTCCATGAGGATTCCCCGTGCCTCCAGTTCATCCAGGAGGAGCCTCTCCAGGAGGGGAAACTTCTCCGCCATGAGGGGGGTCATTTCGAGATCCAGGGTCCCCCAGGCCTTCGGGACGACGCACAGGAAGGAGACTTCCGGGGCCTCGCCCATGAGGTCGGCCTGGCACAGGACATGGGCGAACTCGACCTCGTGGGCCGAGGTGGGCGGCGGCATGTACAGGTTCATTTCCTCCCGGCCGAAGCGATAAACGGAACCCGGTTCGTCGTCCACCTTGATGGCGTCGATGACGATGGCTTTCTCGCACTCCGTGAGCAAGGGCAGGAGGCCGTAGCCGAGGGTGCCGCCGTCGACGATCTCCGCCTCCGGGGGAAGACGGTGCCGTTTTTCGAACCACCGGACGAAATGCACGCCGAACCCCTCGTCTCCGAGAAGAATGTTTCCCAACCCCAGGACGACCAGCTTTTTCTTCAAAAAAGACCTTCCTTCGACAAAGAGGGGGGACGCCTGGTCCCCCCCCTCCTCAATTCAGTCAATCGATTCAGCGGCCCCGGTCGATGAATCGATCCTTTCAATAGCGGGTCAATCGTGGGCTTTTCGGAAAAGCCGCCCGCTGATCATGGAGGAAATGGTTCCCTCTTTGAATATCACATCATACCAGAAAGCCATGTAAACGTGAACCACGATGAAGAGAATGAAAAACCAGGTGAGGATGTGGTGGATCCACCGGACCATGGCCAGGCCCCCCATCAGGTTCTCCGCGGGTTTCAGGAGGAAGTAGACGACGGCGGTCAGCCCGGCGTCATATCCCGCGCCCATGAGGATGAGCCCCGTGAGGCAGATGACAAAAATCATGAAAATAAGACCGCCGTAAGCCAGCGACTGGAGCGGTCCATAAAGGTGGGTGTGCTCCGGCGGCTCTTTCGAGATGTGAAGATAGAACTTGAGCTGCTTCCAGAAATTCCGGAAGTTCGTCCAGGCGAAAAAGTCTTTCCAGTCGGCGCGGAAGCTGGAGAAGAAGGCGAGGTAGACCCGCCACAGGAAGAGGAAAACGAGAAACACGCCGAAGAGGATGTGGACGAACCGCATGTCTCCCATGAAGAACTTCTCCGTCGTCTCTCCCGATGACAGGGTGAACGGGTCGGCGATGTAGAAGCCCGTCACGATCAGGACGATGATGGAAATCAGCATGGCCCAGTGGTTGAGCCGGATAGGGACCGACCATTCCTGCTTTGGGGTGATCTTTTCCACGGTGTCCTCCTTCCTCAGGCCACTTTGAACTTTCGGACCTCGCTCGTCCGGGGGTCGATGATGTGGACGGCGCAGGCCATGCAGGGGTCGAAGGAGTGGATGGTCCTCAGGATTTCCAGGGGCTGGTCGGCGTCGGCCAGCTTCGTCCCGATGAGGGACTCCTCGTAGGGGCCCCGCTTGCCTTCCATTCCCCTGGGGGAGCAGTTCCACGTGGAGGGCACGACGGCCTGGTAATTGGAGACGACCCGGTTGTCGATCCTGATCCAGTGCCCCAGGGCGCCCCGGGGAACCTCGTTCAGGCCCCGGCCCTGGCCTTTCTTCGGCGGTTCGCACCGTGTCCAGGTCCGGGTGTCGCCGGCCTTGATGTTGGCGACCAGCTCGTTCACCCAGTTGGCGATTTCGTCACCCACGAGCTTCGTTTCCAGGGCCCGGGCGGCCGTCCGGCCGAGGGTGGAGAAGAGGACCGTCACGGGCACGTCCGCCGCCTTGAGGGTGGAATCGACGAGATGCCTGATTTTTTCATTCCCCTGGGCGTAGCCCACGATGAACCGGGCGAGCGGGCCCACCTCGTAGGGCTCCCCGTCGTACCGGGGGGCCTTGCACCAGGTGTACTTGCCGTCTCCGTTCACGTGGCCGTCGGCGGTGAAGCCCGTGTATTCCGGGTCGGTCTTCCCGTCGTAGGGGTGGAGATTGTCCTCGCCCTCGTACCAGGCGTGGGTCACGTCCTCGGTGATCTTCGTCTCGTCCAGGGGCAGGGGGTTGGCGATGTCCCGGTTTTTCACGACCCCCTTGGGGAGGAGCGTGGCATTCCAGTCGTCGTCCAGGGGGAACCCGCCGTAGCACAGGTAGTTGGGGACACCGGCGCCGATTCCCGCCGCCCCCTCGTCCTTGTAGTACGTGGCGGCGATCATCACGTCGGGCAGGAGGGCCGTTTCGGTGAAATGGTTCACCTCTTTCAGCCGGAAGAGATAGTCGGCGATCCGGCTGGCGTCGAGGGCGTCCATGACCGAGGTGATCCCGCCGACGACGAGGCTCTGGGGGTGGGGGTTCTTCCCGCCGAAGATGGCCTGCATCTGGGCCCCCACCTTGGAGATCTTCAGGGCGTCCAGGTAGTGGGACGTGATGACCAGGTTCGCCTCCGGGGGGAGCTTGAAGGAGGGGTTGCCCCAGTAAGCATTGGCGAAGGGGCCCAGCCGGCCGGACGCGACGAACCGTTTCAGACGGTCCTGGACGGCCCGGTAATGGCCCTCGGAGCAGTTGTAGGGATTGGGGGAGTAGGCCATGGCCAGGTCCACCGCCTTTTTCGGGTCCGCCGAAAGGGCGCTCACGATGTCCACCCAGTCGAGGCCGTGGAGGTGGTAGAAATGCATGATGTGGTCCGTCAGGTACTGGGAGCCTTTCATGAGGTTCCGGACGAGCCGGGCGTTTTTCGGCGGACGGACCCTGAAGGCGTCCTCGCAGGCGAGGATGCTCGTTTCGTAGTGGGAATAGGTGCACACGCCGCAGAACCGCTGGACCATGAGGCCCACGTCCCGGGGGTCGCGATTTTTCACGATCGTTTCGATGCCCCGCCAGAGGGTGATGCTGCTCCAGGCGTCCTTGATGACGTTATTGTCGTCGAGTTCGACTTCGATTCTGAGATGTCCTTCGATCCGGGTGATGGGATCGATAATCATTCTGTTGCCCATGCTGTTCCTCCTGGGAATTCATTTGCGCTTTCCGCTTCGTCGGTTTATTTCGATTCCTTTTCCCGCTCCTCGCGGTGACGGATGGCCGTCAGGCCGGCGTGGGCGGCGATACCGGCGACGGTAAGGCCCGTCAGGGCGATGCCGATGCTGTCCACGGTGCTTTCACCACCGCCGACGGTCTTGTCGGCGATGGGCTTTTCCAGGGGAGCCATGGTGTCCCAGAACCCCGGTTCGGTGCAGCCCATGCAGCCGTGCCCGGCCATGATGGGCCACGAAACGGCGTCATTGAAGCGGACCTTGCCGCAGTTGGCGTAGGTGTAAGGCCCCTTGCACCCCACCTTGTACAGGCACCAGCCTTTTTTGGCCGCCTCGTCGCCCCACTCTTCGACATATTCGCCGGCGTCGAAGTGAGGCCGTCTCTCGCAGTAGTCGTGAATCCGCTTCCCGTAGGCCCAGACCGGCCGTCCCAGGGAGTCCAGGGCGGGCATGGCGCCGAACATGAGGAAATGAAGGACCGTTCCCACGAAGTTGATGGGGTTGGGCGGGCAGCCGGCGATGTTGACCGTCTGGATGCCCAGGGCGCCGCTGATACTCGAAGCATCCGTGGGGTTCGGCTTCGCCGCCTGGACGTTGCCGAAGGCGGAGCAGCTGCCGATGCAGATGACGGCCCCTGCCTTGGACGTCACTTCCTTGGCCACCTGGATCCCTGTTTTCCCCTTGGCGCCGAGGGTCAGATATTTTCCGTGAAGGCCTATGGGCAGGGCGCCCTCGATGACGCAGACGAATTTCCCGGCGAAATCGTGGAGGGCCTTCTCCAGGTTTTCCTCCGCCTGGTGGCCTGCGGCGGCCATGAGGGTCTCGTGGTATTCCAGGGATATGGTGTCAAGGAGAATGTCGTCCACGCCGGGATAGGAGGACCGGAGAAGGGCCTCGCTGCAACCGGTGCACTCGGCGAAATGAAGCCAGACCACGGGCAGGCGGCTGAAGCTTTCGGCGGCCCTGGCCACCATGGGCCGGAACATGGGCGGAAGCATGAGGGCCCCCGTCATCATGGTGGTCCACTTGAGAAAACTCCTCCGGCTGATGCCTCTTTCCCTGAGGAGGGTCTGGAAGTCCACGACAGGTTCCGGCAGGGCCCGGTCCATCTCCTCCAGGTGGCCCTTGCACTGGGCCAGGAGTTCCCGGTACTGCCGTTCCACGGTCTTCTGGTAATCGGCCTTTTTCGAAATACCCATAATACCTCCCTCTCTGCGGCTGTCCTTGCCTCGTTGCCCTCCGGGAAGGAAAAGGGCTCATCGGGGTATCTTTCCCTTAATCTTTCCGGGGGATAAACATATATTATGCTCCAAAAAACATAACTCTGAATCAAGGGCGTTTAATAATGAAAAAAAGGCACCCTGTCAAGTTCTTATTACGCCCCCCCCCGGACCTGTCGTCACCAGGGGTTTTTTTCCGAAAACCCGTGTCTGTCCTTCCTGTCGAAAGGGATGCAGCAAAAGCTGTGCCTGGTGTTATCATCTTGATATCACGCGAAATAATGAGAGTCAGCGGGATCCCCTGTCCCCCCGGTTGCCGTTTTCTGTTGGCGGTCCGTTGGCACCCCGTTCTTCCCGGCGAACCCGCCCATGGGGAAAATAAAAAAACAGCTGGACGGAAACAAAAAAAATCGCTATAAAATCTAGATAGTTCTTGCGTGGTCACAGGAAAGGCAAAAAACGTCCGGTGAGATGATCATGACCCCGATTCGAGTCCTTGCCATCGCCCTCCTTGCAGCGGTCCTGTTCGCGGTTCCCCCGCCGGCCTCCGGGGATATCTACATGTACGTCGACAAGGAGGGGGTGACCCATTTCACCAACACACCGGCCTCCGGGAAGTATCGCCTCTTCATCCGCGAGAAGCCGTCTAATCACGCGTCGCTGTTCACAGGCAGGGGGAGGGGGGCCGCCCACAACAGCCGGTACGATTCGCACATCCGGGAGGCGGCGGAAAGGCACGGCGTGGATTTCCCCCTTTTGAAGGCGATCATCAAGGTGGAGTCCGATTTCGATTCCCGGGCCGTTTCGGACAAGGGGGCCGTCGGCCTCATGCAGATCATGCCGGAGAATTTCGGTCATCTGAATCTCAGGAATCCCTACGACCCGGCAGAGAACATCATGGCGGGGACCCTCTTTTTCCGCAGGCTTCTCGACCGGTTCGGAGAATTGAAACTCGCCTTGGCGGCCTATAATTCAGGCCCGGACCGCGTGGAGCGGTACCGATGCGTACCACCCATCCCGGAAACGGAGGCGTATGTCCGAAAAGTCATGAAATACTACACGTATTTCAAGAATTGACGGAACAGGGCCTCCCGGAGAAAAACCGCCCCTTCCGGGGCGGTTTTCGGAAACGGTTCACAGGTTTCGCTTTCACCCCTCCTGAACATTTATTATCGCGTCCACCCGGGAGTCGATCATGAGAAAAGAAAAAGCCATGCTCAAATGCGGGGTGGCAGCCGCCCTTCTCGTCCTGCCGGCTCTTTTTCTGTGCGCGGCCGTCGTCCGGGCGGACGGGGAGAGCGCCTCGGAAATCGTTCATCGGGCGTTCAATTACATGCGCGGGAAAACCTCCGTCGCCACGGTGGAAATGACCATCCACCGCCCCGACTGGGAACGGTCCATGACCATCCGGGGCTGGACCCGGGGCGAGAAAGACAGTATCTTCTGGATTACCGAACCGCCCAAGGACCGGGGAAACGGCACCCTGAAAAAAGGAACGGAAATGTGGATGTACAACCCGAAGATCAACCGGGTCATCAAGGTCCCCCCCTCCATGATGAGCCAGTCCTGGATGGGGTCCGATTTCTCCAACAACGACCTGGCCCGGGCGGACAGCATCATCCGGGACTATGATCATTTCCTGGAGGAGACCCGGGTGGAAGAGGGGATGAAGGTCTATGCCATACGGTCCGTTCCCAGGCCGGGGGCCCCCGTCGTGTGGGGGATGGAACGGCTTCTCATCCGGGAGGACGGCATTTTCCTGAAAGAAATCTTCTACGACCAGGACGGGGAACCGGTCAAGATCCTGACAACGGACCGGATCGAACCCATGGGGGAAAGACTTTTCCCCGTTCTGTGGACCATGGCCCGGGCGGACAGGAAGGACGAATACACGGTGGTGCGGTATGACCGCATCCGTTTCGACGTCGACATTCCCGAAGGTTTTTTTACCCTTTCGAACCTCCGGACCCCCCGGGGAGAGTGACCCGTGACCCTTCGCATTGCCTGGCGGAATCTCTGGCGGAACCCCCGCCGTTCCATTCTCACCATGACGGCCATCGCCTTCGCTTCCACCCTGCTCATTTTCATGCTTTCCTGGCAGTTCGGTTCCTACGAAACCATGATCAACGCTTCTGTGAAGATCCAGACCGGTCATCTCCAGGTCCAGGCTCCGGAGTACAACGAAGACAAGGACATGCGCCGGGTGGTGGAAAAGCCGGAAGAGATCGGGAAAAGGATTTCCACGCTGCCGGGGGTGGCGGCCCTGGCCTTCCGGGCCAACGGGTTCGTCCTCGCTTCCTCCCGGGACCGCACATACGGGGCTTTCGTCGTCGGTATCGAGCCGGAAAGGGAGGCGGCCCTCTCGACACTGAAAGGCATCATCCGCCAGGGGAGCTACCTGGCCGGGGAAGACGACGGTCAGGCCCTTCTGGGAGAACTCCTGGCGGCAAATCTCCAGGTGGGCCCGGGGGACGAACTGACGGTCATCGGCCAGGGCCGGGACGGCTCGGTGGCCGCCACGGTCCTCGTCGTCAAGGGCCTTTACCGTTCCGGCCAGGACGAATTCGACCGCTCCGCCATCCACATCCCCCTTTCAACCTTCCAGGAGGTCTTTTCCATGCGGGGAAGCGTTCACGAGGTGGTCATCCTGGCCAACGCCCTCTCCCGGGTTCCGGAGGTCAAGAAAAAAGCGAGAGAGGTGCTCCGCGAGACGGGGCGCGACAACCTTGTTGTTCTCGACTGGCGGGAGCTCCTGCCGGGGCTTGTCCAGGCCATCCAGATGGACCTGGTGAGCGGCTTCATTTTTTATGTCATTCTTGTCGTCGTCGTCGCTTTTTCCATCCTCAATACCTTTCTCATGGCCATCCTGGAGAGAACCCGGGAGTTCGGCGTGCTCCTGGCCATCGGCATGAAGCCGAAACGCCTCGTGAGGCTCGTGCTGGCCGAGTCGGCCGTTCTCACCTTCTTCGGAATCGCCGCGGGGATCCTTTTCGGGGTTCTCCTGACGGGCTATTTCCAGGAGCACGGGATCTTCATCCCCGGTTCCACGGAAATTCTCCGCCAGTTCGGACTCCCGGAGCGGATTTATCCCCGGCTTTCCGGACTTTCCGTGACCCTCGGTCCGGTTCTTGTTTTTCTCATCACCCTTTTGACGGCCCTTTATCCCGCCGGCCGGGTCAAGCGTCTTCGGGCCGTAGACGCCATGGCGGCGCCTTGACAGGAGACGGGGAATGATTCTGGAATTCGCCTGGCGTAATATCTGGAGAAACAGGAGACGGACGGCCATTATCCTCACCGCCGTCGTCATCGGGGTGTGGAGCATGATTTTTCTGGGGGCCCTCATGCGGGGCATCGCGGACCAGATGGTGCGAAACGGCATCGCCACCCTGACGGGACACATCCAGGTTCACCAGAAGGGATTCCAAGCGGATCCTTCCATCGAAAACCGGATCCGCGAGCCCGGGGAGATACGCCATGTTCTCGAGGAAACGCTGCCGGCAAAAAGCCTGTGGACCGCCCGCGTGCGGGTTCCCGCCGTGGCGGCCAACGCCCGCCACTCGGCGGGGGTCACCCTGGTGGGCATCGATCCCCCCGTAGAAAAAGACCTCTCTTTCATCGGACAGGCCGTCCGGTCCGGCCGCTATCTCGAAAAGGAAGACCCCCGGGGGATTCTTGTCGGGGAGGCCTTTCTCCACCAGTTCGAGACGAGAATCGGTCACCGCCTCGTTCTCATGTCCCAGGACACGGCGGGGGAAATCGCCTCCCGGTCCTTTACCATTGTGGGAATATTCCAGGGGGAAATGGAGTCGACGGAGAAGGCCTATGCCTTCGTGACCCGGGAGGCGGCGCGGGAGATGCTCAAAATGGATGGTGCCGTCTCGGAGTTCGCCATCCTTCTCCCGGAAGAGAAGGACGCCGGACCGTTGGCGGCGAGAATCCAAAACAGCCTGCCCCCGGATTCGTACGAGGTCCTCACGTGGCGGGACATGCTCCCCCTGGTGAGTGCCGTTCTCGCCCTCTATGATCAGTTCATCTTCCTGTGGTATGTCGTCGTTTTCATCGCCATGGGCTTCGGCCTCGTCAACACCGTTCTCATGGCGGTCTATGAAAGGATGCGGGAATTCGGCCTCCTCAAGGCCCTGGGCATGAGACCCCTCAGGATCGTCGGGGATGTTCTCCTGGAGGCTTTCTTTATCCTTGTCATCGGGGTCCTGGCGGGCAATGTCCTGGGCATCCTGTCCGTCCTGGCCCTGAAGACCCGGGGTATCGACCTTTCCGCCGTGTCGGCCGGTTCCGAATTCGCCGGCCTGGGCCGGGTGATCTATCCGACCCTGGAATTGAGGGACATTCTTCTCGCCAACGGAGTGGTCCTCATCCTCGGCCTCGTCGTCAGCCTTTATCCCGCTCTCCGCGCGGCCCGGTTCACCCCTGTCGAGGCCCTGGCCAGAACCTGATTGAGGAGGAAAAGAATAATCCATGAACATGGTTGAATGCCGGGATGTAAAAAAAATCTACCGCCAGGGGAAAATGGAGGTGCAGGCCCTGCGGGGCGTCACCCTGTCCATCGAAAAGGGCGCGTTCATGGCCCTGGCGGGGCCGTCGGGTTCCGGGAAAACCACCCTGCTCAACATCATCGGGGGCCTTGACACCGCCGATTCGGGAACTGTCGTCGTGGACGGTGACACCCTCGCCGAGATGGACCAGGGGGACCTTGCCGACATGCGCCTCCGAAAAGTCGGGTTCGTGTTCCAGTCCTACAACCTCATCCCCGTTCTTTCCGCCCGGGAGAACGTGGAATTCATCATGCTCCTCCAGGGCGTTTCTCCCCGTGAGCGGCGGGAAAGGGCCCTGTCCATTCTCGAAGAGGTGGGGCTTGCCGGCCTTCACGACCGCCGGCCGGCGGAGCTTTCGGGGGGACAGCAGCAACGGGTGGCCGTCGCCCGGGCCATCGTTTCCGGGCCTTCCATCGTCCTGGCCGACGAACCCACGGCCAACCTGGACTCCCAGACGGGTTCGGACCTCCTCGACATGATGAAAAAAATGAACGAGGAAAAGAAGGTGACTTTCATTTTTTCCACCCACGACCGGATGGTCATGGACTATGCCCGGCGCCTCGTGCTGATCCGGGACGGACAGGTGGACGGGGACCACCCTCGGGAATGACGCTTCGTCTCTTTCACCGTTCCATGACCGTCTTCAGGGGACCGGGAGCGCCGTGGGCGCTGATTCTTCTGATCCTTCTGACCCCGTTCGTTTTCCCCGCCGGGCTTCCCGGGGGCGGCCGCGCCGGGGCGTCACAGGAGGAGGCGGGGGCCGGCTGGTCCCCGCCCGGGCGCTGGGGCGGGCACCTGAAACTCAAAGGGACATGGTCCCAGTCCCCCACGGGCTCCCTCTATGATTTCCTGGGAGGCGGGTCGCTCCTGGACGGCGAGGGGAGCTTCCGCCTGAAAAACGACCTGGTGCCGGGAGAAGGGCTTCGCCTTGAAACCCACTACGAAATCGTCCTCCTTGGTGGCGACCGGTGGCGTAAAATAGCGGATCTCAAAAAAAGGTACCCTTTCCTGCCGGACCTGAAGGAATGGGGGATAGGGGGGACCGTCGAGGACGACAGGCGCCTGTTCGATTTCACGTCGACCCTGGAAGATCGGGACGACTACGGGCTTTACCACCGGCTGGACCGTTTCGTCCTGACCCTCTCCCGTCCCTGGGGGACTTTCCGGGCGGGACGGCAGGCGGTGACCTGGGGAAACGGGTTTCTCTTCAACCCCCTCGATCTCGTCAATCCCTTCGCGCCTTCCGACATCGAACGGGAATACAAGATCGGCGATGACCTCGTGTCCTTCCAGCATCGTTTCGAAGGAGGCGGGGAAGGGTGGATCATCGTCGTTCCCCGGAGAAACCCCGGGACGGGAAGCCTTCTCTGGGAGCAATCCGCCCTGGCGGGGAAAATACACGTTGCCCTGGGAACGACGGAGATCGACGTCCTTCTGGCTAAAAACGGCGAGGACCGGGTTATCGGGATGGGAAGCTCCGGGTACCTGGGGCAGGCCGCCTGGCGGCTCGACGGCACCTGGACGGTCCCGGAGGGAGAGGACCCCGGCGGGGGGTACCTGTCCGTCGTCGCCAACATGGACTATTCCTGGGTATTCCTGGACCGGAACTTTTACGGCTTTCTCGAGGCCTTCTGGAATGGCCTGGGAACGGACGAATACGACGAGGTCCTGGAGGACAGCCGTGTCCGGGAGCGGCTGGCCCGGGGCGATCTTTTCACCCTCGGGAAGACTTACCTGGCCGGTCATGTCCAGGTAGAACTCCACCCTCTCTGGAATTTTTACCTGACGGCCATCAACAACGTGGAAGATCCCTCGGGTCTCCTTCAGCCACGGCTCGTCTGGGACGCCTCCTCTTCCCTTCGATTCACATTGGGGGGCACCCTTCCCTGGGGAGGGACGGGATCGGAATACGGCGGGTTCCCCATCCTGAACGGTCTTTTGACCTACGGCCCGGAGGCCCAGGTGTTTCTCTGGGGGGCCTATTATTTCTGAAACAGCTTGTTCGATTTCTTCGAGAAAAGACGGGTTTCGGGGAAGGGCGCGGTCGGGTCACAAAAAAAAGCGGCCCTTCCGGGCCGCTTTTTTTGTGAAAAACAGACTCTTCGGAGATAACCCGACCCTCAGCGTATCAGCGTGTCAATGAAACAGGTGCTGCCGCCGCCAGTGCCCCCGCTCCCCGCTTCGGCCCGCTTGATGGCGACGCCGAGGTCCATGGCGCCCTGCGTGTCGGATCCCACGAAACTGATGAATGTTTTACCCACATCCATCTTGCCGGTGGGGATAGTTCCCGTTCCGCCGTCTCCGGCTTCGATGGTTGCCGTCACAAGGCCGTTTGCGCTTATGCCGGCCTGGCCCCCCGTGACGTCGACGGTCGCGCCGTCCGGGGCCGTGTATTTGCCTCCCGTCACGTTCCCGGCGTCGTCAACGGTGAAATTGCCATACAGCCAGTAACTGCCCGTTGCCGGGTTCGTTTCAAAGAGGTAGACATACCAGGTTCCTTCCAGGTCTTTGGTCGAGAAGCTTCCGCCAGCCTTGATGGCGACGGCAAGATCCTGGGAGTTCTGGGTGTCGATTCCGACCATGCTGATGACTGTTTTACCGGCGTCCATCTTGCCGTAGGGAAAATTGCCCGTGAGCCCTCCCTGGGCTACGACCGTTCCCGCCAGCAGGCCGTCAGCGTCCATGCTGACCTGGCCTCCCGTGACGTTGATGGTCGTGCCGTCGGCGGCCGTATAGCTTCCCCCGCTGAGGTTTCCTTCATCGTCGACAATTAAAGTGGCGTGTACCCAGTATGTTCCCGCTGCCGGGTTCGTCTCCATGAGGTAGGCGTACCAGGTTCCTTCAATATCATCTGTCGAAAAAGATCCCCCGCCTTTGATGGCGATACCAAGGCCCATGGAATTCTGTGTGTCCGCACCCACGAAGCTGATGACCGTTTTGCCGGCGTCCATCTTGCCGGAGGGAAAGGTTGTCGTCCCCGCGCCCTGCGATTCAATGGTCCCTGTCAAAAGACCGTCCCCGTCCAGGCTGGCCTGTCCTCCCGTGACGTTTACGGTCGTACCGTCGGCGGTCTTATACGTCCCACCGGTGATGTCGCCGTCATCATCGACGGTGAAATTGCCGTAGACCCAGAATGTTCCCGCCATGGGGTTTGTCTCCATGAAGTAGGCGTACCAGGTTCCTTCCAGGTCGCTTGTTTCGAATCCCTGTCCGAAACAGGGGGTCGTGATAATGGTCAGGCAGAAAACAATACTGAAAAAAAGAAATCTTTTCATGGCAGTTCCTCCTTTCTGTCCGATTATATGGGGTTAAAGGAAAACTGAAAGCCAACGCGTTTATTTCAGGCTGTTTACAAAGGGTTTAAAAGGTTTTTTTCCGGTTTCGGGTGTTCTTTGTCCTGTCTTTCACACCCGGATGGTTTGACTGAAACTGGATTGAAAAATAGGCTAACTTTTTGAATTAAAGGAACATTTTGAAAATTATAATGGACTTTACCAAAACTTTCAATGAAAAAGTCAATATTTATTCTTGGCTCGTAAAATCCCGTGTTTGTTACAGGTGAACTGTCCTTTTTGGGATGGACGTCTATGGATGTGACCGATGGGGTGCCGATTTCAGGGGTGAGGAATAGGATATTAAAGAAGTGTGTGAACCGTCATGATGATTATGGAGCATCACTTTTTCCGGACATGCTTTCTGGTCGCCCGGTTTTATCGCCGGTAACGGTTCGGCAGGGGCTTCCTCACGACAGATCGCGTGCAGGCCTCTTTCAGATGTCGTGCCGTTCCTGGAGAGAGGCCGGGACGCTTTCGTGATCGCCCTGAACCGTGGGCCCTGGCGGGACCGACGACAGAAGCGCCACGATGTCCTTTCCGAAACGCTTGAGCTGCCGGGAGGAGAGGATCCCCGTCCGGCCCAGGGCATGAAGGTCCGCCGGGAAATGACGGCAGAGGGCCATGAGGGCCTCGTCGGAGAGAATGAGAAACCGGGCCGTGTTTGTCTCCCGGGCCTTTTCGAAGCGCCAGAGGTAAAGGCGCTTCAGCCGCGCCTTTTCCCGGTCGTCAAGGTCGTCGAATCCCTCGAGTCTTCGGAACCCCCCGGGGTTGTAGCTTTTTTCCCGCCAGCGGATGCTTTCCAGGGACTGGAATGTTTCGCCGGCCTGCTCGAGAAGGCCCTGGTCTTCCAGTTCATTTTTCAGTCGCTCGTGGAGGTCGAAAAGAAGAAAGGCGTCGCGGGCGGCGTAGAGAAGCTGGTCTTCCGCGAGAGGGCGGGCTTCCCACTTGGACCGCTGCATCCTCTTGGACTTGGGGACGGTGAGGCCGAGATAAACCTCGAGGAGATGGGCCAGGGAGAGAAAGGGGCAGCCCAGAACGGAAGCCGCCCGGTGGGTGTCGAAGATGTTCCGGAAGACGAACCCGAAATCCCGGTGAAAGAGACGGATGTCATTGTCCCCGGCGTGGAGGATTTTCAGGATGGCCGGGTCCCGGAACAGCTTCCCCAGAAAGCGGAGGTCGAGACCGGACAAGGGATCGAAAAGATAGACGGTTTTTCCGTCGCAGACCTGGATGAGGCAGAGTTTCTCCCGAAAGTAACGCAGGGAATCGTATTCCGTGTCCACCGCGAGGGCCGTAGCGGCGGCAAGGGCCTCCCGTGACGCCTCGACCAGGTCTTCACTGTCGACCCAGAGCCAGGAGACGGGAGGCGACGCGCCGTTTCCGCTCGTCATGTTTTGACACCTTCCTGTTTATTCCTCCGCCTCCCGGAAAGACCAGCGCTTTTGCGCCCGGCGGGAAACGGCGAATCGATACCCCCAGCTTCCCGCGAAGAGGAGAACGGCCGAAAGCGGAAAAGTCAGAAGAAGGAGATCTCCGTGGTTTCCCAGTTTCAGGAAAAGACTCGCTCCGCCGCCGCCGATGAGGGCCGTCATAACACCAACATGATTAAATTTCAACCGGTCGGCGTAGAACCCCAGGATGACGGGGACGATGAGCCCGCCGGAATAGACGGTGTACCCTAAAAGGAGAGAGGCGATGACCCCTTTCATTTTCAGGGCGATGAGAAGAGAGAGGATCCCGACGGCGACGACGACGATCCGGGACACCCGGAGAACGGACTTCTCCTTCACGGGAAGGCCGAAGAGCGGTTGGAGGACGTCCACCGTGAGGATGGTTCCCGTGGTGAGCAGACACGTGTCGGCGGAAGACATGACCGCCGCGAGGAGCGCCGCCAGGACGATTCCGTTGAGCCCCTGGGGGAGCGTGTGGAGCACCAGGGCTGGAAAGGCGCTCTCCGGGGGGATCTCCGGGAGAAGGATCCGCGCCGTCATCCCGATCAGGGTGAGGAGGAACGCCGCCGGAACGAGGAACAGGGCCGCGGTGACGAGGGCCCTCCTGGCCACCCCGGGGCTCCTGGAAGAGAGGATCCGGGAATAGATGTCCGGGCCGACGAGATAGGCGGCACCGACGAAGAGGAGAAAGGTGAGAAGATCCGTGGAGCTGAAGGCCGATGACGTGGGAAAATCAAGGAAGCCTGCGGGAAGGGCGGTGGTCATTTTTCCCCATCCGCCGGCGGCGGCGGACCCGAGGAAAAAGGTCAGGAGAATCCCGGCGAAAATGATGAGGGATTGAACGACATCGGTCCGGAGAATGGAGTACTGCCCCCCAAGAACGGTGTAAAGGATAAACACCGCCGCGGCGAGAACCATGAATGCCTCCAGGTGTCCCGGCCAGAGGGCGGCGAGGATTTTGCCGGCGGCGATGATCTGGCCGGCGATGATTCCGAACCAGGCCGTGGCGATGACCAGGGAGGCGACGACCCGGGTCGATTTGCCGCCGTACTGTTTTTCCAGGATTCCGGGGAGGGTGTAGACGGCATATTCCCGAACCTTCCGGGCCATCCAGAAAGCGAGGAGCAAAAGGCCCGCCGAACCGACCAGGAGCCACCAGGCCCCCACGAGACCCTTCTGGTAGCCCAGGCCGGCGAGCCCGATGGTGCTCGATCCCCCGAGGATCGTGGCGAGAAGGGACCCCGTGATGAGGAAGCCGCTTCCGGCCCGGTCGGCGACGAAAAAGCTGTCCGGTCCCTTTATTTTTCGGGCGCTGTATGCGCCCACGAGAAGCATGGCGATGAAAAAAACGGTGACGATGAGGCCGTTCATGGGCATTCCTCCGCCGGTTCCGATGATATGAGGTCCCCCGAATACACCTGCCGGGTGTCTCCCGTGTGTTCCTGTCGTATAAGGAGGATTCCCGCGTCGTCCAGGCCCAGGGCGACGCCCGTGACCGGAGACCCGGCTCCCGCCACGGTCACCCGCCGGCCGAAGAGGCCCGACAACGCCATCCAGCGGTCTCTCACGGCGGAAAACCCGCCCGAGTTCACCTTCCGGTAATAGCCGTCGAAGAGACGGAGGAAGGAACGGATGACGGGAATCCGCGGGAAGACCTGTCCCGTCGACAGGAGAAGAGAGGTGGCCCGCCCGCGAAGCTCCCCGGGAAAGTCTTCCTCCGTTGCGGACACGTTGATTCCCAGCCCGACGACGACGAAGTCGACCATGTCCAGCTCGGCGTGGCTTTCCAGAAGGATGCCGCCGATTTTGCGATTCCCGATAATGAGGTCGTTGGGCCACTTGATGGACACGGGGACACGGGACACCCCTTCCAGGGCCTCGGCGGCGGCGACGGCGGTGAGAACGGCGAGCCGGGGGAGCTCGCCGGGACTCAAGGGGGGTCTCAGGACGAGGGAGAGATAGATGCCCTTTCCATGGGGGGAAACCCATGCCCGGCCTTTCCGGCCTCTTCCCGCGGCCTGGCTTTCCGCGAGAACCAGGGTCCCTTCGGGGCACCCCTTGAAGGCCAGGTCCCGCGCGACCTGGCTGGTGGAAGGCGTCTCCCGGGGAAGGATGATCTGCGCCCCCTCGAAGAGCGTCCCTTCCAGGTCCCTGGATATTTCCCGGGCGAGAAGGAAATCGGGAAGGGCGGTCAGGAGGTACCCTTTCCGGGGGGCGGTGAGGACCTGGAAGCCTTCCTTTTTCAGCCGGGTCATGTGTTTCCAGACGGCGGAACGGCTGACCGACAGCCGCTGGCTGATCCGCTCCCCGGAAACCCACATCCCCTGGTTTTCCTTGAGAATGGCGATCAGGTCTTCCCGGATGGAATCCAAAAGTTTCTCCTGGCACGAAATGGCGGCTACATATCACCGGGGCCATCATATGTCAACCTTGCATATTTTAAAGGTTGACAAGACTTGATTCGGATTTCCGGCCTCTTTGCCGATTGGCCGGGCGACGGCCCGGCGCGCGACGGCGGGGTTTTTCAGGACGGCTGTCCCCGGCGGGGGACAAGATAGCGGGGGACACGGGGAAGAAGCCACAGGAGAAAATCCCGGTAGGGGGCGGGATATTGGGGTATGAGGAAAAAACGGCGGAAGAGCTCGTCGTGGGCGGCGAAGGCCCGGAAGAAAGGCCCGGGGAAAGCGTAGAACAGTTTCGCCGTCATCCGGGAATAGAAGAAGGGGCGGTCGAATTCCAGGCGGCACCGATTCTCGTAGCGAACGAGGGGGCCTTCCCCGTCACCGGAAAGGACGGCGTCCGCCGCGGCCTGTCCCGCCAGCCTGCCCGAATGAAGCGCATAGGCGATCCCTTCCCCGGAAAAGGGGTCGACGAAGCCGGCGGCATCCCCCGCCAGGAGAACCCGGGAACGGCGGAGGATTCTCCGGAAACCGCCCGCCGGGATCACGTGCCCCCGGGCGGGGGCGTCGGGAGGGAACCCGCACCGGTTGAGAAAAGACCTGAATATGGACCGGGCGCGGGCGGGATGTCTCGTGAAGGTTCCGATGCCAACGGAAAAGGTGTCCCCCTGGGGGAATACCCACCCGTATCCGCCGTAAAGAGCGTCGAAGTATATTTCGGGGAGGGTTTTCGAGTGCCCTTCGGGGGATCGGTCCCGTTCCACGGGGATTTCCGAAACCAGGGAGACGCCGTATCGGCCGCTCCTGTCCCGTTCCCGGACCTGGCGTGTCAAGGGGCCCTGGCTGCCCTCGGCGATGATGAGGTATTTCCCGTCCCGGACGCCCCGGCTCGTGAAAAGACGGATTCCGTCGGGCCGCTCTTCGTATCGCAGGGCCCGCTCACCCTCGTGGAGAGCGATTCCCGCATCCACGGCCCGGCGGACCAGGTAATGGTCGAAAGCCGCCCGGGAGATCATCGTGGCGATCCGCGTCCCCGCCTGGCCTTCCAGGCAGTAGTCTCCAAAACGGAACCGGATGCCTGAAACTTCCTTCTTTTTCAACCCGTCCGGCAGCGGCTCTTCAATGTATCGGAGGGCTTTTTCCGAGAGGCCGCCGCCGCAGGGCTTGGGGCGGGGAAACGTCTCTTTATCGATGAGGAGAACGGACAGGCCCTTTTTGCCGCCCTCCCGGGCCGCCGTGCTTCCCGCCGGCCCCGCTCCCGCGATGAGAATGTCGTGCACCTTTTTCGGTCTCCTTTTCGCCCCGAAGGAACCGGTCCGCCGGCTCTTTTCCGTTCCTTTATTTTCCCGCGGCCATTGCCATGGGCCTACGAGATGACTATATTGTCCCCGTGCCCGGCATGCCGGAAGGCAAAAACCGGGCGATTCACTGTCACGGACCGGGGCATACACACCCATAATACAGGAAGGCCCGTCTTTCAATCCCCTCCTGTAAAAATGATGCGGCGCCGGGTCGGAAAAGGAAGACTTCCCCTTTTGAAAGAGAACGGAAACTCTCGAAAAATAAAGCCCCGCCGCCGGGACGTGTCGCAATGATTCTCCTTTACGTGTGCATCGTGGCGTTTCTCGCCGGTTTTATCCAGGGGTTTTCCGGGTTCGGGTCGGTCCTCCTGTCTCTTCCCCTTCTGGCTCTTTTTCTCGACATGCGGGAAGTGGTTCCCCTGGTCTCCCTTTATGCCCTTTTCCTCACGGCGGTCCTCTTCATCCAGCTTCGATCCTTCATTCACTGGAGAACGGTGGGCGTTCTCGTGGCGGGCGCCCTGCCCGGCGTCCCCGCGGGGGTCTATCTTCTTAAATACGTCCCTTCCTTTGTTATCGAAACCCTGGCGGGGGTCACCCTGGTTCTTTTCTCCCTGGCCCAACTTTTTCTGAAGATTGCGAAAGCCCCTGACGGCCTTCCCTGGACGCTGGTCTTCGGGTTTCTCGGGGGGTGTTTCGGCGGGGCCATCGGCGCGTCCGGGCCCCCGGTGATTCTTTACACGGCCCTTCAGCCCTGGGACAAGAACACCATCAAGGCCACCCTGCAGGGATTTTTTCTTTTTGCGGGTCTCCTGGTCGTTATCGCGCAGGCGTATTCGGGCTTCATGACCTGGCCGGTCCTCCGTTTTTTCGGACTCGGGTTTCCCTTTCTCATGGCGGGCACTTTCGCCGGCTCTTTTTTCTACGGATCGCTTCGTACGGAGGGTTACCAGAGAGTGCTTTTCGTTCTTCTCTGCCTTCTCGGGGTTTTCATGGTTTTAAAAGGCGTGTTCATCGATGTGGCCCCCTGAGGTGAGGATTTTCTCGCAAGGAAGCGGCATTCCGCTTCGCGTCCACCACCATGTCCGCGGCGGAGCGCCGGGAACGCTTCCTTCGGCCTGTTTCGGGCGTCATGGCCCGGGACCCTTCGAGGGCGGCCGCCGAGAGAACTTTTTTCGGGGACTTCGGGAGTCGATGGTGTTTCTTATTACTTTGAACGTGCTTTTATCCGGAAATCGCCGTGATTTCCTTTTTCGGGAAGGGTTGCCGTGACCGGGGAAAACAGCCGGGGTCTTCTTCAATCGGGTATCCGCCAGGGCCTTTACAAGGGGTGGTTGAGCTTTCTCTGGATCGCGAAGATCATACTGCCCATTTCCTTTTTTACGGCGGTCCTGTCGTGGAGCGGTTTTATCGATGCCGTGGGGTTTCTCGTCCATCCCGTCATGACGTTTTTCGGACTTCCGGCGGTGGCCGCGGTTCCCCTCGTCATCGGCATGCTGACGGGCATTTACGGCGGCATCGCCGCCATGGCCGTCCTGCCCATGACGGTGAACCAGATGACCCTGGTGGCCCTTTTCCTTCTCATCGCCCACAACCTCGTTCAGGAGTGCGCCATCCAGGGAAGTTCCGGCGTCCACCCCCTGAAAGCCGCCATTTTCCGGATCGTGACGGCCCTCGTGACGGTTTTCACCGTTTCCTTTTTTCTCGACCTTTCCGGCGGGATTCACGATGGCGCTGGCGGAGCCTCCGCTGTTCCGGCCCCGGTCTTCACCGCCATGGTGAGAGACTGGGCCATGGCCTCTCTCCTCCTCATGGCCCGGATATTCGTCATTGTCATGATCGTCCTTGGCTTTCTCGAGATCGCCAAGGTTTTCGGGTGGATCCGGTATATCGCCCGGTTTCTGAACCCCTTCCTGCGGGTCATGGGCCTGAGCGACCGGGTGGGCCTTCTGTGGCTCACCGCCGTCGTTTTCGGGCTTGCCTACGGCGGGGCGGTGATCGTGGAGGAGGCGAAAAGCGGAAACCTTTCCGACGTGGAACTGGAGGAACTCCATCTATCCATCGGCATTAACCATGCCATGATAGAAGACCCCGCCCTTTTCCTTCCCCTGGGCATCCACCCCTTCTGGCTCTGGGTGCCCCGCTTCGTCGTTGCCGTCCTGGCCGTCCGGCTTCTCACGTTCTGGTATGCCTTCCGGGGCCGCGAGAAGGGTTGAAAACATTTTTTTGTTGCCCGCTCCCCCTGTTTTCGATATATTTTCAGTGCCCGTATGTTGACAAATCATTGTGAAATATATTAAGGAAGGTCCGGTTCGAGGAGCCGGGAAAAGCCGGGGCGGGACCATCTCTCCAAGACCATTGAATAACTCGAGCGAGGAGGCACAATGGCGATAGAAAAGCAGATAGAGGAACAGGTGCTGAAATGGCAGAAATCGACGGACCGGAGAAAGAAGAAGAACGAACCGCCCGGACCGGTGATCACCATTTCGAGGGAACCGGGCAGCGGCGGCGAAGCGCTCGCTAAAATGATCGCCGAAGAGCTGAAAATCGATTATTTTGACCGGAAAATCGTTCAGGAGGTGGCCAGAAGCGCCCGGATGAGCGAAAAGGTGGTGGCCTCCCTCGACGAGAAGGAGCGGGGCCTTCTGGACAACTGGATCCAGTTTCTCAGAACCAGCCGTTATTTCTGGCCCGACGAATTCGTCCATCACCTGACCAAGGTGCTGAACACGGTGTGCCAGCACGGGAACGCCCTGATCGTTGGGCGAGCCGCCAACATGGTCCTGCCGCCGGAAGAAACCCTGAGAATCCGGTTCGTGGCCCCCCTGGAATACCGGGTGGAGTCGTACGCCAAGGAAAGCGGCCTGTCCAAGGAGGAGGCGCAAAAGAAAATCGCCCAGGAGGAGTCGGACCGGAAGTCCTTCGTCCAGAAATATTTCCACGTGGATATCGACGACACCAGCTATTACGATCTCGTTATCAACACCCGTTACTACAAGCCCGAACAGATTCTCGAGGCCGTGAAAGCCCTTCTGAAATTCAAGAAGATGCCGGCACGGCGCCGCTTCGATCCGAAACCGGAAGAAGCTTGAGGGAAGCCCCTCGACCCTTGACGGAATAGACGTTCAGAAATAAGCGGGTTCAGCCCGCTTATTTTTTTTCACCCGCCGGTTCCCTGCCGGAAGCTCGGGAGCCCACGGAGACTGCTGTAAAAGAAAGGTGAAAGACCATGGAAGAGAAGGAGAAGAAGGACGAAATCACGTGGGTGCGGACCCACTGCGCGCGAATGGACCACGGCGGCTGCGCCCTCCTGGTGGGTGTGGACCGAAAGGAAAACCGGATCGTCCAGGTGAAGGGCGATCCCGAAGGGTTTCTGAACAAGGGATACGTGTGCCCCAAGGGGATTATCTCCCCGGACAGGCTGAACCACCCGGACCGCCTCAAAACCCCCCTGAAGCGGGTCGGGGAAAGAGGCGGCGGGAAGTGGACCCCCCTTTCCTGGGATGACGCTCTGGCGGAAACAGCCGATGCCTTCAACAGGATCCGGGATGCCCACGGCGCCCGGGCCGTCGCCTTCGGCGTGGGCATGCCCAAGGGGCTCGAGCACTTCGTCCTCATCCGGCTGGCCAACCTCTTCGGGTCCCCCAACGTGGTGGCTTCCCAGGATGTCTGTCACGCCCCCCGGGAAATCACGGGAATCCACACCTGCGGCTTTTATCCCGTGGCCGATTTCCATCACCCGAGCCGACTCGCCGTCCTGTGGGGAAGCAACATCACGTCCACCAACGAGGAGGGAGAGATCTGCAGCCTATTCCTGAAACAGCTGAAAGAAGGCATGGATCTCATCGTCGTGGACCCCCGGGAGACGGACCTGGCGAAAAAAGCGACACACTGGCTTCCCCTGAGGCCGGGAACGGACCACGCCCTGGCCCTCGCCTTTTTGAACGTGATCATCGAGGAAGGTCTCTACGACCGGGACTTCGTGGAAAAGTGGACCCACGGGTTCGAAGACCTGGCGGCCCATGTCCGGCAGTACACGCCGGAGAAGATGGCCGGTGTCACCTGGGTTCCCGCGGAACGGATCCGGGAGGCCGCCCGCCTTTACGGCCGGACCAGGCCGGCGGTCATCCAGTGGGGGAATCCCATAGAGCACAACATCCACACCTTCGACATCACCCGGGCCCTCATCTGCCTCATGGCGATCACCGGGAACCTGGCCGTGCCGGGAGGGAACGTGGAGGCCGTGGATCCCAGGATCATGGGTCTCGGGGAGTTCGTCCGGGCCGATCTCATTCCCGAGAAGAGGAAGGAGATGCTGAGCGCCCACCACAGGGTCATTCCCCGGCTCATGACCATCGCCCCCGCTTTTTTCCGGAAGGCCGTGCTGGAGGATGTTCCCTACCCGGTCCGGGGGTTCTACGCCATGTGCTCCAACGCCCTCATGTCCTACGCCGACAGCCCCATGACCTATGAGGCCTTCAAAAAGCTGGACTTCATGGCCGTGGCGGACCTGTTCATGACCCCAACGGCGGCCATGGCGGACATCGTTTTTCCCGTGGCGAGCCAGTTCGAGTTCGACGACATCGGCCATTACGGCATCGGTCACGGGTATGTCCTGGCCCGGCCCAAGGTGGTCGATCCGCCCGAGGGGTGCTGGCCGGACATGAAAATCATGAACGAACTGGGGAAACGGATGTCCCCCCCGGAACTCTGGCACGACGATTACCGGGAGTTTCTCTCCGACCTTCTGAAGCCGAGCGGCCTCACCTACGCCGAGTTCGCGGAAAAGGGCTACCTGAAAGGGCCGGAACGGTTTCGGGCTTACGAGGCGAAGGGTTTCCGGACGCCCACGGGAAAGGTGGAGCTCCGTCTTTCCGTGGCGGAGAAATTCCGGCTCAAGCCCCTGCCCGAGTTCTCCGGCCTTCCGGAGAAAGAGGACCCCGAGTACCCCCTTGTCCTCACGAGCTGCAAGAGCCGGTACTATCTCCACTCTTCCTACCGCTGGCTCGACAGGCTTCGGAAACTCCGACCCCAGCCGAAGGTGGAGATCCACCCTGAAACGGCGGCGGCCCACGGGATCGCTGACGGGGACGGGGTGGTCATCGAAACGCGGCAAGGTTCGGTGATCCAGTACGCCGAGCTCACCGACGCCCTGGACAGGCGGACCGTCAATGCCTCCCATGGCTGGTGGTTTCCCGAAGATTCCCCGGAATCCCAGTACGGGTGGCGTAAATCGAACTTCAACATGCTCACGTCCGTGTCTCCCCTGGGGAGGGAATACGGGACGCCGAACATGAAGGCCCTGGGGTGCCGGATCCGGAAGGCGCTTCCGTAGGGAAAAGAGAACGATCAGAAAAGGCGAACCGGCCTGTTCTTTAGGGCCGCCAGGAGGTCGTGGCGGGTCATGTCCGGCTCGATGGGGGTGATGGAAACGTATCCCTTTTTCAGGACCGAGAGATCCGTGTCTTCTTCTTCGTCTTCCGGCTGGAGCGTTTCCCCCACGAGCCAGTAGTAGACGTTGTTCCGGGGGTCCAGCCGCCTCTCGTAGGTTTCCACGAGGCGGGCCTGTCCCTGGCGGGTGAACCGGGCCCCTCTTATTTTCTCCGAAGGCAGGTCCGGGACGTTGACGTTCAGGGCGATGCCGGTGAGAAGGGAACGGTTCTCCAGGATGTAGTCGGCCACTGCGGCGGCCGTTCGGGCCGCCGCGGCATAGTCGGCCTCATGGCTTCGCGAGTCCAGGGACACGGCCATGGCGGGCACACCGAGGATGGATCCCTCGGTGGCGGCGGAGACGGTCCCCGAATAGAGAACGTTGATTCCCACGTTGGCCCCCAGGTTGATGCCCGACACGACGAGATCGACAGGGCCGCCGGCGATTTCCCTGAGCCCGATCTTGACGCTGTCCGCCGGGGTCCCGGCCACGGCATATCCGTAAAAAACCCCGTTTTTTCGGGCCTCCCGTATCATGAGGGGCCGGGAAAGGGTGATGGCGTGCCCGGCGGCGCTCCGCTCCATTTCGGGCGCCACGATGAGGCACTCCCCTTTTTCGGAGAAAGCCTCCTGAAGGGTGAAGAGTCCCCGGGCATGAATGCCGTCGTCGTTGGTGAGAAGGAAACGCACGTCAGTCCACCTCGATGATCCTGTCGCCCCGGATCGACAGGACGAAGAGCTTTTTCAAGGCCTCTCCCCCTTCATCGAAGCCGGTCGGGCCCGTGACGCCGGGGTAGTTTTTCAGCTGCAGAAGGGCGTCCCGCAGGTCTTCCCGGATTCGGATTCTATCGTCTTCCAGGAGCGTGAGCAGGATTTTCATGGTGTCAAAGGCGAGGGCCTCGATTTCCGCGGGGTTTCTTCCATAGGCGAAGTAAAAGCGGTCCACGAAATCCCGAACGGCGCGGGAAAGGCTGTCCAGGAAAAAAACGTCGACGAAGACCGCTTCCTGGAGATACGTCGTTTCGCCCTGGAGGAGGTCCGGGGTGTTCCAGAGATTCGAACCCAGGAGCTGGACCGTCGTGATGTCGTGGAAAGCGAGCTGGGGCGCGATGAGCCGGGCTTTCAGGGCCGTGTCGGGAATGAAGAGGGCGTCGAAATCGACGACAGGAGAGGGCTTTTCTTCTTCCGGCCCGTCTTTCTTTTCGGGGAGTCCGGCGAGGGCCCGGATCTCCCGGCTGAAGTCGGTCGCGTTCGGCTCGTAGGACTCAACGCCCCGGACCTCACCGCCGTACCATTCCACCTCGTTCCAGAAGGCCTCCATCATCTCGGTCCCGTAGGGGTCATCGGGGTAGAGAATGGCGAAACGCTTCATGCCCATGTTCATGAAGGCGAAGTGAACCAGGGTTTTCATGATCATGGGAGGGGTCAGAAAGTTCCGGAAGACGAAATCGCCCGTTTCCGTAATCGCCTCTTTCTGGGTCAGCGTGACGAGCGGAACCTGAAGCGCCTGGGCCGTCCGGGCCGCCTCTTCCGCCGCGTCGCCGGCCATGGTCCCGATGATTCCCATGACCCGGTCTTCCATGACAAGCTTCTCCACGGCCTTTTTTCCACCCGAAGGCTCACCGGCCGAGTCTTCGATGAAGAGTTCCATGGGCGGGACCGCCGCGTCCGAGGCCTGGTTTTCCAGGTCCAGCGCGAGCAGGGCCGCGTCCAGCGCCTTTTGTCCGAAAGCGGCGAACTTGCCGGAGAGCGGGAGGATCAGGCCGACGGCCCGCCGATTCACCTGGGCCATCTTCTCGAGGCGGTTCAGTATGTCCTGTCCCTCACCGGCCAGGGGATGCCCAGGGTGGCCGTCCAGGAAGCGCCCCACATAGGACCGGGCGGCGTCGGCGTCTCCCCTGTCATAGGACAGCCGGGCCAGGGCCACGAGGACATACCCGGAGGGATAGCGTCTTTTTTGCTTTTCAAGGAGCGCCTTCAGTTCGTTCTCATCAAGGCCGTGGCGCACGATCCCCTCTGTTTTCCCCCGCAGGGCGCTTTCCACGGCCTCGCCCGGTCTCTCTTCCAGGGCGAGGAGATAATACGTCACGGCCCCGGAGGCGTTTCCGGCGGCAAGCAGGTTGTCTCCCATGAGGGCAAGGGTTTTTGCTTTCAGGGCCGGAGAGAGCGGCTCCCGCAGAAGCTCCCGGGACAGAAGCTCGGACCTCGACGGGTCGCCTTCCCGTAAGGCGAGGAGAGCGAGGAGATACCGTGTCTCGTGGTAAAGCGGGTCTCCCTGGTACGGCGGGCCGAGGGCCTCCAGTTCCCGGCGGGCCCCGGCAAGATCCCCTTTCTCCAGGAGAATTTCACCCAGGCGAAGCCGGGCCAGGGCACCGGGCGTTCCCCCGGGGTGGCTTTTCACAAGCGTTTCGTAAAGGGGAAGGGCGGCTTCCAGATCCCCCGAGCGATAGGCTGTTTCGGCCTCGTGGAAGAGGGGCTGCAACGCCAGGGGAATCCGGTCAAGGGAGGGGATCGGTTCCTCCACCCGGGGGGCTGTTTTCACCGCGCAGGCGCAAAGGGAAAGGCCGAGAAAAAACAGGAAAAAAAGCCGGAACACGTTTTTCATGAATTTACCCGCGGGACGCTTATCGTTCAATGGACTCGATGTACCGGGTCAGTTCCTCCGCCAGGGCGGGGGAATCGACGGCGATGGACATTTCACGGTTGTATTTCAGGGCCGACTGGGTGAAGTTGTGGCTTCCCACGAATACGCGGCGTCTGTCGATGACGGCGACTTTCGTGTGGGTCGTCCGGCCCGGTGAATCAAAAACGGTGGCGATTCCGGCCTTTCGCAGGCGCTTTGCCGTTTTCTCGTTCGATCGGTTCACCGAGGACCGGGGATTGTCGTCCCTTTCGAGAAGGACCGTGACCCGGACCCCCCGCCGGGACGCCCTTTCAAGACGGTCCAGGATCCCGTCGGGGCGGTTTCCCTTGTGCCCGTTGGTCTTGAAAAGGAAAACGGCGATGAGGATCTCTTTTTGGGCCCCGTCGATGGCGTCCGAAAGGGCGGTGAAAAACGCGCCGTCCTGGAGAAGCCGGACGGAAGCCGCCGGCTCTTCCGCTCCCATTGCCGGGTAACAGGTGCCAAGGACAGTGATGGCGAAGAAAAGGGGCAAAATGAAACGGGAGAGTCCTGGAAAAAATGGTCGTGCCGTGTCTTTTTCCTCCTTTTGCAAGCCCGTCACTCCAATTCGTTCCGGGTCACCGGAAAGCGGGCAGGGGGGTCGGGACCCTTCCGATTGAACCCGTCAAGGTCGAACCCTGACACATTTATAAAACATTTGTATTTCCAAGTCGACATGAAAATGCCCGGGACGGCCACCCGCCCCGGGCATGATCGAACCCCGTGATAAAAGACTTTACTTCACTTCCTCGAAATCGGCGTCCACCACGTCGTCGTCCCCTTTGCCCGCCGCCCCGGGCTGCGGGCCTTCAGGCCCCGCTCCCGGACCGGCCCCGGGACCGCCCTGCTGGGCCGACGCCTTGGCGTACATGGCCTCGGCAAGCTTGTGGGTCGCCTGGGTCAGTTCTTCCTGGGCCTTGCGGATGGCTTCCGCGTCGTCTCCGTTCAATGTTTCCTTGACCTTCTTCACGGCGTCCTCGATCCGGGAACGTTCCCCGGCGTCGATCTTGTCGCCGAATTCCTTCAGGTTCTTCTCAACGGTGTAAACGAGGGCGTCCGCCTGGTTTCTCGCCTCGATGAGATCTTTTTTCTTCGTGTCCTCGTCGGCATGGGCCTCGGCGTCCTTCACGAGACGCTGGATTTCCTCATCCGTCAGGCCGCTCGACGACGTGATCCGGATGCTCTGCTCCTTCCCCGTGCCCAGGTCCTTGGCGGAAACGTGGACGATACCGTTGGCGTCGATGTCGAAAGTCACCTCGACCTGGGGAACGCCCCGGGGGGCCGGCGGAATGCCGACGAGCTCGAAGCGGCCGAGGGTCTTGTTGTCCGGCGCCATGGGACGCTCTCCCTGGAGAACGTGGATGCTCACCGCCGGCTGGTTGTCCGCGGCGGTGGAGAAGATCTGGCTTTTGCGCGTGGGGATGGTCGTGTTCTTCTCGATGAGTTTCGTCATGACGCCGCCCAGGGTCTCGATGCCCAGGGACAGGGGGGTCACGTCGAGAAGGAGGACGTCCTTCACGTCGCCCGTCAGGACGCCGCCCTGGATCGCGGCGCCCACGGCCACCACCTCATCGGGATTGACCCCCTTGTGGGGGTCCTTGCCGAAGATTTCCTTGACCTTCTGCTGAACCTTGGGCATCCGGGTCATGCCGCCTACCAGGATCACCTCGTCGATGTCCCGGGCCGAGAGGCCCGCGTCTTTCAGGGCCGTCCGGCAGGGTCCTTCCACCTTGGCGATGAGGTCCTCCACGAGCATCTCGAGCTTGGCCCGGGAAAGCCTCATGGTGAGGTGCTTGGGACCGGAGGCGTCGGCGGTGATGAAGGGCAGGTTGATGTCCGTCTCCATGGACGTGGACAGTTCCATCTTGGCTTTTTCCGCCGCTTCCTTGATGCGCTGCAGGGCCATGCGGTCTTTTCGAAGATCGATGCCCTGGTCCTTCCGGAATTCGTCGGCGACGTAGTCCATGAGCTTCTGGTCGAAGTCCTCACCACCCAGGTGGGTGTCCCCGTTGGTCGATTTGACCTCGAAAACGCCGTCTCCCAGTTCGAGGATGGAGATGTCGAAGGTTCCGCCGCCCAGGTCGAAGACGGCTATTTTCTCGTCTTTTTTCTTGTCGAGACCGTAGGCCAGCGCCGCCGCCGTCGGTTCGTTGATGATCCGCTTGACGTTGAGTCCCGCGATTTTTCCGGCGTCCTTCGTGGCCTGGCGCTGGGAGTCGTTGAAGTAGGCCGGCACGGTGATGACGGCGTCGTCGATTTTCTCTCCCAGGTAATCTTCGGCGGTCTGTTTCATCTTCGTCAGGACCATGGCCGAGATCTCCGTGGGACTGTAATTCTTCCCGCGGATGCTCACCTGAGCGTCGCCGTTCGAGGCTTCGGTGATCTTGTAGGGGGCGATCCCCTTGTCGTACTGGGCTTCCCTGGAGCTGAACTTGCGGCCGATGAGCCTCTTGATGGCGTAGACGGTGTTTTCCGCGTTGGTCACCGCCTGTCTTTTGGCCGCCTGGCCGACAATGCGGTCGCCGCTCTCGGGGAAGGCCACCATGGACGGCGTGGTCCGGCTTCCTTCCTGGTTCGTTATGACGACGGGGTCCCCCCCCTCCATGACGGCAACGCAGGAGTTGGTCGTTCCCAGGTCGATTCCGATAATTTTACCCATGGAATAAATCCTCCTTTATCTTGACTATTTCAATTAATTCTTTAAAGCGTCGTTCACGGGGCGCCCTTCGAGACGGACACCTTGGAAGGCCTCAAAAGGCGTCCGTTGAGGAGATACCCTTTTTCCAGTTCATCGACGACCCGTCCGCCTTCTCCTTCCGGCGTTTTCACCTCGTAGAGGGCTTCGTGAAAATTGGGGTCGAACGGTTCACCCTTCGCCTCGATGGGCTTCACCCCGTGATTTTCCAGGGCCTGAAGAAACTGTTTCTCCACGAGGCGGATGCCCTCGATGAAAGAGGGGAGATCTTCCGATGTCCCGGCATGCTCCAGGGCCCTTCCGATGCTATCCAGAACGGGAAGAAGGGCCTTGATGAGATTTTCGTTTCCGTACTGGAGAAGATCGGTCTTCTCCCGGGCCATTCTTTTCCTGTAATTTTCAAACTCCGCATAGGTGCGAAGGTATTTGTCGTAATGTTCCGCCGCTTCCTGTCTCAATTTTTCCACGTCATCCGGGGATGGTTCCACCGAGGCCTCGTGGACGGGTTCCTCCATGTCCGACTCTTCCGCGGTGTTCGGTTCCTTTTCCCGCAGTTCTTCCTGCTCCTCCCGATGCTTCATCCTTTCGGCTGTTCCTTTCCTTTGTTTCCGGTCCTGCCGCTTTTTCCGTTTCATCCCAACTCAGGTTTCTGAAAAAGCCGGTAGTCCACCAGCTGGCAGATGACGTGGCCCGTGGTGATGTGCACTTCCTGGATCCTGGGAACGCTTTTCGATGGAACGGACAGGACATGATCGGCCACCTTTCCAGCCTCTCCCCCGTCCTTGCCCGTGAAAGCGACGGTGACCAGGTTCATCTTTCGGGCCGTTTCGAGACCCCTGACGACATTGGGGGAGGACCCGCTCGTCGTGAGTCCCCAGGCGATGTCGTGCTCCCGTCCCAGGGCCCGGATCTGTTTCGCGAAAATGTCCGCGAAATCGTAGTCGTTTCCGATGCTCGTCAGAACGGAGCTGTCCGCGGCCAGGGAAAGGGCGGGAAGCGGGGGGCGTTCGATCATGAAACGGTTGACAAACTCCGCCGCGATGTGCTGGGCGTCGGCCGCGCTGCCGCCGTTTCCGAACAGGAGAATCTTGCGCCCTTCCTTGAGGGCCCTGATGACCGCCTCGGCGACGCGGACGATTTTCCCGCAGTTCTCCGAAACGAACAGCTCCTTGACGTGCGTGCTTTCGCGGAAAGCGCCGAGAACGATCTCTTCCATCTCCGCCTGAAAAATTCCTCCTCCTGTAAAGGGTCAGGGAAAACAAACGATTCTTTAATGTTGACCATAATATAAGAATCGCCTTGGGCGGTGTCAAGGAAGGGGGGGTAAAAAAATAGCGTCTGCAAAGGGGCGGGCGAACGATGCACGGCCCTTTGCAGGCGCCCCGCCGGTGCCGCTTTCAGGGGAACGGTCCGTTACCGGCCTGCCCCGGTCCCGGGAAGCGTCCTTTCTGGAAGAAACGCCGTTTTACTGAAAAGAAAAGGGACTCTTTCGTGGATTTCCAGGCCCTCCAGGAACGGTCCCGGCGATTCCTTCCTGCCGATGACGAGATACCCCCCGGGGCGAATGGTCTGCAGGACCGTCCGAACGGCGGCCCCGATTTTTTCGGTTCGTCCGTAAGTGAGAAGACTGTTTCTCAGGAAGACGAGATGGTGCGGACCCGCCGGCGGGGGGTCACGGAGAAGGTCGTGGACCCGCCACGCGATACCCCCTTTCAGGCTTTCGTCGACGGTGGTCGTCATTCCGTCCCCAGTCGGATGAAAGAAGGAACGGCGCCATCGTTCGGGGATCGTCCGGATAACCCGTTCCGGAAAGCGTCCCTGGACAGCCTTTTCGAGGAGGGAGGGGTCGACATCTGTGGCAAGAATCGCCACGGCCGGGAAATCCCCGAATCGTCTTTTCAGGATCGTTCCGATGATGGCGATACTGTAAGCCTCCTGCCCCATGGCGCATCCAGCGGACCAGACCCGGAGGGGTTCCCCGGAGCCCCTGAATTTTGGGAGGACCTCGTCTTCCAGGGTTTCCCAGAGATCCCAATCCCGGAAAAACCGGCTGACGGAAACGGAAAGAAGCCTCTCAGCCTCCCTGGCCCGGCAGGGGTCTCCCGCCAGAAGATGGAGATACCCGCCCACGGAGGAACAGCCCAGGTCGGACATGTGCCGGGCGACCCGCCGCTTCACCCCTTTGCGCACCCGGCGGTACCCCCGCCAGGAGAGATGAAAGAAGTCGAGAACGGCCTTGAAATCCTCGTCCCGCATTTGTCATGACCCCGATATGCCCGGTTCTTTCAGCGGCCCGCCACGCCCCGGGGACGGGGGTGCCTGCAGGGGGTTCAGCCTGCTCTCAAGGCCCTGTTCCGCCGGGAATATCTTTACGGTTCAGGATACCCACCGGCTTCCGGAGAAGAAGAACTGGGCGATGAGGCCGGCGAGAGGGGGAAAGAAAAAGGTGCAGGCCAGCCGGACGAGGGTGAACTTCCATCCCAGGATGCCCACCTCCATGGGCAGCCGGGCGACGGCCCAGAGGGACCAGGCCGTGAGAAAGGCGACCATGGTGCCCACGCCGGCGCCCGCCTTGAGAAGCCCTGCCGCGATGGGGAGGTTGATGTAGGGTCCTCCCGGTGAAAGTCCACCGGCGACGGCACCGATGAGAATGCCCCGGACACCCGACTCGGCGCCCACCCACCGGGCAAGCTGTTCTCCCGGCATGAGGGTCTGGACCATCCCCGCGACGATGAAGGCGAAAACGAGCAGGGGGAGGATCTCCAGGGTCAGCTTCAGGGAGAATCGAAGCCCCGCCAGGTGTTCACCCGCGCCGCGGGTGTATCCGATCCACAGAAGGACGAGGGCGAGAACCCCCATGACGATGGTGGGCCCGAGCATCTGACTGTTCCTCCTCATGATTTTTCACTCCAGGAGTGATGAACTCGTAAAAACTCGAAAAATGTTCCGTTACAGACGGCTTTGTAAAAAGATCCAGAGGCAAGGCGCCCAAGTCCCGAGGAATGAGACGTACTTATTGGTACGTCGCAATGACGAGGGATGAAGGGCAACGCAGCATATGGATCTTTTTACGAAGTCGTCAGGAGCGACTTCCAGACCGTCCCTTCGAGAAAGCTCCCCGGGACGTGCTCTTCCATTTCCAGGAACATCCGGTAAGGGACGGTGAACGTCAGCTTGTCCTTTCCCAGGAGCCTCCCCGTGTATTTCCTGGCGGAAATGTCCGTCATTCCCACCACGGCCCGGGGATTCGGGGAGCGGGCTTCGCGGTAGGGAATGATCCCCATGGTCTGGCATCCCGCGGCATAGGGAATGATGACGTTGTCCATGTCTTCCCGGCCGTAGTTGGCCAGGATGGTCAGGGCGGAAAGCTGGTCCGGGTTGACGAAAAAAACGATGACGACGGGCTCTTCCCCCGGGTCCGTTTCCGCGATCGGTTTCAGGACGACAAAGGAGGCGGGGATGTCCGTCATGGGAAGTTTCTCGATGAAGGACCGGACCAGCTCCGGTGACCGGATGTACCGTTCCCCGTGAAGAAAGTCATCGATGAATTCTTTCCGGGTATAGGGACCGAGGGCTTCGGCTATTTTTTCACCTTCCCCGCAGCCCGCGTTCCCCGTGGAAAGGAAACGGCAGAAACCCTCGAGCCCTCCTGGGAAATCGAGATACCGGTTCCCGAACCCCAGCCCGACCCCGCCGCCGAAGCAGCCGAAGGTTTCCCGGGAGAAACAGGCGGTCCGGCCTTTTGCCGCCGCCGCCGCCATGGCCATGACGCATCCCCATTTCCCCGGTGCGAACTGAAGGGCGTTTTCCGGCCTCTCGTCCTTCCACAGGAGGGCAAGAGGCGAAAAATCCAGGCGAAGACGTCCGGCGATCCTGCTTTCCATGGTTGACCCCCTGCGATGCGTTTTCCCGATTCTACCCCGATGTCTCCCCCCGTTCAAGGGGTCGTTGAGAAGGGTCCGTTTTTCGGGCCGCCGGTTTTCTTCTTGACGGGAAAACAAAAGGGGTTTAGTTCATGGCCGTGAAAGAAAGAACCCGAGGAAGAAAATGACTTCGTCCAACCCGCTCAAAACCATCATGAGTCCCCGATCCATTGCCATTCTCGGGGCAAGCGGCAATATCGCCAACATGGGATCCATCCAGTGCGTCAATCTCATCGGGGGCGGCTATCCCGGGGAAATTCTACCCGTCCACCCCCGGGAAAAAACGGTCCTGGGCCGGAAGGCCTGGCCCTCCATCTCCGATCTGCCTTACCCGCCCGACCTGGCCGTTCTCGTCGTCCCGCCCCGGCTCGTCCCGGAGATGCTAACCGACTTCGGCCGCCTGGGAACCCGCCATGCCGTCATCATCAGCGGCGGGTTCAGGGAAACGGGAGAAGGGGGAAAAGACCTGGAGAAACGGATCACGGACATTGCCGGGGAATACGGCATGCGGTTCGTCGGCCCTAACTGCGTCGGGATTCTCAACACGGAGCTGCCTCTCAACCTCACCGTTTTTCCCGCGCACGACCTGGACGGCAAGCTCGGCATGATTTCCCAGAGCGGAACCTACGTCACCCAGAACCTGGCCTGGCTCCACCGCCGGGGCATCGCCCTGAGCAAGGCGGTGAGCGTGGGGAACGAGGCGAACATCGACATCGTGGACTGCCTCGAGTTTCTCGGGGCCGACGAAAAGACGAGGGCCATCGGTCTTTACATCGAGGGAATCCGCCGGGCCTCCCGTTTTCTCGAGGTGGCCCGGGAGATCACGAAAACGAAGCCCGTCGTGGCCCAGTACGTGGGAGGGACGGAGGCGGGGGCCCGGTCGGGGTCGAGCCACACCGGGGCCATCGCCGGGCCGGACTTCGTTTACCAGGGTCTTTTCGACCAGGCGGGAATCATCGCCGTCGACTCGATCGAGGACGTTTTCCGGACGGGGTGGGCCCTGGCGTCCCAGCCCCCCCTGAAAGGGAAACGAATCGCCGTCCTGACCAATTCCGGCGGCCCCGGCACGGCGGCGTCGAACACCCTGAACAAGCTTGGTCTCGATGTTCCCGAGTTTTCCGAAAAAACGCAAAAAGCCATCGCGCCCTACATTCCCGGTCAGGCCAGCGCCCGGAACCCCGTCGATCTGACCTTTCACCTGGACATGTCCACCCTGGCCGAGACACTGCCCGGAATTGTTTTCGAGGAAGAGGACATCGACGGGGTCATCATCCACGGGATCATGGACTCCGGTTTCCTCGACGAGCTGTTCCCGGTGATCCGCAAGGTTCTCGCCCTGGGGGAGAACGACGTCCTGCCCATGCCGGAAACAGACCTGGAGCCCCTGGCGGCCATGCCCGGCCGTTACGGCAAACCCCTTCTCGTCAACTCCTTTTTCGGTAAAGAGGACCGGTGTGTCCGGATCTTTCACGAAAAGGGCATTCCCGTCTTCGACGCCCCGGAAAAAGCCGCCCGGGCCATGGGGGCTTTCCATCGCCATTACCGGATCCGGAACCGGAACCTGGGCCTGCCTGTCCGTGGTGACGCTCCTCCCCCTCGGGAAGCCCGGGACATCCTGGGCGCCGCGGCCCCGGGTCCCCTGGACGAGTACCGGGCCAAGCGGGTCCTGGCGGCTTATGGCATCCCCGTCGTCGCCGAGTTCCTGGCGGAAACCCTGCCGGAGGCCCTGGAGGCCGCGGGAAGGATCGGGTATCCTGTCGTCCTGAAGGGGTGTTCGTCCCATGTCCTCCACAAGACGGAAAAAGGCCTGGTGCGACTGAACATTCGAACGGACGACGAACTTGCCCGGGCGTTCGATGGCATCCGGGAAAGGGAACCGGGCATTGCCCTTCTCGTGTCGGAAATGATCCGGGGAGACCGGGAATTCCTGGCCGGCGTGACCGGCGCTCCCGGGTTTCCGCCGTGCGTTCTTTTCGGTCTCGGGGGCGTTTACGCGGAGGCCCTGAAGGACCACCAGGTCCGATTGGCCCCGCTTTGCCCGGGGGACGCTTTCGAGATGATGGCGTCCCTTCGCTCCCGTGATCTCCTCGGGGCCTGCCGGGGCATGGACCCCGTCGACCGGGAGTCCCTGGCGTCCATCCTGGTGTCCCTGGGGCGACTGGCCCTGGACTTTCCCATCATCTCCGAAATGGACCTGAACCCGATCATCATCGCCGAGGGAAAACCCCGGGTGGCGGATGCCCTTTTCATACTGGGACAGGCGGGCCCTTCGCGGTGGGCTTGAAAAGGGCGAAAAGGAAGACCCCTCCGGCGGTGGGCCCGAAGCCCCGCGAAACCCGGTGGTGCGAGAGGCACGGCTACGTCATCGACATCGACGCCTGCCGGTCGAGGGCTCGAAAGAACCCGCGCTGCCGCCGCTGTTACAGCCGGTGGCGGCAGATCCCGCTACCCCTTTAGGGAAGGTCTCCTGTCGGAATTTTCATGGTTTCGTCATTCGGGACCCGATCCAGGAAACGGCCGCCACGAGGGTCGTGGAAATGAGGATCATGATGATTCCCAGGGCGGAAAGCCTTCCCCACAGGCCGTCTTCGGCGAACCGGAGGATCTGTACGGCGAGAACCTCCGTCCCCGGCCGGGAGAGAACGACGGACAGGCTCAGTTCCCGGACGAACATGGTGGCCATGAGGATCCAGCCCGAAACGATGCCGGGGATCAGAAGGGGGATGACAATCCGGCGCAGGGTGTAAAAGGTTCCGCCGCCGCACACCCGGGAAGACTCCTCCAGGTGGCTGTGGATCTGGATGAAGGCACTGGTCATCGGCCGGATGCCATAGGGGAGGTACGTGGCGATGTACCCGATGAGAAGGGCCCAGATCGTTGCGTAAAGGGGTGTCTGGACGAAAAACCACATGAACCCCACGCCGATGACGATCCCGGGAAAGGAGAAGGAGAGGAAGCTCAAGGTTTCGAGGATACCCGAGGCGGCCGTCCGGACCTTGACGATGGTGTAGGAAACGAAGACGGACAGGATCACCCCCAGGGTCGCGCCGGCGACGCCGAGAAAAAGGCTGTTTTTCAGCGAGAGAAGGGAAAGGGGGTCTTTCAGGACGGCTGTCCAGTGTCTCAGGCTCATCATGGCGAAGGCCTTCGCCCCGGGAACCATCACGTAGGGGACGAGGGAGGTGTAGAGAAGAACGAGGACGGGCAGAATGATGAGCAGAAAGGAGAGAGAGGCGACGAAGCCGAAGAGGGGGTAACGGGCTTTTTTCAGGTTGATGACGGCGGGACGGAACCCCCGGCTTGAAATGGTGACGAATTTCTCACCCTCGGCGGTGAAGTGCCGGTAAACGTAGACGAGGACGATGGAGGTGGCGAGGGCGCTCATGCCCACCGCCGCCGCGAGGCCGTAGTCGGCGGCAAACCCCGTGGCGATGATGCGGTAGATGTGGGTGGCCAGGACATAGATCCGACCGGGCATGCCGATGATCGAGGGGACGGCGAAAGAGGCGAGGCTCCGGACGATGACCAGGGTCAGGGCCGCCAGGATGGCGGGGCGGAGAATCGGAAGGGTGACCCGGGCCAGGGTCCTGACATTCGAGGCCCCGCAGACGCGGGAGGACTCCTCCAGGGAGACGTCGAAGGCCGCCATGGCGGGAGCGATGACCAGGTAGGCGATGGGCAGGTCGAGAAGCCCTTCCACCAGGATCATGCCCGACAGGGTGTAGATGTTCAGAAGAGATTTTTCCAGACCGAAAATCCCGTTCAGAAACAGGTTGATCAGGCCGTTTGTCGGGTTCAGGAGCAGAACCCAGCTCACGGCGAAGAGGATGTGGGGGATCATCATGGGGGTGATGGAGATGATCCGGAAAAGGAATTTGAAGGGGATGTCGGTCCGCGTGTTCAGATAGGACAGAAGAAGGGCGAGGACGGTGGCGACGACGGCGGAGCCCAGGGTGAAAAGGGCCGTGTTGACCAGGATGTCGGCGAAAGCGGGGTCCGTGTAGGCCTGGACGTACTTTTCCGCGGTGAAGACGCCGAAGGCCCCGAGCCCCCTGGAAAAGCTCCCGAAGAGTAGCATGACGACGGGACAGACGGTGAGAAACCCGACGACAGTGATGAGGAAGGGTGTCATTGCCGCTTTCCTCGGTCCCACCACGTTTCCTTCCTTTTCGACTATGCGGACAGTACCGAACAGTGGCCCGGTTCGAATTGTATCGTCACGGGGTCGCCCTCCCGGAGGCCCGCGGTGGGGTCGAGGCGGGCGACGAAAAGAACGTTCCCGACCCGGATTTCCCCTTCACAGGCCTCTCCGATGAAAAGAAGGGATTCCAGCCGTCCCCTGTAGAGGTTAACGCCATCGGGGGTCTCCGGCGCCTTCAAATCGATGAATTCAGGCCGGATGCAGACGGACACGGGGTTTCCCGCCCTGATGCCCTCTCTGGTCCGGCAGACGACGGTTCCGATGGCCGTGTCGACAAGGGTCCGGGGTCCTTCAAGGGCGGCGACGGTGCCCTCGATCAGGTTGGCCCGGCCGATGAAGTCGGCGACGAACCGCCGGCCGGATTTGAAATAAATATCCCTGGGTGTCCCGATTTCAATGATCCGGCCCTCTTTCATGACGGCGACCTGGTCGGACAGGGACAGGGCCTCGATCCGGTCGTGGGTCACATAAATGGCGGTGATCTTCAATTCCGTGAGAAAGCTCCGGAGTTCCTTCCGGGTTTCCTCCCGCAGCTTGGCGTCGAGGTTGCTCAAGGGTTCGTCGAAGAGGATGACGGCGGGTTCGGCGATGAGGGCCCGGGCCAGGGCCACCCGCTGCTGCTGCCCGCCGCTCAGTTTCGTCGCCGGCCGGGTTTCAAAGCCCCCCAGCTGGACGAACCGGAGAACTTTTTCCACCCGGGCCCGGATTTCATCCCGGGGCACCTTCCGGGTTTCCAGGGGGTAGGCCACATTGTCGAAGACGGTCATGTGGGGCCAGATGGCGTAAGTCTGGAACACCATCCCCAAACCCCGCTTTTCCGTCGGTACGAAGATGTTTTTCTCCCGGGACCAGACGATCTCGTCACCGATGGATATCTCCCCCCGGTCGGGCGTTTCGAGGCCCACGATGCACCGGAGAAGGGTCGTCTTGCCACAGCCGCTCGGCCCGAGAAGGGTGAAGATCCGGTTTGCCGGGATGTTGAGGTTCACATCCGCCAGGGCCGTGATCGTCCGGCCCTCGGTGTGAAAATCCTTGCTGACACCCCGGACTCGGATTTCCACCTTACGGTCCCTGGAAAATTTTCCTGAACGTATCTCCCCACTGGCGGGTTTCGTCATCGGAAAGATCCCGGATGGGCAGGACTTTCGCCTGGTCGATGCCGTCAATGGGCGGGAAGACGCCGGGGGCAAGGACATATTCCCCCACCTGGTCCGCCAGAAGCTTCATGGCCTCGCCGGAGAGCCAGTAGTCCATGAAGAGACGGGCGGCGGCGGGATGGGGGGCGGACGCGGCCACGGCGATGCCCCGGGGCGTGCCCAGGAGCGGCTGTTCCACCCGGGCCCAGTCCAGGGGGGCGGGGGCCTTCGTGATGATGTACTTGGGCATGGAGACGGCGATCAGTTTTTCCCCGCTTTCCACGGGAGCCGGCGTGGGTCCGAATGAAGCGACGAACATGGGCCTGTTCGCGGCCAGCCCCCGGAGGAACCTCATCCATGAGGCCTCGGAGGCGAAGACGTGTTCCTTCAGGCCGATGAGCCAGGAGATGGTTGTTGCGTGGGTGGATGGATCGGCCATGACGATTTTTCCCCGCCACTTCGGGTTCGCCAGGTCCTCGTACCGTTTCGGAACATCGGCCGGCTTGACCAGTTCCCGATTGTAGATCAGGGCCACGTATTCGATACCGAAGGCCTGAATCCGGCTGTCCTGCCGGGTCCATTCGGGGTATCCGGCGGCGGCGGGGGAGGCGTAGGGCGCCAGGACACCCTTGTCCTTCAGGAATTCCAGGATGGGCATGGGCGCCTGAAGAACGTCCGCCATGAGTTTCCCCGCCTGGTGTTCCGTGAGGACCGTGGCGAGGAATTTGGAAGTGGAAATTCTCGTGTATTCACCCTTGACGCCGTATTTCCCCGTGAACGCCTCCATGATGGGCTCCACGGCGGTGATATTGGCATAAAAGGTGGCTTTCCCCTCTTTTTTCGCCTGCTCGAGGGAATTCCCTGCCGCCGGGGAGATGCCGAAGACCGGCGTAAGGGCCGGCAGGACGATCAAGAGGGTGAGACAAAAGGTCAGTGACACCCGCTTTTTCATGATGCGCCCTCCTTTCAGTAAGGTACTGAATGAAAAGTAACAGCTTGATATCTCTCTGTCAAAAGAAATCGGAGAAAGGGTTTGCTTGACTTTATCCATCCGTTTCCATCATATTGCTCCATTATGCAGCGTGTCACGGACGAGAGGGCGATACCTGGAAGGGCGGGCCCTCATTTTCGTTTCAGCCGTGACGACGTCGTGAACCGATGGACGACCTTCTCCTTCTGAAAGCCCTGGCCTTTGCCGCGGAAAAACACCGGGGCCACCGGCGAAAGGATGCCGAAGCCACCCCATACATCAACCACCTGGTGACGGTAGCCCTCCTTGTCGCCGAGGCCTGTCGAAAGGTGGACCGGGAGGTCGTCGCTGCCGCCCTGCTCCACGACACCCTGGAAGACACGGACACGTCCCCGGACGAACTGGAGGTGGTCTTCGGGCCCCGTGTGCGGGGCCTCGTCGAGGAAGTGACGGACGACAAGTCTCTCCCCAAGGACAGGCGCAAGAGGCTCCAGGTGACCCATGCCCCCTTGCTGTCGCGGGAGGCGTCGATGGTGAAAATCGCCGACAAGATCTCGAACGTCCGGGATATCCTGGAACGGCCGCCGGCCCGGTGGCCCGAATCCCGGAGGCAGGCGTACCTCGCCTGGGCGGCGGAAGTCGTGGCCCGCTGCCCGAAAACGGGAACGGACCTGGAAAAACTTTTTTTTGAAACCCTGAAGAATAGATCCTTCCCGTGATCAGGAATGGTCACGCACGGTCATTTTTAACCAGAAGCGCAAACATAAAATAAGGGGACAGCTTTACGTTCTTTTATCAAAAATGTTTGATTCCCTTCAGCGGATGCGATAGAAAGACGGCGCTTACGGGAATGGAAGAGCTTGCTTTCCCGCCGCCCGTGGATGTAGCCGGCTGGAACGGAAATTGCTCAAGACGGTGTAACAATGAATCATGGATGGAGGTTTCAATGCGAAAAAAAGTAATGTTGCTGTGGATACTGGCGTTCATGATCCCGGTCTTCGCGTCGGCGGCGTTCGCTGAATGCGTGGATGGGGACTGTGTCAACGGCAGGGGAAAATACGTGTACCCCGACGGGCGCGAGTACGAAGGAAGTTTCAAGGACGGCGTGCCCCACGGACGGGGCGCTTTCACCTATCCCGACAAAAAAGAGAAACGGGGGGATAGGGTTCTCACCTATCTCACCGGCGGCCGTTACGAGGGGGAAATCAAAGACGGAAAGAAAGAAGGCCGGGGACGATTTTATTATACGAACGGCAGCGAATACAAAGGCCTCTTCAGAGAGGATAAGAGGGAGGGGGAAGGTACCCTGACGTTCAAGGACGGCTCGAAATACGATGGGGAATTCAAAAACAACAAGATGGACGGAAAGGGTGTCATGACAAACGCCGACGGGAGCCGGTACGAAGGGGAATTCAAGGAAGGGAACCCCCACGGGAAAGGCATCTTCACCTTTGCTGACGGCCGGAGATACGAAGGGGACTTGAGGGAGAACCGGATTACGGGAAAGGGAACCCTGCTCTTTCCCGATGGACGGAAATATGTCGGTGAGTTCAAGGAAGAAACCATGAACGGGGAAGGAACCCTGTTCTATCCGGACGGACGTAAGCAGACCGGCCGTTTCGAGAACGGCGAATTCGTGTCGGAGAAGACGGAATAGGACGCGCCATGAAGGCACCGGCTGCGGCCGACGTTCTCTTCTGAACGGACAGGATAGAATGTATAAACACAGACATATAGCGGTGATTCTTTCCCTGCTGATTACCGGCCTTCTTCTATTCCCGGCCGCCGGGGAGGGAAAGGCGGAGGGAGAGTTCAGTCTTCGCGTCTTTCACACGGGCAACGTGGCGGGCAAGGTGTCGCCCTGTTCCACCTGAGGCGGCTCCACGTTGGGCGGTCTGGCCCGGCGCGTTTCCTATATTCTCGGAGAAAGATCCCGGGATGGGGCCATTCTCGTCGTCGATTCGGGCAATCTTTTCCCGAAACGGAAAACGGAACGGGCCGGCGGCACCGAAACCGGGACCGCCGGTCTCCTGGCCAGGGCTTATGGCCGTATGGCCGTTGACGCCGTAAACGTGGGCCCGGCGGAAGCCGCCATGGGACGGGAGTTATTCAGCCGGCCGGAGATCAGTCGGCTGCCCTGGATTTCTTCAAACATCGTCAACGAACGGGGCGACCCCCTGTTTGATCCTTATATCATAAAGAATGTCGGTAACGTGCGTGTCGGTATCCTGGGGTTCACCAGCCTGGCGGACGATCCCGCGATCAAGAAGGGATTCGGGAGCGGCCATGCCGTTGCCGATCCCGTTACCGCCACCCGGAAGATCATCGGGGAGATTTCCGGAAAAACGGATGTGATTCTGGTCTTGTCCTGCCTGGCTCCCGAAGAGATTCGCCGGCTTGCGGCGGAAAATCGCGGGACCTGTTTCATCCTGGGCGGCGGGGAGGGGAGGACAACCGTCCACCCGCACCGGGAGTCGGAGACCCTGGTGCTCCGGTCCGGCAAAGACGGGATGTACGTGGGCCGCCTCAACCTGTCCTGCACGGGTTCCATGACGGGGTTTCTGGATGCCGAAGAAGAAAGCCGTCTCCACCTGGAACTGCAGAACCTGGAACAGCGGATAGCCGCCCTCGTGAAAGCCCGGCAAAACAAGGACACCCCCGCCCTGGAGAAAATGATCGGCGACCTGTTATCGAGAAAATCAGCCCTGGAAGAAAAATTGACGGCCATCTGCGCCTGCGGGACGGAGACGGGAAAATTCACATGGGATCTTGTTCCCATGGAAAGCGACATCCCCGGGGATGAGACCGTTCTCGACTGGATCCGGGAGGCGGGCCTGGAGGGATCGTCGTGACCGGAAGGATCCCCAGCTGACATGGGGAAGACGAAAAAAAACGCGTTTCAGGCGGCCCTGCTCATCCTCGGGAGCATCCTCGCGGCGACGGCCTTCAACGCCGTGAGCCCGTCAGGCCTTCCATGGCTGGGCGACTGGTCACCCGGGGCGGTCGCCGGGCTCTACCTGGAAGACCTGGACGAGATCACCGCTGACAGGGTTCTTGTGCTGGAGCGGGAGGGTCTCCTTGTCTTTCTCGACCCCCAAGACCCCGTGTTTTACAGCGAGGATCCTCCGCCCGGTTCCATCAATGTCACGCCCCGGAACGTCCCGGCCATGATCGATGAAATCAGGGTTCTCGCCGGTGCGGGATTGAAGCTCGTCATCCTCTGCGACGGCGGCCGCTGTACCCGGGGAATGGAACTGGCCCGGGTTCTCGAGAGCCGTGGATTTCGTGATTTCAAAATTTTCAGGAACGGGGAGTCGAGAAGCTCGGAGAAGACGGACGGCGCGTCGGTCCCGGGAAAGGAGAACTCGTGAACCGGGCGCGCCGGGTGAGAGAAAAATGGTTTGCGGCGGTTCTGCTTGTTTCACGGCTTTTTCTCGGAGGGGTCTTCCTCTTCTCCGGCGTGACGAAAATCCTCGAGCCCGGGGGGTTCGCCCTTTCCATCTATCATTATCAGCTCCTGCCCGATCTCCTCGTCAACCCGGCGGCCATCATACTGCCCTGGGTCGAGGTAATCTGCGGTATGGCCCTGATCCTGCGCTGGTGGGTCGGCGGCGCCTCTCTTGTCGTCACGGGGCTTCTGCTCGTCTTTCTGATGGCCCTCGCCATCACCCTCGTCAGGGGCCTCGACATCTCCTGCGGCTGTTTTTCCTCGACAGGGGAAGGAAAAATATCCTGGTGGTATCTCCTCCGGGACTTCTCCCTTTTCGCCATGGGAATCCTCATTCTTCTTTTTCACGACAGGGAAACCGGCGGGCCGCCGGCTGAAGCCTGAATTCTTTCCTTTTTAAAAAGCCTTTGAATCCTGACTGTTAACATCTTTGGGCGGATGCCATGTCAGCGCCGGGAATTTTTTTTTTCAAACCGGTTGCGTTTCAATTCCTTTTATGTATACTGTAACTGCCCCTTTTAGCATTCAGGATCTGAAGAGAGGGGCGCGCACCCAATCAGACAGAGGCCGCGTACAGGTTGTTTCTCATGCACACGGGGCGGGACGTCATTACCGGAAGCCCGTTTTAGGCAGCAAGCAAGCGAAACCCGCCCGGAAAGCCGTTTCAGGAAAGGCCATCTCGGAAAGGATGCGTTTCTTCCACGGGACCTGGAATTCGACCCTTGAAGTCGTCAGACCCACCGGGGGGAAAGGGTTCGGCGGTGCCTGTTTCTTTTTTGCGTCGACACGAAAATCCAAAAGAACAACGGATTCGGGGTTGTCTTCCCCGACAGTGCAGGACCGATTTCACGGAAAGGCCCGAATGAAATGATGCCCATTTTTGTCAGTCTTCCCGAGGCCATGGTCAAGCTGAAAGTGGTGACGATCAAGGGGTCCTTTGAAAAGGCCCTTTCCACGCTCCAGGGCCTGGGTGTTCTTCACATCGAGGAAGCCAAGGAACTGACCCCCGTCGAGAAGGAAGCCATCGAAGACCGGCGGGCCCAGGTCAGGAAGGCCCTGGCCTCTGTTCAGGACATCCTGTCCTTTCTGCCGGGGGAAAGAGAGGTCTTCATCGGGGATGTCCCTCCTACCGTCGATGAAGCGCTGCGAGGGGTGGAAAAACTTCAAAACGAGATTTCAAGGCGCCTGTCGGACATTCAGAAGACGGAGCAGGAAATTTCCAGGTCCGGAGACCTGGAACGCTACCTGGCCGTTCTCCCCGGCAGCGGGGGTATGTCCCTGCGGGACTTTCACTACGACGGGCCCTATCTTTTCACCGCCGTTTATGTCTTCACGGAAGAAGCCTCTCGGACCTTCCGGGAGAAGTCTTCCGCTTATATCATCGATCTCGTGAGCGCTTCCGCGGGCAACGAGGCCGTCGTCTTTGTGGTGGCCAGGAAGGATGACAGAAAGGTCCTGGAAGACACCGCGTCGGCCCTGGGGGCCGCCGCGATCGCCGTGCCGGAAGGGGACCGGGCGCTTGCCGACTTTCTCGGAGAGGAAAGAAAGCGGCAGGAAGACAGGGAAGGCCGCCTGGCCCGCCTGCGAGCGGACCTCCAGGCGTGCATCCTGGAGAATCTGCCCGACCTGGCCCAGCACCGGGAAATTCTGGCGGCGGAATATGAGCGCCTTTCAGCCCTGGACTGGGCCAGCGGAACCTCTTACGTGACCCTCATGGAGGGCTGGATTCCTAAAGGAGACGTGGAAAACGCGACAAGCCGCCTCCGGGAAGCCGTGCCTTACAGTTTCGTCGATACGAGACCCCCGGAAAGGGGTGAAGAGCCGCCCACGCGGCTCCGGAACCCGAAGGGGGTCCGGCCTTTCGAAGTGGTCGTCAAGCTCTTCAGCATTCCCCGCTATGGCGAGTGGGACCCCACGCCGGTGGTGGCCTATTTCTTCGCGTTTTTCTTCGGTATCATGCTGAACGACATGGTCTACGCCGTGGGACTTCTTCTCCTGGCCCGTTTTTTCCTGGACAAGCTCGTCGACGACCCGACAAGCGAGGGAACCCGGCTTTTCCGCAATGTCCTGTACATCGGCGGGCTCGTTTCCCTGGTTTTCGGGATTCTATCGGGAACCTACCTGGGCGATTTTCTGAACCGCTACTTCGGCATCGAGCTGGACACCCTGGCCCTGTCCCGGGCTGTCCAGGCAAAGCTTTCCGACCCCATCTCGTTCATCGTCCTGGCACTCATCATCGGCCTGATCCACCTCAACCTGGCTCACATGTTCGGGTTCATCAAGGGAATCCGGGAAAAAAGCTGGGGCATCGTCCTCAACAAAATCGGCCTTTTCCTTCTCCAGATCTTCGGCATTCCCTACCTGTTCCACGGGATGCTTCAGATCGACCTGATCCCCGTGAGCCCGGCCCTTTACGGGAGCTTCGCCTATCCCATGTACGGCGGCCTCATCCTGGTCATCGTCGGCAGCGTGGTCCAGATGGGCGCCCTGGGGGGTGTGTTCTGGCTCTTCGACGTGACGGGCATCCTGGGGGACGTCATGTCATACTCCCGTCTTGCCGGCGTGGGGTTGGCCACCTTCTATCTCGCATCATCCTTCAACCTTCTCGCCGAGTGGGTTTCCCGGGGCGTGTCCTCGGCCGTCCCGGGGATTATCGGCGTCGCCATAGGATTCATCCTGGGGGTCGCTCTTCTTCTCATCTTTCACGTCTTCAATCTCCTTCTCAGCGTTCTGGCGGCGTTCATCCACTCCCTCAGGCTCTGTTTCGTCGAGTTTCTTCTTAAATTTTTCGAGGGAGGGGGCCGGGAATACGATCCCCTGCAACTGAAACATCGCAAGAGAGTCATCTTGGGTAAAAAATCTTAAGGAGAGGTGAGATATGACGACCATTCAAGCCCTGGCGACGTTTGGCGGTGCGCTGGCACTGGCGGGAGGACTGGCGGGTTCCGCCATGGGAATCGCGAATGCCGGTTCGGCGGGCACGGCGACGCTTTCCGAGGACGCGGGACAGCTCCGGAACGTGATCGTCCTGGCGTCCCTGCCCATGACGCAGACCTTTTACGGCCTCATCATCCTGATCATCATCCTGACCGTTTCCATGCCCAAGCTGCCGGAAGCGGGAGGGACAGGGATCGCCATGGTCGGAATCGGTCTCATGGCCGGGTTCGCCGAGTTTTTCTCTGCCATTTTCCAGGGGGCCGTCTGCGCTTCCGGTATCGCCCTCCTTCCGAAAACAAAGGGCAGGATCCTGACGGCATCGATGATGCTGGCCGTTTTCGTCGAGTTGATCGGCGTTCTCGGTCTCGTTTTCACGATCATGGCCCTCAGCATCCTCAGGCTCATGTGAAAAGGGGAAGACCATGGACACGAGCAAACTGAGAGAGGCCATTCTCGACAAGGCGCGGGAGGAAGCGGACCGGATTCTCGCCGATGCCGAGACGAAATCCCGCGAAATTGTGAAAAAGGCGGAGGACCAGTTCCGGGAAAGGGTCGAATCGGAAAAGAAAAAAATCCTGTCGGAAGCCCGGCGGGAATCGGCGAAAAGGGTGGCCCAGGCATCCCTGGAGGGGCGCCAGTCGATTCTCCGGGAAAAGGACAGGATTATCGGGGATATCCTCGACAAAGTCCGGGCGAGCCTCAAGGAGACATCCCTGGAAGAGGGAAACCTCCGCAAGCTGGTGCGGGAAACCATCGAGGCCTTTGAATCGGATGTGCCGGTCCGGCTTTACGGGGCCCCCCGGGACCTGCCGGCCCTCCAGGCCCTTGTCGCGGAGGACGGCGACCTGGGGAAACGGGTCATCGACGTCCGCGAAAAGGAGGGGCTCGGCGGAATCCTGGCCGAGACGGAAGACGGCATGGTGAGTATCGACAACACCTTCGAAACCCGGCTTTCCATGCTTCTGCCCGATATCATGCCCGAGATGGCAAAAAGACTTTTTGGAGAAGGGGACCATTGAACCTGACCAGCACCCGCTACGCCTTTCTGTCAGCCTATGTGAAGGGGGAGGAGGCCCGGGGTGTCCAGGGAGAACACGTTTCGACGATCCTCCAGAGGGCCCGGACCGTCCAGGAAGCCCTGGAAATCATCCGGGACACCGATGTGGGAGAGGCGCTCCGGGAAGAAACCTGGAAAACCTACCCCGAATTCGAAAGCCGCCTCTGGAATGCCCTGTCGGAAAACCTGGCCCGGGTCCGCCGCTTCGCCCTTCCCGAGGGCATGGGAACCATGATACGGGTTTTTCTCAACCGGTTCGATCTTTTGAACATCAAGCTCGCCCTTCGGGCCGTTCAGGAGGAAAAGTCCTTCGTTCCCGTGCCGCTTGGCTCACTCCACGACGAGGGACTTCTCGACGACCTGTCCCGGGTGAAAACCCTTCCCGATCTCGCCTCTTATCTGCCGGCGGCGGGCCTGGGTGAATACGGCGATATCCTGTGGGACGTCAAGGAACTGGATGAAAAAATTATCCTCGACCTGGAGCGGGTTCTCGACGGTTTTTACAACGAACGGTGGGTAAAAACCCTGGGGAGCCTGGACGAAGGGTCCCTTTTGGTCCGGGTACAGGGGATTTTTATCGATTATGCCAACCTCCGCGCGGTGTTCCGGCTCGTTACCGGGGGCCGGGGAGCCGTGTCGGAGAACATATTTCTCGAGGGCGGCCACCTTCTGGACATGGCCACTCTCAGGGAATTTCTCACCCTCAGTCCTGGCGAGATCGTCACGCGGCTTGGCAACACCGAATACGAGTATGCCGTGTCCGACCTGGCCCGGGGCCTGGAGAAGGGAAAGTCCGTCGGAACCATCGACCAGATCCTGGACCGCCACCTGTACCGGACCGTCCGGTACCTGCTGGCACCCCGGGCCCTGTCTCCCTGTACCCTTTTATGGTATCTCCTCGTCAAGGAACTGGAAGCGAGGAACCTGAGAATGATTTTCAAGGTTCTTCATGATGGCGTCCCTGTCGGGGAAATTCGGGATTTCATGGTGATGGCCACATGAGAGGAATGGACGATTTTCAGATTGCCGTGATCGGAAACCGGGACGAGACCAACCTGTTGCGGCTCACCGGCGTCCGGAAATACGTGCTTTTCGATGAAGAGGACCGGGGCCTTCCGGAAAAGCTCCGGACAGCTCTCGACGATCTGGCCAAGGACCCTTCCGTGGGGCTTGTCCTGGTTCCCGATGCGTGGGTGGAACATGTTCGGGACAAGATGAAAAAGATCCGGTCGGAGAAACGGGCGAAGACGGTCATCATCGAATACCCCGCCCGATACCGGGAGGAAGAGCGGGATATCCGTCAATACTACAAGGCCCTGACGAGAAGCCTCATAGGCTTCAACGTGGAGATCTGACCCGGTGACGGGGGGAGTAAGGGCAGCGCAGCCTGCGGGTTTTTTCACGAAGTCGTCAAAATAACGGGAAGAGAGGCGCTTGCTATGGGAAGGATTTGGAGAGTTTCAGGTCCCGTCGTTATTGCCGAGGATATGCGGGGTTCCCAGGTCTACGAGGTGGTGGACGTGGGAGACGAGAGACTCACCGGGGAAATCATCGGCCTCGAGCAGGATAAGGCGGTCATCCAGGTATACGAAGACACGGTGGGCCTCCGGGTAGGGGAACCGGTGGTGGGGACCGGCGAGATCCTCATGTGCGAACTGGGTCCCGGCATGGTGGGAAACATCTATGACGGCGTACAGCGGTCCCTGGTCACCATGATCGAGGACATCGGGGATTTCCTGCACCGGGGAGTCCGCACGGACGCCCTGGACCGGAACAGGAAATGGGAATTCGTACCCACCGTGAAGGCCGGAGACACCGTTCAGGAAGGGGACGTCATCGGGACCGTTCAGGAAACCGGTCTCATCGAGCACCGGATCATGGTACCCATAGGGCTGGGCGGCAAGATTCTCGAGATCAGCGAGGGGAAATTCACCATCCTCGACACCGTCGCCGTCCTGGAAGAGAACGGCACGAAAACCCCCCTCACCCTTATGCAGCGCTGGCCCGTTCGGAAACCCCGGCTGTACAAGCGCCGCCTCGACCCGGTCAACCTCCTCGTCACGGGGACGCGGATCATCGACTATCTCTTTCCACTGGCCCTGGGCGGCAAGGCGGCCATCCCCGGCGGATTCGGTACCGGCAAAACGGTGAATCTCCAGCAGATGGCCCGCTGGTCCCAGACCCAGCTCAACATCTACGTGGGCTGCGGCGAGCGGGGAAACGAGATGGCCGACGTCCTCCACAGCTTCAAGAAACTCCGGGACCCGAACACGGACCGGCTTCTCCAGGAAAAAGAGATCTTCATCGCCAACACCTCCAACATGCCCGTGGTGGCCCGGGAGATCAGCATCTTCATCGGCATCACCATGGCGGAGTACTTCCGCGACATGGGCTATGACATCCTTCTCGTGGCCGACTCCACGTCCCGCTGGGCCGAAGCCATGCGGGAGATCGGGGCCCGGCTCGAGGAAACGCCGGGCGAGGAAGGATTCCCCACGTACCTGGGTTCCCGGCTCGCCACCTTCTACGAACGGTCGGGGAGGGTGGAGTGCCTCGGCCGGCCGGAACGGACCGGGTCGGCCACCGTCATCGGCTCCGTGAGCCCGCCGGGGGCCGACTTCAGCGAACCGGTCACCCAGTCCACCCTGCGGATCGTCGACGCGCTCTATTCCCTTGACGTGGCCCTGGCCAACCGGCGCCACTTTCCTACCATCAACTGGCTTCAGAGCTACAGCCTTTACTCCGATTCGGTGGGCCTGTGGTGGAAGAAGGAAGTGGATCCCGAGTATCACACCGTCCGGGACCGGGCCCTGGTGACGCTCCAGCGGGAGGCGGAACTGGAGGAAATCGTCCGCCTTGTCGGTCCCGAGGCCCTTCCCGAGGAAGACCGGCTTCTCCTTCTCGTGGCCCGCATGATCCGGGAGGATTTTCTCATGCAGAGCGCTTACCATCCCGTAGACACATACACCCCCCCGGAGAGGTCCCACAAGATGCTCGCCACCATTATCCGGTTTGCCGACACGGCCCGGGAACTCTCCGAGCAGGGCATGATGGTCAATGAAATCCAGGGGCTCAAAATCGTCCCCCGGATTTCGAGAATGAAGGACGTTCCCCTGGAGGAACTGGACACCTACATCAAAGATCTCTGGTCGGACATGGAAAAGCTCGTGACGACCCGTGAAGGAGGGATGTGATGGAAGCACGGCAACTCTTCACCCGGGAGACAAAAGCCATCAGCACGGCCCGGCGCTCCCTTCTGGTCATCGAAAGCATTCCCGGTATCCGGTACAACGAGATCGTGGAAGTACAGCTGGGAACCGGTGAAACCCGGGTCGGCCAGGTCATCGAGGTGGGGAAGATCACCACCGTCGTCCAGGTCTTCGGCGGGGTGAGCGAGGTGGACCTCCTGAACAGCCGGGTCGAGTACAAGGGGCAGACCCAGAGGCTCCCTGTTTCCCCGGACATCCTGGGCCGGATTTTCGACGGCAGCGGAAACCCCATAGACGGCGGCCCCCCTATCGTGGCGGACGCCTACCACGACATCAACGGCGTTCCGGCCAACCCGGCGTCCCGGTTGCCGCCGGCGGAATTCATCGAAACGGGAATCTCCGTCATGGACGGCCTGAACGTCCTCGTCCGGGGCCAGAAGCTCCCCCTTTTCAGCGGGTCCGGGCTTCCCCACAACCGGATCGCCGCGCAGATCGTCCGCCAGGCGGCCCTGAAGAGAAAAGCGGAGGAATTCGCCATCGTCTTCGCCGCCATCGGCGTGAGCTTCGACGACGCGGCCTACTTCATCGCCAACCTGGAAGAAACGGGGGCCCTGAACCGGGCCATCGGGTTCATCAACACCGCCTCCTCCCCGGTCATCGAGCGCCTCTCCACGCCCCGGCTCGCGCTGACGGCGGCGGAATATCTCGCCTGGGAAAGGGACATGCACGTCCTCGTCGTTCTCACCGACATCACGAACTACTGCGATGCCCTTCGGGAGCTGGCGGCCATGCGGGGAGAGATCCCCAGCCGCCGGGGCTACCCCGGGTACATGTACACCGACCTCGCCACCATGTACGAGCGGGCGGGGCGGATCTCGGGCAAGGAGGGGTCGGTGACGATCCTTCCCATCCTCACCATGCCCGACGACGACATCACCCACCCGATCCCGGACCTGACGGGGTACATCACCGAGGGGCAGATCGTCCTCTCCCGGCCCCTCGAAAGGAAGCGGATCTACCCGCCCATCGACGTGTTCCTCTCACTGTCGAGGATGATGAAAGAGGGTATCGGCGAGGGGAACACCCGGGAAGACCACAACAACGTTTTCATGCAGTCCTATGCCATGTACGCCGAGGGCAATTACCTTCGGGAGATTTCCACGGTCATCGGGTCCGACGCCCTGAGCGACCGGGACCGGATTTATCTTTCCGCGTCGGACCGCTTCGAGCGGGAATTCATTTCCCAGGGTGAATTTGAGCGCCGGTCCGTCGAGGAAACCCTGGAAATCGCCTGGAATATCTTTTCAATGGTACCCCAGGAAGATCTCAAGCTGATCCAGGAGAAGTTCATCCAGAAGTATCTGCCGAAGAAAGGAAAGACGTCGTAAGATGGCAGCGAAGATCCAGGTCACGCGGCCCACCAAGATCGAGCTGGCCCGCCTCAAGCGGCGGTACCGGCTTGCGACGCGAATCCAGAAGATCGTCAAGGACCGGCTTTCCATTCTTGTCATGGAGTTTCTCGAAACGGTCAAGGAATGCGCCATCGTGAAGGAGCGTCAGGCGTCGGAATTCAACGAGGCCTACCGGGCCCTTTCCATGACCAGCGGGTATCTCGGGTCGGAGGAACTGGAAAAGGACCTTTTCGCCGTGGAGATGCCCCTGAAAATGGTGGGAAAGACCCGGAACGTGGCGGGAGTTCGCATTCCTCTCTTCGAGGTGGAGCGGGATGAAACCGTGGCCCTGAAAACCGCCGTCCGCCCCGGAATGACCGCCGTCGAGGAGGACACCATCACCGCGGCAAGGCGCTGCCTTGAATCGATCATCGAACTCGCGGAACTGGAGAATTCTCTCGAGCTGCTCGGGTCGGAAATCAACAAGGTGAAGCGGATCAACAACGCCCTGGAATACATCGTCATCCCGGGGCTGAATGCCACCATCCGCTACCTCAACATGAAATTCGAGGAGCGGGACCGGGAGGAAAACGCCCGGCTGAAGTACGTCAAGCTCCTCATCGAGAAGCGGGAAGCCTATGCCTATTGATGACGACCCGTCCACCCGGGACAGCGGGCTCGAGGGGGCCGTGGCGGAGGATTTCCGGATTCTCAACACCCAGGCCCCCCGGCGGAAGAAGTCCCTGGCGGCGCTGCTTCGGGAACCCCACCCGTCGGTGCCCTGCCATGACGGGAACGACCATCACTTCCGGAAAGGCGAGCTCGAAAGGCTGGCCGCGATTCTCGGGGAGGAGGAGAGGGAGGAACTTCTTCTTCCCCTGCTCATCGAAATATCCGGGGAGGCCCGGGAACTGAAAGTTCGGACGAAAACGGGCGTGGAGGCCAAGGTTCTCGAATCCCTTCTCCGGATGCCCGTGGACCGCCGGAAAGGCGAGATATTCCTTTCCCGGAAGCAGCTCCCGGTGATACGGCGGCTTTTGAAGACATCGACGCAGTATATTTTTCTCGTATAACCGATCCCGCAGGAGGTAGGATCCATGGCGGAACCCATCCAGACGACCATAGGAAACATGGAAAAGGAAGCAGAAAAGATCCTCGGGGAGGCGAAGGAAAATGCCCGGAAACTCCTGGAGGAGGGGAGAGTCAAATCAAAGGACATCCTCTCGCAATCCGTTCCCATGGACGACATTGAAAAGGAAAAGAAGAGGATCCTGCAGGAGGCCGACGAAGAGGCGAAGATACGCCGGGACACCTCGGAGAAGCGGGTCGCCCAGGTCCGGGCCACGGCCCCGGACAAGCGGGAAGCGGAAGTCCGGAACCTCCTGGACGCCCTCCAGCCTTCCAAGGCCGCCCGTTAAAAAAAGAACGGAGTCAGGTTCCGGATGCCGGCGGCCCGTCGAAAAATCCGGATTCGGGGCCTGACTTTCCGCTGTTCCTGTCCGTTCCCTCACCCCTCACCCGCCCGACATCGGGCCCGTGTTCAAAATCCATAACATGTAATCCCGATGGTTCGACCTGAATGGGGTTGCCCGGGTCTGTTTCCAAGAGGTAAAAAACGTCTCGTTGACATTGTCCAGGAAATACTATATTACCTTTTGGCGATATCAACAGGCCGCTCTCCGCCTTTGCCCCGGTTTGCATGGATTCAGGGCACCTTTCGAGACGGCGAGACGGATCATTTTATTGAAAGGGAGACGGTTCCATGGGTATAATGGGATTTAAGAGGATCGCCACGATTTTTTTCGTTTCGGTCTGTTTATGGGCGGGAAACAGCCTCATCGCCGGGCAGGCCGGGGGAGCGGTGGAAGAGGGGGGTCCGGGTCACTACGTCCAAGTTTACTATTTCCACGGCAAGGTGCGTTGTCACTCTTGCAACATGATCGAAAAACTGACTCTCGAAACGGTCCGGGCCTTCTTTCCTGAGGAGCTTGAGAAAGGTCGCCTGAAACTGTCCGTTGTCAATGTCAGTGACGGGGAAAACGAGCACTTTGTTCAAGATTACAGGCTTTACTCACAGTCTGTCATCTTGTCGGAAATGAAGGACGGAAAGCAGGTGAGTTGGAAGAACCTGATCCGGGTCTGGGAACTTCTTAACGATGAAAGTCAGTTCAAAGACTACGTCCGGGGAGAAGTAAGCACTTTCCTGGAGAAGACAAATGAATGAATTTGTCATCGGTTTAGGTATGGCGGCCTGGTTCGGGATCCTGACCTCCATAAGCCCCTGTCCCCTGGCCTCGAATATCGCCGCCGTTTCCTATATCGGCGGGCAGCAACAAGGGCCCCGGCGGGTTCTTCTCGCCGGGGCGCTCTACACGGCGGGAAGGGCCCTGACGTACACCCTCCTGGGGGCGGTTCTGGTCTCCAGCACAGGGTATATTTCCCCGGTGGCTAATTTCCTGCAGACGTGGATGAATATCCTCCTCGGACCAATCCTTGTCATGGTGGGGCTTGTTCTTCTCGATGTCATTCATTTCGGGAGTTTCGGACTCCAGGGACGGTTCGGCGATAGAATCCACACCCGTATCGGTGAGACCGGCATCTGGGGTGCCGGCATCCTTGGAATCGTCTTTGCCCTTTCCTTCTGTCCCGTGTCGGCGGCTCTTTTCTTCGGGAGCCTTTTTTCGGTCGCCTTCCAGTATCAGTCTCCCATCGCCATGCCGGCCCTGTTCGGTATCGGAACGGCTTTGCCCGTGGTCGTTTTTGCCCTGGTGATCGGGTTCGCTTCCGGGGCCGTGAATCGCATCTTTCAGGGAGTCACCCGTTTCGAATGGTGGGCCCGGAAGATAACTGCCGTCGTTTTCATCGGGGCCGGCGGATACTACATGAGCCGCTACATTTTCGCGTGGATATAATGAACGGAAACACTTTCGATGACAATCCTCCATAAATGGCCGGCGCAACCAGTCATATCTTGACAGGATGGCTCGGCGTTTATATATTCATAAATATGAATATACTTAGCTCCTGCTCCCTTCGGTTTTTTTCCGGTCAACTTTCTACCGCGACAGACCGCTGATGAGGCTCCGGGGTATTTCGAAAAACCGGGACGCTTTTGGAAAGAGAAAAGGAGAAACGATCCCATGATCGAAAAATTAATTGTTGCCGGTTTTCTTGCTTTGCAGGATTACATCGCCACCCATGTCCTCACGTGCCTGGTGCCGGCGTTCTTTCTTGCAGGGGCCATCGTCACGTTCGTCCGGAAAGAGGCGATCATCCGATATCTCGGGGAGGGGGCCAGCAAGATAAAATCCTTTTCCCTGGCCAGCGTTTCGAGCTTCATGATCGCAGCCTGCTCATGCACCGTGATTCCCGTGGCCAGCGGCCTCTTTTACGGCGGCGCCGGTGTCGGCGTGGCGTTCATCATCCTCTGGGTGGCCCCGGCCTCGAATATCCTGGCCCTCACCTACACGGGGACGATCCTGGGAAGCTCCATGGTCATCTCCAGGATCGTGGCGGCCCTTCTCATGGCCTTTATCATCGGGTTCGTCATGACGGCTTTTTTCGGAAAACGGGACGACAGCGACGAAGGCGTCCCTAAAGTTTTTCCAGGAGAAGAAGAGGAAAAAATAAGGCTCATCGGCCGCAACGAAGTCATCCTTCTCGTGCTGATCGTTCTGTCTCTTCTGAGCCCCAATTATTTTGTCCAGAAAGGGCCCTATCTTCAAAAAGTTCTCGTCTGGGGGGGCTTCACCCTTGCCACTGCCGTTTTTGCCATAAAGGTACTCACCCGGGAGCAGATTGTCGCCTGGCTCAGGGAAACGTGGTGGTTCGTCCGGATTATCCTGCCACTCCTTCTCGTGGGGGTTTTTATCGTCGGTATCATAGGCGTGCTGATTCCGGAAGAATGGATCCGGACCTGGCTCGGGGGAAATTCCCTGTCCGCCTCCTTCCTGGCTACCATGCTCGGGGCCGTGAGCTACTTTGCCACCATGACCGAGGCGCCTTTCGTGGATACCCTCATGAATTTGGGCATGGGAAAAGGGCCGGCCCTGACGCTTCTTCTCACCGGGCCGGGCTGCAGCCTTCCCAACTGGATCGCCACCGCCCGGGTTTTCGGGCTGAAAAGAGCCGTCGTTTATGTCATCACCATCATCATCCTGGGAACCCTCATGGGGTGGTTTTTCGGAAATTTCATTCTTTAGGAGGTATTCATGAAAATCCAGGTCGCCGGACCGGGCTGTGCCCGATGCACAACAGTGGAGAAAAACGTTATCGAAGCCGTTGCCGAACTGGGGATCGACGCTGACGTCTCCAAGATCAAGGATGTGAGGGACTACGCCAAGCTGGGCGTTCTTTTCACACCCGCCGTGGTCATCGACGGCAAGGTCGCCGTGGCGGGCAAGGTGCCCACCGTGGAAGAGCTGAAGAAAATAATATCTTCCGCAAGTAATCAATAACACGACGCTTATTGTGATAGGGGGTTCTGTGGTGGACAAATCAGAGACTCGGGAAAAAAAGAAGATTATCTTCTCCTGTTCGGGAGCGGCCAACGTGGGGTTTCTGGCCCACCGGGCCGCTGTAGAGCTTGTCGAAGAAGGTTTCGCCCGGCCTTCTTGCCTTGCCGGTATCGGGGCCCACCTGAAAGGGTTCCTGAAGGCGGCGGCCGATTCGTCCAATATCGTCATCGACGGATGTGCCGTGGCTTGCGGTAAGACGATCCTGGAACACGCGTCCATCCCAGTGGCTTTGCATCTCGTCATCACCGATCTTGGAATCGAAAAGAAGATGACCTCGGACATTCCGGGGGAGGATGTGGACAGGGTGAAGGAACTCCTCCAGTCACGGTGGGCGGCCGCGGAGTCCGGGAAGCCGGGGCGGGACCCATTCGATTCGGGAGAACCTCCCTGCGGGTGCTCGACATGAATGATGCCGGTCAGGATGAACGGGTGAATCATGGGTGAAAAAGACATCCTTCGGATCACCGTGGGCAACAACATGATCGGGATCGTCGGGCTCACGGGCGCCATGGATGAAATCGCCGCCGGCTATGCCTCTCGGTCCGACGAGGATGTCCGGGCGGCGCTGACGGCGCGATTGAGAAAGACGAACTACATACCCGGGCACATGGAGGAGGCTTACGGGAAGGCCTTCGTGCGGGAATTCAGGAAATATCTCGGGCAACCCTTTGAGAAGGAGCCCGACGGAGCGTTTTTGGAAGTGAAGATCCTCGGTCAGGGCTGCGCACGGTGCGACGGGCTTCGGCAGGCGGTCATCGACGCCGCTTCCCGGCTGAATCTCCCCGTGGACGTGGAACATGTCACGGATTCCCGGGAATGCCAGCGGTATGGTGTTTTCGGATTTCCAGCCCTGGTTGTCAACGGGACCGTCCGGAGCGTGGATGCCATACCATCGACGAAGGCGATTGAAAGATGGCTTTCCGATGACCCGGTGTCCCTTAAAGAGACATGAAAGCCTGACGGGCCGCAGGGATGGAACATCCCTGGCCTACCCCCCCTTTTTTTTCTTTATTTCCGTGCGGCAGACCCGGCAGGCGGCGCCGGTGGCGGCCTGAATCTCCGGTTCATCAGCCATCCAGTGACGAAGACAGCCCAGGAGGGTGGCCGCATAAGGGTTCTTCCCGCCGTTTGAAAGGGTGTAGTTCACCCAGAGCCCGTCCTTCCGGCTTTCCACGAGGCCGGCCTTTTCGAGGATCTTCAGGTGCTTTGAAACGGTCGGCTGGGCGATGGGGAGTACGGCCTGGATCTCGCAGACGCAAAGGGGCTTCGCCTGAAGCATCTTCAGGAGCTTGACCCGGTTCGGGTCGGAGAGGGCCTTCATGACCCGGATAAAGTCTTCCATCCTTCGCCCTTCTTCAGATTACGCCTGATATTAGGGTCCGCCGCCGGATTTGTCAAGACGGCGCCGGTCCAAAGAACCCCTTGAAAACAGGCCCTGTCTCGTATATGGTTAACCCCGCGGGGATGGTCCGCCGCTCACCCCTGGGAGGGCGGCCGTCCGAATTCATTCCAACAAACCGGGTCAACGGGACAGGAGGCACCCATGACGGAAATTATCGATGTCTATGCGAGAGAGATCCTCGATTCGAGGGGCAATCCCACGGTGGAAGTGGAAGTGACCCTGGACGCCGAAGTGGTGGGACGGGCTTCGGTCCCCTCCGGGGCGTCCACGGGGGAGCACGAGATGCTCGAGCTCCGGGACGGGGACAGGGGACGGTATCTCGGCAAAGGGGTGGAAAAAGCCGTGGAGAACGTCATCCACAGGATCGGGCCCGCCCTCCTCGGCATGGACGCCTTCGAACAGCGTGAGATCGACCGGACCATGATCGAGCTCGACGGCACGGAGAACAAGGGCAACCTGGGCGCCAACGCCATCCTCGGGGTTTCCATGGCCTGCGCCAAGGCCGCCGCCGCCGCTCTCGGCATTCCCCTTTACCGGTACATCGGCGGCTGCGCCGCCAAGGACATTCCCGTGCCCATGATGAACATCATCAACGGCGGTCAGCACGCGGACAACAACGTGGACATCCAGGAGTTCATGATCATGCCCCTTGGGGCCCCGGACTTCCGGGAGGGGCTCCGCATGTGCAGCGAGGTTTTTCACAGCCTGAGGAAAGTGCTCCAGGGAAAGGGCTACAGCACCGGCGTGGGGGACGAGGGCGGCTTCGCGCCGAACCTGAAGTCGAACGCCGAGGCCGTCGAGGTGATCCTGGAGGCCATGGAGAAGGCGAAATACGAACCGGGGAAGGACCTGTCCATCGCCCTCGACGCGGCGGCGAGCTCGTTCTACAAGAAAGGCGTCTATGTCCTGGCGGCGGAAAAGAAACCCCGCATGTCCTCGGAGAAGCTCGTCCGTTTTTACGAGGACCTCGTGTCGAAATATCCCATTGTGTCCATCGAGGACGGCCATGCCGAGGACGACTGGGAAGGCTGGAAAACGATGACCGACGCCCTGGGGAAGAAGATCCAGATCGTGGGGGACGACCTTTTCGTGACGAACAAGACGAGGCTGAAAAGAGGGATCGACCTGGGGGTGGCCAATTCGATCCTCATCAAGCTGAACCAGATCGGGACCCTTTCGGAGACCCTGGAAACCATTCAGACGGCCAAGGAAGCGGGGTACACCACCGTCATCTCCCACCGCTCCGGGGAGACCGAGGACACCTACATGGCCGACGTGGCCGTGGCCATGAACTGCGGCCAGATCAAGAGCGGCTCCGTTTCCCGGAGCGAGCGCCTGGCCAAGTACAACCAGCTTCTCCGTATCGAGGAGGAACTGGGCCGGGCGGCAATTTATCGGGGCCGGGAGGCCTTCTACTGCCTGAAATCGTAATTCAGGCCCGCTCCCCCGCCTTTCGGAGCAGGAGCTGCCAGTCCTCGTTCACCATGTCCTGGATGTGGTCCAGGTCCTCTTCCGTGAGGTGCTGGAACCGGCCCTGGAGGTGGAAGTATTCCTTCACGGGGAACTCCTTGGGCCGGTAGTTCAGGGTGTACCGGACGCCATCCTCCACCTCGTACAGGGGAAAGATGTTCGTCTGGACGGCCATCCGGGCGATCTTCACGGACATCTCCGAGGGAATCCGCCACCCCGTGGGACAGGTGGCGTAGATGTGGAGGAAGCGGGATCCCTTGATGTCCCTGGCCTTCTTCACCTTGCGGACCAGATCCTCGGGAAAGGCGATGTTCGCCGTGGCGGCGTAGGGGATTCGGTGCGCCACCAGCGCCTCGACGATGTTCTTCTTCCGCATTTTCTTCCATTCCCGTCCCGGTGTCGTGGTCGTCCACGCGCCGTAAGGGGTCGAGGAACTCCGCTGGACCCCCGTGTTCATGTAGGCCTCGTTGTCGTAGCAGACGTAGATGAAGTCTTCGTTCCGCTCCACGGCGCCGGAGAGGGCCTGGAAGCCGATGTCGAAGGTCCCGCCGTCCCCCGCCCAGGTGACCACCGTGGTTTCCGTGTCGCCCTTGAGGTCCAGGGCCGCCCGGACGCCCGTCGCCACGGCGCCGCCCGTCTCGAAGGCGCTGTGGATCACCGGGATCTTCAGGGTGGACTGGGGGTAGGGCCCGGCGATGACGGACCAGCAGCAGGCGGGAAGGACCATGATCACCCGGTCGCCCAGGGCCTTCAGGAGAAACCGCATGGCCACGGCGGCGCCGCACCCCGGGCAGGCCACGTGACCCGAATACATGAATTCCTGATCAAGAACATCAAGTTCCATGGGAGACCTCCTGGAGCCCCACCCAGAGGCTGTCCGCCTCGGGGAATTCCCGCTCTTTCGTTTTTTCGTATATCTCTTTCAGGGTGTCCGTCGTCACGTCCCGCCCGCCGATCCCGGCGATGAAGCCGAAAACGACGGGGCGGTTCCCTTCGTTGCACAGGGCCGCCCGGATCTCCTGGGCGAAGATGCCGCCCGCCCCGAAGGAGAAATTCCGGTCGATGACGGCGATCTTTTTCGCCCCCTTCAGGCGGCGGCGGATCTCCTCCGCCGGGAAGGGGCGGAAAAGCCGCAGCTTCAGAAGGCCCGCCTTCTCCCCTTCCTTCCTCAAGTCTTCCACGACCTGGCGGCAGGTGCTTGTCACCGTTCCCGTCGTCACGAAGACGATGTCGCTGTCCTCGCAGTGGAAAGCCTCCATCGTCCCGTACCGCCTTCCGAAGAGGCTTTCGTACGCGCCTTCGATTTCCGGGTAAAGGCGGAGGGCTTCCTCCATGGCCTGGGCTATGTTGTGGCGCATTTCCATGTACACGGCGGGCGTGACCAGGGGACCGAAAGCGCAGGGGTTTTCCGGGTCCGCCTGGAACCTGGGCGCGAAGGGGGGCAGAAACCGGTCGACCTCTTCCTGCTCCGGAACGTCCACCGGCTCGTAGGTGTGGGAGAGGAAGAAGGCGTCCAGGACGACCATGACGGGCAGGTTCACCGCCTCCCCGAGGCGGTAAGCCTGGATGACCGTGTCCAGGACTTCCTGGCCGCTTTCGCAGTAGAACTGGATCCATCCCGTGTCCCGCTGGGCGAGGCTGTCCGTCTGGTCGATCCAGATGTTCCATCCCGGGGCGAGGGCCCGGTTCACCTCGGCCATGACGATGGGAAGCCTCGCCCCCGACGTCCAGTGGAGAACCTCGTGCATCAGGGCGAGCCCCTGGCCGGAGGTGGCCGTGAAGACCCGGGCGCCGGCGGTGGCCGACCCGATGAGGGAGGCCAGGGCGGAATGCTCGCTTTCAACCCGGAGAAACCGGGCGTTCATCCGGCCCTGGGCGCAGAGTTCGGACAGGGTCTCGACGATGTGGGTCTGGGGGGTGATGGGGTAGGCGGAAATGACGCCGACCCGGGCCAACCGGACCGCTTCCGCCACGGCCTGGCTTCCTTCGAGGACGCGCTTCATGGTTTTTCCTCCTCCAGTGTCATGGCGTTCCGGGGACACTCGACGACGCAGAGCCCGCATCCCTTGCAGTAATCGTAATTGATGCGCCGGCCTTCCGCTCCGTCGCCGCGGATGACCGACATGTCGGGACAGAAGAAAAAGCAGTTGTCGCAATTGTTGCACAGCCCGCAGTTGAAACACCGATCCGCCTCCCGGATGGCCATGTTGGCCGAGATCTTCAGATCGATTTCCTCAAATCCGCGGATCCTTTCGTCGGCGAGAAGGCGGGGCTGGGAGATTCTCGGGGCGAGCTGGAAATAGTCGGCGTTGATTTCCCCGTAGCGGACCACGTGTCCGCTTCTCTTGGACCGGGCGCCGCCCTGGTAGATCTCCATGGACAGGGAAGGCCCGTCCCCCACCCGGAATTTTTCGAGGCGGCCGGGGAGATTTTCCGGTCCCCCCCGGAGGAGCAGGTCCAGGGCCATGGCGCCTTCCTTGGCTGAGGCCACGGCGTGGACCACCGATTTCACCGAGACCGCCAGGTCACCGCCGTAAATCAGAACAGGTGAGCCGTCCCCCACGATGATGGTGCTGTTTGAAAGGGCGAGGACGGGTCCGCCCTTTCCCGGCGGCCGGTGCCAGTCTTCGGCGGCTTCCTCCCCGATGGCCTTGAACACCCGAGCGAATTCAAGGGTTTCCTCGGCGCCGTCGGGGACGACACGGGACCGCCCGTTGGAATCCGTTCCGTCGACCCGCATGGGCTGGACCGTCAGGGCCAGGCGGCCGCCTGTCCTTTCCAGCCTCACCGGGGCGAGGAGTTCCCGGATTTTGACCCCTTCCTCCAGGGCCATGAGAACTTCCGTTTCGAAGGCGGGCATGTCCCGCCGCCGCCGCCGGTAGACGATCCAGGGTTCGCCCCCGAGGCGGGCCACGGACCGGGCCACGTCCACGGCCGTGTTGCCGCCGCCGATGATGGCCACGGGACCGTCCATTTTCGGGGTTTTCCCCCGCCGGATTCCCTGGAGAAAGGGCAGCCCTTCCGCCACGCCTTCCAGGTCCTCCCCGGGAATCCCCAGGGACCGGGAACGGCCGTGGCCGCACCCGAGGAAGAGGGCGGCGTAGCGTCCCCGGGCCTCATCCACGAAGGCGGGTCCCAGGGGCCGTCCCGTGTGGATGGTGACGCCCAGGCTCTCGATGAGGGCGATCTCGCTTCGAAGAACGTCGGGGGGGAGCCGGTAGGCGGGAATCCCCCAGCGGAGAATGCCGCCCGGTTCCTCCCGGGCCTCGAAGATTTCACACCGGTAACCGAGGCGGGTGAGAAACCAGGCCGCCGCCAGGCCGCTGGGTCCCGACCCGGCGATGGCGATTTTTTCCTCCCGTCTTTCCTCCCCGGTCATGACGGCGGGCTGAATCTCGTTTTTTCGGGCCGTATCGGCGAGAAACCGCTCGATCTGGTGAATGGCGATGGCTTCATCGAATTCCCCCCGGTTGCACTGGCTCTCGCAGGGGTGAAAACAGACCCGGCCGCACACGGCGGGGAAGGGGTTTTCCCGGAGGATCGTTTCCCAGGCTTCCTTGAAAAGGCCGTCACGGGTGAGGAGCTCTATTTTCCCGATGTCCTCGCCGGCGGGACAGGCGGCGCTGCAGGGGGCCGTCTTTTCCTCGTACCGTGGCTTCAGGTATCGCCAGGAACCCGTCTTGTTGGCTTCCGTGGACGTGCAGGTCTGGGGGATGAAAAGGGGAATCGGATCTGCAGAGGCTTTCTTCGTTTCCATGATTCGTCCTTTCTCGAACCGGTCTCGAGGGGGCATGGTGCCGCCGGCGGAACCGCGGATCACCCTGCCTCGGCCCGGGGAATCAATCCGATCATCCGGACCTCCCTGAAGGCGTCCCGGGCGGCACTGACGTTGTCTTCCGGCTTGATGAAGACTTCTTCCCTGATGGCTTCCTCGATGGCCTCCAGGGGAGGGATTCCGAGGAGCCGGGCAAAAGCGCCGATCATGGTTGTGTTCACGATGGGGTGGGTCCGGGTTCCCAGGCCGTGACGGGCGGCGATCCGGCTCGCGTCGATCCAGGCGACACGGAAGCCGGCGTAGCGGCCCGTTTCCTTCGGTGCGGCGGCGCTGTTCAGGAGAATCCAGCCGTTTTCCTTGAGACCCCGGGTGACGTCGATGCTGTTGAGAAGGGTGCTGTCCTGAACCAGGACGTGATCGGGCGCGTAAACGTTCGTTCGGAGCCGGACCGGTTTTTCGTCCAGCCGGAGGTAGGCCTCCACGGGGGCCCCCCGCCGCTCGACACCGAAGAAGGGAAAACTCTGGACCTGGAAGCCGGCCCGGAAAAAGGCCTTGGCCATGAGAATGGAGGCGACCACGGTGCCCTGGCCGCCCCGGCCGTGAAAGCGGATTTCAATCATCCTTCCTCTCCTCAGGGTTTGCTCTGCCTGTAAAAGCAGGACGCCGGGGGAGCGGCCCGAAAAGGCCGTCCTCGTGCGCGGGTCATCATGTGGACACGACGACGATGGCCTTCGCCGGGCCGTCCTCCAGGGAACGGAAACTGTGGTTGATGTCCGACTCGAAGTAGAGGCTGTCTCCCGGTTGAAGCACTTCGACCCGGTCGTCGGTCCTGAATTCGAGCGTCCCCTCCAGGAGGTAGAGGAACTCCTCGCCGGCGTGGTTCATGAAAACCATCCGGGAGACGTCCATGGGAAGGAATTCCACGAAAAGCGGCTCCATGCGCTTGTCCGCCTTTTTCATTTCCAGGGACTCGTAAATGTAGTCCACTTCGCCTTCGTGATGGTGGGGGCGCTTCTGGAGCCGGATGCGATCGGCCTTCCGGTTCACGGCGATCTTGTCCGTCACGATCTCCTCTTCGAAAAAATAGGCCATGCCGACGTCGAGGGCCTTGGCCAGCTTGAGGAGCGTCGCCACGGGAGGGACGACGTCGCCCGCCTCGATTTCCTCGAGAAGGGATTTCTGGAGCCCCGTTTTCGTGACCATGTCGAGAAGGGTGTACCTCTTCTCCTTTCTCAACGCGCGAACCTTGCGGCCGACGTTGAATTCGGCCGATGCCGGCGGATCGGGAGAGCCTTTTTTTCGCGTCATGGGATCACCTCGAGTCGGGTTATTTGCTGCGGTCTCGATGACGGTGCGCGGTTACCGGCCTTGAGGGGGGGCGTGACGGGAGTCGGCGGGAACCTCCCGGGGAGAAAGGGGAACCAGGCCCGGTAACGAACGCCGTCCTTTTTAAAGAGACTCTTTATCGTTATCTAAACCCATTCCCGGTGGTTGTCAAGGGATAGGGCGCGCCGCTGTTTCGACATCCCTCCCGGGCCGGAGGTTCATGGCCCCTGCCAGGGGCGGCGGGGAAAAATTATTTGACTTTACGGCCCTTAGAGAGTACTTTTTTTTAAAAGTGAATCATTGCAGCGTTTCCAGGAGCTGTGATCCTGTACGGGAAACTTCAGCACGTAGTCGGTTGATCTATATGGTAACGCGCCCAGACGAATCTTTCTTTTCATATGGGGTCTTTTCACATGGGGCCCGGATGTTCCGCCCCGCATTCATGCTTCATCAAAACGACGGAGAATGGTTTTCGAGGGGGTTCCCCCCTTGCAAAAGACCTTTGGGTAGGGTCTTTCTTTGCCTTGCCGGAAACGAACGGTTTTAGAAAGGAGGTAAGAGCGTGACTACCCTTATTATCCTCATCGGTCTTGCGGTTTATGTCGTTCTGTATTTTACTTATGGGAAGAAACTGGAACGGGATGTGGTGGTGGCCACGGACACTAACGAAACGCCGTCGTCGCGGCTTTACGACGGCGTGGACTATATCCCCGCGAGAAAAGAAGTGCTTTTCGGGCATCATTTTTCCTCCATCGCGGGCGCGGCCCCCATCATCGGGCCGGCCCTGGCCATGGCCTGGGGATGGCTCCCCGGGCTCCTGTGGGTCTGGTTCGGAAACGTCTTCATCGGGGCCGTCCATGACTACCTGGCCCTGGTCGCCTCGGTCCGCTACGACGGCCGGTCCATCCAGTTCGTGGCGTCCGACCTCATGGGAAAGCGGACGGGCACGGCCTTTTACTGGCTCGTCTTCTTCCTTCTCGTCCTTGTCGTGGCGGCCTTCGGCGCCGTTCTGGGGGGCATGTTCGTCAAGACCCCGGCCATCGCCTCGGCCTACATCTGGTCCATCGGCGCCGCCCTCATCCTGGGCGTCCTCATGTACCGGGTGAAGATGAACTTCACCGCGGCGACCCTCATCGGGATCGTCATGCTCGTCGCCTCCATCATCCTGGGGGTCGAGTTCCCCATCGCGGCGACCTACGAGACGTGGATGTACGTCATGTTCTTCTACATCATCATCGCCGCGTCCATTCCCGTCAACGTCCTCCTTCAGCCCCGGGACTACCTGAACTCCTTCCTGCTCTACGCCGGTCTCATCCTCGGCCTTGCCGCGGCCGTTTTCGCCTTCCGGGGATTCGAAGTCCCCGCCTTCTCGGCTTTCGCCCCCGTCGTGGCGGGCGGGAAGGCCACGCCCTTCTGGCCGGCCATTCCGCTCATCATCGCCTGCGGGTCCCTGTCGGGGTTCCACTCCCTGGTGGCCTCGGGGACCACGTCGAAGCAGCTGGCCAAGGAAAGTGACGCCCTCTTCATCGGATACGGCTCCATGTTCACCGAGGGGTTCCTCTCCACGATCGTCGTCGTGGCCTGCGCGGGGTTCGGCTACACGGCCCTGCAGAACGCCGCAGCGGCCAAGGGGGTGGAGTTCACCCTCACCGCCGCCAACTGGGCCACCGACTTCACCCCCGTTTCCGGGAAACTGGGCCTTTCGGCGGTGAATCTCTTTGTCCAGTCCTACGCCGACATGGTGAACGCCACGTGGCTTGCCGTCATTCCCACGATCTACGTGAAGGTCGTCGCCGGGATGTGGGTCGCCGCCTTCGCCATGACGACCCTGGACACGACGAACCGCCTCGCCCGGTACTGCATCTCCGAGATGGCCCTTCCCTTGAAGGGCACCTCCGAGGGCCTGTACAATTTCCTGACGAACCGGTGGGTGGCCTCCGTCATTCCGGCCTTCATCGGGATCTACCTGGCCTACAGCAAGAACTTCACCATCCTGTGGCCCTCCTTCGGCGCGGCGAACCAGCTCATCGCCTCCATCGCCCTCATGACCGGGGCGTGCTACGTCCACTCGAAGCTGAAATCCCGGTTCTGCAACATCGCCGTCATTCCCGCCTGGCTTCTCTGGGTGACGGTGACCGCCGCCCTGGTGTGGTTCATGGCCGTGGTTCTGCCCGGGAACATCGCCAAGGCGCCCGCCCAGGGATGGACCGTCATGGCCATCTCGGTGATCATGCTCATCATGAACTTCATTTTCATCACGGACTTCGTCAGGAAGTACCGCCAGGAAATGGGGTCGTCCGAGTAAACGTATGACAGGGCGCGGGGGGTCGAACTCCCGCGCCCTGCTTTTCCGACCAACCGCTGCCCGCATGAAATCGCCCGTATTCCGATTTCTCCGAGAATTACTGTCCCGTCTCCATGACAGCCACCGCGAGGACGCCGTGGCCCTGACCCACGTGGAGATGCAGGAGCTGGAAAACATTTTCGCTCTTCTCGTTCTCGGCTCTTTCGTCGGGCTCCCGGCCCCCCCGAGCTTTCTGGCCGTGGAGCTTCTCCCTTTCATGGAAAGGGAACTCAAAATCATGAGCCGCCGGGCGGAAGACGCCGGGGACATGCTCGCCGAGATGTGCGGAACCCTGGGGATCGACTGATGAAGATTCTTTTTTTCACCGGAAAGGGGGGCGTTGGAAAATCCACCATCGCCGCCGCGTCGGCCCGCCAGATTTCCCGCCGGGCCCGGGTGCTCGTCCAGTCCCTGGACCCGGCCCACAACCTGGGGGACATTTTCGGGGTCCGCCTGGGAGACGGGAAGAAAAAGATCTCCGAGACCCTTTCCCTCCAGGAAGTGGATCTCCAGAAACTGGCCCGGGAATACCTGGAACGGGAAACCCGGGTCCTCGGGGAGACATACCGGTATCTCCAGGTTCTCAACCTGGACAGTTACTTCTCCATCCTCAAGTATTCCCCGGGCATCGAGGAGTACGCCCTTCTCACGAGCATCGAAAGGACGGTCAACGAGGAAACCGATTTCGACTATGTCATCTTCGACACGCCGCCCACGGGACTCACCCTGCGGTTTCTCGCCCTTCCCAGCGTGACCATCACGTGGGTCGACCGGCTCATCCTCATTCGGGAAAAAATTCTGGAAAAGCGGCACACCATCCAGAAGATCCGCAGGCCCCTGAAGGAAGGGGAGATCCCCCGGGAGGAACGTTTGAAATACGATGCCGAAGACGACGCGATCCTGAAAAGGCTTCGCGACTTCCGGGTGAATTACGAGCGCCTGAACGGCCTCCTCCAGGGCGCGACGTGCACCGTGGTTCTCGTTTTCAACCCCGACATGCTGTCCCTGCGGGAGTCCCAGAGGCTCGTGGAAGGTCTCCGGGAACTCCGGCTGCCCCTGCGCCTTCTCGTGAACAACAAGATCACCGACCGGAACCGGGACATGGCGGAGAAGGTCGAGGCCGCGATGAGAAACACGGCCCCGGGCGTCCCCGTGGAACAGGTTCCCCTGTCGGAAAGCCTTTACGAGGGAAATGAAACGGTCCTCTACCGGATCGCGAAAGACCTGGGAGACTGGTTCTGATCATGTTTGACAACGAAGCCCTTCTGACCCAGCCCGTTTTTTATCTCTTCGTCGCTTTCAGCGCCCTCATCACCCTCGGTTTTTTCTGGGGGCGGAAAATGAACCGGCGGATTTTCAACGACGCCTTTCAGGATCTCGTGGACACGGTGAAGCCGGACGACCAGACCTTCACGGCTATCGGCGGGGTCGTGGGGTATCACGCCAACCTGCTCGTCGGCGGGAAAGGCCCCGTGTCCCGGGTGGACGGGACGATCACCCTCCTGCCCCGGCAGTCGTGGCTTTACATGCCCATTTCCAAGATCATCATGCGCCACGACCGCCTCTTCATCACCGTTTACCTGAGATCGGACATCCCCGGGGAGGGGCACCTCATCGAGAAGAGATACGCCGCTTTCCGGGGACCGAAGATCACCAACGCGGCAAAACTGGAAAAAGAAGCCCTGCGCTGGGGAAAACTGGATTTTTATCTCTACTATGATAATCTGAAGATACGGGAAAGGTTTCTCGGCCATGTTTCGGACCACCCGGACCCCGGAACGGTCCGCCACATCGCCCTTATCCCGGGGGAGCGGAAGGGGTTTGTCTTCATGATTCCCAAAAGAGGCCGGGTAGGAGCGATGTTCCGTCCCGTTTACGAAATGATGGCGTCTTTGGCGGCCAGCCAGAAGAAAGGGAAACGTTCATGAATATCGCGATCTTTGGAATCGGCGGCGTGGGGGGGTATTACGGGGGTCTCCTGGCCCGCCGCTACGAAGGCGGGGAAACGCACCGGGTTTCCTTCGTGGCCCGGGGGGAACACCTTCGGATGATTCGGGAAAAGGGCCTGAAGGTGATCACCCAGGAAGGCGAATTCGTCGCCAGGCCGGTTGTGGCGACGGACAGGCCGGAAAAGATCGGCCCTCTCGACCTCGTTCTCGTCACCGTCAAGGGATACGATCTCGACAGCGCCGCCCGGGCCCTCGCGGGCGTAACGGGAAAAGACACCGTCGTCATTCCCCTTCAGAACGGCGTGGATAACGCGGAACGCTTGAGGACCAGCGTGCCCGGGGGCCGGGTTATGAACGGGACGGTTTACATCTCGAGCCGCATCGTCGAGCCGGGGGTGGTCCAGCAACTCGGCGGGGCCTGCAGCCTTTTTTTCGGACCCGAGGAAGGAGACGTGGCGCCTTACCGGGAAATCGAGAGCCTCCTCCGGGACGCCGGGATCAAGGCCACTCTCTCCGGGGAAATCAGCAAGGAAGTGTGGAAAAAATTTCTCTTCATTTCGCCCGTGGCGGGCGCGACGGCCCTTTTCGACAAGCCCCTGGGGGGCGTGCTGGAAGACGGGGAGGCGTCCCGCCTTCTCGAGGGCATGATGACCGAGGTGGACCGGGTGGCCCGCGCAAAAGGGATCGACCTGCCCGGGGACGCCGTTTTGCAGGCCATGGAGACGGTGGCCCGGTTCCCCTACGAAACCAAAACGTCCTTCCAGGTGGACGTGGAAAAGGGCAGGCGAACGGAAATCGAGACACTCATCGGGTACGTCATCCGAGCCGGCGAGTCCCTGGGGATCGACACACCCTTCAATCTCCGGGTGTACCAGGCTCTTTTGAAAAAATAGAGGTGCCTCATGGGGAAAGCGAAGGTTTTCGTGACACGGGTCATTCCCGAGGCCGGTCTCGGGAAAATCAGGGAAGCCTGCGATGCCCGGATCTGGGAGGGGCGCTTCCCCCCTCCCAGGGAGGTGCTTCTGGAGCAGGTTCGGGGAATGGACGGGATCCTGTCTCTCCTCAACGACCGGATGGACGGCGCCGTCATGGACGCGGCAGGGGAACGCCTCAAAATCATAAGCAACTACGCCGTGGGATTCGACAACATCGATGTTCCCGCCGCGACATCCCGGGGGATCCTCGTGGGAAACACCCCGGGGGCCGTGACGGAGACCACGGCGGACCTGGCTTTCGCCCTCATCATGGCGGCGGCCCGGCGTCTCATGGAAGGCGTGGATTTCATCCGCGCAGGCCGATGGGAAACCTTTGAACCCCTTGTCCTTCTTGGGAGGGATGTCCACGGGGCCACCCTGGGGATCATCGGCATGGGCAGGATCGGCCAGGCCGTCGCCCGAAGGGCCCGGGGCTTCGACATGGACATTATCTATTACCATCCCCGGGGCGAAACGGAAGCGGGCAGGGAAGCCGGCGCGACATGGTGCGGGTCGCTGGACGAGCTCCTCCAGCGGTCCGATTTCGTCAGCCTCCACGTGCCTCTCAACGATGAGACGAGGCACCTCATAGACGAAGGGGCCCTTAAAAAAATGAAGCCGTCGGCTATCCTGGTCAACACGGCCCGAGGCGCCGTTGTGGACCCCGACGCTCTTTACCAGGCCCTCCGGGAGGGTGTCATCGCTTACGCCGCCCTGGACGTGACCGATCCTGAGCCCCTGCCGAAAGATCACAAGCTCATGGGGCTTCCCAACTGCCTCGTGGTGCCCCACGTGGGTAGCGCCTCCGTGGCGACCCGGGAGAGAATGGCCGTCATGGCGGCGGAAAACCTGATCGCCGCCGTTTACGGGGACATTCCCAGGTATGTCGTCAATTCCGAGGTTTTGTCCCGCCGGCGGTAACGGGAGCGTTAAAATCGTTTTTTACGAAAGGAGTCGGCTATGGTGAAGCCGTATGAAGACCTGAATCCCCCCAGAAGGATCCTCATGGGGCCGGGACCGAGCGATGTGCCCGAAAGGGTCACGGCGGCCCTGGCGAGTCCCGTAGTGGGTCATCTCGACCCCGTCTTTCTTGCCATCATGGAAGAGGTTCAGGAGATGCTCCGGGCCGTCATGAGAACGAAAAACCGGTTCACCCTTCCCGTGTCCGGAACGGGAAGCGCCGGGATGGAAGCGGCCCTGGTGAACCTCCTGGAGCGGGGTGACAGGATCCTCGTGTGCGTGAACGGGGTTTTCGGGGAACGGATGTGCGACATCGCCGGGCGGTGCGGCGCGGAACTGAAACGGGTCGATGCCCCGTGGGGCACCCCCATAGACCCGGAGGCCGTTCGTCAGGCTCTCGCCGATTTCCCGGCGAAGCTCGTGGCCGTCGTCCATGCGGAAACGTCAACGGGGGTTCTCCAGCCCCTGGAGGAACTGGCGAAGATATCCCGTGAAAAGGACGCCCTTTTTCTCGTGGATGCCGTGACGTCCCTCGCCGGCGCCCCCCTGGAAATCGATGCCTGGGGTATCGACGTCTGTTACTCGGGAACGCAGAAGTGCTTGAGCTGCCCGCCCGGCCTCGCTCCCATCACCTTCGGGCCGAGGGCCATGGAGGTCCTTGAAAAAAGAAAAACGAAGGTCCCCTCATGGTATCTTGACATGACCATGATCCTCAAATACTGGGGCCCGGACCGGGTGTACCACCACACGGCGCCCATCAGCATGACCTACGCCCTCCGGGAGGCCCTCCGCCTCGTTCTCGAGGAGGGGCTTGAGAGGCGCTGGGAAAGGCACCAGGCCGTGCACCGCGTCCTTGTGGGCGGGCTTGAAAAGGCAGGGTTGAAAATGCTCGTGGCGGCACCGTACAGGGCGCCCATGATCAACACCGTGGTCCTTCCCGGGGGCGTGGATGACGCCGCCGTCCGCCGGAAACTCCTGGACGGGTACGGCATTGAAATCGGCGGCGGCCTGGGAGCCCTGAAAGGAAAGGTGTGGCGGATCGGCATCATGGGAGCGTCCTGCAGGGAAGATCATGTTGACACGCTTCTCTCCGCCTTGTCGGAACTTCTGTGATGACCTTCTTAAAGTCGACACGAGCGGAATTTCATGAAAGGAGGAAGCCGTAATGAATCTGCTTTCCCTTGATGAAATCAAGGCATTGTCGGAAATTGAGGGCGGACTGTCCGTTTCCTTTTTCATGCCCACCCATCGCATGGGATCGGAAACGCAGCAGAACCAGATCCGGTTCAAGAACCTTTTGAAAAAGGCGGAGGAGGAACTGGTCCGCAACGGAATGCGAAGTGCCGACACGAGGGACTTTCTAAAACCGGCACAGGATCTTCTCAACGATCTCCCCTTCTGGCGGAACCAAAGAGACGGGCTTTCGGCGTTTCTTTCCCCGGGATACTGGGGGTACTTCAGGCTCCCCGTAGACTTCAGCGAACTTCTCGTCGTTTCCGACCGTTTCCACCTGAAGCCCCTGGTGCCCATGCTGAGCGGGAACGTGCGTTTCTATATTCTGGCGCTCAGCCTGAATCATATACGGGTCATCGCCTGCACCCGTTTCAGCGCGTCATCCGTGGAGATTGCAGACCTTCCCGAGAACATGCAGGCGGCTCTCAACCTCGACGATTTCCAGAAACGCCTCCAGCGCCACGTGGGGACGGAAGACATGAAAAGCAAGATACTGCTCTATTTTCAGGAGGTGGACCGGGCGCTCCGCCCCTTTTTCCGGGACAGGAAGGAACCCCTGCTTTTCGCGGGGGTGGACTATCTCTTCCCCCTCTACCGGGAAGCCAACACGTATGCCCACCTGTATCCCCAGGCCCTCACGGGAAACCCCGAGGAATTGAGCGAGGAGGAACTGCTCGAAGATGCCTGGCCCGTCGTGGAGCCCTTTTTTGAGAAAGAGCGGGTCAAGGTCCTGGAACAGTTTTACGATTTTTACGGAACGGGCCGGGCATCCTCCGACCTGGAGGACGTGGTCAAGGCAGCCGCCCATGCCCGGGTCGCCGCCCTGTTCGTCGCCCTGGGCGTTCAGAAGTGGGGCTATTACGATTCCGAAAAGGACCGGGTGGTCATGAGCCGCGAAGCGCGGTCGGGAACCCGCGATCTCCTTGACTTCGCCACGATTGAAACGCTGGCGAACGGTGGGGTCGTTTACGCCGTCTCCCCGCCGGAGGTGCCGGAAAAGGCTCCCCTGGCGGCTGTTTTTCGTTATTGAGGGAAAAAGATCAAAGACAGCGACGAGATTTGAAACAGGGGTGCGGGAGAAACGGGACCCGTTTTGACGGCCCCCTGTTCGGAGGAGATGCATGGCCATAAAGGAGAACCTTTTCAGCAAATCGAACGAAGCCCTGCTCCGGCGTCTTATCCCCGATTATGAAAGAACGGACGATCATCATATCCGTATTCGTTACGGGGTTGTCGCCGGCTGGATATCCATTTTCTTTACCCTGGCGCTTTTTTTAGTCAAGGCCGTCCTGGCCTGGCTTGCCGGTTCCATCTCCATCCTGGCCGACGCCTTTCACCTTCTTTCCCACCTGGCCAACTCGGTCGTCCTCGTTTTCAGTTTCTGGATGGCCTCCCGGCCCGCCACGGCGGAGACCCCTTTCGGCCATGGCCGTATGGAGCACGTGGCGCCTCTCATCATGTCCATTTTTCTCTTCGTTTCGGGGATCCAGATCGCTGAAAAATCATTCCACCAGGCCCTTCATCCCGGTGCCGTTCACTACTGGCCGCTTCTTCCCTGGATCCTCTTTCTCACCATCCTGGTCAAACAGTGGCTCGCCCAGTTCGTCCGGTACCTGGGCGGCCGGGTCCACTCCCACGCCATCCTGACGAACGCCTTTCATCACCGGATCGAAGCCGTCGTGACGGTCACGGTCATCGTGGGTCTCGTGGCGGGTCATCACTTCGAAAGACCCGAGTTTGACGGGTACATCGGCGTCCTGGCGGCCCTCTGGATCCTCTATCTCGGCTATCAGCACGGCCGGGAGGCCATCGTGCCCATCCTGGGCAAGGCGCCGACACGGGAACTCATCGAGTCCATCCGGGAGACGGCCCGCTCGGTGGATCATGTCGAGGATGTCCACGAGATCATCGTCCACGATTACGGCAACATGTACATCATGACCCTCCACGTGGAGGTTCCGGAGAAGCTGGGCTGCGACAGCATGCACGGAATCGCTGAAAAGTGCGAGGCCCGGTTGAGAAAGCGGTTCGGCGGGGAAGTGGTCTGCCACACCGACCCGCTCATGGAACTGACCCCGGAACTGCGGGTCCTGGAGCACCGGTTCCGGGAGGTGGTGGACAAGATGCCGGAAGTCTTTTCTTATCACGACTTCCGCCTGATCGCCTCGTCTCCGGGCCGCTACATCATTGTCGCCGACATCGACGCTGCCGAGGAGGTCCCCGAAAGGCGATTCACCGAAATAACCGGGGAACTGGAGAGGCGGGTCCTCGCAGCTCTGCCCGAGGTGGATTACTGCAGTTTTTACGTGACGCCGAAGTTCGCCTATTCGTAAAAGAGGGGAACTTTCCCCGGCTTTTTTTCACGGAATCGCCATCTCGAACCCTCTGAAGCGGGGCGGTCCTCTTTCAGTGAGACTCCGGGGACCATCCCGTTCATTCTGTCTGCGTCGCCGTTTTCGTGGAGAAAATAAAAATGATTGATTAAAAGACCCGTTTCCGGTAGAGGGAAACCCGTCTTCAGGAAAAAAACAGGAGTGTTTTCCATGTCCGACATCCAGGAAATTTCCCTTGAATCTCTGAACCCGGAAGAATTCATCGCTGAAAAACTTCAAGACATCGCCCGGGCGGTTGGTACCGGAACGGCCATCAACGCCCTGTCCGGCGGCGTCGATTCGTCCGTCGTCACCCTCCTGGGCCACCGGGCGCTCGGTGACCGGCTCCTGTCCTGCTTCATCGACACGGGCCTCATGCGCCAGGACGAACCCGAGACGATCCGTGACTGGTTTGGGGATCTCGGGGTCCCCGTAACGATTGTCGACGCAAAGGATGCCTTTTTCAGCGCCCTCAAGGGGCTCACCGACCCGGAGGAGAAGAGGGAGGCCATCACCGATACGTTCTACAAGAAGGTCTTTGGAGAGCTTGTCCGGAAAAGCGGTGCCCGGTTTCTTCTCCAGGGGACCAATTACACCGACGTGGAAGAAACGGTCGCCGGGATCAAGCGGCAGCACAACATCCTGGAACAGCTCGGCATCGACACGGAGGCCCGGTATGGCTACCGGGTGCTTGAACCGGTGATCGAACTCCGGAAGAGGGGTATCCGCCGTGTCGGCGAAGCCCTGGGTCTTCCCAGGGAAATGTACGACCGTCCGCCCTTTCCCGGTCCCGCCCTGGCGGCCCGGGTCATCGGGGAAGTCACCCCGAAGCGGGTCGCCGTGGTCCGGAAAGCCACGGCGATCGTGGAGGAGATGCTGAAAGACACCGGCGCTTTCCAGTACCTGGCCATCCTTCACGAAGACCGGGTCACGGGCATGCGCGCGGGCCGGCGGGATTTCGGGCTCCAGGTGGAAGTGCGTTGCTGGGACAGCACCGATGCCATCACGGGCGTGCCGACGCGGCTTTCATTCGAAACCCTCGAAGGCCTGGCCGACCGGATCACAACGGAAGTGGAGGGCGTCGTGAGCGTCACGTACAACATCACCAGGAAACCACCGTCCACGATCGAGGCCATATGAAAAAGCGGAGGGGGACAAAAGCGGGTCCCCCCCGTCAGCCGTTTAGCATGGGGTAAAAGGCATGTTTTGGAGAGGAGGGAACAACCGGTTGGCCTGACACGGAAGAGCCGCGGCCCGGGGTGGGCTCGGCGGCCGTTCAGGAAAACCCGTCGGCGAAGGCCCCGGGGTTCTGCGCAACCCGCCTTACGTCATTTTTTGAGTTTCTTCCCAACAAAACAACGGAGGTAGACGCACCATGGAAAACGGAACAGTCAGAATTCAGGACACCACGTCAAATCCCGCGCCGCTCGGGCTCATGGGATTCGGCATGACGACGGTGCTCCTGAACATTCACAACGCGGGATTCTTTCCCCTCGATTCCATGATTCTCGCCATGGGAATCTTTTACGGCGGCGTGGCCCAGGTCATCGCCGGCATCATGGAGTGGAAGAAGAACAACACCTTCGGGACCACGGCCTTCACGTCCTACGGCCTTTTCTGGCTCACCCTCGTCGGCCTTCTCCTCATGGCCAAGGGAGGGTGGTGGCAGGGACCGACGGCCGGTGCCATGTCCGCATATCTTTTCATGTGGGGTCTTTTCACTTTCTTCATGTTCATCGGGACCCTTCGCCTCAACCGGGCTCTCCAGTTCGTCTTCGCGACGCTGACTATCCTGTTCTGGCTTCTCGCCTGGGGCGACTACACGGGCAGCGCAGCGATCAAGCACTTCGCGGGATACGAAGGGATCGTCTGCGGCTTTTCGGCCATTTACACGGCCATGGCCCAGGTCCTGAACGAAGTTTACGGCAAGACGGTTCTGCCCATCGGCCCGGTGTCTTAAGGACCCTCTTATTTACTTTCTTATCTGAATCGCGTTGCGCAGAACCCTGACGGGATGAACCAGGATGAGAAAAAGCGGCGGGGTTGTTTTTAACAGACCCCGCCGGGAAACGATAAAACCGGTAGAGGAGGGGCCTGATCATGGATGTCATGGAAGCCATTTTCAACCGGCGGAGCATTCGTAAATTCATTCCCGAAACCGTGTCCGAGGAAACCGTCGAAACCCTGCTTCGAGCGGCCATGGCCGCACCGTCGGCGGGAAATGAGCAGCCCTGGCGTTTCGTCGTTATCCGGGATCGCCAGATTTTGAGCAAGGTGCCGTCGTTTCACCCCTATTCACGGATGATCGAAGAGGTTTCCGTGGCCATTCTCATCTGCGGTGACCTGGAAAAAGAGGTATTCGAGGGGTGCTGGATGCTCGACTGCGCCGCCGCCACGGAAAACCTCCTTCTTGCCGCCTGCGCCAGGGGGTTGGGAGCGGTCTGGCTTGCCCTTTATCCCTTTGAGGATCGTGTCCGGGGTATGCGAAATCTCCTGGGCCTGCCGGAGCACCTGGTTCCCTTCAACGTGATTCCCCTGGGACGCCCGGCGGAGGACAAGGGCCCCGTCGACCGGTATGACCCTTCACGGGTCAGCCACCGATAGGCCTTATGAGTCCCGGGAAAAAGCAAACCGTCACGGAGGTGACGGCGGCGGTGGTCATACGGGACGGCCGGGTTCTCATCGCCAGGCGGCGAAAGGGGGACCGCCAGGGGGGTAAATGGGAGTTTCCCGGGGGAAAGCGGCTTCCCGGTGAATCGCCGGAAGAGGGACTCCGCCGGGAACTTTACGAAGAGCTGGGCATCCGGTGCCTTGTCGGGCGCCCCTTCGGGACATGGGAGCACACCTACGATTACGGCGCCATACGGCTTCTCTTTTATCTTGTGTCCGACCTGAAAGGGGATATCCGGCTCAACACCCACGATGAAGCCCGCTGGGTGTTACCGGGCGAACTTGTCTCTTACGATTTTTCCGAGGCCGACCGGCCGGCGGCCCTGAAAATCGCGAAAGAGATGAGCAAGCCTGTCAGTGGCTGATCCCCCCACTGAAAAGAGGAAACACCGGGAAACGGAAGCGTCCCGGTGTTTCTCCCAATTATTCCTCGATGATCTGGACGTTCGTCGCCGCCGGGCCTTTTCGGCCCTCGCCCACATCGAAGCGAACCTTCTGTCCCTCCTTCAGGGTCTTGAAACCCTGGGACTGGATGGCGCTGAAGTGAACAAAAATGTCTCCACCGTCATCTTTAACGATGAAACCAAACCCCTTCTCCTCGTTGAACCACTTTACTTTTCCCTCTGCCATCGATTTCAACGCTCCTTCTTTGCACTTGTAAAAGTCCGATCCCCGCTCGGGCAGAAAGAAAAAAACCACCATTTCCCGGTAAGAGCGAAAGGTGGCTTTCTTTGCAGCATAAACGGCATAACCTGACTTTTATTGCTCTCTGCGGACCCTCACGGTATCTTTGCAGAGCCTGGCATGAAGGAAGTATAGGCGAGGCCGTCCGGGTAGTCAAGTTTTTTTAAGGTTTTTTAAACGCAATTTTTCGGGTTCACCTCGATTTTCGCGTCCACGATGACCGCTCCCGCGCCTTCAGTCCCCACGATGAGAGGATTGATGTCCAGGTTCGAGATTTCCGGGTTGTCCATGAGAAAACGGGAAACGGCCGTCAGTACACGGATGAGGGCTTTCCGATCCGGGGGGGGCTGTCCGCGGAATCCCCGGAGAAGCGGGGCTCCCCGGATGCCGTCGAGCATCCGCCCAGCTTCCTCTTCGTCAAGCGGGGCCACCCAGAGGGCGACATCCTTCAGGGCCTCGACTAAGATTCCCCCGAGCCCGAAGAGGAGAATGGGTCCGAATTCGGGGTCTCTCTTGCCCCCGATAATGATTTCGAGCCCCGGCGGGACCATTTTCTGAACGAGAAACGCGTCCCCCTGCATGGCGTCGAAGGCCCGGGAGAGGTCGTCGCCGTTTTGAAGGTTCAGCTGTACCCCGCCTTTTTCCGTCTTGTGAAGAATGACGGGGGAGGACAGCTTGATCGCCACCGGGTAGCCGACGGCCTCGGCGATGGCCAGGGCCTCTTCTTTCGACCGGGCCGTTCCGAAGGGGGCCACGGGAAGCCCCTGCTTTTCGAGGAGGGCGAAAGCATCCCCGGGAGAAAGAAGACGGGCGGCCGAATGGCCGGCGCTGGTTGCCGCCTCGGGAAGTCGAAAGGAGAATGTCCGTCTTTTTTCTCTCAGCCCGGCGTTCTCGTGATGATTCAGGGCGTGCCGAAGGGCCCGAAGGGCGTCATCGGCCTCGGCAAAGAGGGGGAAATCTTCCGCCTCCTTCAACGGGAACCAGTCCTTCTTGTCCGTGAGCATGATGAGTATGACCGGTTTGTCATATCGCCGGCTCAACTCCCGGGCGGCCCGGATCATTCTTTTCGTGGCCGGTATCTCCCGCTCGACCACGTAGGCGTGGCAGAGGACGACGGCGTCCACACCCGTTTCTTCCAGGGCTTTTTCCAGGATGGTGATGTGATGGTCGAGATTGAACACGTCTCCCAGGTCCAGGGGGTTGGTCATCCGTATGACACCTGCCCGGCTTCCCGCCTGAACGGCCTGGTAGAATTCCTCTGAAAAAGAGGACAGGGTAAAGCCGTGGCGGTGGGCGGCGTCGGCAAGCATGACCCCCTGTCCGCCGGACCGGGCGATGAGGCCGAGGCGTTTTCCCCGGACGGGCGGGAGCGAAAAAACCTTGAAACAGTCAATGAGCTGTCTCATGTTGTCGACCCGGTGTATCCCCGACTGCCGGAAGGCGGCGTCGGCCACGGCATCGTCGCCCGCCAGGGCCGCCGTGTGGAACCGCGCGATGCCATGGCTTTCCGGGTTGGTGTTGGACTTGAGGACGACGATGGGCTTTTCGCTTCGCGAGGCCAGGTTCATGAGCTTCCGTCCCGAGGAGATGTTTTCCAGGTAGAGGCCGATGATTTCCGTCCCGCTGTCGGTGACGAGATATTCCAGGAAATCCGTTTCGTTCAGGTCCAGCTTGTTCCCCATGCTGATGAGCTTGTTGAACCCTAAATTTTCCAGGGCGAAGAGCCTGAGGCAGTCCACCACGACGCCCCCGCTCTGGGCGGCCATGGAAATCGTCCCCTTCCGGGTCATGGCCGGGTCGAAGGGGACGAAGGGGAGGCTGAGACCGTTGTCCAGGTTAACGATGCTGATACAGTTGGGGCCCACAAAACGGATTCCCCACCGGCGGGCCGTGTCGAGAAGTTTCCGGCCGAGAGCGTCGCCTTCTCCCCCGAATTCGTTGAACCCGCCCGATTCGATGACGGCGTATCGCGTGCCCTTTTTACCGAGAGCGTCCAGGGCTTCCGGGACATACCGGGCTGGAATGAGAAATACCCCAAGCTCCGGCGCCTCAGGCAATTCCTCGACGCTCCGGTGGATGATCCTGCCGTTCAGGGTCCCGCCATCGCGGCCGACAAGATAAACCGCTTTTGCGAATCCGAACCGGTCCAGGTTTTCCGCAATGGCCCGGCCCATGTTCGCGGATTCGGGAGAAACGCCGAAAACGGCGACACTTTTGGGATAGAAAAGGGTTTTCATGACAATGGGTCACCTCGGTGCGAGATTGCGTTCTTCGGGACACGAAGAACCGGGTCTGTGCCGCTGCGGCGCCGATGAGCCCCGGGGGGGCGGGCGGCGCGGGCGAGGCCGCTGAATTTACATAGGCCAATTGGAACCATAATTCAACAGGGAATTGTCTCTTGTTGTGCTGACCCCCCTCTTTTGATACAGTCTGTCTGAAAAATCAAGGGAGCCGTCCCATGAAAAAAAAGCCCCTATCCTTTTCATGCGGGAGAACCCGGAAGGCGTGCCTTCGCCTTTGCCTGGCTTTCTCCATGCTCCTGCTGTCAGGGACACCGGCCTCTCCTGTTCAGGCCCGTTGCCCCGACGGTCTTTACACCGTCCTCAAGGTCCGCGATGGACGCTCCTTTGAGGTGGCCGGCGGCCTTTCCATCCGTCTCATCGGCGTGGGTCTTCCCGAAGGGGAAAAGGCCGGAACCGAGGCGCGGGACGCCCTGTGCCGCCTTCTGAAAGACGGGGTGGTGACGCTGGAGGGGGATCTCCGCGATCAGGACGACGAGGGTTTTTATCTGCGCTACGTTCACGGGGAGGGTCTTTTCGTAAACAGGGAAATGATTCGCCTGGGGGTTGCCTTTTTTCGTTCCGTGGAACCCAATGTAAAGCATGACAGGGAACTTGCGGCCGCGGCAGCGGCGGAACCGGAGAAGGGCCGAAGCAACCAGTGGGGTTCCGATTGCCCGAGCGGCTGTTATGTTTATGTGGGATCGGAGGGGATGACCTTCCATGTCTTCGGATGTCCCTTCCTGGAGGGAAGCGCAAGCCGTGTCTGCCGGGACGAGGCCATCCAGAGGGGTTACACCGCCTGCGGCCACTGCGGGGGAGGGTGCGATGACCACGGCGGTGACTGGTATGTTCACGGTTCCTGCTTCGTAGATACCCTTTCAGGAGACCCACAGCGGCGGGTTCTCGAAAGGGCTGGACCCTGATCTTTATTGAGGTTCATCAAGTGTTGTTATGAATAAAGGATGAAAAAACGCCCAACAGGGCAACCCAGCGGACGTCTCGCAACCGCCGCTGATTTAAGCTTTATGTGAGAAGCCATGAGACGTAGCGATAGAGCAGTAGTTGCCGGGGAGGCAAGACGTTTACTCGAAACAGCTGAATACGGCGTATTGTCCATGGCATCTTCCGATGGCGTGCCCTATGGCATCCCTCTGAATTTCGCATTTATGAGGGACTGTATCTACTTCCACTGCGCTCCGGAAGGTAAGAAGATCGACCTGCTCTTCGCCAACCGGAAAGTCTCGTTTTGCGTAGTTGGCAGGACAGAGGTGCTGCCCGAGAAGTTCGGTACGAATTACGAAAGCGTTGTTGCTGCTGGCATCGTGGAAGAGCTCTTCGAAAAAGACAAAAGGGAGGGATTGGTCTTGCTGCTCAGGAAGTATTCGCCCGATTACATCACGGAAGGGTTAAAATACATCGACAGACTCTTCGACAAGACCAGGGTTTTCAGAATCTGCCTGGAGTCGATAACGGGCAAGGCCCGGAGATGATGGGACACCTGATCCGCCGGTCAAGCGAAGAGCCGTAGCGGGATGCCGCTTACCTCGTTGTCAGGCCGTGACCAAATCTATTCACACCTGTAAGGAGATTTTCTGCATGGACATTCCACGGATCTTCACCATCACCGAAAGTGCGCACCGCATCCATAACCCGTTCACACCGGAAAAGCTCGCCACTCTCGGCGCGGCGCTGCGTCTGGAAACGGGAAGCCGAGTGCTCGACCTCGGCAGCGGTTCGGGGGAGATGCTGTGCACCTGGGCACGCGATTACGGCGTCATCGGCACCGGCATCGACATGAGCCGGTTGTTCACCGAGCAAGCGAAACTCCGCGCTGAAGAACTCGGCGTCGCCGATCAAGTCACGTTTATCCATGGCGATGCTGCCGGCTACATCTCTGGCGAGAAGGCCGATGTGGCAGCCTGTCTCGGTGCCACGTGGATCGGTGGGGGAGTCATCGGCACTATCGAGCTCCTGGCGCAGAGCCTGCGCACCGGGGGGATCATCCTCATCGGCGAGCCCTACTGGCGGCAGTTACCGCCGACGGAAGACGTTGCCAGGGGGTGTCTTGCCGGCTCAATCTCCGACTTTCTCCTTCTTCCAGAACTTCTCGCGTCTTTTAGCCGCCTCGGCTACGACGTCGTGGAAATGGTTCTGGCAGACCAGGACGGCTGGGACAGATACGAGGCGGCCAAGTGGCTCACCATGCGCCGATGGCTTGAAGCCAATCCCGACGACGCGTTCGCGAAAGATGTTCGAGCCAAACTGACCTCGGAACCCAAGCGCTACGCCGCCTACACGCGTGAATACCTGGGCTGGGGCGTATTCGCGCTGATGAAGCGGTGATGAGGGGATTGACCGCCGCCGCTCATCCTCGGCGTTCCTTTCAACCTGTAATCCTCGGTGTTGCTGAATGAAGCCTGCTGAGTAGTTGTATGTGACTTCAACAGATCCGATGAATGGACGTTCTCGGACGAAGAAGCAGAGGGGATCTCT
>JAXGPA010000008.1:0-12707 GCA_040767195.1 Syntrophales bacterium
CCACGGGCGGGTTGTATTCGACCCCCTCGGACATGGCGCGCCTTGCCAGGATGCTGATGAGCGGCGGCGCCGTCAATAAAACCCGCATCCTTTCCGCCGCATCGGTGGCCGAAATGGGCACGGATCAGAGTATCGGAACGTTCGATCCCCTGCAGAGCAACTTCGTGAGTTTCGGGCTGGGGTGGGATTCGGTAAGCCATCCCGGAATGAAGGCCGTCGGCCTCAAGGGGTGGTACAAAAACGGTGGCACCCTGGCCTATTCCTCGGAATTTCTCGTGCTGCCGGAAGAACGGCTGGCCGTGATGGTGTGCACAGACCACGACGGCGGTTCAAAGTCCCTCGAAGTGGCAGAAAAAATTCTCTTACGGGCCCTGGTGGAACGGGGGACCCTCTCCGCCATGCCGGCTCCCCTGGCCCCGACACTCCTGCCGGAGATCCTGGTACCGCCAGGCGACGTGGACAGTTTCAGCGGCCTCTATGCGGCCAACATGGCGCTCTATCGCGCCCGTTTCTCCCCGGACCGTTCCCTTTTCATCGATACCTTTTCCGGGGATGAGTGGAACCCGAAATACACGGATCTCAAGCTTCGCCTCGACGGGTGGTACACGGGCGACGGGGACCCCACTTTGTCGATCGCTCTTCTTTCCGCGGAAGGGAGGCGATACTTTGCCATCCGTGCCAAACACGGTTGCGGCCACTACCTGGTGGACCTGCTGAAGGGCCAGAAACTGGAAGCGAAACCGGAGGTAAAATCCCCGTGGGAGAACCGTGAGGGAGAAACCTACCTGATCTCAAACGGGGACGTTCACGATCGGGCCCTCATGGGCCCCGGCGCGGACCCCCGGTTCACGCTGCAGGCCTTGCCTGAACTGCCCGGTTATCTTTTCACACGGGATCTCGACATCGTCGACGGGTCCGTTGATGCCGACCGGGCACTCATGTTTCTTCTGATTCCGCAAAACAATGGGCGCGACCTGGGCGACATTTCCGTCATCCCCAGGGGCGGGGAAGAATGGCTTCGCTCACGGAGCGTTCTGTACCGTCCGCTCACCGGTGTGGCAACCCTTCCGGCGGGTCGGTCGTCGGTCACCGTGGGCCTGGAAGGGTACGCCGAATGGCGGATACTGCCGTCCTCGGGTTCTGTTTCCATCCACAATGCCGCGGCCTGGAGGCTGTATGACGGCGATTTCAAAAAGACGGCCTCGGGTGCGGGAGAAGGCGGCGCCGCGCTGCCCGGCTCCGGTACGGCCGCCTACCTGCTGCTCTTCGGCGCCCCGGGGTCGACAATCGATCTGGACCTGGTCCCGTAGATGGCCCATGGCCCCTGATGGATGGAGGGCAGGAAACGCCTTGTTCGGGCCCTGGAAACTAAAAAAGGATTTGCTCCTGTTATTTTAACTGTCCAGCGTGCTCAAGCGAACCCTCAGGTTGATTTTCCTGTTGTGGATGCCGAGTTTCTTCCGGATATTGGCCCGATGACAATCCACCGTCCTGGTGGAAAGGTTCATGAGCTCGGCGATGGTTTTCGTGGAATGCCCCTGCCTGACCAGGTTGGACACCTGGATTTCCTGTGGCGTAAGGCGTTTATCCATTCTTTTCATAATGTTAATATAAGGGGACACGACGGTCTCGAGGTTTTTCCCGATAACCTCGAGACACATCCTCTGCCCGTCGTCCGGCAAAAGAAGCCGCAACTTCTGCACCTGGGGAAGAACGAATTCCCGGACATTGTTGAGAACCGCTTCCTGCATCTCCCGGGTGTCCTTCTCCCGCTGGGCCAGAATTACCCTGAGGGCGACATTGGCCTCCTCGAGGTAACGGGTTTTCTGCCTCAGTTCCCGTTCCCTGTCCCGCAGTTCCGCTGTCCTCTTTTCCACAACTTTCTCCAGGTTGTCCTTGTAGGCCTCAAGCTCCTGCTCAACCCTTTTCCTCGCAGTGATGTCCTCGACCCTCCCTTCGTAAAAGGCGGTCGTACCGTCCGGACCTTTTACCGCCCTGGTATTGGCGGACACCCAGAAGACTGAGCCATCCTTACGCCTGGCGGGAAACTCAAAATTTATTGCAAGGCCTTCTTTTTCCAAAAGGTCCAGGTGCCTCACCCGGTCCTCAGGGTCCGCGTAGAAATCCGTCACCGAAGTGCCGGCGTCCTCCAACATCTCTTTCGCCGACCCGTAACCGACCATCCGGGCGAGAGCGGCGTTGGCGCTGATGAACGTGCCGTCCGGTGTCGTCTGGAAGATTCCTTCCACGGCATGTTCGACGATATTCCGGTACCGCGCTTCACTTTCCACCAGGGCCTCCTCCGCCCGAACCTGCTCGGTAATGTCCCGATGCACGGAAATTACGCCGGTCACAACGCCGTCCCGGTCACGAATCGTCACCCCGTTGTTGTCCACCCAGAAATAACGGCCGTCCCGGTGACGGACCCGGTATCTCGTGATCATTTTTTCACCTTCCCGCATCCTTTGCACGACCTCGGAAAGCCCCTCCCGGTCATCGGGATGAACGTGCTCCATGCAGTCCCGGCCCACCAGGTCCTCGGGCCTGTATCCCGAGATGGATTCGCAGGAAGGGGTCACAAACCGGAAAATCCCCTGAAGGTCTGCGACGAATATCATGTCGTTCATGGTCGAAAGGATGATGCTCAACTTTTCCTCTTTCTCCCGAAGGGCCTCTTCAGTCTCCCTTTTCAGGGAGATATCCTCCAGGAAACCATATACCCGGAAGATCTTTCCATCCTCGTCCCGGTCGAAACGGTAACAGTCGCGGACCCATTTTTCCACTCCCCGGCGGTCCAGGATCCGGTAGACCCGTTCACCGGCGGACGCCCCTTGAACGTCGCTCGTGAACGTCCCCAGGAGTTCTTCACGGTCCTGCGGGTGCATCATGTCGTGAACAAGGGACGGATCCCTTGCGAACTCCTCTTCCGTGTACCCTGTCAGTGTCTCGACCCATCCGCCGACGAAGAGTTCCCGGGCGGGATACCCCGGCAGGTATGAATACGTGACGACGGGCAGGTTTTCGAGGAGGAGGCGACACCTCTCCTCGCTTCTCCGCAGGGATTCCTCCACGGCCTTGCGTTCCGATATGTCTTTCACGATGCCTTCGAAGAAGGAAACACGGCCCTCCCCGTCCCGGACGACACGAACGCTGTTCAAAACCCACCTGCTCCTGCCGTCCCGGCATCTGATCTGTATTTCCATCTCCCCGTGGCCCTTCTCGAGGACCTTGCGGATCGACGCATCCCGGTCCGCGGAATCCACGTAGACTTGTTTTCCGATATGGAGGACCGATTCCATGAGTTCCCCCGGTGAATCGTAGCCGAGCATCCGGGCGAATGCCTCATTCGCCATGATGTATCGCCCTTCGGGGATGCTTCGGTAAACGCCCTCCTTTGTCCTTTCGACGATGTTTCGAAACGCCTCCTCCACTTTCCTCGTCTGTTGCCGCAGCATTACCTCGTCCGTCACGTCGAGCATGAGACCGTCCCAGAGGATGTCTCCGTTCTTCAATTTTCGGGGCCGGGAGGCCCCCCTGTACCAGGCCGTTTTTCCACCAATGACAAGCCTGCCTTCCCAGCGCCAGTCCGAAAAGCCGCGGGCGGACTCCTCTATGCTGGAATACATTCCGGGCAGATCCTCCGGATGGACCAGGTCGAAAATCCGGCCGGTTTCATCCATGACCTCCCGGGGATCCAGCCCCATGGCCCGGACGCTGTCACTGACAAAAGGACACCCGTAGGACCCGTCTTTTTTCCTGAGAAACTGGTAGAGTATCCCCGGCACATTCTCGGCGATCCGGTTCAACTGTTTCAGCGTTTCGCTATGCTTCCCGTCGAAACCGGCAGGCAGGGAAACCCTTTCCTTAACACGATTTCCATCGCGGGCTCTGCGGGGAGGCGTCCCTTTCCGTATGCTCATGTCCGTTTTCCTTTCTGTAATGAAAGGGATGAAGAGGAACTCTTCTTATCGGTAAAAATCGGAGAGAATCTCGCCCAGGGTGGGATGGGGCAGGACCCAGGCCCCCAGGTCTTTTTTTGCCATCCTTTTCGTGACAGGAAGCGAGACCGACCCGATCAGCTCCGCCGCCGACGCCCCGACCACCGTAACCCCGGCGAGGCGATTTTCGTGAAACAGGGCCTTGACGAACCCCGGCCCGAGAAGTTCCGTCCGGGCAGTCAGGTTTGCCCCGTATTCGACCCTTTGAACGGAAAGGGACAGGCCCCGCCGCCGGGCTTCCCCCTCGGTGATCCCCACCCTTCCAAAGCCGGGGTGGGTGTAGACCGCGATGGGTACATCCCCGTCGCGATGGGGCGGGAAGCTCTCGCCAAAGAGCGTCGCCGCCAGGGCCCTCCCCTGGGCCATGGCCCGGTGGGCCAGGAGAAGCCCCCCGGTGATGTCCCCGATGGCATGGATACCAGGAACGGAGGTTTCGAACTTCTCGTCTATGTGAATCCCCCCGTCATCGTGGGCGATGGAAAGCCTCTCCAGTTCAGCCTTTCGAAGATTTGGGCTGCGACCGGTCGCCAGAAGAACCAGGTCGCCTTCCAGGATGACCTGTCCGGTTGCCGTTGCCGCCGTCAGCCGAACCCCCGCCGGTGTTTCTTCTATCGTGTCGACGCGGGCGGACGTGTGAAAACGGATTCCTTTTTTCTTCAGTTCCCCTTCCAGGAAACGGGCGGCGTCGGAATCCTCCCCGGGCAGGATCTGGTCCAGAAGTTCCACCACCGTGACGGTCTTTCCCAGTTCGGCCAGAAACGTGGCGAACTCCAGCCCGATGGCACCGCCGCCCACGACTATGGCTTTTTCCGGAAGTTCCTTCCGCGCCAGGAAGCCTGTTGACGTGACCACGCGGTCCGAGAGGTTCCAGCCGGCCGGCCGGGTCGACCGGGAGCCCCAGGCAATGACGATCCGTCCGCACGATACGGTCTCCGTCCCGGCACCGGGCCGTTCGATGGCCGCTTCCCGCGGCGATTTCAGAATCGCCTCTCCCTCCAGGACGTCGACACCGGCTTCGGTGAGGCTTTTTTCGTACCCAGGGCGGAAACCCGGACCATCTGCTCCATGTGTTTCCGCAGGGCAGGAAAATCGAATCCGACCTCCCCGAAAGAAATCCCCAGACGGCCGATTTTTTTTGTTTCGTCATACCGTTTGCTTCCGGCAAGCAGCGCCTTCGTGGGAATGCATCCCCGATGGGTGCATGTTCCCCCCACCCCGACTTTTCGGCGAGAGTCACCGACGCGCCCCGCCGGGCCGCCTCGACGGCGGCGGCGAAACCGCCGGGACCGGAACCGATGACCAGGAGGTCTGTCTTTTCATGGGCCCTTCCCCGCATCCCCGGCCATGTCGGCGGCCCGGTAGGAACTCCGCACCAGGGGACCGGCCTGCACGTGACGGAGTCCTTTCTCGAGGGCCCGGTCCCCGAGGCGGGCAAACGCGTCGGGATGGTAGTATTTCCGGACCGGCCAGTGTTTCCGGGAAGGCTGCTGGTACTGGCCGATAGTGAGCCTGTCGCATCCCGCCGCGGCGAGATCGTCGAAGAGAGCCTCCAGTTCTTCCTCCCGCTCTCCCAGGCCGACCATGATTCCCGATTTCGTCACGAGTCCGTATTTTTTTTTCATGGTTTCAAGAAGATCCAGCGATCTCCGGTAATCGCCTCCCGGGCGCACCGAGGGAAAAAGGGATTGGACAACCTCGAGATTGTGGTTCACCACGTCGGGAAACGCCCGGGCGACAGTTTCCATGGCCCGGGGGCTTCCCTGAAAATCAGGAATGAGGACCTCCACGGGCCGGGCGGGATCCTGCCGGCGAAGGGACGCAATCGTCCGGGCGAAATGAGCGGCGCCGCCGTCTTCCAGGTCATCCCGGGTCACCGAGGTGACAACCACGTAGCGCAGCCCGAGTTTCCGGGCCGCCTCCGCGACCCGCTCCGGTTCCGTCTCTTCCGGCGGGGGGGGATCGCCGTGCTTGACGTTGCAGTAACGGCAGTTCCGGGAGCAGACGTCCCCCAGGAGAAGGAACGTGGCTGTCCCCGACTGGAAACACTCCGCCCGGTTGGGGCAGAGGGCTTCTTCGCAGACCGTGGAGAGGCCGGCCGTCCTGAGGAGCCTTCGAACATCCCGGTATGTTTCCTCACGGGGCAGCCGCACCTTCAGCCACGAAGGCTTCCGCATGGGGGACCGGGTCATGTTTCCTTCCGACGGCGCCACGCCACATCGGGCTGACGGGCGGCCCGCACCTCGTCGAGACGCCCGACGGCCGTCCCGTGGGGAGCCGATTTGATCTGCCCCGGGTCTTCCCGGGCCTCCCGGGCGATGGCGATCATGGCATCACAGAAGGCGTCGAGGGTCTCCTTGCTTTCCGTTTCCGTTGGTTCGATCATCATCGCCTCGGGCACAATGAGAGGGAAATAGACCGTGGGGGGGTGAAAACCGAAATCCATGAGACGCTTGGCCATGTCCGTCGTGTGGACGTCCCCTTCCCGGACCTGCCGCCGGCCGGAAAAAACGCACTCGTGCATGCACACCCGGTCGAAAGGCAGATCGAAGTGAGGTTTCAGTCTTTCCTTGATATAATTGGCGTTCAGAACGGCGATTTCACTGGTCCGCCGAAGTCCGGCGGCGCCGAGGCTCCGGATGTAGGCGTAGGCCTTTACCATGACGTTGAAATTCCCGCAGAAGGCCCGGACCCGGCCGATGGAATCGGGGAAGTCCTCGGAAAAACGGAAGTGCCCATCCTTCCCGGTAACCCGCGGAACGGGCAGGAACGGGACAAGAGCCTCTCCTACCCCGACGGGACCGCTTCCCGGTCCCCCCGCGCCGTGGGGCGTTGAAAAGGTCTTGTGCAGATTGAGCTGAATCACGTCAAAGCCCAGGTCACCGGGCCTCACTTTACCCAGGAAGGCGTTGGCGTTGGCCCCATCCCCGTAAAGGAGGGCGCCGCAGCGGTGGACCCGCTCCGCCACTTCCACCACGTTCCGCTCGAAAAGCCCCAGGGTGTTGGGGTTGGTGAGCATGAGCCCGGCCACGTCCCCTCCCAGAAGGGCCTCGAGCCTCTCGAGATCCACGTTCCCGTCCCTGTCCGACGGGACGGTGACCACTTGAAAACCGCACAGGGCCCCCGACGCGGGGTTGGTGCCGTGGGCGCTGTCGGGGATGAGGATCCTGGTTCTCTTTTCCCCTTTTTTCTCGAAATACTTCCGGATCATCATGACGCCGGTCAGTTCGCCGTGGGCCCCCGCGGCGGGCTGGAGGGAGAAGGCGGCCATGCCGAACACCTCGCAGAGAGACAGCTCCAGTTCGTGAAGCAGCCGCAGGTTCCCCTGGGCAAACGACGGGGGGGCTCCCGGGTGAACGGCCGTGAAGCCCGGCAGGGCGGCCATGTCCTCGTGGATCTTGGGGTTGTACTTCATGGTGCAAGACCCGAGGGGATAAAATCCGAGGTCGACACCAAAGTTCCGCCGGGAAAGATGGGTGTAGTGGCGAACCACGTCGATTTCCGAGAGTTCCGGAAGTTCCGTGTCTTCCCGGAGAAGATCCGGGGGAATCAGCTCCGCCAGGGGGGTTTCAGGGACATCGCAGGGCGGTATCTGGAAGGCCCGGCGTCCGGGGCGGCTTTTTTCAAAGAGAAGTTCCACGTCGTCCCTCCTTATCTCGCCGCCCGGTGGATGACGGAAACGGCACGGTCCATGTCTTTTTTCGTCAGGGTTTCCGTGGCACACAGGAGAAGCCCCCCCGCAAGCTCGGGATAATCCCTTTCCAGGAGAAAGCCGCCGACAATCCCCTCGCTTTCCAGCGCTTCGTTGATCGCCCGCGGATCGGAACACCGGAGGGCGAACTCGTTGTAAACGGGTCCCGAAAAGATGTTCTCGAGCCCGTCTTTCTCCAGCAGCCGGGCCCGGAAATAGGACGCTTTCCGGACGTTAAGCACCGCCAGTTCCCGGAGGTTCGGGCCCGCGGCGGCCAGATACACGGCGGCGGCCAGGGCGCAGAGAGACTCGTTGGAACAGATGTTCGACGTGGCCCTTTCCCGGCGGATGTGCTGTTCCCGCGTCTGAAGCGTGAGAACGAACCCCCTTCTCCCGTCCCGGTCAACGGTGGCCCCGGCGATCCGCCCGGGAATTTTCCGCAGGAAAGGCGCCTTCGCCGCCAGGATCCCGAGATAGGGCCCGCCGAAATTGAGGGGGTTCCCGAAAGCCTGGCCTTCTCCGGCCACCATGTCGGCGCCCCGATCGCCCGGCGGGGCCAGGAGCCCCAGGGACGTGGCGTCACTGAATCCGGTGATCAGGAGGGCCCCCTGCCGGTGAACCCGGTCGGCCAGCGGGGCGATATCCTCCACCACACCGAAAAAATTCGGGCTCTGGACGAGAACGGCCGCCGTGTCGCCGTCAAGCCGCGCCTCCAGCGCATCCCCGTCGACCTGCCCGTTTTCCATGTATGGAATCTCCATGATTTCCAAGCCGTTCGCCCAGCCGTAGGTACCGATAACCCTTCGATATTCAGGGTGGACGGTTCTTGCCACGGCGATTTTTCCTCTGCCCAGGGACCGGGCGGCCAGGACGGCCGCCTCCGCCATGGACGATGCCCCGTCGTACATGGAGGCGTTGGCGACGGCCATACCTGTGAGTCCGGATATCATGCTCTGGTACTCGTATATGGCCTGAAGAATGCCCTGGCTGATTTCGGCCTGGTAAGGCGTGTAAGCGGTGTAGAACTCGGACCGGGAGAGGATGTGCCGGACGACTGCCGGGATGTAATGATCGTAAGCCCCGGCTCCCATGAGCGTCATGGCGGGGATCCGGTTTTCTTCCGCCAGGGCTTTCATCGCCGTCGCCGTTTCCCATTCCGTCAGTGGCGGAGGAAGGTCGAGGAGTCTTTTAAGCGCGTATGGATCCGGGATGTCCCGGAAAAGCTGTTCCAGGGACGAAAGACCGAGAATTTCGAGCATGGCCCTCTCGTCTTCCGGGGTGTGGGGAATGTAATCCATTGAAAGATCCTCCCGATCACGGTTCAGTGATCTTCCGCCTCGATGAGGGCCTGGTAGTCGCCGGCGGTCATGAGCAGTTCCAGCTCACCCGGGTCGTCCATCCTGATCACGGCGATCCAGCCTTCGTTGAAGGCGTCCTGGTTGATGAGTTCCGGCTTCTCTTCCAGCGCGTCGTTCACGGCGATGACCTCACCGCTGACGGGAGCGAAAATGTCCGACACGGACTTCACCGATTCAACCACGGCGAAGGGTTCTTCCCGTTTTACCTTCCGCCCCAATGCGGGCAGTTCCACGAACACGATGTCGGTCAGCATTTCCTGGGCGAAGTCGGTGATACCCACGGTGACGGTCCCGTCACCCCTGTCTTTAGCCCACTCATGTTCCCTGGAATACTTTCGATCTTCCGGATTTGGTTGTGCCATGTGCGCCTCCTTGCGTGAGAAAACAAACGACCCTGGGGGGCCGGCTTGCCGGCCAACGTGTCAAGGGATCATCTTTTTCGACGATAGAAAGGAAGTTCCACCACCCGGGCGGGCACCTCTTTCCCTCGGATCTGGACAGCCAGCGTTTCACCGACCTGGGCATATTCGGGGGTGACGAAGGCCATCCCGATGGATTTCTGCACCGTGATGCCGTAGGTGCCCGAGGTCACCACGCCCACCTGCCCCCCCCCGGCGAGAACAGGGTAACCCTCCCGGGGAATCCCCCTGCCCGTCATCTCCAAACCCACCAGTTTCCTTTTCGAGCCTTCTTCCTCTTCCTTCCGGAGAGCCTGGACCCCCGTAAAATCTCCGGAAAGATCAACGAGCTTGTCGTACACGACCTCGAGAGGCGTCACGTCCTCCGACAGTTCGTGGCCGTAAAGCATCATCCCGGCTTCCACGCGCAGCGTGTCCCGGGCCCCGAGACCGGCCGGCAGAATCCCGGCCTTCTTCCCTTCCCGGAGAATCAGGTCCCAGAAAAAGGATGTCTTTTCCCAGGGCACGTAAATTTCAAAACCGTCTTCCCCCGTGTAACCGCTTCGGGAAATCAGGACGGGGACCCCCTCGATGTCCGTCTCCAGAAAATGATAGTATCGAAGGGCACCGGGACCGTCCCCGGCGATGGGCCGGAGAATTTCCCGGGACCGGGGTCCCTGGAGGTCGATCTTGCCCGTTTCCATGGTCCTGTCGGTGACGGCGGCACCGTTCAATCCCACCCGCTCCCGGACCGCGTTGAGCCAGTCCACGGCCTTTTCCCGGTTCGACGCGTTGAAGACGAGACGGAACCGGTCATGGGCCAGGCGATAGACGGTCAGGTCGTCGATGATGCCGCCCCTGTCGTTGGTAATCACCGTCAGTCTCATTCGACCGGTGAGAAGGTTTTCGATGGGCCTGATGGTGGTCTTCTCCAGGAGAGAAAGGGCCTCGGGACCTTCCACATCCACCTCCCCCATGTGGCAGGTGTCGAACAAAGCCGCTGCTTCCCGGGCCGCCCGATGCTCTTCCACGATACCGCTGTACTGAAGGGGCATGGACCAGCCCCCGAATTCCATCATCCGGGCACCGAGGGCCGTGTGTCGATCGAAAAGGGGGGTTTTGTGCAGGACTTGATTTTTCGGCAAAGATTCACCCTGGACCGTCATGCATCCTCCTTTGGTGCCTTTTTAACGTTCAGGGATAAGAGGAGGGGGCGGAATCACGAACCCGCCCCCGGCGAAATGCGCTTACTTCAACTCAAAGTACATTTTTCTGGCCAGGTCGTCGATGGCAATTCGCATGGCCTGGCTGGCCTTCTTCTGATCGAAGGACTCGCCGCCGCCGATGCCTAAAACAGCCATGCTCTGGCTTTCCAGGGCCCCCGAACCGGTATCGGCAAAGATGATTTCACCGGTTTCCACGCTGACGATCCGGATGTCCACCGCGGCCGCGTATCCCGTTTTCCCCATGGCGAAGTACCCGGGAAGGTTGAAGCCCGATTTCGATGTTCCGTATTCCGTCACGGCACCGGTGACGATGTACTTCACACCAATCAGCTTTCCCACGCGAACGGCCGTGGCCCCGTCGACGGCACCGCTCAGCTGAAGACCCTGCTCCTTCATGATCGACGCCAGCTTGTCCCGTTCATAAACCCGGAATTTTTTGCACTTCACCAAAGCGGTGGTGAGCATGTCCGACGCCCCGTAGCCGACCCGCCAGCCGTGACCGGGAACCTTGGTTTCGAAATCCATGACGGCAACGCCGATTTTCGGACCTGTGTAAGGCGGGAGGTTATCCAGTCCCTTGTCTTCCGCCTTACCTCCCCCTCCTCCCGTCCCCGGCATGCCCGCGCAGCCGAGCAGAAGAGAAAGGGAGAGCACCATCGCATACAGAAGGGCCTTTCTCATTTCCTCTTAGTCCTCCCCATTCGTGATTTCTGGAAATAAACTGAAACCCGCCAGCGAAGCATCATGCCCCCGTCGATGAAGCGACAGTCCGGAGTCAGGCCTCGGAAGGCGGTCAAATCTTGGGTTTAATACTAAACAGCTGGCGTTCTTTTTGTCAACCCCTAATTCCCTGCCCCTTATTCCTTAAAAGATTTCCCGGACGGGAATCCCTTCCAGGGCGAGATGTTTCTTGATGTCGGCCACGGTATGCCATCGGTAATGGACCATGGAGGCGACCAGGGCGGCGTCGGCGCCGCCGATCTTGAAAACATCGCTGAGGTGTTCCGGGCTTCCCGCCCCCCCCGAGGCAATGACCGGTATCCCCACGTTTCGGGAGATGAGGGCCGTCAGTTCCAGTTCATACCCTTCCACCGTTCCGTCTGCGTCGATGGAATTCAGGCAGATTTCCCCGGCCCCGGCAGCTTCCCCCCTTTTCGCCCATTCGAGGGCGTCCAGGTTCATGGGCTGTCTCCCCCCGTTGATGTAGATTTCGTACCCCGAGGGAATCCTGGCGGTTTTCTCCACCTTGAGGACATCCATCCCCAGGACGATGCACTGGCTTCCGAAATGCCTGGCCCCCCGGCCGATAAGCCCCGGGTCGAGGACGGCGGCGGAGTTTATGCTGATCTTTTCCGCCCCGGCGTCGAGAACGCGGTACATGTCCTCGAGCGTGCGGATGCCCCCGCCCACGGAAAAGGGGATGAAGATGTTCCTTGCCACGGCGCGGACGACATCGATCATGATGTCCCTGGCATCGGAAGAGGCGGTAATGTCGTAAAACACGAGTTCATCGACGCCCTGTTCGTAATATTCCCGGGCCATTTCCACGGGGTCGCCGATATCTTCGTTCCCGGCGAAACGGATGCCTTTCGTCGTCTTGCCCGCCCGGACATCCAGGCATATGATGATTCTCTTGCTCAGCATCCTCAGGCCTCGCCGTTCCATGAACAGAAATTTTCGAGGAGCCTCAACCCCTGCCGCCCGCTTTTCTCCGGGTGAAACTGGACGGCCGCCACGTTGCCGCGGCCGATGACGGAAGGAAAAGCCACGCCGTAGTCGGTGTGGGCCAGCACATCCTCGGACCGGTGAGGGGCGGGATAATAGGAGTGAACGAAATAGAACTGGGCCTTCCCGTCAATCCCCTCGAAAAGGGGGTGCTCCCGGTGACGGGTGGTGTCGTTCCATCCCATATGTGGAATTTTCAGGCCCGTTTGAGGAAAACGAAGGGCCCGCCCTTCCAGGATCCCGAGACACCGGGTGCTGTTTTCCTCGCTTTCCGAAAGGATGATCTGCGCCCCCAGGCAGATCCCGAGGAGCGG
>JAXGPA010000009.1:0-4615 GCA_040767195.1 Syntrophales bacterium
TGGCCGGGTCGGCGATCTTTTCGTAGATCGTGCAGTTCCGGGCGTCCAGTTCCAGGGACTTCTCGGAAAGTTTCTTGCGAAGGTCGTGAAAGAAGGCTGATCCCTCGTGGATGCTGCAGGCGGCATAATATCCCCAGAGATGGCCCGCCAGGGTATTGAGGATCACCGACAGGGGGAAGGAGGCGGCGGGAACGGGGATGACACTGTCGGACACGGGCCGGAATTCCGCCGCCTGCCAATCGTCGGCGATGACGACGACGGAGGCGGCGTGGGCCTTGAAAATGGCCACGTCCTTGACGATGTCCTCGAGCACCGTCGCGGGGCTTCCGGCGGCGCAGACCAGGATCAGGGGTTCCGCGGAAAGGTCGATGTGCTTCTTGTCCTCGATGATATCCGAGGAGATGGTCCGGTAGCAGAGCTCGCTCAGCTTGATCCGGATCTCGTCGGAAGCCACCTTGTTGGGACCGCTGCCTACGACGGCCCAGTATCGCTTGCGCTTGACCGCGTCCCCTGCGGCGCCCCGAATGTCCTCCCGTGTCGCGATAACCCGTTCCATGAGTTTCGGGGTTTCCTCGATGCGGGTGATCTCTTCGAGAAGCTTCTCTTTCGACAGGGTCCCCACCTCTTCGGCAATGGCAAGAGCGAGGATGTAACCGGCCACAACCTGAGAGTAGAAAGCCTTGGTGGAGGCCACGGCCATCTCGATGTCGCGGCCGTCGCTCGTGTAGAAGACCCCTTCCACCATGTGGGTGATGTCCGACTGGCGGCGGTTCACGATGGCCATGAGGTGGGCTCCCTTTTCCCGGGCCATGGCCACCGCCCGGTTCGTGTCCGTCGTGGTGCCCGATTGCGTCACGGCGACGACGAGGGTGTCTTCCAGGGTCTCGTCGAGAAGAAAACCGCTGAGGTCCGTCGCCCTCCGGGACTCGACGCGAAGGTTAAGCCCCTTCAGGTAAATGGAAAAGGCGTCGGCGACAGCCGCCCCCGCCACGGCGGCGGTCCCCTGCCCGACAATGAAGATTTTTCGAAGGCTTCCCTCCGCCAAGGCCCTTCTGAGACGGGGCGACAGAATGTCCCCGCCGAGATTGAAGACGACCCGCCGTGACCCGTCGGAACCCTCGATGCGGTATTTTCCCCGCAGGGTCTTCCGGACCGAGAGAGGCGCCTCGAGGATTTCTTTCAGGAGATAGTGAGGGTAGTCTTTCCGGTCGATGTCCCGGGTGGTGATTTCCGCTTTTTTGACGCTCTTCGCCTCCAGGGAGAGTGGATGTCCGTCATAGCAGAGGGCTTCGATGCCGCTGAGACCCCCGCCGCCCTCGCGAAGGACGAATACCTGGCCCCGGGTCGACGGGTCCCCCGGAACCCGCTCGGCTTCCCCGTCCATTTTCACGAACCACGGCGTGGATTCCACGAGGCCGTACACTTCCGAGGCAAAAAGATACTTGTCCTCGCAGAGACCCACATAGAGTGACTGGCCGCTTCCCCTGAGGGCGAGATAAACCGTTCCCGGTTCGAGGTTGCTCTGCAGCGCGATGGCGTGGGATCCCTCGAAATCGCTCACCGCGAGCCGAAAGGCCGTCTTCAGGGAATGTCCCCGTTCCAGGTACCTGGCCACCTGGAGAGGAATGATTTTCGTGTCCGTCGTCACCTTGTAGGAAATCGTCTCGCGCGCTTCGTTTTCAAAGGCCGCCCTGAGATCCCTGTAATTGTCGATATCCCCGTTCAGGGCCACGTCGACGGTCCAGTTGCCCATGCCGTAGTGAAGATATTCCCGCGCGGGAAGGTACACCGATTCATGATGGGTCGGACCGTTGCCGGCGGGGAGCGTGAAATTGTTGATGGGATGGCAGTTGTCCTCCGTGATGGACCCAACGGAAGCCCACCGCGTGTGGATGAGATACATTTCGGACTCAACGGGCGCATCGAGAAAGGCCTGAAAAACCCGGTCGCGGCGGATCCGCTCTTTCAGGTAAGCCCCGTTTTCCCCGAGACGCCCCGTCACGGAGGCTTTTTTGTAGGTAAACGAAAGAAAGGGGTTCATGTTCCGGGGGGTCCCGTCGGACAGGAGGACGGAACCGTCCACGGTGTCCCCGGGATGAAGCCGTCTCTCGAAATCCCCGTAAAGGCCTTCCTCTTTCAGGCGGTCCAGGACGACGGGCAGACGGAACCGGTCTTTCAGGGTGAAGGCGATCTGAATCCCCGCGGAGTCCCGACCCCGAACCTCGAGACGATCCAGGGCGCTGAAAAGGAGGCCGATCTTCCTCATTTTCCGGAAGCCTTCCCGGGTCGGGCCGTCACCGTTTCCCCGCCCCATGGCCCGGATTTCATCGAGGGGAAGGAGGATGTCCCTCTCCATGGCCCACAGGGCATCGCGGAGACGAATCAGGAAGCCCGTGACCCGCTCAAGCTCGGCGGTGGAAAAACGTTCCACCTGTTCGTCCACCCACGCCTCTTCCCTTTCGAGCCGCTCTTTCAGGGTCGTCATCACGTCCCGAAGGGCCCCCTGGAGAAACTCCAGGAAAAACAGGTCCCCCATGGCGCCGTCCGTCTTGAGGTCCTGGATTCCCTCTTCCAGTGCCTGGAGGGTGCTCTCCCCGCCGAGATAGTCCTCGGCAGGGACGGGATTTCCCGAAGGACCGGCGAAGGACCGGGCGCCGATGGTGTCGGCGGTCCGGGACAGGCGTTCGACGATGTCCGCCATCGGGCTTTCCTTGACGACGGCGAAGGAAAGGATTCCCGCCAGTCCGCACGGGAGGGTGCCTTCCCGCAGGGGGGCCAGGCAGAGGGTCTTCGGCGGAAGGCCTCGGGGGTCTTTCCCGACAGAGACATGCCACCCCTGCAATCGATCCATGAAGCGGACGGCGGCACCAGCCCAGCTCAAAAAAGCCTTTTTCAATTCTTTTGTCCTTTTCCGTGTCGTCATTCCACGTTTCCGCTGCATCACGTCCGCCCCTGCGGGGCCTGACGGAGGGCCGCCTGAATGAACCGCACGAAAAGCGGGTGGGGTTGCAGGGGCTTGGATTTGAACTCGGGGTGGAACTGGCACCCCAGGAACCACGGATGGCCTTCGAGTTCGACGATCTCTACCAGGTGGCCGTCCGGCGACGTGCCGCTGATCAGAAGGCCTTCGTTGGCGAGGCGTTCCCGGTATGCATTGTTGAACTCGTAGCGATGGCGGTGCCGTTCGCTGATTTCCCTCCTCCCGTAGGCCCCGAAGGCCCGCGTGTTTTTTTCCAGGGAACAGGGCCAGGCCCCCAGGCGCATGGTTCCGCCCTTGTCGACGATGGTTTTCTGCTCCGGGAGAAAATCGATGACGGGATGGGGGGTTTCCCCGTCGAACTCGGTGCTGTTCGCCTTCTCAAGGCCGCAGACGTTCCGGGCGAACTCCACCACGGCCATCTGCATGCCCAGGCAAATACCGAAATAGGGAATCCCTCGCACCCGGGCGTGCTCGATCGCCTGGATCATCCCCTCGATGCCTCGCCGCCCGAAGCCCCCCGGCACGAGAATCCCCCCGGCACCGTCCAGACGGCCGTCGATGCCTTCCCGCTCGATTTTCTCCGAATCGACGAACTTGAGATGGACCCGGCAGTCCTGGGCAATGCCTCCGTGGGTCAGGGCTTCGTTCAGGCTCTTGTACGAGTCGGTCCAGTCCACGTATTTTCCCACAATGGCAATCGTCACTTCCTCTTTCGGGCTCCGAATGGTCTCCACGAGCTTTTCCCATTCGCCGAGCCGCGGTTGACCGGTCCAGATATTGAGGAGATCGACTATTTTCTGATCCACCCCTTCAAGGTGGTAGTTCAGGGGAACTTCGTAAATGGACTTTACGTCCATGGCCGTGAATACGGCCTCGACCTCCACGTTGCAGAAAAGGGAAATTTTCCGGCGGATGTCATCGGAAAGAACGTTCTCGGACCGGCACAGGAGGATATCCGGCTGAATGCCGATTTCCCGAAGGGCCTTGACGCTGTGCTGGGTCGGCTTCGTTTTCACCTCCCCGGCCGATTTGATGAAGGGAACCCAGGTCAGATGGATGAAAATGGCGTTCTGCCGTCCCACTTCGTTTCGGAACTGGCGGATGGCCTCGAGGAAGGGAAGACTTTCGATGTCGCCCACCGTTCCCCCCACCTCGATGATGGCCACGTCCACCCCCGATGCGGCGATACCGATGCAGTCCTTGATTTCGTTGGTGATGTGGGGAATGACCTGGACGGTCCCGCCGAGATATTCCCCTCGGCGTTCCTTGGAAATGACGGAAAAGTAGACCTGGCCCGTGGTGAGATTGTTCTTGCGCCCCATGGTCGCCGAGGTGAACCGCTCATAGTGGCCGAGGTCCAGGTCCGTCTCCACGCCGTCGTCGGTGACGAAGACCTCGCCGTGCTGGAAGGGATTCATCGTTCCGGGATCGACGTTGATGTAGGGATCGAGTTTCTGGTTCGTCACCTTGAGGCCCCGGCACTCCAGGAGGGCCCCGATGGAGGCCGCCGCCAGGCCTTTTCCCAGGGAAGAGAGCACGCCGCCGGTGATAAAAATGTATTTCGTCCTCATGAAATCGTCACCCCCCCCCTCTCGACACCCGAGGACCGCCTCCCCGAAATCATTCAGGCGTGTT